>NZ_JAMZEL010000003.1:300710-535913 GCF_024158025.1 Runella salmonicolor
TTATTTCCCTTTTACATTTTGCCGTTTCTCGGTTTTACAGTTTTACGGTTATTATTTCCCTTTTACATTTTGCCGTTTCTCGGTTTTACAGTTTTACGGTTATTAATTTCCCTTTTTCTCTTTATTCAATATGATCACCTTTTATCCCGGTCCTTCAAAGGTATATCCACAGGTGGAAGGGTATCTACAAGATGCCTTTCGTTCGGGGATATTGAGTATGAACCACCGCAGTCAGGGGTTTATGGAAGTATTGCGGGAAACCATCCGCCTGATGCACCTCAAACTCAATATTCCCGAAGATTATTCTATTTATTTGGTTTCGTCGGCGACGGAAGCGTGGGAAATCATTGCCCAATCGCTGACATTGCACCATAGCGCCCACCATTATAATGGGGCTTTCGGCAAAAAATGGTTCAGCTATGCTTCGCACATTGTGCCGCAAACGTCGGGGTCGCTGTTTCCCATTGAGCAAACGCTCACGCATCATTTGTTTGAACATGAAAACGATGTGGTCCGCGCAGAATTCAATCGCCAGCGTTTGCGCGACTATGAAGTACTCTGTTTGACCCACAGCGAAACCTCCAACGGAACCCATATCCGAATGGAAGAATTAGCAAAAATTCGTACCATGACCGATGCTCTCATTGCGATTGATGCCACTTCCTCATTGGGAGGCGTGGCTTTTGATTGGGCCTTGGGCGATGTTTGGTTTGCTTCGGTTCAAAAGTGTTTGGGGCTTCCTGCGGGGTTGGGGATTATGGTGTGTTCTCCCAAAACGCTCGAAAAAGCGCGGCAAGCCAACGACATTCTGCGTTATAACAGCTTGCTTATCATGCACGAAAATTTCGAAAAATACCAAACGCACTATACCCCTAATACCCTCGGTATTTACCTGCTGATGCGCGTCATGGGGCAAGTGGATAATATACAAGAGGTGGGCGCGAGAAGTGAAGCGCGGGCGAAGGCTTGGTATAGTTTTCTGGAAAATGAGACCGATTGGCAACCCTTGGTTCAAAATCCTGCTACGCGCTCCGACACGGTCATTGCCGTAAAAGGAGAACCAGAAGCAGTTTCTGTCGTTAAAAAAGCGGCGCTTTCGGCGGGAATTACGCTCGGAAACGGGTATGGCGAATGGAAAAATAACACTTTCCGCATTGCTAATTTTCCCGCCATTGAGGACGAGGAAGTGGCGATGCTAAAAACGTTTTTGAAAAGAAAAAACTAGAACATTATGCGCTAGTGTAAGTAACTGTAAAATGTAGAATGAAAAATATCAACACAAATCACTTCTACCCAAAGAATTTTAATCCCCTCTTAAAAACAAAGACCTTCTAATAACGTTATGTATGTGCAGCACTTTTCGCCGTAGAGACGGAGGTTTTGTTAAATGTTCTTTCCCCAAAACTGGAGGTTTTTAAATACTCAATTAGTTGATTGCTAGTTTATTGCAAATTAGGGACGCAAGAATTTAGCATTTGATTCATTTAAGTTGGCGAATCGTTAGTTAATTCATTAATAACCAAGTAACTTTAAGCAAATCATTGAAAGATAGCCCGCTTTTTTTGCTCTTAAGAAAAGGTAACACTCAAGGTAAGCTCACTCATTCAATATTTTTTCTCATGCTTTTTTAACAGTAAACCAAATAAGATGATACTCACACTAGAAAATTCAGCCGTGCTTGCTATCGGGTTACTCATAATGATTTTTGACATTTGCAATCCGTACGCACGGCTCAGCAAATCGCTTGCGCTCATTCCAATCCGTCGGTAATCAACCACGGCTTAGGCACCTGAGCATTATGGCCTGAAAACACACCTTAATGCGGCTTTTGACACCAAAGCCGACAACACTAAAAACCCGCAAAAGCATTGTTTTTGCGGGTTTTTAGTGTTTAAATAATGCCAAATCAGAAAAATTGGGTGGTTATCGAATCACCGTAATATGGAATTTTGTACTAGCTAGGTCGATGGGGGCAGCGGATACATTGTTAAATTTTACCAAAACCGTATTGGATGCCGAAACCCGAGCGTAGGCAATGATGATGCCATTGGTCAGGTCAGTATCTGGTGAAATATAGACCGTGGAACTGGTCTGGGCATTGGTCACGGTAAATGTTTGAGAAAAACTACCGTTGGCAGGAATGCTCGGCAAATCGGCCGCCTCGCTGATTTTGATGATTTCGTCAAGGGCGCTTCCGTTCGTTCCAATTTTTACCGTGCCGCTTACGTCTAGCTTGGCGGTAGCGGAGGTGGTATTAATCCCCACGTTGCCATTGGCAAGGATGGCCATGCGGGTGGTATTGCCGGCCGTGCGGAATTGCATGCTTTTGGTGCCTGCTGGGTTATAAATGATCCCTCCGCTCACGCCGCTGGAGGGTAGCCCAAAGGTGATGCCATTTTCGCTGGCTTCGGGGGTCAGGAGAGAAATATATCCGTTTCCATTTTTTTCGAAAGTTGCGATGGTGTTTGGGCTCGGGGCAGCGCTCGATTCACTCTCAAAAACGTGCAGAAAAGATTCGGGGGTAATGTTTCCAATGGCTGTTTTTCCATTTTTTAGCATCAGTAACCCGTTCCTGCGGTTTAGCTCATTTTGGCCCGACCCAATCGTAAACAGGGGGTCAGTACCTACCCAAGTGCTGGCCTCTGCGAAGGGAAGAAGGTTAAAAGAACCCACCACCGTTGAATAAAACGAATTGGCATTGACACCGTTGCCGATGGCACAGGCGTTGGTGCCAGAAGCCCGCGTATTTTCACCAAAAGCAATGGTATTGGACGTGCCGTCAGAGATGGCGTTGAATCCCATCGCAATGTTGCCGCGCCCCGTAGCCATTGAATTATAGCCTGATGCAAACGAATGAAGTCCGATGAAGGCTGGGTCCCAGTTGGTGTTATCGACGGAGCCGCACCGGAAAGCACTGCGGGAGGGTATCCACATCATGCGAGTACCGCCGCCCAACACGGGAGCCGTGGGAGGATTGGTGATATCTGTGGCCAACCAAGCTACGGTGGCGGGGTTGTTTGACCAAAATCCGCCTACGTTTGTGTTTTGGATTTCGTTGCCTGCTGTGCCCGCCACTTGCCAGAGAGAAGACACGGGCGCCCAAGAGGCATTGCCGGCAGCGTCTGTTCTTAAAAAACGACCTTCGGCCTCACCGATATTGGTTAATTTTATTCCGTTGGTAACAAGGGCATTGCCGCCCACCTGCAACGTAAATGGTGTGGCGTCGATGTCGCTGATTTGGCGGTTGATGCCCACACGATCGGTCGAAAAATTACCACCAATCAATGGATTACCACCGCTGGTATTTTCGATGTAAAGTTTATCATCGCCCGTTTCTAGTTTGCCAGCATTTGAGCCAATCATGATGTTGCCACTGCCGATTTTGGAAGAAGTACCGGTGCCGCCGCCCGCTCCGCTCCCGATGACGGTGTTGTTGCCACCGCCCCCAAAATTCATGGCCGAATGACCGACCGCCACGGTTCCCGTACCGCTAGGAGCAAAAGAGCCAGCGCCGTTTCCGATAAAAACGCCTTGGTCGGTATCCGTGCTTCCCGCGCTCAACGTCCGGTGGCCGATGGCGACGGTTCCGCCGCCCCGGTTGTTTTCCATCGAAAAATGCCCAATGGCCACGCTGCCGCCGTCCTGTGTGATGCCGCCCATGGCCCGGGTGCCGATGGCGATATTGAGCGCCGCGCTGGTGGTGGTGTAGTTGCGGAGGGCTTCAAAACCAATGGCCAACTGCGAAGCATTTAGCAAGTCGCTGGAAATAAAGGCTTTAGAGTAAGTCATCAGGGCGTCTTTGCCGATGGCAATGTTTCTTTTGGAATTAATATTGCTTTTCAGCGCATTTTCACCAATCGAGATATTGGTAGTATCTTCGGCCGTACTGAGGGGCAGGCTACCCCTGATTCCGTTGGGGCTAATGGTGATTCCGGCATTGGTTTTTTGAATGATGTTGATTTGGGAATAAACCGTTGAACTCATCAACATATAAGTGCAGACGCAGAATACGAGCTTTTTCATCGAAGTGATTGGTTTGGTTCAAAAGTATGAACTATACCAATCAGCTTCAACTACTGAAATAAGTAGGTGGGCTGCTCGGAAAGAGAGCGGTTCTGGGCATTTTAAAAGGTGAATAAAACGTTTAAAAGTTTTTTATTCTTTCCCGAAAACCCGCTCAAAAAACTCCACTTCGGGGATTTCCCGTACTTGGCCAGGTTGGAGGGCATCAAGGGTAAGGTTTTCGATTGAAATCCGAATCAGGCGCAAACAGCGGTGCTTTACGGCGGTCATCATTTTGCGGATTTGACGAAATTTACCTTCTGTCAGGGTCATCAAGAGCCACGTGTGCGGAATGTTGTCGGGGTATTCCCAGCCGCTTTGAAACAAATTGGTGGGTTTTTCAATGATTTCCACTTCGCAGGGAGCTGTTTTGTAGATTCCGTTGTCTTTGACCCGAATCACCACCCCGTTTTTGAGTTCTTCAAGCGTTTCGGGTTTTACTTCCCGATACACCTGCAATAAATAGGTTCTTCGATGTGGTTTTTTGCCTTTAAAGAGCAGGTGAGTAATTTTTTTGTTAGTCGTTAAAATCAATAAGCCCTCGGAGTTGTGGTCGAGCCGACCGATGCAATGCGTGCCTTCAGGAAAGGGATACCCTAAATCGCCTAACATGGGCCGACCCTCCACGCCCGTAAATTGGGAATGCATATCGTAGGGTTTGTTGACAATAAAATAGCGGTGCAATTCAGGAATCATGGAGCGTGTTTTTTTGCTATCTTTTTTCAAAAATTGATAGCTTTGCACAAAACAAATAATAATTAACGAATCCTCTTTAATTCCTAACGCAAGTCCCCAAATATGGCTTCATTCAAAATAGCAGGCGGTCGTCAGATGAAAGGTGAAATCACCCCGCAAGGTGCCAAAAACGAAGCACTGCAGATACTTTGTGCAGTGTTGTTGACGAAAGATCCTGTTACGATTCATAATATTCCCAACATCCGTGACGTAAACCAACTTATTGATTTATTGGGTGATTTGGGCGTAAAACGCACCCGTTTGAGCAATAGCTCCATTCGATTCGAAGCCTCTGATGTGCATCTCGAATTTATGGAAACCGAAATGTACCGCCAAAAAGCGGCCGCCCTGCGGGGTTCGGTGATGTTGCTGGGACCGATGTTGGCCCGTTTCAAAAAAGGCCGTATTCCGCGTCCGGGTGGTGATAAAATCGGACGTCGGCGATTGGATACGCACTTTTTAGGCTTCGAACGCTTGGGCGCAAAATTTGACTATGACCCCAACGACGGCGGTTTTTATCAGGTAGATGCCAGCGGATTGCACGGCACTTATATGCTCCTCGATGAAGCCTCCGTAACGGGTACGGCTAATATCCTGATGGCGGCGGTCATGGCCGAAGGCATCACCACGATTTATAATGCAGCCTGTGAGCCGTACCTTCAGCAGTTGTGCAAGATGCTCAACCGCATGGGGGCAAAAATCAGCGGCGTAGGGTCAAATTTGCTGACTATCGAAGGGGTATCATCTTTGAATGGCACGGAGCACACCATGCTCCCCGACATGATTGAAATCGGTTCGTTTATCGGAATGGCCGCCATGACGAAGAGCGAAGTGACCATCAAAAATTGCTCCATCCCTGATTTGGGCGTTATTCCCGGCGTTTTTCAAAAGCTCGGAATCCAGATGGAATTTCGCGGCGATGATATTTTTATCCCAGCGCAGGAGCATTATGAAGTTGAATCATTTATCGACGGGTCTATGTTGGTGGTGGCAGATGCGCCTTGGCCTGGGTTTACGCCAGATTTGTTAAGTATCGTGCTGGTTACGGCTATTCAGGCCAAAGGAACGGTATTGATTCACCAAAAGATGTTTGAAAGCCGCCTGTTTTTCGTCGATAAACTCATCGAAATGGGCGCGCAGATTATTCTTTGCGACCCGCACCGCGCTACGGTCGTGGGGCTGAACCGAGCCACGCAACTGCGGGGTATTCGCATGACTTCTCCTGATATTCGGGCGGGGGTATCGTTGTTGATTGCCGCCATGTCGGCGCAGGGAGTGAGCATTATTGATAACATTGAGCAAATAGACCGTGGGTACCAAAACATTGATACGCGCTTGAATGCCATTGGAGCAGAGATAGTGCGTTTGTAGCGAGCTTACAAAATCTGTAATACATCATGAGGCAGGGGATAAATCAGAAACTTTGGTTATTGTCATCGTTGGTGTTGACGGTTTGTATCGTGGCCTGTAAAAAGGAAGACACGGTTTTGCCGCTGCAAGTGTTGGGGTTTGACGGCAAAACGGCCCTCGTTTTGCCGTCGGGTACTCTCCGCGTTAAGTTTAATCAGCGTGTAACGTGGAAAACAACGGCGGGAACGGCTACGCAAACGGCCCAAGATTCTTTGGTTTATACCGCGCCGAGTGTGGTAGGAGCGCAGCGAATTACGGTCAAAAGTGAAGACAATGCCAACGACAGTTTGTTGATAAAAGTAGTCATTACGCCGCGTGCCGATGTGCTACGGCCCTTGCAAAAAGGAGGGTATGTGTTGGTATTTCGGCACGCCGCGGCGGATGTCGGCTCTGACCAAACCAACTCGACCGTGGCCAACTGGTGGAAATCTTGCGATTCAAAACTGGCTCGCCAACTCAATGATTTGGGTAAAAAAGAGGCCGAAGCCACAGGTAAAGTATTGAAAAATCTGGAAATACCCGTTAGCAGGGTGTTTTCTAGCGAGTTTTGTCGATGCTTTACCACCGCCGATTTGATGAGCCTTGGGGTACCGACGCAGCAAACCAAAGAGTTGACTTTCTACGTATATGAAGAAGCGAAGCGGTATGAAAATATGATGAAGCAGGTTGATAGTCAGGTTATAGATGCAAACAATACGGTGTTGGTAGGGCATACAGGATTTACAGGGACATTGCCATCGCCCGCGCCGCTGGCAGATCTTAACTGGGGCGATGCGGCCGTGTTTCAATCGGTTGCTGGTCAGCCAGCACGTTTTATTGCCAAGATAAAAGTATCGGAGTGGACCGAATTAGCACCGTAACTATCTTATAGTTGCTCGGTTCATTGACCGCTAACCTCTGTAATCTCACCCCACCTAACGAATGAAATATCGCTACCGTGCCTTAGCTTTTTTGTTTGCACTTTCGATTATTACCTTTCTTGACCGCGTTTGTATGAACGTGGTCAGTAAGTACGTAAAAGCTGATTTAGGCTTAAACAATGAAGAATTTGGCTGGATTTTGGGCGCATTTTCATTGGCGTATGCTTTGTTTGAAATCCCGACGGGGGCCATGGGTGATTCCATCGGCCCCCGTCGGGTGTTGACCCGGGTGGTGTTGTGGTGGTCGGGTTTCACGGCCCTGACGGGAACCGCTTTCAGTTTTATTTACCTTCTTGTGGTGCGTTTTTTGTTTGGCGTAGGCGAAGCGGGGGCCTATCCCAACGCCACGATTGCCATTTCGCGTTGGTTTCCCGCCGTTGAAATCGGCCGCGCACAATCGGTGATTTGGGCGGCTGGTCGCATCGGGGGAGCGCTGACACCCTTGTTGGTGATTCCGCTCGTTCATGCGGTGGGCTGGCGCTGGTCGTTTGTGGTGTTGGGAGTTGTAGGTGCGGTTTGGGCATTGGCTTGGTACGCTTGGTTTCGCGACGAGCCTGCCGAGAAAGAAGGTATTTCGGTGGAAGAAGTAGAAGAAATTGAGACAGGCCGAAATATCAAACGCGCCGACCACGCCATTCCTTGGAAAACCATCATTCTCAATCCAGATATTTGGGCGCTGATGCTCATGTGTCATTTGTTTTTTTACGGCGCGTATTTCTTTACCAACTGGTCATCTACTTATTTTCAGGAAGGGCGCGGCATGACCGAAGACCAATCCAAGAATTTTATCTCTCTGTCGTACTTTTTGGGGGCCATCGGCTGCGTAGTGGGAGGATTGCTGAGTGATTTTTTAACCAAAAAATACGGACTAAAAATCGGACGGCGCGCCGTAGCCATCACGGGTTTGGGCTTATCAAGTATCTTCTTTCTGGCGGCAGGGCTTACGCCTGACAATCAATTGGCGGGTTATTTATTGGCCATTTGTGTATTGACTAAAGATTTGGCGTTGCCTGTTTCCTTCGCGGTCTGTGTTGATATTGGCAAACGCAATGCAGGAACGGTAGCTGGCTCGATGAACTTTGCGGGTCAAATGGGAGGTTTTTTCATCACCATCATTTTCGGCTCGGTGGTAGAAAGCACCAAAAACTTCAATATTCCATTGTACCTGATTTCGGGATGTCTGTTTGTTGCTGCATTGCTGTGGTTCAAAATTGACCCCACCAAGACGGTGGATTTAAAAAAAGCTTGATAGTCATCTTATTATGAAAAAAATACTGCTGTTAACGCACATTTTAGCATGCTGCGTTCTGTTATCCTCTGCTCAAAAAAGACCCGTTGATGTACTGATAAAATCGGGTAGCTTGATTGAAATTCAGACGGGAAAACTCCTTGCCAAGAAAATCATTGTTGTAAAAGGCAAAGAAATTGTAGGCGTTTTTGATGAATCACAGGCCAAGAATTTTGAGGCGAAAAAGGTAATTGATGCCACGGGCAAGTTCATCATTCCGGGGCTTTGGGACATGCACGTACATTTTGGGGGAGGGGATACACTCATTCAGGAAAATAAAAACTTGTTGCCTCTGTACGTAGCACACGGCATTACGGCCGTGCGCGATGCCGCGGCCGATTTGAGCCCGAGCGTTTTGCAATGGCGCAAAGAAATTGCTGATGGTGCGCTTTTCGGCCCAACGTTGTTTACTTCTGGGCCGAAGTTGGAAGGCTATAAGTCGACGTGGATTGGCGACATTGAGGTCAGTACCAAAGAGGAAGTGAATAAAAGTCTGGATTCGCTGCAAAAAATGAAAGTGAATTTTATCAAAATCACCGACAACGCCATCAAGCCCGAGATTTATCTTTATATTTTGGCCGAAGCCAAAAAACGAGGCATTAAAACCTCTGGGCACGTACCATTTGCCTTGACGATGGACGAAGTGTCGGCGGCAGGGTTAGGCTCGGTAGAACACATGAGTTACGTGTTGAAAGCAGGCTCCACGCGCGACAAAGAAATCTCAGAAAAAGTAATGGCGGGAAAATTGGCGTACCGCGTTGCGCTTCCGATGGCTTTACAGAGTTTTGATGAAAATACCGCAATGGCGGTGTATCGACGCATGGCCAAAAACGGCACGGCTGTGGTTCCTACCCTGAGTATTAGCCAAAGCACTGCATTTTTGGACCAAGACAATCACCAAAACGATGCGTATTTGCAATACCTCGGCAAAGGACTCAAGAAAACCTACGAATGGCGCGTCACACGTGCGGTGCAGGACAGCCCTGACGCCATTACCGAGCGCCATGAGATATATTTTAAAACGACTTCTTTGTTGCCTTTACTCCTGAAAGCAGGCGTGACCATTATTGCAGGTACAGATGCGGGATTTCTGAATTCGTACGTATATCCAGGGTTGGGTTTGCACAAAGAACTGGAGCATTATGTCAAAGCGGGCTTGACACCGTTGCAGGCTTTGCAATCGGCGATTATCCCAGGACCTACATTTTTGAATCAACCTCAATACGGGAACATTGCGGCGGGAAAAAGCGCCGATATTGTTTTGCTGAATCAGAATCCTTTGGAGAATATTGAAGCAACGCAAGCGATTAATACGGTGATTCTGCGGGGGGAAGTGTATGACCGCAACGCGCTTGATGCCATTTTGGAAGAGGTAAAAAAGAAAGCAAAATAAACTCCCCCGAAAATCGGTACGTATAATAAATCAAGCGTGTTTATGACGCACAAAAAGCCGTTGGTTGGTTCAGCCTGCGGCTTTTTGTTGTACTTTTAAGCCTTACTCACAGCACGCTTATGAACACAGAAATTCTCTCTCGCATACAGTTTGCTTTCACCATTGCTTTCCATTATATCTACCCTCCGCTGAGCATTGGTTTAGGTGTTGTTCTGGTCATTATGGAAGGGATGTACCTCCGCACTGGCAAACAAATCTACGAACAAATGACCCGCTTCTGGATTAAGATTTTTGCCTTAATTTTCGGAATCGGTGTCGCCACGGGCATCGTCATGGAATTTGAATTCGGTACCAACTGGGCGGTGTATTCGCGCTACGTTGGGGATATATTCGGGAGTGCGTTGGCGGCCGAAGGGATTTTTGCCTTTGCGCTCGAATCGGGTTTTTTAGGAATTCTGCTTTTTGGTTGGAACCGTGTAAGCCCGAGGGTGCATTTTTTTTCCACCATTATGGTCGCTTTAGGGTCGATGTTTTCGGCCATTTGGATTGTGGTGGCCAACTCTTGGCAACAAACGCCGGCGGGGTATCGTATCGAAGGTGAAGGCATGAAAGCGCGGGCCGTCATCACGGATTTTTGGGAAATGGTCTTCAATCCTTCCAGCGTAGACCGCCTTTCGCACGTTATTATCGGCTCTTTTTTGGCGGGCTCGTTTTTGGTTTTGAGCGTCAACGCGTATTATATTTTACGACAACGCCATCTCGAAATCGCCAAAGCAAGTTTTAAAATCGCCCTGACGGTGGCCACCGTTGCTTCGTTGATGCAATTGTTTACGGGCCACCGCTCGGCCGACGGTGTGGCCAAGCACCAGCCTGCAAAACTAGCCGCTTTTGAAGGTCATTATGATTCGTCGGCCGTGGCGGATATGTACTTGATAGGCTGGACCAATGCCGACAAACGAGAAATAACGGGTGTAAAAATCCCTGGAGGTTTGTCTTTTCTGCTTCATCAAGATTTTACAACGCCCGTAAAAGGATTAAATGCTTTTCCGAAAGAGGACCGACCTTCTTCCCGCGCCGTTAATGTCGTTTTTCAGACCTATCACCTGATGGTTGCCATCGGAATGGTGTTGATTGGTCTTTCATTATTGGCCGTTTTTTTATGGTGGAAGGGGAAATTGTTCGAACAGAAATGGCTGCTTCAGTTGTTTGCGTGGTCGGTGCTATTGCCCCAGATTGCTAATCAGGTCGGCTGGTATTCGGCCGAAATCGGGCGGCAACCGTGGGTGGTTTATGGTTTGTTGCGTACGTCAGATGCACTGTCGCAATCGCTCAAAACGGAGCAGGTATTGTTTTCTTTGATTATGTTCACTTTGGTTTACGCGCTTCTATTTGCCTTGTTTTTGTATTTATTGAACAAAAAAATCAAGCATGGTCCCGTAGATACTCACTCTGAAACAATTCCTGATTCTTCCAAACGTGATAACCCGATTTTAAACTGATGGAAACAATACTCGGTCTTGATTTGCCCACGTGGTGGTTTTTGGTCATCGGTGCGGTGTTTAGCGGTTACGCTATTTTGGATGGTTTTGACCTCGGGGCGGGGGCTTTGCACCTGTTTTTTAAGAAAGAAGAAAGCCGACGCATTGCGCTCAACGCCATCGGGCCGGTGTGGGATGGCAACGAAGTGTGGTTGGTTATTGGGGGCGGGGCGCTTTTTGCTGGCTTTCCAGTAGTTTACGCCACTATTTTGTCGGCGCTGTACGAACTGTTTATGGTGTTTTTGGTAATGCTTATTTTCAGGGCTATTTCCATCGAATTTCGTTCCAAAGAGCCCATGCTCTGGTGGCGTAGGCTTTGGGATATATGCTATAGTGCATCCAGTATTCTGCTGGCGTTGGCGTTGGGATTGGTCTTGGGGAATGTGATTCAGGGGATTGCGATTGACAAAAACTACGCTTACCAAGGCACTTTACTCGATTTGTTTAATCCGTATGCGTTGTTGGTGGCGGTCACGACGCTGGCGTTGTTTATGATGCACGGTGCCATTTATTTGGTAATGAAAACCGAGAATCGCCTGTACGCCAAACTCACGATTTTGGTCAAAAATACCACAATTTTCTTCGTGCTGATGTTTGCCATTACGTCGTTGGCTACGTTGCTGTACATTCCACACATGATTACGCGCTACAAAGAAGTGCCTTATATGTTTGCCTTTCCGGTATTGGCAATTTTGGCAGTGGCCAACATTACCCGTCAGATTGCTTATCGGAAGTACTTTTTTGCCTTTCTTTCGTCGGCGTTTGTGACGGCTATGTTAATAATTTTGGTAGCGGTTGGACTTTTTCCAAACATCATTTTGTCGACGATTGACCCCGACCTGCACATTACGGTTTATAATGGTTCGTCTACCGAAAAATCGCTCAAAATCATGCTCACCTTCGCGGCCATTGGGGTACCGTTGGTGGGTGTTTATACTTCGTTTGTGTTTTGGACTTTTCGAGGTAAAGTGAAATTGGATGAGACAAGCTATTAAAAAGTAGGGCTTCAAAACAACGGCTAACCTGTTATTTGCTACGTTTTAATTCACAATTCTTCCTCTTTAATTTGAAGTTTTTGTGGTGGATTTTAAGTGGTTTTATGTTTGAAGAAACATTTCTTTAAACTCAACATAACGCCATGAAAGCTTCTACTATTCTTACAGTTTGTTTGCTGCTGTTTATCGGCTCAGTATTTGCTCAATCAGTTACTATCAATCCCGCTGCCCTGGATTTGCCCCGAGTTGCCTCACTTCCAAGCTGTTCGGCATCGACCAAAGGAAGAATGGTTTACAACACCTCCGACAATAAAATGTATTATTGCAACGGAACCGCTTGGATAAACACCGAGGTGGCAGGCCCGCAAAATGCACCTGCGTTTGGAGTTGCCAATATTGGTGGGCTAAACATTGAAACCAGTGGGACCACGATTGTCCCTTTTACAACAGAATCTTACGACATTGGGAACAATTTCAATTTAGCTGCAGCTGGAGTAGACCCCAACACATTTATAGCCCCTTTTGATGGTATTTATCACTTTGATGCGTACGTTTCGTTGAATATTTCAGGGGCAACAATCAATATCAATAATTTTGCGAATATTCAATTGTTGGTTAATAATGCGGTGGCAACCCAAGCGAGTTATATTCCAGTAGCAAATTCTAATTTTATTCTTCAGATTAGTCGTGATTTAAAATTGGTGGCGGGCGATAAAGTAAAAGTGGCTGTTTTTGAAGACGTTGCGGGGGCCCAATACCTCAAAATGGGCGCTTTTATGTGTACATTTAGCGGACATTTAGTGACTAAATATTAGGGGTCGGGTGAATTTTTTACTCAACTCTTTTTAGCTTTGTAGCATGAGCAAATCGTTTTATCAATTACTTTATCAAAACGAAACCCTATACCGGGTACAGGGGGAGACTCCCGTCAGTGAATCCGAGGAAGCAATGTATCCTTCCTCCGTGATTGCCGTGGAGGAGCCTGCTGTTCTACTTGCTCCAGTCTCTGCTCCTAAGGTGAGCGCCCCACCTGCTTCAACTTCATTGCCTTTGCCGACGCTCAATCATCAGATTCTTATTCTGGTAGATGAAGCCCCGGCGATGTCGCCCAGTAATACGATTTTTCTGGAAAAAGTACTGAAAGCGGTCAATTTGAACCTCGAAGGCGTGGATATTCTTAATCTGGCAGGGGCAAAACAAATGGATTTTAGGCCGTTGCTGCAAAATAAAACAGTGCATCATTTTATTTCTTTTGGGGTGCCGTTTATCAACATCAACCTCGAAATAATGATGAACCGCTACGACCCCAAACGCATTTCGGGCGTCAACTTTTTGTTGGCCGAGTCGTTGGATATTGTCCAGACCGACGATAAAAATAAACGTGCTTTGTGGGGCGCCCTCAAGAAAATATTTATGGCATAACGCCTTTTCTTCTTTTCACTTACTTCGCCTTGGTTTTATCAAAATGCGCTGTATTTTTGTTGCATAATAGTATGCAGGCAGAGTATTGTTTGCTATCCTCTTTCTACTTTTAAACGTCTAAAACCCCCATGGCCGAAGCATTTATTTATGACGCCGTCAGAACCCCGCGCGGACGCGGCAAGTCGGACGGGTCGCTGCACGAAGTGCAACCGATTCAATTACTCACTTCCGTTTTAAAAGAAATACAGCAACGTAATCAATTGGATACGAGCTATGTAGATGATGTGATTATGGGCTGCGTAACGCCCGTGGGAGAACAAGGGGCGGACATAGCCCGTACGGCCGTCATTGAAGCAGGCTACGCCGAAAGTGTGGCGGGCGTGCAGCTGAATCGCTTTTGTTCGTCGGGGCTAGAGGCAATCAACCAAGCCGCCGCTTACGTGATGTCGGGTCAGGTAGATATGATTGTGGCGGGCGGTGTGGAGTCTATGAGCCGCGTACCGATGGGCACCGACGGTGGTGCTTTATTTATGAATCCGCAGATTGTGGCGCGTCATAATATTGTTCCGCAAGGCATTTCGGCCGATTTAATCGCTACAAAATACGGTTATTCACGCACGGATGTAGATACGTTTGCGGCTGAATCGTACCGCAGAGCTACGGTTGCTCAAAAAGAAAATCGCTTTGCGAAATCACTGGTTCCTTACAAAGACGAACTCGGCATTACCCTGCTCGACCGCGACGAAGGCGTGCGTCCGGGAACGACCGTAGAATCGCTAGGAAACCTAAAGCCCGCTTTTGAAATGATGGGCAGTATGGGTTTAGATGCTTTGGCACTGATGAAATATGCCGATGTCGACAAGATAAACCACGTTCACCACGCGGGTAATTCTTCCCAAATCGTCGACGGAGCGGCGGGTTTGTTGATAGGCTCTAAAGAAATCGGTGAAAAATTAGGTCTAAAACCCCGCGCCAAAATCAAGGCATTTGCCATCATCGGCTCCGAGCCGACTATCATGCTCACTGGCCCCGTACCTGCCACCCAAAAAGTGCTTAAAAAAGCAGGAATGAGCATTTCTGATATTGATTTGTTTGAAGTAAACGAAGCTTTTGCCGCCATTCCGCTCTTTTTTATGGAACAATTGGGCGTTGACCATGCTAAAGTCAACGTTAATGGGGGCGCTATTGCTTTGGGGCACCCGCTGGGCGCGACAGGCGCGATTATTTCGGCTACGCTCATTGACGAACTGGAACGTTCGGGCAAGCAATTTGGTCTTTCTACGCTGTGCATTGGCGGAGGTATGGGAATTGCAACGATTTTTGAAATGGTGTAACCTCATCCCCCGACCCCTTCTCCTCAAAACGAGGAGAAGGGGAGAAATTGAAACCATGGCTATTATCTATAACATTAAGCAGATGGAAGTTACTCGTCGTTTATTACGAAAGGAGCAAACAGAATCAGAAGATGCTTTATGGGAAGTTTTGCGAAATCGTCGATTTGAAAACCTGAAATTTAGACGGCAATACAGTGCCGGATACTTTGTATTGGATTTTTACTGTCCACAGGAAAAATTAGCTATTGAAGTAGACGGTAGTGTACATGATTCTATTGAAGCTCAACGCTATGATGCTTATCGCACAGAAACGCTTAATGGAATTGGAATTCAGGTAGTAAGATTTCGAAATGAGGAAGTACTAAAAAATTTACCTCAAGTTTTGACTCGAATTAAAAGTTTTTTAAAAAGTACATCGCCTGCATCACTAGAACCCCTCTCCTAATTTTTAGGAGAGGGGCAGGGGAGAGGTTAAATTTTATCATTATGACAATCAACTACACAATCCGTAACAACATAGCAATCCTGAGCTGGAACATGACTAGCTCTCCCATGAACGTCCTGAACGATGAATCGGTGCCTGCCTTCGGAGCGGCGCTGGAAAAAGCGTACAGTGATGCCGACGTCCGGGGCATTATTATTACTTCCGACAAGCCTGAATTTGTGGCTGGGGCGGATTTGAAAATGATTTTACGGAATCAGAACGAAAATCCTGCCGAAATCCTGAAAATCTCGGTAGAGCTTAATCAACTTTTTCGCAAAATAGAGACCAATGGCAAACCCGTCGTGGCGGCCATCAATGGTACCGCTTTGGGCGGAGGGCTGGAAATCTGTCTGGCGTGCCATTATCGGGTGGCATTGGATAATCCTAAAACCAAACTAGGGTTGCCAGAAGTGAAAGTAGGGTTATTGCCCGGCGGTGGCGGTACGCAGCGGTTGCCCCGCATGATTGGGATGCAGGCGGCGCTGCCGTTGATGTTGGAAGGCAAAGAGCTGACGCCCAAAGAAGCACTGGGTTTGGGTATCGTTGATGCCGTTGCGGGTACGCGTGAAGAAATGCTCGAAAAAGCCGAGACTTGGATTGTCTCGAATCCTAAACCCGTAAAACCATGGGATGAAGTCAATAAGAAAACGGGTAAAATTCAGGCAAAAGACAATTATAAAGTGCCAAATGGCGCGGTTTTAAGCCCCGTAGGAATGCAAACCTTCACGGTGGGTACGGCCATGATGATGGACAAATCTAAGGGGAATTACCCGTCTACGCAACACATCATGTCGTGCGTGTACGAAGGATTATTGGTCAATATCGACCGTGGGATTGTGATTGAATCGCGGCATTTTGTGCAGGTAGCCACCTCCAAAGTAGCAGGGAATTTGATTCGGACCATGTTTCTGGGCCTGAACGAAGCCAATAAAGGAGCAAGCCGTCCGAAAGATATCCCGAAGACGGATGTGAAGAAACTCGGTATTTTGGGGGCGGGAATGATGGGCGCGGGCATCGCCTACGTGAGTGCGGTGGCGGGCATTGAAGTAGTGCTGAAAGATGTAAGCCTCGAAGCGGCCGAAAAAGGCAAAGACTATTCGCGGGCGTTGCTCAAAAAAGCCATCGAACGCGGGAAAATGGACAGCCTCAAGGCCGAAGGAATCCTGAACCTTATCAAACCTACGGACAATATGGCTGATTTACAGGGTAGTGAGCTGATTATTGAGGCCGTTTTTGAAAACCGAGACTTAAAAGCCAGCGTCACCAAAGAAGCCGAACCCATGTTGGCAGAAGGTGGTGTTTTTGGTTCTAATACCTCTACTTTACCCATTACAGGCTTGGCCAAAGCCTCGGCAAATCCGGCAAATTTTGTAGGAATTCACTTCTTTTCGCCCGTTGATAAAATGATGTTGGTGGAGTTGATTGTTGGGAAAGAAACCTCTGATTATGCCTTGGCCGTAGCGGTGGATTATACCCGTAAAATCAGAAAAACGCCCATTGTGGTCAACGACTCACGAGGATTTTATACTTCACGGTGTTTTGGAACCTATACGTCGGAAGGCATGGAACTGCTCAAAGATGGAGTGAACCCTGTATTGATTGAAAATGCGGGCAAGTTGGCAGGAATGCCCGTGGGCCCCTTGGCCGTGACGGATGAAGTGGCGTTGGATTTAGTGTATAAAATCTCGGGACAAGCGGTGAAAGACGGTGTATTGGCCGACACTGATACGAGCTACCAAATCGGTAAGCAATTTACGGAGATGGGACGCTTGGGTAAAAAAGCCAAGGCGGGCTTTTATGAATATCCAGAAGGCGCTCAAAAACAGCTTTGGTCGGGACTCGCGGACTTATTTCCCGTGGCGTCGCAGCAACCTTCGCTGGAGGAAGTTAAAACGCGTTTGTTGTATCGTCAGGCGCTCGAAACCGTTCGTTGCTACGAAGAAGGAGTCATTCGTACCAAATTAGATGCTGATTTAGGCTCTATTTTGGCGTGGGGTTTTCCACCTTATACGGGTGGTACGCTCTCTTTTGTGGATTTTGTAGGCATTAAAACCTTCGTAAGTACCCTCGACCGCTTGGCCGATACGTATGGCGAACGTTTCCGACCCACTCAAAAACTACGGGAAATGGCGGCAATTTCCTAAAACCTACTGCCATAGGGTTGTCATCGTGAGGGTTTATCTTTGCAGTGAAATAAAGTATTTTCCTGTAAAGATAAACCAACAGCCATGAGTGCATTAAAAGATATTTACTCTCCCGATTTTTACAACACATTTGCGGAAACGCTGGCCAAAACCATTTCCGATTTTGACAAACAGCGGTTTCTTGCGTTGATTTTTGATGCAGAATTTGAGCAAAAAGAGCTAAAAGATCGCATGAGGCATACCACAAGGGTACTGCATCATTTTCTACCGATTAAATTTAGTGAGGCTGTTAAGTTGATTGAAAAAATCATCACTCAAATTCGTCAAAATAAAGAACAAGAAGATAGTTTGGCGTACATTTTTTTCCCAGATTATATCGAAACTTATGGATTGGAAGACTACGAAAATTCAGTAAAAGCGATTGAATTTGTGACCCAATTTGTCAGTTGTGAGTTTGCTGTCAGGCCGTTTTTGTTGAAATATGGCGACAAAATGATGAATCAAATGCATAATTGGTCACTGCACGGAAATCATAAAGTACGGCGGTTGGCCAGTGAAGGCAGTCGACCACGGTTGCCTTGGGCGAGGGCGATTCCTGCGCTAAAAAAAGACCCGACGCCCTGTATATTGTTACTAGAAAATCTTAAAAATGACCCTTCAGAATGGGTTCGCCGCAGCGTGGCCAATCACTTGAATGATATTTCAAAAGACCACCCTAGTTTGGTATTGAAGGTAGCCAATGGATGGAAAGGGAAAACGAAAGAAACAGATGTCATTATTAAACACGCTTGCCGTACATTGCTGAAACAAGGCCACCGCGACGTATTGGCCCTTTGTAACTTAGTGAGTGAGCAGGTTCACGTGGATAATTTTTCGATTTTAACCCCTGAAATTGCCATTGGGGAAAATTTGGAGTTTACGTTTTCGATTTTTAACCAAAATGAAAGCCATCACACGGTGCGTTTGGAATATGCGGTTTATTATCAAAAGCAAAATGGCCAACTGTCGAAAAAAGTATTTAAAATAAGTGAGCGAGAATATGCCCCAGCAGAACGGGCAACCATTCGAAGAAAACAAAAGTTTGTGCCGATCACTACCCGAAAATTTTACCCTGGAGCCCACCAGCTTTCGATTATTATCAATGGGGAAGAAAAGGAGATGGGTGTTTTTGAATTAACGGCATAGACGGTATTTTTCGGAGAAGCCTAAAAATCAAAATCCCCCGTAGAACTTCTGCGGGGGATTTTGATTTGAATAAATTCAGTTCCTAGAAGTGGCGGTCGCCTGCTTCGCGACGCCCGAGCATCACGGCACCAATCATGGCAACTAAAAATAGAATAGAGGCCAATTCAAAAGGAAGTAAATAATCTTTGTATAAAACTTCGCCGAGGCTTTCCACCATCCCCACTTGCGAGTCGAAGCTGTACGCATTAAAAGCACCAAATTGTGTCTTGCGGAAAACAGCGACGAAAATCAAAAACAGCGTCCCACCCGTTACCATCGCGGCAATTTTGGTCAAGTTGGTTTTTGATTCTTCGTCTTCTTGTTTGAGGTTCAGGAACATAATGACGAACAGGAACAATACCATGATGGCACCCGCATAAACGATAATATTGACGGCTGCCAGAAATTGGGCGTTTAAAAGCACATAATGCCCTGATAGACAGAAGAATGTTGCAATTAGATACAACACGCTGTGGATGGGGTTTTTGGATAAAACCACCATTAAACCCGTCAAGATTGTCAAAAATGACAGGAAGTAAAAAAAGCCCGTTGCAGGCGTAAGATTATTTAAAAAGCTGGAAAAATCCATAGTTAATTCAGTATCGGTTTGTCAACCAATTTGTGTTAAGCGTATATTAATTTACCTTTAGGTTCGGGGATGTTGCGTCCCAACTCAATGGCTGTTTCGAGCCATTCACTAATTATTATTTCAGCGTTTTCTAAGGCTTCTTTGTAGGTTTGCCCGTCTGCCATACATCCCGGAAGCTCGGGAACTTCAGCGATAAAAGCTTCGTCATTTTGGCTCCAATAAATGATAATCTCGTATTTGGGGTTATTCATTTTCTTTTGGGCTTAACAATCGGTATTTTAAAATTATACTTCTTACTTGCTTGACTTGGTAGCCCTTTGCTTTTCCGGCAGAACCAAGTTGCAAATTAATAATTTCTTCGACACCTTCTTTTGAAAATATATGGTGACTCCCTCTTATACGTTCATCAAAGCCAAATCGCACTAACAGTCTACAAAGCTCTTCAAAATCAATGTTATTGTCAGCTAATCCACGAAGGATTTTGTCCAATAACTTTTCAAGTTTTCCCAATGTTAAAAATTACAGTTGGGTTCTTGGTTCAGCCTCTACACCTTTCAAATCTTGCTCGCGTGCTTCTTCTTTGGTCCATGCTTTGCGCAGATAACGGTTGTTCATGTTTTCGGCGAGTAAATCTTTGCCCCAAATCACTTGGTCGCGCTCGGTAAATACAGGAACAAACTCATCGTGGCGCAGGTAAATCGCTTGTTTAGGACAGGCTTCTTCGCACAAACCACAGAAAATACAGCGCAGCATGTTGATTTCATACACGGCGGCGTATTTTTCTTCGCGGTAGAGTTTTTCTTCTCCCTTTTCGCGCTCAGCCGCTACCATCGAAATGGCCTCAGCAGGGCAGGCTACGGCGCATAGTCCACAGGCGGTGCACCGCTCGCGTCCTTGCTCGTCACGCTTTAATACGTGCCGTCCACGGAAGACTGGGCCGAGAAATTGCTTCACTTCTGGGTATTGAATGGTTACTTTTTTCTGAAAAAAGTGTTTTATCGTAATCCCCAGACCCGTAGCGATAGCGGGCAGATAAATCCGCTCAGCAAAGGTCATTTGCTTGTTGCTGACTTGCTTCGAACGATTTGTTAATTGCATATCTTTATGATTTAGGACGTTGGACTCCTTGGCGTTGGAATGCCAATGTCAAATCTTCGAAATTTATTTTAAGAAACTCACTATCAACGGCTTCAAGAATAAAATAGCTCCTCCCGTCAGAATAATATTGATCATAGCCAACGGAATAAGTGCTTTCCAGCCCAAATTCATCAATTGGTCATAACGGAAACGTGGTAATGTCCAGCGTACCCACATATAAAAGAATACGAAAAACAGTGATTTTGCAAAAAATACCAATGTCCCGATGAGTGTGCCCACGTTGTGGCCAGCAATTTCACCCAACGAACTTGTCAGCTGTGCCTGTACCCAATCCATCCCAGGGTAGTTGTAACCACCGAAATAAAGACTGGAAATCATGGCCGAAGAAACGAACATATTGATGTATTCGGCAAAAAGATAAAAGCCTAATTTCATTGAGCTGTACTCGGTGTGATAGCCACCAATCAACTCGGTTTCGCACTCTGGTAAGTCAAAAGGAGTACGGTTACATTCCGCAAAAGCGCAGGTGATAAAAATGATAAAGCCGAGCGGTTGGTAGAAAATATTCCAGTTGCCGCCGTGTTGTTGTTCTACAATGTGGCGAATCGAAAGAGAACCTGTCATCATCAAAATGGCGATAATGGCCAAGCCCATTGAAATTTCGTAGCTGATGTTTTGAGATGCGGCACGAATGGCCCCTAACAACGAGAATTTATTGTTGGAAGCCCAGCCTCCTACCATAATTCCGTACACACCCAGCGAAACTACGCCAAAAACGTACAGAATACCGATATTTACGTCAATCGCCTGCACAGGAATATCCCATACTTTGCCGGGTGCTGACTCATACTTTACACTGTCGCCAAACGGAATAACAGCGCTCGTCATCAATGCGGTCAACATCGAAAGACACGGGCCTAAAATGAAAAGCCACTTGCTGGCTTGAGAAGGGATGAAGTCCTCTTTGAAAAACATTTTGACGGCATCGGCAAGCGGTTGCAATAAACCAAACGGCCCTGCACGGTTGGGGCCAATACGGTCTTGCATGAAGGCCGCTACCTTGCGTTCTCCGTAGGTTGAGTACATCGCTATCAAGAGCGTAATCCCAAAAATGAGCAATATAATAATTGCCTTAATGATAAGAGCGACGTCTATAGTCATAGTTAGTGGACGTTGGAGGTTAGAATCACTTTTCTTCTAACTCGTAATGTCAATTCAAAATTAATTATTCTCGGCGAGTGAACGCTGATTTGCTTTCGCGTTATTTTCTTTACTCAATTCCCGAATCGTGGTTCCATCGGTAATGTACGGACGAGAATCGTCGATTTGTTTGTATTGGGCCTCGGCTACTTTCAAACCAAACGCTGGCTTTTTTACATCTGCGCGGTACTTATTGGCCATAATAACCGAGTGGCGCGATATTTTGGTTGGGCCTTCAATCGTCCAATCGCTGGTTTTTTTACGTTCAAAACGACAGGTGTTGCAGATGAATTCCTTTACTTCACCCCATTCATTTTTGCGGGCCGTTACCCGAATTACTTCATCTCCTCGGTACCAAAGTGTTACATTTCCGCTGCATTTTTCGCAGTCGCAATGTGCCTCAACGGGTTTGCTGAACCACACCCGGCTTTTGAAACGATATGTTTTATCGGTCAAAGCGCCCACAGGACATACGTCAATCACGTTGCCTGAAAAATCATTGTCGATGGCTTTCTCGATGTACGTACTGATTTCGGCGTGGTCGCCGCGATTCATTACGCCGTGCACCCGTTTATTGGTAATCTGGTCGGCCGTAAATACGCAACGATAACACAGAATACAGCGGGTCATGTGCAACTGCACATAGGGGCCGATGTCGTGTTTTTCAAACGTGCGGCGTTCTTCTTCGTAGCGGGTTGTAACGCGTCCGTGCTCAAAAGCAAAATCCTGCAAATGACATTCGCCCGCTTGGTCGCACACTGGGCAGTCAAGTGGGTGGTTAATCAATAAAAATTCCACGATTCCGCGACGTGTTTCCAGCACGGATTCGTTGGTGGTGTTTTCGACTACCATGCCATCCTGAACGGTGGTGATGCACGAAGGCACCAATTTGGGCATAGGACGGGGGTCTTTCGCTGACCCAGCGGTGACTTTCACCAAGCAAGCCCGGCACTTACCACCTGTTCCTTTGAGGGGCTCATAATAGCACATGGCAGGGGGGGCGTAGTGCGGCCCTAACTGACGAGCAGCCTGCATGATAGTTGTTCCTGGCGGTACTTCGATTTCGATACCGTCGAATGTAATTTTGAACAACTGGGGTGCGGTATTTTCCATATTAATTAAGGTTCGTAAGTCAAAATTAAGTCTAAGGCTTCTTTCTTAATGGCCTCTTTGTCGATGGTTTTCAGTAAGTCCTGTGGGGATAATTCTCCCTCAAATGCTTCGTCAGCGGCCTCAGAAAGCGAACGATTAAAGCGGTCTTCAATGGCTTCGTTCAGTTCCTCTGGAGTAAGGTAAAATCCCTTAGCCCTATGTCTTTTATTTGAGCTATAAATACCATCTAATGCATTTGCAATAGAGCGTTTCCATGATTTTGTGGTTCTTTTTTCGGCGGTTTGTTTGATGAGATGAATCAATAAAATTTTGATGTATGCCTGAATTTTAACAATTTTATCATCTTTCGCCATTTCATCCATTTCATCAATCAGAGCTAAAGCCGCACTATAATCATGCGCTTCCACCATTTTTCGTAAGGCTTCTAACTCTTCCATGTTTATCTAGGTTTCCTTCGGTTACACTAATTCCATGGCTCCGCGATAAACGGCTCCAGGCTGAGTGGCCTCTTGAGGGTGCTTTACGTGCCATTCAAACTCATCACGGAAGTGACGAATGGCGGAGGCAACGGGCCACGCAGCGGCGTCTCCTAGGGGACAAATAGTGTTTCCTTCAATCTTTTTAGCCACATCCACCAACAAATCAATGTCGTGCATATTTCCTTTGCCGTGTTCGATACGTTCGAGCACTTTGTCCATCCAACCCGTTCCTTCGCGGCAAGGCGAGCATTGTCCACAGGATTCGTGGTGGTAAAAACGAGCAAAGGTCCATGTATTTCTTACAACACATGCGGTTTCGTCCATGGCAATAAAGCCACCTGAGCCAAGCATGGTACCTGTGGCAAAACCACCGTCCGACAACGACTCATAGGTCATCAGTCGTTTATCGCCATTGGCTAGGTTGAGAATCAGATGAGCGGGCAAAATGGGCACTGATGAGCCCCCCGCAATCACCGCTTTTAAGTGGTGCCCCGGGCGAATGCCGCCACACCATTCGTCGGCATAAATAAAATCTTCAACGGTGATTCCCAGTGGAATTTCGTACACACCGGGTTTATTGATGTGGCCAGAGGCCGAGATAAGTTTGGTTCCCGTGCTGCGTCCGATTCCCAAAGAAGCGTAGGCGTCGCCGCCGTTGTTAACAATCCAAGGCGTATTGGCAATGGATTCTACGTTATTAACAACGGTGGGGGATTGATAAAGCCCTTTTACGGCTGGGAATGGCGGTTTATTACGTGGATTTCCGCGTTTGCCTTCTAGTGATTCTAACAATGCAGTTTCTTCGCCGCAAATGTAAGCGCCGCCGCCGGGCTGCACCACCAACTCAAGGTCATAGCCCGAACCCAGGATATTTTTTCCTAAAAAACCCGCTGCTTTTGCTTCGGCAATGGCTTTTTCGAGAATGTGAATTACGTACATCAATTCGCCGCGCACGTAAATAAACGACTTGTTGGCCCCAAGGGCAAAGCTAGATACGATCATTCCCTCAATCAAAAGGTGGGGAATTTCGCGCATCAAAAAATGGTCTTTAAACGTTCCGGGCTCAGACTCGTCGGCGTTGCAGACTAAGTAGCGGGGTACACCTTCGGGTTTGGCCAGAAAGCTCCATTTCATTCCCATCGGGAATCCTGCGCCACCGCGACCGCGTACGCCCGATTTTTTGACTTCCTCCACAACTTCTTCGGGAGTCATTTTTTTCAGTGCCTTTTCAACGGCGGTATAACCACCCATTTTGCGATAGACATCGAAGGTGTTGATACCGGGTACGTTGATATGTTCGGTGAGAATTTTAACTGCCATGATTAGGATTCAGAAAATCGGTTAGTCTTTACTCAATTCTTCAATTATTTCATCCACTTTGCTGTTGGTCAAATTCATGTAATATTTCTCACGAATTTGAAAAACAGGCCCCCAACCGCACGCGGCCAGACACTCCACTTCTTTGAGCGTAAACTTGCCGTCGGGAGTGGTTTCGCCCGTATCAATGCCCAATTTTTGCTTTAAGTGCCCATACACATCCTCTCCGCCCATCAGGCAGCAAGGCCCAGTACGGCAATATTCTATTACGTGTTTGCCAACTGGGTCGAGGTGAAACATTGTATAGAATGAAGCTACTTCATATACTTCAATCGGTAAAATGGAAAGCAAACCCGCAACATAATCCATGACGTCGGAACTAACCCAACCGTATTGTTCTTGGGCAAGGTGCAACAACGGTAAAAGGGCGGATTTTTGTTTACCAGCGGGATAACGAGCGATGATTTCCTGCGCTTTGGCAAGCCGCTCAGGGGTAAAAGTGATGGGGGTGGTGGTATCGGTCATTTTCTAAGTCAATTAAGCATCCAGCTCTCCTGCAATCACGTTTAAACTACTCATGGTGACAATGGCGTCGGAGATGGTACTGCCAACGCACATTTCAGGATAAGCCTGATAATAAATAAAGCATGGACGGCGGAAGTGCAAACGGTAAGGCGTACGGCCGCCGTCGCTGATGAGGTAGAAACCTAACTCTCCGTTGCCGCCTTCTACGGCGTGATAAACTTCACCGACTGGTGCTTCGATTTCGCCCATCACGATTTTAAAGTGATAGATGAGGGCTTCCATACTGCGGTATACTTCCTTCTTGGGAGGTAAATAGAACTCAGGGGCGTCGGCGTAATAAGGCCCTTCGGGAAGGTTTTTCATGGCTTGCTCAATAATGCGGAGACTTTGCCACATTTCTTCGTTGCGAACCATGTATCGGTCGTACGTATCGCCGTGTTGTCCTACGGGAATATCAAATTCAAAATCTTCGTAAGATGAATAAGGGCTCATTACCCGCACGTCATAATCCACGCCCGCCGCCCGCAAGTTGGGCCCCGTAAATCCGTAGCTCATTGCTCGCTCAGCCGAAATTCCGCCCACGCCGATGGTACGGTCCATAAAAATACGGTTACGGTTAAAGAGCCTTTCAAACTCTTTAAGAACTGGTGGAAATGTTTTGAGGAAGTCGTTGATTTTGCGAATAGCAGTCGTGCTCAAATCGCGCTCCATACCACCCACACGCCCCATGTTGGTCGTCAGGCGGGCACCGCATACTTCTTCGTATATCTCATAAATATCTTCGCGTTTTTCGTACAAGTACAAAAAGCCCGTAAATGCTCCCGTATCTACGCCCAAAATACCATTACAAACGATGTGGTCGGCGATACGGGCCAATTCCATCATAATAACCCGGATATACTGGGCGCGTTTGGGTACTTCAATGCTAAGGAGTTTTTCGACCGTCATGTGCCATCCCATGTTGTTGATGGGGGAGGAACAATAATTCATGCGGTCGGTGAGGGTGGTAATCTGATAAAACGGTCGGCGCTCGGCTATTTTTTCAAATGCACGGTGGATGTACCCGACGGTTTGCTCACCCGCCACGATTTTTTCGCCATCCATCGTTAGCACGTTCTGAAAAATACCGTGCGTAGCGGGGTGGGTGGGGCCTAGGTTAAGGGTCGTAAGTTCGTTGACGTATTGTACCTTTTCGCCTTGGGCGAGGTCGGCGGTATCTTTGGGGGCAACTGCAGTTTCTGTCATTTTTTTGGACTTAGGATGTTGAGCAATCAACGTTGATGGCCAGCGTCGATGTTCAATGTCAAACGTCTTAAAGGTTATCTTCCAAACAAAGCATCAATTTTATCTTCACGCGTTGGATCTTCGAGGGGATATTCTTTGCGCATTGGGAAATAATCCATTTCGTCCATGTTCAGAATGCGCTTTAGATTGGGGTGCCCGTCAAACAAAATTCCGAAAAAATCGTAGGTTTCGCGTTCCATCCAGTTGGCAGAGGCAAAAAGGCCCGTCGCCGTTGGAATATGAACATCGGCCTCAGCCAGAAAAACTTTGATGCGGATTCGGAAGTTGTGAATGAAACTATGCGTATGGTAGACCACACAAAATTCCTGACCAACCTTGTCAGGATAATGGATAGCCATTATGTCGGTGAGAAAATTTACCTGAAATTGGGGATGCGCCTTTAAGTACTCCAACATCGAAATAATTTGTTCACGCGTTGTACTGAAGGTCAGCATTCCAAACGGCTCTTCAAAATCGAACACGTCGTCTCCAAATTTTCTGATGATTTCTTCGGCTACAGATTGGTTTGTAAGCATAGTTACTTGAGATGTTAACTCCTAACCCTTAAACGGTTAATGAATAACGTTTAACTTTTTACTGAATGTTATAAGAGGCCAACAACGCTTGGTATTCGGGCCCGTTGCGACGGCGAAGCGACTCGTTGTGGGTCAGCTCGCGTACTTGCATAATTCCTTCCAAAATTTGTTCGGGACGGGGCGGGCATCCAGGAACGTACACATCGACGGGAATCACCCGGTCAATTCCCTGCAATACACTGTAAGTATCAAATATCCCACCGCTAGATGCACAGGCACCGATGGCAATTACCCAACGAGGTTCGGCCATTTGAAGATATACCTGCTTCAGGATGGGGGCCATTTTTTTTGCGATGGTTCCCGCTACCAGCAGCATATCAGCCTGACGCGGCGAAAAGCTCGGGCGCTCCGACCCAAAACGGGCCAAATCGTAACGAGAGGCCATCGTTGACATAAACTCGATACCGCAGCAGGAAGTAGCAAACGGCAGGGGCCACAACGAGTGGCTGCGGGCCAACCCTACAACTTTATCAAATGAGGTGGCGAAGAAACCCGAGCCTTCGTAGCCTTCGGGAGCTTCTACTATTTTAATATCTTGTGTCATGTTTTTCTTGCGTTTTTTCACCGACCGATGAGCTGAATAAACAAGTCTTATTTCAGTAACTAATTCGGACTGTTGATGGTTTTAGTTTACTTTTCCCACTCCAATACTCCTTTGCGGATGATGTAGTAGAAACCTGCTAGCAACAGTCCCATAAACAGGATCATTTCTATAAAGCCATCGCTGCCGAGTTTGATAAAATTGACCGCCCAAGGGTACATAAAAATGACCTCTACATCAAACAAAACGAATAAAATGGCGACCAAAAAATACTTGATGGATATGGGGGTGCGGGCGTCTCCCTGAGACTCAATACCGCACTCAAAGGCTTCATCTTTCAGTTTGCTGTTACGCTTAGGTCCGATGGCGTGCGTGACGAGCATCGTGCCCACGATAAAAGCAAGCGCGAGACCAAGTTGAATCAAAATGGGGAGATAATCGGAGGGTAAGTAATTCATTACGGTTTGGTGATTGGTTGATGCAGGTTAGATAACCCAAAGTTACAACTGTCGTTTAATCAAACCAAATGTTTGTACACTGGTTTTAAAACGACGACGTAAAATTAATAAGAAAGGCTTCTGCAACACGCAGAAGCCCAAAAAATATCAATTATCAATGATAATTCTTTTAGATTGTTTAAGCGTCGTTGAAGATAATTTAAGGATATAGGCCCCTTCATTGACATAACTGAGGTCAATTTCTTTGCGGATTTTCAAATCTGGAAATTTGCCAGAGTAAACAACCTGTCCGCTCAACGACGTGACGGTGATTTCTACATCGGTTAAATCTTCGAGCGTTTCAATCGCAACTTTGCCCAAACGACTCGGATTGGGGTAAACAACGAGGCCATCCGCCGTTTCTCCCGTGGGTTGATACAGTACGGCGGCTGAGAAAGGAGAAAGGCAAGTACGGGCGCTTCCCCCAGAATTGGCCACAAACGTCACTCTTGAGCGCGTCGTAAACTCGCCTGTTTGGGTTACTTTAATCGCTGACTCGGTGGCCGTAAGGCTTCGGCCTCCTTGTCGCCAATCCCACGTTATACTTGAGACTTTTGTATCGGCAAATGAAAATATGGTGCTATCTGGCGTGGCCTGAACACTATACGGGCCCGACTGGATGAGTTTGGGGGCTTGAATACTGATGGTTTTGATGGTCACTGGTGCAGAAAGGGTAGGTGAACTACATCCGTAAATATTACTCAGGCGGGCAGTGTAGGTGCCTGGCGTTTTTACGTTGATGGTTCGACCAACGAGACCATTGCTCCAGGTGACGGTATTTACCGATGAAACATTCACCGTTAAGGCAATTGAAGAATCAGCACAAATGATTTGTTCTCCATTTGGAGTAATCACAGGATCAGGAAGTCTTACGGACGGTTCTGTTACCACCAATGCAGGAGTAAGGTAAGTATTACCTGCATTGTCTTTCATAGTTACCTGATAAGTGCCTGCTCCTTGTACAGTGATGGTTTGCGTGGTTTCTCCGTTTGTCCATCGGTAGGATACGAAGCCATCGGGAGCTTTAACGTTAAAACTTGCGTTGCCAGCATTACAGGTAACAGTAAGCGGCCGAGCAGGGCGGGGTGATACTGGAACTACGGTAGCAAAAAAGCTAGGTTGTAAAGAGTTATCCCAAGCTTGGGCCAAATCCATTAGTCCTTGTCCCTGAAAGTGAACGAGGTCAATAGAGCCGTTAATGGGATTTAAAAGGGGGCGCGGTACCTGAATATTATCAGTAAATGGGCCTGGATAGGATTTGTTAAAAGGGATATTAATGATGGCCGTTTGGGCATCTATTACCGATTGAGAAGTAAATGAACTGGTATTGATGGCATACCGTGAGGTGCGGGATAACACCCAGGGTAGGGAAGAAAGCACCTCACCTTGCTCGATACGGGCTACGTTTACTAAGCCTTGCAGAGAATTTTGGTAAGCATCTTTTGTCACATTGGCCGCGGCATCATTTTCCCCCTGCAACCATAATACCGACCGCAAGCCCAGAATAGAGCCGTAATATTGGAGGGCATTTTTTAAGTTGAGATAGGGCATACCAGCAGGCAAATCCTCGTTTATTCGGTTTTTTACTGGTTTGCCATTGGCCGAATCCAACCAGTTTTGGGTAGAGGTATCAATCCACCCAGCGTTCATAAATAAGATAGGAACGTTTAATTTTCTGGCCAATAAATCTCCCAAAGGCCCCCAGCACCACGCACTGCGGCCGCGCGGACCAATGACTCCCTCGGCGGTAAGTCGGGTAAATGAAAACGTGAGATTATTGGTTCGGTCGGAGTTTTGATTGTCCCATGTGATGGTATTTACGCGGTCATCGTTGACGGCGGGAGCGCCAAAGCCGAAAAAGCCCTGCGCGTTTGATTGACCAGCAATTAAAAACACTTCACCTACACCCAACTTCGAGAGCGCATCGCGCCCCACTTCTACGCCCCCAAAAAACGCCCTGACCTCCAGTTTATACCAGCCGCCCCGGCCCGTTAAAGTGCCCAAAAATACACCGCCTCTGGGATTGGATTCGATGATAGTCCAGTCGGTGGCTTGGCCTTGACCCACCGATACTGGAACGAGTCGGGCTTCGATGCGGTCAACGGCCTGCGTATAATACCCCCCGATGGAGATGGAAGCTTGGTTTGCGTTGTTACGTTGAAAAACGGCCCGTTCTACCGGGAACGTAATTTTTATCTGAGCTGTCAACGTACCTACTGTTAATAAAGTGACTAATAACACATTCAAGCAGCGCCAATAGGTAGTGTTTTTTTGCATCATAATGTAAGGGTAACTTTAAGAGTTTTGGTGTTTTTGCCGCGCAAATTTAAGATTATAACAATACTTTTCACACACGATAATAAAGATATTATGGTTTGAACGCATGATTCACTAAATTTGTCCCCTCATTTTACTTATCGGTTATTATGTTTGAAAGCTTACAGGATAAATTAAACAAAGCCATTCGGACCCTTAAAGGGAAAGATAGAATATCAGATATTAACGTAGCGGCAACGACCAAAGAAGTGCGTCGGGCATTGGTAGACGCCGACGTTAACTTCAAAGTTGCCAAAGAAATTACGGATAAAATAAGAGAAAAAGCCCTCGACCAAAAAATCCTGATTGCGGTAGAGCCGGGACAAATGTTCGTAAAAATTGTCCATGAAGAGCTGACCGCGCTCATGGGTGGACAGGCCGAAGCCATCAATATCAAAGGCGACCCCGCCGTTATTTTGATTGCGGGTTTGCAAGGGTCAGGTAAAACGACTTTTTCGGGAAAACTAGCCCACATGCTCAAGCGGCAGGGGCGGCAGGTGCTGTTGGCGGCTTGCGATATTTACCGCCCAGCGGCGATTGACCAGTTGAAGGTATTGGGAGAACAAATCGGCGTTGAGGTTTATTCAGAGCCAGATAATAAAAATGCCGTTTCGATTGCCCAAAATGCGGTTGCTCACGCCAAAAAGTCGGGCAAGAAGATTGTTATCGTCGATACCGCGGGTCGTTTGGCCGTGGATGAGGTGATGATGCAGGAAGTGGAAAATATCAAATCTTCCATCAAACCCAGCGAAATCCTCTTTGTGGTCGACTCAATGACGGGACAGGATGCGGTCAATACGGCCAAAACCTTTAATGAGCGCCTGAATTTTGACGGAGTAGTGCTGACTAAATTAGACGGTGATGCCCGCGGTGGAGCAGCCCTTTCGATTCGGCAGATTGTAGACAAGCCCATCAAATATATTTCGACGGGTGAAAAAATGGAAGCCCTCGACAGCTTCTACCCCGACCGGATGGCGAGTCGGATTTTGGGCATGGGTGACGTGCTTTCGTTGGTGGAACGCGCGCAGCAAGCCTTTGACGAAGACGAAGCCAAGCGCATTAACGCTAAAATGCGGGCCAACAAATTTGACTTTAATGACTTTTTAGGGCAATTGCAACAAATCAAAAAGATGGGTAACGTCAAAGATTTGTTGGGGATGATTCCGGGGATGGGGTCGGCCATGAAAGACATGGAAATCGACAACGACTCGTTCAAGCCCATTGAAGCCATCATTCATTCCATGACGCCCAAAGAGCGCGAAAACCCCGATGTGATTGACGGAAGTCGCAAAAAACGCATTGCGGGTGGTAGCGGAACTTCACTTCAGCAAGTCAACAATCTGCTCAAGCAGTTTGACGAAATGCGGAAGATGATGAAGAAAATGAACACGATGGAAAAAATGGGAAAACTGAAGGTGAAGTAAAAAGAAACGTGAAGAAAGTGATTGTAGCCGATGTTCTTATGATAAAGGTAAATTTTCAGTTTTTATTCCCCGACCAAAAAAGACGTTGGTCGGGGATTTTTTTGGTATTGTTTGGATTAAGCGTCACGGCCAATGCCCAGTCTATCGGATATTATCCATGGAACGGATTGCTGTCCGTCAGTACCAATCCCATTAAGCCCGTTTGGCTGGACGTTCGGCTTCAGACCAACACGCTTTTTGGAAGTTTAAGTACCGAAATTTTGCCGATGGTCAACCTTTCGCGCAAGGAAAATTATCAGGTGTATTTGGGGGGCGGAATTCGCTTTAATTTCATTGGGGTGCTTGCCAACCAGACCAACAATATCGTGGAGGGGTATTCGCTCAACATCGGCACACGCGTGGCTCCGTTTAAATCGGTTCCCAACGTGCGGGTCGCCTTTGAGCTGGCTCCCTATGTGGTGCGGAAATTTGATTCTGGCGTTTTAAAAAGTAACCTTGGCGTTGTGTACACTTTTGGACGGAAAGAGTAGCTACTTTATTTTAATTCATAATGGCTGAGATTGCATTTTATGGTTTTTCGGCGCTGTGTATCGGTGCGGCATTAACGATACTATTTACCCGTAATGTCATGTATGCGGCGCTTTGCCTTTTTTTGTCGTTGTTGGGTGTTGCAGCGCTGTTTGTGTTGGCGGGTGCTGATTTTTTAGCCATTACCCAAATCTTGATTTACGTAGGTGGCGTGTTGGTTTTGCTTATTTTTGGTATTATGCTCACCTACCGTCCCGACCGCGAAAGCAACCAAAAGAAAAACCTTGTGCTGACCAGTCACCTGAATCAATTTTGGGGCGGGCTAGTGGCTTTGGGTATTTTTGGTGTGTTGTTTTGGGTTATTCTCAACGCTAATTTTATGATTATTCACTCGCCGCAGTTGGCAGAGTTTACACCGCAACGATCTACGTTACGAAGCATTGGGGTTCATCTGATGACTACGCACGTATGGGCTTTTGAGGTTGCGGGGCTTTTGTTGCTGATGGCTCTGGTGGGGGCGGCCTATATTGCGGCGCAGCGTGAGAAATGAGGGGCCTAAACCTCTGATTTATAATTACGCACGGTCGCAGAGATTGAATGTCGTGCTCAAGGTTTCTTTTTGATAAATCCTAATAAAGTGATACAACCTCCTTATTTACGAGCGGGCGACCGTGTAGGTGTATTGGCGTTGGCGAGTCAGGTATCGTACGATGCGCTTTTTGAAGGCTTGCGGATGCTCCGGGAAGATTGGCAACTAGATGTAGTGGAAGGCGCTACGTTACGGACAAGTTACCACCAATTTGCGGGTACAGACGATGAGCGTCGCACCGACTTTCAGCGTATGTTGGACGACCCGAATATCAAGGCTATTTTTTCGGCCCGGGGAGGGTACGGAAGCTCTAAGCTCATTGATGGGCTGAGTTTTAGGAGATTTAAAAAACATCCCAAATGGATTGTAGGGTTCAGTGACATAACGGCCTTGCACTGCCATCTTCATTGCTTATCGTTTGAAAGTTTACACGCCACCATGCCAAAACTATTTGGGCAAGAAGGAGCCTCTAATGCCGTGGAAACGCTGCGAAAGGCGCTTTGGGGAGAACCAGTACAGTATGAAGTAGTTGCGCATCCTTTCAATCGGACTGGTACCGCTACTGGGCAAGTGGTCGGTGGGAATTTATGCCTATTGGCGCATTTGATCGGCTCTCGTTCGGAATTGGACACCCGAGGCAAGGTGCTTTTTATCGAAGATGTAGAAGAAACCTATTACAACCTCGACCGCATGATGGTGCAACTCAAAAGGGCCCGAAAATTAGACCATTTGGCAGGCCTGATTGTCGGGCAATTTACGGATATGAAAGATAATGATACCATCAAGTTTGGCAAAAATGCCAATGAAATCATTGCAGATTTTGTAGCGGAATTTGATTATCCCGTTTGCTTTGATTTTCCCGTAGGCCACGTGCCCGACAACCGCGCGATGATTGTGGGGCGGGAAGCTCAACTTTCTGTTACCTCCGAAAGTACAAGATTGATTTTTGTAAACTGATTCCTCCTTTAACCCTGTTTTCCTTTTTAAAACCCCAACCATTCTATGAAAAAAATACTATTTCTATCCCTTCTGTTGCTCAACGCTCAACTCTACGCCCAAAAAAATACCGCAGAAACATCTGGAAACCCTCTTTTTAAGGGTTGGTATGCCGACCCCGAAGGGATTATTTTTGGCAAAGAATACTGGATTTATCCAACGTTTTCTGCCCCATATAACAAGCAAGTGTTTTTTGACGCCTTCTCTTCCCCTGATTTGATTCACTGGACTAAGCATTCAACAATTCTCGACACGGCGCGCGTCAAATGGGCAAAACGCGCCATGTGGGCTCCTTCCATTATTGAAAAAAGGGGGAAATACTACCTGTTTTTTGGGGCTAACGACATTCAGAGTGATAAAGAAAAAGGCGGTATCGGGGTAGCGGTGGCCAACCATCCAGCGGGGCCTTTTACGGATTATCTTGGCAAACCGCTGGTTGATAAATTTCACAACGGAGCGCAACCTATCGACCAGTTTGTGTACAAAGACGGCAACAATTATTACCTCATCTACGGCGGATGGAGGCATTGTAATATTGCCAAATTGAAAGACGATTTTACGGGCTTTGTCCCTTTTGAAGACGGAAGTACGTTTAAAGAAATTACGCCCGAAAACTACGTGGAAGGCCCATTTATGTTTAAAAAGAACGGGAAATACTACTTTATGTGGTCGGAAGGCGGCTGGACAGGCCCCAATTACAGCGTGGCGTATGCCATTGCCGATTCGCCTTTTGGTCCTTTTAAGCGCGTTGGAAAGATATTACAGCAAGACCCAAAAGTAGCCACGGGCGCGGGGCATCATTCGGTGATTCATCACAAAAAAGACGATGCATGGTACATTGTTTACCACCGCCGTCCGCTGGGTGAAACCGACGGAAATGCCCGCGTAACCTGTATGGACCAGCTGTTTTTTGATGAGAACGGTTTAATAAAACCCGTAGTGATTACCAACGAAGGAGTAGAGAAACGCCTTCTCGGTAAATAGTATATTTTTTGTAACTTGCTGCCTAACGCTTTCAATTAGAAGAAGTTGATTTAAACTTTTCTACGGCCTTGTACAAATTCATCGTCCTCATAGTAGCTATCGGTGTGGGTCTGAAAGGGTGGGCGCAAGACTACCGTTTGGAGCATATTGGGGTGAATCAGGGGCTATCGCAAGGGTCTCCCTACCACATGCTCAAAGATTCGCGTGGGTTTATGTGGTTTGGTACCCAAGATGGGGTCAATCGCTACGATGGGCACACGTTTAGGGTCTATAAACCCGACGTGAAAGACCCGTATTCGCTGCATGGAGTCAACATTGCGGGGCTGGTAGAAGATAAGCAAGGAAACGTATGGTTAGGTACGGAAGAAGGACTCAACTGTTACGAACGAGCCACTGACCGCTTTCGCTTGGTGATAGACAAATCCCAAAAAGGCATAAAACGCCGTACGTCTCCTTTTTATGTTAATGCGGATGAGCTTTGGTACATACGCGAAGGCGACGGTATTTTGGCGTATGAATTTAAAACGGGAAAGCACCGTGTGGTAGCCCCGAAAGTATTTATTACTCAGGATTTTGACTACATCGACTGGACCACCCGCACCCCCGCGGGGGATGTGTGGATGGTGGGTACAAAGGGGGTGGTAAAATATAACATAAAAGAAAAAAAATACCATTATTATTTCAGTGACCACGCGGAGAATAAACTAGGTTACCCGCTGAATATCATTTGTTTATACGTTGATTCTAAAAATATCGTCTGGCTCGGGTCATTGCGGGGGATGATTAGACTCGACCCTGCCTGTGGAGAGTTTCAGTTGTTTGATAAAACACCCGATAACCGAAACTTGGGTGCGGTGTACAGCATTGCCGAAGGAATCAATCATAAACTCTGGATTGGTACGCAGCGCAACGGATTTTGGAATTTTGACACCAAAAAACGAGAGCTACAAGCGGTGTATTTGCCTCATGTGACGCCGAGAAATTTGGATAATTATGAAATTACCAGAATATATGTTGATAATCGGGGCATCATTTGGGCCAACGTTGACCCCGACGGACTGCTTAAAATTATCCCTAACGCTTCAATTTTTTATAAGATTACGGACAGCCCCAACTTGCCCCCTACTAGGAGGTTAGACAACTTTTCGGTGCGGTGCATAATCCAAGCCCCCGATGGAAATATGTGGATTGGAACCGAGGGGAGTATCGCGGTACTTAATCCCAAAAATCGAACCATTCTTAAACGTTATCTGACTCAATCGAATTCGCCCTCGCTGCCTTCCGTCAATTTTATTAAATCGTTTCTCCGCGACAGCCAAAATCAAATGTGGCTGGGGACTTACGGCGGCCTGATGCAATTTGACGCTAAAACCGAAAAATTTCAATTATACCAGTTTGACCAAAACCCCTCCCGAAATAACTATACCCGCAATATAATTGAGTTGTCGGATGGGCGTTTGTTTTTAGGAACTCCGCTTGGGCCGTGGATTTTTGATCCCAAGACAAAAACGTTTTCGGAATCGCCGATTTTGAAAAATAGGAATGTGTTTTCGGTTTATCAGGCCAAAGATTCTACCATTTGGCTCGCGGCTTATTTTGAGGGACTGTATGGTTTTAAATACCAGAACCGACAGTGGAAACAGGTGTATTCAGGAATGAAACAATTCAATATCAACGTAATACGAGAGGATACGGTGAGCCAAAAACTTTGGATTGGTACTGAAAAAGGATTGATTGAACTGAATCCCGTCGACCGCCGGTATGCATTTTACGATGAGCGTCATGGTATTGCCAATTCGTACATTTATGGCGTTGTGCCTGATAAACAACGCAATTTGTGGCTCAGTACCAACCACGGGATTTCGCAGTTGGATATTCAAACGCGTCAATTTCGCAATTTTGACCTAACCGACGGAATTCAGGGCTATGAATACAACGGAAATGCCTTTGCGATGAGTAAAGAAGGGGAGATTTTTTTTGGTGGGGTCAAAGGATTTAACAGTTTTTTTCCCGAACGAATTCGAAAACTTTCTTTTAAACCGAGCGTTCATTTATATAATTTTAAAGTGAATGAAGGCGTCTATCCTCTAGCCAAACAAATTAACGAAACCGATGTAATTTCGCTGTCTTACGATCAAAACACCCTTTCGATGGAGTTTGCGGCCATTGATTATTACAGCAATGGGCAAAATACCTATCGTTATAAATTGGAGGGGTTGGATAAAAAGTGGATCATTAGCAATGATCGAAATTACGTTCGTTATGCCAATCTTTCTCATGGCAAATACGTATTCAGGGTATCGGCCGCCAATCGGGACGGGGTGTGGAGTGATAGTGAAAAGACACTGTACATTCGAATTAATCCTCCTTTTTGGCAAACGTGGTGGTTTTACATTTTTTGCACGGGGCTGGTGGGGTATGTGGCGTTTATGGCGGGCAGAAATCGCCTCGTCAGCTTGAAACAGAAGGAGCAAGAACGCCTAAAAATTGCTCTTGAGGCGCAGGAACAAGAGCGGAAGCAGATTGCCCAAGACCTGCACGACGAAGTGGGTGCCCGCTTAGCTACGCTGAAATTATACGCGTCGTCGCTGACAAAATACCTTTCTGACCATCCCGAAAGTCAGGAAATCAAGAAAAAGACCCTCGAAATCATCAATGATTCTATCGTAGATATTCGGCGAATGCTGCGGGAACTCAGCCCCCGAATGCTCGAACAATACGGCTATGCCGCCGCAGTAGAGGCATTAGCCGAAAAAATTAGGCAATCGGGGGAGGTCAGTGTAGAAGTGGATGCGTCGCGTTTGCCCGAACGTTTTCCCGCCGAAATTGAAACGGGCCTGTATCGAGTTACGCAGGAGCTAATGAATAATACCCTTAAACACGCCGAAGCCAAAAAAATCACGATTCGGGTCCATCTCGACGACGATATTATTCATTTTGATTACTTCGACGACGGCAAAGGATTTACGTACAGCCAAGCAAAACAAGGCTTGGGCATTGGAAATATCGAATCGCGGGTGGCGGTTTTGCGAGGCCAGATTGTGTGGACGCCCATCGTTGGGGAAGGAAACGCGGTCTTTATTCAGATTCCGTTGTATCCCAGATTTCCCGCTTTTTCCCTCCCCAATCCGCAGGATATTTTAGATGCTATTCAGAAGTTTTTTCGGAAATAGTCGGATTCTCTGCTTCTTACGCAAACATCTCTTCAATCTCCGCTTTGTATTTTTCTTGGATGATTCTCCGCTTGGGTTTCAGGGTGGGGGTTAGTTCGCCATTGGCGGCGGTCAACTCACGGGCCAATAAATGGTATTTTTTTACGCGCTCGTAGGGGGCCAATTCTTTGTTCTCATTTTCAATTTCACTCCTAATTTTAGCACTTACCTTTTCGTTTTTAATAATCTCATCGTCAGAGGTATAGGTAATATTTTCGATTCGGCAAAACTCTTTGATGGCGTCAAAAGAGGGGACAATCAAGGCGGCGGCGTACTTCTGCCCGTCGCCGAGAACTACCGCCTGTTCGATAAAAAATGACTCCTTCAATTTTGCTTCTACGGCCTGCGGGGCTACGTATTTTCCAGCCGAGATTTTGAATATTTCCTTTTTTCGGTCGGTCAATTTTAAGAACTTATCATCGACCCACTGGCCAATGTCGCCCGTATGAAACCAGCCATCGGCCGAAATCGCTTCGGCAGTCAGGTGGGGTTTGCGGTAATATCCCTTCATGACGTTGGGGCCTTTGACCAGAATTTCGCCGTCGTCGGCGAGTTTTACCTCCACGCCATCAATCACCATACCAACCGTGCCGATGCGAATTTCCTGTTTGGGATATAAACGGTTAAAGGAAATAACAGGCGAGGTTTCGGTCAGACCGTAGCCTTCACACACGGGAATCCCTGCCGCCCAAAACACCCGGGCAATGCGCGGCGGGGTAGCCGCTGCGCCGACCACAATCATCTGGAGTTTGCCGCCGAGGGCCTCTTGCCATTTGCTGAAAACCAGTTTTTTGGCCAACGAAAGTTGGGTGTTGTACCACCAGCCCATGTCTTTATTAGGGTCGTATTTTAATCCTAAATCCAAGGCCCAAAGGAAGATATTGCGCGAAACCCGCGACAATTCGTAGCCTTTTGCCACGATTTTGTCATACACTTTTTCAAGTAGGCGCGGCACCGTCGATAGTACCGTAGGACGCACTTCACGCAGGTTTTCGGCAATGGTTGCCACGCTTTCAGCGTAATAAATTGAGATGCCCGAGCGCAAATATACATACTGAACCATGCGCTCAAAGACGTGATTGAGCGGCAAAAAACTCAACGCCCGGGCTTCTGAGCCAAACGCAATCAGCTTCCGACCTTCTTCGGCATTGCTCAAAATATTGCGGTGCGAAATCATGACTCCTTTGGGGTCGCCGGTGGTGCCTGAGGTATAAATAATGCTCAATAAATCGTCGGGTTGGACTGCTGCCTTCATGGCTTCGAGCTTGGGTCGATTGGCTTCGTCGGCTTTGCCCGTAACATCCGTGAGATTTTTGGCACTTTTGACGGCATCAAATGTGTACATTTCTTCCACAGAAGGGGCCGTAGCTACCACGTCAATAAGTTTTCTAAACAGGCCCGCGTCGCCCACAAACACAAACCGGACTTCGGCTTCGTGAAAAATATATTGAAAATCGTCGAGTGTCAGTGTGGGGTAAATCGGCACCGAAACTGCACCAACTTGCTGAATACCAAAGTCTACAATGTTCCATTCGGGGCGGCCTTCCGACACGATTGCGATGCGGTCTCCTGCTTGTACACCTAATTGGATGAGGCCCAAACTGACTTTGTCGACCTCTTCGCAAAACTGCTGTGACGAAAACGTAATCCATTCGCCGTGGCGTTTACAGGCCAGTGTATCGGGTTTATTCAGGGGTTTTATGTAGAGGTCTAAGAAATCAAATATACGGGTAGCAACGGTTTGCATGTTGTTGGAAGAGATTGATTGGGCGTAAAGTAAAGTAAAAAACGAAGACGCACGAAGGACAAAGTTATTAGACGGCAATAAATGAAACAATAACCCTGAAAAATTGTGGAAAGTTGATTCCTTCAACTTTTTGACCGTAATTTAGTTTTAGCTTTTGATGAGTCATTCTTCGTTATGTATCGTTAACTATTAAACGCCCCTCTCGCATGAAAACCTTTTATTCCATTCTTCTTGTTGGATGTTTGTTTTTATTGGGTAATGGCCTCCAAGCGCAGCGCCTTCGAGCTGGTTTTGACAAAGCAGAATACATCGAAATGCTAAAAATATCGGCCCGATTTGGCGCTCCTGACTACGTTGCGGCTTTTCCGGCACCTACCAATTATAAATCGGTGTACCGTTCGCCGATTGTTGGGCTAGATAATACGTGGGATTTATGGACGCACAACGACAATACCATTGCCGTAATCAGTATCCGGGGGACGACCGAAAAAGAAGCGAGTTGGCTGGCGAATTTCTACGCTGCGATGGTGCCCGCCAAGGGCGAATTACAATTGAACCAAAGCGAGACTTTCAAATACGAACTTTCGTCAGACCCCAAAGCCGCCGTACATGTGGGTTGGTTGCTTGGTACGGCCACGATGTCGAAGAATATTTTGTCAAAAATAGATTCTTGTTACAAAAAAGGTATTAAGGATGTCATCATTATGGGGCACAGTCAAGGGGGAGCCATTGCGTATTTATTGACGGCTTACGTTTACAGCTTGCAAAAGCAAAAGGCAATTCCTGCCGACATTCGCTTCAAAACCTATTGCAGTGCTGCCCCCAAGCCCGGAAATCTGTATTTTGCGTATGAGTATGAGTCGTTGACCCAAAACGGCTGGGCGTACAACGTCGTCAATTCTGCGGACTGGGTACCAGAAGTGCCCATTTCTATTCAGACCATCGACGATTTTAACGTGACGAATCCGTTTGTGGGGGCCAAGGACATTATCAAAAAGCAAAAATTCCCCAAAAACCTCGCCCTCAAATACGCGTATAATCAGCTCAGTAAGCCCACGTATAAAGCCAATAAAAACTACCAAAAATACCTCGGAAAAATGGCTTCGACGATTGTAAGCAAAAACATGACGGGCTTCACTCCGCCGGCGGCGTATTACAACAGCAACCACTACGTACGCACGGGAAATACGATTGTTTTGAAGGCCGACGAGGACTATTACCAACGCTTCCCCGAAAGCAAAGAGAAAATTTTTGCACACCATTTTCACCCGCCGTACCTGTATTTGACCGAAAAACTTAACACCCATAACGAAAGCATGACGGCCGCCTCACCCCTTGACGGAACTTGGGAACTCAACTATATTGCAGGGGTTTCGGTGCCTTTTGATAGTCTGTATCCCAACACAAAGCCCATGATGATATTTGACGGAGCCAAGGGGCAAGTGAGCGGAAACACGGGTTGCAACCGTTTTTCGGGTAAACTCAACGCCGATGGTAACCGACTCAATTTCAATTCGCCCATGGCTTTGACCAAGATGTTTTGCCCCGGTGAGGGCGAAAATCGGTTTCTGGAAACATTGAAAAAAGTAAATACGTACTCCATCAATGAAAATACGCTGACATTTATCATGGGCGATATTGCCGTGATGCGGTTTGTGAGGAAGTAGGGGTGGGAAGCTAAAAACTCGTTACTCCGTAACTGAAGAGGTGTATTGCAGACTGATATTTTTTGTAACATTGACCTAAGATTCTCGGCAATAACAAATCGGCCGATTTATATTCAGTCACAACGCTATGCACACCTCGCCGCTTTCCAAAACCCTTCAAGTTCTTGCCGTTTTTTTTCTGGTTATCGCTGGCTTGTACTTTGCCAAACCTTTTTTGGTGCCCTTGGCGCTGGCCTGTATTATTGCGATGCTGATGTTGCCGCTGGGGCGTTGGATGGAAAAGAAAGGGATTGGGCGCGGCTTGGCAACCTTTCTTTGCCTTCTTTTTTCGGTGGTGGTAGTGATTGGAGTCATTGGGATACTTTCATGGCAAATTGCCAGTTTTGTCGATGACCTCCCGAAAATGCAGCAGTACATCGGCGAGTTAGAGAAGAAGTTGCAAGAGACATTAAGTAATCAATTTGGGCTCTCTCCCCAAAAACAAAAAGAATTGCTAAAGCAGCAACAATCGTCGGGGGTGGGCAATGCTGGAAAAATGGTGTTGTCGGTCATGAGTTCGTCTACGAGTCTGTTGGTGGACATGGTATTGGTGCTGGTTTATACTTTTTTGTTGATGTATTCACGCACGCACCTGAAGCAATTCATGCTAAAAATGGTGCCCGTTGACCAAAAAGCAAAAGGCAATAAAATCATCAGCGATGCGTCGCACGTGGCTCAACAATATCTCTTGGGGCTAGCCATGATGATTGCCATGTTGTGGGTGATGTACGGCGTTGGATTTTCGATAATCGGCGTAAAAAATGCACTCTTTTTTGCCATGATTTGCGGTTTGTTTGAAATAGTGCCCTTTGTGGGCAACATTACGGGCACCACGCTGACCGTCATTGGCGCACTATCACAGGGAGGTGATTCGGGCATGGTGCTCGGGATTGTACTTACCTACGGAACGGTTCAATTTCTGCAAACCTATATTTTGGAACCGTTGGTGGTGGGAGCACAAGTCAAAATTAATCCATTGTTTACCATTATTGCCATTGTGGTTGGGGAGCTGGTTTGGGGTGTGGCGGGAATGGTAATGGCTATTCCTTTGGTGGGCATTGCCAAAGTTGTTTTTGATAATATTGAGCCCTTACAACCCTATGGTTTTTTGATTGGCGAAGAAAAGAAAAAGGGAGAAAGCAGCTTTATAGATACGATTAAAGCACGGGTCAAAAAATCGTGATTCGTTAACTGAAAATAAGGTAATGGTTTTTGAGGTTTTTATTTTGATCTTATTTGGCTGAAAAATGGAAAATAAGCTATATTTCTTAACAAAAACGAAAATAGCATTTCCCCCATTCCATGACCCCCGAAAACCTAATCTCCGAAGACCAAGGCGATATTAATTCTTCCGAGCAACGCAGCCTTTATAATCAATCGTTGGATAAAGAAACAAAATTCGAAACTTGGCAACGCTTACGTTTCCAAAACCTCAGGACAGACCGGCCAATGTTTCGCTAAGCCCCTTCAGTCGTTTTGCCCAAATTCTGTATAAAAATGCCAATTGAACAATAAATACGAGGATAATCGCGGCCAAAGAATAGTATTTGGCAGTAGTGAATTCTAATGAATACGTAAAGAATAACAGCAAGCCAGCAGCGTAGCACATTCTTGAAATCAGGGATCCGATTGCGTATAATTTGATACGGGAAATATGCTTTTCCAGCGAAGCCGTAAGAGCGTCGCCATTTCCCGGGTACTTGACCAGTGCATAGCCGTACAGCGTATGAGCGATAGAGATCACTAACGCAGCCACCAGAATGGCATTGACCGACAAAGGTCTTGTTGCGCCGTCAAACATAGTGTAATAACAAAGTAAAAAGGCAGACCACCCCAACAGCTCAATGGTGAGTTGTTTTCTGATTCCTTTCAAGACCGGATGTCTGTTTTCCTGCAGCATCAGTTTGATTTCTTCATTTGTTTTGGTGGGTGGCACTATGCCTTTCCAAGCCGATTTTAATTCGTCGGAGTTCATGATTCTTTTATTAAAAGTTGTTGAATTTTCGTTTTTATTCGATTGATCTTAACGCCCACATTGTTTTCGCTGATTCCGAGGATTTCTGCAATTTGCAGATAACTCAGGTCATCCAAATAGAGTGCGATGATTGCTTTTTCGCTTTCACTTAACTGCTTCATGGCGGTAAGTAAACGTTCTTGGCGCAGTATTAGCTCTTCGTTTTGAGGCTCTTCGGCAAATTCGGGCAATGTCTCAACGTAGTCGATAGTCGGCTTCTCTTTTCGATAAGAAGCGATGGCTGTATTTAAAGCAATGCGATAAAGCCACGTGCTGATCAGAGAATTGCCTTTGAACGAAGGAAATGATTTCCAAAGCTGGAACGTAATTTCCTGAAAAAGGTCTTCACGATCTTCGCGGCTGTCACGGTACAGTCGGCATATTTTATGAATGATCCCTTGGTGCTCGGCCATGAGGGTTAAGAATGCGGTTTCATTCATAGTCTGTTTTAATCATATCAGTAATTCGCGAAAATAAGATAGTTATTTTTGATTTTTCAGCGCGTTTAATTCCCTACGAATAGCCCTGATGCTGTCAAGAACAGCCTTGTTTTGCCAGTTCAGATGCTCGATTTCAACTCGGAGTTTTTCATCGCGTATTTTTGATCGGCCTTCGGGGGAGGATTCATTGCTACATGCTGCGCAAGAAAGCAAAAGAACAATGGCGGAGTATTTAAATAGTTTCATCTTGTTTTTATGTTTTGAACAATTAGTAGCAGAAAGCGCTGAAAACTTACATTGACCCATTTTTTTTAGTAATTGATACCAACGGACAACAAATGATCCGAAGCCTGTTCATGATAATTCTTTTATCTTTACAACCACGGTTTAGGTACACTTTTATCTAATTTTCCAAACCCCATTCCATGACCCCCGAAAACCTAATCTCCGAAGACCAAGGCGATATAAATTCTTCCGAGCAACGCCATTTGTATACGAAATCGTTGGATGCCCAAACGCTGCATTGGCTAGAAGAAGATGCCAAATATTTCTTTCATCAGGCGCTTTCTACGCCCGTCATGAACGTGCTTTCTAAGACCGAAGGCGCGTATATCTATGACCTCAACGGCAAAAAGTACTTGGATATGCACGGCAACGGTGTCCATAATGCGGGATTTAACAATCCTGCGGTGGTGGAAGCCATGATTCGTCAAATGACGGAAGCCTTGGCTTTTACGCCCCGAAGATATACCAACATTCCCGCCATTCAATTGGCAAAAAAACTGACCGAAATTACGCCTGCAGGACTTGACCGGGTGCTTTTTTGCCCGGGTGGTTCAGAAGCTATCGAAATGGCGGTGATGCTGGCGAAGCAAATCACGGGTAAGTGGAAAACGATTTCGTTTTGGGATGCCTACCACGGCACGGGTTTCCAATCTGGTGCCGTGAGCGGACAGGCGCATTTTCTGAAAGGCAACGGGCCGATGGTGCCCGGGGCGCTGCACGCGGAGTTTCCCAACTACTACCGCAATCCGTGGAAATGGGACGATACCGATGCCATCGACGAAGAATACCTGCGTCAAATCAAGCTCATTATTCGTAATGAACCCGACATTGCGGCCATCGTGGCCGAGCCGATTTCGTCCACGCCCGTGGTGCCGTCTAAAAATTATTGGCAGGAAATCCGCAGCCTTTGCGACCGTGAAGGAATCTTCCTGATTTTTGACGAAATCATTGAAGGTTTGGGGCGTACAGGAAAAATGTTTGCCAGCGAACATTACGTTACACCCGACGTATTGGTGCTGGGCAAATCGTTGGGTGGTGGTATGGTTCCGTTTGCGGGAATTGTTTCTAAATCTGAATATAATGTGCTGCAAGACAGTTCTATCGGGCATTTTACACACGAGAAAAATCCCCTTTGCTGCGCGGCTGGTTTGGCCGAAATCGAATTCATTGAGGAACATCGTCTCGTAGAAAATGCAGCTACCAAAGGGGAATATCTGATGAATGCGTTTCGAGAAATGCAGGAAAAATACCCACTCATCGGCAACGTGGCAGGCAAAGGATTTCACATCGGCATCGACCTTGTCAAAGACCGCAAAACCAAAGAACGGGCTTTCGAAGAGGCCGAGCGCATCATGTATCGTTGCATGGAGCGTGGATTGGCCTTCAAAATCATCGAAGGCAATGTCATTACACTGCGCCCTTCACTGATTCTTACGCAGGACCAATGCGATTTTATCATTGATACCATTGAAGAAGCCTTGCGCGAAGAAACGAAATAGCCCATGCAACACAAAAAAGTAAAAGTGGGCGTGGTGCAGGCCACGCCTGCGTTGTTTGACATTGAGAAAACCGTTCAACTTGTCATTGAGTGGATAGAAAAAGGAGCCGCCGCCGGCTGTGAGCTGTTGCTTTTTCCCGAATCCTTTATTCCCTGCTATCCGCGTGGGTTAGACTTTGATTCCATCGTGGGACGCCGTACCGAAAAAAGTCGGAATCAATGGTTGGAGTACTGGGAAAATAGTCTTGAAACTTCGTCGCATTATGTAGCACAAATCGGTGAAGCTATCCGTAAAGCGGACATTTTTGTGGCTTTGGGCGTTACAGAACGGGAATCTATTGGCGGGTCGTTGCATTGTGCATTGCTGTATTTTGATAAACACGGCAATCTCATCGGCAAACACCGAAAACTCAAGCCTACGGGCTTAGAACGTTACATTTGGGCCGAAAGCGACGGCAGTACATTGGTCAGTTTTGATACCGAAATTGGTAAAATCGGCGGGTTGATTTGCTGGGAAAATTACATGCCGTTGGCGCGGATGTCGATGTACCAACGCGGCATTGAAATCTACCTTGCCCCCACAGCCGATTCTCGCGAATCGTGGCAATCGACCATGCAGCACATTGCGCTGGAAGGCCGTTGTTTTGTGTTGGCTTGTAATCAGTTTATTCAAAAATCCGATTATCCCGAACATTTTCAGGCAGATTTGACCCACGAGCCTGAAATTATGAGCAGTGGCGGTAGCGTCATTATTTCACCGTTGGGGGAGGTCTTAGCGGGGCCGCTTTGGAACGAAGAAGGTTTGCTTACCGCAGAATTGGACTTTTCTGTATTGGCTAAAAGTAAACTGGATTTTGACGTCGTAGGTCATTATTCCCGAAACGATGTGTTTAAACTCGAAGTGGTGGGGCAGCCTGAGATGCTGAAGGTGAGATGATAGGTAATATTTCTTTTTATAAAAGGTAATATTACCTATATTTGTCTTTGTACAATCAAAGTCATCATGAAAACTAAACACGAAATCGTTGAAGATACGAGCCTATGGGAAGAGGTGCCGGCGCAAATAAGCGACAGTGAAGTATTGGTATTTCTTCAAAACAAAGAGATTGATTGGCGCTACGTGGAGACCATCAAAAAACGAACTGATTTTAACGATGACGTGATTGGCGATTGGTTAAATGTTAGTCCTAAGACATTTAGGTCGTATCGGCAGACTGAGAATAAGTTTAAAGCCAATGTACAGGAGCATATTTTATTGCTGTTGGCCCTCATGAAGCGAGGGATTGAGTTGTTTGGTACTAATAAAGGATTTGACCAATGGCTAAATACCCAAAACTTCTTTTTTGATAACCGCCGTCCGGTGATGTATCTAACGACGGTAAGCGGAATTAGATTTGTAAACGATCGACTCACGGCGATGGAGTTTGGCGATAATGTATAGGCATGGAAGTGTTCAGGATTTGTTATGAAAAATACGACAATCGCCTCACTTCTTCGGGCAGCGCCAACCGCTGGAATTTGCAGGGCCAACAGGTCATTTATACGGGCAGTTCACGCTCCTTGTCGACGCTAGAACTGGTCGTCCACCGAAATGTGATTGTTCCGACTTTTCAGTATAAAGTGATGGTGATTTCCGTGGCCGACGAAGAAAATCTCGTCAAACACGTTCGTTTGGCGGACTTACCACCGGATTGGCGCTCATTGAATGCCTATTCAAAGCTTCAACGATTGGGGAGTGAATGGTATCAGCGGCAGGAAACGCTTATGTTGAAAGTACCTTCAGCGATTATTTCTCAGGAATATAACTACGTCATTAACACGGAGCACCCCGACTTTTCCTCAAAAGTTCAATTGGTGCGAACGGAGGATTATTTTTGGGATAATAGGTTGCTGTAAAGCTTTATAACAACAAAAAAGCCCTTGGTGAGAAACACAAACAGCGGCAAAATTAGGCGTCTGACGGTTTGGAACCGTCGGACGCCTAACCGCGTAACGGGTAAAACTACACCCCCGTATAACTAAACGGCGAAATAGCTCTTAATTCTTCTTTGATTTCGTCCGAAACATCCAAAGTATCAATGAATTCGGCGATGGCGTTGGCCGTGATTTTTTCGTTTTTGCGGGTAAGATTTTTCAACGCTTCGTAGGGTTGCGGGTAAGCTTCGCGGCGTAAAACGGTCTGAATCGCTTCGGCTACCACTGCCCAATTGTTTTCCAAATCGGCGTAAAATGCGCGCTCGTTCAGTTCCAGTTTGCCCAATCCACGCATCAAAGCTTTCAAGGCAATGACGGTATGCGCCAACGGAACGCCTAAGTTTCGGAGGACGGTAGAATCGGTCAGGTCGCGCTGAAGGCGAGAAATGGGAAGTTTGGCCGATAAATGTTCAAAAATCGCATTGGCAATGCCCAGATTTCCTTCTGAATTTTCAAAATCAATCGGATTCACTTTGTGCGGCATGGCCGATGAGCCGATTTCTCCCGCTTTGATTTTTTGTTTAAAATACTCCATCGACACGTACGTCCAAATATCACGGTCGAGGTCTATCAGGATGGTATTCAGGCGCTTGAAGGTATCCATCAGCGCCGCCAACATGTCATAATGTTCAATCTGCGTGGTCAATTGACTCCGCGAAAGGCCCAAGTGGTCGTTGACAAAATGATTGCCAAAAGCCACCCAGTCAATGTCGGGATAAGCTACGTGGTGCGCGTTGAAATTGCCCGTTGCTCCGCCAAATTTTGCCGCAAAAGGCACGGCTTGAAGCATTTGCAATTGTTTTTCAAGGCGTTCGGCAAATACTCCAAATTCTTTCCCTAACCGCGTCGGTGAGGCAGGTTGCCCGTGCGTGCGGGCCAGCATCGGAATGTGTTTCCACTCTTCTGCCAAGGCTTTTAATTTGGCCAACACCTCATCAAACATCGGTACAATTTCAGCCTTGAGGGCGTCTTTGAGCGACAACGGAATGGAGGTATTGTTAATGTCTTGGGAAGTCAATCCGAAGTGGATAAATTCCAAAAACTGTTCTAATTTCTTGTCTTTCAGCTTTTCCTTGATGAAATACTCCACCGCTTTCACGTCGTGGTTGGTCACGGATTCAATCTCTTTGATCATCAGCGCGTCTTTCTCCGAAAATTCGCCGTACAGCGCGCGCAAGTCGGAATAATGCACTTTGTCGAAGTCTTTCAATTGCGGCAATGGCAATTCACAGAGAGAAATAAAATATTCTACTTCGATCAGGATGCGGTAGCGAATCAGCCCAAATTCGGAAAAATAAGGCGCAAGTTTTTCAACTTGCCGACGGTAGCGCCCGTCTACGGGAGAGATAGCTGTCAGGGAATTTAATTGCATAGCTTGGGTTCTAAGGCGCAAAGATACGCCGGGAATCGGAAAAATTTGGTAGAAAACCCCAGAAAATGCTTTTATAAACAGTTTGGTATCGAAATCCTCTCCTTTATGAAAATAGTACCCTTTGTGGCCTCTTTAGCGGTCATTACGGCCCTGGTCAGCGCACCCAACCTTCACGAAAATGGAGAAAATTGGCCTGAATACAACGGAAATGGTGCCCGCAATCATTATTCTCCCCTGGCCCAAATCAATGCCGAAAATGTTTCCCAGCTCAAAGTGGCGTGGACGTACGCATCGGGAGGGGCAGATACCATTGGGCACCGTACCCAAATGCAGTGCAATCCGATTATTGTCGATGGAATTTTATACGGTGTTTCGGCCAATACCCAAGTGTTTGCGCTCGATGCCGCCAACGGAAACCCCATTTGGAAATCCAAAGTTACTGAAACCGAAGGCACCACCAGTCGTGGGGTAACCTATTGGCGCGAAGGACAAGAAAAAATTATCTTTTTTGGGGCGGGAAAATGGCTCTATGCTTTTGATGCCCTGCGGGGAAAACCCATCGCCTCATTTGGCCAAAACGGACGAATCAACCTAAAAGAGGGCCTCGAACGCCCCGGCGCGGATGAGTACGTGGTGGCCAATACGCCCAACGTTATCTTTAAAAACTTGCTCATTGTCGGAGTTCGGGTGTCGGAAAGCGAAACAGCGCTGCTGGGCGACATCCGTGCGTATGATGTGCGGACGGGCAAAAAAGTGTGGACGTTTCGCACCATTCCCCAAATGGGAGAATTAGGCGCTGATACGTGGCCAGCCAATTCGCGGCAAAACATCGGTGGCGCCAACGCGTGGGCGGGCATGGCCATCGACCGTGAGCGGGGTATCGTGTATGCACCGACTGGCTCGGCCGCGTTTGATTTTTATGGTGGAAATCGCAAAGGAGATAATCTTTTTGCCAACTGTCTTTTGGCCCTTGATGCCAATACGGGCAAGCGACTTTGGCATTATCAGCTCGTCAGACACGATATTTGGGACCGCGACCCGCCCGCTCCGCCCAACTTACTTACGGTGATGCACAACGGCAGAAAAGTGGACGCCGTGGCGCAAATTACGAAGCAGGGCTACATTTTTGTCTTTGACCGCGTGACGGGAAAACCGCTATTTCCTATTGAAGATAGAAAGTATTCCTATGATGCTGTACCTGGGGAATTTCCCGCTGCGTCGCAGCCGATACCTCTCAAGCCAACGTATTTTGCCCGGCAGCGGTTTGTGGAACAAGACCTAAATTCATTCGTGGCCGACCGCGATTCGATTCTGGGGTTGATTCGGAAATCACGTACTGGCGGCCCGTACATTCCCATTGGAAAAGAAACGACGATTTTCTTTCCGGGCACCGACGGCGGCGGGCAATGGGGTGGGGCAGCAGCCGACCCGCAGGGAGTGTTGTACATTCCTTCCAAAGAAATTCCCGTGTATACCTCGCTAGTAATCAAAAATCAGGAAACAAACGGGGGATTTGTTACGGGAGCCCAATTGTATAAGCAAAACTGCGCGGCCTGCCACGGCGCAGATCGACGTGGCAATCACGATGGCTCGTATCCATCATTGGTGAATATCAACAAGCGACTTACGGCCGGTGCACTCGACAAACTTATTCCTAAAGGGCGCGGCATGATGCCGCCTATGACGCAGCTTTCGGTGGCTGAGCGCCAAGCCATTGTTGATTTTGTTTTTCAGAAAGAAACAGATAAACAGGTAGCTAGCTCAAAAGGAGGAGCGTTACCGTATCTGCATACGGGTTACAACCGTTGGTACGACCGCAACGGTTATCCCATCAGTCAGCCGCCGTGGGGCACCCTGACCGCAACCGATATAAACACCGGAGAACGCCTTTGGCAAGTGCCGTTGGGCGAATATCCAGAATTGACGGCCAAAGGAATCCCCATTACGGGCACCGACAACTACGGCGGGCCACTCGTAACGGCCAGCGACTTGCTCTTCATTGCCGCTACCCGTGATGAGCGATTACGGGTATTTGACAAAAAAACGGGAAAACAACTCTGGCAAACCCAACTTCCCGCGGCGGGTTATGCGTCGCCGAGTACGTACTCGATTGCGGGCAAGCAGTACGTTGTTATTGCGTGCGGTGGCGGAAAACTTAAAACCAAATCAGGCGATAAATACGTGGCTTTTGCATTGCCATAAGATGTTTTTGTATTTAATTGCGAACCTTTACTGTTTTGCATACTATTTAATCTCAAACCCTTTACACGCTAAACTTAACCCTTTACACTTAAATGACTCCTTCTCCTTTTTTGGGCGAATTGCTCGGTACACTCGTTTTGATTTTATTAGGCAACGGTGTGGTTGCCAATGTCGTTTTAAAAAATACCAAAGGCCATAACGGCGGCTGGATTGTCATCACTGCCGGTTGGGCGTTTGCGGTCACCATCGGTATTTTTGTTGCGAAAGCCTTTGGCGGCTATGACGCCCACCTCAACCCCGCCGTCACGATTGGTTTTGCCGTTGCGCAAAACGAATACGGAAAAGTAGTGGATTATGTGAGTGCTCAGATGATTGGGGCTTTTCTGGGGGGAACTTTGGTGTGGTTATATCACCTACCGCAATACGCCAAAACCGAAGATAAAGGGGCTAAATTGGCCACTTTTGCCACCGACCCCGCCATTCGTGCTTCGGGCTCCAATTTTTTTAGTGAAGTGATAGGCACCATCGTTTTATTGATGGGAATCAAAGGAATTGGGGCCGTTACGACGGGCTTGGGGCCATTTGCCGTTGGCATTTTGGTGTGGGCCATTGGGCTTTCATTGGGAGGAACCACGGGGTACGCCATCAACCCCGCCCGCGATTTAGGGCCACGCATTGCGCACGCTATTTTGCCCATCGTTGGTAAAGGTGATTCAGACTGGAAATACGCTTGGGTGCCTGTGGCTGGGCCAGTTACGGGCGCTATTATCGCTGGACTTTTATTTTTGTAAAGCTATTTTCTCACCGCACGGCGGACCGTGCAAAGGCGCAAAGACGCTAAGAAATTCCTGCGTCTTAGCGCCTTTGCGTGAGAAATTTTCACTTCTCAAATTTGAGCTTAAAAACCCCGCCCGACAAGACAATTTCGTCTTTCGTATCTTGTTTTTTATAGCCTCGTCCTTCGGGGTCGATGTCAGAGTCGTAACCCGTGGCGCTCGTAAAGACCTTATCTTCTAGTTTGCCTTTCAGGCGACCTAGCCCACCCAGTGCCGTTGCCGACGTTTTTTCTTTGAAATGAGTGCCATCTAGCGTGCCCGAAAATTTTCCTTCCAAAAATCCGTCGGCGGCCTTGGTCACTTCAATTTCACCGCCGTTTTCCCGACGCGATTTTCCCACGTGGTATTCCATGCGCGGAGATTTGGTTTCTTCTACATACTTAACATACGCCACACCCTTGTATTTACCCTCGGCCATGATTGGCTGAACCGTATTCTTTCCGTTGAAATCTTCATCAACGATTTTGTAAAGCCCCACTTCTGGCAAGTCGCTGTTGGACCAAGTGACAAACCAAAAACGCAGTGATTTGTCGGGGCTGGTAGCATTGGCCGTAATGTACCATACGTTACCCATTCGTATCCGTCGCGGGGCGGTTTTGTATTCTTTGCCGTCTACCTGAACGGAGAGACTGTTGTCGTTTGAGATTTGCGCCATGGCCACCTGACTCAGGAGCCCAATCATAAGCGCCGCTAGCTTCTTATTCATTTCATTTGTGCTGTTTGATGTGATGATTTTTGAAAGTCGAAATGTACAGGTTTTCCGCTCGTTCTGGGTTAGGGATTGGGTTGAAATGTCATAAAAACTTACTGAACGGTTACTTATGGTCAATCGATTTATTGGCATCGCTATCATTCGCTTGTATCTTTGGGCGTTCAATTCAACCACTAATCAATGAAACACCTACTTCTAATTTTTTTAAGCAGTTTAATTTTGGGTCTTCAATCGTGCAGTTTTTCGTCAGAAGATAAATTTGAGAAAGGAAAAACCCTGATGAAAGAAGGGAAATTTCGCGAAGCGCTGACGTTTCTAAACGGAGCCATTGAAAGCGACAACAGTAACTATGAAGCCCTAAACGCCCGTGGCGTGGTATATTATGAGCTAAAAGAATACCAAAATGCTTTGCTCGATTATGACCAAGCCCTCAAATTGAAACCCGATTATTACCGCCCGTATTACAACCGGGCGCTGTTGAAAGTAGCCCAAAATGACGGTGACGGCGCGCTGAAAGATTATGCCGAAGCGGTTCGACTCGACCCCAAAAATGCGGAGATTTTTGTCAATCGAGGTCAGCTATTGGCTGCCTTGGCGCAGCCCGATGCTGCCCTTCGGGACTTTGAGCAGGCCACTGTTCTTGATTCGACCAATGCCTTGGCGTGGTACAATCGCGGCAATGTTTTATTCCAACGGGAAGAGTTTAAGAGTGCTATTGAAAACTTTGAAAAAGCGGTCAAGTCCGATGCCAAGTTCGGCAAAGCGTTTCACGCGTTGGGAGTTGCGCAAATTTTAGAGAATCAAAAAGAAGTTGGATGCCTCAATCTCAAGCAGGCCGAGCGGTTAAAATATCCCGCCGCCAAAGCATCTATCGAACAATATTGTAAATAACACGTAGAGGGCCTGTCCCTACAACAAAACACCCCGCCAAATAACTTGGCGGGGTGTTCTGTTTATAAAATGATTGCCGTATTAGTGCGCGGCAGCGGTAGCAGATGTTTCTGCCTTGTAGTTGCGCGTCCAGAAATACAGAATGGTAAAAGCAACAATCAAAATCGCTGGGAAAATAGCCATGGTGCTGAGCGTGGCCTGACCTGCTGCTAACTCCATTTCGTCGCCAGTTAAGCCAAGTGCGGTTTTTTCGGCCCGGGCGTTGTCAATCCATTGTCCGATAATAGGCTGGAAGATAGAAGTAGAAAACATACCTACACCACCAAGAATTGACATTCCGAGGGCACCACTTAGAGGTACTTTTTCGGCAATAAAACCAATCATGTTAGGCCAGAATAATGCCACACCCATGGCAAAAAACACGGCAGAGACATATGCCATGGTACCTGTTTGCGTGCTGAATAAATATACCCCAATAGTTGCCAATATTGCTGAACCCAACAATACACCTTGTTGGCCAAACTTGGCAACAATCGGCCCCGCAAAATACCTGATTACGGCCATGAGTCCTGTTACCAAAGCCAAGATCAACATTGGGCTTGCCCCTGATTTACTCATGATTAAGCCAGTCCATTGTTGAGGCCCAAATTCTGAGATGGCGGTTAGGGCCATGCAGCAGAACATGAAGATATACAACGGAGTAGCCATAGCTTTTAGGTTTTCACCCAACGAAGTAACACCTTCGGTTTTGGGTTTTGGAAACGCCTGACCCCAAAACAAATAAGCATAAATCAAGGTTGGAACCATGATCAGCCATATTTGTGCCTGCCAGCCAGTGTTGGCATCGGTCATGAATTTTGATATTAAACTACCAACCACAATTCCACCTGGGAACCACATGTGGAAACGGTTTAACATTTTACTCATTTCGGCACCAGAATAAGTGTCGGCAATCATTGGGTTACAAGCTGCTTCGGTACAGCCGTTACCTAACCCGATTAAGAAGGTAGAAATCAAAAGGCCCGTGTAGCCTCCCGAATAAATGGTCAAAATGATGCCTAAAGCGTGAGAAACAAACGCAATCATCATGATTTTCTTGGGACCTACGGTATGATACACAAGGCCACCGATAATCATGGCCAAGGGAAAGCCCAAAAACCACATAGAATTGATGAAGCCGAGTTGCTCAGCAGTTAAATTAAACTCTGTTCCTAACTGTGCCAGAATTCCAGCCCGGATACTGAATGAAAAAGCTGTTGTTATTAGCGCAAAACAGCTTCCGTTAAAAAGTCTTGCTTTGTTGATCATTTTTGAAAAGTTGGTTAAAGGTTAGATAAGACATCTTACACAAGCAGGCAAAGTATTAATTTTGATTTTTTTACCCAAACTTCGTGAGAAAAAGGTTTTTTTTTACTTTGCCTACTAAAATGAGACGCCGCAAGTATTGATTTACATTCAATTATAAAAGGCGAAACGCTCAACAAACTGAATATTTATTGAAATAAAATACCAAATCACAAAAATTCAAAAGTATATGGCTCGTAAAATCAGAATGGGGATGGTAGGTGGAGGCCGTGGGGCTTTTATCGGTGGGGTTCACCGAATTGCCGCTGCTATCGACGGTGAGATTGACCTCGTATGCGGGGCTTTTAGTTCTACGCCCGAAAAATCGAAAGCGTCGGGCGAAGACCTCATGCTCGACCCATCGCGTTGCTATGGCGATTATAAAGAAATGATTCAGAAAGAAAAACGGCGCAAAGACCGCATCGACGCGGTGTCGATTGTGACACCCAACCACATGCACTTTGGCCCCGCCAAAATGGCATTGGAAAATGGCTTTCACGTCATTTGCGACAAACCCGTTACGTTTTCGTTGTCCGAAGCCAAAAAACTCAAAGATATTATTGTCAACACAGGTTTAACCTTTGCCCTTACGCATAATTATACAGGCTATGCGATGGTGAAAGAAGCCCGCCAACTCATCAAAAATGGCTTGTTAGGTAAAATCCGTAAAGTAATTGTGGAATACCCGCAAGGCTGGTTGTCGTTTCCGATTGAAAAAGAAGGGGCAAAACAAGCCGAATGGCGTACTGACCCCAAACGGTCGGGTATTGCTGGCGCGGTGGGAGATATTGGTACGCACGCCGAAAACTTGGCCGAATACATTACAGGACTGAAAATCACCGAGCTATGCGCTGATGTGAACCGAGTAGTAGAAGGACGCGTACTGGACGATGATGCCAACGTATTGCTTCATTTTGACAATGGTGCCAACGGGATTTTGCATTGTAGCCAAATCTCCAATGGAGATTGGAATGGGTTGAATATCAGAGTGTATGGCGAATTGGGAACGCTGCAATGGCACCAAGAACGCCCCCAGTACTTACACCATAAAACGACCGAAGGATACCAAATCTATCAGCCATCGGTCGGTAAATTGTCCGACTCGGCCAATGCCCACACGCGTATTCCGTTTGGACATCCTGAAGGTTATCTGGAAGCATTTGCCAACGTTTACCGCAATTTTGCGCGTACGGTGCGCAAGCGGATGAACGGCGAAGAGCCCAACGAATTTGACTTAGATTTCCCAACCATCGACGACGGAATCCGCGGAATGCAGTTTGTCGAAACGGTCATTGCCTCCGGTAAAAGCAATAGTAAATGGGTGAAATTTAAGAGTTAGTCAAAAAGGTTGAGGAGCGGAAAACAAAAAACCGCTCCTCAATTCTTTTCGAAAATGATTCAATTATTGACAAACCTACTTTGAACGATGTTTTTTATACGTCCATGATTCTCAGTCAGATTCAACAGGAAGAATACTTGCTTTGGGAGCGGCTGAAAGCGGGCGACCCGGCTGCTTTTGGGGAGATTTCCATGCGGTATTATCGGCTGTTGTTTGATTACGGACGAAAATTTACCAAAGACCGTGAGCTTATCAAGGATGTCATTCAGGATGTGTTGTTGTTGATTTGGCAAAAAAAAGGGCAAATTGACTCCAACGAAAACGTAAAGCTATACCTCCTCAAGATTGTCCGGAATCGGCTGTACAAAGAACTGCAAAAACAGCAATTACGGGCTTCTGAAGATTATTTCGAACAGTTGGAAGTGGCTGATTCGGAAGAAGCGTTGATTATTTCAACCGAATCCACCCAAAGTATCGTTGAAAAGTTAAATCTTCACCTTAAGGCGCTTCCAAAACGGCAGCAGGAAGTCCTTTTTCTTAAATTCTACCAAGACCTTACCAATGATGAAATTGCGGAGGTGATGCACATCAACCGTCAGTCTGTCGCCAATTTGCTGCACAATGGTCTGCGCCTGCTCAAAGCCCGTTTTTTTCTGACCACCCTCGGTATTCTGTTGCTAACCTGGAGTGGCCAATAGCTCTGACTTTCAGTTAGATGCTCTAGCCTACTTTGAGTCTTGACAATTTGATAATGATTCAAATTATCCCCGACGGGAAATAATTTCTTCTTTTGCGCAAAAATTTTTGGCTTTCAATGAGTATCGGGAGGCATTCTTTGGATATACCTTATTGTATGCTCGAATAAGTACTATTTTTTCTATGATAGATTATAGTAAATTTAAAGTTGAAGACTTCGTAACGGATGAATCTTTTTGCCTTTGGGTAAAGGGAACCTCGCCCGAGCATACTGCTTTTTGGGAATTTTGGACGGAGGCACATCCCGAAAAATCGGAAACGATTACGCAGGCCCGCCTGCTGTTGCTGGGCCTGAAAAACCAGCCTACCGCCATCAACGAAGATGAGATTTCGTTGGAAGTAGAGAAAATAGTGCGGTTGGTAGAAAAACCTTCTTTACCTTTTAAAGCCCACTTTAGGCTGCCTATTTGGTTGCGTATAGCGGCGGTAGTGGTTTTGGCAGCGGGACTGGGTTGGTGGTTGTGGTCGCGAAACCCTATTTCGATTGCTGAACTAAAACGCCCCGAAATAACCGCGCAAATCGCTGAAAGTACACGGGTCGAGGTTTCCAATAATACCCATTCCGATTATACCGCAACGCTACCTGACGGGAGTACCGTTCAGTTAAAAAAAGGTAGTAAAGTGAGTTTTTCGGAGAAATTTTCGGGGGATAAGCGAGAGGTTTTCTTGACGGGAGAAGGTTTTTTTCAGGTAGTTCGTAATCCAAATAAGCCCTTTTATGTGTATGCTAACGATTTGGTAACTAGGGTGTTAGGGACGAGCTTTACGGTAAAGGCCTATTCTAAGGAGCAAAAAGTAGTGGTGGCCGTCAAGACGGGAAAAGTAATGGTTTTCTCTCTCTCGGAACTGAAAAAATCCGAAAAAATCGCCAATTATCATTTACAAAGTTTGTACCTCCTGCCCAATCAACAGGCTACTTTCGAACGCCAAAATGAGAAATTCAATAAGGCATTGGTGGAGCAGCCAGCCATCGTGACTCAGCCCGTTGAGACTCCAAATTTTACCTTTGAAAATACCCCAATTGCCGAAGTATTTGCCAAACTGAAAAAAGCCTACGGTGTAAATATTATGTACGATGCCGACCTCATGAAAAACTGTTCGGTTACGGCGCCTTTGGGCAATGAATCCCTTTTTGTGAAGCTTGATATTATCTGTAAAACGATTGGGGCGCGCTACGAGATTGTCGAGACCGAAATCGTGGTTTCGAGCCGAGGGTGTCCGTAATTGCTTAAACTATAACCTTTTAACCATTACTCTATGTCCCCATAGCTACCCAACTACAAAAAAGAAGTCGGCAATGTTGCGACCATTACCGACCCTCTGATTTAGCCCCTTCATTTGTTAGCTGCAAATACCCGACGAATCGGGTGCTGAGGGGTGTTTTTATTCAAAAAAACTTGAACTAAAACCAATTCAAATGTATGGAAAGTTTACCAAAAAAGCGCAAACTGTTGCTTATAGCTATGCGAATCACATGTTTACAGTTGTTGATCAGCGTCGTGCTCAGTGGCTTGGCCGTCGCCAATGAAGGGCTGGCTCAGGAGTCCCTTACCCGAAACGTGAGTGTGCAGATCGAGAACAAACCGCTCAAAACAGCGTTGGGCATCTTGGAAAAATCGGCAAATGTGAAATTTACGTATCTGCCTCAACTGGTTTCCAAAAATGATAAAGTGTCTGTCTCGGCCAATATGCAGCCGTTATCGGTTATCCTCGAAAAATTACTCAAACCGCTCAACTTAGCTTATGAGGCATCGGGCGAGTACATTATTTTGACCAAAGCCGAAACGCAATTGCTCGAAAAAAAGGGTTTTACGCCCATCAAGGCCATTGACCAAAATGTAAAAGGTCGGGTCAACGATGAAAAAGGAGAAGGTCTACCTGGCGTAAGCGTCCTCATTAAAGGCTCGCAACGCGGTGCCACAACCGATGCCAACGGCGAGTTTTCGTTGACGGTCCCCGACGAAAAAGCAATCTTGATTTTTAGTTATGTGGGCTATTTGCCGCAAGAAATTGTGGTTGGGAATCAGACCAGCATCACGCTTTCGCTCAAAGCCGATCTAAAAACCCTCAACGAAGTAGTTGTGGTAGGTTATGGCGTTCAAAAGAAAGCCAATTTAACGGGGGCTGTAGATATGATTACGAGTGAGGTGTTTGAAAACCGCCCCATGACCAACCTCAACCAAGGACTCCAAGGTGTTTTGCCAAACCTTAACATTAAAATGGGGGATGGAAAACCCAATCAGGCCCCTAGTTTCAACATAAGGGGTACCACATCCATTGGTCAAGGTGGAAGCGCGCTCGTACTGATTGACAACGTGGAAGGCGACCCGAGTTTGTTGAACCCCAACGACATCGCCAGTATTACGCTCTTGAAAGATGCCGCTTCTGCGTCTATTTATGGCGCTAGGGGGGTATTTGGGGTGGTGCTGATTACCACAAAAAATCCTACGGCGGGAAAAACCAACGTGACGTATTCAAGCAATTATTCAATCAAACAACCGATTGCAAGGCCCGATTTGGTCACTGATGGTTACACTTGGGCTTCAATGTTTGCGGAGTCATTTGTCAATTTTGGCGGTACTTTTCCCCAAAATGCCAATAAAACCCTTAAATTTTCGCAGGCGTATTTGAACGAATTGAAAAGAAGATCGGAAGTAGGAGGATTGCCAGAGGTAGAAATTGACCCCGCGACGGGTGAATACGTCTACTACGGAAGTACCGACTATTACGGGCATTTATACAAAAAATACAATAGCTCGAATGAGCACAACCTGAGTATTTCTGGGAGCAGCGACAAGGCGAGCTACTTAATTACGGGCCGTTATTTTGGACAGGAGGGGTTGTTTCGTTACAATTCAGACGATTATCGGGTATTTAACTTTACGGGAAAAGGCTCAATCCAACTTTTCCCTTGGTTGAAAATCAACAATATGTCGCAATACTCTGACATGAAATACCACAACCCGCTCAACGTGGGCGAGGGCGGCGGTATCTGGAGAAACATCGCGGACGAAGGCCACCCGCTAGCGCCCATGTTGAACCCCGACGGAACCCTTACCTTTTCGTCGGCTTACAGTATTGGGGACTTCTATTACGGCAAAAACGGTATTGACAACAACAAAAAAGTGTTCAGAAATACGACAGGTTTTGCGGCCCAGTTTTTCAATGATAAATTCAGGGTGAAAGGTGATTTTACGATTCAAAACACCGATAACAACGACCGAACCAAAGCCGTGCCCGTGCCTTACAGCATCAAACCCGGTACGATAGCTTACGTAGGAACCACCACTAATTATATCAATGATGTGTACCGCGAAACGGCCTACATGACCACGAATTTTTATACCGAGTACGAGGATACGTTTAAGGAAAACCATTATTTGAAAGTATTGGCGGGATACAACTACGAACAGTCTAATTTCAGACGCCTCTCGGCGCAGCGAAACGGATTGATTTTTGAAGATGCCAACGACATCAATTTGGCCCTTGGGCAAGCCATCAACGCCACCGGTGGCTGGGAGCGCTGGAAAATTCAAGGAGGTTTTGCTCGACTTAATTATTCTTACAAAGACCGGTATTTGTTGGAGTTAAATGGCCGCTACGATGGTTCTTCAAAATTCCCCAGCAATCAACGTTTTGCTTTCTTTCCTTCCTATTCGGTGGGCTGGAGAGTTTCAAAAGAACCGTTTTGGAAAGTGCCCGCGCACATTATTTCTGACCTGAAATTCAGGGCTTCCTACGGTTCTCTAGGAAACGGTAACATTGGCTCTTATGCTTACTTAGAGCAATTCTCGATTTCACAATCTGCAATGGTGCTCAATGGCCAAAGACCCCAGCAAACCCGAAACCCAACGGTGTTGCCAGAAGGGTTGACGTGGGAAACCGCCACCACCAAAAACGTCGGAATTGATTTATCGATGCTCTCCAATCGACTCACGTTTGTGGCCGATGCGTACATCCGGACCACCACCGATATGTTTACGGTGGGTTTGACGTTGCCCGCCGTGTTTGGGGCGGCTGCGCCACGAGGCAACTACGCAGACTTGGAAACCAAAGGTTGGGAGGCAATGCTTTCGTACCGGGATAAATTTTCGGTTGCATCAAAACCCTTTAACTTTGATGTTCGCTTGACCCTCGCTGATTATAAAGCGGTGATTACCAAATACAACAACCCACAAAAACTTTTGAGTGATTATTACGAAGGGCAGGTATTGGGAGAAATTTGGGGGTATCAGACCGAAGGTTTCTTTAAGTCTGCCGACGACGTGAAAAACAGCGCCAGCCAAAATTTATTCAGAACGGCGTCCAATGGGCTGTGGTTTCCGGGCGATATTAAATTCAGAGATGTAAACGGCGACGGGGCCATTACCCCAGGTACTGATAGAATCGAAAACCCGGGCGACCGCTCAATCATCGGAAACTCCACTCCGCGATATACGTACGGGATGATGTTGGGAGCCGATTGGAATAACTTCTTCTTATCGGCCTTTTTTCAGGGTGTTGGAAAACAAAACTGGTACCCAAGCCGAGAAGCTAACCTGTTTTGGGGACAGTACAACCGTCCTTATGGCGACATTCCCAAAAGCCAACTTGGAAATATCTGGACGGAACAAAACCCCGATGCTTATTTCCCAAGATATGTTTCTCGTATTGCTAGCAATGCCAACGGAACCCTCAGCGCCGCCCAGACCAGATACCTCCAAAATGTAGCTTATCTACGATTGAAAAATATCCAGTTGGGCTACAATCTGCCGCGTACCATTGCCGGGAAAATCGGCGCATCGGCTGCTCGGGTGTTTCTTTCGGCCGAGAATATCTGGTCATTGTCGCCGTTGTACAAAATCACCCGTGATTTTGACGTAGAAAGCGCCGTGGCTTCCGATCAAGTATTTAATCCCGGTGGAAACTCGGGCGACGCCTATAATTATCCGTTGATGAAAAGTGTCACCTGTGGCTTGTCTATCACGTTTTAATCACTTAAAAAAGCACGATCATGAAGCTCAAATATATTTTTGTATTACTGACCTCTGCCTTGTTTATGGGCTGTAATTTGGAGGAACTTCCCGAAGCGACCACCTCAAAAGGCCCTATTTTTGGCAGTGAGAGCGGTTTGGTACTTTATACAAATTCGTTTTATACGATGTTTAACGGTAAAAATCTTCACCGGGCCGATGCCATGTCGGACTACTTGGCCCGTAGAGATTCGCCACCGTTTATTACCGAAGGCAACTTTAGCGCCCAAATAAGCTCGGGCTGGACATGGAATGATTTAAGAAATATCAATTATTTCATCCAGAACTGTAATGACCCTAGGGTTCCCGCCACGGTCCGCAATAATTACCTCGGGATTGCTAAGTTTTTCAGAGCGTGGTTTTATTTCGATAAAGTAAAACGTTTTGGCGATGTGCCGTGGATTGGCAAACCCCTTGACGTGACCGATACCGAATTATTATTTAAGGGTCGCGACCCCCGCACCATGGTGATGGATTCGGTGTTGGCTGATTTGGATTTTGCCTGTCAAAATATCATTACGGGGAGCGAGCCTTCTCGTAGTTTAGTGACCAAATACGTGGCCTATGCCTTCAAAGCACGGGTTGCCCTCCACGAAGGGACGTTTCGCAAATACCACACCAATCTGGGGTTGCAGGCTACCGCGAGTGGGTTGCTAAACCAAGCTGTAGTAGCGGCCAAGAAGGTAATGGATGAGTCGGGGTATAAATTGTACGACGGGGCAGGTATTGATAAATCGTACCGTCAGGTGTTTATCAATGGCGCGCCGATTGCGACCGAAGTAATGCTCTCGGCGGTGTGTGATTTGGCATTAAACAACTTAAACGATGCCAACTGGTACTGGACCAGCGGTACGTATGGCGACAAAGCTAGTTTTATCCGTAGCTTTATCAATACTTATTTGAACATCGACGGTACGCCCTTTACCAACAATCCAGCCTACAAAACCATGTTGTTTAAAGACGAGGTAAAAGGGCGCGATAAGCGGCTAGCCCAAACCATCCGCGCAGGAGACTACAAGCGCGTAAACGCGGGAGTGTTGGTGCCATCTCCGCCGCTTTTCTCGTATACGTTTACGGGCTATATGCCTATCAAATGGGCATTGGATGATATGTATTACGATACCCGTGACCTCAATATCAACTCAGTAAGCATTTTCCGCTATGCCGAAGTGCTGTTGGCCTATGCCGAAGCCAAAGCAGAGCTTGGAACGCTCACGGATGCCGATTGGGCCTTGACCATTGGGGCGTTGCGTAAAAGAGCGGGGATTACGGGCGGGCTAACCACCAAACCGACCGTGGTTGATAAGTATCTGCAAACCACGTATTTTCCGGCCATTACTGACCCCGTTTTGTTGGAAGTTCGCCGCGAAAGAGGCATCGAATTGTGCTTAGAAGGATTCCGTTTTGACGACATCGTACGCTGGAAAAGGGGTGAGTTGATGCAAATGGAATGGAACGGAATGTACGTTCCTGAACTGAATAAACCGATGGATTTGAACGAAGATGGTATTTTGGATGTCGCTTTCTATAAAACGCTACCAACCAAAGTTCCGGGGGTAACCTACGTAGAAGTTTCGCCGTCCATTGGGGGTAAGCCAAATTCTCAGCTTATTTCAGGAGATACTTCGGGCGAACTTACTTGGCTGAATAATATTCCCAGAAAATGGGCGGAGAGAAACTATTATTACCCCATTCCAACGGGAGATCTTATCACCAATCCAAAACTCACCCAAAATCCAGGTTGGTAGACTGAGCCGAAGATAAAGGAAAGACGTTAAGTATTTGTTTTGCTATTAGCGCATTAGCTCGGGCCATGACCGAGCTAATGCTGTTTGTGGGGGAGAATAACGATTATAAAAACAGTAATAAAATTCTTTTTTTTACTTTACCTATTTATCAAAAAGCTTGCAGCGATTTGCTTAATTGCGGGCATAAATACCAAATTTTAGTCTTTTACTTATTCAAATCAATGAAAACCATCAAAGGACCTGCCATATTTTTGGCGCAATTCATGGGCGACGAAGCCCCTTTTAATTCGTTGGATACCATCGCCGCTTACATGGCTGATTTGGGGTATAAAGGCATTCAGATTCCGACGTGGGATCCGCGTTGCATTGACCTTAAAACCGCCGCCGAGTCAAAAACGTATTGCGACGAATACAAAGGAAAATTGGCCGACATTGGCGTTGAAATCACCGAACTTTCTTCGCACTTGCAAGGGCAATTGGTGGCCGTTCACCCCGCATACGACCCCATGTTTGACGGTTTTGCGTCGCCCGAAGTACGTAATAATCCTGCGGCCCGGACCGAATGGGCGGTGCAGCAGTTGATGTGGGCCGCCAAAGCTTCTCAAAACTTAGGTTTAACCTCACACGTAACTTTCTCGGGTGCGTTATTGTGGCCGTTTTTGTATCCGTGGCCGCAGCGCCCTGCGGGATTGGTCGAAACGGGCTTTAAAGAACTCGGAAAGCGTTGGACACCGATTTTGAATGCGTTCGACGAAGCGGGCGTCAACGTTGGTTATGAGCTTCACCCTGGCGAAGACCTCCACGACGGAATTACGTTTGAAATGTTTCTGGAAGCCGTGGGCAATCACCCACGTGCGGGTATCAACTACGACCCAAGCCATTTTGTGTTGCAACAATTGGATTACCTCCAATTCATTGATTTTTACCACGAGCGCATTTTTGCTTACCACGTGAAAGATGCTGAGTTTAACCCAACGGGCAAACAGGGCGTGTACAGTGGATTCCAAGGTTGGGCCGACCGGGCGGGGCGTTTCCGTTCTTTGGGCGACGGTCAGGTGGATTTCAGCGGTATTTTCTCAAAACTTTCGCAATACAACTACGACGGTTGGGCCGTGTTGGAATGGGAGTGCTGCATCAAATCGCCGATTCAAGGAGCCGCCGAAGGAGCACCGTTCATTGCCGACCATATCATTCAAGTGACTGAAAAAGCCTTTGATGATTTTGCAGGAACGGGCGCTGACGAAGCCTTTAACCGTAAAGTGCTTGGTTTGTAAATCGTCAAATAAAAGCCTTCCGAAAGTTTTAAATTTTCGGAAGGTTCCCCATAAAAACTTATGTCAGGGTTCTCAAACCCTGACATAATAAAAAAGCGTCGGACGGTTTGAAACCGTCCGACGCTTTTTTATTTGCGACGTTACAAAAGGCTAATTTCTGGCAGGAGCACCTGGACCACCAGCACGGGCTGTGTTTGGCCGGCCAGGGTGTGACTCACCACGGTGGCAAGTGCTGCATCCGATGCGTGGCTTGCGCTCTTTAGTGGCGTAAGCAGGGATGGTAGCCAGCAAATCATCGTTGATTTTACCAACCATCGCTACCATGTCGCGGGCAATGGCGTGGTCATGCTTTTCTTCTGATGCCCAGTCGTTTACGTTGTGGCAGTGGCTGCAACTTACGCCAAGCGTTTTGCTCCAACGGTTTTCCATGATACCCAATATCGCCTCCGCTGGTTGACCCTTGAAAAGTTTGATGTTTTTGAAAACTTGTTCGGCGGGTAGTTTTTCTTTGCCTGCAATGGCTTCTTTAACCATTTTGGTGTATTTGGCGCGGTCGGCGGCAAGGCTATCTTCGCGCGGGTCGGCCGACTTGGTCGAAACGGGCGAAGGAGTAAGTGCAACCAACGACACAATTGCCGTAAGTGCAAAAAGAGCAGTAATCCATTTTTTCATGCTAAAAAGGGAGGTTAAAAAGTTACAAAAGCAAACTTATGAAAAAAGTAAAAAGGTGCAAGTTATTAGCCAATAAATAGCAATAAAATGCCCCTTTTTAGTGATACTTTTTGCAAACCTTACTGCAATGTTTGACCTAACGGCGGTGCTATAACTCCACTCGTCCCATGACGGGGTCGCTGAAAGAGGTTTTTCCCGTTTCTACTCTTCCCGCAAAGCGCTGTTCAAAGCTGTCAACCCCTTCTACCTTTACGCTGAAATCATACCAGCCAAAACTGGTTTTAAGGTCGAGAACTACCGACAGCATACTTCCTTTGTTGGATACGACGTCGAGTGTTTTGGTTTGAGTGGGCGTTTTGTAGGCATTATCAATAATCTGAACTTTGATTTTTCGCTGCGGGCCTAGGTTACGCAGTTTCAATTCTACATTGCCTGTCAATTGTTTGCCCTGCGGCGACGACCGCTGGTATTCGCATTGCACCGAGATTTGCGGGTCGTTGGCATTTCCGTTGTATTCTCGGAAAAAACCATTGGGACCGTACACGCGAAGGTGATAGGTGTCGTTCTCGAAATTTTGCAGCGGCCACGTATCCGTCAGGGTGTCGCCTGCGGTCACGGCATACGACCATGCTTTCAGGTCTTCAAATGCACCACTGGGTTGGGTGCGGTATTTGTGCGGTGCATATACCTGAAAAGGTGCACCAACCGCCTTTTTGCCAAATACGTCATTTTTGGCGCTGAGATGAATCTGAAACGATTTTTTATCGGCGCTCAATTTGCCTTCGGCATATAGTTCGTAGGGCAGGGCGGAGGCAGGGCGAATCCCTTTTTCTTGCTGCGGCATCAGCGGCGATGCCACAGGATTCTGGTTGATTTGCTCAATTTCAGCCGCGCTGAGTTGTTTGAAGTTCGACGGCGCTTTTTTGAATTTGGCTTTGTGAACACTTTGGATAAAAGCATCTTTGACCACCGAAGTCGGCAGTTTGATTTCTTCGCCGTTGTAAGGTCGGAAAGCCGATGTTAAATCACCGCATACCGTACGACGCCAAGCGCTGATGTTGGTTTCTTCGATTTTTTTCTTGGTTTTATGGCTCAAAAAATGTTCCATAAACTGCAACACCGACGTATGGTCAAATACCTGAGAGTTGACATAACCGCCTCTACTCCAAGGTGATGCAATAAGCATGGGCACTCGATACCCCAAGCCAATAGACCCCGCCCGCCCTTTGTTTTGCGGACTTGCCTCTTTGCGTTTGTTTTCCTGCTCCATGCTCACGTGCTCGACACTGGGGTCGATGCCTTTGGAAACCTTACCGTCAGAAAGGTCGGGTTTGGGAGCAACAAACGGTGGCACGTGTTCAAAATAGCCGTCGTTTTCGTCGTAAGTCACGATAAAAATCGTCTTTTTCCAAACGTCAGGATTTTGGGTCAAAATATCCATGACCTCCGAAATATACCAAGCACCGTACCAAGGCGCGCCGGGGTGGTCGGAGAAGTTTTCGGGGGCAATCACCCACGAAACAGTGGGCAATTTGCCCGTTTTTACATCTTCTCTGAACTGGTGCAACGTATCACCTTTGGGAATAGCTACTTGGCGCTCCGTGTCGCCGTCTTTGTAGGTATGCGTGGTAAGTTCGTGATAGTGCGGGTCGTTGATATTGGTCGTAAATGCTTTTTGGTGCAGGTTTTTTTCGCGTTGCGAAAGTTTTTCAAAATTCTCACGACTCCATTTCTCGCGGTCTTGCTTGGCAAGTACGAGCATGTCTTGCTTGCGTTTCAGGGCTTTTTGGGCCACTTCGGTTTCTTTACCAGTTTGGGGCAGAGTTTTGAGCTTTTGTTCCAACGCGGCGATTTCGTCGGGCAGTGTTTTGAGTTGAGTAGCCAGAAATTTCTGATAACCACTCGAAAACCGAACATGGTATTGGGTAAACCATTCGATGGGATTGTCGGTGAAATTGGCAAGCCAAGCCTCTTCGTCGCCCGTGAAGCCCATCGGCAAGCTCAATTCATTTTGATAGATTCTCCACGAAATATTATTGTCTTCCAAACGCTCCGGAAACGTGGTCCAGCTCGCTTCATCTTCATAATCAACGTCAGAATTTCGAACGTTGGCCTTTGAGTTGATGTCGGGTTTTTCGCGGACGGTTCCTGTCCAGAGGTACAGACGATTAGGGGTTGTACCCGTCAGGGAGGAGCAAAAATGTTGGTCGCAAACGGTAAAGGCATCGGCCAAAGCGTAATAGAACGGAATGTCTTCGCGGTTGTAGTAGCCCATGGTGAGGGGCATATTGGCGTATTCCTTGTTTCCAGAGCGTTTTACATCGAGCCAGCGGTCGTATTTCCCGTCGTTGCGGGCGTCCACTTGGTTTTCCCACGAGTGTGGAAGGGCGCTCATCCACGTGGCTTTGGTATCTTTGATGTCGAGTCGAAAAGGGGCGTAGGTTTCACCCGCCGCATTTTTTTGGAGCCAGACAAGGTTTTTATTGGGTAGATTAATGGCGCGGGGGTCGTTGTAGCCTCTCACGCCCCGGAGTGTACCGAAGCAGTGGTCAAAGGAGCGGTTTTCCTGCATTAACACCACGATGTGTTCGGCGTCAAGGTAGGTACTTCCGGAGGGTGGATTGATTTCTAGTGCTTTTTGAATGGAGGCAGGCAACATGCCCCATATACTTGCCCCACTTGAGAGGAGTGCCGCTTTTTTTAGAAAGTCTCTTCTGGAATCCATAAGGTTGTCTGAAGCTGAAAAATGGAGAAAAGTGGATAAATAAAAATACTACTTAAAAGGAGGGAATAGTGACTAATTGAGTCCCCAAAACAAAAGTACTATTTTTAGTTTTATTTACTTTCTTGTTTTATCGGCTCCCAACGGTTGGTTGGCACTGGTAGGACTTCATCCAGTTTTACTGTACGGCCAAAGTAGAGTTTAATGCTCAATTCATCCCCATTCGATACTCCAACGGACTTACCCCCACTTTTTGCTTAAAAAGTCTCGTGAAATGTTGGGGGTATTTGAAGCCTAATTCGTAGGCAATTTCGCTGATGGATTTGGAGGTGTCTAACACTTTCGTCTTTGCGGCTTCCATCAACTTCAAGTGGATAAACTCCAGCGCTGTTTTCCCCGTTTCTTTTTTGATTAAATCTCCAAAATAATTGGCAGAGACGTTTAGCTTTTCGGCAAAGTAAGCGACCGAAGGTAGGCCATCTATGCCCAATTTTTCGCCAAAAATGTACGCATTAAGCCGATTTTCAAACTGTGCTAACAGGTCATGGTGAACCACCTCGCGGGTGATAAACTGACGGTCGTAAAACCGAGAACAGTATTTCAGGAGTAGTTCAAGGTTAGCAACAATGATTTGCTTGCTGTGTTTATCAATATTTTGCTTGATTTCCGTTTCAACGTTTGCAAAACACAGGTCAATCAACGCCCGTTCTTTTTCCGAAACGTGCAGGGCTTCGTACGAGTCGTACCCAAAAAACGAATATTCGTGGATTTGCTTGGCGAGGTGGGTGCCATGTAATAGGTCAGGGTGAAAAATCAAGGCTTTTCCGTAGGGCTGATGCCATTCACCTTCGGGTTCGCTGGCGCCAATTTGTCCAGGTCCAAAAAACACGATGGTTCCTTCCTCGTAGTCATAGTATTTGAGACCGTATCGTAAGTCGCCGCACCTGCTGTCCTTGATAATGATGGCATAAAAATCAATTCTGAATTTACAGCGCTGTATAAGGTCAGATTTGTCCAAATCCACCAGCCCAATCAACGGATGTAACATTGGATGGTTGAAGGTTTGGCAGTACTTTTTTATGGAGTCATAAATAATCATGGTCTTGCTTTTTTTACCAAAACTACGCACGAACGGATTGAAATAAACCACCACCCGTAAAAATGGTAAGTAAAACCGTAAAATGTATAAAAGCAACGAGATAGGTTGTATCTAATTTTGTAGCATGTTAAATAACTACCTATCAATGAAATATTTACAATTTGTTTTTTTACTCTTTTCCTTGACTTTTATGGCATTATCAGGAGTTAGCCAAACCCCTGACAGCACCCAAACCACCTCTACCTTTTCGGGGACGGTGGGGATTACCAACAATGGATTTTCGATTATTCCTACTTTTTCATTGAATCATCCCGCAGCTATCATGAATTTTTCGTGGCGCAAAAAACGGGTTAGTTTCGAGCCTGACATTCGCCTTGTTCCTGATGCCAGCAAAGGTGGATTGATTTTTTGGGTGCGCTATCGTTTGATTGAGCAAAAGAAGTTCAGTTTGCGGGTAGGTGCGCACCCCGCCTTTACCCTCATTCGTAGCAGTGTGACCGACAAGGGGAATACCAAAGAAATTACCGAAATGCTGCGATTTCTTGCCTTTGAGGTCGTGCCGAGTTACCAAATTACGCCCCACGTTGGGGTAAGTGCCATGTATTTACAAGGAAATGCTTTACAAATACATGGCCCTCAGCTCACAAGAGTACTGTTTCTGAATACGGCGTTTACGGATATTAGTTTGAGCAAAAATCTATATTTGAATATCTTCCCAACGGTTTTCTTTCTCAATACCGACGGCTACAAGGGAAGTTACTTCACAGCAACGGTGGCGGTGGGGCATAAAAAATCTCCGCTTAGTCTACAATCTACTATCAATCAGACATTTAACTCAAATGTACCTGATAATCAGAATTTTATGTGGAACATTGCGCTGAATTATCATTTCAAACGAAAAGTCACAAGAAATTGAAGCCAATGAAATCGGTCAACAAACTGTGGACGAGTAATCAATCTCAGCGGGGCTGAAAATCAGATTCAAGGGGCAATTGTGGATGGAATCAACCATGCAATGTTTCCAAAAGTAACTTTTGTGAATGGGGCGGTTGCCGAAACCAATTTTCACCTCTACAAATTTCTGAAGATAAAAGATGCACCATCAGAAATTGAAGTAAAATTTGTGGATTCAGAAGAAGCCCCAACAGGTTTGGGAGAACCCGCTCTGCCACCAATAGCGGCCGCACTTGCCAATGCCATATTTGCCGCCACTGGCAAACGTTTAAGAAAATTACCTTTTGCCGAACAACTTGGTTAAAGGAAAAAATCATAGGAAAATGAATTCGGAGAAAAACATATTTGAACGAATGTTGGAAGGGGGAATTATTCCCCCAGACGACCCGCAAATGCCTTACATGTGGGAGGTAGTGAATCGGACATTGAAACTGAATCCTGACCTTAACAACTCAACTGACACAGAGCAAATTAGGGAGCGATTGAGTAAAATCATTGCCAAACAAATTGATGCCAGTACCACGATTTTTGTGCCTTTTTACACCAATTTTGGGCAGCATATCCAATTGGGTAAAAATGTGTTTATCAATCACGGTTGTACCTTTCTCGACCTCGGAGGAATTGTGATTGAAGACGACGTACTGATTGGGCCTCAGGTCTGTATCGTTACCGAAAATCACCCCATCGACCCCGCCAAACGCAAATCACTTGATTTAAAATCGATAACGATTAAACGCAATGCTTGGATTGGCGCCAACGCCACGATTTTACCTGGGGTTACTGTCGGCGAAAATTCGATTGTGGCCGCAGGGGCGGTCGTGGCAAAAGATGTGCCCGCCAATACCGTCGTGGGCGGTGTACCGGCAAAAGAACTCAGGAACATTTAAACAATTACTAAAATGAAATATTTAACGTACCTGCTGTTTGTTTCACTCTCTGTGTCAATGGCTTGTAAATCAGAAAGAATTATCAATGAAATCAATCTCGTAATGACTGAGCCACCCACATCTGTAGCAACCACCCCTAAAATTACCATCAAAATCGGGGCAAGTACTTTTACGGCTACTCTTTTGGATAACCCTACTGCAAACGCCTTTAAGGCGCTGTTGCCGCTGACAATCAACATGAAAGAACTCAATAATAACGAGAAATTTTTCGATTTGCCCAAAAGCCTTCCCACAAATTCGTCAGTTCCCGCCAGTATCCAATCGGGAGATTTGATGATGTACAGAGCAAATACGTTGGTGTTGTTTTACAAAGGTTTTACCACGGCTTACAGTTATACCAAAATTGGTAAAATTGACGATGTAACGGGGCTGACAGCGGCACTGGGGGCGGGAGATGTAAAGGTGAGTTTTGAGATAAACCCAACAGAATAACGCACGAAGTACTTTTGAATAGCTTCGCAAAATAATCTGGACTAATGCCGACACTCAGGTACGCAGGCTTGAGGATGGCCTAGATGTCAATCGTCTTCTTTAAGCAGATTTTTATATTGAAAATAATACAACACCGAGCTGGCCGTGAAGCAAACTGCCATGATCATGCGCGGTAAATTCCAGCTCTGGGCAAAACCCGCAATTAGGGTAACCAAAGCGGCCAATCCCATGCCGATTGTGGCTATTTTGGCCCAGCGCCGACGCTTTTCAAGATCCATTTTGTGTAGAATGAAATAAGGATAAAAAGGTTACTTAATGGTCATTGGGCTGGTACTTAAAAAATTAATAACCAGCTTATTAAATGTTTTGGGTTTGTCCATATTTGATAGATGGCCCGCTCCCTTGATGACCGCTTTCCGAACGTTGGGGATTTTCTGGGCCATTGTATCAGCCGCCCGATGAAAACTTTCTTCGTCTTTTTCGCCTACCAACAGGAGCGTAGGGGCGCGGATGGAAGAAACCAAATCGAGGGTAGTAGGAGTGCCAAAAGCGGGGTCGATTCGGGGATTGATGAAATGATCGCCGTGGTAATCGGCAATCATTTCGCTCAAATTAATGATGGTTTTGTCGTCGGCGGCATACAGGCGCATGAGTGGAGAGCGCAGCCACACATCCTGCTGCTCGTCGTGCCACCCCTGATGCGAAGCGAGGTCAACGATTTTGTTAACTACGGCTTTGAGTTGCGGGGTTCCGTCGGTAAATCCGTCTGGATTGGCATCGGCAGCCACGATTTTGAGGACGCGCTCGGGGTGGGTGGCGGCAAAATTGAGCGCTACATTTCCTCCGAGCGCTACTCCTACTAGATGCGCTTTTTCAATTTTCAGGAAGTCAAGCAATGCTTTTAAATCATCGCTTGGATTGTGAGGGTCGCGGGCGCGGGCGGATTGCCCAAAACCGCGAATATCGTACCGAATCACTCTAAAATGACGGGCAAAGGCGTTCCATTGGGCGTTCCACTGGCGAGAGTCCAAGGCCGTTTCGTGGATAAACACCACGGGTTCGCCTTTGCCTTCTATTTCATAATATAGCTTTGTATCGGCCACGGGAGCCAAACCGGTCAGTGTTTTTTGTGCCGATACCCCTCCCGTAAACATTCCCCACAAACTCAAAAAAACAAAAATCCGCATGAGACGAAAGAAATAGTTTAGGAATAATGGTTGACACTATCAGTAATCATCAAAATCGTCGCTGCCTCCGTTACCGTAGTAGTCATCATCATCGGTGCGGCTTTTTTTGCCAAGCCCTTTGTAGAGCAATGATTTTTTAAGGATAGAAATTTGTCCTGCGTGGTATAAATCGTGTTGTAAGATACCGTGAAGCATGGTATAAAAATCATATTCACGACCGGGCACGATTTCTTCCAAAAACTCGTCGTCTTCGCGTTTTTCAAGTTCGGCAATCAATTCTTCTTGACTGAGACTCAATTCCATTTGGAGGGCTTCCCACTCAAATTCATCAAAAACAAGGAAGGATTTCCAATCACGCGCTTTGGTTACTTCATACTCTCCATCTCCTTGTAAGCGTTTTACCACAAAAATCCGCCAAGTGGTCATGTGATAAACCAATTCCGCAATGCTGTGGGTATTGGGCATTATTTTTTGCGAGGCCATTTCCCACGACACGTCACTGAGTACTTCTACTACCGAAGGACCATGCCATGCTTCTTCGCTTTCGTATATAAGATTAAATTGATCAATAATTCGGAGTAATTCTTCTTTTTTGTCCATTGGGATAGTTCAGCGAAGTTTTTGGTTAATCGGTAGCTTTTTAGTGAAATTATATGAAATGCAAAGTTATTGAATACTCACTACTAACAACTCATTGTGATTCCGAAATCTTGCATAATTATGCAAATTTTGAACGTTCTGTTCCCTAAAACAGCAAAATAGTTAACAGGAAAGGGCATTTTAGGATATTAGCCAACTTGGCGTTTGAACCTTTTTTTGTGCTCAATAAAGCAATAAACAAAGGGAAACTTCCAATGCCTGCACTGAAAACCAAACCTAACGTGTACTTTTGCACTGATTTTTAGCAGCAGACGACCGAACTTGTAGCAATGTGCTGCTTGAAGTCCAATTCCAAAAAATAAATGTCAAACATCATCATTTCATGTCGCGTAATTTAAAGATAGGGATATTTATTACGGTAGCAGTAGTGTTTACTACGTTTACTTTTTACTTCTGGCAAATGGCCCAAACGCCTAACTTTCAGGTGAGTAAAGACAAGGATTTTGCACTGTTGATTCCGACGGGGGCTACCTACCAATCGGTGCTGGATACCCTCAAAAAAAATGAGGTGGTCAACGACGAAATTTCGTTTCGGTTTATGGCCAAGTTGCTCAAGCTGCCCGAGCGCATCAAGCCGGGGCGGTACGTGCTGCGGCGGGATATGGGAAATTTGGAAGCCATCAAAAAGCTAAGAAACGGGGCGCAGGATGCCGTCAGATTGACCTTCAATAATATTCGTCTCAAAGAAGATTTGATTCAGCGGGTGGGGAGTAAGTTTGAATTTGGCCCCGAGGCGCTCGGCAAACTGCTGAACGACCCCGCAGTATGCCAAAAATTTGGATTTGATACCACCAATGTATCAAGTATGTTTTTGCCCAATACTTACGAGATTTTCTGGACCACTCCCGTAGATAAGTTTTTGGGAAGAATGCACGACGAATACCAAAAGTTTTGGACGCCCGCCCGCCTCGAAAAAGCCAAGGCTTTGGGATATACCAAGGCAGAGGTGTCGGTTTTGGCGTCGATTGTGGATGCCGAAACCAATCGGAATGATGAGATGCCGCGTATTGCGGGGGTGTACCTAAACCGGATTCGCCAAAGTATGCCGCTGCAAGCTGACCCAACGGTGATTTTTGCGTGGCGTGACTTTTCCATCAAACGCGTTACGGGCCGCCTTTCGGCATTAAATTCTCCTTATAATACTTACCGCGTCTTAGGGTTGCCTCCCGGGCCTATCAACGTGCCGAGTACGGTGGCGATTGATGCCGTGCTGAACGCGGAGGAGCACAACTATCTCTATTTCTGCGTGAAAATTGACCCCGAAGGAAAACTAATGGGCTACCACGATTTTGCCGTCACCTACGACGACCACCTCCTCAACGCCCGCAAGTACCAAGAAGCGCTCAATAAAATGAATATAAAGTAGGAGCGAGGAGTGAGTAGCCAGTAGTGAGAATAAAAAAACACTCATCGCTTCTCACTCCAAACTTCTCACTTCTGCCTCCTCACTTCTGATTTATGTTTACTTACGAATACAAAGGAATAAGAGTAAGATACGCCGATACTGACCAAATGGGGTATGTGTATTACGGCAATTACGGGCGGTTTTATGAAATCGGGCGGGTAGAAGCCCTGCGCAGCATTGGATTTTCGTACCGCGACATGGAGGAAGCAGGAACGATGATGCCCGTCTACGAAAACTATTCACGCTATTTGCAGCCTGCCCGCTACGACGATGAGTTAACCATCAAAGTGACCATTCCAGAATTGCCCGCCGCGCGGGTGGTATTTCGGTACGAAATTCGGAATCAGACGGGAGCGGTACTCAATACGGGCGAAACCACGCTGGTTTTCCTGAATCGCGAAACCAATCGACCAACGCGGGCACCGAGTTTTTTGTTGGAGAAATTGAAGCCCTATTTTACGTAAAACAGACGATTTGAGTAGACATAATTGCGTTTTTCAGTACCCCGAATGAGCCATGTTTCATTCGGGGTTTTTCTTTTTTTGATGGGTATTTTTATCCCAAACTGATTTTTTTTTGGTTTGCTGTATTAATTAATCTTTACCTAAAATCTATTTCCGCTTCTGGCACGTATGTATGAATAAATGACAGCAAATTATTGGATTTGTACAAACAAAATGGAAACGTATGAAGGAAAAGAGTACCTCAATTGCCCTGCGTATCCGGGTTTCGTCTTCGGGTTGACCCACTAAGGTTTAACCTTTTGTCTTTGGCAGGAATGCTGCAGTTACCCTGTTTAAAGCCTCACCACTTTCTTAAAGTTTAGTAACGTAACCGTTTTGAGATACGCTTCTCAGCAACGGGAGTCCTTTTATTGCCCTTTTCAAAGGTTTTTCTAATACCCATTTTTCTCACAATCTAACACATTAACATCATGCGAATGTTTCCTTTGCTTCGTGTCCAACGCGGGTTTGGATTACTTTGTTGCGCACTGCTGTTGTCTGTCGGCAGTTATGCTTCCAGCCACCGGGAGGCTCCACTGATTTCCCAGGACCCTCTGGCCGACAACACCGACGTCTATGCCTTCAAGAGCCCCGATGACCCCAATTCCATTACCATCATTGCCAATTACATCCCGTTTGAGTCGCCAGAAGGCGGGCCCAATTACTATAATTTTGGCACGAATGTCCGTTATGAGATTCACATAAAGAACAAAGCCACTACCGCCGGTGATGACATTACCTACCGCTTTACATTTTCGAGTGTGAATGAAGACCCAACAACTTTTTTCAACATCCGTTTGGGAAAACAAAATCTCAAAACCACTTACAAATGTGAAAAAAGTACCGACGGTGGCCGAACATTCGTAACCATTATTTCCAACGGAATCGTACCGCCAAACAACATTGGACCGCGCTCCATCGAAAACGCAACGGTTGGATTGGGGACTTCATACGATGCCCTCGTTCAGCAATCAATTGCCACAGCCAATTCGGGTGAGAAGGTTTTCTGTGGCCCCGTAGATGACCCTTTCTTTGTGGATTTGGCGGGTGCTTTTGACGTCGGAAATTTCCGCCCCGAAGGAAACACCACCAACCCAACGGTGGATGGCTTGAATCGTTTTAACGTTCACACGATTGCTCTCAAAATTCCGGTGAATTTGCTGCAAAAAGATGGTAAAAGTGTGATGCAAGCTGCCAATATTCTGGATCCTGATTACGTCATTGGGGTGTGGGCGTCGGCGAGTCGCCAAATGATTCAAACACTCTACCAAGGGGCTGATGTGGGTTACGATGGAAAATACGTGCAAGTCTCGCGCCTCGGAATGCCGCTGACCAACGAAGCCGTGATTCCGGTGGGTTTGAAAGATAAATGGAATGCGGCCACTCCTTACAACGGCGAAGATTTGCAATTTGCCAAGTATTTTACCAATCCTGAGTTGGCACTCTACATGGATGATTCTCAGTTTGGCAAAGCGGTACCTTCGCTGAATGCGCTTCGTATTCAGGAAAAATCGTTGGGTTCCTTTGATTTTCGGAATGGCAAGCCGGGCTTGTTTGTGCTGAAAGGAAATCAGGCATTGAATGGAACGGCGCTTTCGGAAGCTGCCTTTGGCGGGATATTATTGCCCGATAATCAAAGCCCCCGCGCGGTTGATTTACTGCCAATATTCTACACTGGTGTTCCTAACTTAGCGCCCTATCAACTGGCCACGGGCAAGAGCGGTAATCCTTTGGCGGCAGGTAAGCCATTTATTCACAACTTCTTGCCTACTTTGGGAGATATGTTGCGGCTCAACATGGCGGTTCCTGCCACCCCACGCAACCACCCCAAATTCAGCTCTTTGGGCTTGGTACAAGCGGCCGTTTTGGGTTTAACCGACCCTGATTACAACGCTTCCACGGCTTTACAATTCATTCCAAATATGGATGGTTTCCCCAACGGCCGCCGCTTGGAAGATGATGTAACCACGATTGAATTGCAGGCCGTAAGTGGAGTAGTACTGGCCGCCGTTGGCTTGTGGTACGACGATTTTCAGCCGGGTGTAACGACCAGCCCCGTGACGCCTAAACTTGTTAACGTGCTGGGATTCAACGCGGGCCCCACCAAAAATGACATTGAGCTAAAGCCGATGTTTCCCTTCGTTCAGAACCCTTGGCGAGGATTTGATTATCCCGAAAAAGCAAGATTCTAACCTTCACCATTCACAACACTGAAAAAGATGAAAAACATAAAAAACCTTATAGCTGTGGTGGGGGTACTGGCCGTGATTTGCCTGCAGACCTCCCAATCGTTTGGTTCTTCGCACCGCGAAGCACCGCTGATTTCAAACGACCCACTGGCGGATAATACGGACTTGTACGCCTTTAAAAGTCCGAACAATGCCGAAAATGTGGTGCTTATTGCCAATTATATCCCTTTTCAGCATCCTGCGGGTGGACCTAACTGGTATTCTTTTGGCGAGCGCATCCGCTACGAAGTTCACGTAGACAACAATGCCGCTACGCCAGGATCCGACATTATTTATCGCTTTACGTTTGAGCGTGTCAACGAAGACCCTACTACTTTCTTCTTGATTCGGTTGGGCAAGGAAAACCTGAAAACTACCTACAAGTGTGAGCGCAGCATGGACGGCGGTAGGTCTTTCAGCACCATTGTGATGAAAGGCACGGTGCCGCCACCAAACATCGGACCCCGTTCGATTGAGAACAAAACGGTGGGTTTGGGCGCGGAGTCTTACGACGATTTGGTCAATAAGGCTGTGGCTACGGCTACCACTGGCGAAAAGATTTTCTGCGGACCGGTAGATGACCCATTCTTTGTGGATTTGGGCGGGATTTTTGACCTTGGAAACATGCGCCCAAACAGCGGAAAAGACGGTGTAGCTAAATTTAACTGCCATTCTATCGTGATTGAAGTGCCCGTTGCGACCTTGCAGAAAAGCAAAAAAACGGTGGCGCAGGCATCCAATATTCTTGACCCTGATTACGTCATCGGAGTGTATGCCTCGGCGAGCCGTCAGATGATAAAAACGCTTTATTCGGGTGGAGATGTAGGCTTTGATGGCAACTACGTTCAGGTGTCAAGGTTGGGAATGCCATTGACCAACGAAGCCGTGATTCCGTTGGGGATGAAAGATAAATGGAATGCCGCTAAGCCAAGCGAAGATTTGCAGTTTGCGCAGTATTTTACCAATCCTGAGCTGGCACTTTACATGGATGATTCTCAGTTTGGGGCGGCAGTTCCAGGCTTGGCTCCTTTGCGGATTCAATCAAAATCATTGGGAGCTTTCGATTTTCGGAATGGCAAGCCCGGTCTTTTTGGTTTGAAAGGCAACCCTGCCCTCAACGGTACGGCGTTGTCAGAAGCGGCTTTTGGAAGTGTGTTATTGCCAGATAATAAAAGCCCACGCGCGGTTGACATTCTGCCTATTTTTTACACGGGTGTGCCAAATTTGCCGCCATACCAATTGGCGACGGGCAAAGCAGGGAATCCTTTGGCGGCAGGTAAACCGTTTATTCACAACTTCTTGCCTACTTTCGGCGATTGGCTGCGTCTCAACATGGCCGTGCCTGCCACGCCCCGTACCGATCCTAAATTTAGTTCTTTGGGCTTGGTGCAAGCCGCTGTTTTGGGTCTTACTGACCCAATGTACAACGGCTCGACGGCTTTGCAGTTTATTCCCAACATGGACGGTTTTCCTAACGGTCGCCGTTTAGAAGATGATGTAACCACCATCGAGCTTCAGGCCGTGGGTGGCGTTGTGTTGGCGGCCATCGGTTTGTGGTACGACGATTTTAAACCCGGCGAAACAGCCAGCCCCGTAACGCCAAATCTGGTGAGTGTGCTGTCGTTTAATGCGGGTGTTACTAAAAATGATACCATCCTGAAACCTTGGTTTCCGTACGAACAAAATCCTTGGCGAGGTTTCCGGGGCAACAGCTACTCGGGCCCATCAACTTCATCGGCCCGTATCGCTACCACTCCGTTGGAAGATAAAGTACAAGGGTTGTCGGTCAAGGTTTTGGGAAATCCCGTGTTGACGGATGATGTTTCGGTAGAAATCTCAGGCGTTGACGGACAGGCGCTGCGCATGGGCTTGACCAACAGTCAAGGTCAGGTCATGGGACAACAATCAGTCGGAAAAGCTGGTCGGATTGAGCGCCAAACGTTCCGTGTCGGCCGTCAACCGGGGATATATTTCCTGCAGGTGTCTACCGCGAGTGAGCACCAAACGGTGAAGATTATTCGTAACTAATGAAGTACTTGGGGGGTCGGTAATGGTTTGAAAATCAGACCTCCCAATTTTTTAATAACAACCGCTATCTCCCCTCTAAAAAAAATGAAAAAAGTAATAGTTATCCCAAAACGAGCATTGTTGTTTTCCCTTCCAGTTTTGATGGTTGGCTTGTTACCAATGAGTTGCACCGACAAAGGAAAAACGGGTGCTGAAACCACCGCTTCTAGTACCTCAACGATGGAAATACCCGCGCTGTATGAACGTAGGGGAGAGTTGGCCAAAGCCGAAGAATGGGTACGAACCAAAGAAAAAGTAGAAGAACTGAAGAAACAAATCAAAAAAGACCCGAGTGATGTCAAACCGCGTCTCCAGATTGCCATGATTTACCTTTCAGAGGCACGGATTACGGGCGAACATCCCTATTATTATCCCGCGATTTTAACCATCTTGGACGGGGTGTTGGCGATGGATTACAAAAACTTTGAGGCGACTACTTTCAAGGCTTCCGTAAAAATGTCGCAGCACCAATTTGCCGAAGCCCGCGATTTGGCCGAAAAAGCCCGCCAACTCAATCCAAACAACGCCTACGTGTACGGTGTGTTGGTCGATGCCAACGTCGAACTCGGTAACTATGAGGAAGCCGTGGCGATGTCGGATAAAATGCAGGAGATGAAGCCTTCGCTGGAATCGTACTCGCGAGCGTCTTATCTGCGGGAGATTTATGGTCAGTATCCCAGCTCCATCGAAGCCATGAAATTGGCCGTTGACGCAGGACTGCCCGGCTCAGAGCCGTATTGTTGGAGTAAAAACACCTTGGCGCAATTGTACGAAACAACGGGCAAATTGAAAGAAGCCGAACAACAATACAACGAAATTTTGGCGTTGCGTCCGAGTTATGCTTTTGCTTTGAGAGGAGTGGCCCGCATTCATAAAGCCAGAAAAGAATACGATAAAGCCCTCGCAACGCTCGACAAAGCGGCGGCCATTATGCCCGAATTTTCCTTTCATGAGGAAATGGCCGAAATCTACGCGCTGCAAGGAGACAAGGAAAAAGCAAATGCCAAATATGCCGAGGTGGTCGAGATGTTGGATGAAGATGCGCAGTCAGGTCATGCCGTTGATTTGGAGCTTTGCAAACTTTATACGCAAATGGGGCAGTTTGATTTGGCGTTGGAATATGGCATGAAAGAATACAAAAAACGCCCCAAAAACATTGATGTGAATCACGCGTTGGCGTGGGTGTATTTCAAACAAAATAATATTCAAAAAGCGCAGCAACACGTACAGGTTGCGTTGCGTACGGGTAGTAAAGACCCTGAGTTGTTGCAAAAAGCGGGCGCCATTGAGCTTGCCCTCGGCAATGCTGGCCCCGGAAATAAACTCATAGCAGAAGCCAAAAAAACCAATCCGAAGTTTACGCTCTGAGGCTATCTTGGTTGGCTTAAATCTTGTTATTTTTTTGCATAGTATTTGGTACGATTCCCGCTTTAGAACGTATTCTGATGGGACAAGTGAACTCACTTGCTGGTGAGTTGGTTTTCATTTCTTTGCGTATTTCGTGCCATTTTAGTTTTCTCTTTCGGTTATGAAACAAATTGTTTATTGCATATTATTGATTATCAGTTGTTTGTTTAGTTTTTCGGCGTTTGCGCACCTTGGCAGTATTTCGGGTGTGGTATATGAACAAACCACCAACCTGCCCCTAAAGGGCGTAAATGTTCAATTGACGGGCTTGGGAAAAACCACCACCACCAACGAACTGGGGCAATACCGTTTTGATGAATTGGTAGCGGCCCCTTATAAAATCGAATTGTCGTACGTAGGTTTGAAAACGGTGGTAGTGGAAGCGATTGTGCTGGATGACCAAACCACTTCCCTAAAAACGTTCATGGCCAACTCCACCCTCGAATTGAAAGAAGTGGTGGTGTCGGCGCAACGGGCGCATGACCAACAGCTTATCAGTAACTTAGACATTAAAATTCGCCCCATTGTCAACTCTCAGGAGATTTTACGGATGGTGCCGGGCTTGTTTATTGGCCAACATGCAGGCGGTGGAAAAGCCGAACAGATTTTTTTGCGTGGGTTTGACATCGACCATGGCACCGATATTCAACTCACCGTCGATGGAATGCCAGTCAATATGGTTTCTCACGCCCACGGGCAGGGATACGCTGATTTGCATTTTGTGATTCCCGAATTGATTCAGGGCGTTGATTTTAAAAAAGGGCCTTATCATGCCGAAAAAGGCAACTTTACGACCGCAGGTTGGGTGAATTTTCGCACCCGCAATGCGCTTGACCGCTCGTTTGTGAAACTGGAAGCGGGCCAATTCGGCACGTACCGGGCGGTAGCAGGGCTGGATTTATTGGGAAATCGTCTGAAATCTGGGAAAAATCGTGACAAAAACCAATCGGCGTATTTGGCATCGGAGTATTCTTATTCTAATTCGTATTTTGACAATCCGCAGGACTTTAAGCGCTTAAATATCATGGGGAAATACCACGGGCATCTTTCCCCAACGACCTACCTCACGCTTACAGGGTCGACGTTTTGGAGTAAATGGAACCACTCGGGGCAGATTCCCGACCGGGCCATTGAATCGGGGCTGACCGGCTTTTTTGGATCCGTTGACCCCACCGAAGGCGGTGAAACAAGTCGAACCAACGTAAACGTTCAACTGGTGACCGTAACCCCGCGCAACCATACCATTAAGAATCAGCTTTTTTACGGAAATTATAACTTCGAGTTGTATTCCAACTTTACTTTTTTTCTGGTAGATTCAATCAATGGCGACCAAATCCGTCAGAAAGAGCGGCGCAATTTAGTGGGTTATAACGGCAGTTTTTCTACTCAAAATGACGTAGGTAACACGCAATGGACGACCACATTGGGCGTGCAGTACCGACAGGATTTTACAAAAAATTCGGAACTTTCGCACACCAAAAATCGAACAGAAACCCTCAACAGGATTCAATTTGGTAACATCAACGAACTCAACGCTTCGGTGTATGCTGATGAGTTGGTGCAGGTTTCCAATCGGTTTACCATCAATGCGGGCCTGCGCCTTGATTTTTTTCGTAATCAATACGAAGATTTACTTTCCGCGCCTCTGACGACCAAACAGGCTTCGGCGGCGATTCTTTCGCCCAAGTTGAATTTTTATTACACCTTCAATAACCGTTTTCAGTTGTATCTCAACACGGGTCGAGGCTTTCATTCCAACGACACTAGGGTAGTGGTTCCGCAAGGAGGACGGCAGATTTTGCCGCCTGCTTACGGCTCCGATTTGGGCGCGATTTTCAAACCTGTTCCTAAGTTACTCATCAATGCTGCCGCGTGGTATCTGTGGTTGCAACAGGAATTTGTGTACGTAGGTGATGCGGGCGTGGTCGAACCCGGTGGTCGTACGCGTCGGCAGGGAATTGATTTGTCGGTGCGGTATCAAATCACCGACCACTTGTACGCTGACATTGACGTAAATACCACCAAACCAAGGGCAATTGGAGAATTGGAAGGCCAAAACTACCTGCCTTTGGCCCCTGTTTTTACGACTATGGGTGGCTTGTCGGTACAAAATAATGCGGGTTTCAGCGGGTCGTTGCGGTATCGTTACATCGGCAACCGTCCTGCCAACGAAGACAATTCCATCGTGGCCAAGGGCTATTTTGTAACGGATATGCAGGCCAATTATAGTCGCAAAAATTATACGCTTGGCCTGTCGGTTCAGAATCTGTTTAATACACGTTGGAAAGAAACGCAGTTTGCTACCGAAAGCCGATTGCAGGGAGAAGCGGCACCCGTCGAAGAAATTCACTTTACGCCCGGAACACCCTTTTTCGCTCGTTTGAGTTTGACGGTTTTCTTTTAAGTTTGACTAAATGAGGTTTGTTGTTAAATAAATATTTGATAAACAGTTGATTATGTAATTGTAAAGGCCTTCTGTGGCTGAATTAATTTTTTGCAATCATTGGGTTAAAGAAATTATTAGGGCCAAGTTTAGTATTTTTGGGTTCTGAAATCATCAAAACGCTTTAATGCTCCAACACTGGTCCGACTCCAAATACCGACATTTGCGTAAAACTTATGCTTTCTTGCACCGAAAGCGGTTCTTTAGCAAGGGCGTCTCGTTGGCGGATATTGGCACGTTGTTGATTGAAAAAATTTTGTTGTACGACATCGACCAACGTGCAACCGCCGTAGCTTACAACTTCACGCTCGCGGTTTTTCCTGCCATTCTGTTTTTGTTTACGTTGATTCCGTACTTCCCGATTGCCAACATGGAGTCTCAAATCATGAACTTCATGTACGATGCCATGCCCAAATCGCTGTACGAATTTGCCGCGGCCACCATTTATGACATCATCAGTCGGAAGCAGGGCGGCATCCTGTCGTTTGGTTTTGTGTTTGCGTTGCTCACCGCTACCAACGGCATGGGGGCGCTCATGACCGCCTTCAATATGGTAGACCATACCTCGGAAAACCGAGGTTTTTTTAAGGCCAAAGGAATTGCCTTGTTGCTGACCGTGTTGCTATCGACCGTGCTTTTTTTGGCGGTTTTGGTGATTATTGTGGGCGGGTTTTTGGTCGATTGGTTGCACCAAACCATTTTGTTTGGTGATAATTTAACCGTCTTTTTATTGGACGCTCTGCGCTATTTAGTGATGTTTTTCGCCTTTACGGTTGCGGTAGCCATCATCTACCGGTTTGCCCCCAAAGTACGTCACGGGTGGCGCTTCTTTAATTTAGGGGCAATCATTGCCTCAATGTTGATTATTTTGGTGACCTACGGATTCTCTTTTTACCTCTCTCGTTTTGGTAGTTACAACAAACTCTATGGCTCTATCGGAACCATCATCGCGATGATGATTTGGTTTTACCTCGTAGCGTTGCTGTTGATTTTTGGATTTGAGCTCAATACCAGTATCTGGCGGGCCAAGCATGACAGGAAAGGCACCGAAACAAAAAAATAAATGCCATCCGCAAATTGGGATGGCATTTATGTACTACCCTAACCCATAAATAATGAAAGATATACTTCTATATCGAATCACAATGAAATTGCAGAGAAAACCGTGCCAAATTGTAAGGTAATTTTGATTTGTATGGCTATTTTTATGGGATATTTTATAACTAATTGATATGTATGGCGTTAGGCGTATTATTATAATTTTTGTATACCAAAAAATGTAATAATCGTCTCCCAGAAACCTACCTTTGATTGCTTTTTAGTTTACCGTTTACTAAAAAGTCAGGTTACTTTGGTTAGAGATAGAGTCTAATATTTTACATTTACTATACAAAAGCGCGCCGTTTATAAATTTTTAAGCGTACTGTAACCATTGAATATGAATCCAATTGTCACCGTTATTTGCACCTGCTACAATCATGAACTTTTTGTTCGGGAAAGTCTCTTATCGGTCATTCAACAAACGTATTCTGCCATTCAGTTGATTGTGATTGATAACGCCAGCACTGATGAATCAAGGAGGGTGATTCAACGCCTAGTAGATGAGTACCCTGAAATTGTTTTTATCAGAAATACCCACAACATAGGGCTATGCCGGGCTTTTAATCAAGGCCTTGGTGAAGCAACAGGTAAGTACATCATTGACTTGGCCGCCGATGATGTGATGCCGCCCAACCGTATCGAAATGCAGGTAAAAGCCTTTGAGAGTCTCCCCAAAGACTACGCGGTGGTATTCTCAAATGCCGCCTATATTGATTCTTCGGGCGCAAAATTGGGCTATCATTATGCATTGCGCGCCAATGGGCACGCCAAAGGTCAAGTGCCCACGGGCGATATCTACAAAGAAATCTTGCGACGCTATTTTATTTGTACCCCTTCTATTATGATGCGCAAGTCGGTGCTGATGAAACTGGGCGGCTACGACGAAAACCTCAGTTACGAAGATTTTGATTTCTTTATCCGTTCGGCCCACGATTACAAATACCACTACATCGACGAAGTACTGATGTACAAACGGGTACTTGACGATTCGTTGGCGACGCAATTTTACCGCATCGGAAATCCGATGCTGCGGTCGAGTTGGGAGGTGTGCAACAAGGCCTACGATTTGAGCCGGTCGCAAGAAGAATACGATATTTTGGCCAATAGAATCCGGGAGTTTATCAAGAAATGTTTTGTAGCCGAAGACCCCGAACAAGCCCTTGCATTTAGAAAATTGCTCAATTACATCGAAGACCCCGGCTGGAAAACCGACCTTTTGGTGTTTCTCTGCCGCCTACATTTGCCCGTCAACTGGTTATACCAGCGCTACGCCAAGTGGCGCAATCACCGCAACCTCGCCCTGATGCAGCAGGGAGTACCATTTGTACAACTGGAACGGTAGTGAGTTAAAAGTGGAGAGGGAGGAAAATAGGCCCAAACGTGTAAAATAGTTGAAGGAAGTTTCCAATTAATGAAAAATTCCGCGTAATTAGTCCAACTGATTTTGCACTCAAACCCTTAACCCACTTCCTACGTGCCTGCGGAATTCCTTCATATTCATCCCCAAACGCCCGAACCGCGTAAGATTCAGCAGGTAGTCAACAGCCTGCGCAACGGGGGTATTGTTATTTATCCGACCGACACCGTCTACGCCCTCGGCTGCGATATTCACAACGCCCGGGCCGTGGAGCGCATTGCGCGCATCAAAGGAATCAAACCTCAAAAGAATGATTTCTCGTTTATTTGCCACGATTTGAGCCATATTTCAGACTACGCTAGGGTAAGCAACGCCGCCTTTAAAGTAATGAAACGACTCCTGCCTGGGCCGTTTACGTTTATTTTGGAAGCCAACAATAAGGTCCCGAAAGTACTGGCCAATCGCAAAACCGTGGGAATCAGGGTGCCCGACCACCCCATTGCGCGGATGATTGTGTTTGAATTGAACCATCCCATTATTACTACTTCTATAAAGGATGACGAAGACGAAATCATGGAATACCCCACCGATCCAGAGATTATCTTTGAACGTTTTCAGCATCAGGTAGATATTGTCATTGACGGAGGCTTTGGTGGGCTGATTCCTTCCACGGTCATTGATGCCACCGACGATAATTTTGACATTATTCGGGAAGGTGCTGGGGAGTTTACGCGTTAGTAAAGTGTCTGTTCACAATAAAATACATTCAATACGTTCCTGATTTTGAAGGAAAAATATTAAAAACTGTTGTCTTGAAATACCTTCGCCAACTTTATATCTCCACCCTTTTTTGGGAGGTTTTCATTGGATTGACGGCCACCTTTTTGTTGGCGTTTGCTTTTCCATTTCTCTTCGGAATTGCCAAGATCGGCAGTGCCATCGCGGCATTGCTGGTGGTGGCCGATTTGGTTTTACTTTTTAGAAATAACGAGGGCGTTTTTGCGCGTCGTGATGTAACCGACCGCCTTTCTAACGGCGACCCTAATCCGATTACCATTTACTTAGAAAACCGGTACGGATTTAAGGCCCGCTTGGAAGTGATTGACGAGATTCCGTTTCAATTTCAAAAACGTGATGTGCTGTTTGAAGCCGAATTGGTGCCCAACGAAACCCAACTTTTACGCTACGAACTGCGCCCTACCAAACGCGGTGAATATAGCTTTGGGGCCGTCAATGTGTTGGTAAGAAGTCCGTTGGGGTTGATAAAACGTCGGTTTCAGTTTTCGCAAAACAAGATGGTGGCGGTGTATCCGTCGTACCTCCAAATGCGACAATACGAATTGATGGCCATTTCCAACCGCCTGACCGAGCTGGGCATAAAGCGCATCCGTCGGTTGGGGCACAGCATGGAATTTGAACAGATTCGGCCTTATGTGCAGGGAGACGACATCCGCACCGTAAACTGGAAAGCAACCGCCCGTCGTAACGACCTCATGGTGAATGCATTTCAGGACGAACGCTCACAGGCCGTGTATTGTCTGATTGACAAGGGCCGCATCATGAAATCGCCGTTTGAAGGGCTAACGCTCTTGGATTATGCCATCAATGCCACACTGGTATTGAGCAATATCGCGTTGTTGAAGCAAGACAAAGCGGGCGTGATTACGTTTTCGGAAGTCATCGGTCAAATTCTGCCCGCCGAGCGTAAAGCGGGACAAATGCAGAAGATTCTGGAAATGCTCTACAAGCAGAAAACACGTTACCTAGAAAGTGATTATGAAACGCTGTATTCGTACGTAAAAACGCACGTGCGGCAGCGGAGTTTGTTGTTGTTGTTTACCAATTTTGAGACCGTCAACGCTATGCGTCGGCAGCTACCTTTTTTGCGGCGATTGGCCAAAACCCATTTGCTGATTGTGGTGTTCTTCGAAAATACCGAGACTTCGTTATTGCTCAAGACCCCCGCCGAAAACACCGAAGACATCTACCTCAAAACCATTGCCGAGCGGTTTTTCTACGAAAAGCGCCGCATTGTAAAAGAGCTTGAGCAATATGGCATCCAATCTATCCTCACCGCCCCCAAAGACCTGAATGCCAATACGGTGAATAAATATCTGGAATTGAAGGCGAGAGGGATGATGTAGGGGCAGGCCCGCGGCGGCTCTTAGTTCAGTTAAAAGCTCGGGGGAAGATGATTTATAGAAATCGTCTATGCCCAATCGTTTAGTGCCTTGATAGTCTAAAATCAAAGCTAAGGCTTTAAGTAGGTTCGTTTTGCCTGAATTATTATGCCAGATAAGGACATTTATTCCTTCTTTAAACTCTACTTCTTTTTCTTTGAAGTTGCGAAAATTTTTGATTTTAATTTTTGATATATACATTACTCATCTTTTTAAAAGCTATAATAATTGCGTTTACAATCTGCCGTAGTGTAACTTATTGCAGCTATATAAAAGACCTGCAATTGTAATTTACACAGGGATGTATATAACTTACGGGAATGTATAAAACTGCCTGCACTACCCCAATTTATGCCAATTAATTTATCAAACGGCTATTTCTCCTCTCTGGCAAATCTCCAAAAGCACCTATTCCCATCATAAAATCCCCCCCTTCATTTGACATCCTGCACCACTATCCCTATTTTTAGGATAAAATCGACAAACCCAAACTAAAACCTTATGAAACTACTTCGCTTTCTGCCGATGGCTTTTGCCCTTTTTCTGATAAATAGGGAGGGCAATGCGCAGGCATTCAATAACTTACCAGTCACTACCCAAAAGCCTCCGCTGCATGGAAAGCACTGGATGGCCATCACGGGCAAACCCTTGGCCGCTACGGCTGGTGCCATGACCTTTACCAAAGGCGGGAATGCCATTGATGCGGCCTGCGCTATGTTGGCCGCTACCTGTACCATGTGGGATGTGCTCAGTTGGGGAGGGGAGACGCAAGCACTCATTTACAACCCCAAAACCAAGAAAGTCATTGCCATCAACGCCCACGGGGTAGCCCCCACGGGCGCCACGCCCGAGTTTTATAAGAGCAAAGGCATGAAATACCCGCCCGAATACGGCCCGTTGGCAGCCGTCACGCCCGGTACCCCCGGCGGACTGATGACGATGTTGGCCGAGTACGGCACCATGTCGCTAAAAGACGTGCTGGCGCCCGCCATGGAAATGGCCGCTGGCTACCCCATCGAAGCCCAAACCGCCAATTCGATTGAAAAAGGCAAAGACCTGATCAAGCAGTGGCCGTATTCAAAAAAAGTATTTTTGCCGCATTTGGGGGCCAATCGCGAAGCGCCCGACGCGGGTGAGATATTTGTTCAAAAAGACCTGCTCGAAACCCTAAAAAAACTGGTAAACGCGGAGCAACAGGCACTTGCCAAAGGTAAATCGCGCAAAGACGCTATCTACGCCGCCAACGATCTGTTTTATAAAGGCGAGATTGCCAAGGAATTTTCGAGGGGTTGCCGCGAGCAGGGCGGGTTGATTACAGAGCAGGATTTGGCCAACTGGAAAGTGAAGATTGAAGAGCCCATGATGACCACCTACAAAGGCATCGAGGTTTATAAATTGCAGCAGTGGACCCAAGGGCCGGCCATGCTCCAAGCATTAAATATTCTGGAGAATTTTGACCTGAAAAGCATGGGTTATAACTCCACCCGCTACGTGCATACGCTGTATCAGGCCATGAACTTGGCGTTTGCGGACCGTGATTTTTACTACGGCGACCCCGCTTTTGGCCCCGAAGAACCGATGAAAGGGCTGCTTTCCAAAGAGTACGCCAAAGAGCGCAGCAAGCTGATTAATCCCAACATGAACGACCCCAAAATCGGCCCCGGCGACCCGTATCCGTTTGAGGGAAAGGCCAATCCGTACTTGGATATGCTGAAAAATTGGGGCAGCGCTAGCCTGACGTCGCCGAAAAATAATGCCACTCTGGACGAAAAATTTGAAGAATCATTTACCGCAGGCACCACGTCCATCGAAACCGCCGACGAAGAGGGTTGGGTAGTTTCGGTGACGCCGAGCGGCGGCTGGGTACCTGCCTGCATTGCGGGCAATACGGGCATTGGCATGAGCCAACGGATGCAGGCGTTTGTGCTGGATGCTAAAGAAAACCCTTTCAACGTGCTCGAACCCGGCAAACGCCCCCGCGTGACGCTGACCCCGAGCATGGCCCTCAAAAATGGCAAACCTTACCTGTCGTTTGCCAAGCAAGCGGGCGATGAGCAGGACCAATTGCTGTTGCAGTTTTTCTTGAACATGGTAGAATTTGACATGACGGTGCAGGAATCCTGCGAAGCGCCTAGTTTTAAGACGTTTCAGATGTATTCAAGTTTTGGAAAGCACGAGCGTATCAACGGCGGTTTGACCCTCAACGAAGCCATGCCCGACTGGACCCGCAAAGATTTGGGTCGAATGGGCTACAAAATAAATTACCAAGATCGTACCAGCGGACCCATCAACGCCATTTATTTCGATTGGGAACACGGCAGTTTCTGGGGTGGCTCCAGCAACCACGGCGAAGATTACGGCATTGGCTGGTAGTTTTTGTTCTCATAAAGTATCTTGAAAAGGGTGTTGGGCTTAGAAATGGCCTGACACCCTTTTTTTATAGACTTAAACGTGTTTTTTTACAAACACCTCGGTCGCTTTTTTTGGCAATTCAGCCTAAAAAAAGGCGGATTTAGTACCTCCTTGTTTCTGAAAGGTCATGATAGCAAATACATTTGTTGCATCCTGTCATCCAACTCATTACAGCCCATGATTCAACGCTACACTTCAGCTTTTGCAGGTTTTTTGCTTTTTATTTTATCCCAACCACTTTTGGCGCAAACGTTTAGACTTTCTGGTGAAATACGGGGCACTAGTCAAAAACCGCTAGAAGGAGCCGTAGTTTCTTTGTTGAATGCCAAAGATTCTTCGTTTGTAAAAGCAGCCGTAACCGAAGCCAATGGTCAGTTTGAACTGCTGAACATTAAATCGGCGGCTTATCTGCTGATGGTGAGCAACTTGGGCTATCAAAAATACATCAGTAAGCCATTTTCAGTGGCGCAAACGGATGCGACGCTACCTGCCGTGGTTTTGGTGGAAGAAAACAAAAGTTTGGCGGAAGTGAAAGTAACGGGTAAAAAAACCTTTGTCGAAACTAAAATTGACCGAACAGTGGTGAATGTGGATGCGCTGATTGGCAATGCAGGCACAAATGCGTTGGAGGTACTCGAAAAATCGCCAGGAATTGCCGTTGACCAAAACGGAGGAATTCGGCTGAAAGGCAAATCGGGCGTGGTGGTATTTGTGGACGATAAACCTACGTACTTATCGGCCGATGATTTGGCCAATTACCTCAAATCGCTCCCCGCGGGCTCGGTCGAAACCATCGAAATTATGCCCAATCCGCCCGCCAAATACGACGCGGCGGGGAATGCGGGTGTGATTAATATTCGACTGAAAAAAAATGTGTTGAAGGGGTTTAACGGCGGGGTCAATTTGAGCTATGGTCAGGGAGTTTATAGACGTACCAACAACAGCCTCAATTTTAATTATCGCATCAATAAGCTTAATTTTTTCTCCAACGCGAGCGTTAACCATAACAGTACTTATCAAGACCTTACCATTTGGCGACGCTACTACCAGCCCACGGGTGAATATACCTCGGCATTTACCCAAAATTCTTACATTCAGCGCAATCAGGGCGGGAATAACCTGAAAGTCGGCGTGGATTTTTACGCGTCCAAAAAAACGACTTTGGGGGTGGTATTGAATGGATTTTACAACCCTTCGTTGGTCAATGTAACCAACAAAGCCAAAGTACTTAACGCCGCAAATGAAATAACAAGCCTGGTGGAGGCCGTCAGTCCTACCGACAGAGTGTGGAAAAACGGCAGCGCCAATTTTAATTTTACCTATAAATTTGATAGCACGGGCAAAGAACTTTCGACCAATGCCGATTACATTCACTACCAATCGACCAGCAACCAAACATTGACCAATACCCTGTTTGACCCCCAAAATAAATTTGTCAGTCAGTCGATTTTGTTTTCGTCGCTGCCTACTACCATCGACATCAGCACGGCTAAAGTTGATTATACGAGCCCGTTGAAAAGTGGCGGTAAGATTGAAACGGGCCTGAAAACGAGCTTTATCAAAACAGGAAACGTCGCCGATTTTTTTGATGTTTTGGACGGAAAACGTTTTCCCAATTATGAGTTTACCAATAACTTTAATTACAAAGAAAACATCAACGCGTCGTATGTAAATTACACCCGGGAGTTCAAGCGGCTGTCGGTGCAGGCGGGGCTTCGTTTTGAAAATACCACCATCAAAGGGCATCAATTGGGCAATAAGCAAACCAAAGACTCCACTTTTAACCGAAAATACAACAGCTTTTTCCCGACATTTTACGCGCGTTATCGGTTAGATTCGGCCGATGTTCACCAAGTCGGATTCTCGTTTGGCCGTCGGATTGACCGACCCAATTATCAGGACATGAATCCCTTTTCGTACCCGCTCGACCGCTTTACTTATTACGGTGGAAATCCCTTTTTGCAACCGACATTTTCGTACAATTTCGAACTCTCCCATACCTTCAAAAACAAGATTACCACGACGTTACAGTACAGCCTTGCTAAAAACGTGATTTCGGAAACCAACGAGCAGCGCGGCACGATTTATTACAGTCGCCCGGGCAATTTTGGGCAGCGGATTTCGTACGGAATTTCGGTCAATGGCAGCTTGCAGCCCACCAAATGGTGGACGCTCAATCTCTATACCGAGTACATCAACAATGGTTTCAAGGCGACGTTGTACGGTCAAAAGCTGGATGATTCGCGTTTTTATTGGGCGGTTATTCCCACCAATCAATTCCAACTCAATAGCACTTGGTCGGCCGAATTGGCAGGGTCGTACCAAAGTACGTTTCTATTGGGCCAACTGTTGATTTATCCGATTGGCTCGGTGCGGGCGGGATTGTCCAAAAAGGTATGGAAAAATCAGGGGACGATTAGACTCAACGTCAGCGATATATTTTATACCAATCAAATTAAGGGAGATATTCGCAACATTGCCAATGCCTCGGCCAACTGGTTCAGCTATTTGGACTCGCGCGTCGCTACTCTTTCACTTACCTATCGTTTCAACAAAGGCAAAACCCTGAATGTACGCCAAACGGGTGGCTCAGAAAGCGAAAAAAGTCGGGTGAGAAGTTGACGCATTTACCAATTTAAGTGATTTATGGTTTAGAGAATCGACGTGGTAGACGTATGGTTTCTGGTTTAATCGATTGAAATTTAAAAATAGGTTCAACTGGAATGTATGGATTTGTTGGCGTATTTTGCGACGGAGTAAGTTTCGTTAATCACCCAATTGTTCAAAGCATTCATGATTATCATTCAAAACGCCGATATTAAAGCCACCATCAATCCCAAAGGTTCGGAGCTCAATAGCTTGGTTTTGCTCGCTTCCCAGCTTGAATTTATGTGGCAGGGAAATCCTGATTTTTGGGGCAAACATTCGCCCGTTTTGTTTCCGATTGTGGGAGGCCTGAAAGACAACACTTACTATTTTAACGGCACAGCCTACCACCTTTCCCGCCACGGGTTTGCCCGTGAAAAAACCTTTGCGGTGGAGCAGCAACAAAGCGATTCAGTTACGTTTTTATTGACCCACGATGAAAGTACATTGGCCGTGTACCCGTTTGAATTTGCGTTTCGAATTCGGTATTCACTGTTGAATAATCAGTTGAAAGTTAGCTACTTGGTAGAAAATACAAGCGGCGGCACGCTGTGGTTTTCGGTGGGAGCGCACCCCGCGTTTAGAATACCTCTGGTAGAAGGAACGCAGTATGAAGACTATCTTTTGAGTTTCAATAAATCCGAAGATTGGGCGCGGTGGCCGCTAACTCCCGAAGGAATGGTGGAGAAAACCCCCGTTTTGCTGGCGAAGCAAACAACGGATTTGCCGCTGACCAAAGAACTATTCTACGAAGACGCGCTGGTCTTTAAAAACTATCGTTCCGACAGCGTGGTGCTGCACACGCCAAAATCCGCGCATTCGCTACAATTTGATTTTCCTGATTTTCTTTATCTCGGCATTTGGGCCGCCAAAAACGCCGACTTCGTTTGTATCGAACCCTGGTGCGGCATCGCCGATTCCGTAGACCATAACCAAGACATTACCCAAAAGGAAGGCATTATTCAGTTGGCAGCCAAAGAACATTTTGAGCGGAGTTGGACGGTAACTTTGGGGTGAGGAATGTTTGGCTAGGCGGCCAATGCTACATTTACGTCCATTTCAGCGAGTAAAGCTAAAAGTTGTTTGGTGAGGTCAGTTTTCAATTCCTGATACTGTACAATTGCCAACGTATCAGGAATTTCCTGAGCTTCGTGTCGTACGAGTGCGGCATTGATACGACCAATGCTCTCAAGTGTATATTGAATTTCATCTTGGAGTGATTCGTAAGCTTTCATAAAATTTTCAGTTTAATCTCATTTGTCGTCTTTTGAAATTTTCATTTTTAATATTCCTTTTGACCTTCTTTTGCGGTCTTTGGTGAGAAGATGATACCAATCCAGTTCATCAAATTTAGAAAAATTATAATTAAGATGCCCAGGAGGATATAGTTTGACAAAGTAGGCATCTACCTGAGGAAATGCGATTCTGAGTGAGCCAAGAGCCTTATAATGTGAATCGTATGTGTAGTGATTAACAAAACAAACAACGTCAATGTCATTGGGTCGGGTTTTTAACGTTGCAAAGCTGCCATCAATCCAAATGTCAAATTCAGATAATCCTAGCGCCTTAACTGAATGTATAAATTTTTTGAATGAGAGGTAAATGTTCAAACGATGCTCATTGAAAATGAAATATTCTTCCAATTGGTAAGTATCTATACTGACAATATCGTAAGGGACTAAGTGGCCGTTTGGATCAAAGGTTATTGACATAGATTCTTTATAATAAAATCAGTATTTAAACTTACACACCCTTCTCCAACATTCCTTCTAGCACTTGCCACACATTTTCGGCCACGATTTTTGCGCCGATGGCGTTGGGGTGGATTCCGTCTTTTTGGTTAAGTTTTACTTCACCGCCTACGTTTTCTAGGAGGAAAGGGATGAGTTCTACCTTGTTTTTCTGGGCCAATTCGGGATAAATTACTTTAAATTCGTCGGCGTATTTTTTGCCCATGCTGGGTGGCACCTGCATACCCGCTAACACAATCTTGGCTTCTGGGTATTTGGCTTTTACCTTGTCAATCATGGATTGGAGGTTTTTGCGGGTTTCGGTGGCGGGAATCCCGCGCAGGCCGTCGTTGCCGCCCAATTCCAGAATGAAAATATCAACGGGGTTTTTCAGTACCCAATCCAAACGGCTGTTGCCGCCCGAAGTAGTCTCGCCGCTGACGCCCGCATTCACGATTTTATAAGGTAATTTGAGCGAATCCAGTCGGTTTTGGAGCTGTGCAGGGTACGATTCCGAAGGCTCCAGACCGTAACCCGCCGTGAGGCTATTGCCAAAAATAAGAATGTTCTTAACGGTTTTTACGGGTGTGGCGGGGCTGCTTTTGGTTGCGGAAGTTTGCTCATCCGAGGGTTTTTCGGTGTTGGTACAGGCCACAAAGGCGAACATCAAAAAATAAAGCAGAAAGATTGAAACTATTTTAGGCATAATGTATTTTGATTAGAATACTGATATAAAATAAACTCATGCAAAGACGTATAAGTTTCTGAAACACTGTCGTTTCTTTGCTCCTTTGCAGCTTGGCGTGAATTCTAAACATAGACTATGGCAAATATACTTCATCTTCATCAGGTTGGGAAAGTTTATCGGAGTGGTAATCGAGATTTAAAAGTACTGGAGGACGTCAATTTTTCGGTCGAAGCAGGCTCTACGCTTTCGATTGTCGGGCCGTCGGGCAGTGGAAAAACAACTTTACTTGGTCTTTGTGCAGGATTGGACCGCGCGTCGAGCGGACAGGTTGAGCTCAACGGCATCGGTCTAAACCAACTCAACGAAGATGAATTGGCGTCGGTCAGGAATCGTTACATTGGGTTTATCTTTCAGAATTTTCAACTCATGCCTACCCTCACGGCGCTCGAAAACGTGATGGTGCCGTTGGAATTGCGCGGCGAAAAAAACGTTCGTAGTCGCGCTTTGGACTTGCTTGATAAGGTGGGCTTGGCCGATAGAGGGCATCATTATCCAACGCAGTTGAGCGGTGGCGAGCAGCAGCGCGTATCGTTGGCGCGGGCATTTTCTAACCAACCCCAAATTCTTTTTGCCGATGAGCCCACGGGAAACCTAGACGCCGAAACAGGCGTGAAAGTGGAGAAATTGCTGTTTGATTTGAACAAAGAATCAGGAACTACGCTTATTCTCGTGACCCACAACCTCGAATTGGCCGCCAAAACCCAGCGAATCATTCGCATCAAAGGCGGGAAGATTCTTTCAGATACGCTTACTTCATAAAAAATAACCACAGCGTTCCACGGAGTGATGCACGGAGTTACACTGAGAGACAGAACTTTGTGATACTCTGTGCAAAAACTCGCGGCGGCAGTCCGCTCCGTGTAACTCTGTGGTAAAAAAAAGTTAAAATGAATTCAAAGATAAATTTTGCGTGGCTGGTCACGATGGCTTGGCGCGACAGTCGGCGCAATTATTCGCGTTTGTTGCTTTTTGTTTCTTCCATTGTCTTGGGCATTGCGGCGTTGGTGGCTATCTATTCTTTGGGCTACAACTTGCAGCAAAATATTGATACACAAGCTGCTTCGCTGTTGGGGGCCGACTTGGAACTTTCCGACAATACGCCACCGAGTCCTAAAATGACCCATTTGGTTGACTCATTGAAAGGGCAGCAATCAAAAGAGTTGAGCTTTGCGTCCATGATTTATTTCCCCAAAAACAGCGGTACGCGTTTGGCGCAGATTCGGGCGTTGGAGGGCGACTTTCCGTATTATGGAGAATTGGAGACCGAGCCAGCCTCGGCGGGGAAAACCTTCCGGAACAAAAAAGAAGTGCTGGTAGACCAGACGCTCATGCTGCAATACCAAGCCAAAGTAGGCGATTCGCTCAAAGTAGGCGAGGTGACGTTTTTGATAGCAGGGATTTTGAAAAAAGCGCCTGGGCAAACGGGCATTGCGGCCACGGTAGCGCCGTCGGTTTACATTCCCTTGTCGTATTTGAAGCAAACAAATTTGGCGCAGAAAGGCAGCCGAATCACGTACCGTTATTATTTCAAGTTTGCGCCCAAGGTCAATATGCCGCTGTTGGTCAAGAAGATTGAACCCACGGTGGAGGCCGAAGATTACAACTACCGCACCGTCGAAAGTCAAAAGGAAGATACGGGGCGCTCGTTTCGCGATTTGACGCGTTTTTTGAGTTTGGTTGGCTTTATTGCGTTGCTTTTGGGGTGTGTTGGGGTGGCGAGTGCCATTCATATTTACATTAAAGAAAAGCTCAATTCCATTGCTATTTTGCGGTGTTTGGGTGTAAAAGCATCACAAGCATTTCTAATTTATTTGATTCAAATTTCAGGAATCGGTTTGATTGGCTCACTCCTCGGGGCGGGATTGGGAGCGGTGATTCAGCAATTTTTACCTGCTGTATTGAAAGACTTCCTACCGTTTGAGTTGGCCACCGAACTGTCATTTTCGGCCATCGGTCAGGGCGTAGTGTTGGGGGTAATCATTTCAAATCTGTTTGCGTTATTATCGTTGATTTCCATTCGGAAAGTGTCGCCGCTTAATGTACTTCGGGCCTCGTACGAACAGACAACCATCACCAAAGACCCGCTAATATGGCTCGTTTATGCCCTGATTCTCTTGTTTGTGTTCGGATTTACGTGGTTGCAAATGAAAAAATGGACCGATGCCGTAGCCTTTACGGGTGGAGTAACGATGGCGTTTTTGCTGCTTCTGGGGATGGCTTCGCTGTTGATGTGGTTGGTGCGCCGGTTTTTCCCTTCTTCGTGGGGGTATTTGGGGCGACAGGGATTGGCAAATTTGTACCGTCCCAACAACCAAACGGCCATTTTGATGGTCTCTATTGGCTTGGGAACCATGTTTATCTGTACGTTGCTTTTTGTACAAAACCTTTTGCTGGCCCGCATCAAGCTTTCGACCGACGGCGACCAACCCAACATGGTACTGTTTGATATTCAAACACCGCAAAAAGCGCCCGTGATTGCTTTGTTGAAACAACAAAAACTACCCGTTTTACAGTCGGTGCCGATTGTGACGATGCGCTTGGATGAACTGAACGGACAAACCTCAGTAGAAGCACTCAAAGATACCACCAATAAACGTTGGCGGGGGCTGTTTAGCCGTGAATACCGCGTTACCTTCCGCGATTCGCTGATTTCGACCGAAAAAATAGTGAAAGGTAAATGGATTGGCGAAGCAAAAGACCTCGCCGCGCCCGTGCCGATTTCGTTGGAGGATGGCTACGCGGAGCGCAATACTATCAAAGTTGGTGATACGCTGACCTTCAACGTGCAGGGAACCATGCTGACAACCGTGGTGGCGAGCTTGCGCGATGTGGATTGGGCGGGCGTACAAACCAATTTTTTGGTGCTGTTTCCCAAAGGGGTATTGGAAGACGCGCCGCAGTTTCACGTATTTCTGACGCACGTACCCAACAACCAAGTGTCGGCGAAGTTTCAGCAGTCGGTAGTGCAGCAATTTCCCAATATCTCGATGATTGATTTGGGTCTGATTCTCACCGTTTTGGACGATATTTCCACCAAGATTGGTTTTGTGATTCGCTTCATGGCGGGCTTCAGCATCCTGACGGGCCTGATTGTCCTCATTGCGTCGGTGTTGATTTCTAAGTACCAACGCATTCAGGAAAGCGTGTTGTTAAGAACATTAGGCGCAAGCCGTCGGCAGATTTTGGTGATTACGGCCTTAGAATACTTCTTTTTGGGAACATTGGCCGCTGCAACGGGTGTTTTATTGGCCGTAGGCGGTGGTTGGGCGCTGGCACGTTTCAGCTTTGAAACGGATTTTAACCCTCAATTCCTGCCCGTTTTGGTGGTGTTTTTGGTAGTGCCTGCCATCACGGTGTTCATCGGTTTGGTCAACAGTTGGGGCCTTCTGTCGCGCTCACCGCTGGAAGTGCTGAGGCAAGATGTGTAGTAAGTGTAACAATGACAACGTTTCAAACGTTGTCATTGTTGATATTTTACCTCAACAGCGCTCGTATGGCTTCCTCGGCTTTTCCCGAAGAGGGTCTCGGGGCAAAGGTGCTCACGATTTTACCCTTTTGGTCAATGAGAAAGTACTTGGGGACGCCGCCGCCATGTAAAAAATAGCTAGCCTTTGCTTATATTTAGATTACTTCTCCTTACGCAATTTTATTTTTTGAAGCACCCATTCTCCAATTTGCTGACCTTGTTTTTGACCATTTTCAATGGCGGGGCGGTAATGAATCCCGCCGTATAAACGACTGATGGAAGCTTCTTCGGCGGCCTGTTTAAAAGAACTGAACTGTCGGGTGGGTAAGCCATAGGGCACTTCAGTAGCGTCGACGAACGCAATGTTGTCGCCAAACCAATGGGTAAGCACCACCGCCACCGCCGACGAAATAACACTGTGTCCGCTGGTATATTCAGGAAAAGGCGGTGTTTGGAGTAGCGGACGCCATTTTTCGTCAATATGCGCATTAATGTAGGTCTCAGGACGAATCACATTTGAACGGTACTTTTCGTCCCAACAACTGATAAACCCATCAAATAATGCAATGGCCGTGAGTGTGTAGGCAGCGCTGCTTTTCAGAATATCAGCGTTGGTTTGGGCCGCTACCTGACCCGCAATTGAAAGCCAGTGACCTCCCGGCGAAAGCTTTTTTGTGCCAAAGTTGAGGTGCCCCTTGGTATTGAGAAAGAAGGGGTTACAATCCCAAAAATTGGCAATTAGGGTTTGTTCAGGCGTCAAGGTTTGTCCTACTTGATGTACCTCTTTTGCTAACCGAAAAAAAGGGCTATCGGGAGCGGTGCTAAAAGATGCATTTGGGGTGGGCTTGCACTGAGAAGCAGAGTCCAGCACCAAAGGTCGAATTCGGTTCCAGTAGGGTTCTACCGCCGCCATGTATCCCGGCGGGGTGGGTAACCACATCCCGGGGCGCTTGATAGGTGAATAACGCCGCATGGCCCGGGTGGCTTTGTAGTTATCTTTGGTCGTCCAGCTTAGTATGTGTTGGGCTACCTGCCGTCCATACGCTCGCGAAAGTGTTAGTGTATCAGGGGAATAGCCCTTCTGTACAAAACTTTGCCAGATTTTTGCGCTGCTTTCATCAAACATCTGTTCCGAAAAAATCATGGTGCGTCCCGTCGTGAGGAGTGCTTCAATGGCCGCAATGGCGGGGTTGATACGGTGGGTAGGAGCAGGAGGTGGGGTGAGTTGGGAAAGTTGTCCAGCCAACGATTGATGCGAAGATGGCCGAGTTGCCACCAATGTTTCGTAGGCCGCCACATGGGCGTATACGTACACGCGAGAAGCCACGGGCGGGGTAAGAATATCCGTAACGATGACGTCGGTCAGTAGCTGATGCGCTTGGTGGAAGGCCGTTTCCTCAAACCGAGCATTTTGCCCCGTGGCCTGAGGACTGCAAATGACCCCCAAAAGCAGTAGTACTCCACTGATGGTGCTTTGTTGTAGACAAAAAAAAATAATTTTTGGGAAAGCCATGCCGTGTGTTTACTTAAATTCAAAAATCTTTAACTGGTCATTGTTTAGGCCCAAGAATAGCTTTTTAGTGCCTGATTTGGCCTGAACAATGGTGGCAGTGCGTACGTCACCCTGCGCCCACAAGCCTGTTTGAGCGGGCGAAATCGGCGTGAACAGCCCTTTGCCGTTGCCTTTCATCAGTTGACCAAAACTACCGTCGCAGGGGCCCATTTGTACCCGATACGGGTGAAAATTGCCTAAGAGTAACAGGTCTTTATGGCCGTCTTTATCTATATCTTCGTACAAAATACTGCTGATGCGTGAAAACTGCGCCTCAACCGAAAATGCCTCAAATTCAAATTTGCCGTTGTTATTACGAAAAATTCCCGAAGCCAATTGGCGGCAGTAGACCGTGTTGGCTTGGGCGAGTTGTTTGCTTGAATAAATGTCGTTGATGGTGGCGTTGGCGTAGAGATGATAGCGGTTAAATTTTTTACGAAGTGGCACCACTTGGTCGAGCAGTTCGTCGCGGGAGGCTACGGGGTAGCTTTTTCCCTCTATGAAATAACTCCAGATGGGATCAATGACGCCGTCGTCGTTGATGTCGGCGGTCACGATACTCATGGGTTCTTTGACCGACGCTCTGAATTGATTGTTGAGGCCGGCATTGCCCGCAATGATGTCCAAGTCCCCGTCGTTGTCAACATCGGCGGGCAGCAACGTCGCCCACAATCCTTCGGTATTGGTCAACCCGCTTTCGTTTGATATATCGGTGAGACGCCCACCTTTGTTACGGAAAATTTTGATTGGCATCCAATCGCCCCCCAAAATTAGTTCGGGGTATTTATCGTTGTCTAAATCAGCCCAAACGGCGGTTTGAACCATGCCGACGTTACGTAAGGCGGGGGCAGCTTGCTCTGTAATGTCGGTAAAAATACCTTTGTCGTTCCGGAGGAGATAACTCACCGAAGGCATGGGAAAAAAACCAGCTTTGCCACGCCCCCCGACAAAGAGGTCGAGGTCGCCGTCTTGGTCAAAATCTGCCGCAGTGATGGCCATTTTGCTGTCATTCATGGCAGGAAGGGCCGAAGTGTTACGCTGGAAATTATCTTTTCCGTCGTTGATGTACAGTCGGTCTTGGTATTCGGGAGAGCCAGATTCGTACTCATTGCCCCCACTAACCACGTACAAATCAGCGTCTTTGTCGCCATCAGCATCGAAGAAAAGGGCGTTGACATCTTCACTGACGGCTTCTTTTTGCCAAGGTTGTTGGGCGGCCCGCTGAAAGTTGCCATCAGCACGTTGCTGCCACAATTCGCCACTTTGATCTACGGCTCCGCCCACAAAAATATCTTCCAATCCGTCGCCGTTTACATCCGCTTTGGTCAGTGCGGGCCCCAGTCTTGAAAGTTGGTACGGGATCAAAACTTCGACTTTAAAATCAATAAAATCGTTTTCTCGGTGATGAAAATCTAAGGTGTTTTTTGCTGCTGTTTCGATAAAAATGGGAGAGAGGATAGGCTCGGTAAAGGCGGCAATTTCGGAGGCTTCCTGTTGCGATAATTCAATTAGGCGGTCGGTGGGAGGGTTGGGTAAAATGCTACGCTTGCCGTTGGGCCAATACACCGTGAGTGATTTGACGGATGTTTGTGTACCCAGTCCAAAATTGAGCAATGGTTCGACCGATGCCTGATAGCCACGCACGGGATACAGCTCCCGGTATTGAACCCCAGCGGTGGTTTCAACGACGACTTTCGCTCCCAGTGCTTGGGAGTTTCCTGCCTGCCCCTTCAGCTTTACCTTTAAAAAATGAGGCTTAGCACTGTCAAGGTTGATTTGATTTTGGTAAAGGTGTACGGGTTCATTTTGGTTACAAACCACCATGTCCATATCGCCGTCGTCGTCAAAATCGGCGTAGGCGGCAGCCGTTGAAACCGAAGGCGAAGTAATGCCCCATTCTTGGTTTTTCTTTGAAAACGTTAAATCATGGTTGTTCCGAAAAACATAATTGAGCAGTCGGTTTGAAGGCATTTTTTTGACCAACTCAAAGGTCTGAAAATCCAGTATTCCGCGCGTTGCGTAGTCCAGCTTGGCTTCGGCAACGGTATATTTCATGAAATCCAAATCGGTAAAATCGCGCAGATAACCGTTGGAAACAAACAAGTCCTGCCAGCCATCATTGTCAAAATCGGCAAACAACCCCGCCCAACTCCAGTCGGTGGCAGAAACACCCGCCAACTGACCAATTTCTGAAAACGCGGGCACTGCGTTGTTTTGCTTCAACCCTTGGTTCAATTGTAGCATATTACGCATATTTTGATGATAATAGCCGCTGTCTATCAGGAGTTTATATTGGTCGTATTCGTCTGGCCCCTTCAACATTTTTTGCCGATGGTTATCTTCAGGCAGCATGTCGAGGGTAAATACGTCGGGCCGCGTATCGTTGTTATAATCGGCAATGTCTACCCCCATCGAAAACTTGGAAGTGTGGGCCATGCTCTGGCGTAATGATTCTTTGAAAGTGCCGTCTCGTTGATTGAGGTAGAGGCAGTCTTGCTCAGTATAGTCACTGGTGGAGTAAATATCTGGCCAACCGTCGTGGTTTAGGTCAGATATGGCAACGCCTAACCCAAAATTGAGTGGGTTGTTAATAATCCCTGCCTGTAAAGTAACGTCTTCAAATACGCCTTTTTCATTTTTTAGTAATCGATTTCCAAAACGCCTATCGGGGGTTGCGCGGATAGAACGGGTATTGAGGAAAGGATTGTAGGTGTGATTGGAATGGTTGAGGACAAAAACGTCCAAGTCGCCGTCGTGGTCATAATCAAAGAACGCGGCTTGGGTGCTTTGCGTACCCGGCAAATCCAGTCCGTACTCGCGGGCACTTTCTTTAAAGACGGGAATCCCTTTTTGGACGCCTTGGTTAATAAAAAGCTCATTGACAAGGCGTTCGGGGGTGAATTTCCCCGAATGGCAGACGTAGATGTCCAATAAGCCGTCGCCATTAATGTCTACTACACTCACTCCAGTGCCCCAGGTACCATTGCCAGTGACGCCGGCGGGAGTTGTAACGTCTTCAAATTTCCAGTTTTTGCGATTGAGGTATAATTTGTGGGGAACTGTATTGCCCGAAAAAAATAAATCTGGTAATCCGTCATTGTCAAAATCTCCCACACCTACGCCGTTGCCGTTGTAGAGGTATTCGTATTTGAAAATGTGCAAAGAATCGTCTTCCTTAATTTGGTTGATAAACCTAACGCCCGTTTGGTCTGGACTCAGCAGTTTGAAGAGAGGCTGGGCAGCGGCTGATATATCGGGGTGTTGTTTGTCCTTTTTACCGATGGTTACAAACTTTTCCTTAGATACCGTTGGCGGTAAAATCTGAAACAGCAATAAAGCGGAGAAACCCAAGGCGCTGTATAGAAGTCGATTCATATCGGTCGTGTTTAATGGAAGAATCCAGCCCGTTTATTCCCAAGTTTTTTTTTCGTCGTCGTCTTGATAGGGTACATATACCAGCAACAGCGTGAGCATCTCCTGGTCGCTGCGCATATCGCCCGTCGATAAGATAAGCTTCGGCGGGTTAAACGGGTTGGCGGGGTTTTCGGCGGTGTTGTCGTAAGTGCCGTCGATGTTGATGACTGAGCCGCGTCGTAGTACCACTGGCCGGCGATAACGATAGAGTTCCTGCCATCTAAAATCCCATTTGGGGATATGTACCAACGGAATGGTATCGGTCGGAGTGGTGGCGTAGGCTTTAAATTCAGCACCGATTTGGTGCATGTGCGGCCACACATACAGCAATGAAATATCCTCGTTTCGGTTGGTCACTTGGAGGTGGTGCGTTGATTTGTCATTGGCAAAAATCATCAGCGGAGGGTCGATGTCTTTCTGACCGATGCCGCCAGAGCCCAAGCTGATTACTTTTACGGTGCGTTGGATGGGTTCAGATTTAAAAAAGAAGTTGACTCCGTCGATGCTTTCGGCGTCTTTGCCCGCAGGACCAAAGTGAATTGTCAGCAAAATGACACCCCGCTTGGGCATTCGCCAGCCGACGCCCGCAGGGTATGATTCGTAGGATGAGCCGGGTATCCAGCCTCCATAATACACCATCTTCTTTTTATAGGGAAGCCACTGGTCGTAGTTGTATTTCTCGTCGGTGCCCAGATTGATTTGTGACACCGTAGTGTGAATATCAATGCTAGGATCTTCGACGGGGTGAACGGCGTAGTTGGCGTGGTGAATGATTTTTTTGTTGTTGGAGGTAAATTCTACCGCTTCCACGTTGGCTTCGGCGGGCAGTTCAAAAGGAATCTTGAATACCATAAAGCGCTCTTCGCCATCACCTTTTTGCAGGTAAGCTTGCGCCATCTTGAGCGTCAGGTCGGGTTTGCGGTGGTAGGCGGTACCGGCATCGGTGCGCTCTAAAAGTTTTGTTTCGGCCTCAAGGTTTACTTTCCCTTTGGGCATACCGTCGTCAATCCACGACCCAATGGTTTGGATTTGAGCCTCGGTGAGTTGGCGTTTGTTGGTAAAGTCGGTGTAGTGGTCGTTGGCGTACCAGGGGGGCATGTAGCCGTTGGTAGTCACTTTTTTGATGAAGTCTGAGCGTTTACTGATGTCGTTGTAAGTAATGAGATTAAACGGAGCCGCTTCGCCGGGGCGGTGGCATCCCGCACAGTGTGCATGGATAATGGGTTGTACGTCTTGGTAGAAGGTAAATTTTTGGGCAAAAGAAGTAATACTGATAAGGCAGAAAAAGAATGCCTTACGATAGGATACGTTCATTTTTGGTTTCCCCAATCGCATGGTAAAAGTGGTATTTGGTAGTATGAGATGCACAAAAGTACGATAAATGAAAGAAAAAAATTCCGAGATAAAACTATCTCGGAATTTAAATCAGTTTACCAAAGTTCAACTCTATTGAATTGCATTATTATTGATCCCACCATACACGGCCGGTAGCATCCTGTGGGTCGCGGCCCCATCCTGTGATGGCAGCCATGGCGTCGTATGCACCTTTTTTGTTGGTATAGTTAGGGTCACTTGTGTTAATCAAACCAAGAGGGGCACGGCGTGGAAGGCTCAATACGGCACCGTTTGAGCGCATATTAGGCAATGCCAAAACCGAAGTTGCGTTGGGGAAACCTGTTCTTTTCCAAACGGCCCATCCTTCATTTACTTTGTTGAAGTAATTGATGTAGGCTTGGCTTGCAATTTGTTCCAGCGCTTTGGCGGGGTTGAAAGCTACTTCTGGTTTGGCCAGATAAGCGGCGATTTCGCCCGCTGCCAGTGGGGTGTAGTTCTCGATTTTACTACCTTTGGCTACTTCGTCAAACCACTGAATGGAAGCTGTAATTCCTGCTTCGTACCAATCTTTGGCCGACTCTGATGTGATGGTGAGGGCTGCTAACTCAGCACGCATCAAACAGAAATCAGCGTACGTAATGACTGGGAGGTAAGAGTTGCCATCACCAACGCCATTGCCGCTGTTGAAGGCAGGCTGAAACAAACGTGGTTGAATGTTAGACAAAGTATCAACGGATACTTGCTGCCCGTTGACCGTAATGGTTTTTGGGGTATAAAACGCACGGCGATTGGTGGCGCTTTGTGCTTCGTCGGGGCTGGTAAAGCTGCCTACATAACGACGGGCATTTTCGGTAGTACCCGCAGGCAATTGCTTAGCGGCAATCAAAGCGTTTATATTGGCCTGTGTGTAGCGGTTTGGCGTAAAAAATGCGTCCAAACGTGGGTCTTTGGTGTTCCACATAAAATCAACTAATGGCTTTCCAGCTCTAAAACCGTCGGGGTTCCAGTTGCCACCACTTGTAAAGTCAAAACGACCTATAAATACCCAACCGTCGGCGTTGGAAGACATTAAGTCAGCAGGCGTAGCCAATACTTCCTGAGCAATGCTACGGGCTTTGGCGGCATCTCTTTTGACGAGGCGCGTTGCGATTTTCAAACGGAGCGCATTGGCGGCTTTTACCCATTTGGCAGCGTTGCCACCGTAGTACTGGTCGTAAGCAGGTGCGCTTGTGTTGATTTGAACTACCGTTTGTGGCGTTTTTAGGGTAGTAATGGCTTCTTTCAAATCGGTATCCAACTTATTGAAAAGTTCCTGTTGCGTGTCATATTTTGGGGTAAGTGTACCGCCATAACGCGCCTGGAAAGCGTCAGAATAAGGAATGCTGCCGTAGATGTCGCTCACGTAAAATGCGTAGTAAGAACGCAATACGCGGGCCATCCGAACCATGTGCACGTATTTTGGACGCTCGCTTTCGGGCAGGCGGTCTACTAGCTTTTCTAAATCGTACAATACGTTGCCGATTCCGTTGTAGAAGCGACCGTAGCGCTGAGAGAAGTTATCTACGTTGCTCGTAAAGCCTAGCTCGTTGCCGTTGGTACCTGTATTGTATTGCATCCAAGGCATGATACGGCGATAAGTATCGTAAAAAGCCTCAAAATCTTGAGAATGCAAGCTGATGGTTGCATTGAGCAGCTGGTTTTCCGGTGGTACGGTTGAAAGCGCATCCGGATCTTTGTTGATTTCCACGAAGTCTTGCTTTTCGCAGGAAGTAGTGACAAATCCTGCAACGAGCAAACCAAGGATTGTTTTATTGGACCATTTCATAATATTCTGTCTTTAATGAATGATTGTAAAAATTCAGCAATGAACGGCTGAAAATTAAAAACCTGCGTTAAGGGTTACACCAATGTTACGTGAGAATGGCAAACCACCGTATTCGGCAAACTCACCCGGACGGTTAGATTTCAAACCTTCAGGGTTGATGCCATCGGGGGCAGTACGGTACAGGTAGCCTAAGTTGCGACCCACTACGCTAAGGCGCAAAGTCTGGAACTTGATTTTGTTTACAATCTTAGCGGGTACATCGTAGCCTACTGAGATTTCACGCATCGACACCCAAGAGTTTTCAAAGGTTGAATACTCACGGATACCCGACGACCATTGGGTAAGGTTTTCGTAGTAGTTGCGGGCAGGAATTGGGGTAATGTAGCCTTTTTGTACTGCTTCGGCATAAGTCATACCACCCAATTCGATGGTTTGACCATCTTTGGTTACTTTAAAACCATCCGCCATTACACCATCAGGAATAATACCGTCGTCGCGTCTTACTCCCTGTGCATCCGTAAATTCAACGCCGCCAAGCTCTTTGTTACGGCCAGGTAGACTGCGGGCGAAGTTACCGCTTTGCGAACCGTACTGGTGCGTAGCTGAAGCCATCATGCCGCCAATTTTTGAATCGACTTGCAGGTTCAGGGTAAAGTTCTTGTAAGTAACGGTGTTGATGTTGCTCAACAATACTTTTTCCATGATGCTGCCGATTTCTTTTTCGCCTTGTCCATAAGCTCCGCTGCGCATAAAGCCAAGGTAACCGCCAGAGCCACCGCTCACTGAACCGATTACGCGTTGTCCGTTGCTAGGGTGGGCAACTGGGTTGCCAGAAGCATCTTTTCTCTGATAAGTGGCAAAAGCATAAGAAGTTACGATGGTACCGTAGTCTTTTCCAACGCGGGCCACCGAAGCCATATCGGCACCGAATGCCAAATCAAGCTGATAAGAGCTGATTCCTTCGGTCAATTCAAGGATTTTATTGCGGTTGCGGGTAATGTTCAAAGAAGTATTCCAACGCACATCATTTGACTTGATTGGCGTGGCTGTAATCATCAACTCAATCCCTTTGTTTTGGATTTTACCAGCATTGATAATCCGGCTACCAACCCCTGCTTCTGAAGTAACAGGAATGCTCAAGATTTCGTTGGTAGTGAGTTTGTTATAAACGGTAAAGTCGATACCAAGACGATTGTTGAAGAAGCGGGCGTCAAAGCCAAGTTCCCACTCACGTGCCAAACGGTTACGTAATCCGTAGTTGGGCAGGGTGTTGTCGCGGAAGCCAGAGCGTTGAATGGTACCGCCTGGATAATTGTAAACTCCGCCGGGGCTATAGATACCTGTACGGTTGAGTGACCACGGGTCGGTGTCGGCTCCGGTGTAGCCAAGGCTACCGCGAAGTTTACCAAAACTGAGCCAGCTAGGCAAGTTTTTGATGCTTTCGGTCACGATGTAAGAAACCCCAACTGAAGGATAATAGTAAGAGAAATCTCCGCTACCATCGGCATAAGTCAGGGTAGAAGAAAAGTCCATACGATTGCTAAAGTTGAACGTCAAAAACTCTTTGTACGTCAGGTCGCCGTATAAATAGACGGCGTCGGTACGTTTTTGGGCGATTAGCCCCGTAGCAACCTCAATGCGGTTACGAGCGTTGGCCAGTGAATAAATCTCAGGCAAACGCAAGCCACCATCAGTATAGGTGCGGTAGTTACGACCACCCAAAAGGCGGTTGGTTTCTCCACCTGCCGAGATGTTAAATTGCAAATTGTTGCCAATGGTACGGTTAGCACTCAATACGGCCTGTAAACGATACTGTGAGTCGTCTTGGGTACGCGTTTGATATAAGTCGTTGCCAGCAAAACGGGGACCATCACCACGGTTTTTGGTCTCTGCTTTAATTAATTGGTTCTGTACGTTTCCGCGTACCAAAAGGTTAAGCCACGGCGCGATATTGGCCGTAAGGTCGATATTGGTACGGAATACTTTCTCGTTCTGGAGTTCGTCTCTTTCAAATGTTTCCCAGAAGAAAGAAGTAATGTTGTAAGGGTCGTTTACACCCTGACGGCGGCCACCTGCCACGGGGTCAATGTAGTTGTTGGCCCAATAATTAATATCGAAAGTACGCGGACGACCAAACACGAGACGAAATACTGGGTTGAAGTTACCTCCCTGACGGGCGGGGTTCATCAAGTTGTTGTCGGTGTAGTCAACGGTCGCATCCAACGTGAAGATTTTTCCGATTTTTTGGGTGGCTCTTAAGTTAAAGTTGTTACGCTGAAGTTCAGTACCTGAAGGCATAATGGTACTGTTGTTGAGGCGTGAATAAGCTGCTCTGAAAGTGGTTGTTTCGGTACCTCCTTCAACGGCTACGTTATGGTTGGTATACCGACCAGTTTGGAAGAAATCAAGTGGGTTGTTAGCTACCCACGGCACCATCCGTCCGTCCAAATCACGCACCATTTGCCCCTGCAAGCGGGGGCCATAAGAATAGCTCCATGCGCCGCCTACGCGGTCTACTTCGTCTACGCCGTCGGCTCCTTTAGTGAAAGTTGGGTTGATACCCGCCCCAAATTCGTTTTGTAAATCAAGGAAGCGATAGGCTTTTTCAAAAGAAGAAGTATGGTTGTAGGTTACGCCCAATCCCTTCTGCACACGTCCTTTTTTGGTTTGAATTACAATTACCCCGTTCAATGCCTCAGAGCCGTAAAGCGCACTTGCCCCCGAGCCTTTCAGAACGGTCATCGACTCAATGTTGTCAGAGTTGATGTTTTTCATGATGTTACCCATGTCCTGAGCAGCACCCCAAGAGTCAGCACCCGAAGTTCCAGGGCGAATCAGCACGCCGTCAATCACAAAAAGGGGTTGGGTGTTGCCGCCCAAAGAAGCATTTCCACGAATACGAATCCGTGAAGAAGACATCGGTCCGCCGGTGCCTTGGTCAATGTGTACACCAGCTACTTTTCCTTGAAGTGAGTTAACAACGTTGGCGTTGTTGGTACGGATAAGGTCTTGCCCTTTTACTTCCTGCACCGCATAGGCCAGTTTACGGGTTTCTTGTTTTACGCCAAATCCCGTCACAACTACTTCGCTTAAGGTTTTGGTGTCTTCATCCAATACCACAGATAAAGCACTGCTGTTTCCGACTGATACCTCTTTTTTTAGAAAACCTACGTAAGAAAAAATCAACGTTGAGCTGGGGCCAATGTTGATTCGAAAGTTACCATACTGGTCAGTGATGGCGCCACTGCGAGAGCCCTTCTCAATAATGCTTACGCCTGGAATGGCTTCGCCTTTAGCATCGCGTACAGTACCCGTGAGGGTACGGTTGCTTTGCGCAAAGGCTGAAATGCAGCCTAGCAAAAGCAACATGCACACAAGTAGCGGTTTTTTCATAAATGATGGATTGTTAGTAGATGATTAGTAAAAAAAATAATTTTTGGTTGTACTTGTTAAGAGTGAATGGAGGGATTTATAGAATTATTTTACAATTATAAAGAGAAAGTTAATTTTAACAAATAAATTTAATAAAAATTATTTTTAATTTGTATTAATTACTAAAAAAAATTAATATTACATTTATACTTTTAAATACAGTAATTTCAACGCTGTTTTTCCTTAATGCTATATGTTTGATTCCACTACTTCGTCTGAGGTTGATATTCTGCCTAAAACTTCTGTCGTTGACTACAAAAAGAGCCAACATCGTCGTCGTATTCTTACTGAGTTATACCGCTCGGGTACTTGTTCAATTGCCGAAATGGCGCGCGTCATTCACAGCAGCGTTCCTTCCGTGACTAGTATCGTGGAAGAAATGGTAGAAGAAAAATGGATCGTACCCGTAGGAACGGGGGTGACAAAGCAGGGCCGTAAGCCCGTTTTGTTCAGTCTCAGTACGGAGCGTTTCTATTCTGTTGTGTTGGATGTAAATACGCATGATACCAAAATCCTAATCTTAAACCTTAAGAATGAGGTGATTATGCGTCGGGATTTCAACCTGCGTTTGGAAGATTCTCCCCAATTTTTGAAGAGCCTCGTTGAGGCAACCGAGCAGGTTTTACGGGAGTCAAACATTCATTATGATGGCTTTATGGCCATGGGCGTTTCGGTGGCTGGATTGGTGGATGCGCGCAAAGGCTTCAACTTTACGTACCGTAGCCTGAACCAAAATGAATCCTTTGGTACTTTTTTGGAAAATTATTTCAAATTTCCAGTCTACGTTATCAATGACACCAAAGCGACAACGTTGGGTGAGCACCGTTTTGGATTGGCACAGGGTAAAGACCACGTTTTAGCTATTTATATTGATTGGGGCGTAGGTTTAGGCGTTATTTTGAACGGAGAAGTTTTTCAGGGTGCGTCGGGATTTGCAGGTGAGCTTGGTCACATTCAGGTGGTGCCCAACGGTGAGTTGTGTCATTGCGGAAAAGTAGGATGTCTCGACACCATTACATCGGCTGCTTCATTGATTCGACGTATAAAGAAAGGCTTGGCCGAAGGCAGAATTTCTCGGCTATCGGCGATTGAAGGCGAAAAAATAGATGCCGAAACCATCATTGATGCCGCTTGGCAGGGAGACTCATTTGCCATCGACATCCTGCACGAAATCGGGATGGAACTTGGTAAAGGATTGTCTATCGCGATTCATTTGTTCAACCCCGAAATTATCATCGTGGACGGAATCGTGGCAAAAGCAGGCGCTTTTATCACCAATCCAATTGAGCAAGCCATCAATAAATATTGTTTGACGGACTTCAGAAACAACCTCACCGTGGTTATATCTCAACTAGGCCAAGAAGCCAAATGGCTTGGAACTCAGGCGTATGTGGTTGAAAAGGTAATTGAAAGTATCTAATCCAACAATAGCAATTGCGCTAATAAATAATCGGCAATCAATACGGCAATACAGCTGTTGGTAACAGCAGCTGTTGATGCTTGCCCTACTTCCAAGGCTCCTCCTCGGGTAAAATACCCTTTAAATGAAGAAATAGAGGTAATCAGAAAGGCGAACACCACCGACTTGATGATGGCAAAAGGGATATTGAAAGGGCGAAAGTCAGAGCGAAGGCCGATGATATAATCTTCAGGAGAGATGACATTGGTGGCGATTCCTGCCAAATACCCCCCCAAAATGGACAAAAAACCTGAGAGAATGACCAACATCGGGAAAGTAATGACCGAGGCAATGATTTTGGGCAGTACTAAATAAGAAATAGAATTGATTCCCATCACTTCCAGCGCGTCGATTTGCTCCGTAATACGCATCGTACCTAGCCCGCCCGCGATGTGAGAACCTACCTTCCCCGACAACACAACGCAGGTGATGGTGGGCGCAAATTCAAGAATACTACTGTCGCGGACAATTAACGAAATAATGTAATTAGGAACAAAAGGGCTAACGAGGTTGTCGGCCGTTTGAACGCAGGTAACGGCCCCCAGAAAAGTAGCAACAATCGAAACGATAAAGACGGAATTGGTGCCGATTTCGACACATTCATCAAATACCAGTTTGACGTATACGCGAAACTTCTCGCGGTTGCTCAATAAACTTCCCAGAAAAATAAAATAATTCCCTAACGTTTTCATAGCCATAAAAGTAGATAAAAAACGTTGGACTACAGATACTAGGGGTTATGTCCAGCATCTATAGTCCAACGTTTACTGTCAACGAAAATTAATCCATAATAAAAGGATAATCTTCCTGAACGTACACATCCTTGAAAATCTCGGATGCATCAGGCCAAGGAGATTCTTCCGAAAACTTCACAGCATCTTCTACTTGTTGCTTGATTTTGGCGTCGATAGCGGCCAATTCTTCTTCCGTAGCTATTCCGTTTGTCAGGATTGTGGACTTTACCATTTCGATTGGGTCGCGCTTTTTGTATTCTTCGACCTCCTCTTTGGTACGGTATTTTTGCGGGTCAGACATGGAGTGCCCACGGTAACGATAAGTTTTGAATTCCAAAAAGGTTGGGCCTTGCCCGCTGCGGGCTCGCTCTGCCGCGCGGCTAACGGCCTCATGTACGGCTTCTACGTCCATTCCATCGACTGGCTCCGAAGGCATATCGTAGGCTTCGCCAATGGTGTAAAGGTCGGTAACATTGGAGGTCCGGTTGACCGACGTTCCCATCGCGTAGCCGTTGTTTTCTACGACAAAAATGACGGGGAGTTTCCAAGTCATGGCCATGTTAAACGCCTCGTGCAAAGCACCTTGACGTACGGCTCCGTCGCCAAAAAGACAGATACAAAGGTTGGTAGTTTTGTTGTATTTTTCGGCAAATGCAATTCCAGCTCCCAACGGGATTTGCGCGCCTACAATACCGTGTCCGCCTACGAAATTGTGTTCTTTATCAAAAATGTGCATTGAACCGCCTTTTCCTTTGGTCGTGCCCGTAGCCTTCCCGAAAAGCTCGGCCATAATGGCGTTGGGGTCAGTACCCAATGCCAACGGAATGCCGTGGTCACGGTACGCAGTAATCCATTTGTCATCTTTAGTCAATGCACTTACTCCGCCCGACGAACACGCCTCCTGACCAATGTACAGGTGACAAAAGCCGCGTATTTTTTGCTGACCGTAGAGTTGCCCTGCTTTTTCTTCAAACTTACGCTGAAGTTGCATTGACTCATACCAGTACATATATCGTTCTTTGGGATGGGTAATTTTTGCGGGTGTCGCTTTGGTTTTGGTTGCCATTTTTTATAAAAAATAAAGTTTATCGGTCAACTATGAACTGAGAACTGTTGACTATTTTATCTTTGCCCCGCGAAAATAAGCATAAAACCAATTAATGCCACAGCTACACTTAGAAAAACTCCATTTGACGTACTTCAAAAATTATGAAGAGGGGCGTTTTGAGTTTAGTCCCGGGCTCAATTGTATCGTAGGGGAGAACGGAAGCGGAAAAACCAACCTGCTTGATGCCGTCTATTGGCTGGGGTTGACCAAGAGTGCCTTTCAGGTGCAAGATGCGTTTAGTATTCAGCACGACGCTGATTTTATGCTCATTGATGGTTTTTTTAAGAAAGACGCCCGCGAAATACAGATTACGTGCAGTCTGCAACGGGGTCAACGGAAAGTGTTGCTGTCGGATAAAAAAACGTACGAGCGCATCAGTGACCACATCGGGGAGTTTCCAGTGGTCTTGGTTGCACCCAACGACACCGATTTGGTGCGGGAGGGAAGCGAAGAGCGGCGGCGCTTTTTTGATGGTGTGCTGTCGCAGTTGGACCAATTATATTTACAGGATTTACTTCAATACAACAAACTGCTGGCGCAGCGAAATGGCCTCCTGAAGATTTTTTTTGAGCGCCATTACGTGGATGATTTATTGTTGGATACGTACGACGAATCAATTATTGCCCTCGCCAATCGGATTTTTGACCGTCGTCAGCGGTTTTTGGTTGATTTTGAGCCTTTGGTGCAGCATTATTACGGATTTTTGGGCGAAAGTCGAGAAGCGGTGGCGGTGAAATACGAATCGGAAATGGAAGATTTGGCGTTTAGAGAGAATTTCCGTCGTCATCGTCAGCGGGATTTGCAAATGCAGCGTACGTTCATGGGCGCGCACAAAGATGATTTTCGGTTTGAAATGGGTGGGGTTGCCCTGAAAAAATTTGGTTCGCAAGGGCAGCAGAAGTCGTTTGTATTAGCACTGAAACTGGCCCAGTTTGAATTGCTTGCGGTCGAGAAAGAAATGAAGCCGTTGTTATTGTTGGATGATATTTTTGACAAGCTAGACGACCGTCGTATTCAAAAATTAATTCAACTCATTGAAAATGAATCTTTTGGTCAGGTGTTTTTAACGGATGCCCGCCCTGACAGGACGCGAGAGCTACTTAGAGATGTGAGCGTGGACGTGAAGTTTTTTGTAACTGATATTTAGAGCAGAACCTGATTTTAAGCGGCCCCCATCAGTATCAAAAATGGTATACTTATCAAAACATCGTACATGATTTAGGTAACTCCTATTTTGGGTAAGGTACAATGTCGAAAATTAAAGATTGAATGCGGGATGGTATTCAATTGAAGTGGGTGTTTTTAAGGCCGTAGATTCTTGAATATAAGTTTTTTTTGTTGAAGGGGCTTCTTTCATTGAGGCCCCTTCTGTGTTAAAATATTAGACCTTTTTGGCTGGATTTCCAAAGACGCGACTTCCTGCGGGTACATTTTCTACCACTACCGAACCTGCACCTACGCTGGCCCCTTTGCCGATTTTTACGCCCGAAATAATCGTAACTCCTGACCCGATAAAGGCATCCTGGTCAATCACTACGCCACTTCCAATGATGCTTCCGGCTCCGATATTAACGTAGTCACCCAAGATGGCGTCGTGCTCAATGATGACGCCGGTGTGCAAAATAGAATGGTGGCCGAGTACCGCTTTGGAGCTGATGGCTACGCGGGCACCAATCAAATTTCCGTGACCGATTTGGGCAAAAGTAGAAATGATGGCCGTATCATGAATGGCGTTGACGGGCATTATGCTGCGTCGCTCGTTGAGCATTTCGACGAGGTCGTGCCGTTCGGCACGCGCTTCTATGGCGACAAATGCCTCACACTTTTTACCGATGAGTTTCAAGAAACCGTCGTCGTCGGTACTTCCCAAAACGGTGTATTCACCAATTTGGGTGTTGTGTAAATTAGGGTCATCGTCCAGTAAGCCATACACTACTACGTTATTGCGCTGAAAAATATCTAATGCAACTACTCCTAAACCTTTTGCCCCAAAAATCAATACTGGGTTTTCCATGGATGTATACGGTTTTGCTGATAAAATTTTGATGTATTTTAAATGACTATTTTGTTTTTAAAGTTCCGCCAAATGTACTGAACTACCAAATCTTCATGTGTGGTTGATAGGAAACGAACAGGGTTATCATGCTTAAAATCAATTGTTTAACAAATGATGTTTTGGGTAGATTATTCTTTGTTACTCAAATGTTATTGCACAAAAAAAAATATATTAAAAAGGTAAATTGCTGATAATGAATAAGTAATGGATTAGTGCTTTTTTTGAGTACATGAAAAGCAAGATCCATTTTCGCACAATCGTCATTTCGGACCTGCACTTGGGTACGAAAGGCTCTAAAGCCAAAGAAGTCACTAACTTCCTGAAACAATATAAATGCCGAAAGTTGATTCTCAACGGCGATATCATAGATGGATGGCAGTTGAGGAAATACGGCGCGTGGAAGAAAAAACACACCGCATTTTTTAAGACAGTCCTGAAAATGATGGATGATTATGACACAAAGGTAATTTATCTGCGTGGTAATCATGACGATTTTTTAGACCGTATCAGGCCCCTTCGATTGGGGAAGCAGTTTCAGATTCGAAAAGATTACATTCTTAAATCGGGCTCCAAGCGCTTCTACATCACCCACGGGGATGTTTTTGACAGCATCACTACTAATCTAAAATGGCTGGCGTACTTGGGCGATATGGGCTATACATTCCTGCTTTGGGTCAATAAACTCTACAATCATTATCGTTCGTGGCAGGGGCTTCCGTATTACTCATTGTCGCAGGTAATCAAGCAACGGGTAAAGGCGGCGGTCAGTTATATTTCTGATTTTGAGGAAAAGCTAACTGAGCTGGCCCGTTCACAGAATTGTGACGGAATCATCTGCGGACACATTCACCAACCTGCCATTCGGCAAATAGACGGCTTGATTTACATGAATTCGGGGGATTGGGTGGAATCGTTGAGCGCTTTAGTGGAAGACCACGATGGAAACTGGAGTTTAATGTTTTACAACGAACAAGAGGTGAAAAGTGCTTCAGAACCAACCATCTCGGAGTTTTTCGGACGTAAAGAACGGCTGGCCAAAGTCAGCTAACTATTTTTTTTCGGGAAAAGGAATAATCAGTTTTTCGCCCCGTTCGGTAAAGTTTTTAGTCTTCTTATTGGCCGCCATCAGTTGCCCCACCGTTACGCCATATTTTTCGGCTACGACCCGCAAAATATCGCCCGGCCCAACCGTATGAACGGCCTGAACGCGAACTTTTATGCGGGTTACCCCTGATTTTACATCAGTACTTTCATCTTTTATGACTGGATTCAGTCCTTTGAGGGTACCGCTCTTTAGATTGTACCGATTGGCGATGCCGTAAAATGTCTCACCACTCTGAACAGTGTGGGTAATTTCCACGCCTCCAGGATCCACGGCGACAGGCTTAGGTTTTTCTGGGGCTTTTTCTTCGGGCTTTTTAGTTTCCTCTTCGTCGGCAGGGCGAGGGGTGGGAGTTACCGTTTCCTCTTCCTTGGGAGAATCGCTCGTTTTCTCATCTGTGGTACTGCTGGTTGTCTCTTTTGAAGATTGAGGCACCGTCGATAACTGGTCGTTTTCGTTAGGTATGGGCTGTAATTCCCGCCCTGTGGTGTCCAAAGGGGTATTAAGAAGCTGATCTACATCGGCAGCGTCGTCGGCGATGTATTCATAACCTACGTACAATAATCCAGCAATCATCAAAACCAAAACGCCTAACGAAAGATAAGGCAACTTTGATGATTCTTCAGGGCGACGATTTCTATTTTCGTTCTCTGACATTTGATTTGGTGGTGGTTTAGTCGATTTCCAAAGTGTAAAGGTTGTATTTTATAGCCATAAAACCCCAGCTTGGTAAAATCTAATTCAAAATAGGTGAAAATTTTGTGCCTTACAATCGTGCCTTTTATTTAAGGGCATTCATTTTTTGGGCTTCGAGGCTCATTTCGGCTACTTTCACTTTGAGGTCTTCTTTGTATTGCTCAAGTTTCGTACCAACTGTTGTATCTGACGTACCAATAATTTGTGCGGCTAAAATTCCCGCATTCCGGGCACCGTTGAGGGCTACGGTCGCCACTGGCACACCAGATGGCATTTGTAAAATCGAAAGAACAGAGTCCCATCCATCTATTGAGTTGCTACTTTTGACCGGAACGCCGATTACGGGCAAAGTTGTTAAGGAAGCAATCATCCCCGGCAAATGAGCGGCTCCGCCTGCCCCCGCGATGATGACTTTCAAGCCCCGAAGGCGGGCATTTTTGCCATAATCAACCATTTTTTCGGGAGTACGATGGGCCGAAACGATGTCTATCTCAAAATCAATCTCAAACTCTTTTAAAATATCGACAGCTTCCTGCATTACTTTTAGGTCTGAAATGCTGCCCATTATGATTCCTACCATGTTATTTTCGTCCGTATTTTAGCTTATTATACAAAGTTTCGTTGACTTTATCAACTTTGGCGTATTAAATATGTGTTGTTTTTACTTAAATTGCCGCACAAAAATAGTATTTTTCTAATGACTAACGAATTAGAACAAGCGTTAATACAACTGACGACGCCATTTTATGCTTTGCTAATTGGATTAGAAGCTTTGGCGAGCCATTGGCAACACCGTCAGAATTATTCTTTTGGGGACACGCTTACCAATTTTTTGTTGATGCTTTTAAACGGTGGAATTGATTTGGCCTTCCGTGCCGTTTACGTTGTTATTTTGGTATGGTTTTATCAATATCACTTTACCGAAATTACCAACGTTTATGGATATTGGTTATTGCTGTTTTTGGCCGAAGATTTCCTTTTTTATGTACTGCACGTGGTAGACCATTATTGTCGTTTGTTTTGGGCGGTTCACGTTACCCATCATTCTTCAGAGTATTTTAATCTTACCACGGGTTTTCGTTCTTCGGTATTCCAACCCTTGTATCGGTTTGTTTATTTTATCCCGCTCGTTTTGCTAGGTTTTCGTCCCGCCGATATTATATTGATGTATGCCATTACGCAAATATACGGCATTATTGTACATACCAATTATGTTGGAAAATTAGGCTTTTTGGAATATATTTTGGTTACTCCCTCGCATCACCGGGTGCATCATGCCTCCAACGTAGAATATTTGGATAAGAACATGGGAATGTGTCTAATTATTTGGGATAGAATATTCGGGACTTTTCAGGAGGAAGAAGCAAGTATTTCTTTAAAATATGGATTAACTACGCCCCTTGCCAAACGGAACATTGGGCATACCGTTTTTCATGAATGGAAGGCCATCTTTGATGATTTGAAGCGTGATGTAGATTTTAAAACAAAAGTTAAGTACGTGTTTAACCCACCAGGATGGTCACACGATGGAAGTACCAAAACCAGTAATCAGTTGAGAGAAACAATTATTTCAGCTAAGGAACCCAGCGGGGTAGAATCTGACTTTTAACGCGCAGCAAAAATTACCATTAAGAGCCTTAGTCGGGGGAAATATTTGTTCTTAAGGTAGACTCTCGGACGATGAGTGAGGCCGATAAAACAATGTTTTCAGTAAGCTGATTGGCAGAGGAATCCTTTAATTGACTTAAAAATATCCGAGAAGCCTCCGTGCCGATTTGTTTTCCGGGGCGTTTTACGGTGGTAAGCGTAGGGTGAATATAGGCTGATATGGGTGAGTCATCAAATCCCACAATTGCAACTTGGTTGGGCACTTCGAGTCCATTTTCTCTCACTACATACATGGCCCCAATCGCTACTTGATCATTCACCCCAAAAATCCCGTCGGGGGAATGTGGCAGGTCCAAAAGGCGTTGGGTGGGAATAATGGCGCTTTCTACCCCAAAATTGGTCGTGACAATCAACTCTTCATCCAAAGGAAATTGATATTTGGCAAGGCAATCAATGTAGCCTTTGTAGCGTTGCTCGGTCACGGCCAGACCATGCGGCCCTTTTAGATGAGCAATCCGTTGGCAGCCCATTTTAATCAGGTGTTCGGTGGCGGCAAAGGCCCCATAATAGTCGTCGATGGTAACCCGGCAAGCATCAAATCCTTCGTATTCGCGGTCAATAAAAATGAGAGGGACTTTGCGTTGAATGATACTTTCCAGATGTTCGTAATGCCCTGAGTCATACGTCTCTTGCGATATTGAAAGAAAAATGCCTTCAACCCGGTTGGCTAATAGTTTCTCAACGTATTCTTTTTCAAGGAGATAGCTTTCGTTGCTTACACAGATATTCATCAAATACCCCAAAGGTTGCAGAATGGATTGCAAGCCTTCGATGATGGCGGTTTCGTGTTGATGATTGAGGGTAGGGACGATTACGCCCAAAGTTCCTGTTCGTTTGTTAAGAAGGCTGAGGGAAACCGAATTGCGTTGATAACCAACTTTTTGGGCATACTCCTGAAGATTTCGACGGGTATCCTCATTGATTAAAGGATGGTTATTTAGCGCCCTTGATACGGTAGAAGGGGAGCATTTAAACTTCTTGGCAATGTCTTTAATCGTAACGGGGCGGTCAGCAGCCATGGCAATAATAACTTGAGGATTGCACTAAAGTACAATTTATTTCTCAATACTGATTTTCTTTTACGGGAGTATCTTTTAAAACAAAAGAGCGGCTTCAAAGCCGCTCTTTTGTTTTAAAATTTGAGAGTTGCCGGTAAATATTTAGCGGCTAAATCCTCGTAATAAGGACGAAGTTCTTTCCAGTTTGGAACCTTTGGAGACTTCGTGTATAAATCATAAGGATTGAAAACTTTTACCCATTTGAAATATTCGTGGTCATGCTCGTCCATCAAATGCGTGTAGGCATTCTCGCGGTGCTGTGCATAAAATGAGTGATAACGAATCATATACAACGCCGACTCGGGCAAGTAATTCTTGGTCATTTGGTACAAATACTCGTCGTGCCCCCACGACATGTGTACGTTGCGCAGGCCGCAATTGGGCTCATACACGCCGTATTTGGTATTATAACGCTCATCGTGCGCATCAGGGTTGGCGTCGAAAAATTCAGGGAAAACGATTTTGTCTGAATGCTTGCAACCTACGGGGAAAGTATCGCCTACTACCGCCCACTGGGGTTCTCCAAACAAACAAAGTACTTTTCCCATGTCATGTAATAAACCAGTCAACACAAACCAATCAGGATGACCATCGGCACGGATGGCTTCAGAGGTTTGGAGCAAGTGTTGAAGTTGATCAAGGTCAATGTCTGGGTCAGAATCATCGACCAATGTATTGAGAAAATCAAATGATTCCCACAGGGTCATTTCTTTTTTGTCAAACTTAAGGAAGTCGCGCTCTTTTTCCATCACAAAGTCATAGGTCTGATACTTGTGATTGAGACGATAAAACTCCGTCACCGTGTCGCGGGCGGGAGTGTCATAATTGCGGAATTCTTCCTTGGCTTTGGCCTGAGCGATGCTGTCAGGGTCGGGATAACGAACTAAAAGATCGTCTTCCCACTCATCTAAACTTGCCAAAGGAGCTATTTCGGCATTGCTGAAAGTCGTTGCGTTCATGAGTATATGAAAGGTATAATTGGAGTTGTCGCTTATAACTCAACAAATATACATTATTAAGTTTTTAAGAAATAAACCTTTGTGACAAAAGATATATGCAAACGTTTGAAATAATTTAACCCCAAAAACTAGAGAAAAATTGTTGGGGGATTTGCCGCCTCTGATGGTTATTTTCAATATCCGTCTAGCTTTGTAAAAAAAAGATAAAATTATGTTTGTTAACGTAGAACATCTCGGAATAGCGGTCAAAGACATTGCTGCTTCTGACGAATTATTTTCCAAACTTTTTAATACGCAGCCTTATAAACACGAGGCCGTGGAGTCGGAAGGAGTAACAACTTCTTTTTTTAAAATTAATCAAACGAAAATCGAGCTGCTCGAAGCCACAAATCCCGATAGCCCCATTGCCAAATTTATTGAGAAAAAAGGGGAGGGTATCCACCATGTAGCATTTGAGGTAGAAAATATTTTGGCGGAAATGCAACGGCTTGAAAAAGAGGGGTTTGTGCTGTTAAATAAAACCCCAAAGCAAGGAGCTGACAATAAATTAGTGTGCTTTCTGCATCCTAAAGGCACCAGCGGAGTGTTGATTGAACTTTGCCAAGAACAACCGTAGGGGCGGGCTTACCGATGTTTTTGTGACTTCGGGCAGCCCCTACATGTTAATTTTCTTAACTTTTCTGACAGATGTTATGCGTTTAAAACTACTTATTTTTTCGGTTATTGTGGTGGCCGAAATTGGTTCTGGCTATGCTGGTTTCTGGCAGGGCGTTTATTTATTTAAGCCTCTTATCATGCTTTCTCTGCTTTTTTGGACGAGCGACTACCGCAAGTCTTATCCTTACTTATGGATAGGGATGTGGTTTGGCCTGGGTGGAGATATATTTTTAATGATTAGAGGAAAAGACCTGTTTGTGGCGGGTTTAGGCTCTTTTTTGGTCATGCAAATTTTTTATATCATTGCTTTTAGCAAGACACTAACCTCTACAGGAAAAGCGCAGTTACGTTCAACTTGGTGGTGGTTGACGCTACCGTTTGCACTATACGCGCTGATTTTTCTGGTGATATTGCATTTGCCACTCACTCAATCTGCTGATAAACAGGGTCTTTGGATTCCAGTGGTTGCTTATTCAATTTGCCTTTGCGCGATGGGGGCCGCCGCTGCCCTTCGCAAAGGTTCCGTGAATTCAGTAAGCTATGCTTGGGTTTTGGTGGGGGCTGTATTATTTATCGCGTCTGATTCTGGAATAGCGGTCAACAAGTTCCTACATCGTTTTGAGGGCTCAACGCTTTTTGTCATGACGACTTATAGCGCGGCCCAGTGGTTGATTGTGTGGGGAATGATCAAAAAAGAAAGCCGCTTCCAGTGAAGGAAGCGGCTTTCTTACAGAATGATTTTTATGAATAAAATTAGATAACTTTTACGTTAACTGCATTTAAGCCTTTTTTACCATTTTCGACATCATAAGACACGTTGTCATTTTCACGAATGTCTTCAGTAAGACCTGTAACGTGGACAAAAATGTCTTGGCTTCCATTTGATGGAGTTATAAAACCAAATCCTTTGGTATCATTGAAAAATTTTACTACGCCTTCTTGCATTATTTTTTCTTTAAAGTATTAGGCCATAAAAGTACGGTTAATTATTTACATATCCTACATATTAATTTTTATTCTTATGTGAAAGCATATTTACTATTCGTGTTGTCGGCAAAAAAATTATATTTGTTTCTATTTTAAAAAATATTAAAAACTATCCACTCGCATGAAAAAAGCTCTTTACTTACTGATTTTTGGCGGTTTGTTTATCGTTCATTTTGGTTTTGCGCAGACCGTGGTGCCCTTCAAAGAGGGACTCGCGGTTGGGCCTTGCCACCAATACGGGAGAGAAGCCATCTATACTGACCAATTAACCTACCAATTGATTCGCAAAACTTTCCAGACACCTGCTGAGGGGAAAGTCTTTTTGACTGATGCGCAAGGAAAAGAGCAGAAGTGGCAACGTATCACCACCGACACTTCGCAGCGGTTTCGGCACAATGCTTTGACGAATGGATATTTATACCTGACCTACACCTCCCCCAAAGAAACCGTGGCGTTGTTGCACGTGGCGGGTCACGCGGGCCTATATTTCAACGGCGCTCCTAGAGGAGGAGATGCGAATCGTTATGGCTATATGTATAGTCCTGTTAAATTGAAGAAAGGACTGAACGAGATTTTGGTAAGAGTGGGGATGGGTGGACGCTTTCAGGGCGTTTCGGCGGAGTTGATTTTTTCTGAAAAAAATATTCAGTTAAGCACTCCAGATATAACCTTGCCTAATGTGGTGCTTTCAGAAAATAACGGACAACTTTTGGGAGGAATTGTGCTGTTTAATTTGACCGAAAAACCCTTAACAAATTTGAAAATTCGTGCCGTTATCCAGGGAAAAGAAATGATTTCTGAGGTTCCCGTGGTTTCGGCAATGAACTCTCGAAAAGTAGGTTTCAGAATGGATGCGAGCGCGGTCCAGCAAAAAGGCGATGTTGTGTGTGATCTTACCCTGCTACAAAACGGCAAAGCTGTTGACCAAAGTACCATTAAATTGCAGGCGGTTGCGGCCAATGAACATTACAGTAATACTTTTATCAGCGGCATCGACGGCAGCGTTCAGTATTTCGGGGTGGCCCCCCAAAAAGGTGGGCAAACGGACACCGCTGCGCTGTTTTTGTCGGTACATGGTGCGGGCGTAGAGGCAATCGGGCAAGCAAGAGCCTATAAACCAAAAGATTGGGGAACTTTGGTTGCGCCCACCAATCGCCGGCCAAGGGGTTTCAATTGGGAAGATTGGGGAAGAATTGACGCTTTAGAGGTATTGGAGGTTGCGCAAAAGAAATTTAAGCCGCATCCCCAAAAAATATACTTGACGGGCCACTCGATGGGTGGACACGGGTCTTGGTACTTGGGGGCAACGTACCCAGGAAAATGGGCGGGGGTTGCACCCTGCGCGGGGTATCCAACGCTAATGGGCTACGGCTCGGCCGACGGGAAGATTCCTGAAAATAGTACCAACCCAATGGAAAAAATGCTGCTTCGGGCCAGCAATCCTAGTAATGTAATGGCTTTGGCCTCAAATTATAAAGCCAGCGGTATTTATGTGTTGCACGGAGATGCCGACCGTACTGTTTCGGTAGAATATGCGCGTACCATGCGTAAAGTATTGGGGGCTTTTCACAACGATTTTTCATATTATGAATATCCTAACGGCTCGCATTGGTACGGCGATCACAGCGTAGATTGGCCTGCGTTGTTTGACTTTTTTAAATGGCATCGCAGCAAAAATGCCGAAGAAAAGGATGTGATTGATTTTACGACGGCCAATCCGGCTATTTCGGCCAATTATTTATGGGCTGGGATTGAACAACAGGAAACTCCGCTCAATTACAGCCGTATTCAGGCCAAAAGAAATGTGAATGACAAAAGTGTCATCATTACCACCGACAATGCCCGTACCGTTATGATAATGCCGGGGGCGTTTGCAAAAGGTCAGACCTTCAAAGTAACAGTGGACGAAACGGTGGTTTGTACCGCCTGCGTTTTGGATGAGAAGCCATTGTATTTTACAAAAAAAGAGAAATGGGAAGCGGTCGAGAAACCAGCACTGGCCCAACGAGGCTCGCACCGCAACGGTACATTTAAGGCCGCGTTTAATCACCGGATGGTGTTTGTGTATGGAACGACTGGGACCAAAGAGGAAAACGAATGGGCGTATAACAAAGCCCGCTATGACGCCGAAACTTGGTATTATCGCGGCAACGGGGCTGTTGATGTCATCCCTGACCGTGAGTTTACTCCCGCCGCTTACCCTGACCGGGGTGTGGTTTTATTCGGGAGTGCCACCACAAACGGTGCTTGGTCTGCTTTGTTGAGCCAAAGTCCGATTCAAATTCAGCGAGGAAGTATCAAAATAGGAGAGGAGCAAATCGCGGGCGATGATTTGGCGGCTTATTTTACTTATCCGCGTCCCGACAGCCCCGTAGCTTCGGTGGCGGTTGTGGCTGGTTCAGGCTTGGCAGGAATGTTGGCTACCGAGTCAAACCAATATTTTACGGGTGGGAGTGGTTTTCCTGACTACTTTATCTTTGGGGCGGATATGCTGAAAGAAGGCACCAAAGGCATAAAACAAGCAGGCTTTTTTGATACAAATTGGCAAATTACCAAAGTGGATGCTGTGAAAGCGCAGTAGGTTTGATTGAATATAGATTAAAAAGCCCTTTCATTTTTTTTGAAAGGGCTTTTTTGATTTCTAGTGCGAATGCGCTTCGCTTGTTTTTTGGCAGCACTCTGGCAACTTGTCGTGGGCCGTTTGGCTGCACACCAAATTGTCGGCGTCGTAACCCGTTTCGGTAATCACTTTACGGATTTGGGCTTCGTCGGTTTTTTTGGGGTTGTATTTGACGGTTACCACTTTGTCTTCCAGATTTAGTACCGCTTCTGAGATACCTTTACTCAGGGTGAGGTTTTTCTCAATGCGCTCTTTGCACATGTCGCAGACAGCCGAGGTCTTGATTTTTACCTCTTTGTCTTTACCAGGTTTGTTGGCTACCGCCCCAAAAACGATTGTCAAAACTAACGCGAATACGAATGTTAACTGTTTCATTGCTTGATTGATTTATGTGTAAATTTTAGTTTAAAAGGTTTCTAATCTTTGATTTTTACCCGGATACCTGCGTAAATCATGCGACCAACCACGGGACCCCAAGTTTGACCCGCATCAAAATATTTATTGAAGGGGTCTTCTGCGTGAATGATTGGATTTGGCTGTTTAAAGTTTGCCAAATTTTCACCACCTAGGTATACTTCAAACTTTTTGAAGGCTCGTGATGCCTGTGCATTTATATTCATAAACGATTGTGAATACAAAATCGGCATAGGCTTGCGGTCAATGGTAGCCTGCAATGACTGCATCGGATCGGTGATGCGCGCTTGGCCATTCCACTGAACGGTCAAATCCAACTTCCATTTGTCGTACGGTAGATTGTACCCAATATTGAACAATACCCGGTCGCGGGGTACCATCATGCGTTGTTGTAACACAGAATTTCCGAAAGGTTGTCCCATGGTTTGCCATACGTCAAACAAACGGTATGCCAATTTTACCTCGGTACGTTTGGATAATAGGGTATTCAGCTCAATCTGAAAGCTGTTGGAGAAGGATTTACCTTTCAAATTGTAAAAATACAGGTGCGAAGCCAAAGGCGTGGCGTGGTCGGTGTCGACAATGAGTTGGTTTTGAAAGTCGGTTCGGTAATAGTCGAGCACCAAATCCCAGTGTTTATCAAACCAATGGAAGGTTTGGGTCAGGCTGAGGCCGTAGTTCCAAGTCACTTCGGGCTGAATGGTTTGTCCCCAAAAACGAACCGTACGCCCGCTTACTAAATATCCATAGTATTCGGCAAAGGCATTGGGAGTGCGTTGACCACGTCCTCCCGACAGCCGCAAGGTAGTGTTTTCCCAAGGCTGCCAGCGCAGGTGCAGGCGTGGCGTGGCAAAAGCACCAAACATATTATGGTAGTCGGCGCGTAAACCAGCCACGAGCGTAAATTTATCCAAGTGGTTGTAAGTGTACTCGAAAAATGCTCCCGGAACCGATTCCGTGCGGGTCATGAGGCTGTCTTTGTAGGTTTCGCGGTAATCATCAAGTAGGTAATTGATGCCCGTTTTGAACTGGTGATTTGTATTGTTAATGATGGATTGATAAATCAAGTTTCCATAAAGGGTCCGCTGCCGACCGTCATAATTGACAAATCCAAAGTATGAGTCTGTGTTATGCAATGAGGCATTCAATACCAGTCCTAAGCCTTTGTAGGGTTTGTCTTGGTACAATTTGGCGGTTTTAGAAAAAAGCTCGATTCGATTGGTCTTATTTCCAAAGCCATAAAATTGGGCCGTTCCGCGATGTTCGTCGGGGCGGAACCCCGTCTGCCCGCCCAATCGGTCTTCGTAGAGTGCTTTAACCCCAAACTGAGCCATCATTTTGTCGCTTTTGTATTGCCAACGATTGATACCGTTGAATTGGGTATAAAGTGGTAAATCCAGAAAGCCATCACCGTTGTTGTCAACACGATTTTGTAGCGTGCTGGCGTGGGTAAGAAAGCCCGTAGCCCATTTGTCAGATAGCTTTCGATTAAGGTTGAGATTAACTTCGCCGCGCCCCAAATGATTAACGTAAGTGTTGAAATACAGTTTTTCGCGCGCATCGGGTTTTACGAGCTCTACATTGATGGCGCCCGTCATGCTTTCGTAGCCATTGACTACCGACCCCGCCCCTTTGGCCACATCAATGGACTGAATCCAAGTGCCTGGAATATAGCTCATTCCAAACGTAGACGCTAACCCACGAATGGTGGGTACGTTTTCGACGTTGGTTTGGACATATTGGCCGCCCAAGCCTAAAAACTGGATTTGTTTGGCACCCGTTACGGCATCGCTATAGCTTACCGAAACTGAGGCATTAGTTTCAAAACTTTCCGATAAGTTACAGCAGGCCGCCTTAGCCAAGGCTTTGGTCGTGATGATTTCGGTTTGAATCGGATTCAGGCGGTCAATTTGAGAAGAGGTGCCGCGTATAACCACCTCGCCCAGTTGGCCCTCGGGCTTCATCACAATCTCAAAATTGTTTTCAGAAGTGACTTTTATCGTGTCGGTTTTGAAGCCGATGTATCTCAATACCAGTCGGTTTGATTTGGCAGAGCGGGCAATGTCAAATTTGCCCAGTGAATCAGTGATAGTGCCTAATGAAGTTTCGGCCCAAAATATATTTACACCTACCAAAGGTGACTTTTTGCTAGCTTCACTTCGTTCAAATACCGTTCCTGTCACGCGTTGGGCATTTGTGGGATTGAATAGTGAATAATGAATAATGAGTATAAAAAGAATGAATATTTTTGTTTTCATTTCAAAAACGGTCTAAAATTAAAAACTGCTTAGTAATTGAGAGTGAAACCTGCTCCAAAGCCCATATCGCTATCATAATGGGTGGAGAATCCTACGTTTCTATTTATGATATACCGAACTCCCGCCATGTATTCTTTGTCGGTGTTCCACATTAGACTCATTCGCAGGCGTTTACCGATGGGGATGTCTTTGCGCTCTAATTGAAAGCGAACGTTGCCGTCGGAAAAGACTTCGGCTTGGGCAATGATGAGCATGGGTAGCGTATAATTCATGCCAAGACTAAGCACTGCGCGGTTGTCTTTGGTGTTGCTTTGACCGAATAGGTTTTTTTCTTGCCCATCTATTCCCAATTTTCTATACCGCCAATCAAAACCAATAAACGGCATCAACCATTGCATTTTACCGATATATCGCCCAACGTGCGTTTCGGTTTCGTAGCCGTGCTTGTCGTGGTAGCCCAAGCGCCACTCGGTGCCAATGCTCCAACGGGTATTTGAGTACATGGCCTCTCCATCGTTTCCGTTAGTTTCAAAGGCATTTTCAGCCATTAGATGAAACATCCTGTCGTCGGCGAATAGTTTTCGTTGTGCCAACTTAGGGTTAGGTATTTCGGGGTTCTTTGGGCTGTTTTCGTAACTGAAAACCCGCCCCATTCCTGCCATCATGTGGTAAAGAATGTGGCAATGAAAGAACCAGTCTCCGCTTTCGGTGGCGGCAAATTCCAAGGTGTCGGTTTCCATGGGCATGATGTCAATGACATTTTTTAAGGGGGCGTAATCGCCCTGTCCATTGAGAACCCTAAAATCGTGTCCGTGTAAGTGCATAGGGTGGCGCATCATAGAACCATTGTAAAGCACCATCCTAACCGTTTCGCCTTTTTTTATTAAAATCTTGTCGCTTTCTGAAACCACTTTATTGTTTAAACTCCAAACGTAACGGTTCATATTGCCCGATAATTCAAAACGCAATTCTTTAATTGGAGCGTTCTTCGGTAAATTGGTTTTTATCGGTGATTTCAACATGGCATAATTCAGCGTAACAATTGCTTTTGATTCTGTCATTTGGTGATTTTCCGTTCCCTTGTCCGAAGATGAAGTTCCCATTATTTCGGGATACATGACCATGTTCATATCCATCTGATTGAGACTCATGCTCATGCCCATGTCGTCCAAATCTCCGTTCATTTTCATCATGCCATTCATCATTTTCATGCCTTCAAAATAGGCAAGCTTGGGCAATGGGCTGGCTTTTACTCTATTACCTGAACCCAAAAACAAGGATGCAGATTTGGTACGGTCTTCTGAGGTTACTAAAAATTCGTAGGAAGTATTTTCGGCAGGAAGGGTAACAATGACATCGTAGGTTTCGGAAACGGCGATGATTAATCTGTCCACCTCAACGGGTTCTACGTCGTTGCCGTCGTTTGCTACAACGGTTATCTTGCCCCCAGCATAAGTAAGCCAAAAATAAGTGGATGCTCCACCGTTTGAGATTCTTAACCGAACTTTATCTCCTCCCTTAAATTGCGTAAGCTGACTTTCATTCTTTCCATTGATGAGAAATTTGTCGTAATAGACATCGCTCACGTCCATGGCGTTCATTCGCTTCCACTCATTGGTCACTTTTGTTTTCAAATAGCCTTGTTTTATGGCCTCTGCGTAGCTTTGGGTAGTGCCTTTTTGAATCGCAAACCAATCGGTGGCATTGTGCAACATTCGGTGTACGTTGTCAGGCTTCCTATCTGTCCACTCGCTCAGAATGATGGGAAGGGTCGGCAAATCATCAATGTTGTTCCTAAACGTTGAATCATTCACTCGCTTTTCTAAAATCATTGACCCGTACATGCCGATTTGCTCCTGTAATCCTGTATGGCTATGATACCAATGTGTACCATTCTGAATAATAGGGAATTTGTACAAATGCGTAGTATGTGGTTTGATGGGCATTTGGGTCAAGTTAGGCACCCCATCGTATTGATTAGGCAAAAACAAACCGTGCCAATGCAAAGAGGTTTCTTCGTTTAGCTCGTTATGCACATAAATCATGGCGGTGTCGCCTTCGGTAAAGGTCAGGGTAGGCATGGGTATTTGCCCATTGACGGCAATGGCTCTTTTGGATTTGTCCGAAAAACGCACAACGGTATCTTTTACAAACAGGTCATAACGGATGGTTTTCTGGGCGAAATTTTCCGAGAAAACCAACAACGCTATGATTAGCAAGCCTATTTTTTGTGAGATATTCATTGATTAAGTTGAGGAGCAGCGCTAAAATTTTGGGAAGATGAATTTGGCTTGAAAACTATTGTAAAGTTTCCGTCACTTTACCACACGTTAGCATCATTTTACCGTAGTAAGGATTCTTGATGGACGAATTATCGCTCAACCAATACGCTTTTTTCATAGGGCAATACTGCTGATAAACAGGATTATCGTTGATTTTTAATGCCTTCAAAACCGCAAAGAGATTATTGGATAAATCATTGAAATGGGTGCGTTGTTGAGCTGCATCCTGGGTTTTGGCAATAGGTTCGGCATCGGATTTGAGTTTGTTTGCCAACGGCATATACATATCGTGCTGTTCCTTGGTCATTTTTCCCATATCAACTTTGGCCAATGTCAGCAAAAAATCGTTGGCTTTGTGCTGGGTAGCTTTGCCGTCGGTAGCTACCAAAGCATCTTTCATTTCATAGTAATTGGCCAACAAAACGTTTATTTGGGCTTTTAGCTCGGTTTTTACCTGAGCGTGAAGGACTGTGAATGAAGCATAAAAAATAGCAATGGCAAGAATGAATGTCTTTTTCATGTTTTTATTTATTTAGTTTAAAATCAGTGGGCCAAGCCCTAAGCACACTATTGTTGAAGATATAAGTTGTTTTTTAGACGATACAAAGGTAGAGTGCCAAGGGTAAGGGGGCGTTACACAATTATCTCAACGTTTTACATCATTTTGGAACATCAAACATGGTCTAAAGAAAGGCGATTTTTGGCCGAAGACTGTTTGAATTGAGTGGGTGTCAGGCCTGTCACTTTTTTAAATTGATTGGACAAATGTGCTACGCTGCTATACTGTAATTCATCAGCAATTTGGCTCAGGCTTTGCTCATCATACATCAAAAGCTCCTTAACCCGCTCAATTTTTTGGCGAATGATATATTGCTCTATGGTAATGCCTTCGTGCACAGAAAACAACGTACTTAACCCACTGTAATCACGATTCAACTTTTCGGACAAATAATAGGAGAAATTACCCTTAAAATGCTCGGGTTGCAGATTGTGAATCAATTCAATAACTGCATTTTTGATTTTCTCGACAATGCGGCTTTGCCGGTCGTCTAGTAATTCAAAACCGTGCTGTTTCAGTAAAATATCAAGTGCTTCTAATTCAGAGGGGTTTAAATTGTCGGCGATTTGTATTTCGCCCAATTCAGTACTCACTACTTGAGCACCTACTTTTTTAAATGAATCCTGAACCACCATCTTACAGCGGTCGCAGACCATGTTTTTGATATGAAATAATACAGGCATTGTTCAATCAGTTGGATTAGACATAAACACCAATAGCCCGTAAGGCGATTGCTTACGAGAACAAAAGGACAGTTTATTCTAAATCAAAAAAGATTGGACAAACGAAAGCAGGGTACGTCCGTGAAATAAAGAGGAGAAGGAAGATAACGAATCAGCCGATTCGGGACTTGAAACAAAAAATGCAAGGATTGACTTAAATACGGCCACCAAAGCACCAATGACGGCATCGCTGATAATCTGTAAAAACTTGGCAACCCATTGGGTGACCGACGACGACACATCTACGTTTTCGTAGCTTTGTTGGTCATCGCAGCAATCTTGTTTTTGGAAAGAAGTTTGGTCAGAAACAGGGGCCTTGGTACTGTCTTGTCCGCAAGCGGCTACGCCTTCTTTTTGTAAAGCGGCCAGTTGGATTGACTTACCCCGCATGAGGCAGTGATGCTCAACCACACCAAAGCCCATACTCGCGGTGAGTACAACGACGGCCATGAATAAGGTAAGCGCTTTGCGGAGCAGTGTTTTCATTTGTTTCTAACCGATACTGAAAGACGTAGTAAAGATAATAAGTCTTATATGTAATACCAAAACGTCGGAAAGAAGAATTTTGTTCAAAAAAAAGCGGGACGTTTGCCCCGCTTTTTGTGTACTACTTTACTTTTTCGACTACTGCCTTGAATGCCTCTGGGTGATTCATTGCAAGGTCAGCAAGTACTTTACGGTTCAGTTCGATACCTGCGGCGTGAACTTTACCCATCAAAGCAGAATAAGATAATCCTTCTTGACGAGCAGCAGCGTTGATACGCTGAATCCACAACGCGCGGAAATTTCTTTTCTTGTGTTTACGACCAGTGTATGCATAAACAAGCCCTTTTTCAACGGCGTTTTTGGCAACGGTCCAAACGTTTTTGCGACGGCCATAGTAACCTTTGGCCAATTTTAAGATTTTTTTGCGGCGAGCCCGCGAAGCGACGTGATTTACCGAACGTGGCATAATTTTTAAACGTTTTTTGACGGTTGGTGGCCTCTGCTGAAGCACTTTTTAGACCAACAATCGGGTGAAACAATGAACCTGTGCTTGCGCACTTTTTTTGTTAAAAGTTGGTCGTTAATTGTAAAAAAAGGTACGATTAACGTTCAAGCAATTAACTCAAATCTTGAGCATCAATTTAACGCGGTCAAGGTTTGTGTCATCAACCAGCGAAAAGCCAACCAAGTTGCGCTTACGTTTTGTTGATTTTTTAGTCAAAATGTGACTGTGGAAAGCGTGCTTACGCTTGATTTTCCCGGTGCCGGTAAGCTTAAAACGCTTCTTAGCACTTGAGTGTGTTTTTACTTTAGGCATGATACTGAATCGTTTAAGATACTAAAAAAGTAAAGTTTTGGGGCGCAAAGGTAGTGATTTGCTGCTATAAATACAACGATGTATTTGATTTTAAGTGTCAAGCATTGCAGAGGCAGGGCCTTTAAATTCCTAAAGCCAGCGTAGTGTCGTCTTTTTTGAAGATATAAGACTTTTTCTGACCCTGATAATTGAGGTTTACCAAGTTGATTTGGTCGTCAAAAAGGTCATGCATGATGGTATTCTGGAGCGAAAACCCCGTAACAGCTTCCTGATGGGGGATTTCAATGTATATCCACGTGGCATCGGCTTCTTGCTCTTTCCCAACATAAGAATAGGCTTTCTTCTGTTTCTGTGAACTAACCAACGCAAAATGCTTGCGGATGTATTTTTCTACCAACGGGTCATTTTTGTCGTTGTTGACCACCACAATTTTTTGTCCGTTGTTGTCTTTCGAGAGGGCTTTTTCTAGGTCATCCGTAAAAACGCGAATGCTTATTTCAAAGGATTTTTCCTTGACATTATAGTCCATCCGGGTGATGCTGGTGTGGAAATCGTGAAGACGGAAAGACAGCAAAAGAAAAAGGGCTGAAAAGGATACGGATTGAATCACGCAGAGGCGCAAAGTAGCAAAGTTAAGGTTCATTATAACTCCTAATGCTTTGCTCCTTTGCATCTTTGCGTGATTTTTTAAATGGTGATATTTTTTCACTGTACTATCTAAACAATTTGAATATATCGTTGCCAAAAGCAAATACCATAAGTCCTAGCAAAATGACCATGCCCACTTTTTGGGCACCTTCCAGAAAGCTGTCGGAGGGTTTGTGGCCAGTTACCATTTCATAAATTAACAACACGGAGTGCCCACCATCTAAGGCGGGAATCGGCAGAATGTTCATGAAGGCCAAAACCATTGACAAAAGACCCGTTAAGAACCAAAAACGGCTCCAGTCCCAAATTCCGCCAAACATTTGGGCAATACCAATTGGGCCGCTGAGGGCTTTTGAAGGAGAAACTTCTCCGCGAAATATCTTACCAAAGCCGCGAATGTTGTCTGTCACCACACTAAATGCTTTGCCTGTTCCTACTACCACTGATTCGCCAAAAGAATAATCAATGTGGGTGATATTCAAGATTTGTTCGGGATAAAAACCAATCGTGCCTTCTGGAGAAACTTTGACCGATAAGGGCAGGGTTTGGCCCCCTCGCACTACCGAAAGCGTAACAGTTTGACCTTTGGACTTATCCAAGGCTTCCTGAATTTCGTGGTAAAAATTAATCGGTGTTTCGTTGAGCTTTACGATTTTATCGCCAGGCTTCAATCCACCTTTTTCGGCGGGCATCCCCGGAACCAGTTCGCGTACCGTAAAAGGAAAGATCGGGTCGATAAACTCTTTCGCATTTTTCTTGTCGCTGACCTTTTCAATGAAATCATTGGGCACGTAAACGTCGACTCGTTCGCCGCCGCGTTCAACGGTATAATAACTGTTTGATTCCAGAAATACTTTGCGAACTTCCGAAAAGTCATCAAAGGGTTTGCCATTGATAGCCACAATTTTATCGCCCGTACGGAGGCCAATTTCTTGGCCTAATTTGTGCGCAACGATTCCGTATTTTACGTCTTTGGTTGCAATATAATCGTGGCCTTCGTAATACGTAATGGCTACAAAAATAATGACACCCGTAATGACATTGACAATAATGCCACCCAGCATTACGATGAGGCGTTGCCAGGCGGGTTTGGCGCGAAACTCCCAAGGCTCAGGTTCGGCTGATAGATTTTTAGTGTCCAACGATTCGTCGACCATGCCTGAAATCTTCACAAATCCACCCAATGGTATGGCGCCTACGCCGTATTCTGTTTCCCCGCGCTTAATCGACCATATTTTAGGAGGAAATCCAATGAAATATTTTTCGACCCGCATTCCGAATATCTTGGCGGTGATGAGGTGCCCCCATTCGTGTAATCCAACTAAAATTGACAGTCCTAAAATTAACTGCCCGACCATTACTAAAATTTCCATTCTGTGTTTTTGTGAGTTTGTATTGTTTTTTCTGTTGGGCAACGTCGTTTTCTTTAACGCCGTTTTCTTATCCTATGTCTTCAAAAATGGTTCTCAAATCTATCGTTAATCCTTCTAACACGTCACCGCCGTTGATAATTCCAAACGCTTGTTTATCAGGATTGGTATTCTGAGAAGTAAAAATCATGTAGGCTTGCTCATTAGGATTGATGAGCCAGCCGAGCTGACAGCCATTGACTATGTACTCACGCATTTTATCTTTCTGCTCATTCCAAGTGTCTGATTCTGACATAACTTCTACCACAAAATCAGGACAGATGGGAGCAAACTTTTTTCGTAATTCACGTGGTATTTGCTCCCATCTATCTCTTCGAATCCATGCCACATCAGGCGATTTAATAGAGCTATCGGGGAGAGTAAAACCAGTAGCTGGGCCAAAAGCAACTCCTTTTTTATTTTGTTTGGCCCAATAGCCAACTTCAATAGCGATGTCTAAATCGCGTGCGCCTCCGATACTTCCAGTGGGTGACATAAAAATAATTTGTCCGTACTTATCTCTTTCAAAATGCATCCCATTTCGGCGATTGGCTTCGCAAAATGCGAAAAACTCATCGTCGTTCATGGTATCCATAGTGGGTATGTTTAAGACTTGAGGCATTATTTTATTGAATCCATTTAAGTTCAAAAACAAAATTGGGTAGAACCTCTTCACCATTGAGAACAGACTCGAACGTCTCTACAGTTTCAACGTCTTTATTTAGACGGTAGATGTACGCTTTATTTTCTAAACGATCTATAAGCCAACCAAGTTGGCATCCATTCGCAAGGTATTCATTCATTTTGTCTTGCAAATACGCTAAACTATCCGTTTTTGAGCGAACTTCCACCACAAAATCGGGGCAGAGCGGAGCGAATTTTTCTTTTTGTTCGTTTGTAAGCTTTTTCCAGCGTTCCTTTTTTATCCAAGCCGCATCTGGTGAACGAACGGCGTCGTTAGGCATTAGAAAGCCGGTAGACGAATCAAAGCAATAGCCAAGATTTGATTGTTTGTTCCAAAAATAAAGTTCACCCAGAATGGTTGAAATAGTATTTCCAGTAGAAGAGCCTGTTGGTGACATACAAATAATGTTGCGCTCACTGTCGCGTTCAAAGTCAAGGGTATCGTTCAACTGACAAAAAGTAAAAAACTCCTCGTCAGTCATTAAATCCCCCATTTTTATCAGCACCGGTGTTTGCATAATCTCCTAAATATGAATGTTGCCCCAATTTTCGGCTACTTTTCGGGTTTCGGCGTCGGTTTCGATGTAATCATCGAGCGTTGGCTGTTGGATAAACGTCACGCGTTGCATACAAGTTTCGATAAGGTCCGACATTTCCAGAAACCCAATCTCGTCGCGAAGAAAAGCTGCTACGGCTACTTCATTGGCGGCATTGACGATGCAGGCCATGTTTCCGCCCCGCTCGATGGCGTCAAAAGCGAATTGCAAATTACGAAAAGTTTTCAAATCGGGTTGTTCAAACGTCAGCGCGGGATAATTGGCGAAGTTGAACCGAGGAAAATCAGCCGGCAGGCGGTGCGGGTACGTGAGCGCAAATTGAATCGGCAAGCGCATATCGGGCAGGCCCATTTGGGCTTTGATGCTGCCGTCTTCAAACTGCACCATGGAATGAATGATGCTTTGCGGATGCACCACTACCTCAATTTGTGAAACATCTAAACCAAACAGCCATTTGGCTTCAATTACCTCTAGCCCTTTATTCATCAGGGAGGCAGAGTCGATGGTGATTTTGGCCCCCATACTCCAATTGGGATGTTTTAGGGCTTGTGCTTTGGTCACGTGCAGTAGTTCATCGCGGGTTTTACCACGAAATGGCCCACCAGAAGCAGTCAGGAAAATCTTTTCGATGGGATTATGAAATTCACCCACGAGGCACTGGAAAATCGCGGAATGCTCGGAGTCCACGGGATAAATGCTGACGCCTTTCTTTTGGGCGAGGGCCGTCACCAACTCGCCCGCTACAACGAGGGTTTCTTTGTTGGCTAAGGCAATCTGTTTGCCTGCTTCAATGGCTTTGACGGTCGGAATCAGTCCCGAATACCCCACCATTGAGGTCAAAACGGTATCAATGGTGTCCATTTGAACCACATCAGCGATGGCTTTCGAACCCGCGTAGACTTTGATGCCGAGAGGGTCGAGGGCATCAAAAACCTTGTCGTATAAGTCTTCGTTGGCAATAACCACCACGTTGGGACGAAACTGTCCTGCTTGCTGAATCAGCAATTCAGCGTTGTTTTGGGCGGTGAGAATCTCCACGCAGAAGGCGTCGGGGTTGGCGGCTATTACGTCGAGGGCTTGGGTTCCGATGGAACCCGTTGAGCCGAGAATGGCTAAGTGTTTTTGAGGGAACTTCATGCAGTAAGCAGATAATCGTGAGCAAAATTACACATTCTTCTCGCTTTTAGGTATTTGTGTGTCTGTTAATCGCTAATCGTTATCCGTTATAGGTGATTATGGTTTGATTATCAGTTGATTAGTGATTTTGATTGCCATGTTTCACGCCTAATACCTATCATTGCATTTTCTTTTTTGCGTAGTAATAAAATCAACTTACAACGAAAAGTACAAAACAATTAATAGTAAAAGAGTTGTTTTTACGCTCTTTTGAATTCTATAAATCGCTAAATACCATGAAAACCATCTACTCTTTGTTGGCCTCTGTTCTCCTTTTCTGGGGAATCATCGCCGCTGTGTCTCCCAAACCTACCCTGTACATTATTGGCGATTCGACCGTTAAAAATGGCTCTGGAAGAGGACAAGATAATATGTGGGGATGGGGAAGTTTTCTCCATGAACATTTTGATACGACCCAGATACACCTCGAAAATCACGCCATCGGAGGGCGCAGTAGTCGTACTTTTATCACGGAAGGGCGTTGGGATAAAATTCTGACCGACCTCAAGCCTGGCGATTTTGTAATTATGCAGTTTGGCCACAATGACAACAGCGCCATCAACGACTCCACCCGCGCCCGTGGAACCATCAAAGGATTGGGAGAAGAAACCGAAGAAATTGATAATCTTTTGACCAAAAAGCACGAGATTGTGCATAGCTACGGTTGGTATATGCGCAAGTACGTAGACGAAACCAAAGCCAAAGGAGCGATTCCGATTATCTGTTCGCCCGTACCGCGCAACAGTTGGAAAGAAGGCAAAATAGCCACTTCAGAAGCGGGGCATCGGCAATGGGCCGAAGCCGTTGCCGCCTCCAACGGAGCGTTTTACATTGATTTGTTTGGCCTGATTGTGCCCCAATACGAAGCCGTGGGAGAGGAGAAAGTAAAGAACGAATTCTTTACTCCCAAAGACAATACCCACACCAACGAAGCAGGAGCAAAACTAAACGCTTCCTCGGTGGTAAAGGGGTTGAAATCCCTGAAAAAATGTTCACTGAAACAGTATTTGAAAAAATAATGCTGCTGTTTTTAACTGATTATTTAATCACAATCTGCATGAAAAAAAGCCTTTTTCCGCTTGCCTTTTGTCTATTATCGCTGTGCAATACCTTTGCTCAAGCTCCTATTCATTATAAACAACCCGCCCGTAACTGGAACGAGGCATTGCCCGTAGGAAACGGTCGATTGGGGGTTATGACGTTTGGTAGGGTCAATGAAGAACTGCTGCAACTGAACGAAGAAACGCTCTGGTCGGGCGGTCCCGTGGAGAAAAATCCCAACCCTGATGCCATTAAACATTTGCCAGCGGTGCGGGAAGCGCTCAATCGGGAAGAGTACGAAACGGCTTCTAAAGAATTGCAAAAGATTCAGGGTCTTTATACCGAGGCCTATCAACCTTTGGGCGATTTGCTCATAAAACAGCCTTTCGATGCGCAACCCAGCGCTTATTTTCGCGATTTGGACCTGCAAAATGCCACGGCGCACACGCAGTTTACGATTGAGGGTGTCACTTACAGCCGCGAGTTGTTTGTGTCGGCACCCGACCAAGTCATTGTGCTTCGTTTGACGGCTTCGCAAAAAGGAAAATTGAATTTTTCGGCGTCTACCAAAAGCCCGCACCCGTTGCTTAAACAAATAACGGGGAAAAATGAACTCAGTATGCGCGGAAAAGCGCCCGCCCATGCTGACCCTAATTATGTGAATTACAATCCCAAACCCGTGTATTATGAGGACCCGTCGGGATGCAAAGGAATGCGTTTTGATTGGCGCGTAAAAGTGCAAACCACCGACGGAAATGTAACTGCCGACACATCAGGACTCAGCATCAGCAATGCCACCGAAGCTATTTTGCTCATTACTGCCGCTACCAGTTTCAATGGTTTCGACAAATGCCCCGATAGCCAAGGACGGGATGAGAAAGCGTTGGTGGAATCGTACCTGAAAAAAGCGTCAGCCAAATCCATTGACTTGATTCGGAAGGCACACATCGCCGATTATCAGAAGTATTTTAATCGGGTAAAATTGACCCTCGGTCAATCGGGCGAAGCGGCATTCCTACCGATGGATTCGCGGTTGGTTCGCTACGCGCAAATGGGAAATGACCCGCAATTGGAGGCGTTGTATTTTGATTTTGGGCGGTATTTGTTGATTTCAAGTTCACGGCCCGGCGGCATTCCTGCCAACTTACAGGGAATTTGGAATCCCATGACACGTCCGCCGTGGAGCAGTAATTACACCACCAACATCAACGCACAAATGAACTATTGGCCCGCCGAAGCCGCCAACCTTTCGGAGTTGCACACCACCTTTACCGATTGGATAGCTGGCGCTGCCGCAACGGGACGCGAAACAGCCAAGAATTTTTATGGCATGAGCGGCTGGACAGTTCACCACAATTCAGACATCTGGGGGGCATCCAATCCCGTGGGCGACAAAGGCAAAGGGAGTCCGTCGTGGGCCAACTGGGCCATGGGCGGCGCGTGGTTGAGCCAGCATTTGTGGGAGCATTATGTGTATTCGGGCAACGAAGCCTACTTAAAAAACTATGCCTATCCGCTCATGCGCGATGCCGCACAGTTTTGTTTGGACTGGCTGGTCAAAGATGCTAATGGTAAATGGATTACGGCGCCTTCTACCTCGCCAGAAAACATTTTTATTACTGACAAAGGCGTAAAACAATCTGTTTCGGTGGCCACGACGATGGACATGGCTTTGGTCTACGATGTGTTTACGAACGTAATTCACGCGGCCGAACACCTCAAAGTTGACGCAGAGTTACGCAAGACTTTGGAAGAAAGACTGCAAAACATGTTTCCATTGCAGATTGGTAAAAAAGGAAATTTGCAGGAATGGTACAAAGATTGGGAAGATCAGGAACCGCAACACCGTCATGTTTCGCACCTGTTTGCGCTGCACCCTGGGCGTTATATTTCTCCCTTACGGACGCCTAAGTTTACCGATGCCGCCCGCAAAACCCTTGAGTTGCGCGGGGATGGTGGTACGGGTTGGAGCAAATCTTGGAAAATCAACTTTTGGGCACGACTCCACGACGGCAACCACGCCTATAAACTATTACGTGAATTGCTCAAAGTAACTGGCGTAGAAGGTACTGACTACGCCAAAGGGGGCGGCACGTATCTCAATTTATTTTGTGCACACCCACCGTTTCAGATTGACGGGAATTTTGGGGGTACATCAGGCATCGCAGAAATGTTGCTTCAAAGCCAAGATGGGTTAATTAATCTGCTGCCTGCCTTGCCCGACGCATGGGCCACGGGCGAAGTAAAAGGCCTGAAAGCACGCGGTGGTTTTGAGCTCGACATGGTGTGGAGAGACGGAAAAATCACGCGTTTAATCATAAAATCAACATTAGGCGGCAATTGTCGATTGAAACTGCCCAATGCGCTGACAAATGCCAAACTTCAGCCAGCCAAGGGCAAAAACCCTAATTCGTTTTATGCCGTGTTTGAAAATAAATACCAAACCACTACCCCCGAAGCAAGTGGATTCGTGTACGATTTGACAACCGAAAAGAATAAGATTTACATCTTGGGCGGAAATTAGAAGTTAGTTTTTCTGTACACTGTAAACCCAACATTTACCGTTTCTATTGTTCCACTTAAAAATTATCCGGCTATGTTTGATTTTTTTAAACCAAATTCAAAAGTTGCCTACACGGATTGGGGTGTTTTGGTGTTGAGGGTGTGTGTTCCGTTGTTGCTGCTTACGCACGGATACGACAAGTTGTTGAGTTTATTGAACGGTGCCGATGGTTTTCCCGACCCGCTGCACGTAGGTGCGCAGGTTTCGCACGCCTTGGCGGTAGTGGGCGAAGTGATTGCCCCGATTTTGGTCATACTTGGGCTATGGACTCGGGTGGCCTGTTTGATTGAAATTATTCATTTTATGGTAGTGGCCTTTATGATGCACGCCGGCGAGCCGCTGAGTGAGAAAGAACACGCGCTTCTGTTTCTGATTCCTTACACAACGATTTTGTTGATTGGCCCAGGAAAATATTCGCTGGATAAATCTTTCTACCAAAAAAGAAGATTCTGACGTGATTACTTACTGACTTTCCAAGTTTTTTAAACTTGGAAAGTCTTACTATTTTAATAGTCGTGTCGTAGCAAACCCACCAATTTTACTGCTTCAACCGCTTCTCTTACATCGTGTACCCGTAAAATACTTGCGCCGTTGAGCAGCGCCACGGTGTTCAAAACGGTTGTTCCGTTGAGCGATTGGTCGGGCGTAATATTAAGTTTTCGCCAAATCATAGACTTGCGAGAAACCCCCGCCAGAATGGGCACATTGAGCGCTTGGAATGATTTTAGCTCGTTCAATAACACGTAGTTTTGGTCGGCGTTTTTGGCAAATCCAAACCCCATATCGGCCACAATATCTTTGACCCCCAACTGTTGAAGTTGATAAATTTTAGCTTGTAATTCCCGCAAGACATCCGTCACCAAATCCTCGTATTGATTGAGGTCTTTCATGGTTTGGGGCGTGCCGCGACTGTGCATCAGGATGTACGGAACGTTGAGGGCTGCCACCGTTTCAAACATCTGTGGGTCAAGGTTTCCACCCGCAATGTCGTTGATGATATGCGCCCCCGCATCTACCGCCTGCCGCGCTACCGACGCCCGAAAGGTATCAATGGAGAGGATGGCATCGGGGAAATTTTTGCAAAGCATTGCTACCACGGGCAAAATGCGTTTACGTTCTTCTTCCTCACTGACTGCGTCGGCGCCAGGCCGAGTGGAGTGTCCACCCAAATCTAGTATGGAAGCCCCTTCTGAAAGCATACGTTCCGCCTTCTTGTAAGCTTCGTCGAGTTGATTAACTCGGCTTTCTGAATAAAATGAATCAGGGGTAATATTCATGATTCCCATGACTTGCGGCGTTGACAAGTCCAGTAATTTACCACCGATGTTCAGCGTTTTTTTCATAATTTAGCGGCGAAAAAGTCACGAATTGTCATTTGTAGTCCACGCAAAGTCATAAAATTGATTAAAAACAATAAATGACAGATACGCCACACTTGACCTTTTTTTGACGTGAATCTAATGACTATGAATGACCAAAGTAAAACCGAGCGCGAATATCGGAGTGTAATGACTCGTTGCAAAGATATTTTCACTAAAAAAAACCAAGACTACGGCCCTTCTTGGCGAATTTTGCGATTGCCGTCCATTACAGACCAAATTTTTATCAAAGCGCAACGTATACGGACGTTGCAGGAAAATGGCTTTTCGAAAGTAGACGAAGGGGAAGTGCCCGAGTTTATCGGCATCATCAATTATTGCGTTATGGCCCTGATTCAGATTCAGTTAGGAGATAACAAAAGGACGGATTTTACGGCGGCTGAACTGACTGAATTGTACGACGCCCAGATGAATGAGGTCTATGAATTGCTGTTTAACAAAAATCATGATTACGGCGAAGCTTGGCGCGATATGCGCGTGAGTAGCATGACCGATATTGTTTTGATGAAACTATTCAGAATCAAGCAGATAGAAGACAATGAAGGCGTAACCATCATCTCTGAAGGTGTTAAGTCAGGGTATCAGGATATTATCAATTATTCGGTTTTTTGCCTGATAAAACTAGGCTTGGCGGTTTAAGACTAAATAGGATTCTTTTCTGGCCTGATTTTTGAAATTTGTGCAACTCAACAAAAGGAGCCTTTTATGAAGCGTAAAATAACCATCTATAAAAATCTGAACGAACCTTATGAGGCGATGCTTCAACGGGGGCTACAGGAAACACCTGATGAGTGCTTTGTGCGTTTCTTTGAAGAAAGAGCCAAATTCAGGGCATTTATGGGGATAAAAAAATCGCTCAAAAGGGAAATTATTATTCGCAAAGTTTCATGGATTTAGAAAACAATGAATTTTTGTTGTTCACAGCATAGTGATAGCCCAAAGACCTCAGGATTTGAGAGATGTGATTATGATTGATGATTTTATAAAATTTCAAAAGATAAATAACGAACCCACTAATTAATGAAAATAGTAGCCCACATTGTTCGCTTCCTGGTTGGGGGCATTTTTATTTTTTCGGGATTGGTCAAACTCAATGACCCCGTTGGTACGCAAATCAAACTGGAAGAATATTTTGAAGTTTTTGCCGCCGATTTTCCAGCAATGCACGATTTTTGGATGTCGTTGGTGCCTTATGCATTGTATTTTTCGGTGTTGATGTGCGCCGCTGAGGTGATTTTGGGCGTGGCGCTTCTCGTCTCGTGGCGGCTCAAAGTGGTCAATTGGATTCTCTTAGCGCTGATTATTTTCTTTACGTTTTTGACGTTCTATTCCGCTTATTACAACAAAGTGACCGATTGCGGCTGTTTCGGCGATTTCCTTAAACTCAAGCCTTGGACTTCTTTTACCAAAGACGTTATCCTGTTGGTGCTGATTTTGTTCCTCATTTGGCAACGCAAAGCCTTCCGAAATCTTTTGACGGGCTCGTTGGTGGGCTTTTCGGCTATTTTTTCGCTGGCGTTGGCCATTTATGCCATTCGCTACTTGCCACCCTTTGATTTTTTGCCCTACAAAATCGGTAACAACATTCCGCAATTGATGCAGCCTTCGGAGCCGTTGCGCTACAAATACATCATGGAAAAAGACGGTAAATCCGAAGAGTTTGAGAAATTTCCGACCGATACCACCTATAAATACAAGGAAATGGTGCTTATCAACGAAAACGCCAAGCCCAAGATTACGGATTATAAAGTGTGGAACAATGAGGGCGATTTTACGCAAGAAACCTTCAAAGGGAAAAAGCTCATCATCATCATTAAAAACGGCCCCGACCTCAACGGCGCTAGTTTGGCAAAGATTCGTTCGCTGGTGAATTCATTGAAAGGTAGCGACATTGAATCATTGATTTTAACCTCCAACAGCGATGCCGAAATTCAGGAAATCCGTAAAGCCTACGCGCTGGATGTTCCTTATTTCTTTGCCGATGGCACCGTATTAAAAACCATTTCGCGCTCCAATCCGGGTGTGTGGCTGCTCGACAATGGTACCGTTAAAGGGAAATGGCACTATAATAAAACACCTGATAAAGAAGGGGTTGTAAGTAAATTGTAAAAAAAGTAGCGGGGTGTCAGGTGCGGCAAATTTTTCTGCCGCCAGACTCCCCGCTACTCACTTCTATGAAAAACATATTCTTAGTAGGCCTTCCTTCGTCGGGAAAAACGACGCTTGGCAAACAATTGGCCCGTCATATTCGGTATCGTTTTGTAGATACGGATGTGCTCATTGTCAAAGAAGAAGGCATGAGCATCAATGATATTTTTGCCCAAAAAGGGGAGCCCTATTTCCGCGAAGCCGAAGCCCGCATTCTGCGGGCCATTCGCCCCGATTCCAAATTGATTGTGGCAACGGGCGGTGGAATCCCTTACTTTCATGACAATATGGCGTACATCAAAGCAAACGGAATTAGTGTGTTTCTGGATGTGTCGCCCGAAGAAATTGTGGCGCGTATTCAACGGCACGCATCCAACGACCGGCCCACGTATCGTAAACAGGATACGCAACTTTTACAGAATCTTCAACAAAAATACCACGACCGCCTGCCGTTTTATTCGCAGGCCGATTTTACGTTGAAGGGAGAAAATCTTCAAATCAAACAACTGCTCGACGTTTTACAAGAAGTAGTAACTGAGTAATCATGGCCATTGACCATTATTTGTATATTCTTTTAAAGGGTCGTTTCTTTGCGTTACTAACTACACTAAACTCTTTTTAAACCCGAATGAATTACGAGAGAATTTACGAGTACCGCTTCAAGCAAGTAGCTCACGAAAAGAAAAAAGTGATATGGACCATTATCGCTGACTATTTTTATCATAAACTTGGAAAGCCACAACGTATTTTGGACTCGGCGGGTGGAATGTGTGAGTTTATCAACGCGGTTCCTGCTCCCGAAAAATGGACAGTAGACATTGTTGATGCCATTAAAAATTATGCGGCTCCCGAGGTAAATCTTATCATTGGCGATATTTTGAAAGTGGATTTGCCCGAAAATTATTTTGATGCGGTATTTATTTCAAATTTTCTTGAACACCTACATTCGCAGGAAGAGGTGGCTTTTTTTCTGGAAAGAATGTATAAATCGCTCAAACCCGGGGGGAAAATTGGTATCATAGGGCCAAATTTTAAGTATTGTTATAAGCAATATTTTGATTTTGCCGATCATACAGTCGTTCTTTCAGAATTGGGAGTGGAAGAGCATTTGTACGGAGCAGGATTCAAAATCAGTGAATCACACGCCCGATTTTTACCTTTGTCGTTTAGGGGAGGCTTACCTGTCCATCCATTGCTTGTAAAACTCTACCTGTCGTTGCCCTTCACGTGGTGGGTTTTAGGAAAACAATTTTTGATAGTGGGCGAGAAATAAAGGTGATATGTCAACACTTACGGTATTTTATATAAAGCTTGTATTGATTGCGTTTTCGTCGGTAGCCATTTGGTTGGGTGCTCGTTCGGATTCTTTTTGGCAACAAATTCACGAAAAGCGGCAAGAAAACCGTCTGCTCGGCTTTGGACTCATTTTGTTCAGATTGTTGCCCTTCATTTTGGTGTATGTAGTAATGAATTATTCACCGCGCGGCGATGTGCCTTTTTTCTGGGGCAAAGCCACCGTGGCGTATCAAGGTGGCTTGGTTTATCGAGATTTTGCTTCTTACCACGCCCCGCTGTTTTCGTACATCATAACCCTGCCTATTTTGCTTTGGTACACCCCAAAAGCCATTGTATTGTTGATGGTGGTGATCGAAGCTGCCATTATTTGGGGTACTTATCGTACATATACATCTTTGAAAACCAATGCATTTAAGTTAATAATGCTGTACGTGATGCTCTCTGCACCAGCGGTGATGGTATTGTTGGGTGGACAGGAAGATATTTGGCTGTGGGGTATTGCGGTTTGGATGTTGTACTACTTTTTACAGACCAAAGACGACGGATTAGGCCTTGGACTTCGCTTTTCGGCGGGATTGATTGTTATTAAAGCCACCGCAGGCTTTTGGTTATTTCCGCTGTGGTTTTTGCTAAAAAAACGCTGGTCTTTCCTATTGGGGATGATTTTGGTCGGTGTTCCATCGTTGGTTATTTTGTATTTTTTGATGGAGATGGATTTTTTGATGCCCCTGCAAATGACCACCAACTTGTTGACTCCCAACCTATTTACGGTAGTGAGGCCACTCATCACCGCGCTGCTAGGACACGCGCCCGACCTGCCCACTTTTAGTTGGATTGGTATGGTGATTACGCTTTCTTCGGCGGTTTGGATGTTGTATTTTGCCCGACATAAATCATTGACGCTCACTTTGCCTTTGGCGTTTTTAGCGACCTACATTGCCATGACTATTTTCCAACTCAGTTCGCCGGGCTATTATGTATTTACGTACATGCTGCCTTTGGTGATGGAGTTGGTAGATTGGAAAAAAAGCCGTGATGTAGCCATTTTGCTGATTTTCAACGCACTGCTTGTAGTGCAGCCTTTCCTCTTTACGCATTTGAATAGCCCTACCTACGACGATATTACTGTATTAGGCGAGCCTTTATTTCTGTTGGAATATACTTTACAGCTCCTCAACGTGGCCTGTTATGGGTGGTATTTTCTAAAAGTGTATCAAAAGGCACGCTTCGCTTGAGTAGGGTGATGTGAGTTTTTTGACCTAACCATCGATTTTAAACTGTAAATCAAATATTTAATTAATGCTCGTTATTGTTGCAAAAACCATTGTATCGCTGATTTGTATAAGTCTGGTGGGTATTTTACTTGTCTATCGGACCGCAATAGAACAGTGGATTGCGCGTCAGAATGAGCGGTTATTGCTCGGTGGCGTTTGGGTGGCTACTCGGCTTGTGCCCTTTATCGTCATCTTTGTTATCGTTGGTTTTACGCCATTTTCAGACCTTGACGGTTTTTATAATCAGGCCCGTGAAGCGGTACAACTCAAAATGGTTTACCGCGATTTTTATTGCATGTATTCACCCTTCTTTCCGTACGTAAACGCGTTGGCATTGGGGTTTTGGATGGATAAAAAAGCCATTATCTTCATCATGATTCTTATCGAAGGTGGCGCATTGTGGGCTACCAATCGATATTTTCAAGCACTGTTGCCAAGTAGCGAACGAATATTCAAAAGCCTGATTTACTTGTTGTTGCCTGGGTCGCTGGTGTTCTGTGTGTTTGGTGGGCAAGAAGATGAGTGGATGTGGTTTTTGCTAATAAGTGCTTATTTGGTGTGGCAACGTACCAAGCGAGTGGAATGGTTTGGGGTAGGGCTGGTGGTTGGTTTTATGTTTACCAAAGCCGTTTTTATATTGGTGGGGCCTGCATTGTTGTTCTTGGTTCCAAAGCCCGTCAAATGGATTGGTGCGGCGGCGACGGCGGGAATTGTATGCTTAGGGGCGTTGTATTATTTTACCGAATTTCTGTGGTTGGAGCAGCCTTTGCACGAAGCCGCCACCCTTCGCGCGCCCAATTGGCTTTCAGTGCTAAATCCGCTTACGTTTGGGGTGCTTCAAGCTGGGGCCAAAGGTTGGAATTGGTTAGGATTGCTGACTACAGTGGGTGTGGGTGTAGGTTTGGCGTATCGTCTACAAAAAGTGGATTTCGTTCGGGCTTTTTCGGCGGTCTTTGTAGTAGTGTACGGCACCATGATGGTTGTGCAGCAAAGTGCTTACAGCAGCTATATATTCATATTTCTGTTGCCACTTACGTTTGTCTGGGTTGATTTTAGTAATCGAAAAGAAACGGTTATGTTTCTACTATTCAACGTATTATCGGTCATTCACCCTTCTTTGTGGTGGCGACTCAAAAGCCCTTACTACTCTTCTCCCGCCGCTATTTTTGCCCAGCCAATGTATATTCTGGACTATATCCTGCAAGTTGGTGTTGTGATTTGCACAATCTACTTTTTACGAATGGTTTGGAAAAAATCCCTTCTTCTGGCCCAATAATTCTGACTCAGAAGAAGGGATAAGGCCTATAAATCGTCTACTTTGAACACGCCTTCGAACACTTTGATGGCGGGACCAATGAGGTAAATATTGTCAAATTTTCCAGGGGCTTGGGCCACGAAAGACACCCGCAGGTTGCCGCCCCGGGTCTTGACGTTGATGGGTGATTCCATCTGCAAGCGGTCATGCGCCGACAGCGCGCAGGCCGTCACGCCGGTGCCGCAGGAGTAGGTTTCGTCTTCGACGCCGCGCTCGTAAGTGCGAACGTATAGTGAATCCTCGTTGAGTACTTCCACAAAATTGACGTTGGTGCCGCCAAGAGGACCATACACATCGCCGTATCGGATTTTTTTGCCTTCATTGAAGACTTCGGCGGCTTCGATATCTTCTACGTAGGTTACCAAGTGCGGTGAGCCAGTGTTCATAAAATCATCGTTGCCGTCGTGTTGAATACCCGATACATCAATCATGTTGAGGAATATTTCGTCTTCACAGGCCACGGCTTTGTGCTCACCGTCTACCGCAATAAACGTGGTGTTTTCCTCAAACAGACCTAAATCCTGCGCAAACCGAACGGTGCAGCGGCCGCCGTTGCCGCACATGCTACCTTCGCCGCCGTCGGCGTTGAAATACACCATCCGAAAATCATAGTTTTCGGCATTTCGCAATAAGATAAGTCCATCGGCTCCGATGCCAAAACGGCGGTGGCACAAAAAAGCAATCAGGTTTTTATCAACTGGAAACTGTTCGGCGCGGTCATCAATCATGATGAAGTCATTGCCGGTGCCTTGGTATTTTGAAAATGAAATCTTCATTGTTGGTTTTGGGATTAAATTAGGTACAAAAAAAGCCGCCTCTAAAGACAGCTTTTTATGACCACTCTGTGAAAGGAAATTATTTCTTCTCCTTAACACGAGCGGCTTTGCCTTGCTTACCACGAAGATAGAACAAACGTGCACGACGTACTTTACCGCGACGAATTACTTCGATTTTGTCGATACTTGGCGACAAAATAGGAATGATACGCTCAACACCTACACCGTTTGAAATTTTACGAACTGTAAACGTTTCGCCGTTTCCGCCGTTGTTACGACGTTGGATAACGGTTCCGGTAAATACCTGAATACGTTCTTTGGCACCTTCAATAATTTTAAGGTGAACGCTGATAGTATCTCCCGCACCGAATGCAGGATGGCTGTCGCGTCTTCCAGCGAATTCAGCATCTACCAGTTTGATTAACTCATTAGTCATTGTTTTAGTAAAATTGTAGCTTTTTCCAGCGGACGGCTTATCGGCCTTCATTCAAAAAAGCGAGTTTATCAGAAAAATTGCCCGCAAAAGTACTGTTTTCTACGGATAAATGCAATCGAAATGCAGGAGTTTTTAGCTTTAGTGAATGTTTTTTTTCCTGAATTGTTATCATACAAACGCAGGAAGCACTTTTTAGGCTAGATAATCGGCCACTTGTGTATCTTTGCTTTCCAAATGAACAGCACGCATGACCAAAATTACCGACTACATTCAGCAGGCCAACGGAAAAACTTTGTTTTCACTGGAAGTTATTCCACCACTTAAAGGGAGCAGTATCAAGGAGTTGTTGGCCAATATTGAGCCATTGATGGATTTTAAACCTCCATTTATTGATGTTACCTACCACCGGGAAGAGTACATCGAACAGATGCTCCCCGACGGGACCGTAAAACACATCGTAACGCGCAAACGTCCTGGAACTTTGGGAATTTGCAGTTCAATCATGCACAAATTTGGCGTGGATGCGGTTCCTCACGTACTATGTGGTGGATTTTCGCGGGAAGAAACCGAAGATTTTTTGATGGATTTACACTATTTGGGCATTGATAATGTGTTGGTTTTGCGCGGAGATCCCGCCAAGCCTTACAAGACCTTTAAACCCAAAACAAACGGCCACGAGTACGCCAGTCAATTGGTGGAGCAAGTAGCCAACATGAACAAAGGCCAATACCTGCACGAAGGTGTAGAAGCACTGGCACCGACCGATTTTTGCATTGGGGTAGCGGCGTATCCTGAAAAACACTTTGAAGCGGTTGATTTCGATGCTGATTTTGAGTATTTAAAACAAAAAATTGCGCTGGGAGCCGATTATATCGTTACGCAGATGTTTTTTGATAACAGCAAATATTTTGAGTTTGTAAAGCGCTGCCGGGAAGCGGGCATTACGGTTCCGATTATTCCGGGTTTAAAGCCGCTTTCAACCAAAAAACAACTGAGCGTTTTGCCTCGTATCTTTTACCTACACATGCCCGACGATTTTGTCAAAGCAGTGGAAGTTTGTGAAAACGATGCGCAAGCCAAACAGGTAGGAATTGAATGGTGTACGCAGCAGTGCAAAGAATTGATGGCTTTTGGCGTGCCTGTACTGCACTTTTATACGATGGGTAAGTCTGAAAATATTTACAAAATAGCGTCTCAGTTGTATTAATCTGAACGCAGAGAAACGAAAAAAGCCGCTCATTGAGCGGCTTTTTTCGTTTTGTTAGGTGTTGATTACTTATCGCCAGTACGACGAATCTCAACTTTTACTTCTGCCTTTGGGGCAATCACGGTGTCAGTTGTTTTTTTGGCAATCACCGTTTTTTCGTCAATGCTGATTTTGGTGTCTACCGTTGCATCCATGGTTGGCAGTAGAGAAATCAGGCGCTGATCGTTAAGTGAAAAAACGGGGGCCGTTGGTGTATACGTATCTTGCGTTGGCAAAGAAGCCAACAATTCTACAATCTGATTTTGTGTGCGGATGCTCTTTCCATCTTGAGCTACGGCAATATGTCCAAGTGATAAAACACTTAAAGCGGCGGTGATGATGAACGTTTTCATAATGGGTACTTTGTTTTAATTTAACGATTTAGCATTTGCTATTGGCTGTTATTCCTTTTTTGACACTGCAAAGGTGCAGGGTTCTGTCGACTTCGAAAAGTGAAATTGGATGAGTGGGGGTTTTTTAGTGATGAATGGCACAAAAAATGCCATTAAACCAAAATATATTCTGTTTTTATCTGTTTGTTGGTATATTATAAACAAAAAGTTATATATAAAATACGTTTTGTTATATATTAAACAAAATTATATTTTGTTTATAATTTGTTGAAATATGATAATGATACATTCTAACTTCCTGTTTTCTTACCAATAGAGTTTAAGTTATTTTATTGTACTATTTTTATTGCTTTTTGTAAAAATCATTGTTATTGAGATACTTATTGTTATTTTCACAGTCATAAGTGCTGTTATTCTATTCTTCCCTCTTTAACCTCTTATTTCTATGGCTTCAAGTGTCAAAACGCTTGCGTGGATTTTGCTCATTGGCTGGATGGGCGGGTCCACTTACTGGCACATTTGCAAAATCAAAATGTTATGTGACGGTCCTCCCGAAGTAAGTACCGCTACGCCCGCTGGTTATTCTGTCCCTGCCCTCAGTATAGTGGATGGAAACAATCTTAGTTTATCTTCGGCGATGAATTTTGGCTTTAAAAAGTCGATGCCCGAGCCTAATTATGCCAATGTTAAAAAAGAGTTGGATTCATTGGCGGCTTACCTAAAAGTAAATTCTGGCCGAAAACTGACAATTACTGGGCTTTATTCTTCTGTGGAACAAAATACCACCTCCTTCCCTGATTTAGGCTTAGCGCGCGCGGATGCCCTGAAACAGTATTTGGTACAGGCGGGAGTGCCAGGAAGTCAGTTGGTGACTGCAAGTAAATTGATTGACTTAACCTTCAGCGCCGACGACTCTACGCACGGGATGGAGTTTGGGTTTGACAGTTTGATGATTCCAAAAACGGAAGAGGCCCTTGCCGCGGCGGAGAAATACGAAAATGTATTCAAAACCATGGATTTGTACTTCAAAACCGCCAAAGCGGACTATATCAAAACGCCCGAGAATGAGAAATTTATCGAAGAAGCAATCAAATACCTAGCGGCCAATAAGGATAAAAAACTTGCCTTAACGGGTCATACCGACAACGACGGTACGGATGAAACAAACCTGAAGCTTTCTAAAATCCGGGCAGGCAGTGTGAAGGCATTATTGATGAAAAGAGGGATTTCAGAAGCCCAGTTGGTGACTGATGCCAAAGGCGAGTCGCAACCAAAAGCCTCCAACGACACTCCTGAGGGCCGTAAAGCCAACCGTCGGGTAAGTATTATTGTGCAATAAATTTGTCAATTCGGTAAAACTCCTATTTATATTATGTACTCACATTTTAATCCGTTTGCTTCGGGAGATGCCTGGTGGCAACATATATTGATGCTGGTGATAGCGGCTGTATTGGGTTACATCATTGGCTATATTTCGGCAAAAAGTAAGGCCGATAGTTTACGGGCAGAATTGCAGGCGCTCGAAATCGATATTGATGAATGTCAACAGAGCAAAAAGGAAGTAGGCGCGGTTACTCCGCCGGTCGCAAAGGCGGCGGCTGTTGTAGCTCCCCTTCCTGCGCCCGTTGTGGTCACTACGCCCGATGATTTGAAAGTCGTGGAAGGGATTGGGCCGAAAATTGAGAAATTGCTCAATCAAGAAGGTATTTTGACATTTGCTCAGTTGGCGAAAACCTCGCCAGAGCGAATCAAAGAAATCTTGGTGGCTGCTGGGCCCCGTTATCAAATGCACAACCCCGCCACGTGGCCTGAACAATCGGCACTAGCCCGCGACGGCCAATGGGACGCGCTCAAAACATGGCAGGATGAGCTCAACAAAGGCCGTACACATTAATGGTTTTACCCTCAAAATAGATTAATCACCATGATTATACTACAAGCTACTCCCATAAGTCAGAACTTTTGGATTGCAGGATTGGAAGCCCTCGCCCTGTTGGCCTTGGCGGCTTATATTGGCTGGTGGATTGCCCGCCGTACTTTTGCGGTTGAGTTGGCCAGTTTGGAAGCCGACGTTCATACCCGTCATAAAGAACTCAATGATTGCCACAAGAGTAAGTTGGCAGCCTCAACGCCTGCTCCCGGCCGAATTCCTGAGCCTGTTCAACCAGAAAGTCTTAGAGTGATGCCCGTAATTCCGAGTGAACCCGACGATTTGGAAATCATTGAGGGCATTGGACCCAAAATCGAGGAGTTGCTCAATCAGAAAGGGATTTTGACGTTTGCGCAGTTGGCCCAAAAGCCCGCCGAATCTATCAAGGAAATACTCAATGCGGCGGGGCCGCGTTTTCAGATTCACGACCCTACTACTTGGCCAGAACAAGCTTCTTTGGCCCGTGATGGGAAATGGGATGAACTCAAAAAATGGCAAGATGAGTTGAATAAAGGCAGATTGGATTGAGGTCATTTATTAATCAAAAAGCCCCGATTTTCGGGGCTTTTTGATTGAAGTAGAGGGCTTATTCAAAGAAAGGAACTCCTTTTGGGGCGTATTTACGCATACCCTCTTCGTTGATTTCCACACCGACCCCTGGTTTTTCAGAAAGCGGAATGTACCCGTCTTTCACCATTGGTCCGTCAAACGTAACGATTTCTTTGAACATCGGTTCTTCGTGGAAATAAATCTGCCACTCCAAAATCAAAAAATTAGGCACCGAAGCGCATACGTGGCTTGAAGCCATCGCCCCCAAATACGAAGCCACCATGTGAGGGGCAAAGGGCACGTAGTATAAGTTGGCGAGGTTGGCTATGCGCTGGCCTTCACCTAGCCCGCCGGCTTTTTGGAGGTCGGGCATCACTACGTCTACCGCCCCCAATTCCAACAGTTTTCGGAAGCCGTGCGCTAAATAGTGGTTCTCTCCCGCACAAATGGGCGTTTGGGTAGAGTCCCGGACGGTCTTATAGGCTTCGGGGTTTTCGGCGGGAAAGGGCTCTTCCAAAAACAATAATTTCAGCGGTTCCATCATCTTAGCTACGCGCTTGCCAGTGGTGGTGTCGTAGCGTCCGTGCATGTCCACACAAATGTCGATTTTGGGCCCGACGGCTTCCCGCACGGCGGCAATTTGGTTGTACATTCGTTCCAATTCTCCATTGCTTGCGGTCCAGTTGTAAGCGTCGTATTTGTTGGGGTCATTGCGCTCGTCAATGTCGTATTTTACAGCGGTAAAGCCCATTTTTACGGCGGCTTTGGCGCTTTCGGCAAAGGCGGCAGGGCCTGTTTGGGTGGTTCTGTACGCACCAGTATCGCAATAAACGCGGATTTTGTCCCGAAATTTTCCGCCCAATAACTGGTACACGGGCATTCCGAGCGCTTTGCCAGCCAAATCCCACAGGGCAGACTCGACCGCCGACAAAACCGCAATGTACATCCCCGCCTGCGCTCCTTCAAAAAAACCAGCCCGGCGCACATCTTCAAACAAGCGGTGTACATTGAGCGGATTTTTTCCCTTGATACGCTCGCCCATCATTTTGACCAGATGGTAAGTGCCGGGCGTTGCATCCACGCCTTCACCGCAACCGTGAATGCCCTGATTGGTATAAATTTTAACAAATAAACTGTGCCCGTTACGGATAAATCCACATTTAATATCGGTGATTTTTAAATCAGAAGGGGCAGAAGATTGGGGCGTGCGTTGGAGTGCAGTTTCAAGTCCTTGGCCATAACTGCTGAGGGTTGAAAGCCCCAAAGCGGTAGTAATGGCACTTTTGGTTAAAAAGTCGCGGCGGGAGGTCATTGGATTGTTGAAAGGTTAAAAATGGAAGGAAAAGGATTAACAATTTACCAAGTACGATTTTTCAAATATTCTTGAATTTGTTCTTTCGGTACAGGAAGCTCATTGATGTGTGAATTGAGCCATTTCGAAAAATCTTTTTCAATCTCGTCCGACCAGCGATTGTCGATTTGGCCCGCTGTGTATTTCTGCTCGCGGAGCCGTTCGTGGCCAAACATATCCCGCAGGCGCACGATTTCTGAAGTTGTTACTACCTTTTCGGCCAAATGCGGCGGAATAAACGTAACGGCCCCGTCGCGGCCCAGCACTACGTCGCCGGGCATAACCATTACCTTGCCAATGCGCGTGGGGTGATTAATGCCCACCAAGGTAGTATTCAGTTCGCCGTCAGGATTGTTGAGGTGGTGCGAAGGGTGATAAGTGCGGAAGAAAGAGGTAAAGCCACCGATTTCTTTCAGACCCGCAATGTCGCGAATGGCGCCTTCGTACACGATGCCGTTGCCCGTTTTGGCGTAGATAGAATTCCCTAAATTATCGCCGATGGTGGGGCCATTTTCGTGCGCTCCGAATTGGTCCACCACGTACACATCACCTTTGACGAGCAGGTCAATTGGCCATGAATTCTGCGACTTGATACGCCCGTCTTTTTCGTGTCCTTTTTTATCAATCACGCGGTGAACGTCTGGCCGCCCGGGCATAAACGTTGCGGTCAAGGCCCGGCCCACCAGCACGCTGTCGGGGTTGATGCATTGCCAGCCTTCGGCATATTGAAATTTGTAATTTGCCCCTTTCATCACCGCCCATGCTTCTTCGTGGGTGACGAGCCTCATGCGTTTGAGGAGTGCATCGGAGACTTTTGGGCGACCGTCGGCGAAGCGTTCTCCTTTCCATTCGGGGGTCAGAAAAAGGAGTTCTTCTTTAGAAATTTGTTGGGCAAACAGGGGTAAGGCGAGTCCCCCCCATAGAATAGCGGAGAAAAAGAGTGATTTCACAAGATACTAAGTTGAGGATGAAAGGTTTTACTTTAAAAGCCGATGCTCCTCAAAACTTACTTTTGCGCTATTTTTTCTATTAATGTTTCTGTTTTACGGGTTAAAATTAACCCTATTTCGCCGAAGGTTTTATTCCATAACTGCGCAATTCGTCGCGTATTTTTTTGACCCAACTAGCCTGCATTCCTTGGTTGATTCCGTGGTTGGTTTCGTCGTCGTATTGCTGCTGAAGCTGCGTATGAAGCCGAAAATATTCCAGATACTGATATTGAATCTCGCTACTAAAGTCTTCGACCGAAAATGTCATGCTTTGTACTTTTCTTTTGAAGCGCTCCGCTATGATGCGAGTCACGTCAAAATGAAGCTGTTCGTGGTCGAGAACGTAGTCGTTTTTGGAATCGGGCCGAACCCACGAGATGGTTTTGTCAATCCAAACTTTGGTCCGAACCCGCAGTTCTACGGTGCGATTTTTGACGGAGGAGCGAGCCTCAAATCCGAAACTTGTAAACACCTGCGCCGCCCAACGGTTAAACACACTGGGAGCACCCTGAAAATCCAACCATGTAAGCGGGCGATTGGGGTTATAATACACCAGTGAGTCGGCTTTGGCGGGCGCGATAAGGCTATCATCCTCGATAATGACGGTTACACTTTTCGCAAAAATATCGGATACGTTCACGCTTTGGGCGTACCATTTGATGAACCCCTTCAATTCATTTTCCAATAACCGCCTGATTTGGGGCTCAATAATATCCTCGGGCGCAATCCCGCTGCGGGTGTAGGTCGTGGTGGCATTGCCGCCGGTAAGGAAGACTCGTTTTCCGTCACGGTATGTTTCAAAGCCCAGATTCATTTTGATTTTTCCAGTTACTTTGGCGGGAGGGAGCAGGGTTTCACTTACTTGTAATTCTTTGATTACAAGAACAATGGGTGTTAGTGAGTCGGTGTTGGCGGGGTTGAAGTGCCGCCTTAAAAACTTGTCGATGGCGGGAGCCGTTCCACCCTGAAGCACGGCGGTTAGGGGCTGGGGCTTACTCCAAACCGTCCCGATATTGGTAGTGATGGGGCGGCTGTCAATGACTTCGACGATAAAAAAACCTTTGGGCTGTACGTTGAGCCTTTCGGGTTTGAGGGTGATGGTTTGGGTCTGCGAGAAACACGGCGTTTTGAGGGCGTATTGCATGATAAAAAACAACAAAACCCATGCGATACTACGCTGTATACCTTTCTTATTTGTTACTTTGTCTTTCATTACGTACGAATTACAACGAATACACGGCACTTTTAAACTCACTTTTCAAGAAAATGCGTCCTGCTTTTGACGATATATTTATGGAATTGGCCCAAAATCTGGCGCGGCGATCGCATTGCATCAAAGCGCAGGTAGGGTCTGTCCTCACCAAAGATACGCGGATTATTTCAATCGGTTATAATGGCCCTCCGTCGGGAACCCATAATTGTGATGAAGAATTTCCAGGTGTCGGTTGTCCACGAGATTCAAAAGGAAGTTGTTCTTTGGCCTTACATGCGGAGCAAAATGCCATTTTGTACGCGGTCAAAAATGGCGCAAATCTGGAAGGAACCACGCTGTATGTAACACTTTCGCCCTGTATCGCCTGCGCTCGGGTGATTTTTACGATGAAAATCAAGCGGGTTATTTATCTAAATTCTTACGCTGAATACAAAGGCATCGGTATTGATGAAGGAGTAGAGTTTTTGCGCAAGTTTGGGGTGGAAGTAGATCGGTACATTCCGAAAGAGAATGTTGAAAGTCAATTGTCTATTGACCATTTAAAATAACATTTTCTGCGCTTTTTCTGACAAAACCCAATCGATCATTCGTAATTGAACTTCGCCAATGAACTACCTTGCCCATTTTTATTTGTCTTTTGAGCAGGAACCATTAATCATTGGCAATTTACTGGGCGATTTTGCCCGTGGCCGTCTTGACCACCCGCGCAATGACCGATACAATTCGTCTATCAAGCAAGGTATTTTGTTGCACCGCCAGATTGATTCATTTACTGATTCTCATCCTTTGGGTCAGGCCTGCCGTCAGGCATTGCCCGACCATTTTGGCAAATACAAAGGCGTGATTACGGATATGTATTTTGATTATTTTCTGGCAAAACACTTTGCCGATTACCATCATTTATCACTAAAACACTTTACGACGTATGTGTACGGGGTGTTGGAAAAACACCGTTCGGTCTTGCCACAGGAAGCGTTCGGGTTGGTAGATTCGATGATTAAGTACGATTGGTTGTACAATTATCAGTTTCTGGAAGGCATGAATCGGTCGTTTGGTGGAATGTCGCGGCGATACCCGTTTTTGGCGGGTATTGAGCGGGCAGGAGCGGAGCTGTTTGAAAATGAAGCCCTCTATGAGCCGTATTTTCGCGCGTTTTTTCCTGATTTAATCAGCAGCTGCAAAGATTTTCTTTCGTACGATTAGATGAAATTTATCTAACTACTTTAACCATGTTTAATGAACCTACTCCTTTAAAAGAACTGATGAGCCACTTTCCGCAGGCGGGAGAGGTGATTTGGATTGGACTGCGTACGGCTACGCGACAAGAGATTAATATTGTGGAAGAAACCTACGCCCGTATCGGTACGGGATTGGAAGGCGACCGCTACAAAGGTACTGCCGATAGCAAACGTCAGGTGACGCTCATTCAGGCCGAACATTTGGCGGCCGTAGGGTCATATTTAGGGCGTGGAATCATTAATCCCGTGCTGACGCGACGCAATATCGTAGTGCAGGGAATCAACCTATTGGCACTCAAAGACCATCGCATTCAGATTGGAGAGGCTGTGCTTGAGATGACTGGGCTGTGCCATCCGTGCAGCCGTATGGAAGAAGTTTTGGGCCCAGGAGGCTACAACGCCATGCGCGGACACGGCGGCATCACTGCACGCGTGGTGCAGGAAGGAAGCATCAAAAATGGCGATAAGGTCACGGTTATTGACTAATACTCAAAGATTGACAAAATCTTTGGTGGCGAGATGGTATTTTTTAGTGCCCAAATGGCCATTGGCTTTCAACTCCTGAAGTTTGGTTTTGAGGGTTTTGATACGCTCTGGATAGTGTACTCGCCCCAGTTCTAGCAAGTTTTGCAGTGCTTTCTGGGTATTGCCGTTGGTATTGAGAGCGCTGATAATGTGACTGCTTCTGGCTCTTCCCTGATGCCTAATATCGCAAATGACCAGACAGATTTCGTCCAAGACCCCGTCGAGGTTGTATTGGCGGGCATAGCCAGCCATGTTGTTTTTGAAAAGTGAAATGGCCACCTCTACCTGCAACTTGCGATGAGCGGGGTCATTCATGGCCCAATGTACAAACCGCGCGGCAGTGATGAGCTCCTGAAACTCAATTTCATCCAGAGAGGGATTAAGGTACTTCATCAATGCGGTATTTTCCTCTGCGCCGGGAGCTGGTTCAAGTGATGAAAGTGTACCATTGGTATTGAGGTAATGAATTTTTCCCTCTTTCAGTTGCAGTCGTGGAAAGTACTCACGGGCTAAGTCCAAACCTAACAACTTTCTTAGAAAAATTACAAAATCGCCGTTGGGGACGTGTGCCGCATATTGCATAAAACTAAAGGTGAATTTGGCGCGGTCGTAGGTGTTAAGGCAGAAAAAAGAGCCTTGGCTTTCACACATTGCCGTAGGCGTAATAAAGTAAGCCCAGAAGCCAAATTCTGCTTCATAATCTTCGGGTTTATAAGAAAGTCCGGGGCTGATAGTAACGTTAAAAAGGCCGCTATTGCCCTGATAAACCGTTTCTCTGCCAATCAAAAACTTATTGGGCGTACCAATTACTTTTCCGAAATGGGAAGAATTCTGCTTGGAAAATTCAAAGTTGATAGCCATGAAATTGAGGTTTAGGAAGATGAGTTGAAATTAAATTGAATTTCTAAAAACTCATTTACCGTTTAATAAATCTTGCGTAACTTGCGGCCATGGCAGACAATTTTGTAGTATCGGCTCGAAAATATCGCCCCGTTACGTTTGATACGGTGGTCGGACAGTCGCACATTACCACTACCCTCAAAAATGCAATTCGTACCAATCACCTTGCACAGGCTTTTTTGTTTTGTGGCCCGCGTGGGGTAGGAAAAACGACCAATGCGCGTATTCTAGCCAAAACCATTAATTGCCAGAGCCTTACGGAAGATGTTGAGCCCTGCGGTGAGTGTGAATCATGCGTTGCGTTTCAAAATAATGCCTCTTTTAACGTGCATGAATTGGACGCGGCTTCCAACAACTCCGTCGATGATATTCGAAATCTGATTGACCAGGTACGGTATCCGCCCCAAACGGGTAAGTACAAAATCTACATCATTGACGAGGTTCACATGCTGTCTTCGGCGGCGTTCAATGCGTTTTTGAAGACGCTCGAAGAGCCACCCAGCTACGCCATCTTTATTCTGGCAACCACGGAAAAACACAAGATTTTGCCGACGATTCTGTCACGTTGTCAAATCTTCGATTTTAACCGGATTCAACCGCGCGACATCGCCGACCATATTGAGCAAATTGCCAAGAAAGAAGGCATCAAAACCGAGCGCGAAGCCCTCGAACTTATTGCCCAAAAAGCCGACGGTGGGCTCCGTGATGCGCTTTCGATGTTTGACCTCAACGTGACCTTTTCGACCGATAATACGGTGCGCTACAAAGAGGTTCTCGAAAATCTTCACATTCTAGACTACGATTATTATTTCCGATTGACGGATGCGCTTTTGGCGGGAAATCTTTCGGAAACACTTTTGATATTTAACGAAGTTCTGAAAAAAGGCTTTGACGGGCATTTGTTCGTAATTGGAATGTTAGAGCATTTTCGTAACCTGTTGGTATCCAAAGATGCTGCCACGGTGCAGTTGCTCGAAGTATCCGAAACCGCCAAGAACAAATACCTTGACCAATCAACGCGGGCGTCGCTTTCCTTCTTATTGTCGGCCCTGAGCGTTGGCGGACAGTGCGATATTAACTACAAAGCGTCTAAGCAACAACGGCTACACGTAGAGCTGTGCCTGATGAAAATGGCCAAGCTTACCGAGGTGCTGGACTTGGAAGCCCTCGCGGCCGACGAAAAAAAAAAGCCTAACGTAGGGGCAGGTCTGGGCAGCGTACCGTCTGCGTCTACTCCAAACGGTAAGAACGGTTCTTCGCCAAACGCGCAGGCAAACCCTGCAAATAGGATAGACGCAAACGCATCCTCGTCGTCGTTGCCCACGACGGCCGAGCCTACCATTACCTATCAAAATGCGCCAAATGGAAAAGGATTGCCCTTGGGGAAACTGCGCTCAACGGTCAATTTAAGCACCTCCATTACTGATACCCCCGCACCCACGCAGGTTTCCAAACCCGTAGAAGTAGCGCTGGATGCCTTGCCCGAAAAAGACCTTCCCGTAACAATGGAGGCGCTGAAAGAAGTTTGGGCTGAATTTTCTCGAATGCGGGAGCAAAATGGCGGTGCCGTGAGTGAGCAGATTATGCTTAATCGTGATTTTAAATTTGAGAATATGACCATTGAGTTGGTTTTAGACAACCTGCATCAAGAAACCCTGCTCAATGAAATCAAACCGACGTTATTGGGTTATCTTCGCCGAAAGCTCCAAAACCGTCAGATTCAACTTTCTCACCAAATTGCGCAAAGTGATGGGAAGCGCAACCCCTACACGCCACAGGAGAAATTCAATGTATTGGCCGAGCGCAATCCCGCCCTCATTGACTTGCAGCGGCTGCTAGGGCTGGAGGTTGATTTTTAGGGATTTTTGAGTAGATTAAGAGGATTATCGCGTTTATTACTAAACGTTTAACCCTCTTAATTATCCTGTTTATGTTCTCTCGTCGCGATTTTCTTATTCAGGCTGCTTTGGGCGGTGCTGCTTCGCTTATATCTCCCAATACTTTGTTTTCGGCTACTCGCCCCAAAAAAGATAAACTGGGCGTGGCATTGGTGGGATTGGGGTACTATAGCACCGATTTATTGGCCCCTGCGCTGCAATTAACCAAGAATTGCCAGTTGGTAGGGATTGTGACAGGAACGCCTTCAAAAGCTGATACCTGGAAAAAGAAATACAATCTCGCCGATAAAAATATTTATAATTACCAAAATTTCGACCAAATCGCCAACAACCCCGACATCGACATCGTCTATGTGGTGTTGCCGCCCAGTATGCACCGCGAGTTTGTGGTGCGGGCTGCCAAAGCGGGTAAGCAGGTGTTTTGTGAAAAACCCATGGCTCCGAGCGTGGCGGATTGTGAAGCCATGATTAAGGCTTGTGCCGATAACAAGGTGAAATTGGCGATTGGGTATCGCTGTCAGCATGACCCCAACACACAGGCGTATCAAAAATTTGCCAAAGAGAGCACCTTCGGCAAAGTCCGCATGGTGACCTGCGGCGCGGGATATTTTGACGCCCGCACTACGCATTGGAAACAAAACAAAGCCCTGGGTGGCGGCGTCATGGGGGACATGGGCGTGTATGCCCTTCAGGGAGCGCGCTTGGCCACGGGCGAAGAACCGATTTCGGTCACTGCGCAGTTTCATACTACCCGTCCTGATATTTACAAAGAAGTGGAAGAGACGGCTACGTTCCAATTGGAATTTCCGAGCGGTGCATTGGCGGCTTGCCATACCAGTTTTGGTATCAATATGAATTATTTACAAGCCAATTGCGAAAAAGGTTGGTTTAAAATGGAGCCTTTTTCGAGCTACACTGGAAACAAAGGAAGTAGCCCACTGGGGCCAATCAATTTCCCCCTCGAAAACCAGCAGGCCCGACAGCTCGACGAAGATGCCGAAGCCCTCATGAAAGGTTCTGCGCTGATTGCCCCTGGCGAAGAAGGCCTGCGCGACATTCGCGTGGTAGAAGCTATTTACAAATCCGTAGCCGCTGGCGGGAAGATGATTAAAATTTAATTCGGGACTTTATTCAACTTTATAACGGGGAGCGAGGCAGTTGTCTCGCTCTTTTTTTGTAATAAGGATTTATATCTAAATGCTCCACGTCAGACTTAGGGAACCGAAAAATGAAAAACCGAAAAACTGCAAAATTTAAAACCACAGGACGGTCCCGTGCAAAATGCAAGTGACTAATCAGTTACTTTGTTTAGCATTCCTACGCCCACAAACAAAAACAATGCGCCGACGATAAAAGGCACGAGGGTTTCCCATTTGGTGAGTGTGAATCCTAAGACTGCTTTGTCGGACATGAAGGCGATGCAGGCAAAAAGAATAAAAATGATGCCCATGCTGGTGAGAATTGTTCCAATCGTACGTTTCATTATCAATGTTGGTTTATGGGGGCGAAAATAGGGCTTTTGCAGGAAGCATCCAACATGTGCATCAATAGGCGGATTGTTTTGTCTTTACCTTAGACGTTAATTTTAGAAAATTCTCTCCCAACATGAGCTGAAGGTCTTCTTGGGGTGCTTTCAGCGCATAGATTTTTGCGATTTCAACGGCAGGATGCAGCCATGGCCCATCGGTTCCGAATAAAATCTTGCTTGCACCCGCTCGTTGATAGGCCATTTCCAACAAATCGAAACGTCGCACGCCCGATGTGTCGGTGTACACATTCGGATGGCGGGCCAAAAGGTCCAGAAAAGCCAGCTGTGCTCGCCAATCATCGGCAAAACTGCTCAAATGGGGAATAATAAAGTTGACATCCCGGTACTCGGTTGCGATGAGTTCAATGGTCGAGGTTTCACCAGTGGGGTCGTACAAAACGGGAATGTTGTATGTCCGGGCGGCGGTACATATTTCACGTGAGATGCGGGCGTCGTGTCGATGTACCTTGATGCCGCAAAAGCCGTACTCTTCTACGGCCGTTTGCACCATAGAATGAATTCTACCCCGGTCGCGCTCGGCATGAACAAACGCAAATCCATAAAAACGCGCTGGATAGCGACCAACGATTTGGGCGGTTTGGGCGTTGGCCTTGGCATAATCGGTGTGAAAAGCGGCAAATAAAACCGTTTTTTGAATTCCCGCTTCGGTCGACCATTGCATAAATTTTTTCAGCGGAGCGCGGGTATCCCAAGGGCCCGTAAGCCCGTCGCCCTCCCCGGCGTGGCAGTGGCAATCAATGATAAGCATGGTATTTAGACTAAAAATAGTTTACCACTTCAAATTCCAGTTCTTTCGATAGTCCGAAGTGTGCCTTAAAGTTAGGGATGTTGCGCAGTACCCCGATTTTCACGCCTTTACCCGCCCGCGAAGAGGGCAAAAAGTTGCGATCTTCTTTGTAATCGAAGTAAGTCGGACTGAGTACGATTTTTTGTCCATTAAATTCTCCCATTCTTTTCAGCACGTTGATGATGGCGGCTTTCTTTTGGTCTTTGGTCGTTTTGCCCGCAACAGCCTTGTCAATCGCAGCCCCTACGATTGCGTGAGTGGTGGCAGAGAGTGGAATGGTTTGTTTATTCAACTGCTCCAGCGTAACATTGTCAAACAAATCGGCATATTTGAATGGAATCCAGTGATGTACTTCAATGCCAATGGGTTGAAGCGAGGCAGGGTTGCCAAAGTGAAGTTTCCGGGCGTCAAATCTGGCGCTGGCTTTGATGGCATTTTCGGCTTTGAACCCCTGCGTTTTGATGTCCGACCATTTTTTGGTTTTGTTTTGCTCGTAGGTTTCCAATTCTAGTGCTTCCAGCAAGACTTCCGCCAATATCGACTGAACCCCGCGGACTTCTTTCAATCGGTCGTATATTCCGCTTAGCTCATTGACCAATACCGCCATTTCATAGTCTGGATTCAGTGCGTTTTTGACGTAACTTTCGGTAAGAATTTCGCCCAAAAGGGTGTTCTCAAGCTCTTTACCGCCTGCAGTGGTGTCTTTTTTGGTTGTTTGCTCGGTACCGTCTTTTCGTCGTTTGTCCTGAACTTGCTGCCAGTCGGCAGCGGCGGTATGCTGTACGGGTGGCTTTGTATCCGACGGAGTGCCTGGTGATGCCAGCCGCGCAAGTATACCTGCTACTGCACCTAATTTTTGGGCTTTAGCTTTATTGCGTCTCCAAAAGGCAGAGAGACTTTTGCGCCAAGTTTCAAACTCGGCTTCCAATTCAGCATTGATTGAGGGCGATGCTTGAGAGGGAGGGATGTGATAAGGCTGCATTGTTTTTAGCGTTTAGAACGGCGTCGCAGTTCGATGAATACTGGTTTTTTTACATTGGGAGGTACGGTTTTTAGGAGCACTTCCCAAGTGCTGAAAAGAATCGTTCCGTACTCTGGGCGTGCCGGTATTTCAGGTAAAAATCGCATGGTTGTAAATGAATTAAAGGGTGATTGACTCGGATTAGCGTGTCGACCAACGGTTTATCTTAGGCTGATAGCGCCTTTCCTGAAAGGAAGCAAAGCGGTTACGCGGTTTTATCCAACGAATCCTGACATTGGCATTGGCGGGAAGCACCTGCCCCATGGATGATTTAAGGCCGTTGAGGCAGCTTTTGCAGGGTTGATCCTGAATCAGCATCTGAACTCTCTGAATGTTGTCGGCAAATAATGGGTTTATCTGTCGCTGTCGTTTTAGCCATTCAATGGCTTGGCTTTCAGGGTGCACGTGTGTGGCGGCTGAAGTGGGCTGCCACGTGACCATGTTCATTGCGCGGGTATCGGGTTCGGGCAAAAAGACTAGTCCGTTTCTCGATTCATCGGTGTACAGGTACGGGGCAGTAGGCGTTCCAGTGTTTGTCCTTCGATAGACGGTCGGGGGGGCTTCGCTGAAATGTTGGAATACCGATGAGGGTAACTGTCGCCGAAAAATGATGCGGATGACCGCCGATGACCGCTCTGGTGGCGTATCCCAACTATCGTTGAGATCGAAGGGACGGAAATCATCCGCATTGTCCAATAACGTGGTCAGGTGCTGCCAGTCGTCCTGCGCTACAGGTTCTTCCACTGGTTCATCGTAATCAAAAGGCTCGTTTTCGTCAAAGAATTGCATGATGCTGAAAAACGTTTTGAGTTCTCTCTGAATCATTGTTTTACGAAAAAAATAGATTCAGAGAGAAACGTGAAAACTTGCTTAATAACGTGTCGGCTGGCTGGGGCCTACAATTCGGCTGTTGCGTTGCGGGCCGTTTTTCTCGGTCATCAAACGACGCTGAATCAACACCGACGGCTGCATATAACTAGCTTCGGATTGCTGAGCATCGGCCGAAAGGTCTACTCCCGTAACCGTGCGGTAGGAGTGAATGTAGCGCTGAATATTGTCGCGGAAGTTGGTTGCCCAGCTACCAGCTACGATGGTACTTTCTTCGTTAGACCAGTCATGCACTCGAATCGAAAGCAGAATGATTTCACCGTACTGCGCCAAATCGTAATAATGCGTAATACTCGTACTGCCCCAGTTCTGAATTTGTTTCATGCGGTCTACGCGGTCCATCCAACCCTCACGATATGGTACCATGATACGACCGCCTAAAAACTCCCTCATTTCTGGCCGAGCCAGCAAATACTGTTGGAGCATCATCTCCTGACGGGCCGTCCAAGTCAGGTTTCCGTAGGCATTGTGGTTTCCTTCGGCCAATAGTAAATGCACTTCTCGCAGGTTGTTGAGGATGGGAAAAGCATCCGCAATGCGGGTCGTGTCGTCAGATTCTTTGAAATAAATTGACGCGCCGTGTAGTAAATTATGAAAAGCTTCCAGAAACTTTGAACGACTATCGACTGATTTGAAGGTAGGCACTGCCCGTCCCTGCAACGACAATCCATAGGTATGGTCGTATTCATAGGCGCGGCGTTTGATGGTCAGAGTGTGTTGTTCGTCCTGAATATATCCCCAAAATAAATTGGCCAGTGGGCGCAACGGGTCAATGTCCAGTTGGGATAAAGGATCGGTGCCTTGGTTGGTGGAGACGTTCTGAAACCTTAAACTGATGGCGTTCATGGTTTGGACCAACATTCCCTGCTCTACCCAGTAGCTCCAGATAAGCTCGATGCCTGGCAAATAATTGATGCCAAAGACATTTGGGGCCAAGGGATGGCTGACCAACAAATCATCGCGCCATTCATCAAGTCGACTCAGAATGTTTTGGAGGTAAGGCGTGTAGTCACTGTCGTCTGCGTTGGAACTTGGATAACTGTCGATGTAAGAATCAATGGTACCCGTATAAACATTGTTGGTGGCCCACAAATATGCTTGCGCCGCTGATTTGAGCAGTCGATACGCATTAATGTTTGTAAATGGCAACGGATGAAGTTGCTCGTTGCGGTTTGCCACCTGATTAGCAATTCTTGAGTTTTGCCCAGTTTTTCGCAAATCAGCCAGACGGGCCGAAGGGGGACGAAGGGCAATGGGAGGAACCTGGGCGGTGCTTTGTCCGCCCAGAATTCCATCCATCAGACTGTCAAAAAGCCGAAAGTCAGGCACTCGGGCCTTGAGGGCGTCCCATAGTTGTTGAGTGGAATGTTCTAAATCTTCGGTATTTGCCCTTTGTAGATATACTTTCGAGCCCCGATTGAGTACCTCTTTTACATTTTCTAGCCCTTTCCGCATCCCAGTGTCCGCTCCTCCGAAAATGAGTTCTTGAGGGGCGTAATACCGGTAGTTACTTAGCTTTCCTTTTGCATCATACTCTGGAACGGATGGTACAAATTTGATACCGCCAAGTTTACCGAATTTTTGAAACAGGTTTTTAAACTCTTCATTGGGAAGTGACCAAAGTAGCTTTTCAGGTTTTTGGGTATTACCCAATAACTGATATTGCTGCTCCCTAAGCAGGGTATCAAGTGCAATATCATGCTGGAGGTCAATCTTTCCGCACTGCGTCACTTTAAAAACAATGTTGTGCTTTTTGATTTTTTCCACATCTGTGACGGGTTCTCCGTTGATATGGACCGTCATGAAACCCATCAGCGGTTGATTAGTGTTTTCGTCAATGACCGAATCACACAATTCGAACAGAAGAGACGTAACCTCTTCTTGGACCTCAGTTTCTGGGGGACATTTTTCCTTCAGGCACTCTTCGATTTTGTTGCCCAATTTTTCAAAATTTTGGTCAAACTTGGCACCGAGCCCTTCAACTTTTACTTTGATTTCTTGGACGTCCCACTCAATGCGTCTTACATCCTCTTTGGTGCTCTTTAAATCACTGTTTATGCTTAGTAAGTTAAGTGTGTTGCCTTTGGGAGGTGTTAATTTAACGGTGGCCGGCTCACAGTATAAGGGATTGTTGTCTTTGTCAATGCACACAAATAATACTTCATATGTTCCAGCCCCGTATCGTTCAGCCACTTCCTTCAATTCAGACATGGCCATCGGATAGGCAACGGACGGTTCAATGGAACTATCTGTGGCTAAAAAACGCTGAATTCCCCTGTCTTCTAATACATCACCCCCGTCTTTTCTGATAATGAAATTCCAGCTATAGTCATTGAGGGCGTCGAGCAGGATGGGAGTCCCGTCGGAGGCTAAGACCTGAAACATCAGTTGCCAGTAAGCAGTAGTCCAATTTGGAGGGGTCGGAGGAATTAGTAGGATTTTGGAAGGTGTTTTATTTTCCATGATTTTAATTGTTTTAAATAGAAATTAATTCAAATTTCCTCGGCTTTCGGCCCTTCCCAAGGCCCAACGATTGAGGAATCGGGAAAGAAGATAGCTTTCGGTGGTGGCATTGACACGCCCATCGGCCCGGGCCTGCCCAATGACCGCAAAGGTCAGGGAAGGAGGGAGGTCGCTCTCATCGGTTGCTGGTTGGCTGGCGACGGTTGAATAGAGCTCCCTCAAACGCTCTGGTTGACGGTGCTTGTACGGGAAAATATCCTTCAATGATCTGTTTGCAAGGTATTTGGAATGATGGTTGGTCAACAGCTCGGCGAATTCAGGCATGACCTGTTCTAGAGCCCTAATGATGTCCCGTTTATCTTGCTCCAAATCTTCCAAAGGATAAAGCTGTTGCCAAAGATGCTCAAATCGTTGCCATTGCGGGTCGGGATAGAGCAAAGCGCCTACCGACAGACTCAGCTTGACACGAATCCAGGGAAAGGGATGAGGATCATCGAGTTTGATACGAAACATGAAATACCTTGGCAAACTCACAACATTCATCAAGCCCTGCGTGGCGGTAATGCCTAAATGGCCCGTGGCCCAAAAGTCAGCTACAATCTCTGAAATCCATCGTTCATAAAGGCTCCAAGCAATGTGTTGAGAGGGAGGGGCTTGGGCGATTTTATTTTTGAGTTCTTTTCGTAACGTTTCTACCAGATTCAGCAACGCAGCGCCCTGATGGCCCACTTCATGAATCAATGACGAGGCTATTCCGCTACCAATCATTCGTTCCCGTGGCACTTGGATGATGGCTACTGGATTGTAATCCCCCCCCGGCAGGCGGGTGCGGGCGCGTCGAATGGCCGCCCCGTGGCCCCGTTCCAAAAAACACATGACTGGAGGAACCTCATATAACCCCTCTTGCGGGGCCAGCGCGTCGGTTGCTACTACATCTAAACCCGCAATCCATACGCCTGTTTGGTGTTCAGAACGTTGGGTGAGAACATCGGCAAAAATATCTAACTGATCGAGTATGTTATTAAAACGAAGCTTTAATACCGCATACGCTGCCTGCGCTTCGGCGGCATTGCCAAAGGTTTCGTCAGCCTCTCCCCGCAGTTGAGCCAGATAGGTTTGTACCTTTTGCCGGAGTTCAGTTTTAGCGCTCACCAAATGGTTTGTGATGGCCCTGAGTGCTTCGTTGGAAGGCCCAGCTGCGCTTACCATGGGTGTACTCAAAGAAAAAGGTTGCAACTGACCTAGCCGGGTGAGCATCGAAAGGGCTTCGTTTTTTAGATAGTCCCGAATCATGTCGGAGGAGTTTTTAAATGCCGTAAATGATAATGCTACTTCCCCGGCGTACCCAGCGCCCGCTGCGGCCGCCCCCAGTTGGAGGGGTGCTGGGGTAAGCATTGCTACCGTACGAACTTGGAGCACTCATCAACCCTGGTGCATACCGACGGGCAGATTCTATCATGGCGGTGCGGGCGGCCTGTTGGGGCTGATACGAAAGCTGAGGCGAGCGGGCGGTACGGCGGGCGGCGTCAGAAGCAAAACGCACATAAGCCCGGGCAACTTCAAATTCACGGTCTTCGGCGCTTAATCCTTCCAGCTCCAGTCCAAAGGCTTTGCCTGCCATCCCTGCCAATTTTCCGCCGATGGCTCCTCCTACACCGGGTGCTACTAAGTTACCTAATGCAGCACCAGCGATGGGCAAGGCTTTCTTGGCGACACTTTTGAGCATTCCTCCCAAGGCTTTGCCTGCCGATGATTTGGCAAAGTTGCTTACCCCGCTCGCTACTTTTTTGAACAGTCCACCCAGAAATTGCTCCAACTCGGCTTCATTGCTGACCGAGAGCAACTCGGTGGCTAATTCCATTTCGAGGGCTTCGTGCATTTCGCCCGACATCTCGTTGCCAAACTCAAAAGTTTCATTGCCAAATTCAAAGGTTTCGTTGCCAAATTCGAAAGACTCTTGTCCGAATTCATTGCCAAATTCAAACCCTGTTTCGCCGACGGTACGATCAATGTTGTGCATGATTGAAAAAAGTTAAAGTGAATTAAATTGTTTTGATCTTCCTGATTACCAATGCCGTGCCAGTGGATCAAAACGCCCTTTTTGGTCGTTTTAGGAAATAGACGCGAAGTGTTGTTCGCTTTTTTTGAGTGGCAATGCGAACATTTTTTCGCACAGTATTTAGGGCAATTTACCGTTTAGTAAGTAGTCAGGTCTTTTGCTTGTTCTCGAAATCATTTTTAGTATTTTCGTCACCCCGTATTATTTTTTACCGCGCAGAATTATGAAATACCCAACGATTTGGTATAAGGATTTCACGCGCCATTCTCAACGTTCGCGTGACGCGTTATTGAAATCACTCGCTACTATCAAGGCATGTGTTAAAGACCATTTTGTGGCCTCTGCTCCCGGATTGATTTTGCTGGATACTACGGATACCTCCGACGCCGTCTGTGGTTTATTGGAAGAAGCGTTTCAGCGGCATGAGCGAACGATAGTGGTGATTTTTGACAACGAGATGTACCGCTCGGAAGTGATCTGGGAGTTGCTGTTTGCGGGAGCATCAAAAGTGTATGATTTTGAACATACTCCGCTGATTCATCAGGTTATTGAAGAGCAGCTTAATCGTTGGCACACGATTGAGGGGTTGATGCAAACCGATTTTGTGAAAGAAAATCTCGTCGGGGAGTCTGCCATTTGGAAAAATACCCTTCGTGAAATGATCGAAATTGCGACGTATTCAGAATCTTCGGTATTAATTATCGGAGAAAGTGGCACTGGTAAAGAGATGCTTTCTCGATTGGTTCATCATTTTGATCCACGTCGTCCCAAAGGAAATATAGTGCTGGTAGATTGTACTACGATTTCGCCAGAACTCTCAGGAAGTGAGTTTTTTGGGCACGAAAAGGGGGCTTTCACAGGCGCCGTCAATGCCCGTGAAGGCGCGTTTTCATTGGCCAATAATGGTACTCTCTTTTTGGATGAAATCGGCGAATTACCCCTACGCTTACAGGCGGAGTTATTGCGGGTGATTCAGGAAGGTATGTACAAACCCATCGGAGATAATTTTTGGAAAAAAACAATTTTCCGGTTAGTGGGTGCCACCAATCGACTGCTGGACCAAGAGGTTCGTAACGGAAGATTTAGGCTAGATTTGTATTATCGCATCTCGTCGTGGGTTTGTAAAGTGCCATCTTTGGAAGAACGACGCGAAGATATACCGCTTTTGGCGCAGCGTTTTTTTGAAAAATCTTTCCAAAAAAGGGATTTGCCGTCTATTGATGCTTCACTTATGGCTTATTTGACCTGCCGCTCTTACCAAGGCAATGTGCGTGAATTACAACAATTAATTCAGCGGATTGCCAATCAGCATGTAGGCAAAAGCCCGATTACATTGGCCGATATTCCGAGTCTTGACCGCCCTGAGCGCCAGATTTTGGTAGAATCGTTGCCTTCTTCATACGATGAGTATCAGAATGCCATTCAGAAGATACTAGAACGTGGGTTGAACTTGCGAGAATTGAGGGATTTGACCACCCAAACGGCGATTGAATTGACATTGCGTCGGGAGAAAGGGCGTGTGGCTCAGGCGGCCAATCGTTTAGGTATTACGAGCCGGGCCATTCAGTTTCGGAAAACCCGAAAACAAGAGGAGTAACGGCTAATCTTCTGGACGATGCTCCAATGCCTTAGAATCAATCAAGTATTCGGAACGATAATAATGCCGATGAAACAGGAATATCCCAGAGCCGAGGCACAAGGCGACAATCACGAAAATGGGTACTCGAAACATAACCACAAAGTAGAGCGCAATGAATGTGTAGATACCAAGCTTTAGCAAATGCTCCATGGTATGGTGTTTCTGTAAAAAACGCCCGAAAATCAGCCATAGCAGACTGATTAGCAGCCCAAACCACTCAACTATATACAAAAAACCTATTCCTTTGGGGAGGTAACGAAACAAAAAAAGTGTTTCGGGGAGCATAAGTAACGCAAATAGACCGCTGTATTTGTAGAATCGCTGCGCCAATGTAAAGGGAAGGTTGCGGAGCATGGGTAGCTGTACATGTTCAAATTCATATAAATGCAGCAGTAACACGACTTGCACCATGCCAATGGCAGCTCCTGCGAGCGAAAACAGGCGCTCATCGTAGCTATCGGTGGGGTAGATTTTACAAACTCCCACGACCACCATGCAGGTAAAAACCTTGGTCAAAAACAACAAAATGGGCGCTTTATTGAATAAATATAGCACAAAATACGACCAATAGGGCTTCGTAAATCGGCGATTGAAAAAAACCGAAAGTTGATTGAGACGGGTATCGGGATTGGGGCGAAACAGTCGGTATTCGTACGCCCATACGCCTGTAAGTGGCAAAATCAGTAAATAACCAGCCGTAATAATGACGGCTTCGGGTTGGCCTAGTTTCCAGCCATAATAACCCACAAAAGCGGCATACGCCAACACGGGTAGCCAAAGCATCATTTGGATGCCCCAGAGTAAAAGCCAACGGGTGGATTTGGGAATCAATACCAATTCAAACAGAAATGAGTGAGAGTCCCACAAGAAACGTTGCCGCACAAAAAAGAGCGTTTTAAGGTGGTACAACGCCCAAAGCCCAAAAACCAACAGCAGCAAAAAAGGGGAGGCAAACACGTAGGCCGACAGGGCAATGTGGTCTTCGGGGCGAAGAATACCAAACCCAAACATCAGGCTCAAAAACAAAAAGCCTGTGTTTTGGCGGTAATATTCCCTAACGAGGGTTTTATAGAGGGTGTTCCAAAGTGAAAGCAAGGGATGAACGGGGATTGGGAACTGAAAATGTGAAACCGAAAAACTGAAAAACCGCAAACTGAAAAACTGAAAAATACAAAACCGAAAAAGGGGGCCACTACGGGGTGCTTTGCGTCTGCGCAGTATTTAACCGAATGTACTTAGGGCCGATAAGTCGGAATGGATTCTGCGTGGATTGATTGATTTTTAACTCGGAAAACAGTTTGAATCGGCAGTTTCTCAAACATAAAATCCTGATGGGATGATAACAGAAAACTGACTCCTTGGGCGTGGTAATCGCGGACAAGTTCGTATACTTTCAACACCGTAGAATCGTCAATTGTAATGAGTGGTTCGTCCAAAATAATTACTTTAGGATTGCCCAAAAATGCCAATGCCAACGACGTTTTTTTAAGCATTCCGCTGGAGTAAGTTCCCGAAGGTTGATATAAAAACGGCTCTATTCCGAGGGTGTCAATGAGTTGGTCTACCTGCTCGGCTTTGGCTTGCTTGGCGGTTGCCACGAATTGAATGAGGTCGTTGGCCGTTAAAAACTCAGGATAATCGGGTTCAGCCTCGCCATAGTTGATGCTGAGGCGGTAGGCGGTGTGGGCGCGGCGGATGTCCATTCCGCCGAGGGTAATTTCGCCCTCAAACGGCAACATCCCCGCCAAGGTTCTGAAAAAAGTGGTTTTCCCCGAGCCATTTGCCCCTTTAAACCAGTGGATGCCTTCTGTCAAAACCAAGTCGGGCACTTGGATAACCAAATGCCCGCCGTAGGATTTTTTAAGATTTTTAATGACAATCATGTGCTGCGAGGTGAGATAAAAAAACAAAAATAACGTAACTCTACTTTGCTACTGCACCTGTGAGATTACTTTTTGTTCTTTTCGGGTACGGGCCACGGCCAGAACGTGTTTGCCGATTTTAACGCCGCAGCGATTTCCTTCATCACAGCCCGAACGGTAGTGAATTCCGCCGTAAAGTCGGCTGATATTAACACTCATTGCGGCATCTCTGAACGATTTAAAGGACAATACCCCGTGTCCATGTTTGAATTCAGTAGAATCAGTGAAAGCAATGGAATCTCCGTGAACAAAACTCAACACCTCAGCGGCGGCGGCTGAAATAGTACTGTGCCCGCTGGTGTATTCAGGAAAAGGCGGAGTTTGCAGAAAAGGTTGCCATTTGGGGTCAATATCGGTATTGATAACCGTTTCTGGACGCACTTTTCGGGTGCGGTATTTTTCTTCCCAACAACCAATAAACCCGTCAATCAACGCAATGGAAGTGAGGGCGTATCCTTCAACGCTTTTGTCAAAAGAGGCTTTGGTCTTTCTCGAAACCGTTTCATGAATGGCTAGCCAGTGTCCGCCGGGGGTCATTTTTTTATTGGCAAACATCACGTGCCCTACCACATTCATCACAAATGGATTGTCATCCCAAAACCAAGCAATCCGTTTTTGTTCATCGGTAAGGTTTTTACCTACTTCATATACCTCACGGGTTTCGCGCCAAAATTCACTGTTTTTATCCTTGGTCCACATGGGCGGGCGAGGGGGCATGAATTGGGTGGCGGAGTCGAGGGTTATTGTTCTGATTTTGTGCCATTCAGGCTCACAGGCATCCGCGTAAGCGGGTGGGGTGGGGACCCAAGTGCCAGGTTCGTTGGTGACTGTAAACCGGATGCCTCGGGTTTGTTTATAACGATCTTTTGAGGAGTACCGCATTACGTGCGCGGCCACGCTGTCGCCGTAGGCCAGGGAGTTTTCAATGACCTCGCTGGGCACGCCCATGTCCTCGTATTTTTTGTAAAATTCTTTTTCGTATTCGTCAAAAAAACTAGCCGAAAAAGTAAGGTTTCTGGCTACTTTCAGAAAAGCTCGCGTACTGGCCAACGGAAAGCAATATTCCTTGTCGGCATCTGGAGCGGTCGGGGCGGTAAAGTCTTTGAGTTTTCCACCCAATGATTCATAAGCAGGATAGCCAGGAACCATTGCTTCATAGCCCGCAAGGTTGGCGTATACATAAATGCGACTCGCCACCGGGGGCTTGAAAATGTCGTGAATGATAACTTCTGTAAGCAATTCGACCGATTGATGATAGAGTTCAGGGTCAGCGGCTTTGGCGTTATATTCTTCGGGAGGTAATTTGGGCTTACAGGCACTCATCAGCAAGTAAACGACTCCCACGCTTACCAGTAAAGACTTTTTCAACATAGCTTCTGAAAAAAATCAAAATTAAAATTCAAAAAAACATACCTTCAGGATGCAAATTTACGAAACGATACCGTCAATAAATTGATTTTTATCAGTTATTTAGGCCGCCACTATTAGGCGTAGGTCTATATACGAAAAAAGCCGCTATTTGATGAGCGGCTTTTTAACACACGTATTCCGTTGTCTTTATTTTTTTATTTTCTTGGCTGTATACGGAACACACATTACGATGCAGCAGTTAGCACTGGCCTCTATAATGATGGGGCAGCATCCCTCCGCTGGGCAAGTGCCTGAACTTGAGGTGTATGTGTATGTTCCGCTTTCTTCCAATAACACCTGGTTTCCCTGAGCGATAGCCGTGTTAGAGCCAGTTTTGAACCATTGTACGCCCGTAAATTGTCCAGGGATGGTCAGCAGGGCTTTTTCCCCACCGCAAAGTTTGATGGGTACGCTAAAACATTGACGGTCTAGGTCATCTTCTGATTCTGATTGATTGAAAGGCGTACTGTCTACATCCTTTTCGTTGGCCTTGCTGATTTCGGCGGTATTGAACCACACGCCCTGTGCTACCACTTTTACTTTGATGGTCAAGGCTACCGTATCTCCGTTTATACCAATAGCGCCGATGGTCCATTTGGAGGTTAGGGGATCGTAACTGCCAGCGGTTGTATTGTTAGATAGGCGCTTGGTGGAGCTACTGAGATACTGTACACCCGCGCTGAGGGAGTCGATGACCTCTACACCCGTGGCAAAACTGGTGTTTTCGTTCCATACTTTGATCGTGTATTGAAGGGTATCGCCGATTTGTACAAGTTTTTTACTGATTGATTTTTTGAGTTTTAAATCAATGAGGCTATCGCAATCCTGTACAGTTACGATAATCGGGGTTCTCAATACACTGATTCCACCGCAATTTTGGGTAGTTCCGCGTGCTTCTACGTAGAATGTATCGGTGACACTGGCGGTGCCAGCAGGCTTATAACTTAACACTCCCGTGGCTATTGCGGAGCCGCCCGTGGCGTTGGCGTACCAATCGGCAGTTACCCCGCTCAATACGTTTACTTTTAATGTTGGAATTGTATCACCTGCACAGGCAAATACATTCGGGCTGATAGCCACTGGGGCAGCGGGGGTACAGTTACACGCTGCAGGGGCTAAAATGGTGGTGTCAAACTTACAGATTGAGGTCAGACTGTCCGTGATTTTCAAACTTATCGTTGGAGGAATATTGCTTACGGTATAAGGACCATTTCCGCTGCCCGTTAGGGTGCCAGCATTGACTTTGATGGTGCCGTTTTTCTGGGTTACGTTAAACGTTACGCTGTAGGATTTCTTGTCGGGTGCACAGGCGGGTGCTGTAAATGTAAAACTCGTTTTCAAGCAGGCAGGAGGGCAGGGGAATTCGCCAACAAAAGGGTAATTATGCACTTCACCCCCAGATGCTTCGTGGGTAAGGTTGCCGCCTACCACCAATCGACCGTCAAAATTACCTCCCGATAAAGTCGCGTTTCCGTTTGGAATAATGGCCGAACCATAAAAAGTACCTATAAACGTAACGTTTGTAGCTTGGTGAAAATTAAAGAGTAACCGAAACAAAGAGGGAGAACCTGCCGCTGGCGTAACTGCATTTACCAAGGGCATTTGAACGTTTGTGTGGGTCGAGCCGCTCACGTTTACCACGACGGAAGCACCAGAGGGGATATTTTTAAACACAAAGTTCTTCCAACTTGACACATTGAAGACTTGCACCGACGAGCTGTTGTCTCCAATCAATGTATCTCCGCTCAGGGTTCCAGTAGGGGTAAGCGTAGCCCAATAGAGGCTTTTGGTAGAAATATCGATTAAACAACTGTCGATGTTTAGTCCTATTCCGCCCATCCCAAGACTATCGGTGACGGTGATGGAATTGGGCAAATTGCTCTGATACGTGCCACCCATCGCTACGCCTGTTCCGCCCACCCCGAACATATTGGTCGAGCCTGTGATGGTGCCACCAATCAATAAGGCTGGTAAATTGGTGGAGGCTATCACGTAGGTTCCGCCGCCTGAGGTGCCAATTCCATAATAAGAGTTGTAAGGAATGCTTGGGTTGCCAAGGATTAAATTGCCCTTAATGGCCACACGCCCTTCGATTTCGGCGGGTACACCTTGGCCTCCATCTTTTACGTTGAAATTACCACCAACCAATACGTTAAAGACTTGACTGTAGGCTCTGACTTGATTGTTTGGCCAATTGAACGGAAGGGGGAGATAAGTGGTATTGATAGGGTAGCCGCTTTGGTTGTTGTCTTGAATTAAGTCATTGTTGGCGTCGGGTGCTAATGTTAGCGGAGGGCAGTCGACACCAACACATCCGGTCAACTTAGTTCCCAGTCCGCAGTTTTGTGCTTGCGCTCGGGATAGACCTGAACTTAGTAAAAAATAAGCCATCACGAAAGACGATAATAGATTTAAAAATGTCCTTACAGTTAAAGCTTTTGGGTTAGATAGTCGGTGTTGCATTGCCTTGGTTGTTTTAATTTCAGCTTCAAACCAAGGCTTCTCAACAAATGTGCCATTTTTTTAAAATGGGTTAATTTTTTATATACTTTTATCCCTATGTGTTTATTTTATTGAATATTTAGGGCTAAAAATGGTTTTTAAAGATAAAATGGATATTTACTTTGATTTGAGCTTCTTTGTGGGTGAGAATCGGGAGATACGACAATCAGTATCCCTTGTTGCGCGGGTTTTATGCGCTAGATTTTGTAGTTTATTGTTCTAATAAAAAAAAGCATTCGTTACGAATTCGGGCTGTTGCTTAATTTATTCAACCCTTTCATAATCAAAGTTTACGGCAGAGCCTTCTCTGGAAAATCGTTTAAAAAGTTGTAATTCTAAAAACAAAAACGTATTTTTCACCAAGCTAAAACGAACAACGCAACGTTTTAGATAAACAAAACGTAATCAATCAATATTAAACCACTTACATCGTTTGGTAGAAAAAATAATTTCCTTGGAAGATGTGTCACTTGTTGACTTTCTCGGCGTAGAAAACAACCACATCAAAGAAGTTGCTGCCGCTTTTCCAATGAGTAAAATCATTTCACGCGGCAACGAAATACGTGTAATGGGCACTCAGCCCGAGATTATCCGCATCAGCGATATTCTGGAGTCCCTTCTGCAACATTACCAGAAATACGGCAAAATCACCAACGAAAATGTACGTCATTACCTGACCGCCAACGGAGGTTCCGTGGCGCCGCCGCACGTATTGGAGGACGAAAAAGACGTGATTTTGTACGGTACCAAAGGAGTGGTAGTGAAGGCCAGAACCGCCAATCAGCGGTTGATGGTGGAAAAAGCGGCCGAAAGCGATTTACTGTTCGCTATTGGGCCCGCAGGAACGGGTAAAACCTACACCGCAGTAGCTATCGCGGTGCAGGCTTTGAAAGAGAAAAAAGTAAAAAAAATCATTATTACTCGTCCAGCCGTGGAGGCGGGAGAAAATTTAGGGTTTTTGCCGGGCAATCTGGAAGAGAAAATTGATCCGTACTTGCGCCCTATTTATGACGCGCTTGACGATATGATTTTGGGTGAAAAATTGAAGTTTTACCTTGAAAATCGAATTGTCGAAATTGCCCCCCTTGCGTACATGCGCGGGCGAACCCTAAATAATGCTTTTATCCTGCTCGATGAAGCCCAAAATACGACCCCTTCGCAGATGAAGATGTTTTTGACGCGGATGGGCCCCAGTTCAAAAGTGATTATCACGGGCGATAAAACCCAGATAGATTTACCGAAAAATCAAAAGTCCGGTTTGAAAGATGCGCTTGAAACCCTGAAAGATGTAAAGGGGATTGCCTTTGTCGAGCTTGATGGACGTGATGTAGTGCGCCACCGCCTCGTCAAAGACATTTTGGATGCATATGAAAAGAAAGAGAAAGAGTAGTGAGCAGTTGGCAGTGAGTGGTCGGATAAAAAGACGCCTCACTGCCAACCGTTTTCTTCGTGTTTTTTTACTTCTGAATTTTTTACACCTTGCTTCTTACGCGCAGCGCTGTGCTGCCGTTCAATATGATTCAGCCATTGCGAAGCGCTACCCTTATTGGCGCCTAAAACGCACAATGCTTGAAGATTCCATTCAATCTTATTTAAAAAATGCTGCCACCGACCGCAGGGCTCGGCAAGCGGTGCTTTGCGCCCAAGTGCGTATCCCCGTGGTAGTGCATGTGGTCCATAACAATGCCGCCATGACGATTGGTGGGCGTGAAAATGGCAACATCTCGGATGAGCAAATTTTGGCTCAAATCAGAACCCTAAACGAAGACTACCAACGAAAGTCTGGAACGCGCGGCTTTAATACCAACCCCGTGGGAACTAATACGGGGATTGAATTTTATTTGGCCAATGAAGACCCCGACGGGAATCCAACCAACGGAATTACGCGTCATTATTACAGCGCTAAAAGCACTTTTGATATATTCACTGACGACCAAACGCTCGCTGATATTGTCAGTTGGCCCACCGACCGCTACCTCAATATTTGGGTTAGCCGATTTGGGAATAATTACCTGGGAATCGGGCAGTTTCCATCGGCCACTGGCGTGAAAGGGCTAGACAGTGCCAATGAGCTATTAGAAAAAACGGATGGGGTTTTTATTGACTACAAAGTTTTTGGTTCGGGCGGGGCAGTAACGAGTAAATTGTACAGCCTTGGACGTACCACCACCCACGAAGTGGGGCATTGGCTTGGATTGATTCATACATGGGGAGACACCGATTGCGGCGATGATTATTGTGCTGATACTCCCCCCGCTCAGTCGGGCAATCAGTCAACCAACTGCGGGCCGTTGTTTTCTACCTGTTCGGGTGTTCGTACCCGCAACATGACCGAAAACTACATGGATTATTCGCCTGACTCCTGCATGAATATCTTTACCGTCAACCAGAGTGAACGAATGATGGCCGTGATTGAAAAAGCCCCCCGTCGGGCGCGGCTGGTCAAATACTGGTGTTCAAAAGTCCCTTTTGGAGACACGTTTGACGTGAAAGTGTTCCCGAACCCTGCCTCCGACCAAGTAAATATTCAAATCAACGTTACTGAATTTACGGATTTTGAGGTTGAATTGTACAGCATAACAGGACAATTGGTAGGCAATCAAAAATTTACTGATTATCCAAGTTGGTTGGTTACGTTTCCAACGACAAATATTTCTCCTGGGGTTTATATAGTACGGGTTAAGACTGAAAAAGAGACAGTTAGTAAACGCTTGGTCATTACGCGATGAATGTTTTGCTGCGTTGTTGTATCGCTTTCTGTTGTGGAATCCTTCTGCACAAGGCGCTTCCCGAACATTGGTTGCCCGTCATCAACGGGCCAATCATAGGCGGCGTTGCCGTTGCCTTCATTGCCTTTTTTTTCTTGGTTCTTTCTTCGCGTGGCAATCGTTATTGGTCAGGAACGTTGATGCTAATACTCTTTGCGGGATTGGGTTGGTTGCGAACGCCGCAGACTGTTTTGGGAAAAGATTGGTCACAACTGACGGCTTACGAAGCCGTGGTGCTTTCGCCGCCCGAAACCCGCGCCAAAACCTACAAAGTTGAGGTTGAATTACGTCGGTGCAAAGTGGAAAACGGCTGGCATTCAATGCAAGGTAAGGTCCTGATTTACCTTGATAAAATGGCGGAAAAACCACGCTATGGGCAAGTTTTGTTGGTTAGGGGCCAGCCTCGGCGGGTGGAGCCGCCGCAAAACCCTGCGCAGTTTGATTACCAAAAATTTCTGGGTCAAAAACAAATTTATCATCAGCACTACCTGAAAGCCACTGATTTTTTATTCACGGGTGACTATCAGGGTGTATGGTATAAAAGCTGGGCTTTTGCCGTAAGCGAGTGGAGTGATGCAGCATTGCGGCGGCTCGTTGTTCCTGACCGTGAATATGCCGTTGCGAAAGCGATGATTTTGGGACTTCGTGATGAGATGGACAGCGAACTGATTCAGTCGTATTCGGCGGCTGGGGCCGTGCATGTACTGTCGGTATCGGGTTTTCACATCGCCATTTTTATTTCGATTTTGACTTTTATGCTCAAACGCTTGGAGAAACGCCGCTACGGGCGATGGCTATCGTTGGGTATTACGCTCGTTACCATGTGGTTTTATGCGGTGCTCACGGGCCTGTCGGCCCCCGTGATTCGTTCGGCGCTTATGTTTACGATTTTCTTGCTGGCAAGTCCTTTGAAGCGCAAAGAAAATGGCGAAAATGCCCTCTTTGGCTCCGCCCTCATTTTGTTAGCCATTGATCCGCTACTTTTGTTTTCCGTGAGTTTTCAGCTTTCATACGCGGCACTGGGGGGGATTATTTTTCTTCAACCTGTTTTGTATCAGTATTTTACCCCAAAAACATGGTTGGTGGATAAATTATGGGAAATGACCACCGTAGCTATCGCTGCCCAATTCATAACCTTTCCAATTGCCGTTTATTATTTTCATCAATTTCCGACGTATTTTTTGTTGGCTAATCCTTTTGTGGCGTTTTTGGCTACCGCTATGTTGCCAGTTGCGATGGTAGCGCTGGTACTTTCGTGGGTACCTTACTTATCGGTTCTCCTTGGTTGGGGGCTGACTGGAATTACATGGTTATTGAATGAAATCGTGATTTGGACCGATTTGTTGCCCTTTTCTACCCTTGAAGGTTTGTCTTTGTCGGCAGTCGAACTGGGCTTGATGTACGGAATTATGGCCATGTTATTGGCATTGGTGTATTACCGTGAAGTTCGTTGGGGAGGATATGCGCTGGCCTTGAGTGCGTTGCTGTGTATATTGCAACTGAAGGAGATGGTCCATTTTAATCAACAAAAGTTTGTGGTCGTTCATTCCGTTTCCCGTCAATCGGTCATTAGCTTGGTAAATGGGAAGGAGGCTGTGCTGCTCGCTGATTCTGCTTTTTTTCAATCAAACCAACAACCATTCAACTTTTACCTCAAGAATTTTTACGACGAACGAAACGTACGCTCCATTCAACAACAACCGTTGGCTTCATCCGTGTACCCATCCCGTTTTGTTAAAAATTTACCTTTCGGCAAGCTCATCGTTTGGCACGGAAAAAGCCTTTTGCTCGTTGAAAAATCGGTGCAGACCACAATTCCTCCTGTGGTAGATTACGTGGTTATTCGAAATACAGCTTTTCGAAAAGTAGAAGACCTTCTTCCCGTTTTTGGTAATCAAAAGCTCATTTTTGATAATTCCAATAAATTTTACGCGTTGGAAAACCTCCGTAAACAAGCCAAAGAGCTGGGCCTTCCGTGGTATTTTATTCACAATCAAGGTGCATTTTTGGCTTTTTTATAAGATATAATTAAATATTTCAAAGAATATTTCAGGTCAATTTGTATTTATAAAAACAGTTGCTTTACATTTGCATACTAAATCAATAGATATAAAGTGTTAATACTTCCTGTACTCTATCCAGTATGAGTATTAAGCTTTAACTAACCATTTGAATAATTGTATTTTTTAAAAAACTACTAAATCTATATTATTACTCTTTATGAAAAATTTCTTCCCACCTAGTTTAATCAGTCTGTTATTTGTGGCTGTTTCTGCTTTTTTTCCTTCTTATTTATCCGCTCAAAATACTCCAATGATTAATGCGACGGTATCGGGCAAAATACTCGATGCCCGTAGCGGTACTCCTTTGATTGGCGCGACGGTATCAATCAAAGGCACCACCAACGGCGCGGCGACCGACGTGAATGGAGAATTTGCGCTGATTACGGGCCAAAAACTTCCTTTCATCCTCCTTGTATCGTCGGTAGGTTATTTAAAAAAAGAAGTTCTGATTAGTGACAGCAAAGTAGAAATCAAACTCGAAGAAAGTACTAATCAACTTTCGGATGTGGTAGTAACCTCCCGCCGCCGTCAAGAAGCGGTGCAGGATATTCCGATTCCGATTTCGGTTATCAGAGGCGTAACGGTAGAAGACCAAGGAGCTTTTAACGTAAACCGTTTGAAAGAATTGGTGCCTACGGTTCAGTTTTATGCATCAAATGCACGGAATACAACGCTCAATATCAGAGGTTTAGGGTCTACTTATGGTTTGACCAACGATGGTATCGACCCTGGGGTTGGTTATTATGTCGATGGCGTATATTATGCCCGCCCCGCGGCTACGGCACTTGATTTTATTGACATAGACCAGGTAGAAGTGCTGCGTGGCCCTCAGGGAACATTGTTTGGCAAAAACACCACGGCGGGAGCATTTAACGTAACGTCTCGTGCGCCAAGTTTTGACCCCACCGCTAGCTTCGAACTAAGCTATGGCAACTATGGCTACATTCAGGCAAAAGCGTCTATCTCTGGGCCTTTAAGCAAAAAACTTGCGGCAAGGGTTTCGTTTGTCGGTACCCAAAGAGATGGCTTATTGTACAATACCCGCACCCAAACCAATATCAATGATATTAATAATATTGGGGTGAGAGGTCAGTTTTTATACAAACCTACCGACAAGATAAATATTACGTTTATTGCCGATGTTACTGATCAAAACCCTGTGGGGTACGGATGGCCAGTGGCCAAAGTAGTGACGACCAAACGTGCCGCTTACCGTCAATTCAATGCTATTATTGCTGATTTAAATTACCAACTTCCTTACCAAAGCGCTTTTGAAAGGACATTGGACTTAGATACTCCTTCAAAAGCAGGTAACGAACTGGGCGGATTGTCGTTGAACGCTGATTTTAAAATTGGAAAAGGTACCTTGACTTCTACCACCGCTTGGAGATATTGGAAGTGGGATCCTTTGAACGACCGTGATTACACGGGTTTAAATTCTTTTTCTATCTCTGCTGGAACCTCTGCCCACGACCAGTTTTCCCAAGAACTTAGATATTCGGGTCAAATAAATGATAAAATAAGCGGGGTAATTGGGGCCTTTGGCTTGTGGCAGGATTTGAGGACGGACCCTGTTCACACCGAAGAAGCGGGCTCGGCACAATGGCGTTTTGCCCAAAGCTCCACGAGTGCTCTTTGGAAAACGCCCGGTTTGTTTGACAACTTCGGCATAAAAACTACCTACGGCATAAAGAGTTCGAGTGTGGCATTGTTTGCCCAGGCTGACTGGGCGATTACTGACAAATTGCACATTTTGCCTGGCATTAGATACAACAATGACACCAAAAAAGCGAACTACAGCCGAGTAACGTATGGTGGTTTGACTACGACTGACCCCGCTTTGTTGGCCCTGAAAAACGGGGTTTACAGCAACCAAACCTTTGATATAGATGCTTCCGAAGGCAATTTTTCGGGTCAGTTGACCTTACAATACAAATTCAATAAAAACGTCAATGCCTTTGGCACGTATTCACTCAGCTACAAACCTATTGGCATAAACGTGGGTGGTTTGCCAACAGCTAGTGGCCGAGTCTTGACTGAGCTGGCAACGGTAAAACCAGAAGCGGTTTCTCATGTTGAATTTGGTATCAAAACCAAACCAACGTCCAACTCTGTATTGAACGTTGTGTTTCACAATACCGACATAAAAGATTATCAAACGCAAGTACAAACGCCTGAACCGGGGGTAAACCGAGGGTATTTGGCCAATGCCGAACAAGTAAGGGTGATTGGTTTGGAAATAGACGGTAACATCAGGGTAAATAATCACGTGACCTTCACTGGTGCCTTTGCTTATACCGATGGTAAATACGTCAAGTTTACCAATGCCCCTGTGCCCATCGAAGAAGTAGGAGGAGACCGGGCATTTAAAGATATATCGGGTGGTGTACTGCCTGGAATTTCAAAATATGCGGGTTCGTTTGGTACGGAGCTAACGGGAAGAGGTAATTTATTGGGCCTAAAAGGTAACTTCTTTGGTGGGCTTGATGTTTACTATCGTTCTACGTTTTCTTCAAGCCCTTCTCCCTCACAATTTTTAGACATTGAAGGTTATGCATTAGTAAATAGTAGAGTGGGTTTCAGGGCTTCCAATGGTATTTCGTTTTTTGTATGGGGTAGAAACTTGGGTAACAAGGATTATTACGAGCAGCTTTTGGTGGCACCGGGTAGCGCAGGACAAATTGGGGGGATTTTAGGAGATCCACGTACCTATGGCGTGACTTTGAGATATACTTTTTAATTAAATAACCAATTGGCTGTCAGGCAGTTTTGTTAATAACATAAAACTGCCTGACAGCTATCAAAAAGCAACTTTCGAGCGTTATAAGAATTTAACCTTTTAAACAGCCAAGACAATGCAAACACAAAAACATCATCACACCCGCCTCACCCATTTGGAAATATTGGGTTTTGATCGGGTAGGTTTTGTCGAAGAAGTTACTCGTTTTATTGCCGATTACGGACACATCATCAGTGCTAAGTTTGAAGCAGATGGTGTTCGTTCTCAAGGCTCATTAAGTATAATACTTGACAATAACGAGCGCTTGGACAGCCTACTTGTGCGCTTGAAAGCCATTACGGGATTGGTGAAAGTCAAACCAATTGTGTAAAAAAAACTATAATTATTGCCTTGCATATTCGGAATATTGTGACTGCATTTTAAAGTTTACTAATGTGAAAAAAATATATTTGTCATTGATAATAAGTGCTTTAGGTTTGTCTGGGTACGGTCAGGTTACCAAACAGGTTAAAAACAGTGAGCAGATTTGGCTGGGTTATTTTAATCAAACTCGATTGAGTGAAAAGTGGGGCCTGTGGACTGATGTGCATTTTCGTACTACTGATGGTTTTGTGGGGGAGCCGTCCAAATTTTTATTTCGGACTGGATTGATGTACTATTTAACCGACGATTTTAAACTGACCAACGGTTACAATTTTACCAATCATTTTCCCGAAGAAGGTCATGCCAACGTATCTATGCCCGAACACAGAATATGGCAGCAGCTTCAGCTCCACACCAAATACGGCAAAGTACGTACCATGCAATGGCTGCGCTTGGAAGAGCGCTGGCGACGAAACATTAAGAATGATAACGAGCTAGCCGCTGGTTACCGTTTTGACACCCGCCTGCGATTCAATTACATGCTTAATATTCCGTTGAGTAAGAAAGGTATTGTTTCGAATACATTTTTTGTGGCAATTAACGACGAAATATTTGTTAATCTTAGCCGAAAAGTAGTGTATAATACATTCGACCAAAATCGGTTTTTTGCGGGATTAGCCTACCAAACCAGTGCTCATTCTAACCTTCAATTGGGATACATGAATGTTTATCAACAGCTAGGAGTTGGTAATCGCTACCAAAATTCGCATACAATCAGGCTGTTTTATTTTCAGAATTTAGACATACGTAAGAATAAAAAAGTGCACTAAAACCATACAAATCAACATTTTGCTTTTGTTATCTCTCTGTCATTCATTCTTGTCAATAAAAATGCTTAATAGATAGAAAAAGTAGGTAAATATTGGCCTCATTTATAATTTGAGAATCCGTAAAAAGTATATAAAATGAAATCAATCATCAAAATCGTAGGTGAAGACTACATTATATCTTCTCTGCCAAAATCGTATCAAAAAATTCAACCCTTAAAAAACCGAGACACCCTTCCTGTGGTTCGCATCAATTTAGAATTAGGTGTTTGGCAACATCTTCCGTCGAGCTTGCAGACCGCCGGTACGATGTATCTTCATCAGTTGTTGCAGGATGGGCCGTTGGTGATTAGTACTTACAGTCCCGACTGGAATGGGTACGGAGAGCGCCACCTAAAACTCCTCAACGGTATTTATCCGCGTATCCGTGCGCTTGGTGGAAATTTGCTCGTGCTGACTACGGAGTACTATAAAAACATCGTCCACACGATTCAAGAACATGACCTTGGGTTTAATATAGTGCAGGATTATGAAAACAGAATCAGCGAAGCGCTGGGCGTTTATTCTAAATACGAGCCCGTCTGGGACCGAATTGCGGGTATCTCAGAAGATGTGCCTTTTGCGGCCACGTTTGTGGTCAACGCCGACCGTCGCATTGTGTACGACTACGTTGACCGTGATTTTGAGTATGTTGTCTCCGATAAAGAAATTGAAAAGGCGGTTAAAATTGCACGATTATTTGGGTAAATAAGACTAATCAAGTAATACTTAAATTGAGTCACTGTTCTTTTTTTATTGACACGCAATTTTTGCATTTTGTACGTCAGTATACTCTTTTACAAGCGCAATTCTTAAACCTAATCAGAAATGAAAGTTTCTTTAGAATTTAAACTTATTTTTTGTCTGTTCTCAATCTTGATTTTGACGGGGTTTCAGCGGATTTCTGACGATAACACCTACGTAAATGACCTTAAAACATGGCATCAAAAACGCATTGAAGGCCTCAAAGCCGAAAATGGTTGGTTAAATTTAGCGGGCCTGTTTTGGTTGGAAGAAGGCAAGAACAGTTTCGGAGCCGATGCTAAAAACAACGTAGTCTTTCCCGCGGGGAAGAGCGCACCCTTGCTGGGCTATTTTACTCTCAAAAACGGCGAAGTTTGGGTTGATATTGAACCCAATGCGAAGGTATCGGTCAATAAAAAACCTGTTAACTCGCTTAAAATTTTTCCTTCTGAACCTAACATCGTACTCGAAAGCGGCTCTTTGCGGTGGTTTGTGATTAAGCGCGGGACTAAATTTGGGATACGTCTTCGGGATTTAGAGAGTCCAGAATTACGGCATTTTGCAGGCGTAAAAACCTACTCAATTGACCCCAAATGGCGCATAGAAGCCAAACTAGAACCAGCGACAACTGATAAAAAAATCGCGATTACGGATGTAACAGGCCAAACATCGCTGCAAGCGTCTCCCGGTACGTTGGTTTTTACTGTTGATGGAAAAGAACACCGTTTGGATGCCGTAGAAAGTGAAGAGCAATTATTTATTCTTTTTGCCGATCAAACCAGTGGCAAAGAAACCTACGGAGCAGGGCGTTTTTTGTACGCCGAAAAGCCAAACGAACGCGGAATCACCGTTCTGGATTTTAATAAATCCATCAATCCACCTTGTGCATTTACGACTTTTGCCACCTGTCCGTTGCCACCCAAGCAAAATCGCTTATCTATTGCGGTGACGGCGGGAGAGAAAAACTATGGAAATCATTAATGAGTGCCGACATAAATCAAAGGCCGCGCAAGGAACCCCTCCTTACGCGGCTTTTGATTTATTGACAACCTGAAGGATACGCGGTGAATGTCGTCGTGGCATTTGCCGTGACGTTGAATGTTGGATTGAGTTGTACGTAATTCCCCCCCCGATAGATTACTGTACCGTCAGTGATGGTATTGGTTGCAATGACTGATTGCGCAGCCTGCACGACGGTAGATGCTGAAATCGTGGTGGATTGGCTAATGGACGGCGTACAGGGCAAAATAGTAATGCTTACAACATTACTGCTCAACTCCCCGCAAATAACCAAATTTGCTAAGTCTATCTGTAATGCGTAGAAGGACCCGCCGATTTTTGTTAGCAAACTTGACTCATGCGCCGTCAGATAGGAGACCCCGTACACGCTGTAACTGCCTGCTTCATACGTCGATGGATTGCTCAAATTGGCCGTGGGGGCAATATCAACGACGTTACCTGTTGTGTTATTAACAATGACATACTGGTAAGAATAACTCGCGCCCGGATTGAAATATTGATTTACTCCGAGTGTGCCACCCGTAGGAGTGGTGAAAGAGATAGAATAGGAAGAAAGGGTACGTGGATTAAAATTGCCAGGTCTTGTCAATGCAAGATAATATTGAATACCTGGCTGTAAGGTAACGGAAACGTTCAAACGAACATTTTGATTATTGAGGTTACGCGTTGAGCCAAGAAAGTTAGTACAACCGGAATCCGGTACAAAGGAATTTTGATAGAGATTTAAAATTTCAAAAGTGCTGCTACTTGTTGCACTGAAGGTATAGGTTCCGACTAAATTTACTTGAAAGGGATAAATATCATAAAGGGAAGTATCAGGACCCAAATTTACACAATTTGTTCCAAAAAGGCCGGCAAAGGTACTTTGTAAATCTCCAGCAAGCAGGCTTCCCGTGACGGGAGAGCTATATTCGGTAGTGTACTGCGGAGAGAGCGACAATGCCAATGCTGAACTACCTGCGTAAGCGGTAATGCTGTTGGTGGGAGCAAGGGAGGTTCCGGTGGCTATGCAGCTTGATGTGTTGACAATGGTGATGTGGGCGTTGTTGATGTCAAAGAAAATATTGCCGACGGCTTCGATTTTAATACGGCCAGTCGAAGTAACGTAATTAGGCACTATCAGTGTTTCGGAGCCGTCGTTTGAAGTACTTGCCGATAATACGTACGGAAAGGTCAGGCCTCCATCTTTAGAAAACATAATCTTTACATTACTGCAATTGACGGGCGCCCCATCTGTTCCGTTTACATCCCAGGTTAGCGTAAATGTAGTGCTTCCGTTGGCGTTTAAAGTGGTGGCGGTATTTTGGGAGGTGATGGCAAATGGTCCTGAGCTTGCCACTGTGATAGATGTTGCATCAAAATGTACTCCGCCACCACCTGGATGGTTGTCTTTAGCCGTGAGTCTAAAAGTCATCGTTCGGGCTACCTGCGGAAGTTCCTCGCCGTCGAGGTCAGGGGCATCGTTGGCATTATTAAGAATAAAGGAAAGTGCTGGTAAGGTTCTGACCGGATTTGTGGAAATACTGCTTCTAAACAAGGGAGCCGTAGTACTGCTAGCCGCCGAACTTCCTATCAGGCCTGCGTCGCCAGATACCGCAAGGTCATATTGTTCCCATTGGTAGGTAAGGGCGTCGCCGTTGGCATCCGTACCAGAGCCAGTCAATACAAAGGGCGTTCCTTTGGGAATGGTGTAGTCAGCTCCCGCATTGGCTACGGGAGGAGTGTTGCCAGTAGCTGATGTGGTGGGGCATGACCCTTGTGTACTGCTAAAAGAATTGATGACGGTCTTAATCGTATTGGTATGGAAATACGTTTGACGGGAGCCCGTCAGGTTTTGGGGCGAACAGGCCCCCTGATAGGACATCAGGGTAGAGCCACTAGCGGGTTCATACGCTCCAGACGCCATTCGGTTGCTGCCTGCACACGCGCCTGTATTGGCATTGAAAGTGTGCGGCGCATTGTATTGATGTGCCACTTCGTGCGCAAATACCATTACAATCATGGCATCAGGAGCCGAAAATCCCGCGGTTTCTGTGTATTGGGTCCAAGCCCTTGACTTTGAGGTGTTTGTACAGGGGGTAGGCCCTGCTACTCCGTTTGCCCCCGCTGTATTCCCAGAAGCGGGTGGATTGGTGCCTGTATAATGAAGCAAATGGCCAATGTCGTAATTAGCGTAAGGTAGTGTTGAGGTGGTATTGAGAGAGTCAAAAATAGACTGAGCGCGAGAGGTAGAGGCAGTAGACGTAGTAACATTCCCAATAGATACCACTGCTGCTAGCGTAAAATGCACTGCTACTTCGTTTTCCCAAATCGCATTGGTCAAGTTAACAATCGTGGCGATTCGTGATACAGTATTAGTGTCATTGCGAGCGGTAAATTCGCCAGTGGCTACAATCGCCATGCGATAAGTTCGAAGGGTTGCGCCATTGCTGTATTCTTGAGATTGAATTAATCGACCATTACGGGAAATTGCCCCAAAGGCATTTCCGTTGGTAAAGCATCCCTGCTCTCCTTCTATTTCACTGGGAGAAAGGATTTTGTAAGTTCCTTCCTTGACATTGACAGGCTCAATGTATTTGTATCCTTCTGGAGACACAATGATGCCATGAAATCCTCTGGGAGAAATATCAAAACGAATAATTTCTTTTGGGTTATCAATATTGACTCCATGGTATGTTTTTATGGTAGGGAACTGAGTAGAGAGTTCTGGAGATAATACGTCATGCTCCATTACTCGATAGGACACCATAACTCCCTTTTGGTTTGGCAATTTTACGGTTGGCTGCCTTGGGTTATTGGTTGTGTTTTGGAGATTTTGCGCAATGTTTTTAGGAGCTTTTAGTAAAGCTTTTTTCAATGAAATTATATCTAATGTGGTCGTTTGAGGCAAGTTTTGCGCCGATAAAGGAAGCGTATAACTAAAAATGAAACAGAGAAGCAATAAGTAAAATGATTTCATAAAAGGAGGTTTTTATGATAGCCCAGTCGTAAATAATAACTTTTTTGACCAAAATATATGTCTTTTAAATTGGTTATCAATGCATTAAAAGCAAAAAAATAATTAGCTTAAATTAATATATTCCAATTTATTGAACGCATTCGGACGTGTAAGGATATAAAACAACTAGAGTGTAGCTTAAGACGAATTAACAAAAACCAGTAAGGTTGTTATTTTTTTTATGCTGATTAAAAAAGAAAAAGCTCCAAATCAGCGATTTGGAGCTTTTAAATTAACCCACCTATAATTAAAAAGTTTGCACTTACAACTTGCTTAATGCTTGCTCAATATCGGCCTTAATATCGTCGATATGCTCAATGCCGACCGAAAGACGTAGTTGGTTGGGGTCAACTCCCGCCGTAACTTGCTCTGCTTCTGAAAGTTGGGAGTGTGTGGTAGACGCAGGGTGAATGATGAGCGTTTTTGAATCGCCTACATTGGCCAAATGGCTGATTAACTCAAGACTGTTTACAAACTTCTCAGCCTGTGCTTTATCACCTTTTATCTTAAAAGAAAGCACTCCACCAAAGCCCCGTGTGAGGTATTTTTTCGCTAATTCGTGGTAGGGACTGCTTTCCAGTCCTAAGTAATTAACGCTCTCAACGGCAGGGTGTTGTTGTAGCCATTTTGCCAGATTTAGTGCATTTTCGCCGATGCGCTCTACCCTTAGCGTAAGGGTTTCTAAGCCTTGCAGCAACAAGAATGAATTGAACGGTGATTGAGAAGGCCCCCAATCGCGCAGGCCTTCTACGCGGGCGCGAATGATGAACTGAATGTTGCCAAAAGGACCGCCGATGCCAAATACGTCGTTGAGTACCAACCCGTGATAACTTGGCGACGGAGCGGTAAATTGAGGGTATTTACCGTTGCCCCAGTTAAAGGTACCTGCATCTACAATCACCCCGCCCATGGTAGTGCCATGGCCGCCGATCCACTTTGTAGCCGATTCAACCACGATGTGCGCGCCGTGTTTGATGGGTTGTGCAATGGCACCGCCCGCTCCAAAGGTATTGTCAACGATTATGGGTAAGTCGTATTTCTGCGCCAGTTTGGCAAATGCGTCAAAATCAGGGACATTGAAGCCCGGATTTCCGATGGTTTCCAAGTAAAGGAACTTGGTTTTTTCGTCAATCAATTTCTCAAAATCTTCAACTTTATCACCCGACACAAAACGGGCTTCTACGCCGATGTTTTTGAACGAGTTTTTGAATTGATTGTAAGAGCCACCGTACAGAAAAGAAGTTGTAACAAAATTGTCGCCGACGGTTGTGATATTATTTATCGCTAAAAATTGTGCCGAATGCCCTGATGCCGTCGCCAATGCCGCAACCCCACCTTCGAGCGCCGCTATGCGTTTTTCGAAGACATCGTTTGTGGGGTTCATGATACGGGAGTAAATGTTTCCGAACTCTTTGAGTGCAAATAGATTAGCCCCATGTTCGGCATTGTTAAAAACGAAAGAAGTCGTTTGGTAAATAGGGACCGCACGGGCATTGGTGGTCGGGTCGGGGGCTTGTCCTGCGTGAAGTTGGAGCGTTTCAAATTTCATAAAACTGTTTTTTGTTAGATGTAAATGAATCTGAGTGATTGGAAAAACGAGAAAAGGTTTTTTCACGAAGCACTTCTTAACTAAAGACAAGCAACTGCCTTTTTTCTTAGTGTTTCGTAAAAAAAGACAAAAAATTGTGCGTTGGCTGTTTTGATGGCAGCGAGAATTTCTAATAATTCACCCAATTTAGCTATAATATTAAGGAGTAGGTGAGTTTTGATTCGAGAACTGACATGGTCAAGGTGTTTATGTCTACAATTGAATAAAATGGTATAAAAATCTAGCCTTTTTGGGATTAACCAATCTGTTTTTAGGTGTAAAAGTACCGTCGAGCAAATTTGCTCGACGGTGTCCCCTCATTTTCAGTATTTGGCGGCGTCATGTGCCGCATTGGCCGCCAAATTGACATCTAACTGAAAACCTTTAACAACTAAACTACAAAATCGGACTCAGGTAAATAATTTATTTAATCCATATATAAAGTATATTAAAATAAAGACTAATTTTATTTTTGGTTCTAGCCTAAGTGTACGATTAGACCAAGTTTATTTATTCTCTTTAATGTCTAGCGATTTAATTCCATTACAAATATGGATAAAATTGCCTGAAAATTCCAAGGGTTACACTGAAAAACTTTATGATTTTTGTTTTACGGCTCATATTTTGCTGGGTTTTCACACTATTTTTTGTGCTTTTCTCAAAAAAAGCTACCTTTGCGCCCTCATTTACAATGAGTTCATTAGTATAACCATTTAACAATTCTCAGTATGTTTACAAAACAGTATGAGATGGTGTTCATTTTAACTCCCGTTTTATCTGATCAACAGATGAAGGACACCATTGAGAAGTTCCGCAAAATCCTTACCGACAACGGTGCGGAGCTCGTACACGAAGAAAATTGGGGCCTAAAAAAATTGGCTTATCCAATTCAGAACAAGAACACAGGTTTTTATCACCTCATTGAGTTCAAGTCTGCGCCTTCTTTGATTCAAGTCGTTGAGACTGAATTCCGTCGCGATGAGCGCGTAATGCGCTATTTGACGGTAGCTATGGAAAAACACCACGTAACGTATGCCGAGCGCAAACGCAGTGGATTAGTTGGAAGAAAACAAACCGAAACAGCTAAGGAGGGCGACGCATAATGACACTAGTAAACGAACCAATCGAGCGTAATCAAAATCGCAAAAAGTATTGCCGCTTTAAGAAAGCCGGTATCAAATTCATCGATTACAAAGATCCTAACTTCCTTTTGAAGTTGATCAACGAGCAAGGTAAAATTTTGCCTCGCCGCCTGACAGGTACCTCTTTGAAGTACCAACGTAAGGTGTCGCAAGCCATCAAGCGTGCGCGTCACTTGGGACTATTGCCATACGTAGCTGATCAATTAAAGTAAAAACGGAAGGAGAAAACTGACGATGCAAGTTATTTTAAGAACTGATATTGCCGGACTAGGATATAAGAATGATATCTTAGAGGTGAAAGCCGGTTATGGTCGCAACTATCTTATTCCGCAGGGATTTGCGGTGATGGCGACCGAGTCCAACAAGAAGCAATTGGCCGAAAACTTGAAGCAAGCTGCTCACAAGGCCGAAAAAATCAAAAAAGACGCCGAAGATTTGGCAGCAGCCATCGGTGAAATGACCGTTGAAATCGCCGCTAAAGCGGGTGACAGCGGCAAAATCTTTGGTCGTGTAACGAGCATCCAAATTTCGGAAGCCCTCAAAGCCAAAGGATTTGACGTTGACCGTAAGAAAATCACGGTTGAAGACGTAAAAACCATCGGTACCTACAAAGCTACGCTTGACCTTCACAAAGAAGTGAAACATGCCGTAACGGTAAATGTAGTAGCTGAAGCGTAATCAACGCTCAATATAAAAAAAGTGGCGCTACCGAAAGGTGCGCCACTTTTTTTGTGCCCTGCTCTAAGGCGTAGGAGGTGTGGTGGTTGGGGCAGAGCCGCCTTTGCCTCGGATATTGTCGAGCAAATCCTGAAGAATTTTCTCGACTTCTGGTGAATATTTTTTGAGGGTATCGGAACCCTGGTTTTTGAGCTGCTCGAAATACTCCGGAATCTTTTCAAGGGAGTCTTCGGCCTCCGTTTTCAGGTCGCCCGCCTTAGATTTAAGGTCTTCGACCATTTTTTCGCCTTCGTCTGTTTTTAAATATTTGTGTAACGCTACCCCGGCAGCGGCTCCCAGAATAAACGTAGCTAAGTGTTTGGCATTGACCATGGTATTTGTGGTTTTAGTTTAAAAACATAAACAATATAACACGATTAGATGATGCAAAAAATGATTTTTACACCAACGGTTGGCTTTTTATTTAGACTTTATAAAACTCAACTCTAATTTTGTGTGTTTTATTTCAATACAACAACGTTAATGTCGGCTACTTTACTATTTTGTTGACCATTAACGGGAATTACTCACCACTAATTTTCCATAAAGTGCTTGATATCCAAAAAATTCGGCAGGACTTTCCCATTTTAAATGAAGTAATCAACGGAAAACCGTTGGTCTACTTTGACAATGCCGCTACTACCCAGAAGCCACTACCCGTTTTGAATGCCCTGACGCGCTATTATGAGCATTTCAACGCCAACATTCACCGAGGAATCCACCATTTAGCTGAAAAAGCCACGTCTGCTTTTGAGGCATCGCGCCATAAAATTCAGACTTTTTTGAACGCCCGCCACGTGGAAGAAATCATTTTTACCTACGGCACCACCGACGGTATCAACTTGGTTGCTCAAAGCTACGGACGAACCTTTTTGAAAGCAGGCGATGAAATCATCATCAGCACCATGGAGCACCATTCCAACATTGTGCCTTGGCAAATGTTGTGCGAAGAAAAGGGCTGTGTGCTTCGCGTGATTCCTATCAATGACGAGGGTGAATTGCTAATGGACGAATACGAAAAGATGCTTTCTGAGAAAACAAAATTCGTTTCGGTTGTCCATGTTTCCAATGCCCTCGGAACCATCAACCCCGTTGCTGAAATCATTGAAAAAGCCCACGCAGTGGGGGCTAAAGTGCTGATTGACGGTGCGCAGGCCAGTTCACACATTGATATTAATGTACAGGCCTTAGATTGTGATTTTTACGTATTCTCGTTACACAAACTTTATGGTCCTACGGGTATGGGTGCGTTGTATGGCAAAAAAGACATTCTTAACGCCATGCCACCGTACCGTGGTGGTGGCGAAATGATTAAAGAAGTAACATTTGCCAAAACTACTTACAGCGATTTACCCTATAAATTTGAAGCTGGTACGCCCAATATCGCCGATGTAGTAGCGGCCTATACGGCCGTTGAATATGTAGAAACGCTTGGTAAAAAACAGATTGCAGACTACGAGCATGAGCTGCTCGTTTATGGTACTGATGCCCTACAAAGCATTGACGGATTGAGACTAGTGGGGACGGCCAAAGAGAAAGTGAGCGTTATTTCGTTTGTGATGGATGGGATTCACCCGCAGGATGTGGGCGTCATTCTGGACCAACAGGGCATTGCTGTTCGGACGGGGCATCATTGTACCCAACCTTTGATGCAGCGACTCGGAATTCCCGGAACTTCCAGAGCCTCCTTTGCGGTTTATAATACCAAAGAAGAAATTGATAAATTAGTCGTAGGTTTGGAGAGAGTTAAAAAGATGTTGAGCTAAGAAACGTGATTTGGATTTTAGCGACTCGGTATTCAAATCGAAAACAGGATTTACAGGCAATATGACAATCAACGAAAAACAAGACGAGTTAATTGAAGATTTTGAATTGTTCGACGACCAGTTGGACAAAACACAGTATATTATTGACTTGGGTAAAAAACTTTCGCCCATTGCGGAAGAATATAAAACGGATGACAACCTGATTCGCGGGTGTCAGTCAAAGGTGTGGCTGCACTCCGAAATGCGCGGTGATGTGGTGCATTTTGAAGCCGACAGCGAACCGACGGCGCAAATCAGCAAAGGCCTAGTGAGCCTTTTGATTAAGATATTGTCGGACGAAAAACCCGAAGATGTTGCCAATGCTGATTTGTACTTTATTGATAAAATAGGCATGAGTAGCATCATTACGTCGCGGCGGGCTGGTGGCTTGGCTTCGATGATTGCCCGAATGAAAGAGTTTGCGCAACGTGCCGCCGAAAAAGTTAGTTAATGCAATTGAATCCATTGCCCAGCGTTCATTACGATTAACCCCAACAAAAATGACCGAATCAGAATTAAAAGAAGAAGTTGTCAAAGCCATAAAGTCGGTTTATGACCCCGAAATCCCAGTGGATGTATGGGAATTAGGCCTGATTTATGACCTAAAAATATTTCCTGTAAACAATGTCTACGTCGAAATGACCCTCACGTCGCCGTCTTGTCCATCGGCGGGGACGATACCTGCCGAAATTGAACAAAAAATTCGGGAAGTAGAAGGCGTCAATGATGTAAGTGTAGAATTGACTTGGGATCCGCCTTACTCACAGGATATGATGAGTGAAGAAGCCAAACTTGAACTTGGATTTTTGTAAAACCTTCTCAGAGAAGGGATGTATACCATTAAAAAACTGTAAACTTAAAACTGTAATCTGATTATGTATCCTCCTCACTTAGTAGCTCCGATGAAAGAAGATCTGACGAGCGTAGGATTTCAACAACTCACCGACGCAGCCGATGTTGATAACTTCATGGCCAATGCCAAAGGAGTATCGCTCGTGGTGGTAAACTCGGTCTGCGGATGCGCAGCGGGTGCTTGCCGCCCAGGCGTAAAAGCAGCATTGGCGTTTAGCGACCTAAAACCCGACAATTTGGTGACGGTTTTTGCGGGAGTTGACCAAGAAGCTACCGCCAAAATGCGTGAGTATCTGTTGCCATATCCTCCTTCATCTCCTTCCATTGCTATTTTTAAGGATGATGAATTGGTGCATTTTATTGAGCGTCACCACATCGAAGGCCGCAATGCCAAAATGATTGCGGAACATTTGGTGATGGCGTTTGAAGAATTTTGCGGAGAGAAAGCGTAAGCCAATTTTTTGCTTTTACTGCCATAAGCTAACTTCCCGAAAGTTTCATACTTTCGGGAAGTTTTGTTTTTAAAATATCTTTACCCCTGCGCCTGTGTGTTTACACAAAACTGCATACGCATTGGGTTTTACCTGACGCAAAGGGGAATTTTCGAGCAAAAATGCCTTTGTTTTGTACACCAACCGCTGCTTCCAGTCTTTCATTAGGTAGGAGACGACTTCGTCGCTGAAGAACAAAAACAATTCGTCAATGACTTCAAAACCTTCTGATTTTAGTAAGAACTTAAAGAGTGCGGGCGTATAAATATTGATGTGTCCGTAGGAAAGAAAATGGTCTATTTTGCGGTCTACAAACATGCTAAAATCAATCGGAACCTCAAAAAATTGGTACTCCGACACGCGGGCAATCTCTCTCAGCAACAATCTCGGATGCTCCACGTGCTCAATAACATGCGAGCAGGTAGCCAACGGGAACGCTTTATCTTCGTAAGGAATCGTGTAACCGTCAAACAGTTTTACTTCTCGCAACGATTTCAATTGACGCTCATTGATTTTTTCAATGCCGCTGCCTGATATTTCTACCGCGTGCAGGTTTTCCGTAAATCCACGGCTGTCGAGTTCTTTCAATACTGCCCCGTCGCCTGCTCCAACGTCCAGCACCTTTTTAAAGTTAAATTTTTGGCATAACTTTATAATGTCATCCGCTTTTTGACGCGCGCCAATCTCACGCCATTGGGCATCAGAATTGACGTATTGTTGGTCGTACACATTTTGTATCGAAGATGAAAGCGGGGCGTTTGGCATAGTTCAGAAGGTAACAAATACGATTTATCTTCCCCAAAATTAATTAAAAGCCGTGAAATCCCCGTAGATTATCCAAAAGTCCCTAAACTTCCCGGGGGATTTGAGTGTTAGAATAACGTAGAACAGTTCTCATCCTTAACTTGACATTCTCTCATGCTTGGTCATCGTTTTTCGGAATTTAAGCCCACGGAACAAACCGGTAAAAATAAATTTGACGAGTTGTTGAACATCTTTCAGCAACTCCTGCTGATGAATTCGGGTGATGTAACCCAAGCCATGGCTTGGATGAGTCAACTGGACCGTCAGTATAACCTCACCAACGACGAATACGGCATTGGTGATTTCTTTGAAGACCTCAAACGCAAAGGTTACATTACGGAGGAAAACGAAGAAGGCAAGGTCATTATGACCCCCAAAACCGAGCGCAGCATTCGTAGGAGTGCGCTGGAAGAAATTTTTGGTAAGCTCAAACGCTCCAAAGCGGGCGGCAACCATCACACCCCTTATACGGGCACAGGCGATGAGCTGAGCAGCGATGTACGTGATTTTCAATTTGGCGATACTCTCGACCAAATTGCCATGACCGAATCCATCAAAAACGCCCAAATTAACCACGGCATTGGCGAATTTTTTCTGGTAGAAAATGACCTCGAAGTGGTGGAAAAGGAGCAAAAAACCTTCACCGCTACGGTGTTGATGATTGATGTAAGCCACTCCATGATTCTTTACGGCGAAGACCGCATTACTCCCGCCAAAAAAGTGGCGTTGGCGATGGCGGAGTTGATTAAAACCAAATATCCAAAAGATACGCTCGACATCATCGTGTTTGGCAACGACGCGTGGCAGATTCAGTTGAAAGACCTCCCATACCTCGAAGTGGGCCCGTACCACACCAATACCGTGGCGGGTCTGGAGTTGGCGATGGATTTGTTGCGCCGCCGCAAGACCAAAAACAAGCAGATTTTTATGATTACCGACGGCAAGCCGACTTGCTTGAAAGAAGGCCTTCGGTACTACAAAAATAGCTTTGGCCTCGACCGAAAAATCGTGAGCAAAACCCTCACGCTGGCGGCCCAATGCCGTCGCTTGGACGTGCCAATTACGACCTTTATGATTGCTTCCGACCCATACTTGAAGCAATTTGTGCAGGAATTTACGCGGGTCAACAATGGCCGCGCATACTACAGCAATTTGCAGGGACTGGGCGGTTTTGTACTGGAAGATTTCCAGCGCAATCGTCGGAAAAATATGAAGTAATTAATGTGAGCGTTGGAAAGTTTTCAGAACTTTCCAACGCTTTGTTTTTGATAAAAAATGCAAAAAAAGATTGTTTACCTATCGCTGATTGTTTTTGCAGGTATCGTAGCCTATCAAGTATTCCTAAAAGCAACCGAAAAAGAAATTCATCCCTTGACCAAAAGTTGGGAAAAGGCTGTGCCACACCAACAAATTCCGAAGGGATTGGCGTCGTTGAGTGCCGAGCAGTGCGGGGCGTGTCATGTAAAACATTACGAAGAATGGCAACATTCTACCCATTCGCACGCTTGGACGGATTTACAGTTTCAGGCCGAATTGAAAAAAGAATCGAGTCCGTACTTATGTATCAATTGCCACATTCCGCTTCAGAACCAACAAGAATTTATTGTGACAGGATTGGTTGACGGGGATATTTATCAGCCTGTCAAAGAGAAAAATCCTCATTTTGATAAAAAACTTCAGCAAGAAGGAATCAATTGTGCAAGCTGCCACGTACGCGACAACGTCGTGATTGGCTCCACTGGCACCACGAAAGCCCCCCATGCCACCCGAAAAGACCCCGTTTTTCTTTCTGAAAAGCTGTGTATTTCGTGTCATAATGCCAATGCGGTCGTTACGTCTACGTTGGTGTGTTCGTTTGAAACGGGCGATGAATGGAAAGCGGGGCCGTATTATGGGCAAAAAAACTGCATAAGCTGCCACATGGAACCAACAAAGCGTGAGGTGGTGGCGGGCTTTGGCGAGCGGTTGAGTCATTTGCATTATTTTGCGGGTTCGGGCATTCCTAAAGTAAAAGGAGCGAAAACCAAAGCGCTAAATGGCTTGGCTTTTTATCCCTCTAAGGTGGAAAAATCTTATGGTGTTAATCAAGAAATTGTTTATCATCTCAAATTGAAAAATGAATTTGCGGGTCACCGAGTCCCTTCGGGAGACCCCGAACGATTTTTCGGTATTTCAATGGAGTTATTGGATGAAAATGGCAAAACAATCGCTCAAAAAACGGATAGGATAGGGGAGAAGTGGGAGTGGTATCCGGCGGCTAAAAAGTTGGAAGACAATAATTTGAACCCAAAAGAAGAGCGCACTTTTGCCTTTGCTTACAAACCTACAAAAAAACAAAAACTGACACTTGCGGTCAAAGTGACCAAAAATCGCCTAGACCAAAAGTCGGCCGACTATAATAAACTGGATGAGCGTTATCCGTTGTTTATCACAGTATTTGACGAAAAATACTCGATTGAGGTGAAGTGAAGGTAATGTGTTGCGGGTGTTTTTCACCCGCAATGGTACAAAACTACAATTCAATCTTGAAGGTTGTTTTAAGCCCTCCTTTTTGAGGTATTAATTTAATGTGCTAATTTTGTTGTCATACTAACTAATTGGTTGGCATTTGTACGCACAGAACCCACCTTCTTATGATTATCAGAAAATCTACCTTGGAAGACTTACCTTTCATTCTGCAATTGTACAAAGATGTAGCCCGTATTTCGGGCGGAATTGCACGAAAAGAACACGAAATTTCAGAAGCCTATATTCTAAACTTTTTGACCAAAAGTCTCGCCAATGGCTGCTCAATGGTAGCCGAAGATAATGAAAAAGTTGTGGCCGAAGTACATACGTATTCTTTGGGAATAGAGTGTTTTACGCATTTATTTGGCGACACTACCATTTGTGTACATCCTGATTATCAGGGAAAAGGCCTGGGGAGAAGAGTATTTTCGGCCTTGCTAGACTATGTCAGGCAGGAGCGTAAGGATATTTTGCGGGTAGAGCTGCACGCCCGCGAAAGTAATGCTGCGGCCATCGAATTATATAAAAAGCTGGGTTTCAGGGTCGAAGGACGCGCGGTGGGGCGCGTCCTTGACCCTGATGGCAGCATCGTTGCCGATGTACCGATGGGATGGTTGAACCCTAATTTTGTACAATAATCCCACTTATTCCATAACAGGTACCGGCTGCTGAATAAACGCTGCTAAGTCGTGGTTTAATTGGGGCCAGTTGGTGTAGAAAAAGCCGTGGGGGGCGTCTTCGTACGGGATTAACTGCGAACCAGCAATGCCTGCGTGCAAGATTTTGGCGCTAATATCAAAAGGTACGATTTTGTCGCCCGTGCCGTGGATAATCAACGTAGGAACATCAATTGAGGCCAATTCTTCGCTTAAATCGGCCTGACTGAAGGTCAGAATGCAGTTGATGAAAGCCCGAGGCGATGATTTCATGGTTAACCCGTGAAACCAATCCATGAGTTTGCTGCTCAGGGGTGAACTGATGATTGTAGCCCCAAAAAAGTCTTTCGAAAAAGATTCCATAAAGGCAGCGCGGTCTTCAATGGCGTTTTCAATCATGCCGTCAAACACCGATTTTTCAACGCCGTCTTCAAAGGCAGGTGTTTTTAGTAAACGTGGAGCGGCGGTTCCGAGCAAAACCAATTTTGCGATGCGATTGCTGCCGTGTCTGCTGATATAGCGGATGGCTTCGGCGCCTCCCATCGAAAAACCGACCAATACAACATTGTGTAAATCAAGTTCTTCAAAAACAACCTGTAAGTCATCGGCGAGCGTGTCATAATCGTAACCCGCCCAAGGTTTGTCGGATTGGCCAAAGCCACGGCGGTCAATCAGGATGCAGCGATAATCGTTGCCCAATTGATTGATTTGATATTCAAACATTTCGTGGCTAAGTGGCCAACCGTGCAAAAATACGACGGGTTGTCCCTGACCCCAGTCTTCAACGTGGAGCTGTACATTGGGTGCGGTGGTTATTTTAGGCATAATAGAACGAAGTTAATAGCAGTCAGTAGGCACAAACTGCGGTTGAAACAATGGTTCTATTTCCGTTAAACAAGTATGCCGCCCATGGTTTCGGCAAAAAAATCCCCAACTTGGTCAAAGTTGGGGATTTGAGGCTGAATCAATAAATGCCCTGCTTTTTTCTTAAAAAGGAGAGCGTTTCAGGTCAAATTTTTCTAAATAATCAGAAACACGCTTCACAAACATGCCGCCCAATGCACCGTCTACCACGCGGTGGTCATACGAATGCGAAATGTACATCATGCTCCGTACCCCAATTACGTCACCTTGGGGTGTTTCAATCACCACGGGGCGTTTTTGAATAGCACCAAAGGCCATAATAGCAACCTGTGGCTGGAGAATAATGGGTGTGCCCATGATGTTTCCGAAACTACCGATATTCGAAACCGTGTAGGTACCGCCCGCTAGGTCGTCGGGAGTAAGTTTATTTTGACGGGCACGATTGGCCAGTTCGTTCACTTTTTTGGCTAACCCAATGAGGCTATATTGGTCAGCGTTATGGATGACGGGCACGATGAGATTGCCGCTAGGCAATGCCACCGCCATACCGACGTTTATATCCCGTTTTTTGATAATATTTTCTCCCTCTACCGAGATATTAATCAACGGAAAATCTTTGATGGCCTTCACCACGGCTTCTATCAAAATGGGGGTGAAGGTGATGCCTTCGCCCGTTTGTTTTTTGAATTCATCCTTGATTTGATTCCGCCAAAGAACAACGTTGGTCATGTCGGTTTCCACAAACGAGGAGACGTGGGCCGAAATTCGCTGTGACTCCAGCATCCGCTCCATAATAACGCGCCGCATTCGGTCCATCGGAATAACCTCGACGCCAGTTTTGCGAATCGAAGCAGGCGATTGCGGACTGCTGGCATGGGATGTTTCTTGGGCAACACCTGCGGTTTGGGCCGACGCTGCCCCTACGGGGTGGTGTTTTCTTTCTTCCAAATACCCCAAAATATCTTTTTTGGTCACGCGGCTATCGGTGCCAGTTCCAGAGATTTGGTCAAGTTCTTGACGGGAGATACCTTCGGTTTGGGCAATGTTGAGCACCAAAGGAGAGTAAAAACGCCCGCTTGAAGAAACATCCGCCGTGGATTGGATAGGGGAAGTGACCAACGATTGGAATTGGGTTTCCAACGCAAGGGCTTCTTCGGGAACCTCCGCAATGGGCGTAGGAGAACCGTTTTGGGGCGTAGTGACTTCTGTATCGATGCGCATTACGATGTTTCCGATGGCCACGACGTCGCCCTCTTTTACCAATATTTCTCTGATAATGCCGCTGTAAGGGCTGGGTACTTCGGTGTCTACTTTGTCGGTAGCTACTTCCATCACCGAATCGTCAGATTCGACAGCATCACCTACTTTTTTCAGAATGCTGATGATGGTACACTCCATGACGCTTTCTCCCATTCGGGGCATCACCATTTCTACAATTGCCATTTGTTTTCGTATTAATTCCTATTCCAAACGTTCAAAAAATCAATGATTTTATATACCTAACAGTTGTTTCCGCAATAGGTTTAGTAAATAAACGCCGGTGTATTGGATGTTTTGTTCGCGAAATTTTCCAAGTTGTAATTTTTGGGTTACGGTGCCGTTGGGGCCTGCGCTGGCAATCCAGATGGTGCCCACGGGTTTTTCGTCGGTGCCGCCGTCGGGGCCTGCAATTCCGCTGGCCGCGATGCCATAAGTAGTGTTGAGCCGTTGGCGTACCCCTTCGGCCATTTCAACGACGGTTTGCTCGCTTACCGCCCCAAACTCCGCCAAGGTGCTAGGTTTAACCCCCAATTCGGCTATTTTGACTTCGTTGCTGTAACTGATTACGCCACCCACAAAATACGTTGACGAGCCAGGTACTTTCGTTATCAAATGCGACGCATAGCCGCCCGTACAGCTTTCGGCGGTAGACAGGGTTTGGCCGCGCTCTTTTAAGATTCTTCCCACCACGGTTTCAATTTCGTCGTTATCGTACCCAAAAACGTTAACATCAATCAGGGGCAATACTTTTTCGACTTCGGCTTGTGTCTCTTTTTTGAGTTGCTCCAAGTCGGTGCCCGTGGCGGTGAGACGAAGACGGACTTGCCCAAAGTTGGGTAAATAAGCCAATTTGATGTGAGGTGGCAGGTTATCTTCCCAATCGGCAATGCGCTCGGCCAAAAAAGACTCTCCGATACCGATGGTGCGGAGCATTTTATGGTAGATAATCGGCGTTTCAAAAAAGGCCTGCAATTTGGGCAAGAGCGTGTGCGTCATCAGGTTTTTCATTTCAAACGGCACGCCGGGCATGGAGATAAACACCTTGCCATTGCGCTCAAACCACATGCCTGGGGCGGTTCCCCAACGATTGGGGATGTAAGTGCAATTGTTGGGCACTGCTGCCTGTAAACGATTAAGTTCGGTCATGGGGCGCCCTCTTTTCTCAAAAAAAGCGGTGATGAATGCCAATGCTTCTTCGTTGATGGAGAGTTCGGTATCGAAATAAGTACAGAGTGTTTTTTTTGTAATGTCGTCTTTGGTAGGCCCGAGCCCACCCGTAATTAGAATGACATCCGCCCGGCTTTCGGCTTCGGCAAGGATTTCTAAGATAGCCTGTTCATCATCTCCGACCGACGATTTTCGGATGGTTCTAATCCCGATGTTGGTCAATTCGGTGCTAATCCACTGGGTATTAGTATCGGTAATCTGTCCAAACAATATTTCGTCGCCAATCGTAATTACTTCTGCTTTGACCATGTATTCAATTTTTTGTCAAAGTTAGCCAAAATTCTGTTTTGGTAGGAACGTTGGCCTTCCTATACCGCATATTGTTCCAAACTCAATTATGGTTTGGGGGGTATTTTTCACTTGACCAGACTGTGTTTGTTTCCAAACCGTATTAATATTGCCTTTTTGGCCGCTTAATCTTTCTCTGTGTTGGCCAAGATTAAGGCCCCTCCTGCAATGCCGAGGTCTTTAAGAAGGCTTCCCATGGCCTTTTCATCCCCTCCCAAAAAACTGGGTAAGTGCACAAAAATTACAAATGAGATAAGCATAATGCCGAGCAGAATCGCGGCGGTTCTTGCCCATTTTTGCAGGATGATTGCCAAAGCAGCGGCCAGTAAAGCAATGCCCGTGATGTAAACCCAAACGATACCTCCAGGTAAGTAAGCAGGGACCATTGCGGATACATTGCCAGCATTCATAAGATGGTATACACCAAAAATTGCCATTGGAATTGCCAGCAACAGACGGCCGAGCGTTGAAAGCATACATTTATAAGGTTTAGGGTGAAAGAAGGATAAAGCAGGCAAAAATAAGTGTAATTATAGCTGATTACTTGAATATAAAAATAAAAATTATAAATATATTGAGAAAAAAGGACTAAAATTAACATTTTAGGGTTAAAGAAGGGCGCTTCTTCGGATGAGTTTGCCGCTTAATAAACATTTACACCGTTCTTGGAATGTTTTATTATCTTCATCCTTAAAGCATTGTAATACGTCGCTTATTCTGGTATTTTCGTTCAAAATTTAAACCTTAACTATCCTCATGATTGCATTTATCATTATTGTCGTTTTGGCCCTGCTTATTGTGTTAATGACGGTCAAAGTTGTACCTCAACAAACGGCCTATGTTGTTGAACGCCTCGGCAAATTTCATGCCGTGTTGCAGCCGGGCATCAACTTCATTATTCCTTTTTTTGACCGTACGGCCTATAAGCACAGTTTGAAAGAAAAAGCTATTGATATTCCTGAGCAGATTTGTATTACTCGCGACAACGTTCAGGTACGGGTAGACGGGGTGCTTTTTTTGCAGGTAATCGACCCGCAACGTGCCTCTTACGGAATTGGAGATTATATTTTTGGGGTAACGCAATTGGCCCAAACCACGATGCGTTCGGAAATGGGTAAGATTGATTTAGATAAAACATTTGAAGAGCGGACAACGGTGAATCAGGCCGTGGTTCATGCCATTGACGAAGCGGCGATTGGCTGGGGTGTAAAAATGTTGCGGTATGAAATTAAAAACATCACCCCTCCGCAAAGCGTATTACATGCCATGGAAAAGCAAATGCAGGCTGAACGTGAACGCCGCGCATTGATTTTGCAGTCAGACGGTGAAAAAATGGCCGCCGTCAACGTAGCCGAAGGCCAAAAGCAAAAGGTGGTATTGGAGTCAGAAGCATTGAAAACGCGTCAGATTAACGAGGCAGAAGGACAGGCTGCCGCCATTATGTCGGTAGCAGATGCCACCGCCGAAAGTATCCGGGTAGTGGCCGCCGCCATTCAGGAAAAAGGCGGAATGGATGCCGTACAACTTAAAGTGGCGGAGCAAATGGTACAGCAATTCGGAAACTTGGCTAAATCGACCAATACAATGATTTTGCCAGCCAATTTTGGAGACATGGCCTCGATGATTGCGGCAGCCATGAGCGTAGTAAAACAACAGAAGTAATCAATTGGGCTAGAATGGCCCGCAGCGTATAAATTTCTATAAATCAGATGGATTCGACACAGATTTGGGTAATAGTTGGAGTCGCTATGCTGATAGCAGAGCTACTTTCGGTAACGTTTGTTTTCTTGTTTTTGAGTGTTGGGGCATTTGTGACCGCCATTTTATCATGGACAGGTCTTACGCCAACAGTCAATTCCCAGCTTTTCTGTTTTTCGGTAGTTTCGGTGCTTTCCTTGTTGGCTTTGCGAAAACCACTGCTCCAGTTTTCGCGCCGCAAAAACAAGTCGCTCGAATACTCTGAGTACGTGGGCGATAAAGCTACGGTGGTGCAAACGATTCCCTCAGATGGGGAGGGGCGGGTTTTTTACCGTGGAACAGAATGGATTGCTTTGACCCAAAAAGGGCATCCTATCGCGATGGGGTCGTCGGTTATTATTAAACAACTTGATGGCATCAAATTGATTGTTTCGGAGCCAGAAACAGCAGAATAAGGTATTTTATGGCTTAAAAATAAGAGGCGACACCAAACGGTGCCGCCTCTTTATGTGATGTTATTCGCTTACAGATTGCGTTGTTTTTAGTACTTAAACGGCTTTCCGCCTGCCAATACTTCCTGCGTTTTTTCATCAAATGTTACGCGCTGACCGGTACGGTAGGCGGCGTTGGCCATGATGGTGGCAATGGAGTGCTGATACCCTGCTTCAATCGGAGCATTTGGCTGTTTGCGGCTGCGCACGCATTCCATCCAGTTTTTGATGTGATTGAACGTCAAAGGGTCACCGCCAGTGTTGGCGTCGGTAGCTACTTTTATACCTTCGAGTTTTGTAGGCGTAATTAAGTTGGCTTTCAGTCCCATGGCGGCGGCTTCGCGCTCGCGCAAACCACCCGTTGAGCTGATTTCGTTGGTATCCAAGTTAATCATACCGCCGTTTGAGTAATACAATTCCTTGGTTTCGCCCGCAGAATTGGAGAAACGGCTGGTAAATTGTACCTGGAAGCCCGAAGTGGGGTCGTTGGCTGGGCCATAATCAAACACTACCGTGAGGGTATCTGGATTGGTACGACCATCTTTCCACTGATAAATCCCGCCGTTGGCTACGGCAGAACGCGGATGTGATAATCCGCTGAACCAGTGTACTGTATCAATTTGGTGGCTCATCCATTGGCCCGGGATACCCGACGAATACGGCCAAAACAGACGATACTCAAGGTATTTGCGGGGGTCAAAAGCCACTTTGGGGCGATTCAGTTGGTAGCGTATCCAGTCTACATCTGATTCTTTCAAATCTTTGGTTAATTCTGGTCTGCGCCAGCGGCCCGGTTGATTGACGTTCCACATCAATTCTACCATGACGATAGGGCCGAATTTGCCTGATTTGATAAATTCATCGGCGGCCCAGTAGTTTTCTCCGCTGCGGCGTTGCGACCCGATTTGCACAATTTTTCCAGAAGCTTTTACGGCCTTCAATACAGCGCGGTTGTCTTCCATGGTTTCGGCCAAGGGTTTTTCGGCGTATACATCGCAGCCTGCCTTCACGGCCTCAATGGTATGTAGGGCGTGCTGAAAGTCGGCGGTGCTCATAAAAACAGCATCCACCATTTTGGCATCGTACATTTCTTCGTTATTACGGAAAACCTTTACGTTACCTCCCAATTGCTTGTCCAAATAAGCTTTTCCTTCGTCACGACGGCGATTCCAAATATCGGAAAGCGACGTGATTTCAAAGTTCATTCCTTTAGACAATTCTTTGAAAGGGCCTACGTGTGAAGCGCGGTGACGATCAGAAAAGCCCACAACACCCACGCGCACGCGGTCGTTGGCTCCGATGATTTTAGAATAGCTTGTGGTCGACATCGCGGTCGCTGCACTCGCTAAAATAGATTTTTGTATAAATTCTCTGCGTTGCATTGTAAAAACAGGTTTTTAATATAAAGGCACTTAATTCTTTTCCATACCCCAAAACTCCGTTTTTTTTCTCAAATCGGCAACTGCCGAAAACGCACACATTGCTGATTGCCAGAATAAACCGCCTTGAGGGAATAAAAAAAGCCACCGCATCAGGTGGCTTTTTGATGGGTAATTAAATATTTATTTCAACTCCCGAATTTTAATACTGCGGTACATGACAAGGTCGCCGTGGTCTTGCAACAAAATGGGGCCTTTGGGGGCTGAACCAAATTTGTCGCCCCAAACGGCGTATTTGCTGCGCTGTACGAGGGCTTTATAAAAGTCTGAGTTGCGGTTGTATTCCACCACTTTGAATCCGTTGAGGTAATGCTCAACATGATTGTTGGGATAGACCACGATACGTCCTTGATTCCAATCCCCGATTTTTTTGACCGCGCCTCTGCGGTAGCCCGTTTTGTCGGCAGGAATGAGGTCGTAGAGCGAGCCAATGGTGCGGTTGCCACCAGCGCCCATTTTGGCGTCGGGGTGTTTGGCATCGTCCAACACCTGAAACTCCAGACCAATGGCCGAGCCCTTTTTGATGTAATCAGCAGGCACCGTCATCGGCTCTCCTGGTTGAAATTCATGGGTGTACTGGAGTAATTCATTGACGAAATATTTTACGCCCGAGTTGGCTCCTTCGGTAAGTTTGAAGTCGAAAGTAAGTTCAAAAGCGCCGAATTTTTCGGTGGTCAGGATGTCGCCGCCGTTGGTTGATTCAGCTCCGTTGCCTTTGTCTACGCTCAACACGCCATCTTTGATGCTCCAGCCCCCTTTTGGGAATTCTGTTTTGTAAGCACCACGCCACCCGTTGGTGGTTTTTCCATCCCACAACAAACGGATTCCCAAGGCTTTTTCTGGTTCAGAAACCGTGTTTGGAATCCAGTTTTCGATGCGAACGTTGCTGGCGGGAGTCGGTTGCAGATTAGTGGTTTGAATCCGCACGTTGCGCCAGCGTACCTGCTTGCCTTCATCTTCTTTGCGGTTTCCGATGGAATGAACCTGTAAACAAATGAATCCGCTCAATGTGACATCGTCGATTACGTGGCTGATTTCGACGCCGTTGACAAACGTCCGCAAGCTGGTGCCAATGGCTTCGATGCGGTATTTGTTCCACTGGTTGTTGCGCAAAAATACGCCTCTTGACTTAGGGTTTACCTCTGGAACGTACAACCATCCACGGCGCGCCTCGTCGTAGATTCCGCCCGATAAATCGCGATCGGTGGCGTCTATTTCCATTTGATAACCGTGTACGCGGCCATTGTTATAGTCGGGTTTTGACAATGACCGAAATTGAATGCCTGAGTTAAGCCCTTCATCGACGTTTACTTCGCACTCAAAAATAAAATCACCGTAGTCTTTTTCGGTGGTTAAGAAGGAGTTGGGGGTATTGGCCACGGCTGTTCCGACAATGACGCCGTCTTTCACTTCATATTTAGCTTGGCCGTTTAGCTGTTTCCAGCCTTTCAGGGTTTTGCCGTCAAAAAGCGGTGTCCAAGTCGCTTTTTGGGCCTGAACCGCATCGAAACAATGCGAAATCAGTAAAGTAATGATTGCAAAAAGTGTCTTTTTCATTTTTAAATGGATGATTAAAATCAAATTGAATAAGTAAGAAGTTGCGGTTTTCTAATGAGAAATTGAGCCGAATAAATGCAACGCCAACGCTTCATTACCCAACTATGTGAATCTATGATGATTATGTAAGATGCTGATTGTTAGTTAGTTGTATTTTTTGTTAATGTTTTGTTTTCCAGAATCTGTAAGCCCGTCATTCCCGCGGGCAGCGGAAATCTGTAAGGTGGGCGTTCGAGATAGCCCAATAACAGGTCTTTGTCGCCGTCTTGGTCATAATCTGCTTTTTCGAGGAGCATCCATTTGTCTTGCCGAGGTTTCGGGAAGGTTTTAGCGGTAAATTTCAACTCTCCTTGGTTCTCAAAATACACAAATCCTTCCTGTGGGTTGGAAGGAAAGTAAGAGATAGCCGCAATGTCAATGTCGCCGTCATTGTCAAAATCATCGGCGAGGGCTTTTGAGGCACCGTGCAAAGGGAAAAACCATTTTTCTTGAAACTGATTTTTGCCGTCGTTTAAGAAAATACGTACGCCGTGATAAGGTTTCAGAATCATGGAATAATCGGCATTGTCGCCGTTGGTGTACACAATGTCAACCCAACCGTCGCCGTTGACGTCGGCCAAATCGGCGTAGCTGGAGCCGTACACGGGTGGGAAGCGCAACAGGATTTGTTTCTCGTATTTTCCACCGCCTCGATTATAAATCACGGAAACCTGTTCGTCGCCCTGCGCCATCATAACAAAAAAGTCCAGTTTGCCATCACGGTTAAAATCATAAGGTTGAACCAATCGCGCCCCGGGAGCGGGGTCAAATTTAAACACCTGATAGGTGTGGTCTTGTTGTTGTTTAAACCAAGACAATTGACCGACATTGTTGCCGTATTCGCACATCACGATGTCTTCAAGTCCATCGCCATCTACATCCGTAAAAGACTGATTTACGGGGCGACGAAGTTTCGGGAGTATCGGAGTTAAGGCCCATGTTTTGCCATCGGCCGATTTGCGGGCTTTTTCTAGCGTACCTCGATTGTGGTCGTTGGGGTCCATGATGCCCATCAGCAATACATCCAAACTCCCGTCGGGGTAGGCGCGTAAGTCAGAGGGGGGGCTGCTCACTTTGAGGGAGTCGATGCGTTTGAATTGTTGGTCAAATACCGTTACCATTCCTCGCCGACTACCCACAAATAGCTTCTTGCTGAGGGAGTCGTACTTGAGGAGCGAAACAAAAGGCTCCACCTGCGGGGTATTGGCTTTGGGCAAAAATCGGGAGAGGGTGGGAGAAATAAGGTTTTTGCGGGAGGAATCTGGCAGTTTATCGGGCGCATTTTTGACGTAATAATTCACAATGCTTTCCCATTGTTCAGGCGTTACGATGGGGGTTTCGGGAAAAACATTGGCTTGGGTAAACGCCACAATCTCTTCGGTAGAAAAGTCCTGATAGAAGCCGATGTTTTGCTGAACGACGCCCAAACGCAGGGCCATTTTGGGCAGTACACTTTCTTTCCACGTTTTTTTGTCGAGCAAATCGGGCGTTGGCATGAGGTGACAGCCTCCACAGTAACTCTGGGCTAATTTTTGCTCCTCCGATTCTTGGGAGGTATTACAGGCAATGAGAATTGATAATACTAAACCAATAGCAATAATTTTCGTCATGGAATTGTTTACTTTGCAATTAAAACGCAGTGCCAGTGAAAAACTACGCAATGAAATCCAAAACTCCCCTTTTTTGGCGTATTCAGCAATTATTTTTTTGCTTTACCTTACTCAGTTACACGCTTACCTATTTTGCCATTACGGGGCACTGGCTCGCGGGCTTCATTATGATGAGCCTTCCTTTGCTGCTGATTATTCATATTTTGCTGGTTGGTTTTTGGCTGGTGTTTAATTCCAAAAGAGTATGGCTTTCGGGATTGGCCTTGTTGTTAAGTTTTCCTTTTTGGGCAAGAACGTACGGACTAGGGCCAGCAGAAGAAGAAACGGTCTCTTCTAAAAATGAGATTAAGGTACTGAGTTATAACGTTATGTCGTTTGACGCATACAGTTATTTAGTTGATAAAAATTCCGAAAATACCAACAAGCTGATTGAATGGGCGAAGAAAGAAGATGCCGATGTCAAATGCTTTCAAGAGTTTTTGAATCACCGAGACCGGAAGGATTTGCAAACAGTTGCCCAATTTAAAAAGGAGGGCTATCCTTATCACGTGTCTATGCAATCTATACAGGACCAAGGCAAAGATTACTCAAACGGGCTGGCGATTTTCTCAAAATACCCGATTATTAAACAGGAGAAAATAGAATTTAGTAACCAAAACGGCATCATTTATGCCGATATAAAAATCAAAGGCGATACGATTCGGTTTATCAGTGTGCATTTACGCTCCATGATTGTGCGTGTGGGAGGGCTTAAATTGGCGGTCAAAGAAAAGAATCTTGGACTGGGACGCTATGAATTGGCGAGTACCTTCAGAAAATTAAAAGGCGGTTTTGTGCATCACGCAGAGGAGTCTAAAATTCTGACGGATTGGATTGAGAAAAGTCCGCACGCCGTGGTGGTATGCGGTGATTTTAACGAAATTCCGTACAGTTATGCCTACGGGCAGGTTCGTAAACGTTTATCGAATGCTTTTGAAGAAGCGGGTTCAGGGTTTGGATTTACGTACCGGAAGGCTCCCGGATTTATTCGAATCGACAACCAGTTTTATGATAACAAAAAGCTTGAAGTGATTGATTTTCAGACCAGAAAAGACGTAAAATATTCAGACCATTATCCGATTATTGGCCGTTATAAGCTATTATAATACCCAAATATCTGGCACGAGGCTGGGCTGTGATTAGTAGCCTATTGCATTTTTTTAAAACCTGACGCTAGTCAGTTTTGTTACTGACCCACCTCATACTCAAAGCTTAAAATAAAGCAGAATTTAGGACCATTCATTTAACCACGCGCGAATCATGGCACGAAACACTAAATTTGATTTACATCGCTTTCATTTTGAGCATAGACTCTGGCTCAATGAGGTCAATTTTGTGGACCAAGAGGTTGATTTTTTTGGACATTTGGTGCACGAGATGCGGGCCTTTTTGCCCGTAGAGGAGATGGAGTCTAATTTTGCCGAAACCCTTACCCATTTTGAGCGTGAGTTCGACCATTTCAAACGCACCGTCAACAGCATACAGGCTGATATTCGTGATCAGGAGGGGATTATTGCAAACATTATTAAGGAAGAAACCACCCAATTTAACGACGAGGTCCGCGAGAGCCAGGCCTATTTACGGGAGAAAATGTCTTTTTTTCACGACAATTACCGAAAGTTAAAAACCGAATTTAAACTTTTTATGGGCAAAGATTTGGAAAAACATATCCATGTTCCCGCCCAACCACAAGGAAAGGATAGGTAACATCCCTTGATTTTTATTCTTCCTGTGCGTAAGTTGTTGCCAGAAACCCTTTTTCTGATGCGACAACTTATTTTTTTATGCTTCATGCTGCTCCCCTGCGTGTGTATTGCCCAAAAACGCCCATCTTTTTCTTCTCTTGAGACCTATCTTGCGCAACTTTCACCCACTACGATTGTCAACCTTCAGATAGAATCGCTAAAGGGTGAAATCTTTTTCAGCAAAGGGCCTACGGAGCCGGTGCCATCGGCGAGTATCATCAAAATTCCGATTTTGGTTGAGCTGATGGAACAGGTGAAAATGGGTAAAATCAACCTTGACGAGACCTATACTTTGGTGAATGCCGATAGAACGGGTGGCTCGGGCGTGATGGCCTCGTACCCCGATGGTCAACAGATGTCGCTCAAAGAGGTGGCCCGCTTGATGATGATTGCGAGCGACAATACGGCCACCAATATTTTTATCAGAAAACTGGGGCGGGAAAAAATCAACGACCGTATGAAACTCCTCGGTTTGGCGAGCCTCCAGTTGAATAGGGTGATGATGGACACGGCGGCCGTAGCGCGGGGGATTGATAATTATGTCACCGCCCGTGACATCAATGCATTATTGCGTCTTATTTATAGTCACAAAGTAGCAACGCCAGCTTTATGTGAGCAAATGATGGAGTTTTTGTTTGAAAATCGGGACACAGTTACGTTGCCGAGGCTCATTCCCAAAACCATCAAAATAGCGCACAAAACGGGCGGACTGACGTACGTACGCGGCGATGCGGGCATTGTGTTTGCGGCCACACCCTTTGTGATTTCAGTTTTTGTGAGAGGAACCTCTGAAAAAGACGCCGAAAAGATGATTGGTGAAATCGGTGAAATTTGTTTTAATATTTTCAACAAGAAAAACTAAACCCTAATGAATACTCTTTTGAATTGGCTTGCGCTCATTCCGTGGTGGATATGCTTTCCCATCATTTTGGCCATTGTTGCTATTTGGGACATTACCCAAAAAAAGCACACCGTTTTGCACAACTTTCCAGTCATTGGGCACCTGCGGTATTGGCTAGAAACGATTGGACCGGAGTTTCGGCAATATATTGTGGCCAACAACCGCGAGGAATTGCCGTTCAATCGCCGGCAGCGATCGTGGATTTATGCTTCGTCGAAACGGGAAAATAATTTTCAGGGTTTCGGGACTGACCAGGATGTCAACAGCGCGGGTTTTATCTTTATCAAACCCGCTTTGGTAACCAAACGATTGGCCAAAGACCATCCTTACCGCGAAAATCCGTACGTTTTGCCAGCGCCCAAAGTGATTGGGTTGAGCCATAATCGCCGCAAACCCTACCGTCCGAAGCAGGTCATTAATATTTCAGGAATGAGTTTTGGGTCGTTATCGGCATCGGCGATTACCGCCCTCAACGAAGGGGCGGCGAAGTTTGGCTGTTACCACAATACAGGAGAAGGAGGGTTCTCGCCGTACCACGATAAAGGCGCCGACGTAGTGCTCAACATCGGCACAGCGTATTTCGGTATTCGTGACGACGACGGGAATTTTATCATGGAAAAATTGGTCCGACTGACGCAGAAAAACCCAGCCATTCGGATGCTTGAATTGAAACTCTCGCAAGGAGCAAAACCTGGTAAAGGAGGGGTATTGCCAGCGGCCAAAATCACGAAAGAGATTGCGGAAATCCGCCACGTACCTATCGGGAAAGACGTCATCTCTCCCGCAGCGCATAGCGCTTTTTCGACCCTACCCGAAATGTTGGATTTGATTGAAGCCATGGCCGAGGCTACGGGGCTACCCGTAGGTATCAAAGCAGCCGTGGGAAAACTGGACATGTGGGAGCAACTAGCGGAGCTAATGGTGAAAACGGGCCGTGGGCCCGACTTTATTACTATCGACGGTGGGGAAGGAGGAACGGGTGCTGCCCCTCCGTCGTTTGCCGACCATGTGTCTTTGCCGTGGGTGTATGGGTTTTCGAGTGTATATAAAATCTTTAAAAAACACGGACTCACCGACCGAATAACGTTCATTGGGTCGGGGAAACTAGGTCTCCCCGCGCAAGCGATTATGGCGTTTGCGATGGGCGCCGATATTATCAACGTTGCCCGTGAAGCCATGATGTCGATTGGGTGTATTCAGGCACAGATATGCCATACCAACCGCTGTCCTGCGGGAGTAGCTACCCAAAATAAATGGTTGCAGGCAGGCCTCGATCCAGCGCTTAAAAGTGAACGTTTTTACCATTACGGAAAAACATTGACCAAAGAGATTCTCGAAATAGCGATTGCGTGTGGTTACGAACATCCCTGTCAGTTTACGATGGAAGATGTAGACGTAGCCATGGGCGACAATAACCATACCCGCTCACTCAGAGTGGTTTATGACTACGAAAAAGCCCCCGTACCTTACGACGGCATTGATGCACTGATCAATTGCCAATACTTGGGCGGTGGCCTTAAAAAAGAACATTAACATTCATTCATGGACCAACGTCTTTATCAATTAGGATTACACTTGACCCCCGGATTGGGCGGGGTATTGATTCGTTATTTGATTGCTCACTTTGGAGATGCCCAAAAGGTATTTGAAGCTAACTATAAAACGTTGATTCGCGTTACGGGCGTTGGAGAGGCAATTGCCCGGACTGTTCTGCAAAAAGAAGGTTTGAGAGCAGCTGAAGTAGAACTTCTGAAATTGGAGAAGTTAAACGCTAATATGGTTTTTTATACGGATGACCACTTCCCGCAGCGGCTCAAATCCCTTTATGATGCCCCCGTTTTGCTGTATACCAAAGGCAACATTGATTTCAACAAGGGCCGTTATGTGTCTTTGGTTGGCACCCGAAAAGCGACCGATTACGGCCGAAATATCACCGAGCAGATTGTAGAAGGGCTTGTTAACCACGACGTAACGATTGTCAGTGGATTGGCGTATGGCATTGATATTGCGGCGCACCGAGCCAGCGTAAGGAGTCAAATGCCGACGATTGGTGTGATGGCTACGGGGGTGGATGTGATTTATCCCGAAGGGCATACCAAAACGGCGAGAGAGATGGAGCCTAACGGTGGAATTGTGACGGAATACTGTTTGGGAACCAAGCCCGATTCGATGCGTTTCCCCGCCCGAAATCGTATCATCGCTGGGCTTTCTGATGCGGTCATTGTGGTGGAATCGGCTAAGAAGGGTGGGGGATTGCTTACCGCCGAGTTTGCCAATAATTACAACCGGGATGTATTTGCCGTGCCCGGCAATTTGTCGAACCCCTATTCGGTTGGCCCCAATAATCTAATCAGCGCTAATAAAGCCCAGATTTTTACGGGCGTAGAAAATTTACTGGAATCATTAAGTTGGCTCACTACCAAAGCATCCGTAAAGGCCACGTTGCCCGACCATTTTACCCAGGAGGAAAGCCAAATTGTGGCGTTATTGCGTCAAAGAGGCGAAATGCACATTGATAATCTCACCTGGGAAAGTCAGGTCTCGACGGGAAAATTGGCCACGCTGTTGCTCAATCTTGAATTGCAGGGCTACATTCGTTCGCTGCCTGGTAAACGCTATGCGCTGGGGTAGATTATTAGGAGTGAGGAGCGAGTAGGTAGGAATGAGTAGGCAGGAGACAGAAGTGAGGAGTAGCGGTTTTGTTATTCTCACTCCTCACTTCTGTCGTCTCACTTCTTATTTTCCAATTACTTTCAACAACATTCCCTTCTGGATTGGGCTGTCGGCTTTCATACTATTGACCACGCCCAATTCTTCGATTCGGTTGGCTGGCATTCCCAGCGCCGTCATGATTTCCTTAAATGTACCGTTGCGCGGGGCATTTTTTACAAATATGCGTTCGGGCTTGCGATTCAGTTTGTCGGGGTCGTTCAATAAACGAAAATTTTCGGCCGTATTTCGAAACGTAGGGTACAAGTTACCAAAAACATCGGCGGTGGTTACTCCGTGAATGGCGTAAATCAAACCGTTGTATTGAATGAGCCACGTGGCCAGCTGAACCGTGTTGGCGGGCGTTTGGGGTTGTTGTTGTTGAGTTTGTCCTTGTTGCTGCTGCTGAGGTTGTTGCTGCGAAATCATGACGATGGCTTGGTTGCCGTGAATGGTCTTACGAGCAGATTCCAACACTTTTAAATTGTACTGCCTGACCATATTTTGAGCGGCCGAATCCAGCGTGCCGCCCTGTGCTACATTGAGCAACATCTCTGCTTTACCATCTTTGGGCGCCATCACAAATTGAACAGGGGAGTTTTGGGTTTGCCAACCGCTCGGAATAGGAAATTGAAAGCGAAGCTCTGGATGATAAAAAACGCTATTTTCAACAAAGCCCTGTTTGGGGTCTTCACCGTACACAATACCATTAATCATTTGTAAATAACTTTCACGATTTACGGCGTAATTACCGACATTCTTGGCTTGCCAATCTTTGGCCATTGCGTGAACATTGTTGAAACGGTCGCCTGGATCAGGGTGCGTCGACATTATGTTGGGAATAGATTGGCCTGCGTTGTCCGAAATACGTTTAATAGTGCCGAAGAAATTAGCCATTTGGTGTGCATCATAGCCTACTTTGCTCGAATATTCCACCCCAATTTTATCAGATTCGGATTCGTGGGCACGGCTGTAGCTGAGCATCAGCATTTGTAGACCCTGCATGGCTTGTTCACCAAATTGGGCTAGTTTGGGCGAAATGACCATACCCGCAATCAATCCCACAGTGCCTAAAATTTGGCTGGTCTGTTGCCGGGCTGAGTGTCTCGCCGTAACGTGGCCGATTTCATGACCTAAAACCCCCGCAAATTCGGCTTCATTGTTGAAGTGCGCCATGATGCCTCGGGTAAAATACACATAGCCTCCAGGCACGGCAAAAGCATTGACCACTGGAGAGTCAATGATGTTGAACTGGTAAGGAAGCTCAGGACGGTGCGAAATTTTAGCCATCGCCATCCCTTTTTCAGAGATAAAACTTTGCAATCTTTTATCTTCATATAAACCCATGGAAGCAACAATGGAAGGGTGAGATTGTTGGCCCAAAGCAATTTCCTGATCGGCCGACATCAGGATGATTTCCCTTTTGCCTGTCACGGGATTGCGCGAACAAGATTGCAATACAACTAAACCCATCACAAAGGGTATCCAATTAAAACGAAAGAGTGTTCTCATAATAAGCAGTGGTAAAATCAACAACGATTTATTTTCTGATGGACGAAGTAGGCGCAAGAACGTCACTTTTGGTTGCAAGTTTAAAAAATGTTTTATCGCTAACAATAGGGATATGGGTTAGCCATGAAAATCTTCTATTTTTGAAAAATTGAATACATTTCCTCAAAGATAGGACATCCTGGCTTAAAAACACTAACTGATATGGTTCCACTTATTACGCTCAATAACGGCATTACAATGCCACAATTTGGATTGGGTATTTATGACCCGCAACCCGACCAAGACATCAAACAGGCGGTGTTATTGGCTTTTGAATTGGGCTACCGACTGGTAGATACGGCCACGGCCTACAAAAATGAGCGTGAAGTGGGCCAAGCCATACGAGACAGTGGACTAGCCCGCGAAGAAATATTTGTCACCACCAAAGTCAGGAACGAAGACCAAGGCTACGCATCAACGTTGCGAGCTTTTGAAGAAAGCCTTCGGCAGCTAAACACGGATTATGTGGATTTGTATTTGATTCATTGGCCCGTAAAAGAGCACCGTATCCAAACTTGGAAAGCGTTGGAGCAAATTTATGCGGAGAGAAAAGCCCGGGCCATCGGTGTTTCCAATTATTACATCTCTCATTTTGAGGAACTATGGCCAGAGGCAGAAATCATTCCTGCCGTCAATCAGTTTGAATTGAGCCCTTATTGCTATTTGCCCGAACAAATACAATACTGTCGTCAACGGGGTATTCAGGTAGAAGGCTATGCGCCGTTGGTCAGGGGAATGAAAGCAAACGATGCTAGGCTTGTCCAAATCGCTGAAAAATACGGTAAAAGTACGTTTCAGGTATTGATACGCTGGTCGTTGCAGCAGGGGGCTATTACAATACCAAAATCGGTGAGCAAGAATCGGTTAGCGGCAAATATAGATGTGTTTGACTTTCAACTTTCTGCCGAAGATATGGCCGAAATGAATACTTGGCACGACAATACACGCGTTGCCGACGACCCGATGGATTATTGATTTTCCAACGTCGGCGAGGTAACGTCGGCGAGGTTCCAAACCTCGCCGACGTTCAAGGTTATGCCAAACCTCAGCGACGTTCACGCGACGTTAAGAAAAGCACTTTTTAATTCCAGTAGTCACTCTTCCCAATTCCTCTTGGGTGAGGTTGGAACCCGAAGGAAGGCAAAGTCCATTTTCGAATAATCGCTCTGAAATACTTTTTCCATAATAGGGCGCGTCTTGAAAAATGGGCTGTAAATGCATCGGTTTCCACAACGGACGCGCCTCAATGTTTTCGGAAGCCAACGCCAACCGAATATTCTCGCGGGTGATGCCGCCCGTCAGTTTGGGGTTAACAACCATGCAGCTCAGCCAACGATTGGAAAAACTACCTTCGGCTTCGGGCTGAAATGTGATACCTTCAATACTGGATAATTCTCGTTCATAAAACGCAAAATTGGTACGGCGTTGGGCCACGCGCTCGTCAATCACTTCCATTTGACCGCGCCCGATGCCTGCGCAGATATTGCTCAGACGGTAGTTATAACCAATTTCTGAATGTTGGTAATGCGGCGCATTGTCGCGGGCTTGGGTAGCTAGAAAACGGGCTTTTTGAATAAAGGCTTCATTGTCAGAAAGTAATGCCCCGCCACCCGACGTGGTGATGATTTTATTGCCGTTGAAAGAAAGGACATTCAGCAATCCAAAACTGCCCATTTTCTTGCCTTGATACGACGCGCCCAAGGCCTCGGCGGCATCTTCAATGAGCGGAATGTCGTGCAATTGGCAGATTTCCTGAATTTCACGCATTTGGGCGGGCATTCCGTAGAGGTGCACCGCAATGACCGCCTTCACGTTTTTTCCTTTTGCTTTTTCGCTTTTGATGGCCGTTTCGAGGGCGTCAGGGCTTATATTCCACGTATCCAATTCCGAATCAACAAAAACGGGCGTGGCTCCCTGATACACAATGGGATTGGCCGAAGCGGCAAAGGTAAATGATTGACACAGAACCACATCTCCCCGTCCGACACCCAGTAGGATGAGTGCCAAATGCAGGGCGGCCGTGCCTGAAGAAAGAGCCGCGGCATGACCCGCCCCCACGTAAGTACACAAATCTCGTTCAAACCCATCGACATTGGGGCCCAGTGGTGCAATCCAATTGGCGGCAAAAGCCTCCTGTACATATTTTTGTTCGTGGCCGCTCAAATGCGGCGATGAAAGCCAAATTTTATTCATTGTTCTTTGGAAAACTTCCCGAAAGTTCTACATCTTTCGGGAAGTTCCCAAAAAAATCCACCAACCAATGCACGCACTCACAAACTGTACTATTTATACTGGTGAAGAGGTTTTGGCCAATTACGCCGTTTTGATTGAAAATGAAACCATTGTGGGCGTTGTTCTACAAGAAGATATTCCAAAGGATGTTTTATGCTTTGATTTACAAGGGTTTGACCTCCTTCCGGGCTTGGTTGACTTGCAACTTTATGGGGGAAAAAACGGCTTTTTCGTACGCGATTTATCGGAGGAATCGCTCACGGATATGGTCCAAACGCACCGTCAGGATGGCACAGTTGGCTTGGTTCCTACGCTTTATTCTACCTCGCACGAAAGGATTTTAAAAGCAATCGAAGTAACCAAATCCTACATTGCAGCGGGTAAAACGGGCGTATTGGGGCTGCATATCGAAGGGCCGTTTATTAACTTTACCAAACGCGGTGCTCACAGTGCCCATGCCGTACGCGTACCAACCAAAGCAGAAATTGCCGAAATTATTGCCAGCTGTGAAGGGTTGCGCACAATCATGACGATTGCGCCCGAAATCTGGCCCGAAGAATTATTGCAACTTTTACAAGAAAGTGACATTATATTGTCATTGGGGCACACCAATGCCACGTACGAACAAGCCAAAGGGTATTTTAATAGTGGGATTCAGTTGGCAACGCACCTATACAACGCCATGCGCCCCTTTGAAAGCCGCGAACCGGGCGTGGTAACGGCCATTTGGGATACGCCTACGGTCAATGCCAGCATCATTGTCGATGGTTATCATTGCGACTATGCCACGGTGCGGATTGCCAAACAGCTCATGCGGGAGCGCCTTTTTCTGATTTCAGATGCTACTTTGGCCAAAATTGAACCGATCCGTTTTGAGTTTGAAGACTTTATTGCCAACTATGATGGGCACCGTTTACTCAACGATGAAGGTAAGCTTGCAGGCTCAGCCATTACGCTTCTCGACGCGGTGCGCAACTGCATTCACCACGCAGGAATCCCCAAAGACGAAGCCTTCAGAATGGCCACTATGTATCCCGCCCAACACTTGGGCCTTGGCGACAAATTCGGTCGAATCAAAGCAGGGTATTCCGCCGATTTGGTGGTGTTGGATAATACTCAAATGCCCCAAAGCCTCGGAACGGACAGCCGTAGTGGAGGAGCAACCATTGTAGGATAAAGAATTGTAAACATCCAAAAAGCCTCGACGGAGGCGCAACCTTTATAGAATGGAAGTTAAGTTTCAGATACGGTTGGAGAAACCAAACGCAGGAGTTGATTTTGGCATTCAGCAAGGAAGTGGGTCAAATTATGTAACCCTCCAAAAACAACGTTCAACGGGAGAAGACCTTGTTTTTGACTTTATGCTGAACCTAAAATCACAGACGGGTGAGTTCCCTATTTTTGTAGGGGCCGTGGCGCAAGGGTCGCCGCAGGAGCGATTTATATACATTGACATTGGCACTGCCGCTGGGCAAATGGGCAGCATTTGGAGCCGTCGGTTGAAAGTTCCCTTGAAGAGCATCACGTGGGAGATACTTCGGCAAGTCCAAACCGACGCACAGGCGGTGCTAGAAATCACTGTGCCAGGAATCGGTAAAGACGGTGGACCCACTTGCGGTAGTGTAAAAGGAGGCGAAGGCTGGAAGATAAAAGCCTGAAAATGATTGAGGGAGTTAACAGGGGAGAAAAATGTTACATTTGTTAACCTTTACTGCTCAATGTTGACGTATCAATGGCTACCAAAACCCTTCTCCTGAACCATTCATTTACTGGCGATTTGGCTCGCGTCTACGATTCTATCCTGGATTTTAGGAATTTTGGCCAACTTCATCCGTACATGGTCAATGTCCATGAACTAAAAAAAACGGATAAGAATGGCATGGCATACAAAGTGAATGAAGAAGTGCTCTTGTTGGGCTTTCTGAAAATGCGCCCCGAATACAATGTAGAAGTTCTGGAAATAGAGAAAGATAAACACGTGCGATACGTCAGTAATGTCAAAGGAGGGATTGTGTTGGTGATTGATTTTAACTTTGTGTACGATAAAAATACCAATCAGGTTGAACTTGCAGAACACATAGTAGTCAAAGGAAATCGCTGGCTGATTGCTTATTTTATCTCGGTATTAAAAAAAGCGCACCTACAATTGTTTGACAATCTGGCGAGGAGTCTTTTGACAAAACACTGATTTTGCCGCAAAGTATATATTCCTTCACAACCGCGTAAAACCTACAAAAAAACATGAAAAAGCATTTTTACTTTACCGTCTTACTTTTCTTGTGTCTCCAATCGTTGCTACTAAATGCTCAGGTAATTACTTCCCCTGAGATTGATGCATTGGTTGAAAAAACCTTGAAGACGTTCGACGTGCCGGGAATTGCGGTGGCGGTGGTTAAAGACGGCAAAGTGATTCACGCCAAAGGCTACGGCCTGCGGTCGCTCAATACGAAAGAGAAAGTAACCAAAAACACGCTTTTTGGTATTGCCTCCAACAGCAAAGCCTTTACTTCAGCGGCGCTAGGGATGCTGATGGATGAAAAAAAACTGACTTGGGATACCAAAGTGACGGACATTATTCCCGAGTTTAAAATGTACAATCCGTACGTGACCGAAGAGTTTACCATTCGGGATTTGCTCACGCACCGCAGCGGATTGGGCTTGGGCGCGGGAGATTTGATGTTTTGGCCCGACCAGAACAATTTTACCCTGAAAGACATCATTCATAACCTCCGCTACCTCAAACCTGTTTCGGGATTTCGAACCAAGTATGACTATGACAACCTGCTCTACATCGTGGCGGGCGAGGTGGTGACGCGGGTATCAGGAATGCCTTGGGAGGATTTTATCGAAACCCGAATACTCAAACCGCTGGGCATGAATGCCACGGCGGCTTCGTACAAACGCCTGAAAGACAAGTCGAACGTGATTGACCCGCACGCGCCCGTGGAGGGAACTGTCAAAGTAATTCGTCGCGATTGGAGTGAGGTGGCCAATGCCGCTGGCGGAATCTATAGCAACGTGACCGACATGAGCAAGTGGATAATCATGCAGATGGAGAATGGTAAATTTGATAACAACAAACAACTTTTCAGCAGGGGAGTACACGATGAAATGTGGACACCCCAGACCATCATTCCCGTCAGAGGCACTAACTCCTACAATACGCATTTTTCTGGCTACGGATTGGGCTGGTTTTTGAGCGATGTTAAAGGATTCAAACAAGCTACCCACACGGGCGGATTGGCGGGTATTGTAACGCAGGTGACGTTGCTGCCCGAGCTGAAACTCGGCATTATTGTTTTTACCAACCAGCAATCGGGCGCGGCATTTACGGCCGTAACCAACACTATTAAAGACAGTTATCTGGGGATTAAAGGCTTGGACCGCGTGAAAGAAAACCACGACCGAGTACTTGCTAATGAGGCCGAAGCCAAGAAAATAACGACTGAGATTTGGTCGGCAATTGAGAGGCAACAAAAAAGCAACGGGGCCCCAACGGAGACAAACTTGTTTTTGGGAACTTATCAAGACGCGTGGTTTGGCGAGGCGGTGATTTCAATCAAAAACGGGAAGCTATGGTTTGATTCCAAACGTTCTTTTCAACTAACGGGAGAGTTGTTGCCGTATAAAGGCAATACCTTTATCGTCAAATGGACCGAGCGTAGCATGGATGCCGACGCCTACGTGATGTTTGAGTTGGACAATGAAGGCAAAGCATCAGGCTTCAAAATGAAGGCAATTTCTCCCTTGACCGACTTCAGCTTTGACTTCCATGATTTGGATTTTAAGGTGAAGAGCAAGTAGTTTAAATAAAATCCAGTGCTACCACTTTTTCGCAATACATCTCGTTGAGGTTGTCTTTATTGACCTTAAAAATCATCAAAAACGGGGCGTCATTGAGGGGTATATCGCGCTCAAAATCCTGCTTTTTCTGAATGATTCGCCAGTTTTGACATAAATAAGTAGTAATGGCGAGGGTAGACTTATTTTCGATTCCACAAAAAAAGTAGCAGTTAATGGTTTCGGAAGAGAATGTTACGGGAAGTTTCAATAAAAATCCGCAGTCAAATCGCTCGTTGCTTTCGTAGTAATCGGTCCAAGCCGCTTGCTGGGTTTGGGCATTAATATACTTTACTCTGAACCGTACGGGGCCATCGGTATATTCTATAAAATCGGCAGCCTGTTTTTTGAGTACCCACCTGAAAAAGTAGTTAGAATAAAACCCAATCGAAAAAATGCAATTTGTTTTGTTTAGGTTTAAATTCGTTTCGTTAAAATCTAGTTTTCTATCGGTAACTTGAATCAAATCTTGGTCATACATCCTTTTGGGAAGGGTTTGATTGTAATCATGAAACAGGGTAATCAATTCCAATAAACATTCAGTGTCTCTCGAATCAACGGTTTGCTCATTGGCCAGTGGAAACTTTCCCATCATGTCGGGAGGAGGAACGTCTTTGTTGGCGTCAAAAATGGGTTGAATTACCACTATTTTGCCCTCTTTTTTGATGCCAAAAAAATGATGAAGCGTCAACGAAAACTCGCTGATATAAGCCTGAGGATTGGCATATCCCAAAAACTTTGTAAATAAATTTAAGTAATCCTCCTGAAAATTAACCAGTTCTCTAGTTTGTACTTCGTTGCGCTTACGCCAGAGGTACATTGTATTGAAGGTAGAGGAGAAAGATAAATGGGTGGCTTCTTCCAGAATGGACTGAAAGTAAGTGACGTTGGTTTTGGGGTTGGTTAATTTCCAGATGAATGTTTCGGAGCCTCGGTAGGTCATTCCGCGTTTTACGAACTCCTCCTGTAATTTGGTTTTAACGTCCAGATAAAGTTGTTCACACAAGTTTTTATTGATGTTCATCGGTAGGGCAATTGTGTTCCATTTTGTTCCGAAAATAGTTTAAAATTTTGTAATAAATTAACTAATAATAGAATAAATAGGATAAAAAAATGTGCTTAAACTCAAATACACTGTGTCATACAGTAACCTATGATGAATGAATAACGAAAGGTTGTCTTTGCTTTTTAAGGCAACCTTTCGTTCTAAAAATGGATGATTTATTACCAACTAAATTTCTAAAAATCGAATGAATCTTACATTAAAACGCATTCAGCACGTAGGTATTCCGGTTACTGATTTGGCCCGTTCCGTTGCTTTTTATGAGCAATTGGGTTTTGAAAATGTAATGTCGTCTTCGTTTGAATTCAACGGTGGTCAAGGCAATGTTGCTATGATGCAAAGTGGGGAGATTATCATCGAAATCTACCAGATGCCCGATAGTGAATTGGCCGAAATCAAAAATAGAAAAGACGGACACGTCGATCATGTTGCTTTCGATGTCGAAAATATCGACGAAGCGTTTGAGCAACTCAAAGCGGCTGGCTTTGCCATTTTGGAAGAGGCCCCCGTGTTTTTGCCTTTTTGGAAAAATGGCTGTAAATATTTCAATATCAAGGGGCCCGATGGCGAACGTTTGGAGTATAATCAGATACTATAAGCGATAATAAAAACTAGGGTTTTATATAAGAAATTTTTGAGATGATGCCCACCGAGCGTCGTTGAGAATCAAGATTCAGCAATGGTGTAACCCACCAAAACTGATAGGTTAAAGTGAACAGAAATGGCAGCGGCGATGAGCTGCTGCCATTTTTTTTAGGCCAAAAAGAGGGGCATTTTTACTTTTTATCAACGTATAAAACCGTTTTGAGTAAGTAAAAAAAGGTATTATTTCAGTTTTAAGGATAATCTGAAATAACCATGCAAAGAAAACTCACCTCGATATTGATGGTCGCTGGTAGCCTGTATGCTTCATTTGCGCAGGCTCAAACGGCAAGCAGTTGGGAAACCGTTCAGTCGACCACAAGCTGCACCGCGCGGCACGAAAACGCTTTCACCAAAGTAGGTGATAAGCTATACCTGATTGGCGGGCGCGGCACGCGCCCCGTAGACGAGTACGACCCCGCCACCAACACGTGGAAGCAATTGGCTGCGCCTCCCATCGAAATGAATCATTTTCAGGCCATTGAATACAAAAATGAAGCCTATGTAATGGGGGCTTTTATGGGTGCGTATCCGCACGAAAAACCCATTTCGAGTATCTATATTTTCAACCCCGCCAAAAATGAATGGCGCGTGGGCCCTGCCATTCCTGCCGACCGTTTGCGCGGTGCTGCGGGCTCGGTGGTGTATAAAAATAAACTTTATCTGGTCTGCGGCATTCAGGATGGGCATTACGATGGGCACGTGGGTTGGTTGGATGAATATGACCCCAAAACCAACACCTGGCGTAAACTCCCCGATGCTCCACACGTTCGCGACCACGTTTCGGTCGCCATCATTGATGACAAACTGTACGTAGCAGGTGGGAGACGCTCCACGGCACGCATCAATCAAGTGCTAAACCTGACCGAACCCGCCGTGGATGTGTTTGATTTTAAGACCAATACGTGGACGACGTTGCCCGAAAGCCTGAATTTGCCCACCCAACGGGCGGGAAATACCACTGTTCCGTTTGGGTATAAATTGCTCATTATGGGCGGTGAAAGCGCCGCGCAAGTGGAAGCCCACGCCGAAGTGGAAGCCTTTGATACCAAACAAATGAAGTGGGAAAAACTGCCCAACCTCAACAAGGGGCGTCACGGGACAGGGGCCACGGTCTACAAAAAGAAAGTGTACGTGGCGGCAGGTTCGGGCAACCGAGGCGGCGGCCCCGAACTTACCACAATGGAAGTATTAAAATAGCCTTCCCTGCATTCCATTTACTTTTTCGGTCTATCATTTTTTAGTTTACTATTTCAGTCTATCTTTTTCGGTTTACTTTTTTTTGGTATACTTTTTCAGTCTATCATTTTTCTGTTTACTATTTTGCGGTTTATCTTTTTTCAGTTTACTATTTCAGTCTATCTTTTTCGGTTTACTTTTTTTTGGTATACTTTTTCAGTCTATCATTTTTCTGTTTACTATTTTGCGGTTTATCTTTTTTCAGTTTACTATTTTTCGGTTCACAAATGACCATCGATTCTCACCAACATTTTTGGATTTTTGACGCGGTACGCGATGCGTGGATTAATGACGAAATGAAGCGTATTCAGCGCAATTTTTTACCTGAAGATTTATGGCCCGTTTTGCAAGCCAACGGCGTTGACGGTTGCGTAGCCGTGCAGGCTGACCAATCGGAAGCAGAAACGCTCTTTTTGCTGGCTTTGGCCGAAAAATATTCCAGCTTCGTCAAAGGCGTGGTGGGATGGGTGGATTTGCGAGCTTCCAATCTCTACGAAAAGCTCGAATACTATTCACAATACGAACTCCTGAAAGGGTTTCGTCACGTGGCGCAGGCCGAACCTGACGATTTTCTGGCTCGCCCCGAAATCATCAAAGGCATTCGACAATTAACCGCTTTTGATTTTACGTATGATATTCTGATTTATCCTACCCAGCTCAAAGCCGCGCTGCACTTGGTGCGGGAGCTGCCTCAGGTAAATTTTGTGGTTGACCACATTGCAAAGCCGTACATCAAAGATGGTAAATTAAACACATGGTCCAATTATATGCGGCAATTGGCGGCGCAACCGCAGGTTCATTGTAAAGTGTCGGGAATGGTGACCGAAGCCGATTGGAAAAACTGGACGAAAAAAGATTTTTATCCCTATCTCGACGTCGTATTTGAAGCATTTGGACCTGACCGACTGATGTTTGGCTCTGATTGGCCGGTGTGCCTTGTAGCGGCTGAATATGAGCAAGTTATCGGGCTAGTCCGTGACTACATGATAAACGTTGGTTTCTCGACCAGCGACCAGGCCAAGGTTTTTGGAGAAAACGCCACGCGTTTTTATCGGTTGGAAGAATAAATCAAGAAAAAAACATCATCCTGCCCGAATACCTATATAAACAGATTCGGGTAGGAAAAATCTGTTGTCAAAAAACGAATCTGCTCAGGCTTGTGAATCGGGCCTTAAATGCACAAGTACTTCACTAATTGTCGCAAAATCACGAAAATTTGGGTGCTCTACTCGGTGCTCGATGTGTTCGTATGCCCAAGTGGTATGGAATGGAATGTGAAAACCGTGCCCGCCAATGGCCAATACGGGTAAGACATCTGATTTGAGCGAATTGCCAATCATCAAAAATTCATCAGCCTCAATGTCAAGGTGTTTGATGAGCTTTTGGTAGTCGGCTTCCTTCTTTTCGCTCATAATTTCGATGTGGTGAAAATAATGCTCTAAGCCCGATTTACGCAGTTTTCGTTCTTGGTCGAGCAAATCCCCCTTGGTCGCTACCACCAACCTGTAATGTCCCGAAAGTGATTGCAGGACGTGTTCGACATCATCCAGTAACTCAATGGGTTTTTCGAGCATTTCTTTGCCCAACGCAATGATTTTTTCGATGACAGGTACGCCGAGGGTGTTTTCGGAAATGCGCAGGGCCGTTTCGACCATACTCAAAATAAAGCTCTTTACACCGTAGCCGTACAGCGAAATATTTTGGACTTGGGTCTGGTACAACTCCGCCGATATACTGTGGTGGGGGAGGTAATCTTCGAGCAAACCGCAAAATTTACGCTCAGTTTCCTGAAAAAAAGGCTCATTGACCCAAAGGGTATCGTCGGCGTCAAACGCAATTACTTTAATACTCATATCTATTTTAATGACTAGCGGTCATTGAAAATCAATTTTTATACATTCCACCAATACGTCAATTTTAAGACAATGGCGCGGTTCTTGACCATTAGGTTTTCGGGTAAATAATTATCAGTGTATACGATAAACAGGTCAGAAGCAGGCTGATAGCGCCATTGAAGGCGGGTATTTAGGTTAATGTTTTTTGCTTGGCTGTTGTACTGCACAAAAGTAGTCCAGAACAGACTGTTGGTAAATGTAATGTCTACCCTAGGGCCTACGAGCCACAACTCAACGGGGGTTTTCAGGTAAGGAACCTGAATTTTGTTATAATCTACCGAAAATTTGGTGGCTACGTAAGGTTGAAAACGATACCCGAGGGTTGTTTTTAAATTTAGGCGGGTTCCGTTGGCAAAAAAGCCACCGTAGCGGGCGCTGAAAGCGTAGGTCAAGCGTGCGCGGGGGCTAGAGGTGAAATCCATTCCTGCCGATTTCCAATTGTGATTTGTCCCAGCTGCTAACTTCTCACGGCCCGTATTTGTGGGGTCAAAGGGAGCCAATAGCTGTACGTAATTGGAAGCGACACCGACGACACCAGTAGCCCGATTTCGAAAATTAAAGGTGTAGGTCAGCGTCGTTTCATTGTCGGTCAACTTACTTGATTTGTTCCAAAACAGGGTCGTTTGGAGCAGCGGCCCGTGGCTGATGAGGCTTTGTGAATTGACAAAAAATAAATATCCGACGTTGGGTACGGCCATTTGATACCCGCGCCGGGCGGCGTTGGGCACATAGCCTACTTCGGCGTTGTAGTTCTCGCCGACGTATTCATATCGCCATTGCCAAAAGAGATTTGCTTTGTTGAAGTTGAGCAGGCTCGAAATGGCCACATCGTTGCCCGATAAGTGTGGACTGAACGACTTGAGCACGGTGGCTTTGCCCGTCCAGATATTATTGGCGGAGGCCAAGTTGAATTCGGCGCCTATGTTTCGGTTATATTTTCCCGTTGTTTTATGGATTTGCTCATCATAGCCCAATGATTCTTTGTTGACCATCAAGATGCCGACGTTGGAACGGGCAAATACTTTGCGTTGCAAGGCTACGACGGCAAAGTTCTGGGCGGGCAAATCCCCCTGCTCACGGGTTTGGGTATCCAAAACGCCGATACGCCAGTTTTTATCCAATTTACCGCTGAGCCTTGCCCCGAATAAAATCGGAACGCCCAACCCGATACGTCGCGAGAAGAAGGGGCGCAGGGTCGAAAAGCCAAAACTGGCAAACAAGTCGGCATTTTCTAAAAAGAACTGTCGTCGTTCGGGAAAAAATAGTTCAAAACGGTCTAAATTGGTTTGTTGAACATCCACTTCCACCTGCGAAAAGTCTGGATTGACGGTCAAATCGAGGTTAAGGGATGAATTTAAGGCAATTTTAGCATCTCCTCCAATGGCGGGCTTCCAGTCGGCAGGAGTCTTCTTAACGTGGTCTTTCGATACATTCGTGAGTGCGTAGGGAATCAACGAAATGTTTTTTCCCGCAGGAGGCAGCGGCTTGTCCCACACCAATACGCCAGCATAGCCCAAATTGGCCGATTGAAATTGACGCGGAACGGGTGCCCACGCCGATTTTTCGTTGATGGTTAGTTCAAGACGACTAAAATTGATGCCCCAGCGGGTTTGTTCTGGCCGGTAGCGGATGCTTTTAAAAGGAATGGCGGCTTCCCATACCCAGCGGTCATCGTAGTTTTTAGTAGCTCCGTGCCATTTATTGTCCCAATTAAGGTTGATGAATGTCCCGTCGGCCTCTTGTCCGTCCCAATAAGCGCCTGCGGCACTGGCTCCAAACGAAAAGCCGTTGGTTAAGTCCTCAAACGTATCCAGAACGATAAAAAAATTGTCATTGTTGCCAAAATTGAAGTCTCTTTTCAGGGATTCTACCACAAGGGAACCCTTTACAGGCTTATAATTGATGGCAATGATGTAGAGGTTGTTTTTATCATAACACATCTTAACCTCCGTTTTGGCGCGCGACAGGCTGGTGTCCATCGGCGTAATCATAAAGAAATCTTTGGCGGTTTCGGTAGTTTGCCAAGCGGCATCATTTTCCAGACCGTCGATTTTGAGAGGAGCATCTGCTTCCCGAATGTGGTATTGGTAGGATTCATTTTTCTTTTGGGCAAAAACCGTTACCCCACACAGTAAAAACCACAGAAACAGACGCATTTGTAGCATTTGAAAAGATGTAAGTAATAAAGAATGAAGGGCGGTTAGAGTCGGGCCCTAACCGCCAAAATGTTTGGTGTGTCTTGAAGGCTATTTTATTGGTATGCCACCGCCACCTGACGCTGGGTGCCGAGGTGGTCGATGCCCAGTTCTACCACGTCGCCTGACTTGAGGTAGCGAGGAGGTTTGAAACCAAGACCCACCCCAAACGGAGTACCTGTAGAAATCACATCACCGGGCAGAAGGGTCATAAATTGGCTGAGGTAGCTAACAAGTTTAGGGATTTTAAATACCATGTCGTCGGTGTTGGAATCCTGCAACATTTCGCCGTTTACTTTCAGCCAAAGGCGTAATTTATGCGGGTCGGCAATTTCGTCCTTGGTTGCCATAAACGGTCCCATAGGCGCAAATGTGTCGTTGCTTTTGCCTTTTACCCACTGACCGCTGCGCTCAAGTTGAAACTCACGTTCAGAATAATCATTGTGTAAAATATAACCCGCCACGTAATCCATGGCCTCGGCCTCATCGACGTAGCTGGCTTTTTTGCCAATCACAAAGGCCAGTTCTACTTCCCAGTCGGTCTTGACGGAGTTTCGGGGAATGACGACATTGTCAAAAGGACCGCAGAGCGCCGTGGTAGATTTAAAGAAAATAACAGGCTCTGGGGGCACCTGAGCGCCTGATTCGGCGGCATGTTTGGCGTAGTTCAGCCCGATGCACACGATTTTGGAAGGACGCGCTACGCAGGAACCGAGCCGAAGGGTGTCGGATACTTCTGGACAGGTGTCTGCATTTGCAGTCAGCCATTCTGCCAAACGATGAATACCGTTGCTTGCAAAAAAAGCTTCGTTGTAATCCTGACCGAAGGCTGAAACGTCAATTTTACGCCCATTGGGGAGAATTACGCCCGGTTTTTCCTGTTCAAAAGTGCCAAAACGAAAAAGTTTCATGGAATTTGGTGGTGTTTTAAAACTATCTCTGTGAGAAATAACAATTGTTTGAAAGATTCATCTTTCAAAATAAGCAGTTTTAGACCGATTTCTAACGCAGTACAATAGTGATAAAAAAAAAATAAAGTTTTTTTTTGGTCGTAATTCGCTGATATAGGTTAACTTCCATTTTTTCTTTATTTTTTTTTTAGTTGAGGGCTTGCGTCGTATCTATGTTTCGTCTACTTTTGCACCACAATTCACGGAAACAACCACCGAATTGTAAAAAAAATGATTCTGTAGCTCAGCTGGTAGAGCAATACACTTTTAATGTATGGGTCCTGGGTTCGAATCCCAGCGGGATCACAAAAAGCTAAAAAAACCCTCAAAACACGCTGTTTTGAGGGTTTTTTGTTATGGAATGATTATAGAAATGAAGGATCAAACCCAAAATTTGTGGAGAGCGTTGGATTTTTTTAGGTTTGTGTTTTAATCAACCCTATCTGTTTTGGAAAGTTTTCTGCCTTTATTAGAGTACCTCTTACCTGATTTTATCGTATCCTACTACGAATTACTC
>NZ_JAMZEL010000030.1:0-2962 GCF_024158025.1 Runella salmonicolor
AAACTCCCGCACTGTTAAATCATTGACTAACTAGTAACTAGTAGGCCCTAAATTATTGACATTGGAATGGAATTAATTAAGCAGTTTACTTAGAAGCTATTGGGCAATTAGTACTGCTCAGCTTTGATGTCACCACCTTTACACTTGCAGCCTATCAACGTCATAGTCTATAACGTCCCTTATGTGGAAATCTCATCTTCAGGCCGGTTTCGCACTTAGATGCTTTCAGCGCTTATCCGTTGCCCACGTAGCTACTCGGCCGTGCTACTGGCGTAACAACCGATTCACCAGCGGTGAGTCCAACCCGGTCCTCTCGTACTAAGGTCAGCCCCCGTCAAATTTCCTACGCCCATCACAGATAGGGACCGAACTGTCTCACGACGTTCTGAACCCAGCTCGCGTGCCACTTTAATCGGCGAACAGCCGAACCCTTGGGACCTTCTCCAGCCCCAGGATGTGACGAGCCGACATCGAGGTGCCAAACCATCCCGTCGATGTGAGCTCTTGGGGATGATCAGCCTGTTATCCCCGGCGTACCTTTTATCCTTTGAGCGATGGCACACCCATGCGCAACCACCGGATCACTAAACCCTGGTTTCCCACCTGATCGACCCGTCGGTCTCACAGTCAAGCTGGCTTGTGCTTTTGCACTCCCCGCACGGTTACCAAGCGTGCTGAGCCAACCTTTGGAAGCCTCCGTTACTCTTTTGGAGGCGACCACCCCAGTCAAACTACCCACCATGCGCGGTCTTCCATTCAGAATTAGAACACAGAATACAAAAGGGTGGTATTTCAACGTTGGCTCCCCGAATCCTGACGAACCCGGCTCACAGCCTCCCACCTATCCTACACATTCATATCCCATGTTCAACGCAAAGTTGTAGTAAAGGTGCACGGGGTCTTTCCGTCCCGTGACGGGTAAGCGGCATCTTCACCGCTACTACAATTTCACCAAGCTCACGGTTGAGACAGTGCCCAGATCGTTACACCATTCGTGCAGGTCGGAACTTACCCGACAAGGAATTTCGCTACCTTAGGACCGTTATAGTTACGGCCGCCGTTTACTGGGGCTTCGATTCAAAGCTTCTCTTGCGATGACTTCCCCTCTTAACCTTCCAGCACCGGGCAGGTGTCAGGCAACATACGTCGTGTCTCCACTTTGCGTTGCCCTGTGTTTTTGTTAAACAGTCGCCTGGGCCATTTCTCTGCGACTCTAGCTCACGCCAGAGTGTCCCTTTTCCCGAAGTTACAGGACTAATTTGCCGAGTTCCTTAACCGTGATTCACTTGAGCACCTTGGTATATTCTACCCAGCTACCTGTGTCGGTTTACGGTACGGGCTCATGCAAGCTGATGTTTCAGCGGTTTTTCTTGGAGGCCAGTTCAGATGTTCGCTTCGTCCGTAGACTCTGCTCAACGAAGACTTCCGTCACTTCGTACACCCTCCTCTACCCCGTGCGCTTCACACTTGCATCAGGTGCAGGAATATTAACCTGCTGTCCGTCAGGTGCGGCCTTCGCCTTCCCCTTAGGCCCCGACTAACCCTCAGTTGATTGACATAGCTGAGGAATCCTTAGCTTTACGGTGTGTATGGTTCTCACATACATTATCGTTACTTATGCCTACATTTGCTTTTCCAACCTCTCCACCATAGCTCACGCTACAGCTTCACTGATGTTGGAATGCTCCCCTACCGATATTACTATCGCATCGCTTCGGTGATATACTTGATGCCCGTTTATTATCGACGCCCGCCCCGCTCGACCAGTGAGCTGTTACGCACTCTTTAAATGTATAGCTGCTTCCAAGCTAACATCCTGGCTGTCTCGGCAGTCGGACTTCCTTTGTTCAACTTAGTATATACTTTGGGACCTTAGCGGTTGCTCTGGGTTGTTCCCCTCTCGGACCGTGACCTTAGCACCCCGGCCCTCACTGCTGTGTATATCAGTGCCCATTCGGAGTTCGTCAGAATTTGGTAGGATTTGACTCCCCCGCATCCTATCGGTAGCTCTACCTGACACTGACTCGCCACAACGCTGTTCCTAAAAACATTTCGGGGAGTACGAGCTATTTCTCAGTTTGATTGGCCTTTCACCCCTACCCGCAGTTCATCCAAAAACTTTTCAACGTTTACTGGTTCGGTCCTCCATGTAGTGTTACCCACACTTCAACCTGACCACGGGTAGATCACCAAGTTTCGCGTCTGCTATTACTGACTAAGCGCCCTGTTCAGACTCGCTTTCGCTTCGGCTGCGCATCTTAAATGCTTAACCTTGCCAGCAACAACAACTCGTAGGCTCATTATGCAAAAGGCACGGCGTCACCCCATAGGGCTCCGCCCGCTTGTAAGCGCATGGTTTCAGGTTCTATTTCACCCCGGTACTCCCGGTACTTTTCACCTTTCCCTCACGGTACTCGTTCACTATCGGTCTCTCAGTCGTATTTAGCCTTGGCGGATGGTGCCGCCGAATTCAGAGGGGATTCCTCCTGTCCCCACCTACTCAGGATACTGCTACGTTGATAATTTTTACATTTACAGGGCTCTCACCTTCTATGGCTGACTTTCCCAAGTCATTCAATTCCCATTATCGCCTAATAAGCAGTCCTATAACCCCTATTCAGCCGTAACTGATTAGGTTTGGGCTATGCCGTGTTCGCTCGCCACTACTTACGGTATCACTGTTGTTTTCTCTTCCTAGGGGTACTTAGATGTTTCAGTTCCCCCCGTTTGCCTCCCCGTAGGGATAACGACTCTTCAAGTCGTTGGGTTGCCCCATTCGGACACAGCAGGATCAACATGTATGTGCCACTCCCCTGCCATTTTCGCAGCTTATCGCGTCCTTCTTCGCCGCTGAGAGCCTTAGGCATCCCCCATGCGCCCTTAGTTGCTTCTAATTGCTTAATTAATTCTCCATTCCAATATGTCAAATAACTTAAAAACTACTACAAAGTAGTCTTCGTGG
>NZ_JAMZEL010000031.1:0-3404 GCF_024158025.1 Runella salmonicolor
GGTAGCGAGTTTATCTTTGTTTTCGGTCAGGATGGCGGCCAGCGTGACCTCTTCCCCCAAGGGACGCAGCGCAACCGTTTCGATCTGAATATTGGCCAATTGCTTTTGTTGGTCGCTCAATTTCAGCCCCGCATTTTTCATGTTGGGGTCTACCACAATTTTGGTCAACGCCATTTTGCAGATGGGGCAGGTGCCGGGCTTTTTTTCCATCACCTGTGGGTCCATCGAACAGGTGTAAAATACATTATCTGGCACCTGCTCGCCGTTTTTGGACGTGCAAGCTTCCCACACTACCGTTAGACTTGCCCAACTGACTGTATGTATAAATGCCCTTCTTTTCATCTTCTTGATAGTTCATTTGATTTGACAAAACTTTCGCTGTCCATCAGGAATTGGGCATTTTCGGCGAAGGTTTCCTCGCTCGTAAGACCCGACAACACCTCCACCCAGTTTCCTTCCTGCAATCCTGTTTGGACGGTTCGAGAACGAAAAACGCCTGCTTTTCTCACAAACGCCATCTTTTCGCGACCCATATCGAGAAGCGCCGAAGAAGGGACCCATAGCGCGTTTTGAGTTCCCGCATTGATTGATGCTTTGACCAATGAACCAATTTTTAGCTTCCCACTTGGATTTGGCACATACACCCGCGCCCTTGGATTTCGGTTGTTGGTCGTAATCAGGGGTTCGAGGTAGTTGATTTTACCAAAAAATTGGTTCTCTGAATCCCCCTCAAGTTCTAGCATGACCGATTGCCCCACCTTAACCTTGGGAACATCCGTCGGATAAAACTCTAGCATTGCCCATACCGAATGGGTATTTTGAACCTCAAACAACCGCTGTCCTTTTTGCACGTACATTCCTTCTTTTAATGTCAATTCGCCTTTTGTAGTGCTGGGTGGCGGTGCAATCTGGGCGGCAGACTTACTCCCCCCCATGCCTTCATTCATGCGGTTGCTTCCACCAGAAGGCATAGGTATCTCCCCTGCGCTGCGTTCAACGATGATGCCGCTGTAAGGACTATAAATGCTGAGTTGCATGATTGGTTTTTTGCTTTGCTCTACTGATTTGAGTTGGTCGGAAGTTAATCCCAAAAGGAGAAGGCGCTGACGAGCATTATCAATAAGCGTTTGATTTTCGGCGTCATTTTGGAGAAGAAAAATCAAATTTTGTTGCGCTGTAACGAGGTCAGGGCTGTAAATATCCATGATTTTTTGGCCTTTGCGTATCGTTTGAAAAGGGTAACGGACGTACAAACGCTCAATTCTACCGCCAAATCGCGTGGCAATACTGCTCAGTGCCTGAGCATCATAGGATAAAAAACCAAAGGCATTGACTACCAACTGCTGCGAGCGTCGTTGGGGCTGAACGGTCTTGACACCGCTTAATACGTACTCATAAGTAGGTTTGACCAATATCGCCAAACTATCGTCGGCGGAAAGTTGTTCGTCAGCGGTGGTCTCTTTTTTTTCCACCAAATCCATCCCGCACACTGGGCATTGTCCAGGGGCATCGTAGGTTTTTTCACCTTCGCATTTCATGGTGCAATAGTACTTTTTGCCCGTTTTTCGTCGTTGGCCCATCATTACCACGGCCGTATCGGCGTGCGATGAATGAGAAGTCACTTTGACCAAATCCATGCCACAGACGGGACATGAGCCGGGGGCGTTGTATGTTTTATTGCCTTCGCATTTCATGGGGCACGCATAGGCCTCTTGGGGCTGGGTGACTTCTTTTTTGAAGTATTGGCCTACAAAGTCACAACCCGTTAGCCCACCGAGCAGCGCCACGATAAGCCAAGGGAATAGCTTACCTTTTTTCCAGTTCTTTTTCATATTCTACGTGGGCTTGCAGTAATTGTTGCACTAAATCCAGCTGGTTCATTCGAGCCATTTTAAGCTCCATCCAAGCATCCAACACCATAAACAACTCGTCGGTATTTTGTTCATACGCCAGTAGTGTGCTTTGATAGCGCTTGCGCAAAACAGGAATCTGCTCTTTTTCGTATTGGTCGATTTGGGCCTGAAAGGTCTCCATCATTACCCAACGGTCGGCCAAGTTTCCTAAAATTTGATTAGTCAGTCCTTCGCGTTGTTTCGCATACGTTTGGCGTTGATAATCAAGTCCTTTAAGGTTGGCTTTAATCTGTCGGCTCGACCATTTCGCAAACGGAATCGTCACCATGCCCATCAGGGTAAATTGCCATTGATTGCCAAACGCAAACATGTGTCCGTACTGAACGCCGTACATGGGTTTGAGCTTTTGCAGTTCTATTTCCTTTTTGTTGCGGGAGATCAACAGGCTTTGTTCAATCATCCGTAAATCACTTCGGTTGCCAATCATACCAGTATCCAGCGCCATCAAACCATTGGTGAATGAGGAGGTCGTCGTGAGCGTATCAATTCGAAAATCAAAGGTTCTCTCTTTAAGCATCAGCGTATTGAGCATTACTTTTTGCTGACGAATATCTCCGTCGAGCATCAGTTTCATGCGGTTCAAATCGCTCAGGGCGGCTTGGGCTTTGTAAATACTGCTCAACTTTTCTTGATTGAATTTGTAGCGAATCTCGGCCGATTGAATCATGTAACTGAGCAAGGATTGGCTCTCGCTCAACACGTTTTTTTTCTTTTCAAGCACCTGCCATTTGTAATAGGCCGTTTTGGCTTCGGCAAACAGCATATTGCGCACCATGCCTTTTTGGGCCGTTTCCATGCCCGACATGGATTTCATGTAGCGTTCTTCGGCGTCGAGCATTTTACGGTTAGGAATCATCTGCTCGCCCTGCACCATAAAAGAACCCATGCCCTGACTCATTCCTTCGTGGTAAAGCGCGCCCTTTCGACTCCACATCATATAATTATAGGGCGTCATGAAAAAGCCCGCCCCAAACTTGGGGGCTTCCCAGTTTCGGGCGCCTTCAGCGTAAGCATCCAGTTCTTTTACTTTGGCATCGAGTTGCTGTAAATTGGGGTGAGAAGCCTCAATGTGTTGTAATATTGTTTCCAACGATAGCACCGATTGCGCCTGAGTGGTTGTTGACCAAACAATCAACAAACCCCACAATATCTTATTCTTTGACATCGTAAATTTCAATTTTGCCATTGCGTTTGAGTTCCCATTCTTTGGTCATTTCAAAAATGACCGGCGTCACCAGCAGCACGTAAATAGTGGACGAAATAGTCCCGCCAATCAGCGGAATCGTAATCGGCAGCATCACATCTGAACCTACACCCGTGGCCCACAAAATGGGAATCAACCCAAAAAGCGACACCGAGACGGTCATCAATTTAGGACGGAGGCGTTGTGCAGCGCCCCGAATCACGTACTCACGCAGGTCAGCATTGGTAATCGTTTCTTTGGAGTTTCCTTTTTCGGCCACCAAATGCTGCATGGCTTCGTTGAGATAA
>NZ_JAMZEL010000032.1:0-1683 GCF_024158025.1 Runella salmonicolor
GGCTTCCCTTTAAAGGGTTAAGATATTAATTATCAGTACTTTGCATCAAAAAATAATCCCCGAATATGCGCGTATTTGGCATAATTCGGGGATTTTCGTATTTTAGTTGTGCTAACAAACCTAAAATACAGATGCAATATACGTTATTTGACTTGGATTCTCCAATTTTCAATAAATTGTATTTATTCAAGAATTCAACTAATTTAGGTTCGATTTATCAAACCATCAACTGGTCATCACTGATTGAGCTACTTCCTAAGAAAAAAACGATGGCAGGTGCGCCATCATGGCTTCCTGCTCAAGGCTATTTTGGGTTGATGTTTTTGAAACATTACACCAAATTGAGTGATGAAAAATTGTTAGAACGGTTCAATACGGACTGGTCGATGCAAATGTTTTGTGGTGTATTACTAACTGATAATGAATTTATTAAGGATAATTCATTTGTATCAAAGGTGAGGAATTATCTTAGTCAACATGTTGATTTTGAGGTTTTTCAGTCAAAAATGATTAAAAACTGGAAAGAGGAGTTGCCTGAGAAAAATGTGATGTTGGCCGATGCGACATGCTATGAAGTATATATTCGTTTTCCAACCGATGCGAAGATTCTTTGGGAATGCTGTGAATGGTTATGGAACAAAAAAATCCCTCAATTTTGTAGGGCTCACAAGTTGAAAGAACCACGTTCCAAGTTCCAAGAGCAAAAAAAGAAACATTTGGTGTATTGTAAACTCAGAAAGAAAACACACCGAAAAACTCAAGCCAGAAAACGAGCATACCTTCATCTATTATCGAAAGGAATTAATGAATTTCAATCGATTCTTAACCAAACTAAAGCCGAGGGACTGTCCCACAAAGAGGCTTCTGTTTTTAAAACTATCAAGCAAGTCTATCAGCAGCAAAATCATTATTTTAATCACCCCAAGTCAAAGATCAAGCATCGGATTGTAAGCTTACATAAACCCTATATTCGCCCTATTGTCAGAGGAAAAGAAAATAAACCAGTCGAGTTTGGCATAAAAGTTCATAAAGTGCAGGTGGGAGGTATCAATCTTATAGAACATGCTAGCTATGAAGCATTTAATGAGTGCAAGAGATTGAAAATAAGCGTCTTGAAACATAAAAATAACTTTGGAGAATGTACTCATTTATCGACCGATAAGATTTATGCTACCAATGAAAATAGGCGATTTTGTACTCAAAATGACATTCAGACAAACTTTGTCCGCAAAGGAGCAGGTAAAGATGACAAACCTACCAAAAAGATAAAAGAGCTACTCAACAAACAACGAAGCACAAGCCTTGAGGGAAGTTTTGGAACAGAAAAGGAGCATTATCTACTTCACAAAATTAAGGCTCAAAACCCTGCTACCGAACGCGTCTGGCTCTTTTTTGGCATTCATACAGCCAACGCTGTTAAGATAGCATCGAGGCGAGAAAAAGCCCAAAAAGGGCTTCGGCAAGCAGCCTAAAAATACCAATTTTATCATCAAAAAATAACTTACGGCGAGTAAGGTGAGAAAACTATGCTTAAAATTCACCCTCTTCGAGGTAGATAGATGAAAAATTTGTAAATGTTGTATTATTCTGTGGTAAGTTAATCAAAAGTTAAAAACCCCAGCAATAGTTAGCTGGGGTTTTTAAAGAAAAACAAAGTCCCAAGTAATTTCCAAGGAAAGCCTA
>NZ_JAMZEL010000033.1:0-1595 GCF_024158025.1 Runella salmonicolor
AACGCCAAAATCAAAGCGTTCAGAAGTCAGTTCAGAGGGGTAAGAAACGTAGAATTCTTCCTGTATCGGCTAACTCAGATATATGCTTAATCTAAGTTACTCCACAACTTTTGGTTTTGATCCTTTAAAACTTCGTTTTGATTTCTGTTGACAATGAAGCCAGATGCTTTAATATGCGTTTAGAAGAAAAAAACGCTTCAATTGCCGATACTGATTATGCAAATCTATTGTCCAAAAGCCTCTCACGTTGGTGCTCCGATTTTGCCAATTATAGTCCAAAACTTTCTTGCTCATGGACACAAGGTTTTTCCACATATTAAGGATTGATATCATGACTAGTAAAGGAGTTTACAGGCCTGTGATAGTGGTAGGGAAGATACACGAAATGACAAATGAATTGTAAATTACGCCGCTGCGTGCTTTTTTAGGAGATTGGTGGATACGAATCTGAATAAAACAAACTCGTTTGGTCAATTCTAGTGTGTAATCGGGCCAGTGTTGTTACTCCAGTACCGAGATTTTCAAAGTAGTTTTAAGGACCTTTATTAAAGGTTTCATGTAAAAAATGGGATTTGTTATTCCCACGAAACCTCGATTCTTCGTCTGAGGGAGGTCGCCGCAGTCAATTGACGAAATAAGCCTTTTCCCATTATTCCCAATAGACAGCCCAGCAAGATGTCGCTAATGACAACAAAATGAGCGCAGTAAGTGCTACTATAATATTTTCGAAATGAATGTTTGTATGATGTTTCTGTAACTGAATCGAGAACTGGACTTTAGTCGTGAAATTATTCCCCTGGTTATCGTAAACAGTTATCGTGTTAATATAAAGTCTAATTCCCTTAGGGTATTGGATTTTATATAGGCAAATGTACGTCCGAGTTGAGTATTTATAAAACATCTTCGTCAGCGAAAGATATTCTATGAGTTAGAAGGGTATATGGGCTTAGAAGAGCTTGGATGCCTTTAGAAAAAGCTAACATGCTGTATAACAAAATTTAAGAACCACCTCTAGATACGGAGCCTAATATAAATCTAATTGGGTGCCGTTATTTTAAGAATATCTAAAAAGTAATTAACCAATTCTGCTGTTAAGGGAGCAAGTGTAAAAAACAGCGAGGCTTTTCAGCTTTTGTAACATCAAAGATTTGAAATTTTGTAACGTCGGCTGAAGTGTAAAACATTTGTTTTTCCAAGTTAGGAGTTGAAGGGGCTGGTATTAATTATTTAAGAATAAAGAAAAATAGGGGTATGAGCAGCTTTGAGGAGAAACATTTGTGTTTTCTATTAAAATATATTTACTCGTTATGGATGGAATAAGGCACTGATTTTTGAAATTTTGCATTTAAATCCCAATTATTTAAGAAATTATTTTGTCACTATAATTTTCTGATAAACAGTACTGTAGGTGTATTTTAATGTAATACGATGGTTTATAAAAACACATTTATTTAAGTTTTTTTTGTGTTTGTTACAATTATCAGTACTTTTGCACTCCCAAACGGAGAGTGCGGGGGAGTTAGTCCGAATAAAATTTTGAAAGCAAAAGTTTTTTAAAATAAAATTTGGATAATTGAGATAGAATTAAGACCTTT
>NZ_JAMZEL010000034.1:0-1433 GCF_024158025.1 Runella salmonicolor
ACCTAAAGTATATACACAAGTATTGATTATCTTAGGGGAATGAACTTACCCGATAAACGTCTGACAAAAGTATTGATGAATTTAGTGGAACGTGTAAAAAAGCGCCAAACTCTTTCCTTGCGAAGACTCTCAAGTTCTCGTAAAGAAGAGATACAATTTGGGCGTTTTCTAAGCAATCCACGCGTGGAGTTTGAATCATTGGAAACAATGTTATACGCTCAATGTCAAGCGGATGCCAACACTTCAAGCCATTTATTATTGTTAGAAGACAGTAGTCAAATGGCTTTCAGTTTACAGCGCAATATAGAAGGATTGGGTAAAGTAGACAAGGGGATTGTGCAGGGATTTTATCTTCATCCGGTCTTGACCTTAGACTCGCATACAGGTGCCTGCCATGGAATATCAGCTTTAGAATTTAGAGTACGCTCCCAAGAGGCCGATGGGTTGACTTATGGGCAACGAAAGGCGGCTCGCAGCAAAGAATTTTTTGAAGATAAGGAAGCCTATCGGTGGCGCAGCAGCATCGAAACCGCTTTAGGCAACTTACCCCTGAGTGCCTCTAAGACAGTAGTGGCCGATCGTGAGTCTGATATTTATGCCGTGTTGGTAGGTTTAAAGTCTGATTTAGGAGTTGATTATGTGATTCGCAGCCGCATCAATCGTCCTTTGATTGATGGCGAGAAATTATATGAAAAAGTCATAGGTTGGCCTGTTGAACACGAGTTTGAAGTGGATTTACCCGCTACGGATGAACGCTCCGCCCACCGGGCTCGGTTGCAGCTGCGCTATGGAGAGGTAGTGATGAAAAAATCGGAAGTCAGAACAAAAAAACAAGTTCCTCCCACTTGGAGCAGTGGGGTGGTATATGTCAGTGAGTTAGCTGAAACAGTGGTCAATGATCAAAAGCCTGTCAGTTGGGTATTAATGACTTCTCATCCTGTCCAATCCCCGGCAGATGCCTTGCAGGCAGTAGACTTCTACAAACAACGTTGGAATGTAGAACAGTTATTCAGAGTTTTGAAAACCAAATGTTTACGTTTTGAGTCCAGCCAATTGGCAGAGTATGAAAAATTGCGAAAATTAATGATTGTTGCCTTGATGGGAGCGGTCAAAGTACTCCAACTCCTGCGAGCTCGTGATGGTACTACCCAACAAAGCCTGGCGGCCGCTTTTCAGGCGGATGAACAAATTTTTCTTACTCATCTCAATTCGACACTAGAAGGCAAAACCCAAAAACAGAAAAATCCTTATCCGACTCATAGTTTGGCATTTGGCGCTTGGATTATTGCCCGATTGGCAGGTTGGAGTGGTTATCAAAGCCAGAGGCCACCCGGACCGACTGACTTCTTTACTGGATTACAGCGATTCTATGATCAATATCAAGGTTATTTACTCTCGAAAGAAATCACTAAAGATGTGTTGATACTTTAGGT
>NZ_JAMZEL010000035.1:0-1250 GCF_024158025.1 Runella salmonicolor
TTCATGCCCGTCACGCTGCCCGACGTGTCCAATTCGGAAGTAAAACGTTTGTTACAAATTCAGGATAAATTAATAAAAACCGTTCCCGAAGTAAGCCATGTGATGGGAAAAGCGGGTCGGGCCAATACCGCTACCGACAATTCACCCATCAGTATGTTGGAAACGATTGTGCTTCTCAAACCCAAAAATGAATGGCGGGAAGGGAAAACCAAAGACGACATTATCAACGAGCTGAATGCCAAACTCCAAATTCCGGGCGTAACCAACGGCTGGACGCAACCCATCATCAACCGCATCAATATGCTTTCTACGGGCATTCGTACCGACGTCGGCTTGAAAGTTTACGGCCAAAGTCTGGACTCCATCAACGGGGTTTCGCAGATGCTCAAAAAACAACTGGAAGGAATAGAAGGAATCAAAGATTTGTACGTAGAGCCAATTACGGGCGGAAAATACATCGACGTAGTGGTAAAGAAGGAAGAGATTGGCCGCTACGGCCTGAGTGTGGATGACGTAAACATGATTGTAGAAAGTGCATTGGGCGGTATGATTCTCACCACCACCGTTGAAGGGCGACAGCGGTTTACGGTCAATGCCCGTTTTGCGCAGGATTTCAGAAACAACATTCAGGCCCTCAAACGAATGCAGGTACAGACGGCAGGTTATGGCCCAATTCCGCTGGAATCCGTCGCCGAAGTAAAGATTTCGGAAGGCCCACCCATGATTAATTCTGAAAATGCCATGCTGAGAGGCACCGTCCTGTTTAACGTCCGCGACCGGGATTTAGGAAGCACCGTTGAAGAGGCAATGAAGAAATTGGAGGCTTCGGTCCAAAAACTACCCAAGGGCTATTTTATTGAATGGAGCGGGCAATGGGAGAATCAACTTCGGGCTAATCGTACCCTCAAAATCATCCTGCCGATTGTGCTCGTGATTATCTTTTTCGTACTCTATTTCACCTATAACTCTATGAAAGAGGCGCTTGTCACGATGATTACCGTGCCATTTGCCCTCATCGGTGGGGTGTACATGGTGTATTTTTACGGCGTAAATCTTTCCGTAGCGGTGGCCGTCGGCTTTATTGCGCTCTTCGGAATGGCCATCGAAACCGCGATGCTGATGACCATTTATCTCAACGAAGCCATGCAGCATTTGGTGGCCGAAAAAGGAAACTCCAAAGAAACGATTACCAATGCTGACCTGCGTGAGTACGTGATTCGGGGCGCTGCACAACGCCTCCGTCCTAAATT
>NZ_JAMZEL010000036.1:0-1220 GCF_024158025.1 Runella salmonicolor
TCGTCGGCGTGGTACTTACCGTCAATACGCCTCCCTCGGGGTCTAAATCGTTCGGCAATACATTGCCACTCACTGGCTTATCCTGCGGCGTCTGCGTGATGTCGTCCGTCGCAAGCGGCTTCTCGTTAGGTACTGGTGGTAAAATAGTAACTGGCACTTCTACCGTCGTACACTTATTCGTTTGGTCACAAACCGTGACACATAGCTTATCGTTTCCTGTTTCCCCAGCCATTGGTGTGTAAGTCAAACACAACTGATGCGTCGTGTTGTTTACACTTATTCCACTTACCGTGCCTTTTGTTGGGGTATTACATAAACTCACAGTATGACTATCACCCACATTAGGGTCATTCACAGGACCACAAATCGTTATTGGGGTTTCTGGTTTTGTAACTATAGGTGGCAAGACTACCACTGGGGGCTGCTGCGTACCTGGAACTACTTGTGGATAAACCGTGATGGGAATCATTACTGTATCACACAAATTTGACCCATCACATACAATCACACACAATGAATCTCTACCAATAAAGCCCGCATTCGGTTTATAGGTCACGCAAAGTTGTCCTCCTGTGGTGGTTACTGGATTGGCAGTGCCATTTTTGGCCGCTCCACATATTGTAAACGTATTTGTACCCGTGCCATTTGGATCTAAAATCGGCATACAAGTCGTTGTCGTACTATCTTGGGGAGTTACTATAGGTGTCACTACCACCACTGGGGGTTGAGGTGAAACTACTGGTGGTAACGCTGGCGTAATAACTATGGGAACATTGACCGTATCGCACTTGCCCGTTTGGTCACAAACAATCAAACATACTTGGTCATTACCCGTTTGACCCACCGTTGGAGTGAAAGTCAAACATATTTTATGAGTTGAATTATCCACCGTTGGCGTGCCGATGCTACCCTTTGTAGGTGTTCCACAAATAGTTACGGTGTGAGTATCACCTAAGTCTGGATCATCAATAGTGCCACAAACGGTCGCTGGCTTGTCTTGCTCCGTTACTATAGGAGGTATAACTACCAACGGGGGGTTCGTCACTGGCTCTAACACCGTAATGACCAACGTCGCCGTGTCGCACGCTACGGGACTACCGCTGTCGCACACTTTGTATTTCTGACTCACCGTCCCCACAAAGTTCGTCGCGGGTACGTAAGTATACGTGCCGTCGGCGTTCAGCGTCAAGCCCGTCACCATACTACCCAACGTACTGAAC
>NZ_JAMZEL010000037.1:0-1048 GCF_024158025.1 Runella salmonicolor
CAGCGTCGGTGCGCCTGGAACGGTATTAATCGTCTGCGAGGTAGACGTCGCTACGCACGTAGGATTGCTTTGCAAACGAACGCTGAAAGTGTAGTTGGCAGGAGACAACATTGAAAATGTATTGCTCAATTGCCAGTTCATGCCATCTTTTGAATATTCCAAAGTGCCCGAGCCCGTGGCGTTGACCACCGCTGTGCCCGTCGGCAACGCGCAAGTGGGCTGCGTCAATGTCACGCCTGTCAGCGTCGGTGCGCCTGGAACGGTATTAATCGTCTGCGAAGTCGACGTCGCTACGCACGTAGGATTGCTTTGCAAACGAACGCTGAAAGTGTAGTTGGCAGGGGACAACATTGAAAATGTATTGCTCAATTGCCAGTTCATGCCATCTTTTGAATATTCCAAAGTGCCCGAGCCCGTGGCGTTGACCACCGCTGTCCCCGTCGGCAACGCGCAAGTGGGCTGCGTCAATGTCACGCCTGTCAGCGTCGGTGCGCCTGGTACGGTATTAATCGTCTGCGAAGTCGACGTTGCTACACACGTAGGATTGCTCTGCAAACGAACACTGAACGTGTAGTTGGCAGGAGACAACATTGAAAATGTATTGCTCAATTGCCAGTTCATGCCATCTTTTGAATATTCCAAAGTGCCCGAGCCTGTGGCGTTGACCACCGCTGTGCCCGTCGGCAACGCGCAAGTGGGCTGCGTCAATGTCACGCCTGTCAGCGTCGGTGCGCCGGGAACCGCATTAATCGTCTGCGAAGTCGACGTTGCTACGCACGTAGGATTGCTTTGCAAACGAACGCTGAAAGTGTAGTTGGCAGGGGACAACATTGAAAATGTATTGCTCAATTGCCAGTTCATGCCATCTTTTGAATATTCCAAAGTGCCCGAGCCCGCGGCGTTGACCACCGCTGTCCCCGTCGGCAACGCGCAAGTGGGCTGCGTCAATGTCACGCCTGTCAGCGTCGGTGCGCCTGGAACGGTATTAATCGTCTGCGAAGTCGACGTCGCTACACACGTAGGATTGCTTTGCAAACGAACACTGAAC
>NZ_JAMZEL010000004.1:0-394151 GCF_024158025.1 Runella salmonicolor
TTATCAAAGCCAGAGGCCACCCGGACCGACTGACTTCTTTACTGGATTACAGCGATTCTATGATCAATATCAAGGTTATTTACTCTCGAAAGAAATCACTAAAGATGTGTTGATACTTTAGGTATAGTACAGATAACGGAACTGACTGTCTGATGGCAAAATACAATGGTGCTACTAAAGGTTGGATGCGGCCTACTGATGGTGGGTGGTCGGATACAAGCGACCGCCGATTGAAAAAGAATATTCAAAATTTAGAAAGCGTGTTGGAGCAAGTCATGCGACTTAGGCCCGCCCGGTACCAGATGATAGACAGCAACCCAAATGCTACCGAATCCATTGGATTTATTGCCCAAGAATTAAAAGAGGTTTTCCCCGAAGTGGTAGATGTAAGATTAATGCCAACGACAAATGGTGCGGCGGGCGAAATTGCTGACCTGCACGGCGTAGATTATTCTCACTTGTCGGTTGTAGCCATTAAGGCCATTCAAGAGCAACAAGAGCTCATCCAAAAACTCCAAAAACAAAATGAAGAATTGGTACAATCCTATACACAATTGATGAAAGATGTGGAGACCTTGAAAAAGAAATGAGCCGACAGAAGAGAAAATAGTATTGAGAATGGGCAAAAGAGAATAAATCAGTTATTCCTTTTTGCCCATTACTTTTTTATTCTACCTTCAAACTCTTCACGGGGTTCATTAGCGCGGCTTTGATGCTTTGGAAACTCACCGTCAGGAGGGTGATAAAGATAGACAAGGTGCCTGCCAGCCCAATCATCCACCACTCAATTTGAATATGATACGCAAAATCCTGCAACCATTGGTTCATAGCATACCAAGCCAAGGGCGACGCAACTACGATGGCAGAGGCTACCAATTTGAGAAAGTCCGTGGAAAGCAGTGAAATAATACCCGCCACCGAAGCACCGAGAACTTTACGAATACCGATTTCTTTGGTGCGTTGTGTCATGGTAAACAACACTAATCCGTACAGGCCAAGGCAACTGATCAAAATGGCGATGCCCGCAAAAACGACGGACACCTGAAAAATCAACGTTTCGGTTTGGTAGAATTTAGCCAATTGCTCATCTAAATATTCGTAGGTAAATACCTCATTCGGATAGCTTTTTTGCCACGATTGCTCAATAAATCGCAGTATTTGTTCGGGATGATGCCCCACAATCTGAACGCCAACCTTTTTGTACCGGGCCGTTTGAGTGGCAATAAAACAGGGCTGAATCGTTTCGTGGAGCGAGCGCAGGTGAAAATCTTTAACCACACCGACAATTGGCAAAGCCACTGGCGACAGATAGGTTTCCATTTTACGGCCCAAAATCTGTTGCGGGTCTTTGATATTTAGCTTTTTGAGTAGTGCTTCATTGACCAAATATTCCCGAATGGTATCGCTCTCGGTGATATTTCGACCCGCAACTAAGTGTAAATCAAAAGTTTTCAGATAATCAGAATCAGCCAATCGTTCCCGAATTGGGAATGTCTCCCAAGTGCTCTTTCCCCCAAATTTGAACGACCCGCCGTTCATGACGGCCGCCGCGGGTGGTCGGTAACATGCGCTTATGGATTGTACATAAGGCGATTGTCGCAGGTCATTTTTGAATGCTGCCAAGGCCGTTTTGGACGGGTCGGGCAAATTGATAACTACAATATTGTTTTTACTAAAACCTAAATCAGAGTCCTGCAAATAACGAACTTGGTGGGTGACGACGAGGGTTCCCACCAAAAGTGCCTGACAAATTCCGAACTGAAACATAATCAGGAGTTTTCGCAACGATAAGTTTTTGCTAGACTTAATCAACTGGCCTTTTAGCGCTGCCCACGGACTAAAACCCGACAAAACAAAAGCAGGATAGCCGCCCGCCAATACCGTAACAAGCCCTACCAGCAACAGTAAAAACCCAATGGCTTGGGGAGTAAATTGAAACATCGGGCCATTGGGTAGCCATTGATTAAATATCGGAATACAAATCAAGACAAGAATCACTGCAAGTATAGCCGAGGTTAGCACAATGAGGGTGGTTTCGAGTAAAAATTGTCCTCTAATCTGACGTTTGGTACTACCGAGCGTTTTACGAATTCCGATTTCTTTGCCACGGCTGAGCGCTTGAGCCGTGGCCAGATTGATAAAATTAATACAGGCAATCAAGACCAAAAACAAGCCAATAGTGCCCAATGACCAAAGCAAAGAAGGCCTGACGGTTGGGTTTCCTCCGATGCGTTGTACATCAAAATGAACATCGGCCAATGGTTGTACATGGAATTGAAAAACGGAGGCATTTTCGCCAAAATGTTTTTTTGAAAGTGCAGGAAGTGCGGCTTCCAGTCTTGCGGCAGAAAGCGGATTTTTGAGGGTAAGATAAACTCGGTCTGTTGAATTCAACGACCACCAATCATTTACGTCAAAATCAGGAATAAGGCGCGGTAACGTAGCTGCGGAAATAAACAGTTGAATATCGGTGTTGGTCGTTTTGGGAGGGTCAGCCAAAACGCCAGTTATTTTGGCTTCGGCCAAATTGTTTAAATTGATGGTCCGACCCAGAGGGTCTAATGCGCCGAAATATTTTTTTGCCAACGATTGCGTAATCACCACTGTGTTGGGTTCGCGAAGCGCGGTTTTTGGGTTGCCTTTGAACCATTGATAATCCAAAATGTCAAACAATTCGCCTTCGACAAGGGCGGTGGTATTGAGTTCCAAAAAGCGTTTTGGGGCCGATTGATTGGGGAGTAGTACGCTGACCGTCAGTTCACGGTTCATTTTTAAGTAGGCGGCCTGCTCTATTTGCGGAAAATCGGCCCGAAAGGCCCTAGCCATAGGCAATGGTGCTTCGGGATAGTATTCTACCGAACCATCTTCCAGATGCAAGTCGGTGACGATTCGGTAGATACGGTCAAATTTTTGATGGTGTCGGTCGGTACTCACATGGTGACTTATAAACAAAAAAATAAGTAAACCACTTGCCATACCAACCGACAGACCAATGATATTCAGCGTTGTATATACCCGCTTGGCGCGGAGATTTCGCAGGGTGATTTTAAGGTAGTTCTTTAGCATTCCTCTGATTTGTAATGAATTGCGGCTACAAGGTACAGAAGAAAGAAAAGAATTGACGGTTAAAAAATGTTAAGATTTATTTAGTGGACGACCAGCGAGTTTATTCTATTTTCAAACTCTTCACGGGATTCATCAAGGCGGCTTTGATGCTTTGAAAACTCACCGTCAGGAGGGCAATTAAGATGGCTAAGGCGCCAGAGAGTGCGTAAACCCACCATTCTACCGTGGTTTTATACGCAAAATTTTGCAGCCACTTATCCATGAGCCATGAAGCCAACGGCGAAGCAATGACGATGGAAATGAGTACTAACTTGAGAAAATCTATGGACAGAAGTGCCGTAACATTCAGCACCGATGCCCCCAATACTTTACGAACCCCGATTTCTTTGGTGCGTTGTTCGGCCGTAAAGGTAGCGAGGCCAAACAGCCCGAGGCAGGAAATAAAAATGGCCAAAAAGGCAAAGTAATTTGTCAATGAGCCGATGGTCATTTCGCTGCGGTATAGATTCTGAAACTGCTGATCGGCAAACTGATACGTAAACGGAAATTTTGGATTCAGTTCACGCCACGTTTTTTCAATGCTTGCCAGCGCTTGTTTGGTCTGGCCCGGCTGAGTTCGAATAATGATATTTTTGTTGGATGCATCACGGCTGAGTTTCACAATCATCGGTTCGATGGCCACGTGCATTGAATTTTGATGAAAATCTTCCAGTACGCCCACGATGGTCCCTGGTTTGTTCCACAACGTTAGTGGCTTCCCGATGGGGTCTTTGTAGCCAATCCGGCGGGCAGCGGCCTCGTTAATCAAATAACTCACGGAATCCATGCCAAAGTCTTTCCCAAAATCGCGCCCTTTCAACTTTACATTCAAGGTTTTGGAAAAATCATAGTCAACGGTAGAAAACTGAAAGCTGACGCTGGAGTTGGGGTCTTTGGTGGGCCATTTTACATTATTAGTACTGCCAAAGGTATTGGTAGGGGTGCCATCCATGAAGGTAATGCTCTGAATACCTTGGCTTTGTAGGAGTTGTTGTTTAAATGTGTCATACTTTTTAGGTAAGTCTCCCTCCGACGATAAATAAATCAAATTCTCCCGGTTGTAGCCTAAATTTTTGGTTTGAATGAAGTCGAGTTGCCGATACACAACAATGGTTCCGATGATGAGCAACATTGATAGCACAAACTGAAACACCACCAACCCTTGACGGAATAACCGGGCCCCCTTCCCGAAGGTGACGGAGCCTTTGAGTACTCGGATGGGGTTTAGTGATGATAAAAACAGCGCGGGGTAGCTTCCTGCCACGATTCCAGTCAGCAAAACCAAACCAAGCAGTGTTCCCCAAAACGAGAGTTGGTGAAAAGGCAACTGAATATTTTTCTCGGTTAATGTATTAAAAGTAGGTAATAGGAGGCCCGATAAAGTGACCCCGACAATCAGCGCCATGGACGTCAGGAGCAATGCTTCGCCCACAAACTGACCAATCAATATCCCCCGTACGGCTCCCACTACTTTGCGTACGCCTACTTCGCGGGCGCGTTTGAGTGACCGGGCCGTGGCAAGGTTCATAAAATTAATACAGGCAATCAACAGGATAAAAACGGCCACAATGCCAAACAGCCGAACGTACTCAATACGCCCTCCATCCTGATACCCATCTTTGAAGTTTGAATAGAGATAGGCGTCTTGGTAAGGTTGAAGAAACAATTGAATATCAACGTTTTGTTTGCCTAAATTAGGGTTGTATTTCTTCAGAAATGACTTCATTTTGGCCTCTACTACCTCGGCTTTGGCATCGGGGCGTAGCTGGATTCGGGTGGCGGTGGCATTGTTGCCCCAGTCTTTCATCCATTCGTTTCGCCTGATAAAATCATCCCAAGAGAGCAGGAAATCATATTTTTCGGAGCTATGTTGGGGCAAATCTTCAAATACGGCCGTGACCAAATAATCGGCTTTGTTATCAATACGAATACTCTTGCCGACGGCTGCTTGCGGGCTTCCGAAATAATTCTGCGCCATTTTTCGCGAAATAGCAATGTTTGTCGGCCCTGTGAGGGCGGTTTGGGCCGAACCTTCAAGCAGGGGTAGACTAAATATCTTAAACCAATCTGCCCCCGCAAAACGCCCCTTTTCTTTGTTGAGTTTTTCACCGACCGAAAAAGTGTGGGTACTTTCCCACGATAACCCCGCTGCGTGGACGATTTCGGGAAACTGTTTCTTGAGTTCGTCGGCCAGTAAGGCGGGAGTACTGGGGGCGGCATCAACTTTGCCGTCGTAGTATTGGCGCTCCATTACGTGGTACAACTGCGGTCCATTGGCGTGGAAGGCATCCATTTTCAGTTCGTCCTGTACCCAAAGCAGTATGAGTAGACTACAGGCCATTCCTAGCGCAAGACCGAGAATGTTGATGGCTGAAAAAGTGCGGTTGTGGGCGATGTTCCGCCAGGCAATTTTAAAATAGTTACGTATCATGGCTGTGTGTTTTGTTGAAATACATTATAACTGAAATGAGAAAGAAAAACGGAGCGTACATTTGTAAACTAAATTTTATTCCGTTTTTAAACTTTCCACGGGATTGTTCAGGGCGGCTTTAATCGCTTGAAAACTGACCGAAAACAGTGCAATCCCCAGCGCCACAATGGCCGCTAATGCCAAATACCACCACTTGATTTCGGTACGATAAGCAAAGGTCTGAAGTAATTTGTGTCCTAGCCAGTACGAAATAGGCAGCCCGATAAGTAGCGCAAGACCGACGAGTTTTAAGAAATCTCCTGAAAGCATGGTGGCAATGCTACTGATGCTCGCCCCCAGTACTTTCCGGACCCCAATTTCTTTGGTACGCTGCTTGGCCACGAGCGAAATCAACCCAAAAATTCCCGCACACGCAATCAAAATGGCAAGAATCGTTACAAAACTGGTCATGCGCCAGATGTTGTCGATGGCTTGGTAAGATTTGGCCACTTCATCGCTGAGGTAAAAATGATTTAATGTTCGCCGTGAAGGAATCTTTTTAAAACGGGCTTCAAGATTGCTTATCAGGTCTTTACCTTTGGATTCGTCGGTGAGGCGTACGCTTAAAAAGCTACTGAGTTGCTGTTTGCCCGCGTACCAATGTAGGAGCGGCTCAACGTCATCTTTGAGACTTTGGTAATGAAAATTTTTGGTCACACCAATCACCGTATAAATCTGGTCGTTGTTGTTTTGACGCAAGCGTTTGCCCACGGCGCTCGTCCAACCGAAGGCTTTCATGGCCGCTTCGTTGATAACGACGGAGTGATTGACGGAATCGGCCGAATTGTCCAAAAATCCACGGCCTTCAATAAACGGAATCTTAAACGTTTCAAAGTAGCCAGCGGTACCGCTCACGTGACGTAAAATGACTTTTTTGGCCTCGTTGCCTTCGGGGAAATAGTTATTGAAGTTTTGCCAATACTGCACGGGCGTAAGTTCGGAAGCCGTAAACGACACCACGTGAGGGTTTTGGCGCAGTGCGTCCAATATCGCCCTCCCTTCCGAAAGCGCGGCATTTTCGTTGCGATAGGCCAAATCGGTGTTAAAAACCAGCACGTTGTTTTTGTCGTAACCAACATCGGCGGTTTTCATAAAATTGATTTGTTGCCGCAGCCCAATGGTTGCCACAATGAGCACGACGGCTAGGGCAAATTGCAAGACAATGAGGCTATTTTGGCGCAGGCGGCCCCGGCGCGGGTCAGCAGAAATTTTTCCTTTTACGGCCTCGGCTGTTTTCAAGGCCATGAGGTAATAAGCCGGATACGTGCCAGCAATGAAGGCAATCAACATGGAAATGCCGAAAACGGTTAAAATGGTGGGGTAATCATTGCCGAACGAAATATCCAATTGCATACGCCCGTCGCGGAGCTGATTGAAAGATGGAATCAGAAAATAAATGGCAAAAAGCATGGCTAAAAACGAGGAAATCAACATCACAATGCCCGATTCGGTCCAGAATTGATTGAAAATGATGCGTTTGCTCGCTCCTGCTACTTGCTTTACGGCCACCTCTTTTATACGGGGCAATGCCGATGCCATCGTGAGATTTATGAGGTTTATGCTGATGATTAACAACAGAAAAATCGCAATGGCAATGGCTCCATAAATCAGCCCTTTGAACGTAGGGTTTTGATCATGAATAAAGTTTTTGAACGCACTTAGTCGTAATACTTGTTTGCGGGATTCGGGCGCAAAATGGGTTTTTACCAATTGGGGCAACTTAGCCTCTAGCGCGTCTTTGTTGGCTCCTTTTCTGAGCAGCACAAACACGGGCGCAAAAGTATTGTACCAGTCGGCATTGCTCTTAAATCCGGGGAGGGAAGTAAGCGTGCTTGCGGGCATCAATACGTCAAACTGCTGCGAAGAATTGGCGGGGAGTTTGGCCAGTACGCCCGAAATTTTGAATTGAACGGTATCGTCGAGGGTAACGGTTTTGCCCACAGGGTCGATGTCGCCAAAAAGATTTTGGGCTATCTTTTCGCTTACTATCAGGGCGTTTGGGTCTTTGAGCGCGGTGGCGGCGTTGCCGTATTTGAGTGGAAAGCTAAACACCTGAAAGAAAGTCGAGTCTACAAAAACGGTGCTCTCTTGCACATCTTTGGTGCCGTAATGAATCCACGGCCGATACCACGTCTGAACGTGCGTGCCTGTTTCGATTTCAGGATAATCCTTCAGCAATTGCTCCAAAATCGGGTAGACGGTTTGTCCGTATTTTTGGCCGTTGGAAGATTCAGTTTGAACGTAATAAATACGGTCACTTTTTTCGTGAAATGTATCAAACGTGAGGCATTTTTGGGCAAAAAGCACCAAAACCACCACACAAGCCATGCCCACCGACATTCCCACGATGTTGATGCCCGTAAAGAGGCGATTTTTCCAAAGTGTGCGTAGCGCGATTTTTAGGTAATTACGTAGCATAAATCGAAAGGTTGATAATACGTACTTTCTTTACTTCACACTTCATGCCACGCAAAAATAGGCTTGATTTTGAGCAGGTTATAATTTTTTTGAGGGAGTCAATGTCCATTTTCGGACATTGACTGTTCGGAGATGAACACTTCCAAAAGCTATCTTACCCATTCCCGATAAATGAATAAGGAGAAAGAAATCCGTGTTCCATTCTCCTTGTACCCCTTTCTCCAATTTTACTCCGTCTTCAACGATTTCACCGGATTACCCAATGCGGCTCGAATGGATTGAAAACTAACGGTGAAAAAAGCAATCAGAATGGATAAGGCGGCAGCGATTGCAAACGTCCATGCGCTGATGTCAATGCGGTAAGGATAATTTTGCAACCATTCTTTGATGGCATAATAAGCCGCAGGAAAAGCGAAAATAAAGGAGAAACTGACGAGTTTCAGAAAGTCGGCCGAAAGCAATGTTGTGATGCTCGCCACCGAAGCGCCCAGTACTTTACGAATCCCGATTTCTTTGGTGCGCCGCTCGGCCGAAAGCGTAGCCAGTCCAAACAGACCGATGCAGGAAATAAAAATGGTCAGAATCGCGCCGAAAAGCATAATTTGCTTCCATTTGGCTTCCGCTTCGTACCGTTTGATGTTTTCTTCATCCATGAATTTATACTCATAAGGGTTGATGGGGAATAGCTTTTTATAGGTTTTTTCTACGTGTCCCAAACTGGCGGTCTCGGTACCAGGTTTAATTTTGATGAATACCTTGCCATATAGATTGCCGGGTTTCATGGTAAACAGCTGCGGTTTGATTTCGTCGTTCAATGACTCAAAATGGTGGTCTTTTACGACACCGATAACGGTATATTTTTCCCCTTCTCTGTACCAAAAATTGACCACTTGTCCTAACGGATTTTTCCAACCGACTTTTTTAGCAAACGTTTCATTAATCAAAATGGATTGGGTAGAGTCTGAAGGAAAATCAGCCGAAAAATTGCGCCCTTTGATGATGGGAATTTGTAAAAGTGAAAAATAGGTAGCATCGACAGTTTCATACGCAAAACTTTGCTGAGTTTCTCCGTTTACTTTCGCCACGGTTCCCCAACTACCGCCATTTTTTGGCGCTACATCCACAATATGCGGGCTTTTCAATAATTCTTCTTTTAACAGTTTTGCCTCGTTGCGACTCATTTGGGATTTTTCAATGGTGATCACGTTTTTGTCGTTATACCCCAAGTCTTTGTTGGTCAGATAGTTAAATTGTGAATAAATCGTCAAAGTGGCAATAATCAAAAACGAAGCCAGTGAAAATTGTAAAACGACCAACCCCTTTTGAAGGTAATTTTTGCCTGAAAGATTAAAGCGGCTGTAGAGGGTTTGCACTGGACTATAATTGGATAAAACCAACGCGGGATAAAAACCAGCCAATAAACCGGTGGCGATAAACAAGCCGATATAACCCAATACCAATTCGAAATCAAACAGATACGAAAACGAAAGTGCCTTGTTGGAAAGCTCGTTGAAGATTGGTAGTACCAGTTGCAGCAAGGCCAGAGCAAAGGCAAAAGCGGCAAAACACAGAATAAACGACTCACCCAAAAATTGCATAATCAACTGTCCTCGGCCGCCGCCCACTACCTTACGCACGCCAATTTCTTTGGCGCGTTTCAGCGAACGTGCCACGGTCAAATTCACGAAATTAATGCAGGCAATGATTAAAATGAAAAGCGCAATGCCGCTCAGGATGTACGAAAACATGGGATTGCTGCTGTCTTGTAAACCGTTTTGGGCTGGCAGGTCTTTGCTCAGGTGCATCTCGGTAAAAGGTTGCAACGCATAAACAACTTTGTTTTTATCCCCATACTTCTCGGCAATCATCTTAATGGCTTCCTTGGCGTCGGCCTGATAAATCCGGTTCATGGTTGCTTCAACCTTTTTTAGGTCGGCATTGGGTTGAAGCACAACAAAGGTGTTCTGGAAAATATTGAACCAGTTTTCGTTGCTCTCTATTTCTTCCTTACTCACCACGTTAGGAAAAAGCACATCAAATTTGATAGAAGAGTTTTGCGGGCAATTTTTTGAAACACCGGTTACGGTATAAGGCACAAATTCATTTCCGTCGCCATAAGAATTCTTTACGAGGAGGGTTTTTCCTAAAGCATCCTTTGTTCCGAAATGTTGCTCGGCCATTTTTTCCGAAATCACCACTGATTTAGGCGCTATGAGCGCCGTGGTGGGATTGCCGCTTAGCAGAGGGAACGAGAAAATGGAGAAGAAACTGCTGTCAGCCACAAAAGATTCATAGCTTTTGATTTCTGTTCCTTTCTTAATATCGCTGCGGTCGCCTTTATAACGTACAAAAGCGCGTATTTCGGGAACACCAGCGCCGAACTTGGGGCCTTGAAAGTGCCCAGTATTGCCAGTAAGACTTTCTACGCCCTCGGGCGTGATGGATTTGCTCGTTACCCGATAAATGTGAGGATTATTGGCGTGAAATTGGTCAAAACTGACCTCATCTTTGGTGTATAGCATAATCAGCATGGCGGCGGCCAAGCCGATACTCAAACCAATGACATTGATGGCTGAATACACCTTGTTGTGCGCCAAGGTGCGCAGGGTGATGGTTAGATAATTACGAAACATAGAGGGCTGAATTAATGATGGCTGATGGTATTCATTTTTGGGTTGACGTTGTTTTACAAAAGGGGGAAGCACCGAGACGACATTGAGCACATAGCGCCAAGTTGCCTGTCGTTTTCCCGCTCGCCGATACCAATAGGCGTATAGTTCATCCAAATCACCTTCGACTTCTTCGAGGGTTTCGGCGGGATGAAACCACCGCAAAACGCGTCGGGGCCAGTGGGGAGGATGGAGTTTATTTGCTTTCATATTCCAGTAAGCCTAAGTTTGGTGGGAGGCATCATTTGCCAGAGTTCGTGGCGGAGTTGTTGAATTTCTTGCAAAGCACGATTGCCTAAAGCGGTTGCCTGAAATATCCGTTTGCGCCTTCCGCCGCGCTCGTTGGTGGCCCCGCCGAGTTGAGAACTCACAAACCCTTTTTCTTCCAGTCGAATAAGCGTATTGTGTACCGTGCCAAAAGTTACAACCCGACCTGTATGCTCCTCCAACGCCTGACTGACTGTAACGCCGTAGGCTTCGCCGTCAAGGATGGCTACCATGAGCAAAACCATTTCTTCAAATTCACCTAAATAAGTGCGGCGCATACCTACAATGATTAGTTTCTATTTTATCGTACAAATAGTTTGCCAAGACATAAAAAACGCCTTCAGGGTCGATTGAAGGCGTTTTTTGTAAATTATATCAAGTATTATCTGTCCGTTTACGGACAAACATTGTCCCGCAGTGGACAAAGAGCAAAAGGTCAGACGATAGATAGTCAGACCCCGTCTAACTATCACCTCTAAACTCTCTTTTACTCCGTTTTTAAACTCTTCACTGGATTCATCAACGCCGCCTTAATGGCCTGAAAACTGACGGTCAGGAGTGTAATGACTAACGCCCCAAAACCTGCCACTGCAAAAATCCATCCTGAAATCTCAGTGCGATAGGTGTATTTTTGTAACCATTCTTGTAAAAAATAATAGGCAATGGGTGCGGAAATAACGCAAGAAATGATGACCAAAATAACAAAATCTTTGGAGAGCATTTGCCACAGATTGGTCACCGATGCACCCAATACTTTGCGAATACCGATTTCTTTGGTACGTTGTTCGGCGATAAACGAGGCCAGTCCAAAGATTCCCAAGCAACTGATAAAAATGGCAAGAATGGCAAAAAAAGTGACTAATTGGCCAATACGTTCTTCATTGTCGAATTTTTTGGCATATTCTTCATCCACAAACTGATATTCAAAGGGTTGGGAAGGATTAAATTTTTTGAAAACCGTTTCTACCTCGCTCAAGGCTTTGCCAGCACTTGACAAGGGGTTGATTTTTGCAATCATAACCCCGCCAGGCTCCGTGGTCAAATGATAAATTGAGGGTTTTACCTGTTGAAAAGGAGATTGTACAATCATGTCTTTCACCACGCCGATTACTTTGTTAGAAGTTCCGTACCACTTAATGGTTTCGCCTACTGGATTCTTCAAACCCATAAATTTTACGGCCGCTTCGTTCAAAATCAACCCCGAGGAGTCGGTAGAAAATTCTTTGGAGAAATCACGCCCTTCTTTGAACGACCAGCCGATGGTTCGGCCATAGTCAAACGAAATGGCTATTGTCTGAAAATCAACAGATAGATTCGGATCTTTGTCTTTCCATTCAATCGTACTGGTGCTTGAGTAATTCTCCGTGGGGGGGCTTCCAGCTTCGGCCATGTCGATAATTGCCCCTGATTTTGTCAATTCTTTTTTTACGGCGTCAAAATGGGTATGAATTTCGGAAGTGTACATGGGCAAAGTCACTAAACCATTGCTGTTGTAACCCATCGGGCGATTTTGGGCAAATTTTACCTGACGAAAAACAATGATGGTACCAATAATCAACGTCACCGAAACCGTAAATTGTATCGTTACTAGCACCTGACGTGGTAAAGCTGCCCAACGGCCTGCGCGGAAGGTGCCCTTTAAGATTTTTAGGGGCTGAAACGAAGACAAATAAAAAGCGGGATAGCTACCCGACACCAGTCCGCAAAGCAAACTGAAACCTAAGCCTACCATCCAGAATGATGGATTGCTCCATGGGAGCGCCATGGTTTTGTCGGCCACATTGTTGAAAAAAGGTAGCATGAGCTGCGCGAAAAGCAAGGCAAACCCAAAGGAAAAGAACACCATGAAGAGGGATTCAAAAAAGAACTGGTAGACAATTTGGGCACGAACCGAGCCTACTGCTTTTCGGATGCCTACTTCTTTGGCACGTTTTTCGGAGCGTGCCGTGCTCAAATTCATGAAATTGATGCAGGCTAACAACAGCACGAATAGCCCGCTGATGCCAAACAACCACACATATTGGATTTTCCCGCCAACGTTGACGCCATTCTTAAAGTCAGAATACAAATGCCATTTGCTCATGGGATGCAGAAAAACCTCTGGTTTCTTCTTGGCCAATTCTTTGCTGACTTTGTTGAGTTTGGCGTCTTTAATTTTGTGAGAAACGGTGGCTAAATCCGCGTTTGGAATGAGTTGAGCATAAATATGAAACGCATTGGGCCGCCATGGGTCGGCCATTGTTCTAACCCACTCATTGTTGTTATAATATAATTGCCACGGAGCTATAAATGTTATGTCATGAAATTCAGAATTATGAGGCAAATCTTCATAAACACCTGTAACTTTTACATCCGTTTGGTTATCCATTTTCATGATTTTATCCAAAGGGTCGGCTTCCCCAAAAAATGCCTTAGCTACAGATTCAGACAGCAGGATAGCGTTGGGGTTTTTGAGGCCGTTTCTCGTCCCTTTCAGCATTTTCAACGTTAGCATTTCGGTGACTTGAGGTTCAAAATAAGCACCTTTCTTACTGAATTTTTTCTCGCCGTATGACAAAATACTGTATGCATCTTTCGCCACCGTCACGTGCTTAAAGTCGCTCCCGTAACTTTTGCGGAGTTCTTCGGCCAAAGGAAGCGGTGTATTGGGCCACGTTTGCACTTCGCCGTTGTTGGTCACGTGTTGCATGACCCGCACAATTTTTTCGTAGTTTTGGTGATATTTGTTGTACGACAATTCATCCCACATCCAAAGCCCGATGAGTATTGCCACGGCCATCCCAGCCGATAATCCCACAATGTTGATGAAAGAATACACCTTGTTTTTAACAAGATTTCGGACAGCGATTTTTAGGTAGTTTCGTAGCATAATTTTTATGTAAGAAAAGAGGAAACACAGAAAAAGAAACCAGAGTAGCGGAACACGGAAAACGTACCTTCTCCGTGTTCCCTTTTCTCCTTGTTCCAATTTTACTCCGACTTCAATGACTTCACTGGATTCATGAGTGCCGCTTTTATGGATTGATAGCTGACCGTCAACAACGTAATTACCAACGCGCCTACGCCCGCCAGCGCAAAAACCCACCACGAGATGTCTGTATGGTATTTATAGTCTTGCAACCAATCGTTCAAATAATAATAGGCGATGGGCGTGGCTATGAAGCAGGAAATGATGACCAAAACCACAAAATCTTTGGAAAGCAATCCCCACAAATTGAACACCGACGCACCCAATACTTTCCGGACGCCGATTTCTTTGGTGCGTTGTTCGGCTGTAAACGAGGCCAAGCCAAAAAGGCCCAAACATGAAATCAGAACGGCCAATACGGCAAAGCCGCCCGCCAATTTGCCGATGCGCTCTTCTGACACAAACTTTTTACCAAATTCCTCATTGACAAATTTGTATTCGAAAGGAGCCGACGGAATGAGTTTTTTGTAGGTTGCTTCAATTTTGGCGATGGATTCACTGGCACTTTTATTGGGATTGAGTTTGAGCGTCATCCAGTTGACGTTTTCGTAATCCATGAGGTAAATAGTCTGCTTGACGGGTTCGTAGGGCGATTCCATGAGCATATCTTTGATGACACCCACGATGGTAAACTTTTCGGCTTCTTTTCCGCTGCCCCACTGCACAACCGTCCCAACAGGATTTTTAAGACCCATAAATTTGACGGCGGCTTCATTGATGACAATCGCTGCCGTATCGGTCGAAAACTGCCTTGAAAAATCGCGTCCTTCCTTGAATTGCCAGCCTACTGTTTTTCCAAAATCGTGCGTGACCCAAATCGTGGCAAACTCCGCTTGCAGACTCGGGTCTTTGCCTTTCCAGTCGAACCCGCCGTTGTTGGACCAAACGCCCGTTAATGGACTGGAAGATTCGGTCATTTCAACAATGGCACCCGCATTTTTCAGCTCAGTTCGCAGCACATCATATTTTCCGTAAAAATCAGGCGACATCATCTGCATCATGATTAGCCCGTCGTTATCATACCCCATGGGGCGGTTTTTGGTGTGTTGAATCTGGCGATAGACGATGATAGTACCCGTAATCAATGTGACAGAAACCGTAAACTGAACCACCACTAACACTTTGCGCGGCACGGCCGCAAAACGGCCCGCTTTGAAGGTGCCTTTCAGCACTCGGATAGGTTGGAAAGAAGATAAATATAATGCGGGATAGCTTCCTGCCAGCAGACCCGTGATAAAAATAAAGCCAAGGCTGATGAACCAAAAGATAGGCTCTGTCCAGGGAAAAACCATTTTCTTGTCACTGACTTCGTTGAACCAAGGCAACAGGGCCAATATGAACGCCACGGCTCCGATAAACGCAAACGTAACTACTAAAAAGGATTCACTGAAAAACTGATTGATCAACTGAGCGCGAACTGAGCCTACGGCTTTCCGGATACCTACTTCCTTAGCGCGTTTTTCGGAGCGGGCCGTGCTCAAATTCATAAAATTGATACACGCAAGCAGCAATACAAACCCTCCGACAATGGCAAACAGCCACACGTATTGGATAAAACCGCCCGTTTTGATGCCTTCATCAAAGTTGGAGCGTAGGTGCCAATCGCTCATGGGATGCAGGAAGATTTCGGCTTTAAATTTTTTCTCCTCGGCATCCACTTTGTCCCATTTGACATTTTTGATTTTGGCGCTCAATTTGTCCATGTCAGCATTGTCCGTGATTTGGGCATAAAGCTGAAACGAATTGTTGCCCCATTGATTTTCGTCGAGCGCTCGCTGCACCCATTTTTGGGAAGAAACGTAAAGTTTCCAGGGTGCAATGAAGTTCAGCTCCCGAAACTGCGTATTAAATGGTAAGTCCTCATAGATTCCCGTCACTTTTACGTCGAGCTTGTTGTCAATTTTGATAAATTTACCCATAGGGTCGATGCTCCCGAAAAGCGCCTTGGCCGTGGATGCCGAGAGCAAAACGGAGTTGAGCTCTTTTAAACCATCATAGGTTCCTTTCTGCATTTTCAACGAGAGCATTTTAGGAATATCCACATCCATGTAATTGCCCGAACGAGTGATTTTGGTCTCACCAAAAGTTAAAATTCGGCCGCCTTCCCAAGTGGCCATGGCTAGATGCTTAAAATCGCTGCCGTATTTGGTGCGGAGTTCGGTTACCAAAGGCATCGGAATAGAGCGCTCTGTTCCTTTGTGTCCGTTGAAAGTTTGGTGCTGCATTACCTGCGCCAAACGGTCGTAGTTTTGATGATACTTGTCGTAAGACAATTCATCATAAATCCACAAACCGATGAGCATCGCTACGGCCATCCCTACCGCCAAACCGCCGATATTGATGAAAGAATAGACCTTATTTTTAGCAAGGTTTCGAAGGGCAATTTTAAGGTAGTTTCGGATCATGGTCGGGCTGTATAGAGGGTTGCAGAAGGGAATTAAGCTTTAGTAGGACAAATTGCTTGCCAGCCCCAAAAAAGCCTGGTAGAACTCAAAAAAGCTGTTTTTTGTAAATTGATTTGTCCGAAATCGTACACTTATTGTACGAAACTGAACAGCATAGAGCTGACGCTTACTTTTATTCCGTTTTTAGCGATTTTACGGGGTTCATCAACGACGCTCGAACGGCTTGGTAACTGACGGTCAGCAGGGCAATCGCTATCGCCGAAAGCGCCGCAATGGCAAAATACCACCATTCTATGTCGATGCGATAAGCGTATTTTTCGAGCCAATTTTTGAGGAAGTACCACGCCACTGGAAACGCGATGAGCGTAGCCAGCAGCACTAATTTGATAAAATCCAGCGACAACATTCCTACCAGATTGGATACACTTGCGCCCAGCACTTTACGTACGCCTATTTCTTTGGTGCGTTGCTCCGCCGTAAAAGAAGCCAAACCAAATAACCCCAGACACGAAATAAAAATGGCCAAAAACGCAAAGTAATTGGATAGCTTATTGACCACATTTTCGCTTTTGTACTGATTGGCGTATTCTTGGTCGGCAAAAAAGTATTTGAATGGAAAATTAGGGTTAAACTTCTTGAACACTTTTTCGGTATTGGCAATAGCATCAGGAGTTTTGCCGCCTTCGGCGCGGATGATGACGACGCCCCAATTCTCGGTTTTGGGCTGCAAGCGCAAAATCAACGGCTCGATGGCTGAGTGAAGCGTGTTGTAATGAAAATCTTTCATCAGTCCGACGATGGTTCCTTTGCGGTTCCACATGGTCATTTCTTTGCCGACGGGGTCTTTGTAGCCCATTTTCTTGGCGCTGGCTTCGTTGATGATATAGTTGGTGGTGTCGGTTCCGTATTGGTCGCTGAAATCCCGCCCGCCAATCAGTTGAATACCCATCGTTTTGATGTAGTCGTACGAAATGGCGTTGTTGGCAAAAAGCAATAACTGGGTTGTGTCTTTTCCGGGCCATTTTACGCCTTGTGTCGAAGAGCCAACTTCCAGCGGGTCTGATTGGGAGCAGGTGACTGATTTAATACCAGGCTGATGTTGAAGTTCTTGTTTGAACGAGGCGAAGTTTTTCTGCAAATCCCCTTCCAATGGCATATAAAGAAGGTTTTCGCGGTCATAACCAGCGTTTTTGGTTCGTAAATAATTGATTTGTTCGTGAACGATAATCATGCCCAGAATGAGCGTAATCGACAAGGCAAACTGAAAAACCACCAGCCCTTTTCGAAAATACGTGGCGCTCGGCTTAAATTTCAGGGAGCCTTTCAACACCACAACGGGATTGAGCGATGACATAAACAACGCAGGGTAGCTGCCCGCCACTAAGCCCGTTATCAACGTTAGACTCACCAAAACCACTAGAAAACTTGGGTCGGTAAAGTTGAGCGACAGCTCTTTTTCGGTCAGAAGGTTAAAAGTGGGCAGGAGTAAAAAAACCAACAAAATAGAAAAGAGTAGCGCACAAAATGCAATCAGTATGGCTTCGCCCATAAATTGCCCAATCAGAATGCCCTTGACCGCGCCAATCACCTTGCGAACGCCCACTTCTTTGGCGCGTTTGACGGAGCGGGCCGTGGCCAAATTCATGAAATTGATGCACGCAATCAATAAAATTACGATGGCAACGATGGAAAAAATACGCACATAATCAATCCGTCCGCCGTTTTGTTTGCCCGAATCCCAGTTGGAATAAAGGTACGATTCCTGATACGATTGCAAGAATATTTCGACGTTGCTGTCTTTGTTTTTGGTCTTGATGTAGCCCTTGATTTTGGCATTTACTTTGTCTAATGATGCGTTTTTGGTCAACATCACGTAACAGCGCGGCCCGTTATTGCCCCATTCTTTGGCCCATGGATTGTTTTTGAGCCAGCGGTCGAAGCTCATCAAAAAGTCAAATTTTAGTGATGAGTTTTTAGGAATGTCTTTCAAAATCCCCGTAACCATCACGTCTTCTTTGCCGTCAATACGGATAGATTTGCCCAGAGGGTTTTGATTAGGAAAATACTTTTGGGCGAGTTTTTTGGATATAACTACTCCATCGGGGCGTTTTAGGGCGGTTCGGGCATCGCCTTGCTCCAGTTTAAAACTGAACATCGTCAGAAAATCCCCTTGTACATAGCGGCCCTTTTCTTTGTCGAAAGTAGTGCCTACGGTAAAAAGCGGCTGCTCTTCCCACAGCATTTGGCTGGCCTTTTCGATTTCGGGAATGTCTTTTACAATGTTTTCGGCCAGAAGCCCCGGCGTTGAAGGGTAGGTTTCGATTTTGCCCGAATAATACTGGTTTTCCATTACCCGATAAAGACGCGTGCCGTTTTCATGAAAGGCATCCATAGCCGTTTCGTCTTGTACCCACAACATAATCATCAGGCTGCAGGCCATGCCTAGCGCCAGCCCCATGATGTTGATAAAACTATAAACTTTGTTTTTCCACAAATTGCGGAAGGCGATGGTGAGGTAATTGCTTAACATGGCTGTATGGATTTTGGGCATAGCGGAAAAGGCAGAGGACCATTGCCCAATGCCTTCACGCACTACTTATATGGGTGAATATGTGTTTATACGCGCATTTTCTCAGTCACCACTTTACCATCAAAAAGATTGACGATTCGGTGGGCAAAACCTGCGTCATACGGCGAGTGAGTTACCATGATGATACTCGTGCCTTCGTCGTTGAGTTGGGAGAGCAGCTTCATTACTTCTTCGCCGTTGGCGGAGTCTAAGTTTCCCGTGGGCTCATCCGCAAGGATTAATTTGGGCTTGGCTACCACCGCACGGGCAATAGCGGTACGTTGTTGCTGCCCCCCCGAGAGTTGTTGTGGAAAGTGATTGCGGCGGTGCATGATGTTCATGCGGGTCAATACCGTTTCAACCATTTCTTTGCGTTGGTCGGCGGGTACTTTGAGGTAAAGCAGCGGAAGCTCCACGTTTTCATACACGGTCAGCTCGTCGATGAGGTTAAAGCTCTGGAACACAAACCCGATGTTTCCTTTACGCAATTGTGCCCGTTGACGTTCCGACAGTTTTGCCACCTCGGTCCCGTGGAAGTCATAGCTGCCTTCGCTGGGGTTGTCTAAGAGGCCCAGGATGTTGAGCAACGTAGATTTGCCGCAACCAGAAGGACCCATGATGGCGACAAATTCGCCGTCTTTTACTTCCAAATCAATTCCGTTCAAGGCTGTTGTTTCCACTTCTTCGGTGGTGAAGATTTTCTGGAGGTTAGCTGTTTTTATCATTGTGTTATTTTGGAAAATGGAAAATCGGAAAAAGGAACACGGATTTCACTATTTTGCGTTACTTTTTCACATTATCAATTAATTAAAATGGCCGCTATTCAAAAATTTGAAGATTTAACAGTTTGGAAAATGGGATTTGCTTTAGCAATAGATGTTTACAAGACCCTTGCAGACTGTAAAGATTATGGACTTCGTGACCAAATGCAACGTTCATCTGTATCTATTCCCTCCAATATTGCAGAAGGTTTTGAAAGAGAATATAATAAAGAATTCATACGTTTTTTAAGGGTTTCCAAAGGTTCTGCTGGTGAATTGAGAACTCAAATCTATATAGCAATAGGCATTGGTATCATTGATAACGAACTAGGGGAAGTTTTGCTGGACAAAAGCCGACATATATCGTCTATGCTTAGGAACTTGATTAAAGTCAGAGAAACCCAATTTTCTTAACCGATAATTCTGTGTTCTTGCTTTTCGTGTTCCGTTCTTCCTTAACTCCGTTTTCCGTTATTTCAATTCAAGCACTTCTTTGTCGCCAAAGTTTGCGTAGCTGCTGGTGATTACTTTTTCACCCGTTTGCAGCCCTTCTAGTACTTCATAATATTCAGGGTTTTTGCGTCCCAGCGTGATGTTGCGCTTGATGGCGCGTTTGCCGCTGTTGTCTAGCACATACACCCAGTTGCCGCCCGTATCGGAGAAAAACCCGCCTACTGGCAATAGTACCGCTTTTTCGGCTTTGCCTAATTCTAGGCGAATCGGTGTGGATTGTCCGCGTTTGATGCCTTCGGGTGTGCCTTTCGGAAAACTCATATCTACTTCAAAACGTCCGTTTTTTACTTCGGGATAGATGCGCGTAATGGTCAGCGGGTTTTCTTTTCCATTAAATTCAAAACTTCCGCCCAATCCGACAAAAATCCGCGATACATAGTGTTCATCAATTGCAACGCGCATTTTGAAACCGTTGAGGTCGTCAATCTGCCCGATGTTTTGGCCTTGGCTGATGTTTGAACCTACTTCTACATCTATTGAAGAAAGCAATCCACCAACGGGCGCTTTCACCACGAGGTTATCGAGGGTTTGGCGCCACAGGTCTACGTTGCGTTGGGTCCGCAAAAGCGTTCCTTCCAATTGGCCAATCTGCATTTTGGCGTTTTCTTCCTGATAGATTTGCGATTCAGTTTCGATTTCTTTTTGTTTTACCAACAGTTCGTAATCACGTTTTGAACGCAGAAAATCAGATTCAGGAATCACCTTGTCTTTGAATAATTTCTGATTACGTTCGTAAATATCTTTGGCTTGGTCAATTTTAAATTCTAGTTCGTTTAACGTCCGACGGATATTAAAACGTGCTACTTTCAATTGTTGACGGGTATTTTGGAGGTCATTCACCAATCGGCTGGCCTCTGTTTCTGATTGTAGGAAGTTGAGTTTGAGGTTTTGGTTTTCTAGTTTTAAGAGCACTTGGCCTTGGGTCACCATGCTGCCGCCTTCCACGATTTTTTCCCGAACATACCCGCCCACGATGGCGTCCAAACGAATGATTTTGAGGGGCTGCACTACGCCAGTCACTACAATAAACTCATCAAAAGAGCCCGTCGAAACACTGGATACGGTGAGTTTTTCAGCTTCTACATTGAGTTTGGAGCGTTTATCGGAGAAAAATAATTGATACACAATAAAGGCAATCAAAGCACTGCTCCCTGCAAAAATGGCAATGCGCTGGGTATTCCAAAATTTCTTTTTACGTACGCGGTCCATGGTGCCCTGAGGGTTGTTGTTTTGGCCGATGATCGGATTCTTAACTTCCATTGTTACTATGCTGATTGATGAATGAGTACTTTCTTAAAATGCAGTAAGGAGTTGATTTCTTTTCGACTCCTTACTGCTTCATTTTTTAATGGCTGTATGTGTCTGTTTAGTATTCTGCCAATACCCGTGCCGGAAACATAAGTTATTGGTTATGAATGAATTGGTGTTGCCTGTGAATTTTAAAATTGTCCGAAAACGGACATGGGTTGTACGCCATTGGACAAGAATAAAAAGTGTACTTTATCTTAATGGTTGATAATGAGGTATTTTGTATTTTGGCACTCTTATTGGGTAAATTTATACATACCGTCAAAAGAGTTGTATTTTACCAAAATTACCAATTAGCTCATTTACAAATATTTCAAATGCTCACCGCCAAAGTATTAATTGTTGACGATGATGTCGACGTTTTGAGTGCTGCCAAATTGCTCCTCAAACGGCATTTCAGTCAAGTGGATATTGAAAAAAATCCCCAGCGTATTCCCTTCTTAGTCACCAACGGCAATTACGACGCTATTTTGTTGGATATGAACTTCACCCGTGACGTTATCAGCGGCAAAGAAGGTTTTGATTGGTTGGACCGTATTTTAGACATTGACCCGCTGGCGGTTGTGGTCCTTTTTACTGCGTTTGGTGACGTAGAAATGGCCGTGCGGGCCATGAAAGCGGGGGCCATGGACTTTGTTTTGAAACCATGGGAAAACGATAAGCTGCTGGCTACTATGCAGGCGGCGGTGCGCAAAAGGGAGGAAAATAAAGCCAAAGTGGGCGGTAGTCCAGTGGCGTCGGCCAATAAACCGACGTCTGGGAAGCCGATGTCGCAGCCAACTTTTGTGGCTTCCAGCGCCATTATGCAGCAGCTGTATGCCACTGCCGAGCGTGTTGCGGTGACGGATGCGACGGTACTGGTGTTGGGAGAAAACGGAACTGGAAAAAGCGACTTGGCCCAACTTATTCACCAAAAATCCAATCGCGCCGATAAACCTTTCGTTATCGTAGATTTAGGGGCAATTCCCGAAAGTTTGTTTGAAAGTGAGCTATTTGGTCACGTCAAAGGGGCTTTTACCGATGCCAAAGAAGACCGCGCGGGGCGGTTTGAAGAGGCCCACGGAGGAACGTTGTTCTTAGATGAAATCGGCAATTTATCCCTGCCCATGCAGGCCAAACTCCTGACCGTGTTGCAAAACCGAACGGTAACGCGGGTGGGTTCCAACAAAACCAAACAAATAGACGTCCGGATCATTTGTGCCACCAATCAACCCATCGGCCAAATGGTGGCTGACCGGACTTTTCGTCAGGATTTGCTTTACCGCATCAATACCATTGAGTTGCGTATTCCGCCATTGCGGGAGCGTCCTGAAGACATTGTGCCGTTGACGGAGCTTTTCCTCAAACAGTACCGTCATCAATACAAACGCGTGGTGACGGCCCTAAGTGCGGCTCTGATTAAGCAATTGCAACGTTATCATTGGCCGGGCAACGTGCGCGAACTCCGCAGTGCGGTGGAGCGAGCCGTTATTTTGACCCAACAAAACACGTTGCAACCCGAAGATTTTTTCCAGAATGCGTTTACCGAAACCTCACAGTTTACCGAAACTTACCAGTTGGAAGAAATGGAAAAACAGTTGATTGTAAAAGCAATGAAAAAATACAACGGCAACATCACCGAAGTGGCCAAGGAGTTGGGTCTTTCGCGGCAGGCATTGTACCGTAGAATGGAAAAATACGGGCTATGAAACACTTCTCAATCGGCATTTTGTGGAGGGTGTTTTGGCTGACGCTTAGTTTGGGAGGGTTGTTTTACTTTGTTCCTGATGAGCAGTGGATATTGTCGGCATTGATGGCGTTTATGAGTGCCATTGCGGTATTTCAGTTGTATTATTATGCCACAAGTACAAACCGGAAACTGGCGCGCTTTTTTGAGTCCGTTCGGTATTCAGATTTTGCCGTAAAGTTTCGCTCAGATGATAAAATGGGTGAAAGTTTTCGAGAAATCAATCAGCAGTTCAATGAAGTTTTGGAGGCATTTCGTGTGGCCCGGGCCGAAAAAGAAGCCAATCTTCAGTACTTGAATACCATCGTTCAGCACATCAGTACGGGCCTGATTAGCTTTGGCAGCGATGGCCGGGTGGAGCTGGTCAACAGCGCCGCACTCAAGATGTTGGGAATTTATCGGCTGCGTCAGCTGGAAGATTTACAGGAACCGCACCCGCAGCTTTTTACGTTGATAGCCACGCTTCGTACGGGTGTACGCCAACTTTATCAGACCTCCGACGATGAGTCTTTGTCGGTGCAGGCTACGCAGATTCAGCTGAGAGGTAAGGTGTTACGGATTTTGGTTTTGCAAAATATTCAGTCAGAATTGCAACAGAAGGAGATTGAAGCTTGGCAAAATCTAACGCGGGTGTTGCGTCACGAAATCATGAATTCGCTCACACCGATACTGTCGCTGGTAGGAACGATGAAGGAAATTGTGCAACTCGACATCGCGCCCGTTGCGCCCGACAATGAAGGGGTGCAGGACTTGACGGAGGCGCTGCAAACGCTGGAAAAACGCAGCGCAGGAATCATCCAGTTTGTGAATGCCTACCGTGATTTTACTACCTTACCAAAACCTACCTTTGTAGAAATACCCGCCCGTGAGCTACTCAGCGGGGTGCTGCAATTGTTTCAAAAAAGTTTGCAGGAAGCATTTATCAAAACTACCTTAACGATTGTGCCTGAGAGCCTTGTCATCACGGCCGATGTTGACCAAATCGAACAGGTGTTGATTAATCTCATCAAAAATGCTATCGAAGCTTTACAGGGACATGCTAATGCGCTGTTGACGATACGTGCCTATTCTGACATGAATCAGCGCGTGTACATTGAGGTGGCCGACAACGGCCTTGGCATTGAGCCAGAAGCCTTGGAGCGGATTTTTATTCCTTTTTATACCACCAAAAAAACGGGCTCAGGTATTGGTCTCAGCCTTTCTCGTCAAATTATGCAACAGCACGGCGGTCAGCTCAGTGTGACCTCGGAAGTAGGTAAAGGTACCACGTTTGTGATTGTTTTGTAGAGACGCATACGGCATCTCTACAAAATATTTCCGTCTTTTTTGAGCCAACCTATCTCTACAATAGCCTCAGAATTAATGGGGCCATACACGTGCGGAAAGAGTTCGGTGCCGTTGGGTGCGGGTTCGTACAACAGCGGCGAAGTAAGCTTGTTCTCGTCAATGTGCATCAAAAACAGGTTGTCTACTCCGCTGTAATATCTTTCCAAGACCCCCGCTATTTGGGTTTGCGTGCTGCAATGAATGAATGTTTCGGCATCCAGCGTCTCGCTTTTGTAGGCGGGGGCATACTCAAATTGTGCCCAATATTCTGGCGTAACAATGTGATAAATCATCAGCTTGGAGAAGTAACAGGTTCTTCTTTTTTGGGGAATAACAGGGAAGCGATAACGGCAACGGCCAAAATTCCCACAATGATATAAAGTGAATAAACGGTCTTAAAGCCCCATTCTTCCAGTGGATGATGCCCCAACATTTTGAGTCCAATGAAAGAAAGCAAAATTCCCAAACCGGGTTTGAGGTAATGGAATTTGTCCATGATGCTCGATAAAAAGAAGAACATCGAACGCAGCCCCATGATGGCAAACACATTGGAGAAAAAGACAATGTAAGGGTCTTTGGTGATGGAGAAAATGGCGGGGATGGAATCAACCGCAAAAATCAAATCCGTAAAAGCAATCACAATAACGACCACAAAAATGGGCGTAATGTACCATTTGTTGTAACGTCGGTGGAAGATGAAAAAATGGTCAACAACGTTACGGTTATATACGTTAAAATACTTAGAAGCAAATTTTACAGCGATGTGCTCACTCGGATTGATTTCTTCGTCTTCTTCCTTCTGAAAGAGGATTTTGGCACCAGTATATACCAAAAATGCTCCGAAGATATAGATAATCCATTCAAACTTTTGTAAGAGTGCCGCGCCGACAAATATAAATACGAAGCGAAGCACTACCGCCCCCGAAATTCCCCAAATCAATACCTTTTTGTAAAACTTTTCGTGAACACCGAAAGAACTGAAAATCAAGATAAATACAAAAATATTGTCGGCAGAAAGGGAGTATTCAACCAAATAACCCGTGATGTACTCAAGGGCCATGTTGTTCTGAAAAATCTGTAAACTGGCCTCAAAATCGCCTGGAACAAGTACTAGATGGTTGGCATATTTGCTTACAATCTCCTGTAAATGACCCATATCGGAGACATCGTGAATAAGGTAGCCGAAGTTTTTGATGAAGAAATAAAATCCAACGGACAGTACCACCCAAACGGCACTCCAGATACCCGCTTCTTTAAAACTGACAATGTGGCTTTTTTGCTTAGTAAATACACCGAGGTCGATGAGCATGACGAAAATGACAAATACCGTAAATGCTCCAAAAAATAGAAGTTCGTTAGAAATCATCGCTTACGCGTGGGTTAATTAGTGAAATCGTTCTTGGCTAATAAGCCTCAAACAGCTATCAAAGTTCCGCAGATTCTTTCACATTGACAAACGGTTTCTATCGGGCCCAAGCGGGCGTAGGCGTGGTTTCGTCAAACAGCTCATCAATATAGTACTGCCGGCGGGCGCGTTTGTCGCAGTCATTGCCGTTGTCGATGGGGTACAAACAGATAGAATAAACTTCGGTATTGTCAGGGTTCATCAGGCTAGCGTAGGTGCCGTCGGCGAATGCTTTGGAGGTATGCAGGCGCGCCAAATAGCAGTGGGCGAGTTCATGAAAAACCAACCCTTCGCGGGTTTGGGTAGTGGCTTCTTTCCAGCAAAATTCCTGAATACCAAGGACAATGTGCTTTTGACGGGTTTGTGGACCTTTACACATTCCGCAGATATAGTTGGCGTCGGGTTGGGCAAATTCAACAATAAGGTTATCTATTTTCAACTCCAATCCGCGTAGTTTAGCTTCTTTGACAAACGCTTGCACGTAAGGTTCAACTTCGGGTGGGACACGGTATTCAGGGTCGGCTTCTTTTTTACAACTTCCGAAACAAATCGTCAGAAACAAAAACAAAAGGGTGTGCTTTGCCATCGTTTTATTTATTAAAGCAGGAATCAACTTTGATTTTACTTTATTCTAAAAGCAGATGGGGTGCTGATTATAAGTGTTTTACCTTAAAACATCAGCGTCATCTATGCGCAGTTGGTCGTAATTTAAAAGGCAGACGACGCTGATGCTGGCTTATTTCTAAAGCGTTTCCATAAACTCCCTGATGGCTTCCGCCGAAGCTTTTGGGTCTTCGACCATTCCCATGTGGCCTGCTTCTTTAAGGACCAAAGTGTGGGTGTTGGGAGAAAGTTTAGACAACTCAATGTTCTTTTCAAACGAAATCAGCTTATCTTCTTCCCCAAAAACAAACAAAACTGGAAGGTTGGAATCCCGAAGTATCGACGTACGGTCGGGGCGAGTCATGATGGCCTTAAATCCCGCAATAACGGCTTCTGTTGGCAATTGAGCGTATTTCTCTACGTGATTTTTGATGACTTCTGGATGGTTTTTAGCATACGCCTCGGCGTACATGTTGGGCCCCGACTGGCGGATAAAAGCGGCCGCTCCGTGGGTTTTCATAAAGGTCAACGTTTTTTTTCGCTGTTCGGTTTTGGCTTCATCGTCGGCATAGGCGGTGGAATGAAACAAGCCAAATCCCTGAAGAAGCTGTGGGTATTTTTCGGCAAATGCCAAAGTGAGGTAGCCGCCCATTGAGTGCCCAATAAGCACACATTTTTTTATGCCTATTTCTTCCAACCAAGCTTGCAGCCCATCGGCATATTCTTCAATACTTTTAAATTTGGTCTCGGTCGAGAAATCAGGAGTCAGTACTTGATATTCTTGAAGCAGTGGCTTTATGTCTTCCCAAATGGAGGCATCAACGCCGTGGCCGTGAATCAAAACGAGTGTTTTCATGCTGTGTTGGAGTGGTTATGTAACGGTAAAAAAAACAATGGCCCAACAGGAGAATTTCTGCGGGCCATTGTCAAAGATACTCAATAATTAGATTTATGCCACTGATTTCAGGACATATAATGAGGAGCGTTCAAATTTCTCGCGGGCATAATCCAGCGTGAGCGTAAACTCCGTCACGTCTTTCATGGATGGTAAATCAAACATGGCGTCGGTCATGATGGCTTCGCAAATGGAGCGTAAACCCCGCGCGCCTAGTTTGTAAGACAACGCCTGCTCCACGATGTATTCGAGTACATCATCATCAAAGGTCAATTTGATGCCTTCCATGGTAAACAATTTCTGGTATTGTTTGGCCAATGCATTCTTGGGCTCGGTCAAGATTTGGCGCAACGCATCTCCGTCCAAAGGATTGAGGTAAGTCAATGCTGGCAAACGCCCGATGAGCTCAGGAATCAAACCAAATGATTTCAAATCCTGCGCGGCTACATAGCGCAGTAGGTTGCCTTTGTCGAAAATCTCGCCCAAACGACGGTCATTGGTAAAACCAATCGGACGTGAGTTGATGCGCTTAGCAATGTGTCGGTCAATGCCGTCAAACGCGCCGCCGCAGATGAAAAGAATGTTTTCGGTATTGATTGGAATGAGCTTTTGGTCGGGGTGCTTGCGTCCGCCTTGCGGGGGAACGTTTACGACCGAGCCTTCCAAAAGTTTTAGAAGTGCTTGCTGTACCCCTTCGCCGCTCACGTCGCGGGTGATGGAGGGATTATCGCTTTTTCGGGCAATTTTATCAATTTCATCAATGAACACGATGCCTCGCTCGGCGGCTTCGGCGTTGTAGTCGGCTGCCTGAAGCAAGCGTGTCAGAATGGTTTCCACGTCTTCTCCCACGTAGCCAGCTTCGGTCACCACGGTTGCATCGGCAATGCAAAACGGTACTTGTAGCATCTTGGCAATGGTCCGCGCGAGGTAGGTTTTTCCCGTTCCGGTTTCGCCTACCATGATGATGTTGGTTTTCTCGATATGCACCTCATCGTTCGATTTTGGCTGCATGAGGCGTTTGTAGTGGTTGTAAACCGCCACCGAAAGCGTCTTTTTGGCTTCGTCCTGACCAATGACGTATTGGTCGAGGTAGCGCTTCATTTCGAGCGGTTTGATGAGATTAAACTTGGGGGTGGATGGTTTTTCCTTTTTCTTTTTAGGATACAATTCTTCCTGAACTACGCCGTAGCCTTGCTCAATGCAAAAATTACAAATATGGGCATCAATACCCGAGAGCAGTAGCTGGACCTCATTTTTCCGTCTGCCACAAAAAGAACAATTTATTGCTGCCATGAAAGGAGTCAAAATGACCTAATGTTTAAAATTTACGTTGCAAAGTTAAGTTTTAACAATAACAAACCCCAATTAGTTTATCTAACGGACTACGCAGGCTGGGCGGAGTTTGTTGCGCGGGTGTTTTTCTTCTCTGTTGACAATGAGCATTTTCGAAGCGTTATGATTTTTTTTGTGGGATAAGAATACAATTTATGAAAAATGGGCAAGGCATAAAAAAGAAAAGTTTTACCTTCCTTTGTCCGTTACTTTAAAATCCAATTTCAAAGCGTTGATAGAATTCCTGATCTAAACCTCTATGAACAATAACTCCTTTTTTGTCCTTACCCTGCTCGCCCTGACCGCCTGCCAAGGCACTACCGACCAAAGAGCTAACGCCCCTGACAGCGCCGCAACGGTCGCAGTTGGTCAGCCAGAAGGCTCACCCGACAATTTTTACTGTATTCCTGGGGTTCAGGCGGGCAATGTAAAAGCCAACAGCAGCGAAACTAGCCTCATTGCGCTGCTGGGAGCGGAAAATGTGGTTCGGGATTCGGTCTACATCGGAGAGGGTTATTACGAAAAAGGAACGACGCTGTTTAAAGGTACGCCCGACGAAGCCCAGCTCTTATGGAAAGATACCGTCAACTACGCCAATCCTAGGAATGTGATGATTCGTTCGGCTGAAGGCAAACCCAATCAGTGGTTGGTAGACAGCGGCGTCAGGATGGGAATGACCCTGAAAGAAGTGGAAAAGATAAACAGAAAGCCGTTCAAAATTGCGGGCTTTGGGTGGGACTACGGCGGCTTTGTGACCGACTGGCAGCGCGGAAAACTCGCTGGTAAAAATGAAGTGGAGAATCTCGTAATTCGATTTTACTACAACATCGAAGATGATAAACTCGGCACTATTGCCGACAAAGTACAGGGCGAAGGACCGTTTTTATCCTCCCATCCAGCCATGCAGCAACTGAATCCGAAAGTAGTGGAGATTACGATTGGGTTTGATTGAGAAACGAAGCTTCTTTATCGTTTCAGTATTCGCCGAAAATCGTAGAAAAGCCGTTCAATCAGCCGTAAATCTTCGGTTATGATTTCTCCGGTGGCGTTCATGCCATTGCGAAAGGGAAGCCTGCGTTTGGACGAGGTAACAAGTCCTTGCGGGAAAGTAACTTTGAGTAAATAAAGGCTGTCTTGGGGTAGTTCAGAAATGGCCGTTATTTCACCTCGAACTGATCCAAATTCCTGAAAAGGATAGCCCGGTAGTTTTACAATGACTTCCTGACCTCGCTGTACTTTCCCAAAATTGTACTGTCCCAAATACATTTCACCGTGGAAACCCGAATTTTGGGGCAATACATAAAACAGTTCCTGCCCTGTTTTTACAGTTTGCCCCTCCTGCAAGGGAGCTAAAAAGGCGACTTTCCCACTTACGGGGGCAATCACTACAAACCGTTGTTTCCAGGCTTCAATGTCGCTTTTGAGGGTGTTGATAGCTTGAAAAAGGCTGTTTTTCTGCTCAATACGCGTTTTTTCTAACTCCAATAGTTCCTGTCGTTTTTGGTTTTGCGCCATTCCGTTATTGTTGAAGGCTGTTTGAGCTTGATCAACCACCTGTTTTTTGGCAATAAAAATACTTTGGGAACGACGCACCTCTACATCAGCCACCACTTTCTCCTTCTGTAAACTCCGATTCATTCGAAGATCGGCTTCTGCCAGCTCTAAGTCGCTTTTGTGGTTGATAATTTGCGTATGAAGGTTGTCTTCAAGGAGTTTAAGTTGGGCTAGGTCGTTTTGTAAAGCGGCTTGTTTTTGGTCAAAAGCACCTCCTTTCAGCAATGATTTGGAACGGATATAAATATCCTGAAACGTTTGAAATGATTTTTGTAATTCTCCCAATTGGAAATAGAAAGGAATCTGCCATTGATATAGGTTAGCCAAATCGTCGCGCTGAATGCATTTTACTAAAGAATCTGCCATTACTGCTGCCGCCAATGCTTCGTCTGGATTGGCGGTACTTTCCAAATAAGCTAAGGGCTGTGCTTTTTGGACTTGATCTCCCTCTTTTGTAAATAGTTTTACCAATTTTCCGTCAGATTTGGCGTTGGCTGATTTAGGAAAATCATCTCCTACAATGCGTATAGAGCCTCTGACCAAATCAGGGTATTTTACAAACCAGCCCACAAAGATTAACATCAGAAATACAAAGAAAAACACGGTAATGCCCCAACGTACCAACCAACGGGGCGGCTGACTCAAAATCTCATCCACTTCACTGCTGCGCAGATGAATCGTTTCGTTATGATTTGGCATGATTAATTTCCTAATTCCAACTGATTCTTAACCAATTCGTAATATTTGCCTTGCTGCCTTGTGAGTTCAAAATGTGTTCCTGTTTCTACAATTTCTCCCTTTTCCATTACCACAATCTGATCGGCGTTTTTGACGGTACTTAATCGGTGGGCTACGACTACCACCGTTCTTCTGCCCGCTGAACCACTCTTAAAAAACTCTTCTAAGTTTTCCATAATAACGCGCTCATTATTAGCGTCAAGAGCGTTGGTGGCTTCGTCAAAAAACAAAAAATCAGGGTCTTTATACACCGCTCGGGCTATCAGCAGGCGCTGTCGTTGCCCTTGGCTGATGCCATTGCCTTCGGTGCCTATCTTGGTATTGTAGCCCAAAGGCAGTGCTTCAATAAACTCCTGAATATTAGCCACTTTTACGGCATGAAGGAGTTTCTGAAGATTGGGCACTTCGTCGCCTACGGCAATATTGTTGGCGATAGTATCCGAAAAAATAAAACCGTCCTGCAATACGGTACCGCATTGGCTGCGCCACTGGCGATGGGGAATAGTGTTTAACCCTGTCCCCTGCCTCTCCATGCGACAGTCTGGGCTTGTGAAGGAGGAAAGCCGAATTTCTCCTTTCTGAACTGGATAAAATCGAAGCAATAACTTCAAAAGCGTCGTTTTGCCGCTGCCGCTTGTTCCTACAATCGCCGTAATTTTCCCTGCGGGAATATGCAGATTGATATTTTTCAACACAGGCTCATTCCCCGCGCCGGGGTAGGTGAAGGACAAATTCTGTACAAACAGCCCCCTAGCCCCCAAAGGGGGAACAATATCTATTCCCCCTTTGGGGGCTAGGGACGGTACGCCGCGCAGATTACTCTCATCCTCCATCTCATGTATTTCATTCAATCGCTCTAAGCTTATCTTGGCGTCCTGCCAGTGCTGCACAAATTGAATCAATTGCTCTACGGGGCTGTTCATCTGACCTACAATGTATTGCAAAGCCATCATTGCCCCCAAAGTAAGCTGCCCGTTGACCACCGCCGTAGCGGCCAAAAAAGTAATGACGATATTTTTACCTTCATTCAGAAACATCGCTCCTGCCTGCTGATACTGCCCAATTTCCAGCCCTTTCATGCTGAGTTTGAATTGGCGCACCTGTAAGTTTTCCCATTGCCAGCGTTTGAGGTGCTCGGCATTGTTCATTTTAATTTCCTGTATGCCCGTAATCAACTGAATCAAACTGCTTTGGTTTTGGGAGGCCAACGCAAAGCGTTTGTGGTCCAGTTGCCGACGATAGCGCAGAAAAAACACAATCCAACCCGTGTATAAGGCACTGAACAAGGCAAATACCCCAAAAATAGTGAGATGATAGGTAGCCAAAACAACGCCTAATACCAACAGATTGATCATGGAGAAAAGGGTGTTGAGCGACGTACCCGTCAAAAAACTCTCTATACGGCTATGGTCGCCGATGCGTTGGAGAATATCGCCCGTGAGTTTGGTATCAAAAAATGAGATAGGAAGCCGCAAGAGTTTGGCCAGAAAATCAGATAAAATGCTGAGGTTAATACGCGTGCTGATGTGCAGCAATATCCACGACCTGATGAAATCCACCGACATTCGCCCTACAAACAGCATGAGTTGGGCTACTAAGACCAGATAAATAAAATGCAGATTGTGGGTTTGAATGCCCGTATCTACCACCGATTGCGTCAAAAAAGGCAATACTAACTGTAAAACACTGCCTACCAACAGCCCCAAACCCAACTGCAGCCACAAATTTCGATACCGCCATACATAGCTATAAAGATACGAGAAGCCCATCTTACTGCTTTCCCCACCAAGAGAAAGGGTATCTTTATCTTCAAAGAATTTTGGCGTAGGTTCTAAAAGCAGAGCAATTCCTGCCCTTTCTCCCTCCTCTACGGTTGTGGCCCAAGCAGATTCAAATTCGGTGGCAGTGTATTTTAGTAAGCCTTTGGCGGGGTCAGCAACGTAAATTTGATTTTTTTTGATACGATACACCACCACGAAATGCACTTGATTCCAATGCACTATGCAGGGAAGCGGAGCATCGGCCGCCATTTTTTTTAGGGGTGCTTTTACGGCTAACGTGCGAAACCCCATTTGCTCAGCAGCTTGTGCAATTCCCAACAGATTGACGCCGTCTTTGCCGATCTCTGACTGCTGCCGCAAGGCTTGGATACTGTGATTTACCCCATAATGCTTCGCTACCATGCGCAGGCATGTGGGTCCACAGTCCATGGCATCGTGTTGTTTGTAAAAGGGGAATTTACTCATTGACCGTGCAACGGGTTGTTGGTAGGATTGGCTTCGCCCCAGGTAGCCGTATAGGGGTCATAGCTACACTTAGCGGGTTTGGAGTAGATGTTGTTGGGGTCTTGGATATACGCTCGACAATCGGTGCAAATGTGCCGAAACTCGCAATCTTTACAGACCTCTATTTGGTCTTTATGAATGTACCATAGGTCTTTGAAGCCTTCTTTTTCAATGGCTTCGCGTAGGGTGGTATCGCGAATGTTACCATAGCTTTTCGTCATCGAAGGGCAGTTCTTGATATTGCCTTCGGCATCTATCGAAATCTTGCGATTTAGGCAAGTGTTAAAACGAATACTTTCTGTAAAATGTGTTATATTAACAACAAAATGATTATAACTCACAAAACCACAAAAAGAGTGGTTGATAATTTTAGTATTAATATATAGTATCGGAGTTTTGCAATGTCGTGCTTTCCTTTTCTTGTTGTATTTGTTTGAGTGTACTATTATTATTGATAACCGTGGATTAATTAGACATAATTTTTCAATATCTCGAATAGATTGGCTTTGACTATTCTTTATTAGAAGTTGAATGTCGTGGATACGACTAAGGTCAAATACTTCTAACGTTTTTTGAATACTTTCTAATGGTACTACGTCAAAAAATCTAAACTGAATAGCTAAACAGCCCAATATTTCTAATTCTTTAGCAATATTAACAATGTCGTGATTAGATTGTAGGTTAAAGTCAATTATTGCATTAGTGATTGTAAAGGGCATTTTCCAAACCATATCTATATCTGGAAACTGATTTGGATTGTCGCATAAAAAACCGTACTCTTTCTTTAATAAAAAATCATAATACTCGTCTATTTGCTTGTCATATTTGTTTTCAAAATATTTTTTTATAAAATTTATATCTTTGTCTTTACAATCTATCAGTAATTCATATAGCTTATTTGGTATAAAGCTAAAAGTCCTTCTTTGTAAATCACAAATTGTACTTCGTAAAGCTCCTTTTACAGGAACACAGCATGCAAATAATTTAAAAATCATACTTATCTATTACACGGGTAATATGTTTATAAAAATTAAAACAAAGCACCTCTCTTGAATTATAAAACAAAGATTCTGTAAGCCCAATAACTCTATTTTCTGAATCAATTTCTTCAAAATTAATTTCTTTAATTTTAGATAAATTAAGAGATTCATGAAGGTTTATTTTTTCAAGAATGTTGAACAAATCCTTATCCATTATTTGCTGTTAATTTAAGTAAATAGTTAGCAATTTTTTCTTCCAAAAAATAATTACAAGGGTACGAGACCATGCCAAATTGACCCACTGGATTTACTTCTAAAAATACATAATTACCATGAATGGTTTTTATTAAATCGAAAGACCCAGAATTCAATCCAATTTTTTTACTAAATATTAATAGCAATTTCTCAATGTAACTGGGTAATAGATATGGGACGTTTCTATTAGGTATTTCTTCATCGTATTCTCTAAAATCTATTTTTGTTTTATCACTATTTTGAGAAAATATTGCCATTGAATAAAATTTTTCTTCTAACATGAACACGCGAATTTCATATTTTTTCTCAATGTATTCTTGGAAAAGTGTAGGTACGAAAAAATCAGGTATGTTTTCAATATCTGACTCATTTATTAAAGAAGTGTATAAGCCATATGTCTTTTTCTTGTTGTAAAAGAACTGGGTATCGCCTATAGTTTTTGTTATTATTTTCTCTGCTTTCTTTTTAAATTTTATTAACTCACTTTTACTTGTAGTTACAATAGTTCTAGGTGTATTTAATCCAACGCCCGCAGCTTTAGATAATAAATCTAATTTCTTTAAATTTATTACATTTATACTATTTAGCCACTTTGATTTTTTGAAACTTGAAAAAAATATTTTTTGATAATCTTCAATTTGGTCTTCTACAAACTGGCCAATTTGGTACTCTAAAGAATCAGTTTTGTAATGTTCATTTAAAACTGCTGGGCGACTCCATTTTCTAAACCAAAATACAGCCTCTTTATTGTTTTTTAAGAGTTTAATTCCATAGGAAGAGTTTTTCTCTGATAAGTAAATCTTTTTTTTGCCATTTCTTAATAAAGTAAACGTTGTTTCTTTATTAAGAAAATCCTCTATGTTTATCCGGTAAAAACTCGCTCCTTTTACATACAACCAACTAATTACTTCATTAACTGTTTGGTCTGAATGATGTGTTAAAATGATAATCATTGATGGGAGAATCTTAGAAAAAATAAATGAGTAAATGGTGAAGTTTTAGGTAAATCCAAAACTTCACCATTTACTCATTTAAGCTATATTGGTTTTTTTCTTTTTAGCTGGATCCTGCGTTGTATATCCATCATCAATCGTACATTTACATTTTGTATTGTACGTTGGCATTGGAGTATGAGTAGTATCTCCGCCACGAATTTGTTTGAGGATAGAATGGCTTAGAGGCTCAAACAATTTACAGTCTAATGATTCAAACTCTGTTTTTTTCATTGTTATAGAGGTTGGAAAGTTTTATTAAGCTATACAAATGAACACGCTATTATATTAGCAATAATCTATGCTATAGGTTTTTTCTTCTTTTTAGTAGAATCTTCCCTGCTAGTAGCATCAGTTGTAGAACATTGACAATTAACATTGTAAGTTGGCATAGAACTTGTCGTTTGGTCCCCACCACGGATTTGTTTGAGAATAGAATGGTTTAAAGGCTCAAACAATTTACAGTCTAATCTTTCAAATTCTGTTTTTTTCATTGTTACAAAGTAATTTAGGTTTAAAAATAATACTGAAATTGTGAATATTAAAAAAGTTTTTATTTAATTTTTTTTTGATTTTTAATATAAGCTTCACTATCCCAAATTATATTCCAATGTTTTACATATTCTGCAATTGGGCCTAATCCTACTTCTTCTCGCCTTTTATCTACATTCATAGCATCACATAAAGAAGGGATATAATATGTCTGAGTTTTGGAATCATATTCTATTTGAGTTCCATAGATTTGACACTTCTCTTGTTGTAAAGCTATTCTATCCTCAAGCAAAGCCAATGCGCTATTTTCGGCTTTCCCTTTTTTAACAGCCTCTTTCAAAATGGGTAAGTACTTTATTTGAGTTGATAAGTCAGCATGTTGAATTACTAAAAATAAAGTTGTACTACCTTTTTCTTTTATTATATCTGGGCCAAGCCAACCATATTTATCTAAAATATTTTGCACCTTTAGAAGATTGATAGAGTCTTTTAGTTCTATAATTCTAAAAATTTCATTCATTTGATCAGAATCTGCCCCATACTTTTCTTTAATGCTTTTTATCTGTAGCCTATATTTTTGATCTTCTTCAAATATAGTATCTAAAGCAGCTATTAACATTCTATTGTAATTTTTTTCTTTTTCTTCTTTATTTTTATGAATGATAGCTAATAATTTACTCCACTGTTCATGCTTGTGTAAAGTTTCAAAATTTGGTTCGTTAATTATTTTTTCATATTCATCATACTTACCTTTAGTAGCTATTCTAAAAAGTTGATAAAAGGAGCTATCTGGCTCATTGATTAAAGCCCAAGAACATGCAGCTTTATACCTATCATCTACATATCCTAAACCGCCATTTTCTTGAAAAATTATCGAGTATTTTGTGGCAGCATTTCTGTAATCTTTTAAATTATAAAGCGAATCTGCTACCTTAGTTTTTGATTCATAATCCTCTCTTAGATTTTGGCAGTAAGTAATTTTTTCAATACCAATACCAATGATAAGAAAAAAAATAACATATATTTTCATGTTATTAAATGAGTTTTTTAAAAACAAATTTATTTTTTAGATTAATTGCAGTTTGAAAAATTTTTTTATAGTAACCGGCTTCTCCTAATTCATCATTTATGAAAATTATACAAATAATTCCGTGCCATTTTTTTAAGAAGTCATAAAACAACTCTGTGACACACTCTTTATTTATATAATAAGTTACAATTCCACCACTGATTTTTGTTATAACTATAAAGTAAGCCCCATCAAAATCTTCTATGTGAGCCAATAAAGGTAAGTCTAATTTAGTTATTGTATTAATGTTTATTTTGGTTGGTAAAATCTCTACATTAAACGTATTAAAAACATCCTTAAAACAAGCTAAAGTAGGAAAATCTGGATGATTTATAAGAACTTCTTTTAAAGTTTTATTACTAACCTTTACTTTGGAAAATTTTAAAGCATTTTTAATCGCAAAATATGCATTTTCTTCTGAACTACTGAAGCCCATATTTATGTATTGAAGGGTGATTTTATTTACTTTTTAATAGAATATTTTTCTACTGAAAAAAAGATTTTATTAACTCTCTATTTTTGTTTTCACTATAGCTTATATCAATTTGTTTCTTTAATTCTTTAATTTTTCGACTGTATTTATTGTTATTTAGTAATTCTTTTATCTTTTCAAGAATATCGTGTTCGTTATCAAAAATAAAGTCACCTCTTAATCCAATCTCATGGTAAAAAATTTTTAAACCATTACCACATTGGTCATAATTAAGGTCTAATGGGTAAGCAAGTAATGGAACACCATAAAATATACTTTCTTTAATAGACCCCATTCCTCCATGACAAATGTAAATAGATGCCCTCTTTAGAACTTGAAGTTGTGGTACACTATTATAAACATAAAAACCATTTATAGCTTTCTTTTTGATTCTGTTTTTTAGGTTCATGCTATTAGTAGATATAATAAATACCAAGTTTAATTCTTTTTTTACATATATCAATTTTTCAATAAAATTAAAAAGTTTATCTTCCGAGCCAGAATAGTAGGTTCCAAAACTACAATAAATGATAGGTTTTCTAAATTGTGTAATTTCTATCCAATCTTCATAATACTCAGCATCTAAATCATCATAAACACGCTTTTCGTTTATTGCTAAACCTAAATAATTTTGCCATGGCAATTTAATTTTTTCGGAAAATTCGAACTCAATTGGAAGAAGTAAAAATTCTGGAACGCCTATAAATCCTATAGTATACTCATTATTGTCGGCTATGATTTTTTCAGATAAACCATTGTCTTTTAATGTTTTTCTTGCAAAGAAAAATTGCAATAATAATAATAAAGTATTTCTTGGCTTCCTTATCAAATTTTTTAAGGAAATTTTGGTGCTTTTTAAAGGATTTCGGCTTACATCATAATATTTATTTAAAAAATCTGGTTCTGAAACAACAGGAAATCCATGTATTCTATATGTCGATGGCATAGGATTAAAGAAAAACAAATTTTTCTTTCCCAACCCATATAATAAAATATAATCTGTTGACGAGAACATATCAATAAATACTGCTTTTGGATTAAATTTTTTGTAAATTTCTTTCAATTCTCTCTGTCGGAACTTATCGACATCCTGATTGATTATTGATAATAAATGATTAAGTGTTCCCTTTTTTCCATTTTTATAAGCAAATGTTTTTTCCATCCCCAACAAGGGTCTATATCCACTGCTTAATATTACCTTATAATTATTTTTTTCTACCAAAGAAGCTAAATTTTCATCTGTAACTATATAGTATATATTAAATTCAATACTTAAGAGATTAGCTATGTAAAAAGAAGGTATAATATGGCTTTTTATAGGAGCTGATATGAATATTATATTGTCTTTCATTGCCACAAGATATAGTTTTCGAATACAGGGCTTTCTAATAAAAATCAACTATCTGCAAATCAGCATTTTAACATTATGCTTAAAATGTTTGCTTGTCATAAAAAAAACTAAATTATTTCCAAAATATAGGGTTTGACTATAAAAAATCTTAAAAAACTCGTGTTATCTGGAGAGGAGCAAACACTTTGTCATTTTTATGAGAAAGCCCTGTCTGATTGGAAGGTAACACAAATATAGGGGTCGCATCCTGCCCCAGTATTAATTGCTGCGCTACCATTAATCTTGCTAAGATTATTAATGTGACATCCTTCAAACTTTCCAAATTTACCTTCAGTTATTTTTTCCATTATTGGGTTTTCACCGAAAGGGTTTAAGTCTCGTACTATTGCGAGTGGCTGCTCTCGGATGCCTCAAAGATGAAGTTAATTTTTGCAGAAGTAGGTACGAAAATTTGACAAAAAATATCAAAAAAACGGTTTTTTATTGTAAAATACACCTACTACATTTGCTGTTTCTGCTGTTTCTGCTGTTTCTGCTGTTTCTGCTGTTTTTCAATAATTCTGTCGGTAAACTATTACAGTCATACATGAGTACAATCGGAACGAAACTGTGCCAACACCGTTTGGCAGCTAAACTTACCCAACAGGCAATAGCCGAGCGGCTCGGCGTCAAAACCAATACCTACGGCTCTTGGGAAGCTGACCATACGTCTCCTTCTGGCAGATACTTCCCTGAGTTAGCAATAATTTTTGGCGTAACCATCGACAAACTTTTCCCTGACAACAACGGAAATCTACCCGGCAAAACCAATGCTACGGCCCAAAAAATGGATGAGAATGAAGCCCTAAAGCTTGTTTTACAAAGGAAAGAGGAGGTAATAGCGGCCAAAGAGGAAATCATTACGGCTCAATTGGCTCAAATAGAAAAACTACAGGAAGAGTTGGAAAATTATAAAGCAGCGCAAGGCATATAGGGATAATTTTACCAATTTTTTTATCCCTTTTTCTTGAACGTATATAGGTAAGAGTTGTAAAAAAAATCCCTCATTTGTCTCCCTATCGGTATGTTTAAAAGTGAATATATACCACAATGAGTTAATCCTTCCCCCGAAAATAAATAACCCGAAAGCCTCTCAGCTTTCGGGTTAAAAAGAATTGAATTTCCTATTTCTTAGGCGCCTTTAAAAGTAGCTTCTGCTTTGTTCCAATCTACTACATTCCAGAATGCATCCACGTAGTCGGGGCGTTTGTTTTGGTACTTAAGGTAATAGGCATGTTCCCATACGTCAAGACCAATGATTGGCGTACCTTTTACGTCGGCGATGTCCATCAGTGGATTGTCTTGATTGGGAGTAGACGTAATGGCTACGCCGTCGGCGGTTTTGATCAGCCACGCCCAGCCCGAACCGAAACGACCCAAAGCGGCCTTTTTGAATTCGTCTTTGAAAGCATCGAATGAGCCAAACTTAGCATCGATAGCTGCTGCCAACTCACCTACTGGCGCACCTCCACCGTTGGGAGAAAGAATGTTCCAAAAGAAAGTATGATTCCAGTGACCGCCGCCGTTGTTGCGAACCGCTGGAGAAATGGCACCCGCATTGGCCACCAATTCTTCAATGCTCTTGCCTTCGTTGGGAGTGCCTGCAATGGCGTTGTTGAGGTTGGTCACGTAGGTATTATGGTGACGACCGTGGTGGATTTCCATGGTAGTTTGGTCAAAATGGGGCTCCAACGCATTTGAAGCGTAGGGCAGAGGGGCTAATGTAAAGGACATGACAGTTATAATTTAAGTTTTAACGTGTTACTCGACTGCAAAACACCGTGCCAGCGTTTTATGTTCGCAGCCTGAGAAAAAATTTCTTCAGGAGTTGGGTAATTTCTTGCTCCAATATGCCCCTTTTAACGGTTGTTTTGGGATGAAGGATGTTTTGAGTCAACAAAGAATAGCCTCGTTTGTCGTCGGAAGCCCCGTAGACAATGCGCCCAATTTGGGACCAATACAGCGCCCCTCCGCACATTACACACGGCTCCAAGGTGACATATAACGTGCAATCTTTGAGGTATTTGCTGCCCAGATAGTCGGCGGCGGCGGTGATGGCCAAAATTTCGGCGTGGGCCGTGACGTCGGTCAACTGCTCGGTTTGGTTGCGGGTTTTGGCGATGATGCGGTGTTGGCACACAATGACCGCCCCCACGGGAATTTCTCCCGCTTCGGCGGCCGCTTCGGCTTCATAGAGAGCGAGTTGCATGTAGTACTCGTCCGAAAAAAGAGGGTGCATATTTCCGACTTTAGGCATCGTCCGTTGAAATAAACCAAGGTATAAAAATAACAAAAGAGGATACAACTGTCGCAGTTATATCCTCTTGTTGGGTTCTGTGGTGAGTGGCTTTAGGCCGCGGCATACATCACGCTCTGCTCTTCTTCGAGATAAACCATCAACTTGTTTAAGGTGGATAATTTGTGATAATCTTCGTCGGGGATTCGCAGGCCGAATTCTTTCTCGAGTTTCATCATCAAATCTACCGTGTCCAAGCTATCAAAGCCCAAATCTTTTACAAAATGAACATTGTCGGTGACCGCTCGGCGTTCTACACCAAAGTCTTCTAAAATAGTTAAAATACGTTCTTTCATGGCATTGTATGTTAATGTTGATGTATTAATCTACATTTATCTTAACGCCAAAAAAGAGGCAAAAATTTCACAAAATAAGATGAAACCAATAACTATTTCAGAGGGTTTGTTTCAATGTTCTTTAAATCAATAAGATATAAAAAAAGATTTTTGTAAAAAAAACAGAACTAAACTGTTGAAATAGCGATTATTTTACACTTTTCTTTAAAATAATCCCAGCCAACGGCGGCAAAGTCAAGACCACTGATTGAGGCTGATTATGCCATTTTTCGGGTTGGGTTTCTATCACTTGAGTATTGCTCACGCCGCTACCGTAAAAAGAAGGGTCATCGCTGTTAAACACTTCTTCCCATCTTCCAACCGACGGAACGCCAATTCTGTAGCCCTGTTGCGGAACGGGGGTCATATTGAGCACCACCACAATGGTATCGCTCGGATTAAGCCCTTTGCGCGAATAAGCCACAATACAATTGTCGCGGTCTTGTGAATCAATCCACTCAAAGCCCTCGGGCGAAAAGTTATAGTCATGCAGGGCGGGCTGATTGCGCAGGGCCGAGTTGAGGGCTTTAACGCATTCCTGAATGCCTTTGTGAGGTGCTTGGTTGAGCAGGTGCCAATCCAACGATTGCTGAAAATTCCACTCACGGGCTTGGGCAAACTCCCCACCCATGAAGAGCAGTTTGGTGCCAGGGTGGGTGTACATATAGGTAAACAGCAACCTTAAATTTGCGAAACGTTGCCATTCATCGCCTGGCATTTTGCCAATCAGAGAACCTTTTCCATACACCACTTCATCGTGAGAGAGCGGCAACATAAAGTTTTCAGAAAAAGCGTATACCAAGCTGAACGTAATCTGGTCTTGGTGCCAACGACGGAACATCGGGTCTTTTTCGAAATACTTGAGGGTATCGTTCATCCAGCCCATCATCCATTTCATGCCAAATCCCAGTCCGCCTAGATAAGTAGGGCGCGACACACCTGGAAAAGCGGTGGATTCTTCCGCAATCGTTTGGGCATCGGGGAAATCTTTGAAAATGGCTTCGTTCATTTCTTTCATCAACGAAATCGCCTCCAAGTTTTCGCGTCCGCCAAACTCATTGGGAATCCATTCGCCGTGTTTGCGCGAATAGTCCAAATAGAGCATCGAAGCTACGGCGTCTACGCGCAGACCGTCGGTATGGTAGCGGTCCATCCAAAAAACGGCGTTGGAAATGAGGAACGACCGCACCTCGTTACGGCCATAATTAAAAATATAGCTTTTCCAGTCGGGGTGGTAGCCCTTGCGGGGGTCGGCGTGCTCGTATAAATGCGTACCGTCAAAGTTATATAATCCGTGGGCGTCGCCGGGAAAGTGCGATGGAACCCAGTCCATGTACACACCGATGTCTTCCAAGTGAAGCCGTTCAATGAGGTACATTAAGTCTTGCGGATTTCCCATCCGGGAAGCGCACGAGAAATACCCCGTGATTTGATAGCCCCAAGAAGGTGGATAGGGCGCTTCCATGATGGGCATCAACTCTACGTGGGTAAAGCCCATTTCTTTGACGTAGGGAACCAAACTATCGGCAATTTCGCGGTAATTCAAAAAACGCTCTGGGTTGTCGGGGTCGCGCATCCATGAAGCCAAATGCACTTCATACACTGAGATGGGAGAGGTCAATGAGTTGTGCTTGCGGCGGTTGCGCATCCATCCTTCATCCTGCCATTCGTACCAGGTGTCCCACACCACCGAGGCGGTTTTGGGAGCCACTTCGCACCAAAGGGCAAATGGGTCGGATTTTTCTAATTCCAAGCCATTATTCATTGACTTGATGAAGTATTTATAGACTTCACCGCGCCCGATGTTTGGCACAAAGCCTTCCCAAATACCCGAGCCGTCCCAACGAGAGCTGAGTGGATGACTGCCGCGCTCCCAGCCATTAAAATTTCCAATGACCGAAACGTAGTGAGCGTTGGGTGCCCAAACGGCAAAATAAGTACCGATGACTCCTTTGTACTCGGCTACGTGAGAGCCCAACTTTTCGTATAATTTAAAGTGCTTGCCAGATTTGAACAAATAAATATCAAATTCCGAAAAGCGCGAATAATTTTCAACAGCTTGCAACTGGACAGGGGCTTCGGCGATGGTGAGGTCTTCCACCGGTTCGGTTTTTTTACGGGTTTTCTTCGGAACGGGCGTTTCGGCTACAACTTCAGTTTTAGTTTTTGCTGATTTTGCCATAATATTGAGTTTAGGGATGGTTCATTATAGGTTGTATGGTGCAAAATAGATTTTTTCGAGCCAAAATTGCACTATAAGTACTAAAAAATCTTTTTCTTTTTCTTTAAGCCTCTTTTCCAAAACCGAGAACCACTTGAATATGAATTTTTTCGACATCAACTCCGTCCTTTTTGAGGCTTGGGGATACAAAATGAGCCACCTTGAGTTTTGGGCTACCGTTACGGGTGCAGTGGCCGTTTGGCTATCAGCGCGTGAAAATGTGTGGAGTTGGATTATTGGTTTGTTGAATGTGGTGCTGGCGTTTGCGCTTTTTTACCAAATTCAGCTTTACCCCGATATGTTTTTGCAGGTTTTTTTCTTTATCACTAATCTCATCGGCTGGTGGCAATGGAAATACCCCAAAGCCAATGAGGCCAACTTAAAAAATGAGTTAAAAATCAGTAAGTTAACCTTGCAACAATGGCTGGTGCTGGGCGTAGGTGGGCTGGTGTGTACGTTTGCGATGGGGAGTTTTGCTAAAAATCTACACGAATTTTTCCCCGTATTGTTTAGTCAACCCAGTGCCTTTCCTTACATGGACTCGTTCACGACGGTCATGAGTATCGTGGCGACGTTTATGTTGATTCGTAAAAAAATTGAGGCGTGGTACGTGTGGTTAGTGATTGATGCCATTGCTACTTACATGTATTACCTCAAAGAAGTGAAGCTGTACGCGCTGCTGTATTTTCTGTTTTGCTTCATTGCGGCGTTTGGGGCGTATCATTGGACCAAAGAATACCGCAGCTACGATAAACGATGAAAAAAGGGTTGGTTTTTGGGAAATTCATGCCTTTGCACAAAGGGCATTTGGCATTGATTGAGTTTGCGTTGTCGTACTGCGATAAAGTCATGGTTTCAATGAGTTTTACCCCCGACGACCCTATTTCTGCCGAAACACGCTTTGGGTGGCTACACCAAATCTTTGACCAAAATCCGCGTATTGAGCTATTTCGAGCACTAGACGATTTTCCCGATGAGGGGTTGCCTCTCACAGAAGCTACCAAAATGTGGGCGGATTTTATTCACCAAACTTTTCCTGATGTAGAGGGCGTTTTCTGCTCAGAAGCCTACGGAGTTCCTTTGGCCCGTCATTTGAATTGTCCTGTGGTGTTTTTTGATTTAGACCGCGTTCAAGTTCCTATTTCTGCCACGGTCATTCGCTCCAATCCGTATCAACATTGGGATTTTATACCGCAGCTGGTAAGGCCGTATTTTACGAAAAAAGTCTGCCTTTATGGCCCCGAAAGCGTTGGAAAAACAACGCTGGCGCAGCAGTTAGCAGAATGTTTTCAAACAACTTTTGCGCACGAAGTCGCTCGGGAGGTGCTCACCTCCAATGAGTTTGAAATAGAAAAAATCATCGAAATTGGCGAATTACAAACTGAGTTGGTCAAAAAAAAAATAGGAGAAGCCAATCAAGTGCTTTTCTGCGATACAGACTTGATTACGACGCAAATTTACTGCCAACAGTATTTTGGGTACGTGCCCGATGAGTTGAAAAAATGCGAAGCAGAGATTACGTACGACCTGTATTTGCTACTAAACATTGATACGCCTTGGGTACTCGATTCACTGCGCTACTTTGGTGATCGGCGGGCAGAAATGTTCAACCTTTTTAAGAATGAATTAGAAAAACGAGAGCTACCGTATGTGTTGATTGAAGGAAATTGGGAAGAACGCTTCACTGCCGCACGAAAAGAAGTGGAAAGGATGTTGCGGGGCAATTAACCATTTTGTGGGCTTACTTGGGGCTATAAAACTTTCTTTTGCTGACAAGAGCACTAAAAGGCATATAATTGGGCGTTAATAAACTATAAACAGTTACAAAAATTCTTTGTATATGAAAATTTATAGATGTGTAATGCTATTTTTTATGGTTTTTATTTTCACAAAAAGCACAAGCCAAAACAAAATAGATACAAGTAAAGCTAGTATTGTTCTAAAACTTTCTTACGCACCATTTGTAGGTGAAACAGTTGTTTTTGGTAAGATAATAACTACTAGCGATAGCTTATTTTTTAATACAACCCCTTGTAATGAATTGGCAAAGAAACTATCCCCCGTTTTTCCTTGCAATGCGCATCTCATTAAGCCAATTGGGGTATCATTCAAGGAAATAAAGAAAATGAAGCGGAGGGCTTTCTTATTTTTATTTCCTAACCGGCTGTTCATTCAGACAAAAAGCAATGATACTTATCTTTTCATCACTTACAAAAGGCGATTAATTAAAAGAAAATACCAAGCTTATTTGGATAGTGTGTAGCTTTTTTTGTCAAGTGCAAGGGCCACGGCCTTGGCCAAATCAATCGCCAAAAGCATGGGTTGGGTATCTACGTGGTCTAGGGTGTCTTCGGGGCGGTGAATGTGGGGCATAAGCCCGTTTTCATCCAATGCCGACAGCGTGACGCAGGGAATGCCCGCGCGCACAAACCAAGCGCTGTCAAAATCGGCCGTGTGCCAGCTGCCCGTGCTTACTTGGCCGAAATGACGATTGTTTTGAATAATGTTAATTGCCGATTGAGTGACGATATTGTCGTATTCAATCAAGGTCATGCTGCCCGTTTGGGTAATGACTTTTAATTGCCCGCTGCCCAACGTGTCAAAATTGATGAGGTATAAAGAACCATCAGTTAGCTGTGATTGTCGCTGAAGGGACTTCCAATAGTAATAGGCACCCACCATTCCTACTTCTTCGGCGTTGGTGAGTACGATTTCAATCTCGGTGTTTTTGAGCTGGGTTTTGAGGTGTTCGGCCGTTTTCAACGCCGCTACTACGCCCGTGGCGTTGTCGCTTGCACCATTGGTATAGCCTTTTTGCCAAAAAACCGCCGTTCCCAAAATCGCCTGCCCGACAAAATACATCGAAAGCAGTATTCGAATCACCAGCAGGTAATTATTTTGGGGTAAATGATAACTCAGACCCACAATCGGGACGGCCAGTGCCATCAGTACCATAGAAGCCCGAATGGAATTGCGAAACCCATCTTTGGACTGACGACTGTACAACGACGACACGGGTGCCGAGTCGTAATGTGCCATCAAAATGAGTTTACGTTTGGCAGTTGGGAGCGAATGCCTTCCAATGATATTTTTGGCTTGGACCAAAGGCGGCAGAAAAAGAAAGATAGAAGGACGCCAGTCAAAATAAAGCAGCCCGTTGATGGCAAATAAAGCGACCAAAATAACCGAAGCCCACCCAAGCCATTGGATGGTTAGTAACCCAGTAATAAGCCCACCAATGAGCCAATAAATAACGGGAAGATAGGTCGGAGGGGTTCGGAATGACTGAAAATCAACCGAAAATTCTGCTTTTTTTAGTTCATTGACAATGATTTCGGCCGCTTTTGCATTGGACTTGCTCGCGGCTCCCCGGTGAGGAAAAGCCGTCAGTTGTTCTAGCAAAAGGAGAGGGTCGGTTGGCATAGATTCACCGAGGGCTATTTGATGCGCCACTTGGGAGAGATATTGTATCGTATTCCAATCCCTGCGGTAAAACCAGCCCCGCGCGTCACAAATTCGGCATTTTCAATGGGCTCCTGATTATTTTTAATCGATACTTTCACGTTGGCAATACTCGTAAGGCCCATGACCTGACGGGCATATACGCTCAAGGTCCACCGTCTCGACATGGCCCAGTTGAAACTAGCCGCCAACTCAGCGTTGATGGAGTGTTGTCGAAGTACACCTACCGAGCCTGAATAAACGAGGGAGTCGGTCCACGTATGCCCACGGGTAGTGATTACGCCGTTGAATGTTTTTTGGCTTATTTCGCCATTGGCCCATACGTATTGCAAGCCGCCGCCCAAATGGGCTTCAAGTTTGTCATAAAATACCCGAGCGCGCCAATTGGCCCGCAACGGAAACGACATAAATTGCATGGGATTGGTGCCAATCGCGCGGTTGGTCTGATAGAGATAAACGAGGTTGAGCGGTAAAGAATAGATGCCCGTTTCGACCGACATATAAGGGTTAACCACTCGGCCTACTTTCATGCCGTACATGGGCATAATTCCCGACCCGCCAGGGTTATATTTGCTGAGCTCTCCCGCAATCATGCGCGTTTGATTACTGAAAATCCCGACGTCTGTTCCGACATACCAATGTCCTCGGAATAGCTTGCTCTGACCAAATCCCGACAATGCAAACAGACATACCAATCCAACTATCGCGTAGCAGTGTTTCATGGGTAGGCAGGGTTAATGACCTGAATGTGTGGCTAATATACGAAGTTTTGAAATTCGGGTTGCAAAAAAACACGGTATTATTTAGCAAAAAGCATTAAAAATAATGAAGGGCCGCTTTTCAGCAACCCTTCGTTGTTTTTAATATTTAAAACCAACCGCCACCTAGGTTGCGGAAAGGCCACGGGATAGAGATCAAAATAAGGAGTAATGCCACCAGATAAAAGGTGAAAACTTTGCCGTGGTTCAACTTTTTTGCTTGCGCGTGGCCGATGGTAATCAGCACGATGGCAACCAACATTCCGACGATGTGCTCGACGGTGTAAAAACGATAAACTTTATCGCTCATCATGTCAAAGCGCACTTTTACTCCCCAGTCCAACGCGTAGAGAACCAGCCCGATGAGCAATTGGGTATGCGTGGCAATCATGGCAAACAGATATACTTTAGAATAGGGCGCATTGGGTTGGCTGCGTTTGGTAAAAGCGGTGTAAATCGCGGCAATCAGAAGCGCAAGAACTACGTAGCGAAGGCCCGAATGGGCGCGGACAAGAATTTCCATAGTTGGTTGTTTATGTATAAATGAATAAAATGCAGTGTTTAAAAAAAAGATTTAGGATTGTTGATTGGTCAGGTGTTGCCAGCCTTGGGCTTTTATTGGAAAACGACTGCCGCCTTTGGTTACCAGTTCTACGTTTTTCGGGTCGTTGGTCATGAATCCAGCAAAGCTGATGTGGGGCGAATTCTTGATTTTCTCGTAATCTGACTGCTTAATGGTAAACAGCAATTCGTAGTCCTCGCCACCGTTGAGGGCAATGGTCAACGGACTGATTTTAAACTCATCGGCGGTCAAGAACGTATCGTCGGCAATGGGCACATTTTCTTCAAAAACCTGCGCTCCCGTTCCCGATTGGTTACAGAGGTGCAGAATCTCAGAAGCCAATCCATCCGAAATGTCAATCATCGACGTAGGCACCACCCCCGCTTCCAAAAGTTCATACACAATGTCCGTCCGCGCTTCGGGCTTGAGTTGACGACCTACCAGATACGATTTATCTTCCAATTGTGGCTGCATTTCAGGGTTTTCTAAAAATTCCCGTTTTTCTCGTTCCAACAGTTGAAGCCCCATGTAGGCCGCGCCTAAATCGCCCGTGATACAAATGATGTCGTTGGGCTTGGCTCCGTTTCGGTACGAGATTTTGGTTTTATCGACGACTCCAACGGCCGTCACAGAAATCAACAAACCCGAGCGCGAAGACGTAGTGTCGCCGCCGACCAAATCCACTTTGTAGGCTTCACAAGCGGCCTGAATACCTGCGTATAGTTCGTCGATGGCTTCCACAGAAAAGCGATTGCTCAGGCCAATGCTCACCGTCACTTGACGAGGAATACCGTTCATGGCCGCGATGTCGGAGACGTTGACCGCAATGGCCTTGTAGCCCAAGTGCTTGAGTGGTACGTAACTAAGGTCAAAGTGGACACCTTCTACGAGCATATCGGTCGAGACCAACAAATACTCATCGGTGGCGGTATCAATGACAGCGGCGTCGTCGCCGATGCCTTTTATGGTTTGGGGAAGCACAGGCGTAAATTGCTGATTTATACGCTCAATCAGCCCAAATTCACCTAGTGTTGCAAGTTCAGTTCTAATCATTTTGAGGAAGATGTCGGATGCCCGACATTTGGTGTAAAGTAATAAGTGAAAGTTTGCATTACAAAACTTTTCGGTGCAAAGTTCGTTAAAAGAATGGCTTTTCCCGTATATCCAATGAATCGTTTTTAAACCCATTAACAACGGCAAAGCTCCGTAATCAGAACTTAATACTTACTTTTTTGTTAGAAATAAATATGAAGACAATCATCAAAAAACTCATTTTCGGCACGTTGACGTTGTCATCACTTAGCTCGTGCGGACAGTCAGCCAAAAAGATTGAACAAATGGAAGAAAAATCAAAAACCCTCACGGGGCTGGCCACGGCCACGTTTGGTACGGGCTGTTTCTGGTGTACCGAAGCGGTGTATCAGGAAATGGAAGGCGTTGAGTCGGTAGTGTCGGGGTATTCGGGTGGATTTGTGGAAAACCCGACCTACGAACAAGTCTGTGGAAAAGCTACGGGCCATGCCGAGTGCGTAGAAATCAAATACGACCCCAAAAAAGTGACCTATGCCGAACTTTTGGAGGTGTTTTTCCGGGTGCATGACCCAACCACCAAAGACCGTCAGGGCAACGACGTAGGGCCGCAGTATCGTTCGGTGATTTTTTACCACGATGCGGAGCAAAAAGCCTTGGCCGAAAAAGCCATCAAAGAGCTCAATGCCTCAGGTGCTTTTAGCAAGCCGATTGTGACGGAAGTATCCAAAGCCGAGAAGTTTTACGTAGCCGAAGCCTATCACCAAAACTTTTTTGCCAACAACCCCAACCAAGGCTACTGCGCATTTGTCGTAGCGCCCAAAGTGGATAAGTTTAAGAAAGTGTTTAAGGAGAAGTTGAAAGCGCATTAATTAGCCTCTCTTAACGTGATTTCACAAGAAGCCCGATTCGTCGGGCTTTTTTGTGTAAATAATGCACCTCTTTTGATCGGTATATCTCCCACTACCGCCTAAATAATGGCATAGAAGAGCAAAATATCGCAATAGCTCTCAACCAAAAAAACCAAAATAAGTAACTTTACGGCTTAAAAAATCGCACAGATGCGGGGTTTTGGCTTCGTCCGCAGGCGTACAAATATTGTCCGTTTTCGGACGATTTTGTGAAGATAAAATAAATCAATGTGCTGATTTTCAGTAATATGATAAGTTGGCACAACTCGTGCAAAATACATTACATTATCCTTAATATTACTTACCAACAGGTCCATGATTCAGTTAAAAGGCATTTCAAAGCATTATCCGGCAGGTTTTGGAAAAACGTACGTATTGCGTAATATCAATTTGGGAATAAATGAGGGGGAATTTGTCTCCATTATGGGGCCGTCTGGCTCGGGAAAATCCACATTGCTCCATATTTTGGGGTTGCTGGAAGAGCCTTCGGAAGGAGAATACCTGTTTTTGGACGAAAAAGTAGACAAACTCAGCGAAAAGAAGCGCACTGAATTGCACCGCCACCGCATTGGGTTTGTGTTTCAGGCCTACCATTTGATTGACGAACTGACGGTGTACGAAAACATCGAAACGCCACTGTTGTACAAAGGAACCTCGTCGTCGGAGCGCAAGAGTCGGGTGGCCGAATTGTTGGATCGTTTTAACATGGTTGCCAAAAAAGACTTGTTTCCCAGCCAGTTGTCGGGTGGGCAACAGCAATTGGTGGGCATCGCGCGGGCCATTGTGCATGAGCCTAAAATCATTTTTGCCGATGAGCCAACGGGGAATCTGCACTCCGAGCAAGCCAAAGAAATCATGGAATTGTTTAGAGAACTCAATCAAAAAGACAAAGTTTCCATCGTTCAGGTGACGCACTCAGAGGCCAACGCCGAATACGGAAACCGGGTTATTCGACTGAAAGACGGTTGGGTTTCAGAATAGTCATTTGTTTATTGTTAAAAGAAATTTTCATGTTACAGGTATCTAAAATACGGTTTGCAATCATTGGGATGCTGTTTTTTGCCTTGAATGCAAGTGCCCAAAAAACGTTGACCTTGCGGGAGTGCGTTGAATTATTGACAAAAAACAACCTCACCTACCGTGAAAGCCAGTTGCAGGCGCAGAATGCAGGGGCTCAATTGCAACAAACGAGGTCGCAGCAATTGCCGCAAATCGGATTCAGCGCTGGACAAAACCTAAACTTCGGTCGTAGTATCGACCGTTTTACCAATGCTTACATCGACCAGTTGTACAATACCAACGGGATTGGTTTAGGCTTTCAGGTTCCGTTGTTTCAAGGATTTCAAATTCAGCATCAAGTGCAGCAAGGTATTGCGCTGCGCGACGCTGCCCTGAAAAACCAAGAGGCCATCCTTAATCAGCAAATCATTCGGGTGCTTCAGGCATACGTGCAGGTGCTGGCCACCAAAGCTCTATACGATGCCGCGCAGCAGCAGGTGGCGTCGTCGCAGCAACAGGTCGATCGGGTAGAAAAGCAAGTAGCTGCAGGAACCGTGGGTCAAAATACGTTGTACGAAATAAAGGCGCAGTTGGCCAATGATAAATTTGACGAAGTAACTGCGCGCAACAACGAGCAGTTGGCAAAATTGACGTTGTTTCAGTTGATGAACATTCAACCCGAAAAAGACGTAGTGCTCGAACCCATCGCCGACGCAGCCACCGCCTTGAGTGTAACTCCCGCCGCCGACGCTATCTATGAGGAAGCGTTGAAGTTGTTTCCAGAAGTGAAAAGCAGTGAGCTGCGTTTGAGCAGCTTTGCGAGTCAGATTCGAGCGGTGAAAGCAAACAGCCTGCCTTCGTTGAATCTTTCGGGAAATTTTGCCGCTTTTTACGCGTCGTCCAACTCCGAGCGTAGTTACTTCAAACAATTGGATGCTACCCGCAATGGCTCACTAAGTTTGGGTCTAAATATTCCCATCATGGGGCGTTGGCAGGTTCGTCCTCGCGTGGACGTGGTTAAGGCGCAGCAAGAGCTGGCCCGCAATCAGGTAGATGGGGTGAAACAACTTTTGCGTCAGTCTATCGAACTGGCGGTGCAGCAGCTAGATGCCACCACCGACCGCTACGCTGCCGCGCAGAGTCAGGTGGAATCTTTACAGGCCAACTTTTCGGCGGCCGAAAGCCGCCTGAATGCGGGTACCATCAACGTGTTTGAATATACCCTTGCCAAAGCAAATCTGGCACGGGCGCAGGCAAATGCCATTCGCTCACGCTACGAATACGCTCTTCAGCGTCAGATAATTGAATTTTATCGGAAAGGTAAATGGGAGTTTTAGGGATAAACGGTAAATTAGTAAATAGTTAAAAGCTAGCTAATGGTTGATTATCAGTGGTTTGTAATTAACTTTTAACTTTTCGTTCCTCATAATTATGTACTTCTAATAATCTTTCTTGATTTTTGTGAAGGTTTTAATATCATTGATACCTTCATTCAAAATCGGTCACTTATGTTTGGCTATATTATCTGGGATGTAAATCCTGAAATTTTCAGTATCGGCAGTTTTTCCATTCGTTGGTATGGTTTGTTGTTTGCCTCTGGTTTTTTGGTGGGGCAACGCATCATGACGCATGTTTTTCGCAAGGAAGGAATCAAAGAAACGTTGTTGGATTCGCTTTTGCTCACCATGGTTATTGCCACCGTTTTAGGGGCGCGTTTCGGGCATTTTTTGTTTTATGAACCCGAAGTATTACTCAAAAATCCACTGCAAGTCATTACGCCTCCTTTTGCTGGTTTGGCCAGTCACGGAGCAGCTATCGGTATTTTGTTGGGGTTGTTTATTTACGCCCGCAACAAGAAAATGAGTTTTCTATGGGTGTGTGACCGCATCGTGATTGTGGTGGCCCTTGCAGGTTGTTTTATTCGCCTCGGCAACCTGATGAATTCGGAGATTGTAGGGAAAGTGACGGACGTTCCTTGGGCGTTTGTGTTTACCCGCAACTATGAATTTACCCAGTACCCGCGTCACCCGGCGCAGTTGTATGAGGCCATTGCTTGCTTGGTGCTTTGTTTTATATTATTTCGGTTGTGGAGCCAACGTAAATCGCAGACACCTCAGGGAATGTTGGTCGGAATCTTCCTGATTTGGGTGTTTGGGCTGCGCTTCGTGATTGAATTCTTCAAAGAAAATCAAGTGGCTTTTGAAAATGAACTTGCCTACAACATGGGACAGATTTTGAGTATTCCGGTCGTATTGTTAGGCGTTATATTTTTAATCTATGCGTTGAGAAACAAAGATAAAAAGCAGGTGACTTTTACCGACAGCGCCGCCGAGGAGGCAAACCGCGCAGAGTCGCAGGTGGCCAAATCATAACCGCTCAATAAATTTAACTTATTGGGCGTAAAGCAGGTGCATAAAAAATGTAATTTCGGGGGAACATGTGTTCCCCTTTTTTTATTCATAAACCTAAAATAGTAGCAAATGAAAACGATTAAACTCCTCGCGATTTTCCTGTCTTTGGCAGTTCTGACTTGGAATTGTGCCAGCAAAGATGCCGAAGAAGAGGCGAAAGAAGAACCTAAAAATGGCCTAGAAGCCCTCCAAAAACTGGGTGAAGAAGCCGAAAGAATGTCGAAAGAAGGCCCTAAAGAGACGGTTGACCCTAAGTTGTTGAAGGAGTTGCTACCCGCAGATGCCGATGGCCTGAAACGCAAGGAGGCATCGAGCGAAAAAAGTGCTGCGATGGGTTTTGGGGTTTCGACCGCCAAAGCTTCTTACCGCGATGACAACGGACAGGATATTGACGTAAATATCACCGACGTGGCGGGAATGGGCGTGGCGCTGATGGGCATGGCAGCGTGGTCGATGGCTTCGATTGACAAAGAAACCGAAACGGGCTACGAAAAAACCACCGAATACAAAGGCCACAAAGCGTTTGAGAAATACAATACACAATCCAAAAATGGTGAAATATCGGTCATTGTCGCCAATCGATACATTGTTCAGGTAGAAGGCCGCGATGTGGATATGGATAAAATCAAGTCTGTTTTGGATGACATTGACTTGGACAAACTGGCGGATATTAAGTAAGCCCGCAGAAGTAAGGAGTGAGAATAAATGTACATTTGGAAAAAGGCTTTGAAAGGTAAATCCTCTCAAAGCCTTTTTTGTAATCAATGTTTAGACTTTAGTCAGACCATTGATTACAAAACCAATTCAATTAAGCCTGAAACTTCCCATAATTTTCCAGTGCTTCACCAACTTTCCACACATCTTCAAAACGATTATATAAAGGAATCGGGCTAAGACGGATGCAGTTGGGCTCGCGCCAATCACCAATGATTCCCTGCGCGGTTAAGTAATCAAAAACTTTTTTGCCTTCATTGTCAATCAATAACGAAAGCTGACAGCCGCGTTGGGCAGGATTGGAGGGAGTCATCAGGCGGATTTTTTCCGTTCCTGCTTTTTGATTGATGCGTTGAATGATGACTTCTAAAAAGCCCGTTAGCTCCACACTTTTTGTCCGTAAATTTTCAATTCCAGCTTCTTCAAAGAGTGCCAACGACGCCCGATGAACCGCCAACGCCATAATGTTGGGCGTGCTTAATTGCCAGCCTGCCGCTCCTTGCATGGGCACAAAACCTTTGGTCATTTCAAACCGTCGAGCTTCATCGTAGCCCCACCAACCAGCCAGTCGTAGCACCGAAGCATCGTGGTGCTTTTCGTGAACAAATACGCCCGATACTCCTCCCGGGCCTGAATTGAGGTATTTGTACGAACACCACACCGCAAAATCTACCCCCCAGTCGTGCAATCGGAGCGGGACATTTCCCGCCGCGTGCGCCAAGTCAAAACCCACCATGATGCCGTATTGGTGCGCCAAAGCGGTAATGGCTTCCATGTCGTAGACCTGACCCGTATAATAATGCAGACCGCTCATGCAGACCAACGCTAGCTCATCGGCATTTTGGCGAATAGCGTCCAACAAATCTTCAGTACGAACGGTGTATTCCCCTTCTCGCGGCGCTACCTCAACCAGGGCTGTGGCTGGGTCATAGCCCCTAAATTTCAGGTGGGTTTCAATGGCATATTGGTCAGATGGAAAGTCACCCGCTACCGTCAAGACTTTATAGCGTTGTGCCGTCGGTTGATAAAATGACGCCCACATCAAATGTAAGTTGACCGTCAGGTGGTTCATCGGACAAACCTCTTCGGGAAGAGCTCCCACTATTTTGGCCAATGATTGTTGACAATAGCGGTGGTAGCTGAGCCACGATTCTTCCCCCTCAAACCATCCTTCCACTCCGTAGTTTTGCCACGTGGTAAGTTCTCGGTCAATGGCTTCCCGGGCAGATTTGGGTTGCAGTCCTAAGGAGTTGCCGCACAGATAAATCAACGGTTTTTCATTGTGTTGGGGATGGTAAAACCGTTCGCGAAAGTTGCGTAAGGTATCCTGCTGGTCTTTTTCCAACGCCCAATCGTGCAGTTCTTGAGAAGAGAGCGGAAGTAAATGTTGAAGGTTCACGTGGTTTTTGGTTTACCATTAAACAAAATAAAACCCCTTTGGTTGAGGCCAAAGGGGAAGAACGCACAGAATGTTGCAGGAAATTATTTTTTACTGGCTACCATTTTGGCAAACTTAATGAGCTCAGGCCCATCCATAGCGCCCAAATGCATGGTAACGACTTTTCCGTTTCCATTGATAAAAAACAACGAAGGATAACCCTCAATGGGGTACATCGTGGCCAATCGGGGGCCTTCGCCCTCTTCCATATCTTTTTTGATATTGATAAAATTAGCGTTGAAGTATTCGCCTACGTCGCTGCGGGTAAAGACGTTTTTCTGGAGCATTTTACAAGGGCCGCACCAACTGGTATAAGCATCAAAAAAGATTAATTTCTTCTCTTTTTTGGCTTTTTCAAGTGCTTTTGCCCAAGGTAACTCAACAAACTGAATGCCAGAAGCGGCGGGAGCTTTTGTAACCTTTGGGGTGGTAGCGGCAATGCCTGACAGCATCAGGAGGGCTATTGCTAAAGCAGAGATGAAGCGTTGCATTGGTATAACTGTTTTTGTTTTAAAGTATGTTTTGAATTTACAACGCAAATTTCGTGCAAAATGGTTTATTGCTTCAAGAAAACTTACCAAATCAAGGAATAATGCAATGAGCCAGTAAGCGGCAACAGCAGTTCTTGTTGTCCTTTGACGGTACGAACTACGGGCTTGTTTTTAGGGTCAATGCGCACATAATACCTTTGACCGTCAATTTCATACAGGCCTTTTTCTAACAATGAAATGCTCTTGCCCGCTACTAACCGAATGTATGTATTCGGCAAATTGCCAGTGATGGTACGGGTAAGCCCACCGTTTTCGGGGGCTATTTCGTCGGTAATGTCGCCATTGCTGGTATGGTAAGTCAGTGTGGGGATTCCTGCGGGGTTGAGGCGATAGCCTTTGAAAGATAAATCAACCGACGAATCGGGCCACGCAGCGTTTAGGTCATTCAACACGGCAAAGTCGGTTTGACCAGCGGTGAGGATGGCCGAGCCCATCGGGTGTAGAATCTGCGGTTCGCCGCGCTCGTACCACATCTCGGTTACGTTGGCAAATCCACCCTTCCAAAATTGCAGAATAGAACCGCGATTAAGGTCTAAGCTGTAATGAATGCCTTCGGGTGTGCCTACCGAAAGGCAATGGGTTCGCTTGCTTTTTTCGCCTTCGCGTTGAATGAACGAGCGCACCAATTCAGCTTTGCCATTAGCGGTTACTTCAATGGTAGGAATGGGCGTGGGCTCGGGTAAAGACGAAGTTACATGCAAAGGATACTGACGTACACCCTGCGTTGCCACAAACATTCCCAACCCAGGCCGACGCCACGTAAACTTATGGTGGTGAAGACGGAAGGGATGCAAACCTTTGGTTAAATGCACCGTAACGGGTACGTAGTTTTGGAGGAAGTCATTCCATTGGTACGGCAATACTGTTTTGCCATCAATCTCAAGGGCGGCGTTGGACATGTAGGCCAGTTGGAAGGTATAATCAGCTTCCTGCGCCACGTCTAGTTGGCCATCGTAGAGTAAATAATAACTGTTGTTTCCCATTCCCCATTCGCGGGTCAGAATAGACGTTGTGTCTTTTTTGAGAAGGTTTTCGGCCAGAAGTTCTTTGGGTTTATCATTTCCTGCTTTGTACAACTGGTAAGACAGCTTGCGTAACGCTACTGGGCGGGTATCGTTGAGCAACTGATAAAAGACGTTTCGGAAAGCGGCCATGCCCGACACTACTTCCAGCGATAGGGCCGTTTCGGTCGTTGGTGGAGCGCTAAGAAATGCATTTTCCTGAACGGTTACGCCGTTGAGGACCAGCTTTTCAATTTGGGCGGCGGTGGTTTGACCCGCTCTCTTAAATTGTACCGTTATGCTTTGCCAAAGGCCCGGGGCTTTGGCGGCATTTTGTAGGGGAGCCAATGCCCCGATACCCGCGCTAACGTTTGCGTCCAATCGAGGGCTTTTCCAACTGTCATTGAGTCGAATGGCGTAGCCTCCGGGAAGGGTTAAGGCAGCATTGGTGCCGGGTGCTAGCATGAACTCCATCTTGAGCACAATATCACCTACCCCAAGGGCAACGGCGGCTTTGGCTCCCGTTTTTCCCAAAATAAGGCTGGTGTTTTTGTCGGTAGAAGGAGTGGTTTTAACAAACGACGCTTTGTCTGGATGCAAGGTCACCGACCCCGCTGCTTTCCAGTCGCCCGATAATTGAAAGGGGGCGTTTCCGTCGGTGGCGAGTTGGGTCATGCCTTGGTTTTGGGCATTGAGCGAAAAAATCAAACCGGCCGCCAAAAGTAGGCAGCCGGTTTGGAAAGCAATACGTATTTTCATATTCAAGGAATGTCGGCGTTTTGTATATTATTAATCAAAAACGTGGACGTGTTATTTCTACTGTATTTTTAAGATTTTTCGTCGAGCCATCTGGCCATCGCGCTCGGCATTTAGGAAGTACATGCCGGGGGCTAGGCTGCTGAAATCCAGCTCATCTTTGTTTGACGTGGTTTGTTGACGTAATATAATTCGCCCCAAGCCATCAGTTACGGTCATCGAAACCGTCTTGCCCGTAGTACCGTCGATTTCGATGGTACAGCGAGCCTGAACTGGTACAGGATACACTTTTATCCACTCACTGCCGAGGGCAGGCTCTACGCCCAATACGGGGTCTACGATGAGCACAAACCGAGAGGTAGCAGGTCCGTTTCCGCAACCATTACTTATGGATACCACGCTGTAAGTATTGGTTTTGCCGGGTCTGACGGTAAATTCATACGGTGTAGCAGATGTTGAGAAAGTAGTGTCCTTTGTTGAAAGACTATCCCGATACGTGATGTTCCAAGGGGTTTCGCCCGTGAAGGCAATGGCCAGTTTAGCACTTTCATTTTCATAGATTCTGGTCGGTCCTGAAATGGTAGCGGTCGGCAATTCCCGTACATTGATTTGAACAGGACTTAGTTTTCCTTTTATCGTAAAATTATTTCCTGCTACCGAAGCTAGACCCACAATTCTCAAATAGTAAGTGCCACCCGAAGTAGCATTTGGAATGGTAGCTCTAACGGGGCTGTTGTTTCCTTCTGTCGGAATGGTTTGGAAACTAGCATCATCCATTGTTTTAGAAATCTGCACCCGGAATTGGGTACTGGAAGGGAAAAAGTCGGATGAGAAATAAGGAATCGTAAACGTTTGGCTAGCGCAAATGGTGGTAGCACTTGGATTTCCAACATCAATGGTGGCAATTTTTACCTGCACAGAAGCACTGCCCGCGGGGGTTCCTTCCCCGCAGTTGTTGGTAATTTTTGTAACGTTATAAATGGTTGATTCAAGAGGATAAACTTGAATCGTTACGGGATTCTGGGGGGTTGTGAATGTTGAGCCGTTGGAAAGCGTATACGTCCAAGGGCCTTGTCCCGTAAAGGCAATGGTTAAATTGCTGGGTTCTCCCTGTGTAATTGCGCCACCGCCCGTAAGGGTTGCACTAGGAAGCGGTTGAATCACCACCGTAATTTCCGCCCTTGGGCTTTCGCAAGTATTCGCACCAGTTTGTGTTACATAAAACTGGTAGGTTCCGGGCGTTTGGGTGGGTGGGATGTTAGGCGTATCTTGAGGTGTACCACCCGTTTTGTTAGTATTGTACCATTTTAATCTTTCTCCCGTTGCCTGAAGTGGCTGAGGCGTAGAATTTTGGCAACTTACTACTGGAATAGTACTCACAGTTGGTAGCGGAGTGGTACGAACGTTGACTTTGATCTCAGTACGTCCACCTCGGCAGCCGTCTAGCACTTGCAACACGGCAAAAGTTCCAACAAATCCTGCCTCGGTTGTAATCACAGGTGCATTGCCTGTTTCGTTGCTGTTGGGTAAAATCCACACCAAACTTTGTCCAGTACCTTCCAATTTAGCGTCCAATTGAACCGATGGGTCAAATTGGCAAAGCAGGTATTCTTGTTTTGGTACATTCGGAAAAGGAGGCAAAGGTTTGGTGGTAACCTGTATCTGAGTGCGTGGGCTTTCGCAATTGAACTGGTTTGTCTGCGTTACATAAAAGTTTGCAGTTCCTACGTTACCTGTTGAAGGCGTAGGAGCAAGGCCTGACCCTGTACCGCCGGTGGGTTCATTGTACCATCTCAAATTCTCGCCATTGGCCGACAAGGGTTGAGAATTGGCGGTATTGCAATAAAAGATTGGAGTGCTTGCACTTGGATTGCCAGGGGTTGGATTGACCGTAACCACCAACTGCCCCCGGGGGCTTTCGCAGGTGAAGCTGTTGGTTTGTGAAACATAGAAACTCGTTTGACCTGGAGTCGTTGTAGATGGCGTTGGGGCTGCGGTGTTAGAAGTGCCTCCTGATGCGTTGGTGCCGTACCATTTCAGGGTGTTGCCCGCATCGGCAGAGGCATTTAAAGAAACTGCGGTAGCATTTTGACAATACTGAATAGGGTTTACGCCCGGCCTGCCGGGCGTGGGATTGATGGTAACCGTAATTTGTGCCCGTGGGCCTTCACAGTTAAATCCATTGGTTTGACTTACGTAATAATTAATTGCCCCTGCATTAGCGGTATTGGGGGTGGGCGCTGTTGTAGTGGCTGTACCACCCGTGGCAACCGTGTACCACTTGAGGCTATTTCCAGTGGCAGTTAGTGGGCTGGCTCCGTAGGTTTGGCAATAGGGTGCTGGATTGGTGGTACTGGGAGCCAATGGCAATGGATTTGTAATTACGGCAATTTGCGCCCGAGGGCTCTCACACCCTGCAAAACCTGAAACAGCATACAGCGTCTGGGAAACGTAAAAATTGGCCGTACCAACGGTGCCCGTGGATGGCGTGGGGGCTGTTCCGCTGGCCGAACCGCCCGAGGCGGCTGTGTACCAGTTCACGGTAGCACCCGAACCCGTATTGGCGGTTAAAGCCACTGCGGGGGCATTTTGACAATAAGAAACCGGAGAACTAACGCCCGGGGTAGGTGTTACATAAACCGTGGTGGTGATTTGAACTTTGGGACTTTCGCAGTTGGCGGGTGAGCCTGAAATTTGCGAAACATTATAAGTCGTAACTGCGGTACTTCCTACGTTGGTGGAAGGTGTGGGGGCGGTTGTTCCGATAAAGGAAGCTCCATTGTACCAGCGAAGCGTATTGCCGCTGCTCGCCGTCGCCGCTAGAGGGGTTGCGGAAGCATCTTTACAGTAAAGTACGGTGTTTGTTGCCACAGATGGCGCTGCGGGGATAGCATTGATAATCACACTGATGGGAGCCCGTGAACTTTCACAGGTATTGCTTATTTGACTAACATAATAGGTCGTCGTGCCTACACTTGCAGTGGAGGGTGTTGGGGCGCTTGGGCTTGATGAGCCCCCTGAAGCGTTTGTTCCCCACCAGAGCAAGTTGGCACCGCCAGAAGCAGTAGCAAATAGCGGGCCTGCTCCTGTGTTAAGGCATAAGTTGACTGGTGAAGTGACCGACGGAGCGTTGGGGACAGCGTTTACTTGTACAATAACGCTGGTCCGAGGACTGCTTTCACAACCTGTTGTATTATTCTTTTGGGTAACATAATACGTTGTCTGGCCTGTTGAGGAAGTACTCGGAACGGTTGCCGTCGTTGAACCGCTCCCTCCCGAAGATAATGTTCCGTACCAAAGTAATGAATTCCCGCCCGAGGCGTTGACGTAATTGCCCAATGATGTGGCGGTTCTGTTTTGACATTCATTAATCGGTAATCCTACCGAAATAGAAGGAGGAGCGGTGTAATTGACCGTAACCGTCACTTTGGTACGTGGCACAAACTCGCACCCAAACGAAGTGGCTTGCGTTACATAATATTCCGTAACCGTAGTGCTGTTGACGTTGGTATTGGGAGTGGGAGCCCCGCCAAGCTGGGTTGAATTGTTGCTTGCGTACCATCTTATGGTATTGCCCGAGGTAGGGGTCGCACTTAATGCAGAACCAGACTGTCCTTGGCAATAAACAACGTTTGTGTTGGTGGCAGGGGCGGTTGCAGCCCGTTGATTTATGTTAACAGTGATGGTGGTGCGGTTACTTTCGCAACCATTTACCGTTTGACTCACGTAATAAAGTTGCGTTCCTGCTCCACCTGTATTGGGCGTGGGAGCGGTGGTACTTCCTGTTCCGCCTGACGAAGTGGTGTACCATTTCAAATTACTACCGTTTGCCGAAAGTGGCCCTGGCGTATCTCCCTGACAATAATTGAGGGTGCTTTGCGCAACGGTTGGGGGAGCGGTAAAAATGACATTGACGGTAATTTGGGTGCGGTTGCTTTCACAACCATTGACGGTTTGACTCACGTAATAAAACTGCGTTCCTGCACTACCCGTATTTGGAGTGGGGGCGGTCGTATTTCCTGTTCCTCCCGAAGCAACGGTGTACCACTTTAGGTTACTCCCAGTAGCGCTTAACTGCGAAGCGGTAGCTCCCACGCAATAATTAACCGTCGTGGATGGAACCGTAGGGTTGGAAGGTGGGTTGCCTATCTGCAATGTTTGGGTGCTGGCAGCCGACGTGACCATTCCTGATATTACCCGAACTTTAAATCCGTTACCTGTGATATTGGGAAGGGTCGCCGAAACAGGGCTACTGGTACCAGTACCGATATTGATGGGAGACGCAAAACTGCCCGCTGAGTTTGACAGCTGTACCGTAAACGTCGTAAGTGCACTGGTAAACGTCACTCTGATGCTTGCACTGGTACAAAAATCAGACGTTGGTACGTTTGAGGTATTATTCACGGTTACGTTCGTAATCTGCGCTGCGCCAGTAATTGCTAACCCACAGACCAGTAAAGTGGCACAGCTGAGAATAAGTAGTTGTTTTAACATAACTTAAATTAGAAATAGGTTTTTTTTGTAAAAAACGCTCAAAATTAGTGCTTTATTGAAAACAGTCCTCTTTTCTGACCACAAGATTTATTTTCCGGTAATATCCATGGACTGATAAACATACTCGTGAATCCGTCGCCGAATCTTCTGCCGATTGATTTCATTGTTTTCGGCATTAGGGTGAACACGGTTGGAAAGAAACACAAAAACGAGGTCGTATTTAGGGTCTGCCCACACCATTGTGCCCGTAAAACCTGAATGCCCAAACGAGGCAGCGGAGGCGGAAGGAGCTACATAATTGCTTTCTCCTTTGGTAGGAGCTTTGTCCCAACCAAGCCCCCTGTGGTGAGCCATATCGTACATTTTTGTGAACAATGGAACCGTTGCATCCTGAAAATAACGCCGGTCGCCGTAGAGCCCTTTTTGTAAATTCATCTGCATCAAAATCGCTAAATCATAGGCAGTGCTAAACAAACCCGCATGACCTGCCACGCCGCCATAGACCGCCGCCATCTGGTCATGTACCGTACCGCGCAAGAGCTGGTTGCGGTACGAAAAATCGCTTTCGGTAGGGGCGATTTGCGTTTCTGGAAAGCGTTCTAACGATTTAAAGCCTGTTTGCATCATGCCCAGAGGTTCGTAAAAATTTTGCTGCAAAAACTCGTCAAGTGGCTGATTGGTGACGCGTTCGACGATTTTCTGTAACATTAAAATGCCTAAATCACTGTAAACAAAAGAATAACGACCTCCAGGCTCCCGCTTATTGTGGAGCGGAGATTGAATCACCCATTTCCAAACCGAATCTTTTAAGGCGGGTTTGGCAAATAACTTAGGCGCGATTTGCATTGAATATACACTGTCGCGCAGTGAACTGTAATATTCGGTCATCAGGCCACCTCCTCCCGTTCTGGTTCGTTCCCAGAGTTTAGGATAAAAAGCCACCATCCCTGAGCGGTGCAGTAGCAAGTCCTCCAAAGTGATCTGAGATTTGTTTGTCCCCACTAACTCAGGCAAATAGTGTGCCGATTTCTGTTTTAGGTCAAGTACATTTTGTTCTTGCAGGTACATCACGGCCTGAAGGGTAGCTGCTACCTTGGTGACCGAGGCTACATCATAAAGAGATTCATTCTGAACTTTTTCCGTGATTTTGTCATAACTGAGGGTTCCGTAATTTTTTTGGTATACAATCCGCCCCTTTCTCGCCACCACCACCTGACACCCCGGAAAGATGCGCGCATTGATAGAGTTCTGAATCAGGGTATCCATGCGGTTGAGCAGTAAACTACTCATGCCTACTTGCTCGGGCAAGCCCAGCGTCATGCGGTTGAGGGTGGTGGTTTCATACCCCGTTCCTATTTCGTATTGGCCTTCAATAGAGACGGGCAATTTTCCTTTGAAAGGCAGCGCCCCGAAGATTTGCTGCGCGGCGGTTACTTCCAAATCAGCCAGATTTTCGTACGCACACACCACCGCCGAGGTGGCAGGAAGCTGCTTAAGGGCGTAAGGTGTGGCAAACAAACTGACAATTACTTTGGCTTTTTGCTGTAATCTCGTAATCAATTCAATCGTAGCGGGGGTAATTACAAACGGTCGGTTAAAGTTCCGCCGTGTTTCGTGCAGACTTACAATAACAACGTTGGCATCGCCGACCTGCGTGAGCAAACTCTCCACTTCTTCGTTGGTGGTGGGTTTGTCGGCGTACATGATGTGTTTGAAGGGAGCGTAGCGACTTAGGGTTTGCTGAAACTGATTGATACCGCCACCGCCGATGGCGATAGATGCAAACGCGCAGGTATCAACGGCGCTGATGGGCAGAAGTTGGTTATCGTTGCGAACCAGCGTAACGGCTTGCTCGCACAATTCGCGCGAAAGCGCCCGCACTTCGGCTTTTTGGATATCGTCGTTCAAATGCTTCATCACAACGGGCCGGGATTTATGCAAGCCCATCCAGTATTTAGCCCGAAGTATTTTGTGGACTTTTTCGTCAATAACATCTTTGGGAATGCGCCCTTTTTCTACTTCTATTTTAATCCTTTTAATGGACTCGGCGACGTGCTCGGGGTACAATAAAATATCATTTCCTGCCAGTAGGGCTTTTATGTTGGCATCAACAGCGGTGCGTCCCCGCATCACCCCTTGCATGTTCATGGCGTCGGTGAAAACCAGCCCTTGAAAACCCAGTTTATTTTTAAGTAAATCAGTGACTATTTTTTCGGAAAGAGAGGAGGCGAGAAAAGGCGTATTGTCAAGAACGGGTACGTATAGATGCCCCGTAATGATGCCCGTGAGGCTGTCGGCGATGAGCTTACGGAACGGATAAAGGTCGGTCTCCTCCAAGCGGTCGCTGGAATGCGAGAGAACAGGTAAGGTATAGTGTGAGTCGGAATCTGTATCGCCGTGCCCTGGAAAATGCTTGGCGGTGGCGATGATGCGTTGATGCTGGAGGCCTTTCATGTAGGCGGCGGCTTTGTTGGTCACATTGTCGCGGTCTTCGCCAAATGAGCGCAGACCAATCACGGGATTACGAGGGTTGCTGTTAATATCGGCAACGGGCGCAAAGTTCACGTTTACCCCTAATCGTTGGCACTGGCGGGCTATTTCCAAGCCCATTTTATAAATGTATTGATTGTCCTGAATGGCCCCCAAAGTCATTTGTTTGGGAAAATCTTCGATGCTATCAAGCCGCATTCCTAAGCCCCATTCGCCATCAATGCCAATCATCAACGGCACGTTTGAGAGCGCCTGATAACGATTAATCAGGCTTGCCTGTCGCGCAGGACCACCTTTAAAGAAGATAAGCCCCCCAACTTGCTGATTTTTAATCAATGCATCGAAATGGCGATAGTAAGACTCGCTGCGGTCAGAATGCGTGGCGAGCATAAAAAACTGACCTATTTTTTGTTCGAGCGTAAGTGATTTAAAAACACTATCGACCCATTTACTTTCAGCAAATATAAAAGTGCCCCTCGGTGTGTCATTTTTAAAACTTGTCACGCCCAGTAGGCAAGCAAGAGTACACCCCAAAAAGGAGGTGCTAATCAATATTTTTTTCATTAGGTGTTGGTAAATACTGACAAAAATAATAAAAAATAAAGTTATGACATCCTAAAAAAATAGTACAAAACTCATTTCAAGGGTGAAAGAGGTTTTGGGGCGAATTATCCTGTATCGGTATTAGTAGGTAGTTGGTTTTGTATGTAAATATTTGATATTCAATTGTTTGTTCTTCGGGTTTTAATGGTAATCTACTCTTAATGTTGGCTTAACATTGGCATAATATTGTACCCGTACTTTTGCACCCGACAAAACACTGATATGAAAGTTAAATTTAAACATTACAAATCCATGAGCAGATTACTCATATTTGCTGCCATTATTTTTGTTTCGATTCAGTCCTTTGCCCAGTCGGGCACCGTTCGAGGCACCATTACCGATGCTAAGAATAAAGAAACGCTCATTGGGGCTACTGTAAAACTTGCCGGAACCCAACTTGGGGCCGCCACCGATATTAACGGTTTCTTTTCCATTGCCAAAGTCCCCGCGGGTAAGTATACATTAGAAATTACCTACGTTTCTTATAAAACGGAAATCATTGAAAATGTGTCTATTGAGGCCGACAAAGTAACCGAAGTCAATACGGCCCTTTTGGAAGCCGCCGCTACGTTACAAGAAGTGAGAGTGGTAGCTACCCGCCAAACCAACACGGAAGTTTCGGTCATCAGCGAAATCAAAGCCTCCCAGAATATCGTCAGCGGGATTTCGTCTCAACAAATTGCGCGTACCCTTGACCGCGATGCAGCGCAGGTGGTGAAACGTGTACCCGGAATTACCATCGTTGGCGACCGTTTTATCAATATTAGAGGATTAAATCAGCGTTATAACAACGTAATGCTGCACAATGCCTTCACGCCTTCGATGGAAACGGACGTGAAGTCGTTTTCATTCGACATCATCCCGAGTTCACAAATCGACCGTTTGTTGGTATTTAAAAGCCCAGCGGCGGAATTGCCCGGCGAGTTTGCGGGTGGAGTCGTGAAGATTTTTACCAAAAACATTCCCGACCAGACGAGCATTACGTTTGATTACAGCACGAGTTTCCGTCAAGGAACGACGTTCGGGGATTTTGATCAACCTGAGCAGGGCAAAAACTACTGGACGGGTTTCAACAACGGCTACCAGAGTATTCCGAGCAGTTTCCCTAATAAGAACCTGAATTTCGCCACGCCGGCTGAATTAGAACTGGCTGGCCGCGCCTTACGTAATAACTGGACCGCACAGCGCACATCGGCGATTCCTGACCAACGTTATTCGTTGACGGGCAACTTTAAACTACAAGCAGGAAACGTGAGAATCGGCAACGTTACAGCGCTTACGTATAGCGACAGCCGAACTGCTTTTGAAATAACGCGCAAAGACTTCAACGAGAGCAACAACAACGTACAGTCGGTCATTTATAACTACAACGATGCCCAGTCTAACCGCAATATTCGGGTGGGTATTTTGCACAACTGGTCGGTAAGATTTAACGAAAATCACTCTATTGATTTCAAAAACCTGTACAATCAACTGAGCAATTCGAGCACCGTAAACCGTACAGGACGCAACCTTGAATCCAACTTCTCGCCCGATAGCTATTCTTTTGACCAAGTGTATCGTGGAATTTATACGGGGCAATTGTTGGGAAAACACGAGTTTAACAACGATAAAACGGTGGTTGACTGGGTTGTAGGTTATAACAACGCCTACCGCGACCAACCCGACTATCGTCGTTACCGGTCCGATTTGGATGAATCAAACGGCCAAAGAACTCTTTATGTGCCCCTCGGCACGGCGGCGGCCTTTTTCTTAGGTCGTTTTTCTTCAAAAATGAATGAGAGTGCGGTAACGGGTGGTGTAAACCTGACGCATAAACTGGCAACCAAAAACGGTTCGGATATTGAGCTGAAAGTTGGTGGTTATTATGAAGATAAAAGCCGTGAATTTAAAGCCCGCAACTTAGGCTATGTGCGCACCAGTCGTACCAATCCCGATATTTTGAGTGGCTCAATTACGCAATTGTTTCAGCCTCAAAACATTAACAACACCGACGGAATTCGGATTGACGAACAAACCAACAACAGTGACTCTTACGATGCTGACAATAGCTTAATTGCCTTTTACGGTTCGGCGAACATTCCTCTGTCGAAAAAATTCAACATGATTGCTGGGGTACGTTATGAAGCCAACACGCAACAATTAAAATCAGCAACCATTAACGGAGACCCTATCAACGTAAGTTTTCCCGTCAATAAGCTGTTGCCGTCGCTGAATCTAACGTATAATTTCTCCGAAAAAACATTGATTCGGGCTGCCTACGGACGTACCCTCAACCGCCCCGAATTCCGCGAATTAGCGCCGTTTGCCTTCTATGATTTTGATTATAACATTGTTTACAAAGGAAATCCAGATGTTCAAACGGCCAATGTTGACAATTTTGACCTGCGCTACGAGTGGTACCCCACGCCCAATGAAGTGGTGAGTATTGCGGGTTTTTACAAGTATTTTACCAATCCCATTGAAGTAATCGTAGTGCCGGGCGCTGGCTCGGGAGGGGCAAAGACGTTTACGTTTGCCAACGCCAAAAGCTCTGTAAGCTCAGGTTTAGAATTAGAAATTCGCAAAGGACTAGGCTCGCTTGCTCCCTCTCCCATCTTGCAAAACGTGAGTTTGTTGTTCAACGCAGCCTTGATTTTCAGCCGCATCAAGTTAGGTACTTTAGGCTTAGGCCAGTCTGACGACCGCCCATTGCAGGGTCAATCGCCGTACATCGTCAACGTGGGCTTGAACTACAACAATCCTAAGTCTGATTTTCAGGTAAACGTGCTCTATAACGTCATTGGACGCCGAATCTTTGCCGCAGGTTTTGAAGGTTACCCTGATATTTATGAAATGCCCCGCAACGTATTGGACCTTACATTCTCTAAAGCAATCGGAGCGCGTTGGACGGTGAAAGGTGGGGTGACTGATATTCTGAACCAAACCAACGTGTTGTTGCAGAATGGCAACGGCGACAAAAAATTTGACCGTAACAACGACCAATTAATCCAAACGTATCGTCCGGGACGAATGCTGCAACTGGGCTTCTCTTTCCGCATTCTATAAGTTTTATGCTTTAACCATCAAGTAAGTCAATTATCCCAAACTATGAATATGTTTAAATCCATCAAAATGTTGCGAACGATAGCGCTTTTGCTGTCAACCGCAGTAATCTTCAATGCCTGTAAAGAAGAGGAAGAAGTTTTTCCTGCACCGACCATCGCGGCGGGTGCCGCCGCAAACGCCAAAACAGGTGATGTTGTAAAAATTACGGCTACGCTCAACGCTCCTGGCGGTTTGAAAACATTGACCGTTTTGAAAAATGGTCAAACATTTGAAAGCAAAGCACTTACGGGTGAAACAACGCTTTCTTATACCAAAGATTATACGGTAGAAAACTTGCCAGTAGGGTCTACGGTTGTGTTTACATTTCAAGCCACTGATAGCAAAGACCAAGCTTCTACGATTGCTACGCAAATCGTTACGGTTTCGGCCGTTCCGAGCAAGCCCATCGTGGATGTAAGCGGTACTTTAGAAGGAAACATCAGCTGGACAAAAGGGAATATCTACCGTCTGAAAGGATTCGTTCGGGTGGGTGAAGATGCCAAAATTGACGGAACCCCCACTAAAACGGGCACGCTGACCATTGAAGCTGGTACGGTGATTATCGGTGAGCGCTCTTCAAAAGCAACGTTGATTATACAGCGTGGTAGCAAAATCATCGCCAACGGAACCGCCGATGCCCCGATCGTATTTACCTCTGAGCGTGCCATTGGCGAACGCGAAGCGGGCGACTGGGGTGGTTTGGTTATCTGCGGTAGAGGTTTGAACAACTTGACCACCGGTGGTGTAAAAGGAGTAGCTGAATTGGAAGGCCAATACGGCGCATTCCACGGCGGAACCGACAATGCCGACAATTCAGGTTCATTGAAATACGTTCGGGTAGAATACGCTGGTATACCCATCAACCCCAACCAAGAAGTAAACTCGTTTACGTTTGGTTCGGTCGGAAGTGGCACTACCATGGAATACTTGCAGGCATCTTACGGCGGCGACGATTCTTTTGAGTGGTTTGGTGGTGCCGTTAACGGTAAATATTTGATTGCTTACCGTGGTTTGGACGATGATTTCGACATTGACAACGGTTTCAGCGGAAATTTACAGTACGGAATCGGTCTTCGTGGTGCGGCGGTTGCTGACCAGTCTGGTTCAAACGGTTTTGAAATCGACAACGACGGAAGCGGTACTGCCAATACGCCAGTGACATCGGCTACTTTATCGAACTTCTCTCTGATTGGACCAAAATTGGACAATACAACCGCCATCAGCGTTCAGTACCAAAACGGTATGCACTTGCGTCGTAATGCCCAAGTGAAGATTCATAATACCGTTGTAACGGGCTTTCCTAATGGTGTTTTCATCGACCCAAGTGGCGCAGTTTCTACGTTACAAAATGCCGCCGATGGAAAATTGGTGTTGAATCGCGTGGTGGTTTCTGGCGTAAAAAGCTGGGGTTCAAACAGCTTCGGTGCTGGTGCAGGCAACCCTAACGGTTTTGCGGTTCGTGATGTAAATACCGCTACTACGCCAGTAGCCCTTGCCAACATTGGTACGCAAAAACCATCTGAGTGGTTTGCGGCACAGCCCGGCAACAAAATCTTGACAGATTGGACGCTTACTGGCCTGAGTAATACCCTGTTTGTGGCAGGTACACCTACCTTTACGGTTGGTGCTTCTGCTGCGGAAACTTTAACCAAAGGTGGTCAAGCTCCTGCGGGTGCTTTCTTTACAGCGACTGATTTTATCGGCGCGTTTAAAGACATGGACTGGACTGCTAAATGGGCTAACTTTAATTCGGGCACGACGGATTATACCAAAGTGCAATAATTAGTATATTTCGGGAAGTCATTTAAATTCGACTTCCCGAAACTTATGAAAACACAATTTTCAACCGCGTTCTTTCTTTTATTTATTGCTATTGGAGCAACTGTTGGTGTTGTAAGTTGCAAAGACGGAGACCCTTACGATGTAAGTGCGTATTTTTCTGAAAATGAAAAAGATACGCTGCTCGCCAACATCATTACTTACACCAGTCAGTATGCCAAAGGAGCTACCAACGCTACCCGTTTTGAACCACGTTTTCGCAAAGAATACGTGAGTCGCTTGGGGCAGTATAAGTTTGAAGGTTACTTTGTTGCGCCTGATTCCACGCACTACTTTTTCATCAACCGCCCTGTGGGCAGTGGCTATTACAAGCGTGGGGTGGGAGGTAAGTTTAAGATGGGCAAAAATCTAATGCCTATGCAGTACGAAGAACTATGGTGTACACCTCATTTTAAGAGTGACAGTTTGGTGTTGGAACGAGGTGAGTTTTTGTTTAAAGCAATGATAAAAGAAGGAAACATTGATAAGTATGTGACCATGAAGCATTACGTGGAGTGGCCAGATTCGACTTTGGTTTATGATAAAAAGATAAATGAATGGGTTGTGCCGGCCAAAGTACAGCCTTAACATAAAGAATTCATATTGGTGTCAGATTATAAAAAAAGCCGAGGACGACTGTTCTCGGTTTTTTTATGGAGTAGATTTAAGGAATGTCATCATTTTCAGAGTGTTATTCCTTAAATCCTGCCCCGATTATGCAAACCTGCTCTTTTGTTTCTCGAAGAATCTCTGACAGCGCAAAAATTATCGCGCTTTTATTCCTCTATCTCTACGTTGTTACGGTGGAGCTACACGCGCAAAAAAAGCTCAGTAGCGACTTAAAATCAGCTTCTGAGCAATTTTTGGAAGCTCTTACAGCAGAACAAAAAGCATTGGCTACGTTGCCTTTCGACTCCGAGTGGCGTTATGATTGGAACTACACGCCGCGTCAACGCAAAGGATTGCCTCTCAAACAAATGAATGAATCCCAACGCAAAGCCGCCATGAATTTGTTGAAAGTTGCTTTAAGTGACCAAGGGTTAGCCAAAGCCGAGGCGATTATTAGCTTGGAATACGTATTGCGTCAGGTGGAAAAACGCCCCGAAAATGACACTTACCGCGACCCTGAAAATTACGCTTTTGCCGTTTTTGGTAGTCCCGATGCCAAGCAGCCCTGGGGCTGGAGTGTAGAAGGCCATCATTTGTCTTTGCATTTTACGATTGTGGATAACAAAGTGGAATTTATGCCGAGCTTTTTCGGTAGCAACCCGGGTATTGTACTGCCGGGTTACATTCAGGAAGGAAAACAGGTGTTGAAAGAAGAAACCGATGCTGCATTTCGCTTATTGGGTTCTTTTGACGAGCAACAACTCAAAAAAGTAATGCTTGCCGACAAAGCGCCCAATGATTTACTAACCACCAATTCTCGAAAGGTAAATCTCGAAAATCGGGAAGGATTGGCACTGGGCGATATGGCACCTGCACAACAGAAAATGTTTCAAGAATTGATAAGTATCTATCTAAGCCGATACCACGTAACGCTCAAAAATCAGGAATTGGACCGTTTGCGCCAAGCAGATATGAACAAAATTTATTTTGCTTGGATGGGCGACCGCGAGCCGATTCGGGGGGCAGGGCATGGGCATTATTTCCGCGTACACGGCCCCACGTTTTTGATTGAATACGACAATACCCAAAACGGCGGCAACCACGTTCATTCCGTGGTGCGAGATTTAACCAACGATTGGGGTGAAGATTTATTAAAAGCGCACTACGAGGCGGCCCATAAGAAATAAATTATTTCATACTGACCGCCGCTTGTTTTAGTGGCGAATGGGAACAGTCGTAGGCAGCGGCATCGCGCGAAACATTTTTGAAATTATTGGCTGCGTCAATATTTACAAAGGTTGCGTTTTGATTGTTTCGAACACAAATGCGGCTTTCCGCTTTAATTTGCCCGTTTTCTAAAGTGTTGGCGTCTACGATTCCGTCGTAAATAATATGGGGGACTTTTTTGCCGAAGCGTAATTTATAACGAAACAACTGGCCCAGGCGGCCCTTGCCCTGATAGCGCACGCGGTCGCGCTCATAGACGTTGTCGTGGATATAAATGCCCGTGGGATAAGGGTAATAATCTTTGTCTTTGATGCGATTTTCGGTCAGAAAATAGCTGATAATGCCTGTGCCTAGGCTGTTGTTGCCAATGATTTTATTGTTGAAAACCTCCACTTGGTTGGTCGCCAAAATCATGACTCCTGTACCCTGCGGCACGCCAGCTACGATGTTTCCTTTTGGGGCAAAATTGGGGAAATTATTGTGGTGAATATGATTGTTGTACACGCGCACATTCCCGCCTTTTTTCTGAACCAAATCGGGTAAGTCAAACACTAAAATACCGCCCGTATTTTCGGTGGATTCGTTGTCGTAGACGTCGGCTACGAGTGAGTTTTCGATTTCAATGCCTGCTACATTGTGGTAAGCACGGGAATTGCGTACGATGATATTTTTGGATTGCCCTACGTAAATACCTGCATCAGAAGCGCCAATGGCCACGCAACCCTCAATCAATACATTTTGGCACATAACTGGATACAATCCGTAAGCGCCGTTGGTGGCTTTGGGCTCGCCTGTCCATTCGGTTTTGACGTTTCTGAACGTTATACCATTGACATTCATGGTTTTGATGGCATCGCCCTTGGCATCTTGGACGCTAAAATTTTCTAGCATTATATTTTCGGCGTTACTCACCCGTAATCCTTCCGCGCCGTCGGTTTGGCCTTTGAAGCTCAGAATGGTTTTTTCCATTCCAGCTCCGCGAACGATAATATTTTTTTTGCCTTCGAGCGACAAACTTCCACTCAATGTATAAGTGCCAGCTTCAAGGTTAATGGTGGCACCGTCTTCGGCCATAATGAGCTGACGCTGAAGTTTTTTTTGAAAATCAGCCTGCGCAAGGGCCGTAAAAGAAGCAAAACTGAGGGCAACAAATGATAAAAAACGCATAATTTCGAAAGGTTTAGGAAAGACGAAAGTACGAAAAAATAGAAACTTCGCAGCAATACCCTAATTTTGTGATTCGCTGTTGTAAAACTATAGACTATTAACCGTAAACGGACTGCTAAGAATGTCATCTGCTCACAAAAACCTGAGTGTATTCAACACGGAAGGTTTACCCGATATAAGTGCTAAAAAATTTGTCATTGTTGTGGCCGAATGGAACGACGAGGTAACGGGCGCGCTCTACGAAGGAGCCCATAAAACGTTGCTCGAATACGGTGCCAAACCCGAGAATATTCGGAGAGTGAATGTTCCTGGAAGTTTCGAATTGAGTTTTGGCTCACAAGTATACGCCCAAAAGCCCGACGTCGATGCCGTTATTGCCATCGGCTGCGTGATTCAGGGCGAAACCAAGCACAACGACTATATCAACCACGCGGTTGCTCACGGTCTCACCGACGTAGCGTTGAAGTATAACAAACCCGTTATTTTTGGCGTCTTAACGCCCAATACGCTGCAACAGGCCCTCGACCGGGCAGGAGGTATCCACGGCAATAAAGGCGACGAAGCCGCCATCACCGCCATCAAAATGTTGGGCCTTCAATAAAAACGATGAAAACAGTTATTATCAAATACAACGCAGGCAATGTGCAGTCAGTGATGTACGCCTTGGACCGAATCGGCGCGGCCTACGAATGGACCGACGACCCAGATACGATTCGTTCGGCCGATAAAGTGATTTTTCCGGGCGTGGGAGAGGCAAGTACCGCCATGGCGTATTTGCGGGAGCGCGGGCTTGATAAATTGATACCCTCGCTCAAACAGCCGCTGTTGGGTACGTGCGTAGGAATGCAGCTTATGTGTCGTTATTCGGAAGAAAACGATACTACTTGCATGGGGATTTTTGACGTGGATGTGTTGCGTTTTCCGCGTACAAATGGCTTTAAGGTGCCTCAAACGGGTTGGAATGACATTTATTCGCTCAATAACCCACTTTGTGCGGGCTTGAATGAGCACGATTATGTGTATTATAATCACGGCTATTATGCACCGCTTTGTGACCAAACGGCAGCCAAGACCAACTACATCGTTGAATACTCAGCGATGTTACAAAAGGGTAACTTTTTTGCGGCTCAGTTTCACTCCGAAATCAGTGGGAATGTGGGGCAGCGCATTTTTGAAAATTTTCTAAATCTGTAAACTCTTTCAACCGCTTTCCCCTTGCATCGCTTCTTGTTCCTGTTTGCAGTTGGAGTATGGCCTTTCATTTCAGAGGCGCAAAAGCAGCATTACCCTCACCTAACGCTTTGGTCACGGGTGCAGGTAGCCAAAGAACCGAATCCGAACTGGAATCTTGTAGGGACGCTCATGTGGAGACGTCAGAATAATTATCAGGAGAATCCTCATAATCCAACTGCTAGCCCGCTGACGGTGGGAGGGCAAGCGCTGATTACACATCGTAATACCCAAAATACGGTATGGGTACATATTGCCCAAATGAGTTACATGGTTTCCAATCAGCTGTTGGGAAAAGAGGAGGATTTTAACGCTCCCATTGGCAAGGAGTTTCGTTATGCAGGCGGGGTGGAGTTTAATCAAGAGGTAAACGAAAAACTCACGTTTCGGCAGCGGTTCATGCAAGAGTTACGGTTTTTTAAAGCCAATAATTTTCATCCCGTTGGCCGGGTACGCGGTAGGGCCAATATTCGTTATCAATTCACCCCTTTTGTAAGTGTAAATGGCGTTACGGAGATTCTTTTTCATGACCCACCGCTGTTGAGCGGTCAAAAGCCTTTGCGTTTTCACCAATTTTGGCTTGGAGGAAGCTTGTTGTGGAGTTTAAGCGAACGTGTCAACCTCGAAACGGGTTATACATTTATTCATGGTCGTCGCGCTACATTAGTGGAGTTTGACGAACAAAATGTATTGAATCTCCATTTAGCGTTCGAAATCTAATGCGAAAGCTCCTTTTGTTACTGATGTTATTTTCATGGTTTAAACCCAACGCCCAGACCAACAGCCGAGCTTATAAGCTGATGTTGGAGGGCATGTATAAGCATACCGTTCCGACGGTAAGTTGTAAGGAATTGAAAAAGGAACAGTCTCAGGTTGTTCTGCTGGATACCCGCGCCAAACGCGAATATGATGTGAGCCATTTGCCCGAAGCTAGATGGGTTGGGTATGAAGAATTTGACCTCAAAAAAGTAGAAAACTTTCCCAAAAATACGCCAATCGTGGTGTATTGTACCGTAGGCGTTCGGTCAGAGCGCATTGGCGAAAGACTTAAAGCGTCAGGGTTTCAAAATGTCCGAAATCTTTATGGTAGTATTTTTGAATGGGTAAATCAGGGAAATGCCGTGGTAGATACGCAGGGAAAACCTACCCAAAAAGTCCATGCTTATTCGCGGTCTTGGGGGATTTGGCTCAATAAAGGTGAAAAAGTGTATGAGTAATTTAGACCAAAATTTCTGGGATGAACGCTACCGCGCTGGTCAAACGGGGTGGGATATTGGCTATGTATCGCCGCCTTTGAAAGAACACATTGACCAATTAACCGATAAGAATCTTCGTATTCTTATTCCTGGCGGTGGCAATAGCTATGAGGCAGAATATCTTCTTCAGCAGGGGTTTACGGATGTGACCGTGGTGGATATATCGGCCGAAATTGTTAAAAAACTTCAAGATAAACATGCTTCAAAAGGCTTAAAAGCTGTTTGTGAAGATTTCTTTGAGCACGAGGGGCAGTATGACTTAGTTTTGGAACAAACGTTTTTCTGCGCCATCGACCCGTCGCTGCGGCCGCGTTATGTGCACAAAATGCATGAATTGCTGACTCCAAGTGGAAAGTTGGCGGGACTTTTGTTTAATCGGTCGTTTGAGGGCGGTCCTCCTTTCGGTGGAACGGTCGAAGAGTATAAAGGTTTATTTGAGGAAACTTTTGACCTAAAACGCATGAGTCCCGCCGCCAATTCCATTCTTCCTCGGCAGGGTTTTGAGGTCTTTTTTGTGGCTTCTCCCAAGGTTAATTAAAAAACAAACGCCACCCAACCGAGCAGCGTTTGTCCCTTTTTCTAAACCCTAACTACAATAAATTTTTTACTTCTGAATGTTTTTGTGGAGTGCTTTTGTCATTGGGCTGAGACCTGCTGACGGTGGAAGTACTAGTGCGTAATTTTGATAATGAAGCTTACAATACGCCCAACGGTAGAAACAGCTTGGCGAGTTTCCTCCACGCCGTCCTGTGCTCGTTGCGTAACGTTCTTAAGAATAGAACCTTGCGGAATCACAGTCTTTTGGGGTTGAGCAACAACCGTACGCTCGGTCAAGGCTTTGTGGGTCGCAAAAATATTGTGCGGCCGGCCAATTGAAAAAGCGGCGGTACTCAACAAACACAGGGCGACGACGAGGGTGATAGCTTTCATGACTGTATGAGTTTTTAAATGGATTCGTAACGAGTATTTATTTTCGATGGCTGAATTCGGACCGACGATTCGGATGAAACAAAGATATGGGTTTGGGATGGTATTATGCAATACAAAGTACCTTGTTTTTGGTTAAAAAGTGTTAATCGGCAAATTTAGAGGATGAGTGGTAAGCAATTTTTCTTGTCGTTGAAAACTTCCTTTCATCACATAACCATTGACCACCAACCCTCTGCAACTATATGATGTAAAGGTGGGTGAAAAGGTTGCATGTTGCCCAAAAAAAAAGACAAACCTGTGGTTTCGCCTGATGAAACCGATAAAATAAGGAGTGAATTGCAAAAGGTAGAAATGCAACACAGTGCGTCTCTAAACTGTACGTCTAAAATATAATCGTTTTCCTCTTTCCGACTCATCAAAAACTCCGTTGGCATACACCAAATGTCCCGAAACAAGTGTGTGCGTAATGCCTGATTGAAAGGTAGTTCCTTCCAATGGAGACCAACCGCATTTGAATAAAATATTCTCTTTAGTTACGGTGGTAGGTTGGTTTAAATCTACCAATACTAAGTCGGCCCAGTAGCCTTCACGGATGTATCCACGGCGGTCTATCTGAAATACGTCGGCTACGGCGTGGCTCATTTTCTCTACTACTCGTTCTATCGAAATCTTACCTTGCTGCACAAATTCTAACATGATATTGAGTGAATGCTGCACTAAAGGCAAACCAGAAGGGGCCGCCCAATAGCCTTTTGATTTTTCTTCCCAAGTGTGTGGAGCGTGGTCGGTAGCGATGACGTCGATGCGGTTGTCAAGCAGGGCCTGAAAGATTTTTTCTTTGTGGTGAGGCGCTTTGATGGCAGGGTTACACTTGATTTGGGCACCCAATCGATGATAATCTTCGGCGTCAAACCATAGATGATGTACGCAGGCTTCTGAGGTGATGCGTTTTTGTCGTTTATCGCTTTCGGTTATGGCGCTGTTTCCGTAGCTACCAACTTCAAATAATTCGGTTTCCTCACCCGTCGAAATGTGGAGGATATGCAGCCGTGTACCGTGTTTTTTTGCCAGCTCCACCGCCATCGAAGATGATTTGTAACAAGCTTCTTCGTTGCGAATGAGCGCGTGAATATTGTACGGAACGTTGTCACCGTATTGTTGTTTAAACATTTCTGTACGCTGCCGAACCGTGGGCTCATCTTCGCAATGCGTGGCAATCAGGCAAGGAGCGTTGGCAAATAGTTTTTCCAGCACTTCTGGCGCATCTACGAGCATATTGCCCGTGGAAGAGCCCATAAAAATCTTGATGCCGCACACATCAGGGCAAATCGTTTGCATAACCTCATCATAATTATCGTTGGAAGCACCCATAAAAAAAGAGTAATTTGCCAACGAGGTCTGCGAAGCAATTTGGTATTTGTCTTCTAATAAGCTTTGGGTCAGTGCATTGGGTACTGTATTGGGCATCTCCATGAAAGAAGTTACCCCGCCCGCAACGGCCGCTTTGGCTTCCGAATAAATAGTAGCTTTGTGTGTCAGACCTGGCTCACGAAAGTGAACTTGGTCGTCTATCACCCCCGGTAGTAGGTATTTGCCAGCGGCGTCGATGATTTTATCGGCAGCAAGATGTTTTAAATCACCCCCGATTTTTTCAATCAAACCGTTTTTTACCAGAACGTCCTGTTCCAAAATACGCCCTTCGTTGACCACGCGGGCGTTAATGATAAGAATAGATGACATAATTATTTTCTAAGTTGGTTCCAACCTTTTTGGCTACTTAACAGACTATGTATTAAAAAGGAAGCGTTATACATTAAACCGCCAAACTTACAACTCATTACCTGAACAGCCATATCATGCGTTTAATTTTATTTTTTAGTCTGCTTACATTTTCGGTCTATGCCCAATCACGTTTTACGGTCAGTGGTTATATCCGCGAAAGCGGAAGCCAAGAGCAATTAATTGGTGTAAACGTTTATTTGCCCAATACCACCACAGGCACGACCTCCAATACCTACGGCTTTTATTCTATTACCCTTCCCGCGGCCGATTCTGTTACGTTGGCTTTTTCCTTTGTTGGTTATGGCACAGAAATCCGTACCGTAAAGCTGCGCAGCAATCTCCAACTTAACGTGCAGTTGGCGGCTATCGGACGAGAGCTGAATGAAGTGGTCGTATCGGGGCGGCGTGAGGCCGACAAAGTCAGCCAAACGGCACAAATGAGCCGGATTGATATTCCAGTGCAACAAATCAAGAAAATTCCCGCTTTTTTGGGTGAAAAGGACGTGTTGCGCGTGCTGCAACTCATGCCTGGGGTTCAAAAAGGCTCAGAAGGCCAAACGGGCATTTATGTACGTGGCGGTGGGCCCGACCAAAACTTGGTGATTCTCGACGATGCGCCAGTATACAATGTAAGTCACCTGTTTGGATTTTTCTCCGTTTTCAACGGCGACGCTCTCAAAAGTGTCGAACTGACCAAAGGAGGCTTTCCCGCACGATTTGGCGGGCGGTTGTCGTCGGTGGTGGAGTTGAATATGAAAGAAGGCAACAAAGAAAAGCTGCACGGTGAAGGTGGCGGCGGACTAATTGCCAGTCGTTTAACGCTCGAAGGGCCCATCAAAAAGAAAGGAGTTGCCGTGGCCAAGTCATCTTTTTTAATTTCTGGGCGACGTACGTATTTGGACTTATTGGCGCGGCCACTCATTGCCGCCCAAACCGACGACAATACGATGGGAGGCTATTATTTCTACGACCTCAATGCCAAATTTAATTATGATTTTGGACAAAAAAACAAGGTTTACGCCAGTGGCTATTTTGGGCAAGATCGCTTTTTCTTTCGCGAAAAAAACGCATCTTCTGGCAGTGAAGGGGGATTGAATTGGGGCAATGCGACTGGTACGCTGCGCTGGAACCACCTATTTAGTGAGAAACTGTTTTCCAACGCTTCGTTGATTTTTAGCAACTACAAATTTCAGATTTATGCCAAAGAGAGTGAAAGGTTTAACAATACAGAAAACGAGTTTGAGTTGCGCTATACCTCAGGGGTAAGGGATTGGGGGCTAAAGTATGACGTTGATTATTTCCCCAACCCTCAACATGCCTTACGTTTTGGCGTGGTGACCACATTGCACCGTTTTACACCGAGCGCCGTAGTGGTCAAAAATTCAGATATTAATCAATTCAAAACCGAAGTAGAGGCCCTCAACAACGTTGAATCTGGAATCTATGCCGAAGATACTTGGAAACCTAATCGTTGGCTCAAAATGAATGCGGGCTTAAGATTGAGCCATTTCAGCGCAGAAAACCAAAATTATTTTCGGCCAGAGCCTCGCATTTCGACGGCTCTGATGTTGCGCCCCGATTTGTCGTTTAAGGCGTCGTATGCCCGTATGAATCAGTACATTCACTTACTCTCTAACACTGGTATCGGCCTGCCTACGGATTTGTGGGTGCCGAGTACGGCCAAAATTGCACCGCAGCAATCGAGTCAGGTGGCGGCGGGTTTTGCCAAAGATTTTGAAAAACAGGGTTTGGCGCTGACTTTGGAAGGGTATTACAAAACCATGAAGAATATCGTCAACTATAAAGAAGGTTCTAGCTTTTTGTTGATTGATGACCCCTCAAGTGCTGACAAGGTTCGTTGGGATGAAAATATCACCAGCGGGCGTGGCTGGTCGTATGGGGCAGAAGTGTTATTACAGAAAAAAACGGGGAAACTTTCGGGTTGGATTGGCTACACCCTTTCGTGGACGCAATGGAAATTTGCTGAACTTAATTTCGGACAAACATTTTATCCCCGTTATGACCGCCGACATGATTTATCCGTTGTAGGAATTTATGAATTTAGCCCCCGTATTACGCTTTCGGGTACGTGGGTCTATGGCACTGGCAATGCCCTCACATTGCCCCAGAGCAATTATATAGCTTATCCGCATAATCTAAATCCGCAAGTGCAATACGGTCAAAATATCAATGCTTCGTCGGTTGTTTATAGGTCGTTTGGTGGTGGATGGAGTGTGAGCGATTATGGGCCCAAAAACAGTTTTCGCGCCGAGCCTTACCACCGCTTTGATTTAAGTTTGCAGTTTCATAAGAAAAAAAGGCATCACGAGCGAACCTGGGAATTAAGCGTTTATAACCTCTACAATCGTCGAAATCCTTTTTTCTATAATCTCACTTCCCGTCAAGTGTTTGATGCCAACGGAAAATATGTGAAAACAGAGACGGTGCTACAACGCATTTCTATTTTCCCGATTGTACCGACGTTGAGTTATAACTTTAAATTTTAAACGCCATGAAAAATATCATTTTGGCCCTCTTGGCGATTTGCTCAATCGGCCTTTTTTCTTGCGAAACCCTCGTCAATGACGTGGACCCTGACCGCCTGCCGCGCAGTGACAGCAAATTGGTGGTTCATGGTTATCTATCACCGCAGGATACCACGATAAGCATCAACGTTTACTATAGCAGTCAATTGATTGGTGGCAATAATTCACCTTATTGGCTGAATGGGTCGCCGATATCACTAAAAGACGCCGTTGTCACGCTCTCAAACCAAGGGAAAAGCGTGACGTTGCCATTTGATTCCAAAACAGGTACATACAGTATTAAAGCTACCATAATGCCGATTTTGGAAGGCCAAACGTATGAACTAAAAGTAGAAAGAGGCGGTCAAACCGCCGAAGCCCAATGTACAATCCCCCAAGCCGTCGCTATTCAGGAAATAAAACAAGATTCTGTGGATTCTAAGATGATGGATCCAAGTAACCCTAACTTTGTTCCACCTAAAGAATATCTTTATCGTATTGTTTGGCGCGACATTGCGGGGCAGAAAAATTATTATCGGGTAGGAGGGTATGTGTTTCAAAACCAGACCGTTCAAACAAGCCCCAATGTGTTTACTGTCATCCCATCCATTCAAGACCTGAATTTTTGGGAGAATAATCGTTTGGGGGCATTTTCGACGGATGCCAGTGCCGACGGCAAAGAAATGGTATCCAGTACTGCGCGCACTAGGCTGTATAATTATCCCGGCTCAATGTTGGTTTTTAAGGTCAAGTATGTCGAGTTGACGCTGCTTAATTGCGAGAAAACCTACTATGATTATCATCGTGCGGTGCAAGCATTTGACCGAGATAATCCCTTTGCGGAGCCGTCATTGATTCCTTCAAATATCAAAAACGGATTGGGTTGTTTTGCTGCATTCAACCGAAGTTCTTTTGTGTTAAAGTAAAAATCGTCCCTGTCAGAGTAACAAAATACACCCTCTGACAGGGACTGTTTGCTTATGGCTTCAATAGCACTTTTCCCCAGCGACCGTGGGCGTCGGCATGGGTAACGGCGGCTTTGATTTCGTCCAGGCTATAAATAGCCTCAATCGGCATTTTAACCTGCCCAGTAGACAATAACGTAATCACCTCCTGCGATACCTTTTGGCGCGTAGTTCCATCCACCCGTCGCATCCAATCTGTAAGCCAGAAGCCTTTTAGGGTCAGCTCGCGGAAAATCATCAGGCCGATATTTATTTTAGGGTCTTGAAGGCTTAAAACGCCATAAATGAGCATGATAGCGCCGCGCCCCATACATTTTATTGCTTCGCTTGCGGTGTCGCCTCCCACGCATTCCAAGACCGCTCGCACGCCTTCGTAGTTGGTGATGTGCTGTACGCGTTTAGGGAGGTTTTCTTCGGCGGTATTGATAATTTCATCCACACCAAGCGCTTTCAGTTCGTCATTATGGTCATTTCGGCGTACTGTGCCAATGGTTTTGATGCCGCGCATTTTACAGATTTGGACAACCATTTTTCCTAAGGCCGAAGTACAGGCCGTAATCATGAGCCATTCGCCTTCTTTCACGCCCGAGTCTTCTACCATAGCTACGGCCGTAAATGGATTTACGAACAATTGGGCGGCGGTTTCATCGTTCATGGCCTCTGGAACAGGAATTAACGTTCGATGGTTGGTGACGATGTACTCACTCCAAGCCCCAATCCCCGTAAAACTTACGCGTGTTCCGACCGCAATTTTGGCATTGCTGCCTACGGCTTCCACAATTCCTACCCCTTCAAATCCTGCTCCTGACGGCAAATGCGGGCGAATCCCGTACAGGTTTTGTACAAACATAATATCGGAAGGATTGATAGGGCTGGCCAAAACTTTGATGAGGACTTCGTCAGGTCCGGGAGTGGGGGTTTCTGCATTTTCAGCGTTTAAAATATCCGCTGGTTTACCGAAGTGATGGAATACGACTTTTTTCATGATTATAAAGAGATTAACTTATTTATATCAGTGTTTGTCAAATTGAATACAATGTTCAATATTCGGCAAATACTTTTACATTTTTCGTTTTTATGCAATGAAAGTTATTTATACAATTTGGTGTTTTTTTTGGTTGATTCTCATTTTTCTGCTCCTGTTTCCATTCACGTATATCTGCTTACAACGAAAAGAATGGAAGCCGTATGCGCATCGGATAAACCGACTCTGGGGACAATTGTTTTTTCCACTGGCAGGGATTAGGTTTGAGATAGAATACAGGGGGCAGCTTGCTCCAAAACAGGCCTACGTTTTTTGCGCCAATCATTTTTCGTATTTGGATATTGCAGTAATGGGCGTTATTGTAGAACATTATTTTGCATTTGTTGGCAAAGCCGATGTTAAGGACATTCCCCTTTTTGGGTATATGTTCCAGCATTTGCACATTCAGGTAAAGCGAGAAAGTACCCAGAGCCGGGTGTCGTCGCTGAATCGGGCCATCAAAACCTTGGCGCAAGGAAGAAGTATTGTGGTTTTTCCCGAAGGGGGGATTAAGGCAAAACAGCCACCTCAAATGCATCGACCTTTTATGGATGGCGCATTTAAGATGGCTATTCAGCAGCAAGTACCGATTGTTCCGATCAGTCTGCTGACAAACTACAAAATTTTACCAGACGTACATCCTATCCGAATGCATCGTTTTCCAATGCAGGCAATAGTACACGAAGCAATACCAACGGTCGGCCTAACCCCTCAAGATGTTGTATCTTTAAGAGACAAATGCTATGGAGTGATAGACGACGAACTGAAAAAACATCATCTCCCTCAACAGGAGGGAAGCAAAGAGTAATTCGCAAACAAAAAGCAGTCAATCGTTGGCAATTATGCCACAGATTGACTGCCTGTATAGTTTCGCGAATACTCCAGAATGTTTGAAACTGCGCGGTTTGAGGGCGCGCGTTCAATTTTGGTCATTAGGCTTTTTATCTCAAGCGTATCGAGATAAAATTCCAATAGCTCTTGGTCGCCGATTAAGGCATCTTCAATGAGCGTGTTTTCTTCATCGGTTGTTTCTTCATAAACATACCGAATGACATCATCTGGGGTAAACGTTTGTATCATATATAGGAACGCGTTTGCTGAGTTGCTTTCGCAAATTAATCAGCGCGTAACGCATTCTCCCCAAAGCCGTGTTGATACTCACTCCTGTGGCATCTGCAATTTCCTGAAAACTCATGTCTTCGTAGTGCCGCATAATGAGCACTTCCCGCTGAGGGTCAGGCAATCGTTGAATCAGTTCGCGTAAGTGTTCATGCGTTTCTTGACGAATCTGGAGCGACTCAATGGAGTCCTCCGAAAAGTCTAACGTATTAAACACGTTGCTTCCGTCTTCAAACACTATCTCGGGGTAGCGTTTGTCGCGCCGAAAATGGTCAATAGCCAAATTGTGAGCAATTCTCAGTATCCACGGCAAAAACTTGCCCTCATCGTTATACTTACCAGATTTAAGCGTTTCAACAGCTTTAACGAAGCTGTCCTGCATTAAATCTTCAGCTACGTACTGATCTTTAACAATCAAATAAATAGTGGTGTAAATCTTGGACTTGTGACGCTGAACGAGTTTTTCAAAGGCTTTTTCGTTGCCATGAACGTACAATGAAACCAGATCACTGTCGCTAACTTGGTACTTTTCCATTTCAGTATGTACAATTAGTTAACGTAAATCTTTGTTTCGATATTGTAGCCCCTCGTTGTTTTGGTTGAAGAAAATTATTTTGCGTCTTAACTTTATGACCCAAAGATAAAACAATAAAAATTTATTGTGCAAGCGTTTGCCAAATTTTTTTTAAAGTGTAAAGGAAACACCAAATATAATTCCGAGTATTCTTTGGAATCCAGAATTATTGTCTGTATTACACTTAACCAAGAAAAAATTGTACAACCAAATTGTTTTGTATAAACAGAATTTATTTTTTAAGTAATTTATACATGAAAAATTACTTAATAGACCAGCGTTGTAGCTCTGCCAGAGTCACTTTGCCTTCATAAATGGCTTTCCCAACAATTACGCCAAAAAGATTCATTTCGGCCAACATTTCAATATCGTTTAAGTTGCTTACGCCTCCGCTGGCAATGATTTGTATGCCAGGGCATTGGTCCTGCATATTTCTATACAATTCAAAAGACGGTCCCTGAAGCAATCCGTCTTTGGCTACATCTGTACTTATAGTATACTGTGCACCTTTATCAATCCATTTTTGTACAAAATCATAGACCCATAGTTCGGTGCCTTCCTCCCAACCGCTGACGGCTACGCGCTCATTGCGGGCATCGGCACCTAGAATGATTTTTTCGCCGCCATAATTTGAAAGCCATTTTTCAAATAAATCAGGGTTTTTTACGGCAATACTCCCACCCGTTACCTGTTTGGCTCCTGATTCAAATACTACCCGCAAATCATTTTCTGACTGAACGCCTCCGCCAAAATCGACATGAAGTTTGGTTTTGGTCGCGATGGTTTCCAAAACTTTCCAATTGATTACTTTTTTAGCCTTGGCACCGTCCAAATCAACAAGGTGTAGGCGAGTGAGTCCCGCATCCTCAAACTGCATAGCAACTTCCAACGGATGCTCATTGTAGATTTTTTTTTGTTCGTAATCGCCTTGGGTTAGGCGTACACATTTGCCTTCAATAAGGTCTATGGCGGGAATGATATGAAACATGAATTTAGTGAGTAATCCACCGTCAAAAGTGGAGTCTGTGGGTGAGTTTTGGTCGTAAAATTAAGTAGTAACCGTGGTTTTAACAATACTTCATTGTATAGTGACTACCTTTGTGGGAACTTTTCATTGAACATTTGTCATTTAGCATTGGCTATATATTTGGATGAATGTTCAATGCCTTATGTTGAATGACAATGTTATACCCGCAAGATTTAGAACAAAAATTAGGATTTGACCGCATTCGCGAACAATTGAGTGAGTTGTGCCTGAGCCCACTCGGGCGGGCCTTTGTGCAGAAGATTCGCTTTTCGGATAATTTCGCCGTGATTGATAAATTGACTCGTCAAACTGCCGAGATGAAAGCTATTCTCGAAGAATCGACGGGCGAGTTTCCTTCCCAAAACTATTTGGATGCTACCCCCGCTTTGGATAAAATGCGGGTGGAAGGCATGGTTTTGTCGTTGGATGAGTTTTTTGATTTGAAACTTTCGCTCCGCACCATTCGCCAGGTGCTGAAGTTTCTGGCCGAGCAGGAAGAAGGACGGTTTCCTTTTTTAACTGAATTGGCAGGCAACGTCAAAGTGGAAAAATCGGTCAGTGATGCCATCGACCGCATCATTGATGACCGCGGACAGATCCGTGACAATGCCTCGCCCGAGTTGGCGGATATTCGTCGTCGATTGATTTCGGAAGCGGCCGGTGTGCGTAAAAAGTTGGATTCGATGCTCAAGCACGCCAAAAGCAGCGGTTGGGTAGGGGATGATGTATCCTTAACGGTACGCAATGGCCGAATGGTAATTCCGATTTCAGCCGAACACAAGCGAAAATTAAAAGGCTTTGTCCACGATGAATCGTCGACAGGGCAAACCCTGTTCATTGAGCCCGCCGATGTGTTGGATTCCAATAACGAAATCAAAGAGTTAGAATACGCTGAACGACGGGAGATTAACCGTATTTTAATTCAATTGGCCAATCAAATTCGTCCCCATTTGCCTGATTTACAGAAAGCTTGTCAGTTTTTGGGGATGGTAGATTTTATTCGTGCCAAAGCAAAATTTGCGTCACTATTAGGAGCCGTCAATCCTGCTTTTGTGAATCAACCCGTGATTGACTGGCGCATGGCACGGCATCCATTGTTGTATTTGTCTTTTCAGAAACAAGGCCGAAAAGTGGTTCCTTTGGGCATTGAACTGCGTCAAAATCAACGTATTTTGGTGATTTCGGGACCAAACGCAGGGGGGAAATCCGTGGCATTGAAAACAATAGGATTGGTGCAATATATGCTTCAATGCGGTTTGCTCGTGCCCATGCGTGAAGATTCTACGGTGGGGTTATTTCAGAATTTATTTATTGACATCGGCGATGAGCAAAGTCTGGACAATGATTTGAGTACGTACAGCAGCCACCTGACCAACATGCGTCATTTCCTGCAATTTGCCCATAAACGTACGCTGTTTTTAATTGATGAATTTGGAACAGGAACCGAGCCCAGCTTAGGCGGGGCGGTTGCCGAAGCCATATTGGAAGATTTGACCAAGTCGGGCGCCTTTGGCGTAATCAATACGCACTATACCAACCTCAAAACCTACGCCGATAAAACACAGGGACTGGTAAATGGTGCTATGCGCTACGATGGAGAACATCTGGAGCCGCTGTATCAGCTCGAAATTGGCAAACCGGGGAGTAGTTTTGCGTTTGAAATTGCGACCAAAATCGGTTTGCCGAAGGCTGTTATTGAACGGGCTAAGGGTAAATTAGGTACGCAGCAGGTCAATTTCGAAAAATTGTTGAAAGAGCTGGACATTGAGAAAAAAGTGTTTTCGGAAAAGAACATTGAAATAGGAATCAAGGAGCGAAAACTGGCCCAACAACTGGTCGAAACGACAGCCTTGCAGACGCGTTTGGACAATGACCAAAAGAAAATCATCAACGATGCTAAGCAAAAAGCCAAGCAACTGTTGGCTACGGCCAATCAGCGCATCGAAAGTACCATTCGGGAAATAAAGGAAAACAAAGCCGAACGCGATACCACAAAACTGATACGGCAGGAACTGGAGCAGTTTGAAAAGCAGGAGTTGAAAATTGAAGCGGTTGCCGAACCCGAGCGCGAGGAATTTATTCCCGAGGGGGGAGAAGTTACCATTGGCAGCTTTGTACGAATCAAAGGACAGGCTACCGTGGGTGAAGTGCTGGCCATGAAAGGCAAAGATGTGGAGATTCGAATCGGCGATTTGAAGTCCAATGTAAAATTGAATCGGTTGGAAAAAGTCTCCAAAAAAGCGTTCAAAGAAGCAACGGGAGAAAAAGGCGCGGGCGCAGGCATAAGAACGGGCGTGGGCGGAATTGACATCAACGAAAAGATGATGAATTTTAGCTTTAATCTTGATATTAGAGGCAAGCGCGGAGAAGAAGCAATTGTTGAATTAGACGACTTTTTGAGCAATGCCCTGATGCTTGGTTTTAATGAGTTGCGGATTGTACACGGAAAAGGCGACGGTATTTTGCGTCAATTGGTTCGTAATCACTTAAAATCATATAAGCAGGTAGGAAAAATGCAGGATGAACATCCAGATCGCGGAGGAGCGGGGGTTACGATAGTGCAAATGCGATAAGAAATGATAAATTGCATCAGCTATTTACCCATTCCTTAACCTACTATGCCTTTATTTCAAGATTCACTGCCTATTTTGGCGGTATTGATGGTCAATATCATCATTTCCGAACGATTGGCACGTCTGCCGTACCTGCGTCACATGGGTACGGCGCTCATTGTCATTATATTGACCGCAATTACGTCCAATCTGGGCTTAATTCCAGCTTCAACCAATTCACCGCCAATTTACGACGGCATTTTTACTTATCTCGCGCCGATTTCGATATTCTATTTACTCCTGACGGTTAATCTGAAAGGGTTGAAAAAGGCCGGGACCCCCATGATTTTGAGTTTTTTTCTGGGAACAGCAGGAACCATGTTGGGCGTTATTGCGGGTATTTGGGCTATTTCAGGCCCCAAAGGTTTTGGGGAGTTTTATTATGCGTTGGGAGGAATGTTTACGGGTACGTACATCGGTGGCAGTACAAATTTCAACGCATTGGCGTTGCATTACGAAGTCAATAAAGAAGGAAATGTGTATGCCGCAGCGGTGGCGGTGGATAATATCCTGACGGCTTTATGGATGGTGGCGACATTACTATTACCGCAGCTCTTAAATCGTTATTTACCACGACGCATCGAATACAATCATACCGCCGAACAGGCGCAACAGTTTGAAAAAGAGGCTTCGGCGCAAGTGAGTGATGTTGAAACCTTCAACCCACAAGATTTGGCCATTTTGGTGGGGATGGGAGCGGCAGGGCTGTATGTATCAAAACAATTGGCAGTGATGATACCGCAGGTACCTCAAATCCTTATTTTAACCACGTTGGCGTTGGCATTGGCTCAACTTCCAGTAGTACAGCGTTTACGGGGAATGAAGGTATTGGCGATGTTTTTTATTTATTTATTTTTGGCCGTCATCGGCGCTTTTTGCGATATTGAGGCCTTGCTTAAAGACGGGCCTTTGGCCATTAGCATGATGGTTTTTGTAAGCACATTGATTGTGATTCATGCATTGGTCATCTTCGGAATTGGGGCGCTTTTAAAACAGGATTGGGATGTTTTATCCATCGCTTCACAAGCCAATATCGGAGGTTCTGCGTCGGCGTTGGCCTTGTCCAAAAGTCTGAATCGTCCAGATTTGTACCTGCCCGGAATTTTGGTGGGTGCTTTGGGAAATGCCATTGGCACGTATTGCGGGCTGTTTGTGGCGGAATATTTAAAAACAGTATCTTGGTAAACACTTTAAATGAACATCAATGCAGGGGCCGATTGGCGTATTTGATTCGGGTTACGGCGGCTTAACAATTTTAAGAGAGTTGGTGAAGCAATTGCCGCAGTATGATTACTTGTACTTGGGTGATAATGCCCGTGCTCCCTACGGCACGCGCTCGTTTGATACAGTGTATCATTACACCCTCGAATGCGTCAAACATCTTTTTTCTAAAGGCTGTCATTTGGTGATTCTGGCGTGTAATACCGCTTCGGCCAAAGCCTTGCGCAATATTCAGCAACTGGATTTGCCACATATTGCTCCTGATAGGCGGGTTTTAGGCGTTATTCGACCTACCACCGAAGTGATTGGGACATTTACCGATACGCAGCATATTGGGATTTTTGCCACGGCAGGTACCGTCTTATCGGAATCGTATTTGGTTGAAATAAAGAAATTTTTCCCAGACATACACGTCGTGCAGGAAGCTTGCCCAATGTGGGTGCCATTGATTGAAAATGGGGAATTTGACAGCGATGGAGCAGATTATTTTGTCAAAAAGCACGTTGAGCATTTGCTGGCGCAGTCGCCCGATATTGACGCTGTTTTGTTGGGATGTACGCATTATCCGTTGTTAATCAAGAAGATACGACAGTTTTTGCCCGCGTCTATTCGCATCATCAATCAAGCCGAAATTGTGGCGCACAGTTTGACGGATTATCTTCAGCGCCATCCCGAATTGGAAGCTAAATGCAGTAAAAATGGCAAACGGACATTTTATACCACGGATTCGACCGAGGCATTTGACCGTCAGTCAGCCGTGTTTTTCGGGCAAGAAGTAAAGAGTTTACATCAGGATTTAGGAAGTTCTATTAACTAAAAAGAAACCGCTGATGGGTATTTTACCAACCAGCGGTCTTAAGTGTAATGCTTTATTCTTCGGCCAATGTCCGCGACAAATTGATGCGATAAATGCCCAACGAAGGAATGGCCGCTGCTAAAATTCCAATCAGTATAGCGCCGCCCAGAAGCATAATTTCTTCGGGTAGAAGACTAAAATCGGCAAAAGAATAGTGATAATCCGACTCAGCCGCCCGACTGAATAGCCATAGCCCCACGCGACTGAGCAAAACTCCTGCGCCGTAGCCTACCAGTGCCAACATAATTCCTTCCAGTAATAACATCACAAAAAGTTTGGTGCGAGTGGCGCCCATCGATAGCATGAGGGCCATTTCGTATTTACGTTCTTTCAGTGAATTATAAAGCGAAATAAAAACACTCACGCCCGCAATGAGAATGATAATCAGCGCAATAGCGCGTAGGGTATCAATACCGATGCCCAATAATGAAAACAAACGATTGATTTCAAAAGCCACGGAAGCGGCCTGCATTTTGGTGTTTTCATTGATAAATCGCGGCAAGGCTACCATGCCCATTGGATTCCTAAATTTTACCAACAGGCTGGTGATTTCTTGACTTGGCTCATCGGTTTGGGTAGAATCGCCGCCTGTGAGCATATCAGTTACGTTGGCGCCTTTGCCGGGCTCATCGGCGTGCTCGTGAATAGACCATACGCTCGAAATATCGGTTAAAATAAGCTGGTCGATGACGGAATTATTGGTTTCGAAAATACCAACCACTTTGTATTTTTTGTTGCCATGGACATCATCCATGTTGTCAAAACCGTGTGCTCCCGAAAAAGTATCGCCGATTTTTAAGCCTGTCACACTTGCGGCTTTGGCCCCCACGGTCGCTTCCATTGTGGTCGAAAAAAGTCGGCCTTCTTTTACTTTGGCTTCAAAATGGTTGGGGTATTTTGGGTTTGTTCCCACAATCCGGTACGACATATAGTTATCCCCCATTGCCAACGGAATGGCCGTTTTGACCAGTGGGTTTTTCATCACCCGTTGAGCTTCGTCGAGCGACACATTGCCCGTAGGGGAGTCGATTTGATAAATACTCGATAAAATCAATTGCAGTGGACTGCCTTTGGCCCCCACGACCATATCAATTCCTTTGATGTTGCGGCGAAACTGCTCATCCAACTGCTTGTTCAACAACAATAACATCGAAATAATACCGATTCCGAGCGTCATTAGGAGTGCGCTTAGAAAACTGTTCAGCTTTTTATCTTTGAGATTGGCCCAACTTATTTTGAAAAGGTTCATCGATGGTTTTGTTAAATGAATATTGGTTACCAAAATTAAGCAGAGATTGATTGATAGACATCAGGTTGGGGACATATTTTCCGATGAAAAGTGATTAGTTGATGGAAATCAGTCACTTGTCTTGATTTTTGTCAGCATTTGAACTTCGTTGTAAATGTACATTTACTATCATTTTTAAATCAACCGATGTACTGCAATGAAAAAGATATTAGTTCCTACTGACTTCTCAGGTTTTGCGCACAATGCCCTTGAAGTGGCGGCCGATATAGCCTTTAAAACAAATGCCGAAATAATGTTGCTCCATGCCAACGAAAAAATGGTGACGGCAACGCCGTTGGCGGAGTACTATCTATACGATAAAGCCATCGAGGATGAGTATTTGGACATGGTCACGGAGAGCTTGAAAAAAACACTAGCCGAAATTGCAGAGAGTGGAAAGTTTGCGAGGGTAAAAGTTAAGACGGCCGTTATTGGAGGGCCGATGGTAAGCGTTATCGAAGATTTTGTGAAAGACCACGCCATTGATTTAGTTGTGATGGGAACGCGCGGTGTGTCGGGAATGGAAGAAATTATCGTAGGGTCAAATACTGAAAAAGTGATTCGTCGGGTAAAATGCCCCGTTTTGGCCGTGCCTTCCCCAGCAGTATCGTTTGGTAAAATTGTTTTTCCCACTACGCTCAAAGAAAGTCAACTTCCAGCTTTTAAGGCTTTTGCGGCTTTGCAGAAAATTTTTAGCGGAGAGGTGTCTTTGCTTTACATCAATGATCCTGGCCATTTTAAAAACACGGCGGCGATGGAAGCCCAAAAAGATTTTTTGGTGAAAGAATCAGGTTTAAAAAATGCAACCTTGTTTGTGTCTGACACCGAAGTATTCAATGAAGAAGATGCTATTCTTGACTTTGCGCACCAGAACCATGCGGATTTGATTGTGATGGGTACGCATCAACGTCGAGGACTGGCCCACTTTTTCATGGGTAGCATGACCGAAGACACCGTCAATCATTCGGATATTCCAGTGCTTAGTTTGAGCATTAAATAAGATTATTACTTACTTCAGCAGGACGATCGCTGTGCTTTAAGGGGAGGGATAGGAAAAATGTGGTTCCTGTCCCTTCTTCTGTTTCAAACCAGATGGAGCCTCCGGCATGTTCCACCCCTCGCTTGGCAATGGCCAGTCCCAAGCCTGAGCCGTCTTGCTTGGTACTGAAGTTAGGCAAGAATACTTTTGGACGGATGGCTTCTGGAATACCATTTCCGTTGTCTTGTACTTCGATATAAACATTGCCTTCATCAATCCGTAATCGAAGGAAGATTTCGGGTCTACGTCCAGTTGGTACAGACTGTATTCCATTGATAATCAGATTGGTGATGATGCGACCAATGAGTTGTCGGTCACCGATTACGTTCACTCTTCGGTTTTGAATATCTCGGTGAAGGATGATTTTGGTGTCGTCGGCATACAAATCAGCGGCCTTATTCAGTACGGATGAAATCTCAAATAGCTCATTTTTGGGAAGCGGCATTTTGGCGAAATCCGAAAACGACGTGGCAATGTCACTGATATTGTCTATCTGGTCAATCAACGATTCGAAGGTGCGTTTTATGCGCTCATTTTGGGGTAAATTAGGGGGCAAATCGCGCAGCATCGTTCGCTGAAGCTGTTGAATAGTCAGCTTCATCGGTGTTAGAGGGTTCTTGATTTCGTGCGCTACTTGCTTGGCCATCTCGCGCCATGCCGACTGCTTTTCATTTTTGGCGAGTTCTTCTTTGCTCTCATCTAGTTTCTTCAACATTTGGTTATAAGAACCTACCAACAAGCCAATCTCATCGTCTGATTTCCAATTGACGGGCTCGTTAAGTTGGTGCAGGTTGATTCGTCTGATTTTCTGCGTCAGGATGCGTAGCGGAATAGTCAATAGGTTGGAAGCCCAGTAAGAAATGGCTAAAAACAACAGAAACATGATGGCAAACACGCTCAAAATCGTTGAAATTACTTCGATGATTTGCCGATCAAGTTCAGGTTTTGAGTCAAAATAAGGTATACTTAAAATGCCCAATGGTTTGCTGGTGTTGCGGGCCCGGACAATCACGTATGCGGTGCGATACTGCTTTTTACCCAGCGATTCGTCCAATAATACTTCGTTTTCCCGGTCTTGAATCAGGTGAATATAAGCATCAGGGTTGAGCCATTTGGATAAAAGCTTGATTTCATAAATCAGGGGCTCGGTGGTGATGCTGAGGTTGCCTTCTTCATTAAAGAAATTAATGTCAACGTTGGCATCCCGGGCAATTTTCCCCAGTTCCTCTTCCATTGCGTCTCGGCTTCTTTTTCCGCTAAGGTACTCTTCCAGATAGGGGGCAAAGTTGTTGCCGATGTTTTTGGTACTGGTGAGATAGGTATTTTCTTGATTGCTGTTGTAGTTGGCCGTAATAACTTGTAGGGTGATAAGTACAATGAGTAATAATGGCGTGAAAAAAGCAACATTAAGCAAAATCTGAATTTTGGTTGTATAGCTAATTTTCAGCCGTCGTAAGCCATATTTTAGGGCATATACGCCAATAATACCAATGACGTATAATACCAATATGAGGTACAAAAATGAGAAATTGGAAATAATACTTTTATAAGGATACGACTTAGACGACACAATCATGTATCGGTTGTTTTTATCGCGATTGCCTATATGTTTGTAATCATAGAGTTGGATGCCCCGTGTGTATAAAATTGGATTGCCCAACTCAACAGGCGGCATTTTTCGGTCGTAGTTGTAGCTGCCTGAGCTATAAATAAGGTTTTTGGCCGTATCATAAACGGCATAGCTGTACTGACGTGTTTCGGGAGCTTGCACAAACTTTTTATCCATCAATAACTCTGGATATACATTTCTGGACTGCTCTTCGCGGGGGTTTAGGTTGAGTACTACCCGCCCAACTAAGGTTGAGCCTTTGCGAATATCAATCAAACTCAAGTACTGTTTCTGGAAATTGTTGACAAGATCATTAATAAAATAAAGGGAAGGGTACTTGGTTTGGTATTTGGACAGCTGGTAAAACTTAGTATAGTTGTCAAATGTTTCATCCGAAATGGACGTATCTAAAGGCTGCCCATCGGCCCGAAACGACACTACTTCAATATCATACTTATCAAAGTATTTATCCAAGTGAATACTCTTCACGATTTGCTGAATACGCTCTCGGGACAAAACTGTATCACTGACAAATGAATTTTGGATTTCGGGGTCTTTACTGATTGACTCTTTGGCGCGGTCCAACAAAAATTCACCCAAACCATCATTTTCAGAAAAAATTTGCTCTCCAAATTCTTTTTTGTTGGCAATGTCTTTTTGTTCTTCTTCATTGTAGACCACGTAGGTCGTAACGATGGCCCAGAAAAAAGCCCCCAGAAAATAATAAATGGTGGTTCGGTAACGAAATGTGTATAAAACACGTGGAAACCGGGCGAAGTATAACAATAAAAAATAAAGAGCATGAACACCCAAAATCCATTTAAGGTCGACTCCCAAAATAATTGCCAGAAGCAGAAAGATAAGGGCGCCAATCGCAAAAATCAGCACACCATATATTTTTTTTGGGTTGAGTCGAATAAATAATCCTACTAGTAAGTGAGTACATAGAAAATAGATGCTCGAAATAAGAATAAAGATAATGAGGCAAGCTATTTTAAGGACAGAGAACGAGATGCTTAACGTGATGTCGAGCGTAAATTGTGATTTTTCGTAGATGTTATTCAGTTCTAACAGACTTAGGTAAAATACCCCAAAACTAAGAATGATAAATAGAACTGATAAAATAGGTTGTACTTTTTGGGAGATATTTACTAAGAATAGGTAAGCCTTTGAACGGAAATAAAAATCAGCTACGTAAAGCGATAATATAAAGCAAACCGAGCAATTGAGCAAAAAGTCGCCGAGCGAAGGGGCAATGGGCGAGGAAGCATAAAACTTGGGGTTGAATAAATCGTTTTCTGAGAATAAAAAAGGAATTCCAAAATAAAGCATCCCTGCCCGAAGGAGCACCAAATACATCATCAATAGCAAAAATGCCATTTCGTAACGCTTCTGTTTGCTTAATGTAATGACCCATTGGATAATGTATATCCCGAACAAAACTGCCGCTAAGATTCCCCACGTGATGGTGTTGACGGGGGCTGTTTGATTATGGTAGGAGTCAAATTTGGGGGGGATGATAGAAAACAAAAACCGATTTTGGTTGTCCAGAATGTTTTGATACGCTGGCCCGAAATTGGTTGAAATTAGCTCGGGGTCTACCGTAAAAAGAGTTGCGTTGTAGCCCGATTGTAAGTAGTTATTTTCGTTCTTATAGTGTCGGTACAGATTAATGACTGAAACTACATCAATACGAGCATTGGGGCGCGTAAACTGCCGACGACTGACTAAATATTTGCTTTGGTCAAAGGTAACAAGTTGAGTTTGAGATATTTTATGAATAGCTTCATAGTCTGGAATAAATCGATAGTCGGACCAGAAAATCAAACGTCCGTTTTGGTAAACGTAGTAAGGGTATTTGGTGGGCTGGCGAAGGTCAGAAAACTGCGTATTTGTGGTTTGAGCAACCAGCATTGTAATGCGTTCAATCTCTTCCTGCGAAACCGAAAGTTCATGCTTGATTCGTTCTTTTACAGCCGAGAAATAAGTCTCTTCTGCCGCACCCAAAGCCCCTCTTTCAAAGAAAAAGAAAGACAATAATGCCACCAATAACGAACATGTCGCCAGAATGGCTGGTATATGTTTCCTAATTTTTTGCACGAAGATCCAAAAAGTGGTTTTGCCGGTTTTTATGTATTCAGTCAATTATACTATAGACCTAAAATCGTGCCAAAAGTTACTATTGTTTATATAAGTATTGATAGAAATAATTGTAAGCGCGGTGCGGTTGGCTATCAAGGGGAGGTTATTTTACCAAGGTAAATCCCGCTCCTTCCTCTGTTTCTTCAAAATCTACCTCTGTGCCGATTACGTACATTAAGTGGCGTTTGTCGATAATGACTTTGATGGTATCTACCATGTATACGTGGTCGTTTTCGGTGGGTAGATCAAAACCCAACAAGAACTGGGCGCCGCATCCTCCGCCTTTCATTCCGACCCTTAATCCGTATGTGTCTGGAATCTTGTTGATGCGTAAAGTATCCACTATTTCTTGGTGGGCAATGGGAGAAATTCTAATGGGATTTTTGGTAATCATGGGAGTTTTATGCGTTAATCCGCAAAAATACGCACTATTTTGCCGACAGTTTGCGTTCTTTGCGGAGACTCTTTACTGGTAAACAAACAATAAACGAATGGAAATTGTCACCGACCTGTTGAAAATAGTACTTCCTGCTGCTTTGGTGTTATATGCGGTGTATTTGACCGTAACTGCCTTTTTGAAAAAACAATTTGTGGAAAAACAGCTGGAAAACCGAAGTAAAAAGTTGGAAATAACCCTACCGATTCGGCTTCAGGCTTACGAGCGGATGTGCCTTTTTTTGGAACGAATCAGCCCCAATAATCTTATCGTTCGTTTGAATGGTTCGGCTACTCAAGCCATTGAATTTCAGCAGATTTTAATGCATGAAGTGCGCGAAGAATTCAATCATAATCTTTCGCAACAAGTCTATATGAGCCATGAGGCATGGGAGCAAATACGGGGTGCCCAGCAGGAAGTGATTACGCTTATCAATCAAGCCGCCTCAGAGGTAGCCCCCGACGCGCCTCCGCTTGATTTAGCCAAGAAGATTTTCGAGAAAATCATTCAGGAAAACCGCAACCCTACGGCTTCAGCGCTCAAGTTTGTTAAGGAAGAAATTCAGCAGGAGTTTATATAATTAACACTCAATATTTTCTGACGACTCCTTTTCTAGCCCTTATTTATTCACCCACAGCTTTTGGGTCAATCTTCCTCGTCCCATTGCGTCGGCATAGGTGATGAAATACAGCCCCGTTTGTAGTTCGCGCAGTGGTTTAATGGTCAAACTGTTGGTATTGCTGGCCTGAATTTCAAAAGGAATTTCCTGACCAAGTAAAGTCGACAAACGTAGACCATCTAGTTCAAGGTTATCAAATTGCAGTTTTATGTTTTGCCCATCTGAAGGGTTTGGGTAAATAACAAACCGTGAGGAGGCAGTTTGAGGGCTGACTGCAATGATTTTTGAATATTCTGAAGCGCGGTCTTTGTCCACTTGTTTCAGTCGATAATAATTCACTCCTGGCAAGGGCGCTTCATCCAAAAAGCTGTACTCGACGCGTTGCTTTGAATCTCCCGCCGACGTAATGCGCCCTATTGACGTAAATTCCTTTAAGTCTGTACTGCGCTCTACCTGAAAATAGTCACTGTTGGATTCATTTGCGGTGGCCCAATTCAGGCGTACGCGGTCGTTTTCTGCTTTTCCACGAAAATAAATAAGTTCAACAGGTACAATACTGGCCCATGATAAGTCCGTCAGGAAGATACTTTGCGCAGTAGTGGCACCGTTACGGATATTATCACCGCTGTTGAACGCAATGGTCACTTTTTTAACACCAGTGCCCGGAAAAGTAACCGTCGAGCGGGTACTGTCTAAGGGATCGGAATTGAAACCGGATAGAATTCTTACAAAAGGCTCTATTCCGTTGGTTAAAAAGGCAAAATTAGGATTATAAGAAATGGCCGGTGTGACACCTATATCGTTGTCGTCATAACCCGCAATAAGGACACGGTCTTGATAGTTACTAAAGCTTAATTCGCGGTCGATTCCCAGAATTCCAAATGATAAATTGGTTACGGGCTCACTAAATGTGAACGTAACACTGATGCCTTCGGTACGGTTTCCTAACGCAATGTTTAGCCATAATCCCCGGGAGTCATTACGGGGGGTTTGGTTACGAAGTCGATTGGTGTTCCCCTGAATGGTGGCCGTGACGGTCACTGGCGGAGTGCCTATGTTACTGAATGTCTGCAATAAAGCGCCATCGGGCCTCCACGGCGTCACCTCTGTATTTGAAGAAAGGTCAATATAACCCTGTCCAAATGCGAGTGTGGAATAAAATATGGTCAGTAGTGTAAAAAGTTTCCTCATACCGTGAAAACGATTATGCATTATACTTTCTTGTTTGATTACAGAATATATACGCAATAAACGAAACAAAGATAGACAAACTTTGGAAAAAAATCTGTTTCGAATTACGGACGATTTTGTGTTTTGGTGCTTTATTACAATTCATTAGCCATTTCAATGGCGTTGCGGAGCGCGGCGAGCTTATTATGCACCTCCTGCATCTCAGAAGCAATGTTCGATTTGGCCACTACGCCCATTCCTGCTTGATAAAACAACGTATTGTTTTTACTCAAAAAAGTACGAATCGTAATGCAGTGATTGAAGTCTCCGCTAAAACTGATATGACCCAATGCACCGCCGTAAATACTACGATTGGTGGTTTCAAGACGATTAATGATGGTCATCGCGTTGTGTTTGGGGGCGCCTGAGAGCGTTCCAGCCGGAAATGTATCGGCAACCAATTGGAGTGGATTAACCCCCGCGCTCATTTTTCCTGTTACCTTAGAAACCAAGTGAATCACGTGTGAGAAAAACTGTGCTTCTTTGTAGGTTTCTACTTTGACCACGTCGCAGCTCCGACTCAAATCATTACGGGCTAAGTCTACCAACATCACGTGTTCGGCTGTTTCTTTGGGGTCGGCGGCTAGTTGACGCGCCAATTCAGCGTCTTTTTCGTCATCGCCTGTACGCCGGAAAGTGCCCGCAATGGGGTGAATTTCGGCGTGCCCGTTTTTGATGTAAATTTGTTTTTCGGGCGACGAACCGAACACTTTGTAATTGCCGAAATCAAAGTAAAAAAGATACGGAGAAGGATTGATGGAGCGCAAAGCCCGGTAAACATTGAATTCATCGCCTTCAAATTTCTTGCTGAAACGACGCGAAGGTACAATCTGAAATACATCGCCGCGTAGGCAATGATTGATGCATTGCTGAATCGTACCCGCCATTTGCTCATCGGTGACGTTGCTTTCTTCGATGGCATTGGCTTTAAAGCGGAACGTCGCCATTTTAGGCGCTTTAACAATCATCTCCAAAGAATCCAAATCCATGCCCATACTTCGGCTGTGGTTGGAATCCTGCCTTGTTACGCCATAATCATGCTCAAACAAATACACTTCATCTTTGAAATGATTGAACGCAATCACAAAACGATACACGCGATACACCATCTGTGGAATGGCGTTGTCGGGTGTTTTTGGCTGAATCTCAATGTCTTCAAAGTATTCCACTGAGTCGTAGGTAATATGCCCAAACAAACCACCATTGATGAAAGGGTAATCATTTTTTGGAGCGTCAAAGCGCTGGATAAAATCCCGTAGGGTTTGCATGGCGTGTTTGCGATGAGGCAAACCAAACGTCTCCTCGGAGCCGTCAGGAAAGGTTTGCGTTACCACGTCTTCGTCCAACACAAACGAGGCAACGGGGTCGCAGGCAATGACGCTGAAGCCGTGCTCCATGCCGTGGTATTCGGCACTTTCGAGCATGACGGTGTAGGGGAACTTATCGCGGAGTTTGAGATAAACGCCAACGGGCGTAAGCATATCTCCTAATAATTTACGGCTTTGAGTGCTGATTTTGAAGGTAGTATCGGTCGTTGTCATTACCTATATCGGTTGAATTTGTTAGTTATCAAGTTTGGGAATTGAAAATAAAAAAAGCTCGCTGTGCGATGAACAGCGAGCTTTTTGGGTTAAAAATAAGCATAGCATTACGTGTTCATCTTTTTGGAAGAAGAACGCCACCACCATGCGCTATTTTTTACGTTTAAAATCATGTTGCAAAATTACAATCGGGATTTATAAATCCAAATTTTATTTATTCTTCCTCAAAAAACCCCTTGTAGATTGCTTGAGCTACTTCTTTTTGTACAAATTGTAAATGACCGAAACCTGTAACGTACGATTGTAAAGCGATTCAGTTTTGGAAGTTGACAAATTGGTGAACCCGTGAATGTAGCGAAGGTTCAGGCTGAAATCTTCTGCCATATCCATAAAGTCAAACCGTAGCCCTGTACCCATGCTGAATTCGTTTTTACGAAGTGGAACCACGCTTCGGAGGTTATTGACCGCGTAGCTAAACTCTGGTGCAACCTCAAAAGTTAAGCCTTCGGTGAGAATGTATCCTACCACTGGTACAAAGCTGGCGTAGTTGAAATTGTTGCGTACTACTTCAAGTTCTCCCTTAAATGTACCGCCGCGTACCGAAAGTTGTACTTCTGGTTGAAAAACCCATTTTTGATTCCGAATACGGTAGAAAACACCTAAATTAGGGTGAGACTGGCGTTTGAGGCTGTAAATAAAGTTGGGAGAATAGGTACTGCTGGAAATATTTAATCCTGCACGCAAACCCAAATGGGGTTTCATGTAAACAGTCTGGGCCTGTGCTCCAATGGACACAATCACCAAAAGTAGAAGTAATCTAAGGTTCAAATTCATGATACAATTCAAAAAGTTAGTTTATGGTGGTTTTCAAACCACTTGGCTGTGTTAGTGACAACCTCACTATTGTTTATGTGATTGATTATTAATTGTTTGTCTTTAATTTAGCCGTGGGTCGGTGGGATAATGCGACTTGACCCGGTACTCGCCGCCCATTTTTCGTAAAACTGCCCTCCAAAATTGATCAACTGGGGTGTCAAAGATAAAGCTAGCATCCGTGTCGGATACAATCCAGGCGTTTTTGCTGAGTTCTTCGTCCAATTGTCCCGCTGACCATCCTGAATATCCAATGAAAAAACGCAAATCTCGTTCGGTTATTTTCCCGACGTTGAGCATGCTCATAATTTGTTCAAAATCGCCGCTCCAATATAAATTATCACCTACGGGCACGGCATCTTCAATAAATGACAACCGATGAAGAAAATGTAAGGTGTTCTGTTCGACTGGACCGCCCAGATAAAGTGGCAGGTTGGTCACAACGGGCTCTTTCAGAACGTCGTTAAGGTGTAAGTTGGTGGTTTGATTAAAGACCAATCCAAAGGTTCCATGTTCGTTGTGTTCGCACAAAAACACCACGCTCCGTTCAAAATTGGGGTCACCCAAAGTTGGTTCGGCAATTAATAATTTTCCTTGGGCAGGTTTTAGCGGCGGCATTTGGTCCTGGTTCAGTGTCTCTTTTAGGGAGATAACGAAATAAAAATCAAAAATAGTGGATTTTCAAGAACAAATGAGCACGTTGTGACTAAACCGCTTCCAATTTTTGTGCTTTGAAGGCAGGACGCGGCCTGATATTCAGGGTTTGAAACATCTCTTGGTCGGCATCAACATCAGGATTGGGGGTTGTTAGCAGCTTTTCTCCCGCAAAAATAGAATTGGCCCCTGCCATAAAACAAAGTGCCTGTTCTTCCATCGTCATATTGACACGGCCCGCCGAGAGACGAACCATGGCTTTAGGCATCAGAATGCGGGCCGTGGCTATCATCCGAATCATATCCCAGACCGATACGCGTTTTTGATGCTCCAGCGGCGTGCCTTCTACGGCCACCAGGGCATTGACAGGCACCGATTCAGGAGCCTGTGGAAGCGACGCCAGGGTATGAAGCATTCCGATGCGGTCGTCGTGGCTCTCGCCCATGCCGATGATACCGCCTGAGCAGGCCGAAATTCCCACTTTCTGCACGTGATTGATGGTTTGGAGGCGGTCGTCGTAGGTACGGGTTGAAATAATATCGCGGTAAAACTCCTCGCTTGTGTCGAGGTTATGGTTGTAGGCATAAAGCCCAGCTTCTTTCAGTTTTTGAGCTTGGGTTTCGGTCAGCATTCCCAACGTGCAGCATACTTCCATGTCGAGTTGATTCACGCCTTTGACCATTTCCAGTACTTTATCAAAATCGCGATTATCACGGACTTCGCGCCAAGCGGCACCCATGCAGAAGCGCGTGCTGCCCGCTTCTTTGGCGCGTTGGGCGGCACTTAATACTTCATCCACTTCCATCAATTTATGGGCTTGTACTCCCGTGTGGTACCGCGCAGCCTGTGGGCAATAGGCGCAATCTTCGGGGCAGCCCCCCGTTTTGACAGACAGCAAGGTACAGACCTGTACTTCTTGAGGGTCGTGGTGTTGGCGGTGAACCGTGGCGGCTCGGTAAATCAACTCCAAAATAGGAGATTCGTAAATTTCGCGTACCGCGTCTTTCGATAACGTAGGATTCATCTTGCGCAATGACTTTAAATGGGCAACAAATCTGTGAAAAAATAAGTGGAAGTCAAGTGTTCTCCTTCGGCATTTTGAAAATGATAGGTCTTTTCGACGGTTTCTCCTTTTTGAAAATCAATGGGTTGGGAAAAATAAGGAGCTTCAAAAACAAAGGTGTGAAATTCGCCGTTTTCGCCACAGGGGTCGATATTGGCGGGCAATTCGCTGACAAAATCGCGGTCTAGCACGCGGCCACAAAAGGATTGGTCCAACACATTTCCGTTTACGCTGACGACGATGGTTTTGAATCCTAAGCCCCAAAATTCTTCCAGCAATTCCATCGAAGGACGTTTCCAGAGGGGAAATATTCCTTGCATTCCAATGGTCGCCAGTTGATTTTCGCGGTAAAGGCGCAAATCTTCCAGAAAAATATCGCCAAAAATGGATTTTGTGATGCCCGCGTCGGCTAAGGGTTGGAGAATTTGAGCCATACGGAGTTGATATTCTTCCATAGACGTAGTTTCGGGCAGGCGCAGCTTGAGCAGTTCGATGCCGAGCCGTTGGGCCTGTTGGTCGAGCAGTTCTTCGCGCACGCCGTGCATCGAGATTCGTCGGAAGGAGTCGTTCAGTGAAGTCAGGAGGTAACGAACGTCGTAGGCTTTGTTTTGCAAACTATGATACAATGCCAGCGCCGAGTCTTTTCCTCCCGACCAATTCATAAGAGCCGTCTGCATTATTCAGCAACGGCCAGTTTGGGAAAACGCATTTTCAGAACTTCAAAGCCGCCAAAAAGCAAAGCGCTGTATGCCAACGTACCCGCCAGAAAATTACGCATAAACGGCGCGCCCTGCGTGAGGCATTGCACAAACCCAGTCCAATCGCGCGTGAGGGGCAGACCCGTGCGCAGATCAATGCCACCGCTCAGCCACACGCTGCCATCCGACAAGACCCAATGCGACAACGTGGCAATGACGGCGACCAAAACGACGTTTTTGACGTTGATTTTTTGTAGTAACACTTTTCCGTAAAAAACAATCAGCGCAAAAATGCCGTATACCCAATACCAGCCTTCGTAGATGATGCCGTAGCGGCCTTGGTAAATGACGGCGTTGATGAGTAAATCGCTGATAAAAAGGGTGATAAGCGGGAAAGCAAAGGCTTTCCAACGGGTACTGAAATACGCGCCGCTAAACAGCGCCATCGCGCCAAGCGGTGTAAAATTGGAAATGGGCGAGAGCTGCGCCACGTTCAGAATACGAATCAGCGCTGCGGCCAACATAAAGCACAGCAACGTCAGCAGACGGGGATTGAGGGTGTTTTTCATACTATTTAAAAGAATAAAATCGGTTTAGCTGCGCATCCTCCGTGCGCGGCGACTAAATAGTTCATTGGGCAGGTCTCCTGACTTGTTTCATCGCCCTTGCACCTTCCCGATTTACGTTTGAAAATCAGTGGTTTATGCAGTTGTTAAGAGCGACCTTGGATGAAACTTACAGTTGCGGGGACAGTCTCCGTTTTGCACGGAATTCCCTTTTAAGCCGTCAAAGCCTGCCACGAAGCAGGCATGAGGCACCCAAGACGAATACAAAAGTAGGGAGAAGTAGGGAGTGAGGGGTAGGAAAGGCGGATTTATTTTTTGAGGGAGGGGGGATTTGCTTTTAGGTGGTAAATCGTGTCAAAGCAAGAAACGAGACACTTAGACACTTTTTAACTTTTTTACTTCCCCCGTTTTTTTGTTGATTATAAGAGTAATTTCAAAAGGCGAGCCTCCCATTGATATACCTATTTGGTAGTTTCTTCTTTTTAAACTCCCATCTCTATGGTAAGTCTCCACCCACCTTCCTCTTCTCTTTTGTTCAACAAATACCCGATCACCAACCTCATTCAACAAAGCTTCCAGTTGTTCGGGGGGAATTTCGTTTTTAATTATTTTGCCCTTTGCATCACGTTGATAAATCAAAATAACCTTTCCCCACAGATGCGCATATTGTTGGGGGGGATTATCTTTAAAGCTATCGGTCAGTCTTGCTACTAATTCAATTCTTTTTTCTTCCTTTCCACTATCTGGATATACATGCATTTCATAAACACCCATGTCTTTGTACATCTCATTCGCTTTCTTACAATTGATGATGAACTCGCCAATTGCATCAATAAGAATCGGGTCTTTAATTTGGGTTTTTTCGCAAGTCTGTGCCAGAGCAGAAACCCAAAAACAGCAGAGTAAAAGCGTGATTATAACTCTCATTATTTTATCAGGTTAAAACGACTTTATTTCATATGTCTTGAGTATTCGAAAAATACTTAGTTTCTGTATATGTATTTACATAAATTTCTTTTAAAGAAGAATCATTCAACTAAGCTTTTTTTATAAATGTAATTAAAAACAATAATATTCTCCCATAATCTTTAGGTAAAAAATGAGCAGAAAGATGATAGTAATGATTGAATATCACGATAGTAATACTAATCAATATTGTTCCATTTTTTATCAATTATTGCTTTTTCTAAATCCCCTAAAGTTAACTTATGCTTAGAACGTTTTGGTAATGGAGTTCCATAAATAAGTTGCTTAAACCAATCAATGTTAATCAGCAGTCCTTCATCGTCAAAATATTTTGAAAATTCAAAATTAGAGAATTCAATATTAAATTTTCTAAAAAAAGATTCCATAAACTCAATTGCATCGTCACCTGTCAATGATAAATCGCGCTCTAATTGAGTCTCTCTCGTTAACTCTTTTCTATATTTCCACCGTGTAGTGTGTACAAAGCTAATTAAATCACTAAAAATATCTTGTTCCATATGCTAACAGTCTTGAGTTATTTCATTGAATTTAGAAGTAGTTTTAAACAAAATAGAAACTAAATCATAAGCTAAAATCCCCCAACCAATGACAGGTTATGACAATCTCAAGACACACGTATGAAGTTACACATGAGGAGTAAGAATATTTTTTTAAACAAAAAAGCGAAGCCACAAACAAAAAAGTGGCTTTGCTTGATTCATTTACGCTCATCTTCAAACAGATTTCAACTTTCTTACTTCTCCCGTTTTTTTGTTGATTAAAAGAGTAATACTTGTAGGGGAGCCTCCGCCCGATATGATTTGCTGAAAGCTTCTTTTTTTTAAACTTCCATCGGCATTATAGGTTTCCACCCACCGTCCCCTTCTTTGTTGTTTAATAAATACCCGATCACCAACCTCATTCAACAAAGCTTCCAGTTGTTCGGGGGGAATTTCGTTTTTAATTATTTTGCCCTTTGCATCACGTTGATAAATCAAAATAACCTTTCCCCACAGATGCGCATATTGTTGGGGGGGATTATCTTTAAAACTATCGGTCAGATCTATCCACAAATTAATTCTTTTTTCTTCCTTTCCACTATCCGGATGCACTCCCATATGTATAACCCCCATATCTTTGTATATTTCATTGACTTTATTACAGTTAATAATAAACTCACCAATAGCATCAATGAGAATAGGGTCTTTAATTTGGGTTTTTTCGCAAGTCTGTGCCAGAGCAGACGAGAAAAAGTAGGAAAGTAAAAGCGTGATGTAAAGTTTCATTGGCTTCATTTTGTGAGCGAATTAAAGATATTGCCTATCATCCCAAGACATACGCATGAGGAGTAAGGATATTTTTTTAAACAAAAAAGCAAAGCCACAAACAAAAAAGTGGCTTTGCTTGATTCATTTACGATAATCTTCAAACAGATTTCAACTTTCTTACTTCTCCCGTTTTTTTATCGATTAAAAGGGTAATACTTGTAGGCCCACCTCCCATTGATATACCTATTTGGTAGTTTCTTCTTTTTAAACTCCCATCTCTATGGTAAGTCTCTACCCACCGTCCTCTTCTTTGTTGTTTAATAAATACCCGATCACCAACCTCATTCAACAAAGCTTCCAGTTGTTCGGGGGGGACTTCGTTTTTAATCATTGCGCTTTTTTCATTAAATTGATGAATCAATATAATTTTCCCAAAAAGATGGGCATAGTGTTGGGGTGGATTTTCTTTAAAGCTATCGGTCAAGCTTGCCCATAAGCTAATTCTTTTCTCTGCTTTACCACTATCGGGATTTATGCCCATGTGTATAACTCCCATGCTCTTGTACATTTCATTGGCTTTATTACAATTAATAATAAACTCCCCAATAGCGTCAATGAGAATAGGGTCTTTTATTTGGGTTTTCTCGCAGGTTTGAGCCAGAGCAGACGAGAAAAAGTAGGAAAGTAAAATCGTGATGTAAAGTTTCATTGGCTTCATTTTGTTAGCGAATTAAAGATATTGCCTATCATCCCAAGACACACTTACGTGTGTTACGCATCAGTTTTTAAACAAAAAAGCGAAGCCACAAACAAAAAAGTGGCTTTGCTTGATTCATTTACGCTCATCTTCAAACAGATTTCAACTTTCTTACTTCTCCCGTTTTTTTGTTGATTAAAAGAGTAATACTTGTAGGGGAGCCTCCGCCCGATATGATTTGCTGAAAGCTTCTTTTTTTTAAACTTCCATCGGCATTATAGGTTTCCACCCACCGTCCCCTTCTTTGTTGTTTAATAAATACCCGATCACCAACCTCATTCAACAAAGCTTCCAGTTGTTCGGGGGGGACTTCGTTTTTAATCATTGCGCTTTTTTCATTAAATTGATGAATCAATATAATTTTCCCAAAAAGATGGGCATAGTGTTGGGGTGGATTTTCTTTAAAGCTATCGGTCAAGCCTGCCCATAAGCTAATTCTTTTCTCTGCTTTACCACTATCGGGATTTATGCCTATGTATATAACGCCCATATCTTTATACATCTGATTGACTTTATTACAGTTAATAATAAACTCACCAATGGCATCAATGAGAATCGGGTCTTTTATTTGGGTTTTCTCGCAGGTTTGAGCCAAAGTAGAGGAGAAAAAGTAAGACAGTAAAAGCGTGATTATCAATCTCATTATTTTATCAGGTTAAAACTAAAATTACAGTTGCGGGGCAGTTTCCGTTCTGCACAGAATTTCCTTTTAAGCCTTCAAAGCCCCCTACGAAGTAGACATTAGGCACCCAAGACGAATACAAAAGTAGGGAGAAGTCGGGAGTGAGAAAGGAGACTTTATTTTTTGGGGAGGGGGCTTAGTATTTTTGAAAAAGCCCTTCTTATCCTATTTTATGGGAGTTTCCTGATCATAAAATTCAAGGATTTTTATTAAATCACTTTCGACGGAATAATCCAAACGATTAGATTTAACAAATTCCGAAATCATCGACGCTTTGTCACTTAATGCCTCCAAAACCGCCGATTTTTTTCGTTTGATAGGACTTATTTGTCCCTCTTTTACGAGGTATAGCTCTTCTTCCCGGACAAATTTTGATGATTTTACGACTGACCCAAATTCAGTTTCGGAGATCATTTTGGTTTGAATATTTTTCAACAACTTCGTGTGCTTATCATACAGAACTTGGTAGAAATGACGCGGACCTTGCTCGCCGATTGGGGGGAATCCGCACCGAAAAGTGGCTTGATTGAGTTTAAATTCAGAAATTTGTGCGGCATCCAATCGGAGTAGTTTGGCCGTAGAAGGCTGCTCGTACTCAAACTCATTTTTGTAGGCATCAAATCTTGCTTTGGGGTACCGATACCACTTCCCATTTTGCCGTGACTTGGTTTCTCCTTCCACAAAGGAGTCGTTCCAGTAAGGTGTTCCTTCAACGCCCGAAAATTTTGTTTCTAAAGCGGGTTGCCCATCCCCTTTGCTGACAAAACGGCCCTGGGCATACCCGTTATGTAAACTACACACAACAATGGCTACTAAAATATAAAGTCTCATCCTAGTTTTCGCTAAGTACGTAATAAAATAAAAACGCATAAAAAGGCACCAAAAATACAAGAATCCAAATAGCTGTTTTTTTTACAAGCGGCGTATATGTTAACCAATTAAGGTATTCCAAAAATACTCCCATTAAAACACAGGCTATGCCTATAAATAAAAAAAAATATCTCAAATAAGAATTATTGAACGAATTGGGATTGGTTAGACAAACAAAAGTCAACACTCCACCGGTACATAAAAAAACAAGCGTTATTATAGGGTGAATTACGGGTTTCATTGGGTCTAAAATTGCAATAAGTTTGCCTATAATTTGATATTACAGGCAAACTTAAATGTTGTTTGTGTATAAATGTAAATAAAAATACTACTACCCAATCTTTAGGTAAAAAATAAGCACAAAGGCTGTAGCAATGATGGAACAGACTATCATCGCTATTTGATTCTTTTTATTAGCATTATGATTTGTGAAGACTCTGTATGCCAAAAATAATTGCAGACATAAACCTAATAGAAAGAACAAAATTACCCATGTTTTTTTCATAGCAAAAGCCTCAATGCCGCCGATTAACCAAACACCTACGATGTTACCAACTACTACGTAGATAACATCCCTAACGAGGGTTTGCTTGTTTTTCTTAAGTTCTTGGTGTTTTTGTTTCAATTCTGTTTGTGTCATGGTATTAAGTGTTTAAATTAATGACAACAACCTCCATAAGTTTGTTCGGCTTTTCTAATGCAGTCGTTGGCCCAACCTGCACCTCTTAATGCAGGTACTGCCAAACCTGTTAACCAACTAAAACCTAAAATTACAGTTGATCCGCCTATACAACCCCATAAATGACCTCTCATACTTCCACAACAATCGGTTGATTTTGCAGTTTTAAAACGATCTCCGTAAGAAGTAATACAATGTTTCCATATTTCATTTCTGACTTCATCAGATAGGTTTGGTAAATTATTATATTTCTTCATGACAGAGATTTGGGCAGTATTTAATGCAGTTAAAGATTCTTGAAAGTCAGCATTAGTCTGTATATTTCTCTTTTTTAGAAGAAATAAAATATCGTCATTGCTTTTTTTTTCGTTTAGTTCAGTCAGCATACCTCCCCATTGATTTTTTGGAATGTCTTCATAAATATAGGATACTTGTACTGAAAAATCAATTTGACGATCAATAAGAGTAAATACTAACGGGTCTTTAGACATTTGTATCTTATACTGTTCAATTACAAAATTCTCATTTTCAATTGAAGAATCGTTTTGACAGGAAAAGATAAATAAAAATAGTAGAAAATAAATAAAAGGAAAAGATTTCATTTTTGTTGAATTTTAAGGTTGAACATTTTCTTTAATATTTGTCGTTGCGCTTCAACACCACAAACATAGCGGCTCAACCATTATCAAAATAGAGCAAAACTACCTCAAAGAATGAGGTATAATTCCCTCAAAATAGAGGGCTATTTCATTACTTCCTTTTTGAGTAGGTGTAAAAACTCTTGGTGTTGGATAGCGAAGCGTCGCAATGCCCGGCAACCACCAAGATATAGCTTGTCGGCAATGCGCTCTTTGTAGTTGGCTATACTTTTGGGTTTGATACGCATGGCTTTGGCAATCTCAACGGCGGTGAGGTCGTCGGCTAAGTGAATCAGAACAATGACCTCTTGTGAGGTAAGACCGGCCAATGATTGAACGTTTTCAGGCTTGATGCGGGGCTGTTGGTACGCAAGTGCCAACAGTTTTTGAGAGAGAATTAAAGACATGTTTTATGGCATTGGGTTCTATAAATGTAACTTTATCTATAGTTTCCCATAACGTAGCACCGTGCCCATAAAACTAGAACAGAAAATAGTGATTCCAAAATAAAATAATGAAAAAAGTGGCCAAATAACGGTGAAACCTAACTATTTGACCGTGAAATGACACTGCTATGGCCGATTGTCAGATGTTTCACGAATTAGATTTTTTTGTTTTTGTCACAAAAAATCCAGACTTAAAAGACATATTTTGTGTGTTTTGTGCTTCTTGTGTTCTTCGCAAAGGCTAAGATAATGTAAACACAAAATGCCTATTTTTGCTTTTTCGTAATCAACCTCCCGTATGAATTCTCCGCTGCCCAAACCCACCTTTGCCGATTACCTGCATTTGCATTTTTTAGTACTTATCTGGGGCTTTACGGCCATTTTGGGGAAACTGATTAATCCGCAACTTTCGCGTATTAGTCTCACGTTTTTTCGCACGCTGCTGGCGGCCGTTGGTTTGGCGGTGGTGCTGTGGTTGTGGAAAGAATGGAAGCGCGTACCAGCCAACGACCGTTGGGCCATGCTCGGCGTGGGGGCTATCATGGGGCTGCATTGGCTGACGTTCTTTGGCTCGGCGCACGTGTCGAGTGCGTCGGTGTGTTTGGCTGGAATGTCTACCACGTCGCTTTTTACTTCATTGTTGGAGCCGTTGTTTGCGCGGCGGCGGGTGCGGCCGCTGGAGATTTTGCTGAGTTTGTTGGTGATTGTAGGGCTTTACCTCATTTTTCGGTTTGAGGTAGACCAGTCGTTAGGCTTGGGTTTAGCGCTGGTTTCGGCGTTTTTGGCGGCTCTTTTTACCATTGCCAACAGCCGTTTTGCGCGCCGACACAATGCGCTTCTGATTACCTTTTACGAAATGAACGGCGCCACCATCGCCATGTTGATAGGTTTGGCGGGCGTAGCTTTTACAAGCGGGCTGACCACCCAGGAAATGATTCCTCAATCGGCTGATTGGCTCTGGCTCGTCATTTTAGCTTTGGTGTGTACGGTGTATGCTTACTCGGCAGGGGTGCATTTACTCCGAAAAGTCTCTCCTTTTACGCTCAATCTAACCATCAATCTGGAGCCAGTCTACGGCATGGTGCTGGCGTATTTTATCCTCAATGAGCGCATGACGGCGGGATTTTATGCAGGCTCGGTGGTGATACTGCTGGCCGTGATTGTATACCCGATGCTCAACAGTCGTTTTGCCAAATAAGATCAGTTAAAAACCTTATTCCAAATTTTGCTCCAGCCTTCACGGTCGGCGGGCAGGGGCGCGCCGCGACGGATGTATTTGCCGTTGGCATCCATCAAAACTGCATAAGGCACCTGAGTGATGGCCCATTCGTCCACAAAATAATCGTTTTGTGATTCGTCCAATTTAAGGTGCAAACCCCTGCTTCTACTTTTGATGGCGGCTTCGAGCCATACATTGTCGCTCGTTTTGTACTCTGATACGTACACAAATTCGACGCTGTTGGGTGGCAGGCTTGCCCGCAAGGCGTTGGCTTCGGCCAATACGCGGCGTCCCCATTCATCGTTGGTCCAAAAGATAAAATACACTTTTTTCCCTTTAAATTTTTGTTTGAGTTGGTCCCACAATAACGTTTCGTCAGATGATGAAGTGTTATTGGCCAATAGTACCCCCGATACCACTTCTAGCGGGTTATTCAAGGTGGCATCACTCATTTTGGGTTCGGAGGTACGAATCAATGCTGAATCCAGATTGGCGATGTGGTGAAGTTCGTCCAGAGAGCGCACATAATACGGGTTTTTGAGCCCAGGACGCAGGTGATTGTACCAGAGGGTCGTGTTTTTTAGCGTAAAATTATTGGTGTTTTCTGCGTAAAATACCGCATTTAAGTAGTCCAACTCTTTGGCTGAATGTGCGGCACCGAATTTGCGGGTGTACAATTCAAACGCAGCAATAAGCCGAAGTGTATCTTCTTTTTGATTAAACAGATTGCTAAGCCACCGCAACTCCCGCATTTTGGCCGTTTCTCCTTGCACATACCCCACCAATTTTAGGCTGTCGGCGGTCGAAATATTGGGAACATACTGTAAAATCAAACGTGCCAAGGTATTGACGGGCAAAGACGATTCGGGAAGATCGGGCGTGGTAGCTAAGGCGTAATTGGTGAATTGGCGGTAACTGTCGGCTTTGGCAAACGTAAAAAAACGGCTAGTGTCCAATTCGGTCGATGCGGATATAGCCAACGCGAGTTTTTGTTTTTCCTGCGATAAATAACTGTAAAATCTGGCTTTGGCGGCGTCGTTGAGCGACGAAATCACCCATTTGTCAAGCAGCGTATCTTTGACGGTTTGGAAGTTGCGATAAAAAGAAATTTTACGGTCGCGCTCTTGGGCCACTTTTTCCCAAAAGTGAAAGCCAGTCGCTGCTTTGATGGGCTTTTCGGGATTAGCTTTGAGCCACTTATTAAAAGCGGCATAAAAATGAGCGTGTCGATTATTGGTAGCTGCGTGAGCGCCCCCAAAACGGATAGGAACCTCGCTTTTGGTCAGAGAGTCGCCGTTGAGGGTGATTTCCACCGTGCCTTTTTCGCCCAAAAAAGGCATTACTACGTTGGCATAAGTTACATAACATTCTTCCAACGGATACACCAGTGGCATTTTCAACTCAAAACTTCCATCGGGTTGGAGTTGGGCGGCACGTACTATTTCTTGGTTAGATTGTAAAATATTGACCCGGGCTACCGTAATCTCGGGTGCTTGGCGGTACAGCCTCACCGTGAGATTTTCTATTTTTCCACGCACCGTTAGGGTGTCGGTTTGGGCGTATGACGAAGGAATGAACAATGCACTGAAGACGATGAGCCAAAGCAATAATAAAAGACGTTGGAGGCGTGGTGGAAAAAAACTGATTGCTGGGAGAACGATGCAATACAGATTCTTACAGAATGATAAAATTGCTTTATTTCGCTTATTCATTGCTTTGACTTTTGATGTTCAAAATTAATAATTGCCCATTCTGACTTGGCATTCCTCGCTCCTCACTTCTGATTGTTGCCCCGACTTAGCTCAAATACGTGCTTTAAAATCTCTTCCTCTATTTCTCCGAAGGCTTCGCCCCGTCGGCTAACGGTCTCATAGGCTACTTTGAGGGCTTTTTCGATGCGGTATTCCGTGAAGCCTTCGGCCGCGCCGCCCCACGAAAAAGACGTAATATGCTTGGGTTGAAAGCCTGCGCCGAAAACGTTGGTATTCACGCCCACCACCGTACCAGTGTTGAACAGAGTACTGATGCCTGCTTTGGTAAAATCGCCCATAAAGAGGCCACAAAACAGACGGTTTGTGTCTTCCAAGGTTTCGGTGGCGTAGCTGTAAAGCTTCACGTTGGTATAATCATTTTTGAGGTTGGAATTGTTGCAATTCGCCCCTAAGTTACACCACTCTCCCAAAACAGAATTCCCCAAAAAGCCGTCGTGACCTTTGTTGCTGAAACCAAAAAGTACCGAGTTGCTGACCTCGCCGCCAATTTTGCAATGCGGCCCCACGCTGGTATTCATCCGCATTTTAGCGCCCCAATTGACGGCAGAGCCCTCGCCCAACGCAAACGGCCCCATAATAACGCTGCCTTCGTTGACGGTCGCATTCTTTCCGATGTAAATCGGCCCATTTTCGGCATTCAGAATGGAAGCTCGTACCTTGGCACCTTCTTCCAAAAATACATTTTCTGGGGCGTAGACGTGCGTAAAAGGGTCTGCCAACGGCTCACTGACTCTGCCTTGGGTAAGAGCCACAAAATCTGCTTTGATTTGTGGACCGTTTTCGCCATAAATATCCCAAAGACGTTTAATGGTAACAATAGGTTCGGAAAAAAGAACCGTTTTCAACTCGCTCACGGGGTTTACTACTTCAAACGGTGAACGGTAGGCAATGACTTGGTCGTTTTCGAGGGCAATCAATGCTTCCCCCGCTTTTAATTGGCCAACGGCCGTTGCGATGGAAGCGGTTGCGCAGACGGCACCGTTGAGGAAAATATTGTCGTTGGTGGCAACAAACGGGAATTTATGCTGAAGATAAGGCTCGGTCAAAAAAGAGGGTTTGGCATGAAGAAAATGCGTCCACTTTTCGGTCAATGTCAGGATGCCGCAGCGGATTTCTGACACAGGACGCGTGAAAGTAAACGGCAACAGATGCGGACGGACGGCAGCATCGTCGTAAAGGATGTAATTGTTCATAAGAATGATTTTAGCGGTTCGATTCTATGAAATTTAGACTTGACTAGATGGCCTAAAATCCACGGAATGAATAAAATCTATTAGAGTTTTGACGGCTTTGGTCGCTACAAAGATAAGTTTTGCGCAAAATTTATTAGGTTTGCCAATACAAACATTTTTGACCTGCCAAACTGTTAAATATACCATTAGCTATGCCGAAATTATCTAAACAAGTCATTGATAGCGAAACTCAATATACCTTTGATTTGCCCGTAAAAGTATTGCAATTTGGAACAGGAGTGCTTCTGAGAGGGCTTTGCGACTACCTGATTGATAAAGCAAACAAGCAACATATTTTCAACGGACGAATTGTAGTGGTGAAATCTACCGCCGGTTCGGCCGATGATTTTGCCGAGCAGGATGGCCTCTACACGGTTTGCGTACGTGGGGTGGACAATGAAGGCCAAACCATCGACGAGGCCACGGCCGTTACGTCTATCAGTCGGGTCATTTCGGCGCAGGACAGTTGGCAGAGCATCCTACAGGTGGCGCGTAATCCGCATTTGGAAGTGATTATTTCAAATACCACTGAGGTAGGCATTCAGTACGTAGAGGAGAGCATTTTCCAGAGCCCACCGCAATCATTTCCTGCCAAGTTGACCGCGTTTTTGTATGAGCGTTTTCGTACTTACGGAGGCAAAAAAGACAAAGGGTTGGTGGTAGTTCCTACTGAATTGATTACCGATAACGGTCTCAAACTCCGTGAGTGCGTAGAAAAAATTTCGGTCTATAATGAGCTGGGGAAACTGTTTAATAAATGGCTTAAATACCACGTTAAATTCTGTAACTCATTGGTAGACAGGATTGTGCCAGGTAAGCCCGACGCGGCCACGTTTGCGGCGTTGCAGGAGAAAATCGGCTATGAAGATGCGCTTTTGACGGTAGCTGAGCCTTATCTGTTGTGGGCGATTGAAGGAGATGAGCGCGTGAAGAAAGCCCTTTCTTTTGAGCAAATCAGCGAAAATGTCATTGTCGACGAAGATATTTCTTATTACCGCGAGCGCAAATTACGTATCCTAAACGGAAGCCACAGCGCGGCGGCTCCTTTGGGTTATTTAAGCGGGTTTGACATCACGTTTCAGTGCATGAACGACCCCGCTATGTCGAAATATTACGAAAAGATTATCTACGACGAAATAGTCCCGACGTTGCCGTTTGAGGAGCAAATGGACGAGCTGAAAGTGTTTGCGGGGGATATTCTGAATCGTTACCGTAACCCATTTATTCAGCAAAAACTCATCGGGATTACGCTTCAGCAATCGTCGAAAATGAACGCGCGCAATGTAGCCACCATTCGTCGTTATTATCAGCAATTCAATAAAGCGCCTAAGTTGTTTACGATTGGCTTTGCAGCCTATTTGCTGTTTATGCGGGCTGTTAAGCAACAAAATGAGCATTATTTCGGTCAACGTGGGGAAGAGTTTTACGTCATCAACGACGAACAAGCGGCGTATTTCTACGAACAATGGCAGGGCGTGACGGTCGAAACCGTACCTGCATTTGTGCAAGCCGTATTGAGCAATACCAAACTTTGGGATACCGATTTGACCAAGCTCCCTGGTTTTGCCGAAACCGTGACGGAGTATTTGGCGGAAATGATGAACACCAGCGTAAAAACAACCTTGGAAAAAGCAATTCTATAATCATAAATGTAAGCGTAAAGGGGTTAGGTGTTAGGTATTGACTTAACTTCTAACCCCTTCACTTTTAGCACTAAATCTGGAAAGCTATGTTGAAAAATAAATTTTTACAGTTGCTGATTGCCATCGTTATCATCGGGGTGATTGGCTATACTTTTTTTGGGGAAGAAACAACGGTTTCGGATGCCGATTATGTGGCGCAGTTGGAGAAAGACCGCAAAGAAAAAGATAAGTTTTACCAAGATTCCGATACTTCTCCGATTGGCGACAAAGCGGCTTTTAAAGGTCTTAATTATTTCGCCCCCAACCCTGCCTACAAAGTGGTGGCTACTATTATTCCTTACCAAGCTCAGGATAAGCAAGTAGCCGTACCCATGACCGACGGCAGCACCACCACCTACGAAAAATACGGTTTTGCTGAATTTACATTGCCTGATGCAAGCAAGGCGGCCGAGCTGAACGTGTATCGCCTGCTCATTTATAAACATGAGAAAGGCCTTTCAATCCTCTTTCGCGATGCCACGGCCCCGCAAGAAACCTACGGTGGCGGGCGTTATTTAGATTTTAAAACCGACGATATAACCGACGGTAAACTTACCCTCGACTTCAACGTCGCCTATAATCCCTACTGCGCTTACAACCCTACTTACGCCTGCCCCATTCCGCCCAAAGAGAATACCTTGCCCGTACGTGTGGAAGCGGGAGAGAAGATTTATGAGAAGAATGAGTAAAGTTGAAGAATGAGACCGCTGTCCTGAATATCTTCTGGATTTGGAAAAACTTACCTCCATTGGAAGCGTAGTATTTCAATGCTTTTCCCTAAAATCCCCTAATTTTGCGGTGCCTTTGGGCAAAAGTTGCTGGTTATTGGTTGGACGTTGGTTGAAAAACGTTGCCCGATAACGGCAGACTAGTATAACGATTAACAAATTCTCAATGAAAATTTCCTATAACTGGCTTAAAGAACTTATTGATATTCAGGAGTCTGCCGAAGAAGTCGGTAAATTGTTGACCGCCACTGGTCTCGAAGTGGAAGGCATCGACCCGGTCCAACGCGTGGAAGGAGGATTGGAGGGCATCGTGATTGGAGAGGTGCTTACGTGCGAACCTTTTACCGTCAAAGAAAAAACATTGCACCTTACTACGGTAGATATTGGCGCGGATGTGCCATCCAATATCGTGTGTGGAGCGGCCAACGTAGCTGCGGGTCAGAAAGTAGTCGTAGCCACCGTGGGAGCCACGATTCATCCGACTGGCGGGGAGCCTTTTACCATTGCGAAGCGCAAAGTGTATGGCCACCCTTCCGAAGGAATGATTTGTGCTGAAGACGAAATCGGCTTGGGTACCTCACACGCGGGCATCATGGTATTGGATACTGATTTACCCAATGGCACGTCGGCGGCGGAATACTTCGGCTTATTGCCCGATTACGTCATTGAAATCGGGCTGACGCCCAACCGCGCTGATGCGGCCTCTCACCTTGGCGTGGCCCGCGACTTGAAAGCGGTGCTGAATCGAGAACTCAAAATGCCCGCAGTTGAAAACTTTACCGTTTCAACTACAACCTCGCCTATCGAAGTAAGTGTTGAAAACTCCGAAGCCTGCCCGCGTTATGCAGGGCTGACGATTTCGGGCTTGACCGTGACTGAGTCACCTGATTGGTTGAAAGAAAAATTGCAGGCGGTAGGTGTGCGGCCGATTAACAACGTGGTGGATATTACCAACTACATTTGCCACGAACTCGGACAACCATTGCACGCTTTTGATGCGGCCAAAATCATCGGCAACAAAGTAATCGTAAAAACGCTCCCTGCTGGTACGCCTTTCGTGACCCTTGACGGCGTAGAGCGCAAGCTGTCGGACCGAGATTTGATGATTTGTAACGCCGAAGAACCTATGTGTATCGGAGGTGTTTTTGGCGGCACTAAGTCGGGTGTTTCGGAGCAAACGACGGATATTTTTCTGGAAGCTGCTTATTTTTCTCCCGCTTCAATTCGCAAGACTGGTACTTTTCACGGCCTGAAAACCGACGCCTCTTTCCGCTTCGAGCGCGGAACTGACCCCAATATGCCCGTCTATGCACTCAAGCGTGCGGCGCTGTTGATTCAGGAGGTAGCTGGCGGACAAGTATCGTCGGAAATTGTGGATATTTATCCCAATCCGATTCCCAATCATGCAGTGAAAGTTAAGTACAAAAATGTCGATAGACTCATTGGCAAAGTACTAGACCGCGCGCTGATTAAGCAGATTTTAACCAGCCTCGACATTGAAATTCAAGACGAAACACCCGAAGGATTTTTGGCTTCTGTGGCCCCTTATCGCGTGGATGTGACGCGCGAAGCGGATGTCATTGAAGAAATCCTGCGGATTTATGGATTCGACAACATAGAGCTTTCCGAAAACTTAGCCACTGATTTCCTGTCGGGCTTCCCAATTGTCGACCCTGACAAACAGAAATTGCGCATTGCTAACCTTTTAGCCGCCAATGGATTTAACGAAACCATGTCAAATTCGTTGACAAAACCCATGTACAACGATGCAGTTCGGGCGAGTTTGCCTGGAGAAGATGTGGTAATGCTCAACCCTTTGAGCGAAGACCTCTCGGTGATGCGGCAGACGATGTTGTTTTCGGGATTGGAGTCATTGGCTTATAACCTGAACCGCCGTCAGCGTGATTTAAGAATATGTGAATTTGGAAAAACGTATCACAAGATGCCCGAATCGAAGTACAAGGAACTTTCGCACTTGGTTTTATTGATGGCGGGGCATCAACGGGCCGAAAGCTGGTTGGCCAAAGACCAAAAACTGGCTTTTCACGATTTGGCAGGGATGGTACATTTGGTTTTGAATGCCTTTCGGGTGGCGCAGGTAGAGAAGCAGGAAATTCAAGACAAAACAATTTTTGAGTATGGCCTGTCTTATACCATTAAAAAGAAGCCCGTCGTTAGTTTTGGACAGGTAAAAGCGAAGCTGACCAAAATCGCCGATATCAAACAACCTGTTTTTTACGCCGATTTTGATTGGGCCTATTTGTTGAAACAATACAACGATAAAGTGCGTTTTACGGAAGTTTCTAAGTTTCCAGAAGTACGTCGTGATTTGTCGTTGGTGTTGGATAAAGCCGTCACTTTTGAACAAATTCGTCAGACAGCCCATAAATATGAGCGAGAGTTGTTGACCAACATCAACGTGTTTGATGTGTATGAAGGAGAAAATATCGGAGCAGATAAAAAGTCGTATTCGGTAAGCCTCACGCTTCAGGATGAGACCCAAACCCTGACCGACAAAGTCATTGACAAAACCATGCAGAAATTAATGATGGCCTTTGAAAAAGATTTAAATGCAGTAATACGTAAATAACAGATACCAGATGGGTGACCTTGGACGTTAGAAGAGTGTTCGTTTTTAATGTCCAAGGTTGAAGTTTTACAGGATAACATAACGCGGCATGAAACTTGTAACCTTCGAAGACGATAGACTTTTAGACGAGCTGAATTTTCAATTTCTGTTTGTTGAAAGAAGTGTTAGTGCGTTGCAAGCGGCTTACGCCCACGAAAAAGCGGCGCACAGCGAGCTAAAGTCACGCTTTGAAGTCCTTCAAAAGCGTTATGACAAACAAAACGAAGAGTTAAAATTTGAACGCCAAGAAAATAAAATCTTAAAAACGGAAAATAAACAATTGCGAGAAAAAGAACTTTCTTTGAAAGAAAAGTTAAATAATTTCAAACAATTGTCTATAATTGTAAAAAACCCGAAAAACGTAGACGCGATTACGGAACTGAACACCAAATTGGACGAATACATTCGATACGTAGAAGAAACCATCACTTTGTTACACACGTTGTGACCCAGACGCAATGGAAACCATAAAAAAAAGGCGAATCGTAAGAGTAAAGATTGCCGATAAATCTTACGAAGTCTGGGCTGACTCAGACGAAGATGAGTCTTTTATGAGAGAAGCAGCCAAGAAAGTTGATGCACAGGTAGAACTTCGAATGAAAAAAGAAGGGGATATTCAGAAGGTTTTGGCAATGGTTTGCCTTGACTCGATGGTAGCTCGCCTAAAAGGAGATAACGATTTAGAAGTCATACAGTCAACAGTATTTAAACACTTAGACTACCTACAAAGACACTTCAATCCATCGGGCCAAAACTAATCCTTTTGGTCTCTTCCAATACGTTCAAAAAGGGATAGGTTCGGTACACTCAAGGCTGCGTTTAGGGAATATATGTTGAACCTATAAACACAGACACAGATGCCCGATATATTATTGTTTTTACTCGACGCTGCCGTTTCGGCGGTTGTGGGTGCAGTAATTGTCTACTTCGTTATTAAAAAGACAACCAAGAAAACCGAAGAAGACGCCCAACAGCGCGCCGCCGAAATCCTTAAAAATGCGGAAATTACCGCCGAAAACATCAAGAAAGACCGCATTCTTGAAGCAAAAGAAAAATATTTGAGGTTGAAATCAGAGTTTGAAGACGACACAAATAAAAAGAAGCAGATTATTCTTCAAAACGAGCAGAAAATCAAGCAACGTGAGCAGCAACTCAACCAAATGACGGAACAAAACAAACGTCGTGAGAACGAGTTGGAAGCTCTTAAGAAAAACCTCGAACAACAAACCGAGGTGGCTACAAAACGCCGTGATGAAGCCGAAAAAATGCATCGCTCACAAGTCGAACAATTGGAGCGAATCGCCAATCTGACCGCCGAGCAGGCCAAGCAGCAATTGGTAGAAGCCCTTCAAGCCGATGCCCAGTCGCAAGCCTCGGCATACATCAAAAATACGATTGATGAGGCCAAATTGACGGCCACCAAAGAAGCCAAGAAAATCGTAATCGAAACCATTCAACGCACCGCTTCTGAGCACGCCATCGAAAATACAGTTTCGGTATTCAACATTGAAAGCGATGATGTAAAAGGAAAAATCATTGGCCGGGAAGGACGCAATATTCGGGCGCTGGAAGCGGCTACGGGTTGTGAAATCATCGTTGATGATACTCCTGAAGCAATCGTTATTTCAGGTTTTGACCCCGTTCGTCGCGAAATAGCCCGCTTGTCGCTGCACCGTTTGGTGCAGGATGGACGTATTCACCCAGCGCGTATTGAAGAAGTGGTTTCAAAAACAAAGAAAAATATTGACGACGAAATCGTTGAAATCGGCGAGCGTACCGTCATTGATTTGGGGGTTCATGGTTTGCACCCTGAATTGGTAAAAATGATTGGACGGATGCGCTTCCGTTCGTCGTATGGCCAAAACCTCCTCCAACACTCGCGCGAAGTAGCGCGGCTTTGTGCTACGATGGCATCAGAGTTGGGGTTAAATGCCAAACTCGCCAAACGTGCTGGGTTACTGCACGATATTGGAAAAGTATGGCCCGAAGAATCAGAGCTGCCGCACGCAATTCTGGGGATGGAGTTGGCGAAAAAATACAAAGAGAATCCAGAAGTATGCAACGCCATCGGTGCTCACCACGATGAAATTGAGATGACGAGTATGATGTCGCCCATTATTCAGGTGTGTGATGCTATTTCGGGGTCGCGCCCAGGCGCTCGTCGCGAGATGATGGAGTCATATATTCAGCGTTTGAAGGATTTGGAAGCGTTAGCTACCAACTTCCCAGGCGTTGATAAATGTTATGCCATTCAGGCGGGGCGTGAGTTGCGCGTGATTGTCAATTCGGATACCGTCAATGATGATACCGCGGGTAAGCTTTCGTTTGATATTTCTCAAAAAATTGAGAAAGAAATGCAGTACCCTGGCCAAATCAAAGTAACGGTAATCCGTGAAATGCGCTCCGTAGCCTACGCAAAATAAAAATGCCGAGTTTCCGGGTTAGTTTATAAAACAGAAGTCGTTTTAAGCATAGGAAAACCCGTCGTTAGCAGCGACGGGTTTTCTATTTTCGGCCAAATCCAGCTTCGGAGAAGCCTAACTTTTGTAGAAAATATAAACAAACAAGTATAAAAATTCAAAAAAGCCTCGGAACGGAACGCCGCTGCGGAGGCGCAACCTTTGTAGATTAACAAGTCGGGTTGTGAGCAACCCGACACACCATAAACCCAGCTTGAGAACAGGCCGTCGCGCGGAAGTATAACCCTTGATTTATGAACTTTGAACTTCTTCGCTAACAATACATCGCTCATTTTTGAGCAGATGCAAATTCTCCTCCAATTTCATCCGTGTTTTCTCATTGTCGAATTCACCCGCGTAGGTGGTTTTCAATTCTTTGCGTTTGATAGCTTCCAGAAACCGACGCGTATCTTCTTTGGTTTCGAGGCTGAGCGGAGGTACTTCGGTGGGCTTTCCTTCGTCGTCCTTGGCTACCATGGTAAAATAGGAGGTATTGGTATGTTTTTGAACCCCTGTTCTAACATCTTCCGCAATCACCCTGATACCCACTACCATCGAACTACGACCTACGTAATTGATGGAGGCGTGGAGTGAGACTAATTGCCCTACTTCGATGGGTTGGAGAAAGTTTACGCCTTCGACCGACACCGTCACTACGTACGTGCCTGCGTGCTTGGAGGCGCACACATAAGCCACTTTGTCCATGAGTGATAACAAAATTCCTCCGTGGATTTTACCCCCGAAGTTGGCGTACGAAGGAATCATTAATTCCGTAATTGTTGTGCGGGAAAAGTTGACAGATTTGGCGAGCATGGGCAAAAAAATAGGTTATTGCGGATTTTATTAGAGAACTTCTAACAAAAATCTACAATAACCTGAGGATTCGCAAACTTACTTTTTGCCGTCTTTTAAGCTTACACTCATGCGCGACAGTTTTTCGGCTTCGTCAAAAAGGGTTACTGCTTTTTTATAGCCTTCGTCTAAGTCGGACATTACTTGGTAAAATTCATTATTTAAGCCCGCTTTATCGCGTTTTTGGTAGGCATAACGACCAATCATCGCTTTCAAATAAGTACGGATATAAGGCTTTGAGCGTTTGTATTGTTGTTCGTTAAACTTAATATCGTCGTTGTTGGCATTCCGAAGTATAATCTCCATATCTGCCTCACTCGGGGTGAAGGTTTTAAGGTAGTCGGCAAAGGTGAGTTTTTCCAACTGCTTTTTATTTTCGCCCACGTATCGTACGGCATAATCGCGAACGATGTTTTTGCCAAACAATTCGTACAAATACGGCGTCATCATGCTGGTATCGCGAGGTACAAACACATCGGGGGTGATTCCGCCGCCGCCATAAACGACCCGCCCTGCATCCGTACGAAACTGGAGTTTGGGATTGTTTTTGATACTGTCAGCCACGAAAAGCTCTCCGTGTGAAAAACGATTTTTGATGTCTTTTTCGTAACTTTCTACATCACCGTGGGTGTAAGGTTTTTGGATACTGCGACCGCTCGGGGTGAAATAACGGGAAATGGTCAAACGCAACTCCGAGCCATCCGATAAATTGACGGGCATTTGCACCAACCCTTTTCCAAACGAGCGTCGACCCACAATCAAGGCGCGGTCGTGGTCTTGCAATGCCCCTGCCACAATTTCAGAGGCAGAAGCACTTCCTTCGTCAATGAGGACTACTACGCTTCCGTTCTCAAACATACCTACGTTCTTGGTGCGGGTTTGGCGGTCATACCGGTCATCTTTGCCGTCGGTATAAACAATCATTTTGTCGCCCGAAATCAATTCGTCTACCATGTTGGTGGCACGGTCCATGTAGCCGCCTGGATTGCCTCTCAAATCCAACAGTAGTTTTTTCATTCCTTGGTTCTTGAGGCTGCTTATGGCGTTTTTAAACTCGTCGTAGGTGGATTCAGAAAAACGGGTCACTTTAACATATCCTGTTTCTTTATCAATCATATAGGAAGCGTCTACCGAATAAGTGGGAATTCGGTCTCGTTTCAGTTGAAAAGCCAATGGTTTAGGAACACCTCTGCGTAAAATCTCGATTTTAACTTCGCTGCCGCGTGGTCCGCGCAACTTAGAAAAAATAAAAGCATTATCAACCTTTGTTCCAGTAAAGACTTCGTTATTGACTTTCAAAATCTTATCGCCACTTTGAATACCCGCCGCTTCAGAAGGGCCGCCTACGAGTGGAGAAACCACATACACGGTGTCTTTGTACAAGTTGAATTCAATACCGATTCCGTCAAACCCACTTTCTAGTTGAGAACGAGCCGCAACGGCATCTTTGGGGTTGAAATAATAGGTGTGCGGGTCGAGCTTTTCGAGCATTTTAGTGATAGAATAATCCACCAACTCGTCGGTGTTGACCGTATCAACGTAGTTATTATCAATCAGTTGAAGAACTTCTTTAAATTTGGTATAGCCTCGGGCTACGTCAGTGATTCCTTTGCTTCCCCCAAAAAACGTAGCACCCAGAAATACCCCAGCGGCTAACGTAATACTCAATAAAATCGGCAACCGTACGGTGCGGCGATCATTTTGGATTGGATTTTCCATGTTACTTTTACAGAATGCGAGTCGTAATGTATAGATAGTGCATAAAAATAACGCACAAACGCCATAGGTAGTTTAACAACTCGGCAGAAAAATCAAAAATCCCGTTAAACTTTCCTTTCTTTGCATCATTTACTCATTAAATGACCCATGAAGCCTGACAAAAAACTGTTTCTTTTAGATGCTTTTGCGCTGATTTATCGTGCCCACTTCGCCTTTCTTAAAACTCCCAGAATTACTTCTAAAGGGTTGAATACAAGTGCCGTATTTGGTTTTTTGAACACCTTGCGGGAAGTTTTGAAAAACGAAAAACCAACGCACTTGGGAGTAGCATTTGATACGCCCAAGCCTACATTCCGTCACGTACAGTTTGAGGCCTACAAAGCCCAGCGGCAGCAGCAACCCGAAGACATTACCATCGCTGTTCCGTACGTGAAGCGATTGCTGAAAGCTATGTGTATTCCTGTGTTGGAGGTAGATGGCTATGAAGCAGATGATGTGGTGGGAACCCTTGCCAAAAAGGCCGCTCGCTCAGGATTTGAGGTGTTTATGATGACGCCCGATAAAGACTACGGTCAGTTGGTTGAGGAACATATTTACCTTTATAAACCCGCTATCATGGGCAAAGGCGTTGAAATCATGGGACCTGCCGAAGTGTGCGCACGTTGGGGGGTCAAAGATATCGGTCAGGTAGTGGATATGCTGGGTTTGCAGGGCGATGCGGTGGATAACATTCCGGGGATTCCGGGCGTGGGAGAGAAGACCGCTCAAAAACTAATTGAAGAGTTTGGCTCTATCGAAAACCTGTTGGTCAATACTCACAAACTAGCAGGAAAACTCAAAGAAAAAGTCATCGAAGGTGCCGATAAAGCCATTTTGTCAAAGCATTTGGCAACCATTGATATAAATGTACCGATTGAATTTCACGAAGAAGACCTCCTCATGTGTGAGCCCGATCGTGATATGCTGTCGGCATTGCTGGATGAGTTGGAATTTCGCACGTTGCGTAAAAGTATGCTGGGCGAAGATACCGCCGACGTAAAACCAACCAACTTGTCGGCCACTGTTTCTTCGGCTGATAAAAAAGGCCAACTTAGTTTGTTTGGAGAAAGTGCTCCTACCCCCGAAAGCAACGCTCAACACAAACCAGCAGTATCTTCGGAAAGCGATTTGCCGTTTCAAACGTCCGAATTTTCTTCAGAGCGCCGTACGGTAGCCAATACGCTCCACCGCTATCATTTGGTTGATACCCCCGAGTTGCGGCAGTCGTTGGCACATTATCTGAGTTTGCAAGAGGCTTTTTGTTTTGATACTGAAACCAACTCCTTGGATGCCATTGATGCCGAATTGGTAGGAATGTCGTTTGCCTACCAAAAAGGCGAGGCGTTTTACGTGAGCGTTCCAGCTGACCGCGAAGAGGCTCAAAAGGTAGTGGAAGATTTTAGGGCGGTGTTGGAAGATGAAAAGATTGAGAAAATCGCCCAAAACCTTAAATATGATCTTCTCGTCCTTCAAAACTACGGTATTGAGATTCGGGGGCCCATTTATGATACCATGCTGGCGCATTACCTGATTGAACCAGATAAGCGCCATAATATGGATATTTTGGCCAATTCGTACCTGAATTATGAGCCCGTTTCGATTGAGGCATTGATTGGTAAAAAAGGCCCGAAACAGCTCACGATGCGGGATGTAGACATCGAAAAGTTGGTAGAATACGCCGCTGAAGATGCCGACGTAACGCTACAATTGAAAGAAAAACTGAATCCCATATTGATTGAAAATCAGGCGGATAAACTTTTCAGAGGAGTGGAAGTGCGGCTCGTACCGGTGTTGGCAGGGATGGAGCGCGAAGGTATTAAAGTAGACATGAACGCCCTAAAAGAAATGTCGGGCGTGTTGGAGACGGATATGAAATTGGTAGAAAAAGACATCTATCAATTGGCGGGAGAGGAGTTCAATATTTCTTCGCCGAAGCAATTGGGCGTGGTGTTGTTTGAAAAAATGCAATTGATTAAAAAGCCTAAAAAAACGGCAACGGGTCAATATGCGACGGGCGAAGATATTCTGTCGGACTTGGAAGCGGAGCACGAAATAGCGCGTAAAATTCTGGATTACCGTGAGTTACAAAAACTGAAGTCTACTTATGTGGATGCCTTACCATTGCTGGTTAATGCCAAAACGGGGCGAATTCACACCTCCTTTAATCAAGCCGTAGCGGCTACGGGGCGTTTGAGTAGTACCAATCCCAACCTCCAAAATATTCCGATTCGAACGCCGAGAGGGCGCGAAATTCGCAAAGCTTTCGTACCGCATAGCGACGAGTTTGTGATTCTTTCGGCCGATTATTCCCAAATCGAATTGCGCATTATGGCGGCTTTCAGTCAGGATGCTACCATGTTGGAGGCGTTTAATCAGGGCTTAGACATTCATGCCAGTACCGCAAGTAAGGTATTTAAAGTGGAGCTTGCTGACGTTACTTCTGACATGCGACGCAAGGCAAAAATGGTCAATTTTGGCATTATCTACGGTATCTCAGCGTTTGGGTTGGCCCAACGGTTGGGGATTCCGCGCGGCGAAGCTGGCGAAATAATCCGTGCCTATTTTGAAGAATTCCCCGCCGTAAAAACATTCATGGATTTATCGATAAACAAAGCCCGGGAAAACAAATACGTAGAAACCATTCTGGGGCGTCGACGGTATTTGGCCGATATTGATTCTCAGAACCAAACGACGCGGAGTTTTGCCGAGCGCAACGCCATCAACGCTCCCATCCAAGGCTCGGCGGCCGATATGATAAAAGTGGCCATGATTAATATTCACGATTTCCTAAAAAAAGAGAAACTACGCTCTAAGATGATTCTTCAGGTACACGACGAATTGGTGTTTGATGCCCACCGCGACGAGGTAGAGCTATTGAGCCAGCACGTAAAAGAATTAATGGTCAACGCTATTCCACTTCCCGTGAAAATGGATACGGGGATTGGACTGGGGAATAACTGGTTGGAAGCGCATTAAAAAGGGGCTAAAATGTCCCTTTTAAACGTTTTCTGTTTCTTCTAAACTTTGGGAATAAAGAGAATTGATGACTTTTATCGTATGTTGGTCACGTAAAATTTCTTTTATCCTTTCTTTGAAGATTGTTTCATCTTCACAAATAATACTCCCGTCAATTGTTACTGGATAGAGGGTAGCGGGGTTATATTTTATATGAAACAGCTGGTACTTATAATTATTTAAATAGGGAGATGTGATGGAAAATCCAACAGTGGTTTCATCATAGGCTGAAACAAAACCAATTTCCCCTTTTAGAATGTTATTGGTTTTCTGTGATAATAGCTCTGCCTGCTCTTTTAGAATTGTTTTGGGACTTCTTACCGTTTCAAGTTCGAAGTCAGGCCAAAGGTCAATTAATTCGCTCATAGTAAGTTCAATTTTAACGTGAAATAAAGCGGTAAGTGGTCAGAATAGGTTTTATCCGGAAAGCCACTTGCCGTTAAAAGAGACTTTACTCCATCTTTGTCTAAAATTTGTAACGCTTCTTTATCAAAATTAGGAATTAGTTCAGGACGAATCAATACCTGATCAAAAGTATTCCAAAAGTAATTAATGTGATTGGAGGTGTTATAATAATAACTTCCGGCCACATCGCTTTTTATATCGCCTAACCAACTCCACATTGGGTTGTAAAAAAATTTGTAGTCTTTCTCCTGCACCGTTCGTGTTAATTTCTCAGAGACTTTCGATGAAGAAACCGCATGTAAACCTGTTGATTTAATCATAGCTGTTTCAAAAGGATTCATATTAAAATCGCCTACCAAAATGGTCTTTAAGATTCCTTTTTCAGTCTCTTCCCTTTTGATTTCCTGTACAAAATCTCGGCAAAATTGTTCTTGGTCATCAAGTGTATTGTGAGATTTATCAGGAACATGGACACTTGCCAATAAAATTTTTTCTAGTGATGGAAGTTCTAAAATATCAATTCTATAACGTTTACTTGCGAAAGCAGGTGTTATAAACTTATCTTTAAAACGAGTTAAAATTTTAACCTTTTCACATTTCGAAATGGGGTTATAGAAAAAATTTTGCTTTTTATTGGCTAATTCAACAGTTAAATGTGCTAGGTTGAAGCTTACTTCTGCCATTATCAGTACATCAATTTGGTGATGCTCAACGATATTGACAATTTCTTCAAAGGGCCGATTACGGTTCAGATTCCAAAATAAAAAGCGAATTTCCTGCATAAAAGCGTTTGACAGTTTTCGCGCAATATACTACTGATTTCCGTACTTCACCGCCGTGCCTGTCATCACAAAACCTTGATAATCTTTGGCAGTATAGTATTGGTATTTTACGTTGACGAGCGCGTGGGCGCCCATGCCTACGCCCTGCAAGATAAGTTGGTCAAGCAACGCCCGCTTTTGATCTTCGTCGTTTCCTCTGAAAAGCATTCGACCTTCCTTGGTTTGTCGCTCACTCAGCGGGACTTCCTTCTCAACTTTGACAGGACCAATGGGGGTATAAAGACGGGTGGTAGGTTGGTTTTCGTAAAATACATCAATGGGATACTCTGCTTTGGCGAGTTTGATGGGGATGCCCAAGCCACCGTCGGAGGTAGTGACGGGGCGTGCGCACGACAACAAAAAGGTGAAAGCAAAAAGACAAAATATAAAGGAGGTAATTGGCTTCATCAGATTCATAGCATTCTTTTTAAGTGTTCTCGTTATACACCGCAAACGAAAACAATGTTTCAGTAAAACGAAAATTTTTGATGTCGTATTGTCGGTTCAAAGCAAAGGATTATTATTCAATAAATGCATACTTAGCCAACAAAGTGCTTCGGCGCGTGCGTTTTTTGTGCACATTTACAAAAAAATAACGAGGCTGATTGCATGAAAATAGGGGTGTATTTTGAGTTTGTATGATATTTCAGAGAAATAGCTAGACAAAATTGATAATCTAAAACGAAGGGACTATTGTTTTGCAAAAAAAATGGTACGAACTTTGCGAGCCCTTTAAAACCGTAGACCATTATGGGTCGAAACGGTGCTTAAACCAAAAAAATGAAACAACGCAGGTTTTTTACGCAACTGACTTCCGCTGCCTTGGCGCTGCTGTTATTAATAACAGCTACCGCAGGTAAGTCGTTGTTGTTGCCCAAAGCCGCTGTCAAAAAGCCTGTTTCTGAAGAACCTTCCAAAAGCAAAAAAGCCAACCAAGAACGGCCTGTGGTGCAGGAAATGTCGTTGGTGGCAGTCGTGGCTCCCGCGGTTTCGTTTGATTTTGAGCAATCCTTTTATTTTTTACCTACCATTTTCAGTATTGAACTGCCCGGCACCAATGCCCTTCCGAAGCGGTTTGACATCTTTTATTACTTCTTCTCCTTTTTCCGAAATGTATTCGGACATTTTATTGCGATTAATGCGCCTTAGTTAAGGCGAAAATGACGGTGATTTTGTCACTTCGATTCCGTGTGCAGTTGTGAAAGCACATTGTATTTTCCTTTTGGGGCACGTCATAAGGCCCTTTACGGGGATAAAACCCCTCTCTCGTTTCACAAATATTTATTTCAATCATTTATTTACTTCAATAAAACAATGCAAAACAGACTTGGCATTTGGATTTTGACCGTAGTTGTTGCGGTATTGAGTATCTATTATCTGTCCTTCACGTTTGTAGCGCGCGGGATTCGTAAAGATGCTGAAACCTACGCTACGGGAAAAGATGGTCTTGTAGACCAAAAGAAAAAAGAGCGTTACCTCGACTCACTTCGTCGCGAGCCCGTTTATTTGGGCAGTACGTATCAGGAAGTTACCCAACGTGAGTTAGGATTAGGTCTTGATTTACAAGGAGGTATGCACGTGGTGCTAGAAGTGGCTCCCACCGATATTTTGAGAGGACTAGCGGGTGGAAATGCGCGCAACAGTCAATTTAACGAAGCACTCAAACAGGCCACTGAGGCGCAGAAATCGAGCCAGTCTAATTATGTAGACTTGTTTGTAAGTTCTTATAAAAAGGTGGCTCCAAGCGCAACTTTGGCGCAAATTTTCTCTAATAGTACCAATCGCGGTAAAATCAGCAACAGCTCATCGGACAGCGAAGTAACGAAGTTTTTGAAAGAAGAAGTGGATGGTGCCACGAGTCGTGCGTTCCAAATCATTCAACAACGCGTGGATAAATTTGGGGTAGCCAACCCTAACATCCAGCGTTTGCCAGGTTCAGGCCGTATTTTGATTGAGTTGCCAGGCGTAGATAACCCCGAGCGTGTGCGTCGTCTTTTGACGGGTTCAGCCAAGCTTGAATTCTGTGAGGTATATACATTGGATGAAGTTTCTCCTGCGCTTAATGCATTGGGGGCTTATTTGACTCAGCTCGATTTGGAAAAGAAAATCGCTGAAAAAGGTTCTTCCGCTGCCGACACTTCAAAAGCTGGTGGATTGGCGGCTCAGTTGGCCAAAGGGGCAAAAACAGATTCTACTTCAAAAGATACAACTGCTAACCAAACGGGTCTTGCTAGTTTGTTTGTGCCAATTTCTCAAGGTCAACTAGGCGTTTATGCCAAAGATACTGCTCGTGCCAATGAGCTTTTGGCCCGTACAGAAGTAAAAGCAATGTTTCCTTCTGATGCCGTTATTATGTGGGATCGCAAAGGAATTGAGACGACCGACAAGCGTAACGAAATCGTTGGTATTTATTTTATTAAGAAAGCCAATGGACAGGCGCCGTTGGAAGGGGATGTGATTGTTGATGCAACGGGTAACAACTACGACGACCGCGGCCGTCCAGAAGTATCGATGCGTATGAACGCCGAAGGAGCCCGTAAATGGAAAAACCTGACTGCTGCTAACATTGGCCGTCCGGTAGCCATTATTTTGGACGGATTTGTCTACACTGCTCCAAACGTACAAAATGAAATTCCTAACGGAAACTCAAGCATCACGGGTAGCTTTACCATTGATGAAACCAAGGACATGGCCAACGTGCTAAAAGCAGGTAAGCTTCCCGCACCGACCACCATCGTGGAAGAGGCCATCGTAGGAGCTACTTTGGGTTCAGAATCAGTCAGTGCAGGGGTAATTTCCTCGTTGGTAGGTTTGCTGGTTGTATTGATTTTCATGGTCATCTACTACAACAAGGCGGGAATGATTGCCGACGTTGCGTTGGTTATCAACCTGTTTTTCTTAATGGGAATTATGGCTTCGTTGGGGGCAATCCTTACCCTGCCAGGTATTGCGGGTATCGTATTGACCATTGGTATGGCGGTGGATGCCAACGTGTTGGTGTTTGAACGTATCAAGGAAGAATTGGCGGCGGGTAAAGAATTGAAATTAGCGATTTCGGATGGTTTCAAAAACTCACTTTCTTCTATTCTTGACTCAAACGTAACGACTTTGTTGACGGGTATTATCCTTTTCTTCTTGGGTACAGGCTTGATTTTAGGTTTTGCCACGACCCTCGTGATTGGTATCCTGACGTCGTTGTTTGCGGCATTGTTTGTATCTCGTTTGATTCTAGAATGGTGGGTTGGTAAAGGCCGTAAGATTGAATTCTTCGCTTCATGGTCGCAAAACCTGTTCAAAGATGCCAACTTCGACTTCGTATCACGTCGTCGTGTGTATTATATTATTTCTTCGGTCATTATCGGATTAGGAATTATCTCTGTCATTTTCAAAGGATTTGGGTTGGGTGTTGACTTCAAAGGCGGTCGTAGTTATGTTGTCCGTTTTGAAAAAGGCGTGGAGACTTCTGAAGTTCGTGAGATTTTGACGGGAGTGTTTGGTGCTGCGCCTGAAGTAAAAACATTTGGGGGAATCGGTATCGGAGCCAATGAGCAGGTAAAAGTAACGACGAGCTTTTTGGCCGATGCCACCACGCCAGATGCCGATAAACAGGCCGAAGCCAAATTGAACGAAGGGTTAAGCAAGTTGACTGACAATAAGGCAACGATTCAAAGTTCACAAAAAGTAGGTCCGACGATTGCGTTTGACTTGATTATGACTTCCTTGAAATCGATTTTGCTGGCGGTGTTGGTGGTATCGATATACATTTTTATTCGATTCCGTAAGGTTGCGTTCGTTTGGGGGGCTATTGTGGCCCTGTTCCACGACGTTCTCGTTATTTTGGCGGTATTCTCTATCTTCAACGGTTTGCTGCCTTTCTCATTGGATGTTGACCAAGCATTTATTGGGGCGGTGCTGACCATTATGGGTTATTCCATGAACGACACCGTGGTGGTTTTTGACCGGGTTCGTGAATATTTGAGAGACAATAAAGGCAAGAAAGAAACGATTCCGGCCATCATCAACAACGCCTTGAACAGTACGCTTAGCCGTACGGCTGTAACGGGTCTTTCGACAATGTTTGTGTTGATTGTATTATTCATTTTTGGGGGAGAGGTAATTCGCGGATTCTCCTTTGCGATGTTGATTGGGGTAATCGTGGGTACATATTCTTCGTTGTTTGTGGCTACGCCAATCGTAGTAGATTCGTTGACCCGCGACCAAGCCAAAGATGAAGCCGCTGGTGAGGCGAAAAAAGCAGCGCCTGCTCGTTTGATTTCTGATTTTCCTGATACCCCTCGCGGTGGCTTGCAGCAAGTAGAGATGCCGCAGGAAGAAGAAGAGGAAAAAGAGAAAGTAAAGAAAGAAAAGAAAGCACCTTTGATTAAGCCTTCTTTGAAAAAATAGAGTAACTCAAAGTGGTTAGTCGTGAATGTCGTATGAAAAGTTGGATAGTTATTCAGCAAATCATCCGTCATTCCACTAACCACTTTTATTTTGCCTTAAAATAAGTTTACCTTGCGTTTGTTTGGTAACAACCCAATAAGAGCGTATTTTTCAATTCCATTTCACTCACAAACAGATAGTACCTTATTGTTAAAATTTCTAACCTAATCGAGCATGGCAAATCAACTTTGGACTAGAAAGCCCTTAGATAAACTCATGAATGAGTCTTCGGGTGAAGGTAACCAACTAAAACGTACACTTGGCCCCGGCAGTTTGATTGCTCTTGGTATTGGAGCAATCATCGGCGCGGGGTTATTTTCAATTACGGGGGGAGCTGCCGCCAATCAGGCCGGACCTGCCATTACCATTTCTTTTATAGTAGCTGCATTCGGTTGTGCTTTTGCTGGGTTGTGTTATGCCGAATTTGCCTCCATGATTCCAGTGGCGGGTAGTGCCTATACCTACTCTTACGCTACCATGGGGGAGTTCATCGCGTGGATTATCGGCTGGGATTTAGTGTTAGAGTACGCTGTAGGAGCTGCTACGGTGAGTATCAGTTGGAGTCGATACTTAGTGAAATTTCTGGAAGGCTTTGATGTTCACCTACCCGTTGCGCTCACGGTTGGGCCTTGGGATGGCGGGCTTATCAACCTACCTGCCGTATTTATCGTTGTTCTGATGAGTTTGTTACTCATGAAAGGAACCCAGGAAAGTGCTACCGTCAACGGTATTATTGTAGCTTTGAAAGTAGCAGTTGTGATTATTTTCATCGTTTTGGGTTGGAAATATATCAACACCGATAACTATGTTCCTTATATTCCTGACAATACGGGCACCTTTGGTGAATATGGATTTAGTGGTATCATTCGAGCGGCGGCTATTGTATTTTTTGCCTACATTGGATTTGATGCGGTAAGTACCGCCGCGCAAGAAGCTAAAAACCCGCGCAAGGATATGCCTATCGGTATTTTGGCTTCGTTGGCGATTTGCACGATTCTCTATATTTTGTTTGCCCACGTCATGACGGGTGTAACAAGCTATACTTCTTTTAAAGGTCAGGATGGGATTGCGCCAGTTGCCGTAGCCATTGAGCACATGGGAACGCCCAATGCCGCAGGAGTGATTGTGCCAGATTATCCTTGGTTGAACCGGGCGATTATCGTGGCGATTTTGGCGGGGTATGCTTCGGTTATTCTGGTAATGCTCATGGGCCAAACGCGCGTATTCTTCAGTATGAGTAAAGATGGATTATTGCCAAAAATCTTTTCAAGCGTTCACCCTAAATTCCAAACGCCTGTCAAAAGCAACGCCATGTTTATGCTGTTTGTGAGCTTGTTTGCGGCATTTATCCCAGCAAGGGTGGTGGGCGAGATGACCAGTATCGGTACTTTGTTTGCCTTTATTCTGGTGTGCCTCGGTATAATCGTGATGCGCAAGCAAATGCCCAATGCTCCCCGGGCTTTCGTGACACCTTTGGTGCCGTTGGTTCCTATTTTGGGCGTTGTTACCTGTTTCTTTATGATGGCATTTTTGCCTTTGGATACTTGGATTCGTTTGATTGTATGGATGATTATCGGTTTCGATATCTATCTGTGGTATGGTATCCACAATAGTAAGTTGTCTACGGGAGTAGGAACCTTAAAAGGAGATTTTAAGATAGTGTGCTTGTCAGGATTGGCGCTCGCCGCAGTGTTGGGGGTGGTCGCTTTTGTACACCACAATCAATCAATTGAGGGAGATGCTCCGCTGTTTTATTTCTCTTTGATTTTTGCCGCTATTCATGCCGTAGCGTATCTGTATACTTGGCTGAAAAAATAACGATGTAGTTTTATTTAATAACCAAAAAAACCGCCTTGATGAGAGGCGGTTTTTTTATGCAGTTCTGACACGGTTTTTCGCTGGCACGAGGTTGTGAGCAACCTCGGCCTAGGTTTTGAGAAACCTAGCTCACCTGATACCTGTTGGGCGGCTCGTCGATGTGGTTCTCAAAACTGACCTTTGGGTTGCCGCAATCGCCCACGCGTTACTGTCCGAGAGGTATTGCAAATCCTGCCAAAACACTGAAACTTTGGTTGTGAACGGGAACCCTAACGAGTGGGGTATCGTAGAGTCGAGTCAGACCACGCTCGTAACGACCTTCCACAAATATTTTACTGTTTCCTACCGTAAAACTAAGGCCCGCACCGCCCGCGGCCCCTACTTCAAAGCGGTTAAACGTTCCCAAGCCAATTTTTGTCCGCGTAGGTTGGGTTTGAAATAAAATCAAATCCGCCCGCGAAACGATTTTTCCATCGGCCAGATAATTGAACGTTGGCCCTGCAATGAGGTAAGGTTGGACGGGGCTGCCTTCGTAGCCAAAATCGTATTGGAACAGCATAGGCGCCTGAATATAGGTGAGACGCTGCTTGATGCTTCCACCCAACGGGATATTTACGCCGATGAGATCCAACAGATTATTGGAAGAAACCCCAGCTCCGCTTTGCTTGTATCCAAGCTCAGGACGGAACGATAAGCCGCCCGCAATCGGCACTTTTAAGAAAATGGCACCGTTGCCGCTCACGATATAATCAAGGTTGCCCGTAAAATTTTCGATAAATCCGCCGTTGCCCGTGGTTTTAGCAAGCGATACTCCCCCACGTGCCCCAATTGATACTTGTGCTTGGGTCGATAAACCTACACATACTACGGAAAGGGCGGTTAATAGATGACGTAATCTTTTCATTTTGTCAGAAGATGGTTAATTAAAAAATAAAAAAGTTACGTAAAGTTGGTACCATGTCTAAAGTTGTTTTATCACTTAACGACGTTTAGACGCGGGTATTTTAGCGTGTCACTGAATGTTTGGTTAACGATTGTTAACGGTTCATAATCCTTAATCCCGCCTGAAAACCTACCCAATTGGTCAAATCAAGGCCATTGCGAAGCGTTGTGTTTGGAAAGACTTGATACAGAGTTGATTTGTCTACTTTTAGATAACCAGGTTGGGCTGTCATGGCTGTGAGAGAGGCCGCGCCGAAGAGGGCCACCCCACGCGCGATTCTTTTTTCAAGTCCTAAACTTGCCCGGTAAAAATTTCCATTGGATGTATCGAAGCGATTGGTGGCTTCCATGATTTTATTGGCGGTGAGGTCGAGGTTGGTCATCCAGCCACGCCCGAAGTTGATAGCGGTGCCAAGGCCATAGCCAAAGGTGTAGAGGGGTTTGTCGGCCATGCCAAAACTGCCACCGATGGTGACAATATTGTACAAACGTCGAACGCCTGTTTTAAAGGTAAGGTTGGCGTAATTGAGTTCGTCGGTACTGATTTCAAAACGACGATACCCGTTGCGTCGTACAAAACTGAATATTCCGATGGGAACGGCACCAGATGAGTCAGCATAGTTGAATACCCCCAATTGGAGCCCTTTTTCGTGGATGGTTGCATAGTTTATAAAAGGGCTTATCTGAACACCGCGAAATTTCCTGAGTGCTACGTTGCCAAATCCGCTTATCTGCCAGCCGCGCATGTTGCCGAGCGTTACGTTGGCAAAGCCACTTATCTGCCAGCCGTACATTTTGCCCATTGTAACGCTTGCAAAGCCAGCGCTTTGGAAGCCGTAATAAAAATTCTGACCCGTTAAGTTAGCAAATCCCGCTACCTGAACCCCGCTGTGATTGCCTCCTGTGGCATTAGCAAAGCCTGCCAATTGCATGCCTTCAACATTTTTTAAAACGGCATTAGCAAAGCCTGATGTTTGCAATCCGTATACGTTCCGACCCACCAAATTGGCAAAGCCCGCAAATTGAGCACCGTGTACATTCCAACGGACAAGGTTGGCAAAACCACCCACTTCCAAGGCGTTAACGCCGAGTGAATAGCCTGCGATGATATTAAAAGACATTGAATTGACGACGTTCCCGCTCATGACGTGGTTGGTCCCGACAAACGGAAGCAATGAAACCTGAAACGGTCGATAAAGCGTATCTCGTACGTTTTGAATGTGAACCGCCTGTTTAGCCGTGGCAAAGGCATCGACAAAGGTTTTTTCAACTTTATCTAAATTGATTCGCTTGGGCTTGGCCGTGGTAAGTGCGGTATCATTTGAGGCGATTAATATTGGTTGTACGGTGGGAACCCGAACGATTAGGGTATCGGTTGCGGGGCGAGAAATCGTCTTGAGCTGCGGCGCAACCGCCTGTAATCGGTCATCGAGGGGCATTTGTACCAAACTGATGTCCAAAGAGCGTTCGGTGACCGCAATGCTAGAACCAAAATATCGCTCTTTGCGAACCTCCAGATGCGGATTGGCAAGGGTAGCAGGTATTTTTAGACGATAGTATCCTGCCTGATTGGTTACGGCGGATGCTAGAGTACGTTTTTCAAAAATACTGACCTGGGCAATTCGCTCGCCAGTGGCGCGGTCAAAAACGTAGCCGTTGATGATAATGTCTTGGGGTTTTTCGGCAGGCAATTCAGCGATTTTTTGGAGAATAATATGCCCACGCCGCTCTTTGTATGCCGCCGCCCCCTTAAATATTTCGTCCAATACCTGCCGAACGGCTTTTCCAGCGGCATTGAGCGTAACGCGCCGATTCAAATCAAACTCGTTGGGATTATACGAGAAGCTAAAATTACCCCGTTCGCCAATTACCCTTAACACTTCTTCGAGGCGTTCGTTGGTGACCCGTACCGTAATGGGCCGGTCGAGAATCGAGGCTTTCTGAGCGAAGCTCAATAAACTGTTAAACCCAAAGGTTAAAAGAAAAATGACGTAAGTTACGCGGCTCCGCAAGTTGAGAAAGCGGAAGATGTTGAGAGTCAATACGTGTTTCATGGCTAGTATGTTTTACGGACAACCCTGCCCGTCGAGCAGGATGGTTTGCCCTTTTCGGGTGACTTGCAGGTGGAGCGTTTCGGCAATTACGCTCAGGGTAGCGTCCAGACTTTCGCGTTCGAAGCGAGCCGTTAATTGGCAATTTTTTAAACGACCGCTCAATTGAATGTCGGTTTGGTAGCCTTCTCGTAGCGATGCAACCACATCGCCTAAGTTGGTTTTGTCAAAGACGAATACTTTGGTACGGTACGCCATTGCGTTCAAATCGACGGCAGGCAGTTTGATGATGGTATCGGCTTGGGCGGTGGCCGTTTCATTTTTAACCAACAGTGTTTTGACTTTTGGCGTTGAAAACTGCACTTTTCCGCTCGTTACGGCCACGTTTACTTTTTGGTCGTAAGCACGTACGTTGAAAGATGTCCCCAAAACCTTGATTTCCGTTCCGTTAGCTTGAATGATAAAGGGGCGGTTTTCGTCGCGTTTTACGTCAAAATAAGCTTCACCCTTCAGCATAACTGTACGCATATCTTGCCCAAAATCATCGGCGTATGAAAGGGTTGTGTTGTGATTCAAAAAAACCTTTGTTCCGTCAGGCAATGTATGCTCGGTGGTTTTTTGCTGGGTTTTCAGGACGCTGGCAATGGCAGGTTCGTTTGATTTTTCAAAAAAACGATACCCAAACCAACCAAGGCCCATCACGATTAAAATGCTCGCTGCCGCCCGCCAAAAACGGAAGATTGAAGGCGACTTGCCCGAGCGAAGCGGCCGAACATCGGCGTCGTTTTTGTGGATTGTAAACGGAAGCGGATTTTGTGCAGCGACTTCCGAATCGGAAATGGCGGGCGTTGAAGGTTGAGCTTCAAACCGACCACTAACTTTTTTCCAAGCCGCCTCTACGTCGACTTCGGCCACTGGTTTGACAGCCTCTGCTGCTTCCCATATTTTCTGAAAACGAAGCAATTCTTCCTCATAGCCCGCCGATTGGCTTAGCCACGCTTTTACCTGACGGGTTTCGTCGGGGGTGGTTTCCCCTGCCACGTAACGCGCCAGCAAATCGTCAGGAATATGTACGTTCGAATTCATTTAGTAGTTGTCAATCATAAGTAGTCGGTTAAACCCAACCAAATCAAAACGGGTAAGTAATCAGCAAGCTCAGTTCGTAATATTTTAAGGGCTTTTCCAATTTGGTTTTCGACGGTTTTGACCGAAAGACCCAGTTGGTCGGCAATCTCTTGGTATTTTAATTCATCAAAACGGCTCAATTTAAAAATGATTCGGCATTGTTCGGGCAGTTTTTCGATGGCTACCGATAACTGTTGTTCCAACTCATTTTTATAGACCGTTTGGCTTACCGATTCATACGTGGTTTCTTGGTGATACGTGGCATATTGTTGGTGTTCATCCCTTACTTTTTGGTGTTTGATTCGGTTAAGGCAATGATTATGCACTGCCCGGTACAAATACGATTTCAACGATTGGGTAATTTCAATCTCAGTTCGTTTTTCCCAAATGTTCACAAACACGGTTTGGACAATTTCCTCCGCTTCGTCAGCATCCCGCAAAATCGAACGTCCGTAGGCGCATAGGCTGCCGTAGTGCTTTCGAAACAACTGTTCGAAAACCCCTTCATTTCCCTGCCCAATGGCTATAAGTATTTGTGTATCCGATAATTGCACGAAATGACGAATCGTTTTGGGGCAAAGTTAACGCTTTACCCTTAACGATAGGGCCGTTTTTGTGACGAGTTGTTGAAAATGATGGTTGGAACCGCATTTTAGGTAGGACAAGCGAACCAAAGTTTACCCCTACGCGAGGCGTGTATTTTTTTTGATGTCTTTCAAGTGAGGTGTTGCCACTAAAAAAAAGAGAATATTTTTTCAGTGTAGTATGGGGGAAGATTAAATGTAAGTTGTCATAGGTTCAAAACAGTTTAATTAATACCATAACAGTCATGAAAAAGTTACGTGTTGTTTCTGCCCGGTTGGCAAGTTTTGTCTTTTTTATTTTTGCCCTTCAATCCTGTGTTTTTATTGACGGCGATGCTCGTTTGGACCCTAAAAATCCTGACAGTGAAACCTTCGACCTCCGCGATTTTGACCGGTTGGAAATGGGTAGCGCCTTCGACGTAAAGGTGCGACAATCGGGCCAGTTCAGTGTTTTTGTGCGCGGTGACCGCCGCGATATTGATGACTTAGAAGTGTTTGTGGACCGCAGCGGCAAGTTGGTCATTCGCTACCGTAATTACCGGGTTCGGCGCTATGACATGGACGTCGACATTACGATGCCTGTTTTACGCGGAGTTGATTTTTCAGGAGCCACAGTTTCAACCATTGACGGCTTTACCAATACCCGTGATTTGGAAGTGGAATTGTCGGGCGCATCAAAATCAACGATTGATGGCGACTGGGAACGCGTAGACATTGACCTTTCGGGCGCTTCCAATCTTACATTGCGCGGGCAGGGGCTAAGCCTGACCGGCGATTTATCGGGGGCCTCTAAGTTAAATGCTTTTGATTACGTGGTTGATAATGTTGATTTGGGCCTCTCGGGCGGAAGTAACGCCAACGTATTGGTTGATAAATCTTTGAAAGTAGATGCGAGCGGCGGTAGCAGCTTGCGCTACCGTGGCAACCCAGAAGTACGCTCCAATGTATCGGGCGGAAGCAGTGTGAAGAAAGATTAAAAATAGCCAACGGAGCCGTGGTTTAGACGGCTCCGTTGGTAACATTTATTGTTTACTGATTTTGAAAGTAGCCTTACGGTTGCCTATTTTTAGATTTAAGAAGTAGGTGCCTGCGGGCCAAGTCGTAGTGTTGATGGTTTCGTCATAAGAAGAAAGATTTTTTGCTTCTTTCTTTAGCAAAATACGCCCAGTATTATCAACCACCTGCCACTGAATCTCGCTTGAGGTGGTGTCTGAAATCACGATATGAAGAAAATCGGTGGTTGGATTGGGATAAACCCGTAACTGAGCGACGCCCCAATTGTCAACGGCCGTAATGAGCGTGACGGTCACTCTGCCCGATGCTTTCCCTTCTCCACATGCATTGCCCACCGAGCGCAGCGTGTACACATCTGATCCTTTGGGCTGAACGCTCCTCAAAAGCGGCGTACGGGTGGTGCTACCCGAAAGCGTGTCGGAGGAGCCGTAGCCAATGATATAACTCCATGGTGAACTGCCTTTAAAATCCAGTTGAAGGGTGATAGGCTCGCCCGTTAGAATGCTTAAAGAGTCTTTCTTTTGCGCTTCTACAAGGGTACCGCTGGGCAAGATTCGCATCCCAAAAGGCACAGAAACAACTTCTTCTGTGGGAAGGGTGGTAGATGTACTTACGCGGATTTGGTAGGCCGTGCCCATGGAGAGCGTATCAGGCAATTTCGCTTTGATGACTCCGTTAAATGGAAAAACAGGATTGGTAACGGAAGTGGTTTCGAGCGTAATTGGGCGGTTGAAACGACCGTTTTTGTCGGATAAATAAGCCGTAAACTTGTACGTCGTTGCGGTTGGAATATCGGCTTTGAAGCCTATTGTTATCGAATCAGCAGGGCAGTAATTTGTTTTGTTTAAACCAGTTATTTGGACCGTAGCTTTTTTGACCACTGCGCGCACCTGACCCGCCACGCGACCCAATCCGCAACTATTTTTCATGGTTACGGTGTAGGTTAGGCTTGAGTCGGGGGTGGTACGAAACAAGTAGGTATTTTGGGCGGTTTGGTCTGTCAGGCCGTTTGAAAGGGTAAAACTCCACGGAGGAATGCCCGTAAATTTAAGTTGCATCGGAATACTCTCGCCCTTCCAGATTTCAGCGCTTTGCCGGTTGTCTTGGGTGGAAAAGGTAACTTTGGGCGCCAGTTGAATGGTATAAAAAGCCGCTTCCTTTGCCTCAAAAATGGAAGTTTGGGCAGGGACCACCGCAATCTGATAGTCACCTTGGAGCAATGAATCTGGCAAGGTAATTTTCATAGGGCTGGTTTGACCAGTGCCAATAACGGTTCTTTTTGGATAAAAGCTAGGACTTAAGGCTGATAAATAGGCCTCATAGACGGTGTTAGGAGCATTGTTTTTTACAGTGAAAGGAATGTTGTAGCTATTGCCCGAACATAAAGTGGGATAGGCCAATTTATTGGTTTGTACTTCCATAACTGCCTTCGGAGCAGGGGCAGGTGTTGCGCCAGTTAGGCCTGAGAGTTCTGCATCCAACAGATAGGGTGTGTAGTTGCGCCCACCGCCACATGACCACAGCGGACGGGTTTTTAAAGCAATAATATTGACTCCTTCTTTAAAAAATTGAGTAGGTATGCTAAGGGTATTTTTGGTGAAAATAGGTCCAGATAGGGCGAGAAGGGTATCCACTTTCACGCCATTGATATAAATACCCACGGCCGCGTCTTGGAAGCGGGAAATCTGTAGTTGAAAGCCCGTAAAGTTGTTTTTTTGTGATAAGGTAAAGATTTTTTTGAAATATGCGTTTCCGCCAATCTCAAGGTCTCTGATGAGGGTTCCATCTTTCAATCCGTTGGTATTCCAAGCCGTATAATCTACAAAAGGTGCCTGACCGTACCAATCATTGTCACGTTGGGGATTCCAGACTGTATCCTTGCTCCAAGCGGCAAAATTGCTCCATTCGGGAGCGTAATAAGGGCCACTGCCACCAACACAAGAATGTAATTCCACGTGCGAAAACCACGTGCTTGCAAAAGGCATCAGGCGCTTTACGCTGGGGTCTTTGATGATGCTAAACGAGTCGGCAACGACGAAGGTATTGCTACCTTCGGGTTCTTTGATGAACTTAACATCTAGGCGATTGTCATTGAAAAGTAATTCGACGGAGCCGCCAGTTACGTGGTAAAAATCATTGCTCGACGCAAGCACATCCAATGGAAGCTTGGAAGTACTTGGGGAGTTGACCAGATGTGCTTTGGAAGGTCCGTATCCACCGTCGTCTAAAGTGGAGCTGTAAAAACCTCTACCTGCCGAACCCGTCAAAATGTAAGAATAAGCCGTTTCGGCACTTGTTTTTACGTATGGCGTTGTGCGGCCCAAGTTACCGTTTTGGCTAAAATCGGTTTTACGGGTAGTGCCGCTTTTTCTAACCATACCCGCCCGTAAGTACGCGTGGCTATGAGAAACCACAATAGCATCTACGTGGTAGGCAGGCTCTTCCAGAATAGGCAGCAGGCGCTCTCTCACTCTTTTCAAGTCAGATTCGTCTTCTAAATGCCCGATGGTAGAAAAAGGAGGAATGTGAAAGGTGACCACGGTCCAACGTTTGGTGTTGTTAGCCAAATCATTCTTAAGCCACTGTATTTGAGGTATTTGATTCACGTCGCCCTCGTTAGGGTCTCGTGTAATGGAGAGGTCGCCCCATATTTGTTTGTATTCTGTCTGCTCGTTGGGGTCTACCCATAGGCTATGCCCTTCAATAAGATATGGATTCAAAACCACAAAGTGAACATCCCCCTGATTGAAAGAATAATACCCTTTTTCAACCCCCAATGTAGGGCGAGGATACGAAAAGGCCGAAAAACTTGCCGCCGTTTGTTTGTGGTAGGCTTTTTGGATTTTAATGGTTTCCCCGTTGTACATAAAGGCGTTGTCAGGATCATAGTCGTGATTGCCTAATACTGTCCAAAAGGGGATTTTGGACAAAAGAGGCTTGTCGGTGGGGCGGTTATAAAACCTAAAGAAAGTCGTATCCAAAGCCTGTTGTAGCCCTTCAAAAGGCTGTGTGTTGGAATTGTCACCCAAAAATAGGATTCCGTCTATGTTGGGATTCCCTTTTGATTTGAGGTAATTCAAGTACGCATCGCGGACGCGATAGGGGCGTTGGTTTTGGGCTTTTGCCGCTCCCGCATCTCCCAAAAGCCAATAACGCAGGGTAGTGGATGTGCTGGATAATGTCTGAAACTGATTGATTTCGGGATTGTTCTGTAACACAACGGGATTTTCGGGGTCGCCGTAGCCCACCGAATAGTAGTATTTGGTACCGCTTGCCAACCCTTCTAACTTGACAATCTGGACTGTGTCGAGGGTATAATCCTGCGCTGTTAGGTTTAAATTGGCGGGGTCGGTTCCGTAGCGTACAATGCCGTTAATGGCTTCGGTGGTGTACCAACGGATGGTCATGGTGTTAGGGCCCGGTAGTTGTAAATAGGGCTGGCGAGTGAGACCTAGCGGAATCGTTTCTAGCTGAAAATCAAACAATAAATCGCTGCTCGTCGGGCTGTTTTGATAGACCACTACGGCCACCTGATTGACTTGGGTGGTTGAAAGATTATTGAGGCGCAGGAGGGTGTCGGTCAGGACCTCGGTGCCGTTGGGATAGTTTATATACCCATCTCCGTCGGTGTCTGTCGCGTTTTTCTGATAGACGGGTTTGCCATTAACAAAAACAGCAATGCCATCATCAAACCAGAGTTTTAGGCGAAAATTGGCCGTTGTTTTACCAGAGGCAAATTGTTTACGGAAATAATATTGTTTGTGTTGAGCGCCCGTAGGGCCTGGCAAAAGCAGCGTTACTGGTTTGTAATCTACGTTGGCCCAGCGATTGTTGCGGTCAAAGCCCAGCGGTGCGCTTCCCGTTTTCCAATTAGCGTCGTTGTAAGTGTTCGTCTGCCAATCGGTGCTGTTCAAAAGCGTCCCATTGTCCAAATAGGCCCATGAAGTGCCTCGGCTGATCACTTTTGTGCTGCTTTCGACCGTGATACACGCTTGATTATCGGCGTCGTTGGACTCTCGTGCGTATTGATAATAGATAGAGCTGCATACCTGAAACTTGCCATCGGGCTGTTGGGCCGCGTCCAATTGCGCATAAAATTGAAGCGTCGCAGTCGTTTTAGGAACAACATACGGAATGTACCAATCGAGGGTGTCGTTCGACACCGTCAGGTCTCCCAAGACAACGCTGTCGGATTTACGTCGGTAAAACTTCATGCCTTTGGGAAGCGGCGTACGTACTTTTATACGGGTTGCGCCGTAGTTGCTTTGCTCGCTGACGGTTATCATGAGGAGTTGCAGGTTTTGCTCTCCATACGTAACGGCTTCCGTTTTGACAGCTGCTTTTAAATCGACGGAAGGCACCCAAATTTTATTCATGTCGTTGAGGTGGCTCATTACGAGATTTTTAATGGGTGTATAGCCCTCGAAGGTATATTGACGTTTGATTCCAAGCCCTCCAAACATCCATAAACTGCCAAGCGAATCTTCCCAAACGGCAGCAATGCTTCGGGCGCTGGGGGCATTGTCTTCGTCGGGGTCGGTGCGGCTTATTTCACCATCAGAATTTACTTCGTTACTTCCTGAGCGCCAAGACCATTCCTGTGTTTTGGGATTGTAGTACCAAGTATCGTTGAGCAGACTACCTCGCTCCGTTGCGCCACCAAACATCACCAAATAGTCGTCTTTATTTACCCACCCAGCGGCGCTCTCGCGCGCCCTTGGGATGTTGTTGACAGATGGAACCCTCAGTGTGCCATACGTACCTTTGTGATTATAAGATTGCGTTCCGCTCATCCACACCCAGCGGTTAGTGGCGAAATTGTATTTCCAGAGGTCGTTCAGGTAAAAACTATCATCGTCGTCGTTGTAATGCTGGCCACCAAAAATCCAGAAATCACCATTGGCATCCGTAAATCCCGTGGTGCGGGTGCGGCTGTCGGGTAGGTTAAGCGGAGATTCAACGCCTTTTTGTCCATAGCTACCCGCAGTTTTTGGGGTATTATTGCCTTTTATCCACGACCATACGTTTGCTTGGACGTCATATTTCCAAAGGTCATTGCCTTCGTTGCCACTAAACAGCCACAGGTTGCCGATTTTATCCTTAAAACCCGTACCGAAGTAACGCCCGCCGGGGGTGTTTTGGCTCGCGGGTACTCCCAACGTACCATAAATAGCTTTGTTGGCGCTTTGCACAGTTTGATTGGAGCCATGCATCCAAGTCCAGGTTTTAGCGGTGGGATTATATTTCCATAAGTCGTTACCAATGATCATGGAGGTAGCAAAATCGTCGGCTAAAGGGCGGCTACCGCCATAGAGCCAAAGATTGCCGTCGTTGTCGGCCCACATGGTATGCCCAACTCGGCCGCCAGGAGAATTTTCGGTGGAGGCAACTCCCTTGGTGCCGTGGTTGGCGGCTCTGTTGGGCAGATTGGAGCCCCCCTCCCACGTCCACTGATAGGTACTGACATCAAATCGCCATAAATCATCAAAGTTATTCCCGCCAGTTCCTCCGCCGTAGAGCCATAGATTGCCGTTTTTATCGGTACATGAGGCGGCACCGATTCGTTTCCCGGGCGAATTTTCGGCGCTCGGGATGCCTTTTATCCCGTAAATACCCTGCCCATCGGTGGCGGTGGTCAACACCCATTGTTGCGCCCACGTAAGGGTAGTAATGAAAACTCCGATGCTTAGGCCGACCCATTTTGTAAATAAACGCATGTGCTGTTGTCTGATTTGGAGTAGATAAAGAATGAAAATGATAAACCGCATAACTAGTTACGCAGGTAATGAACGCAAGCGTCGCTAGATAGCCTTGGTTTCGTTTGAAACTTAGCCTGTATTTGGTTGGGCTGCAATGATGGTAGTGGGCCTATATAGATGATTAAAATCAGCTTGGGAATAATTGCCTGCGATTTTAATGGTTGAGGAGTAGCACTGATTTTTTGGATAAGCCCCAAAAGAGGCGCTTTAAGGCGGCAAAAAGCCCGTAACTGAGATTGTTTTCGACGATTAGGCAGGAATTGAGAAATGTTTGTAAAACCGGATTAAGTTAAAAAATTCATAACTTTGCACTCCGTTTTCAGAAATTTGTCAATAGAAGTCGTTAATGGTTAATGGTTGAACAAGAAGGATGGCCAAAAAATGGTCCCGTAACGTTTAACAAATGACGATTAACGGCATTTTTATAATCAAAAATGCCGATGAACTATAAAGAGTATAAGGGGTTGGACTACGCACAGTTGGGCAAAGACATCCTTGAGTTTTGGAAAGAAAATCGAATCTTCGAAAAGTCTGTTGAGGTACGTGAAGGCGCACCTTCGTTTACGTTTTATGAAGGCCCTCCGTCGGCCAATGGTACTCCGGGTATTCACCACGTAATGGCGCGTACCATTAAGGATATGTTTTGCCGGTACAAAACCCTGCGCGGCTATCAGGTAAAGCGCAAAGGGGGCTGGGATACGCACGGTTTGCCCATTGAGCTGCAGGTAGAAAAAGAGTTGGGCATCAAGAAAGACGACATCGGCATCAAAATCAGCATTGAGGATTACAATAAAAAATGCCGTGAGGCGGTCATGCGTTTTACTGACCGCTGGCTGACCATGACCGAGAAAATGGGGTATTGGGTGGACATGGAAGACCCGTACGTCACCTACAAAAATGACTACATCGAGAGCCTCTGGTGGTTGCTGAAACAGCTTTACGAAAAAGGATTGCTGTATAAAGGCTACACGATTCAGCCGTATTCGCCTGCGGCGGGGACCGGACTCAGCTCGCACGAGTTGAACATGCCAGGCACCTATAAAGACGTAAAAGACACGACCATTGTCGCGCAGTTTAAGATAAAACTCACGGGTAAATCAGGCTATTTGTTTGATGCTGCCGACAGCGACAATATCTACATTCTGGCGTGGACGACTACCCCGTGGACCCTTCCCGCCAACTCGGCGCTGACCGTTGGGAAAGACATTGATTATGTGTTGATTACAACTTTTAATCAATACACACACCTTCCTATCAACGTCATTTTGGCGAAAGATTTGGTGGGAAAATATTTTTCTGAAAAAGGAAAAGATGCCAAGTTGGGAGCCTACAAAGAAGGCGATAAGGTGATTCCGTGGTCGATTGTAATGGAGTTTAAAGGCCAGCATTTGGAAGGGATTCAGTACGAGCAATTGCTCCCGTACGTGCAACCACTGGAAGATGCCGATAAAGCTTTCCGCGTTATTTTAGGCGATTTTGTGACCACCGAAGACGGAACAGGCGTGGTGCATACCGCCCCAACCTTCGGAGCGGATGACTTTAGAGTGGCCAAAGCCAATGGCGTACCGGGCATTATGGTACGCGATGAAAATGGCAAAGAAGTGCCGATTGTGGACAAGCAGGGGCGTTTTGTACCCGAAATCGGTGAGTTTGGCGGACGATTTGTAAAAGAGCAATACTACTCGGCAGAAGAGCAGGAAGACCCTGACTTTAAGCCGACTGACGTGTTGATTGCGATAAAATTAAAAGAAGAAAACCGGGCGTTTAAAGTCGAAAAATACGAGCACCCGTACCCACACTGCTGGCGTACGGATAAGCCCGTGTTGTACTATCCAATGGATAGCTGGTTTATCAGAACAACCGCGCTGAAAGACCGTTTGGTGGCGTTGAATAATACCATCAACTGGAATCCAGAGAGTACGGGGACGGGACGCTTTGGCAATTGGCTCGAAAATTTGGTAGACTGGAACCTCAGCCGTAGTCGCTATTGGGGTACTCCTTTGCCGATTTGGCGCAATGAGGAAGGTGATGAAAAGTGCATTGGCTCCGTAGAAGAGTTGACCGTTGAGCTTGAAAAAGCCTTGGCAAGTGGTGTTTTGACGGATGAGCAACGGGCTAAAAATGAGTCATTCCTTCAGTCAAAAGGAACCGAAGCCTTTGATTTACACCGTCCTTACGTGGATGAAATCTTTTTGGTGTCGGATGCTGGCAAAGTAATGACCCGCGAAACCGACCTCATCGATGTATGGTTTGATTCGGGTGCGATGCCTTACGCGCAGTTCCACTTTCCGTTTGAGAACTTGGATAAATACCCCCAAAGTATGGGTGGTACGGCGGCCAATGAGTCGCTTACTTCGTATCCCGCCGATTTTATCAGCGAAGGTGTTGACCAAACGCGTGGCTGGTTCTTTACGCTACACGCCATCGCGGGGCTTTTGTTTGATTCGGTTGCTTTCAAAAACGTCGTTTCTACGGGCTTGGTATTGGATAAAAACGGTAACAAAATGTCGAAACGCCTCGGCAATGGTATTGACCCGTTTGAGACCATCGATAAATACGGTCCCGACGCGCCACGCTGGTACATGATTACCAACGCAGAGCCGTGGGACAACCTCAAGTTCAACATCGACGGAGTGGTAGAAGTGCAGCGTAAATTTTTTGGTACGTTGTTCAACACCTACAACTTCTTTGCGCTTTACGCCAACTTAGACGGTTATAAGATTGAGCAGTTTAACCGCGTGCCGAAAGAGCAATTGTCGGAGCTTGACCGCTGGATTATTTCAAAAGTGTTTAGTTTGGTGAAAGACGTCACCGAGCAGTTTGATAATTATAACCCCACAAAAGCAGGGCGTTTGATTCAGGATTTTGTGTGCGATGATTTGTCAAACTGGTACGTGCGTTTGTGCCGCCGGCGGTTCTGGCAGGGCGAAATGACGACCGACAAGCGGGCCGCCTATGAAACACTACAACACTGTTTGGCGGCGGTGGCGCAGTTGATGTCGCCAATTGCACCGTTTTTTGGCGAATGGCTGTATCGGAATCTCACGGACCATGTTCGCGAAGAATCCATTGAGAAAAATACACCATTCAAGCACGAATCGGTACATTTCACGGATTGGCATACTTACGATGAATATTGGGTAGACAAGGATTTGGAAGCGTCGATGCAGTTGGCGCAGGATATTTGCTCGTTGGTGCACTCGTTGCGCAAAGGCAACAAAATCAAGGTGCGTCAGCCGCTGTCGAAAGTATTGATTCCGGTATTGAGTGAAAAAATACGGGAACAGATTGAGCACGTTACGCCCATCATTATGTCGGAAGTAAACGTGAAAGCCGTTGAGTTTGTGAGCGATGACAGCGGAATTTTGAAGAAAAAAATCAAACCTAACTTCAAAGCATTAGGGCCTAAATACGGTCCCAAAATGAAGGAAGTCGCGGCCATCATCAACGGACTGAGCGCCGCCGATATTTCGGTGATTGAAAAAGAAGGCGTACTTGTGTCAGGAGATTTTTCACTGCTCCGCGACGACGTCGAAATCATTGCCGAAGACGTACCAGGCTGGCTGGTGGCAAGTCAGGGAAGCCTGACAGTGGCGCTTGATGTGACCATCACGGAAGAGCTGCGCCGCGAAGGTCTGGCCCGCGACGTGGTCAATCGTATTCAAAATCTACGCAAAGACAGCGGTTTTGAAGTGACCGATAAAATCAAAATTACGGTGCAAGACAACAGTCCCGAATTGGCCGAAGCCGTGACGTCCAACAAAGATTACATTTGCCAGGAAGTACAGGCGGTTTCGTTGGATTTGGTCGCTGATTTGAACGGCTCCGCCACCGAGATAGAAATCGACGAATTTTTATTGAAGGTAAAAATTGAAGTGGCCAATTAAGCGGCCCAAAATACAACAATCAGGGGATGATTTGACGGCGTTGACAGTCGGTTAAATCATCCCTTTTTTGTATTTATCGAAACAGAAAATACTTCATAAAGTCTTCCTTATGGCTCCGGCCAATAGGGATTTGAAATTTGCCAATGTTGAGGTCGTGCTCATCGAAAGAATCAATTTTGTCAATATTGACGGCGTACGAACGGTGCACTCTGATAAATTTGGTGGTGGAAAGCCGTTCCAAAACGGTGTTTAGGGTGAGGCGCAGGGCAATTTTTCGGGACTCGGTATGAATGGTTGTGTAGTTTTTGTCGGCTTCAAAAAATAGAATATCGTTCAACTGTATTTTCTGAAACTTATAATTCTCTTTGATGAAAACGTAGTCATTGATTTGTAGGATGGTTTCGCGGTCGGGCAGTTTGGGGGTTGGATGCAAAGGTTTTATTGGATCTTCTTTTTCTTTGGTAAACGGCTGATTTTGAGCGCGAAGTGCAAAGTTGTTGATGGCTAAATCAATGGCAATTTTAAGGCTTTCGTTATTAAAAGGCTTCGTAATATAGGCCGAAGGATAAGTCTTCATGGCAGCTTCTATGGTGGAACGGTCGGCTTGGGCGGTCAGGTAAATGACGGGAGCTTCCCGAAACGCAATCATTTCCTGAACGGCTTCAATGCCCGTCATGTTGCCGATCAGCTTAATATCGCACAAAATAAGATCTACTTGTTGGGATTTATACACTTCAATCGCCTTAGGGCCGTTATTTACCACATTCACGATTTCGTATCCTTCGGCTTCTAGGCGCGCCTCCAAATCAAGCCCAACAACGGCTTCATCTTCTACAATCAGGATTTTGATAGAATGCATAGTGGGTTAAATAGTCAGAAGTGAGTAGGTAAGGCGATAGATATTTTTTGATTAAGCCGCTGTTTTTAGGCGTGTACTCGGAATATGAAGATGATACCAAGTGCCGTTGTCGTTCTGAACCTGTGCTTCGCCACCCAGTTGTTCCGACAGCGATTTTATCAGTTTTTTGCCGAAAGAACCTTTGCGACCTTCCCACGTGGCAAGGTCGATGCCAGGGCCGTTGTCGCGCACATCCAACAGAATTCCGTTGTCATTCTTTAAGGATACGGTCAACGACGGATGATGGGTTGATTGGTAGGCATATTTGAACGAATTTGTTACTAATTCATTGACAATGAGTCCAATGGGCATCGCTAGTTCTACGTCCAGTTCGCGCTCCTGAATGTCTAACGTAAGGTCAAAATCCTCAGGGGTATGGCCGTACGTTTTCATGATGCTTTCGACAAGGTTGCTTAGGTACTCCCGCATGTCTATCGTAGTGAGGTGTTCTTTTTGGTAGAGCCTCTGATGGATAAGCGACATGGCCTCGATGCGCTGCTGCCCTTCTCGAATCGCCTGTACGGCTTTTTTGTCTTCGAGGTTGTAGGTTTGTAGATTCAGCAGGCTGGACACGATTTGTAGATTATTTTTTACCCGGTGGTGGAGTTCTTTCATCATCAATTCCAGTTTATTGGACTGCTCGCTGATGGTTTGGTTTTGGGTAGTTAGCTGATTGCGTTGAGTGGCAAGCGTAATATTTTGTTTTTGTACTTTTTGGTAAAGAAAAATCATCCCGCCCAACAGTAGTGCCAATACCCCCATTCCAGCCGCGAGCCATTGCATTTGGCGTGTTTTACTCTGATTTTCTGAGTTTAACTGCTGAATTTTCGTTTCCTTTTGTTCAGTCGCGTATTTTGTGCTGATTTCAGCAATCGACCGGGTTTTTTCAACTTCCGACTGTGCTTTGATGAAGGCCAACTGTTTTTCTTTTTGGACGTTGAGCATGGCCAAATACTCGGCTTGCTCTATTTGGAACCGTTGCTGCGTCTCGGCTATTTTTCGCTGGTTGAAGGCGTTAATCATGGCCGCCTCACGCGCTTGCTTGGTTTGAAATTCGGCTTCAATTTTGGCAATGGCCTTCTTTTTTTCGTTGTCCCGCACACTGTCATTCAGCGCTACGGCACTTCGATAGTAGGAAAGTGCCTGCTCGAAATCTTTTTTCTGCTCGTAGGCTCGTGAAAGAAACTGGTGAAAGTCCTTTTGATGCTCTTTTTGTTCGGACTGATTTTTAGAAAGCGCGATGCCATAGTTTGCCACTTTGATGGCTTCATCGGGGTTATTGATGGTAAGGTACACCTCGCAAAGACCTTTCTGAACGTACATTTCCAAATAATTGTCTTTTGCTTTTTTGGCATACTGTGCTATCTCACTAAAACGGGCAGCTGCCTCATCGGTGCGTTTTAGATGTGCCAGTTTAAGGGCGTAATTGTACATGCCTGAAAAATAGGCTTCGTCGTCGTTTTCATGTTTGTAAATTTCCAAGGCTCGTTCATTGAAGACTAGGGCTTTCTCGTGGTTTTGTCGTTTTCCTTCTACTGCTGCAAAGCTTTCAAGAACATAGGCTAAGAAATTCTTGGGGAGTTTGGCCGCATGGGCTAGGTAGTACTGATGCGTTTTTTGGTAATATTTTTCGGCCTGATTAAACTCATGCTCGTTGAAATAGGCATACCCGACTTTATGAATACTCAGAAAAGCGCCTCGGTAGAACGCATGACGGTCAAAAAGCTCATGCGCTTTTAAATAATGCTCAACGGCCTTGGGGGTATCGTGTTGGTGCAGATAGAAAAGCCCATAGTGAGAAATAATATCCGCTTCGCAAAATTTGGAACGTACGGTTTTGTTCATTTTAACCGCCGCTTGTAGGTAGGCGCTTGCCTTGTCGAAATCACCACTGAAAATAAAGTTTTGGGATAGGTTGGCTAACGAACGGATTTTTAGAGAATCATAAGGGGCGCGTAAAAGGCTGTCGGGAACAGCGACGCTTTGCGCCCATAACGTTCTAACAAACAGACTCATACAAGCCCAAATCAGTAGACGATTCATAGTGGGATAAAATGCGGGGCGGTGAAAAATTTATAAAACCCCGACAAAGGAATGACATCTTTGCCGGGGAGACTTATTCAAATCGTTGAGTAGAGATAGTCTACTTCACAAATTCGGAAATTATGCTTTTTTGTCAATGCTTTTGAGGATGAATGTTGGTAATTTATGGGTGAAATACATGATTTTGGTATACATGTGAGGTGGAAAAGAGTGCTTACCTCCATCATTTATATACAAAGATGTTAGTTTGAAATTCCCATTTGAGATAAAATAAACGCAAAATTAAATGCCTCTTCTTTCAAATAGTCAAACCGCCCTGTGGCTCCGCCGTGGCCCGAATCCATGTTGATTTTCAACAACAAAATATTGTTGTCAGTTTTGAGGTCGCGCAGTTTGGCAACCCACTTGGCTGGTTCATGGAAGCCTACTTGAGAGTCATTCAGCCCGCCAGTGGCCAAAATAGCGGGATAATTGGCTTTTTTAAGGTTGTCATAAGGAGAGTACGTCATCATGTAGTCGTAGTCTTTTTTGACATTGGGGTTCCCCCATTGTTCATATTCTTGCGTGGTGAGGGGCAAACTGCTATCCAGCATGGTGTTTATGACATCAACAAAGGGAACTTCGGCCACCACTACTCTAAATAAATCGGGACGTAAATTGGTGACGGCCCCCATCAGAAGCCCACCTGCACTGCCGCCGTTGATGGCGAGTTTTGAGGAAGAGGTATATTTTTCCTTGATTAGATGCTCGGCACAGGCAACAAAATCAGTGAACGTGTTCATCTTCTTCTGCAACTTTCCGTCTTCGTACCATTGTTCTCCCAAATCCGAGCCGCCGCGTATGTGGGCAATGGCGTACACAAAACCTCGGTTTACCAGACTAAATACATTGGCGTTAAAATTGGCGTCGGTTGAATACCCATACGAGCCGTACGAGTACAACAGGCAAGGATTGCTCCCGTTTAATTCCATGCCTTTTTTGTAGACAATCGACAACGGTACTTTTACCCCGTCTTTGGCGACGGCCCACAGGCGTTTTACCTCGTAGTCGTCGGCATTAAAACCACTCGGTACTTCCCGCTCTTTGAGCTTTGTGGCTTGGTTGGTCACCATGTCGTAGTCATAAATGGTGGTCGGGCGGTTGAGAGACGTGTATGAATAACGAAATTTAGTGGAAGTAAACTCGGGCGTGCCGTTGGAGTAGGCGGTGTAGACGGGTTCGGGGAAATTGACGGTTTTGGTAGTTCCGCTGGCGATTTCTCGCACATTCATTTCCAGTAATCCGTTGACGCGCTTAGTGACGACCATGTATTTTTCAAAGACTTCGATTCCTTCAATCTTAGCTTGCGGGTCGTGAGCAATGATTTCTTTCCATTTGGAGCGGTCTTCATAACCCTGTTTTGGGGCTTCATACACCTTTTGGTTTTTGTTTTGGGGGTCTTTCCAAGTGATGAAATAACGATCAGGATAATCATCAATTCCGTACTGAATGTCTTTCTGACGGGGCAAAAATGACTTGAATGCATCGTTGGGGCGGTCGGCGGGGAGCAGATAGGCCTCCGAGCTTGTAAAACTCGTGGCGTAAATGGCAATCATTTTTTTCGTTTTGGAACGACCCACGTAGGCGTTAAACAATTCGTCTTTCTCTTCGTAAACCAGGGCGTCGCTTGGATTGCCCAATACGTGTTTATAAATACGGTGCGAGCGTAATGCTGCGTTGGGGACGTTGTAAAAAACAGTTTTGTTGTCTGCTGCCCAAGTAATACCACCGGCCATGCGGGCTATTTTGTCGGGCAATTCTTTCCCCGTGCGGAGGTCTTTAAATTTCAGTTCATACTCCGCATACGAGCCGGTGGTATTGCTGACGTACGCCATTATGTTATTGTCGTCGCTTATTTCAAAACCACCAAAAATGAAAGCGGGTTTGCCCTTCGCCATTTTGTTTTGGTCTAGAATAATCTCTTCAGGAGCGTCTAAACTGCCTTTTTTACGGCAATTGATGCTGTATTGTTTGCCTTTTTCTTGGCGGGAGTAGTAATAGTAGCCGTTGTCGAGGGATGGAACAGATTGGTCTTCTTCTTTGATACGCCCTTTCATTTCCTCAAAAAGCGTTTTTTGTAGCCCCTTTGTACTAGCCATCACGGTGTCAGCGTAGGCGTTTTCAGCCTTTAGATAAGCGATGGTTTCGGGGTTAGATTTGTCTTTGAGCCAAAAATAATCGTCGGAGCGTTGGTAGCCGTGATTGGTAAATATTTGCGGTTTTTTGGGGGCTTTGGGAGGTGCTGGAAAATCAGCTTGGGTAAACACTTTTGTTTGTTCAGGGGAGGTCTTGCAAGCTGAAATACAGAAGAATAACAGCACGTAAAAGCCAAAGGCCATTTTGATTGTTTTCATGAAAAAAAAGGGTTGAGAATTGGGAGACCAAATTAGTGAAAAAATGTGCATTTTTGTCTACTCTTTCATGCCAATCCTACTTTATGATGTATTCGTGGTGTAAAACTTTTCTTATCGCAGTTCTTGTGACCGTGGGGGCAAGAGAAATTTGGGGTCAAAAAATCGTTCGAGGGCCTTATCTCCAACTTGGGACTCCCACGAGTATCGTAATACGGTGGCGAACAGATGTTCCTACCAATAGTAAAATTAACTTTGGACTTACTGTCGATCAGCTAAACCGTACCGCTGTTGATGAAGCCGTTACTACCGAGCATGAAGTAAAATTGGTTGATTTACAGCCTAATACGGTTTATTTCTATTCGGTGGGTACCACTAGTGGTGTGCAGGGAAGTGGCAATGATTATTATTTCAAAACCGCCGCGCCTGCTGGTAGCAAACAAAAAATACGTATTTGGACCATGGGCGATATGGGTAGTGGCAGTCCCAATCAGCTGAGTGTGCGTGATTCGTACATGAACTTCATCAAAAAAAATAATCGAGCTACGGATTTGGTGCTTCTCTTGGGTGATAACGCCTATGGCACAGGAACTGAAGAGGAATTCCAGAATAATTTCTTCAATATCTATCAAAATCACTTTCTGAAAAACAACGTATTGTGGGCTATTCCGGGCAATCATGAGTATTATTCGGGAGACCAAACCAAGCGGGAAGTCGCCTTCTTCAACATTTTCTCCTTCGCTCAAAATGGAGAAGCTGGAGGGGTGCCGTCGGGGACCAAGATGTACTATTCGTTCGATTACGCCAATGTTCACTTTGTTGGGTTAGACTCTTATGGCATAGAAGAAGGAAAGTACCGACTCTACGATACGCTTGGCCCGCAGGTAGCTTGGTTGAAGAAGGATTTAGCCGCCAATAAACAGCCTTGGACGATTGTGATGTTTCACCACCCTCCGTATACAAAAAATTCGCACGACTCAGATGCTGAAAATGAACTTGTCCAAATTCACAAAAACTTGACGCCTATTTTGGAGCGGTATAAGGTTGATTTAGTATTGAGTGGGCATAGTCATTTATACGAACGCTCAAAATTGATGCGGGGGCATACCGAACATTCGAGCACATTTGATGCCCAGAGGCACGTTGTCAATACGTCGTCGGGTAGATATGATGGGTCGCCTAATTCTTGCGCCTATATCAAAAATCCCGCTACGGAAGGGGTTATCTACGCGGTCGTGGGTTCTTCGGGTCAAAACAATGGTTTCAATGGCATACCTCATCCCGCGATGCCTTTTAAAAATGCGACGGTTGGCGGGTCAGCGTACATTGATGTAGAAGACAACCGTTTGGAATTTAATTGGTTAGGTTCAGACCAAATTGTTCATGACCAATTTACCATCTACAAGAATGTGAATAAAATTACCGAGCTGAAAGCCCGACATGGTGAAGTAGTAAAACTGGCGCCATCGTGGAAAGGTAGCTATTTCTGGCCAGATGGCAGTCGCAAACACACCAAAGAACTGATGCTTTTGAGTGATACGACCATCATCGTACGCGATAGCCTTGGATGTTTGGAAGACCGTTTCAAAATTGAGGTATTTCCCCGCCCCAAAATTACGACCGAAACCCTTAAAACTGTTTGTAGCGGGGACCCATTGACGGTGCCATTTTCGGTTACCAATACCGACGCCGCCAAATGGACCTATACCGTGCAATTGTCGAATGCAATGGGTAGCTTTGAGCAGCCCATTGCATTGGGTAGTGGCAGTGGAACATCACTCACTGTCAATATTCCCGCAAATCTTTTGGCAGGAGAAGGTTATAAAATAAGGGTCGTTGCCAACGCACAGGGGTTTGATTATACACCCTCGGCGGCGTTTAGCGTGCGTCAAAAAGCAACCGCCACGCTGAAGGGAGATGCAACCATCGACGCTGGCAAAACCGCAAATATTACGCTGACATTTACAGGTTCAGCCCCTTGGACTTATCGTCTTTCTGACAACACGGGCGGTACTACCTCCGCTAATCCGTTGTCGTTGACGGTTAATCCTTTGAAAACCACGCTCTATGCCTTTTCTGCTCTTACAAATGCCTGCGGCGACGGTTCTGCCACTGGCAATGCCCGCGTTGTGGTAGTGCCGCGTATCGAAACAACTTTACCCACTACGGTCACTGTGTGCAACGGAGCATCGTTGGATGTGCCTTTTGCGCAGGTGGGGCAATTTGAAACAGCAGTGAATTACGTAGCCCAATTGTCAAACAAAGATGGTGATTTTTCTACACCAACGCTTATCGGTTCGGGTAGCCAAAGTCCCGTCAAAGTCACCATCCCACTTTCAGCAACCCTTGGAACAGGCTATCGGATTCGTATCGTTGCTGAGAATAATAACTCTGCCAACGTTGCACCTTCGGGGGTATTTGCCATACGTCAGCGTGCTTCGGCCACCATCAGCGGTGATACTGCCATTAAATTTGAAGAGCGGGCTTCATTAACCTTACGCTTTGAGGGCACACCACCCTGGACCTACGCACTTTCCGATAATTCAACGAATACCGTCGATTTTTCCCCTTTTACCGTGGCGGTTTCTCCGACCGTTCCCACGGTTTATACCTTAAAATCAGTCACGAATGTATGCGGCGCAGGTGTGGTGAGCGGAAGTGCTTTGGTGAAGGTGATTATTACAGGCACCGTGCAGGAAGAAGAAAACAAGATAAAAATATTTCCTAATCCCGCCCAAACAAAAGTGAAGGTAGAAGTGAATACTCCGCAAAGCCAATCGCTGATGTGGGAGTTGGTAAATGTAGATGGCAGAATGGTGAAAGAGGGGAGTATAAGAAAAAGCCAGCGGAGCAGTTTTGAGATAGACGTCGTAGAATTGCCTTCGGGAACCTACGTTTTGCGAATTTCGCTGGGTGAACAAACGATTGTCAGAAAACTGATTAAACTCTAACCTTTGATTTATTCCAACAAAGGGCTCGTTGTTCTTTGTATTTGAGGTATGTATCAATCACTTCCAAATCGGCATCAGCCCAGTCTACTTTTGAAAGTTGGTCGATTCGTACCCATTTGTACTGCGCGTGTTCGGTAAGAATGACGGGCGAGCTGGTCATGCGACAGATATAAGGCACCAAACAAATAATACGATTACGGGTGGGGTCTTCTTTGTAGGCAGGAGCGAGGCGGGCCCCGATTTCAATTTCGATGCTCAATTCTTCCATGATTTCGCGGTGAAGGGCTTCGGTTTCAGATTCACCTTCATCCACTTTTCCGCCCGGAAATTCCCATTTAAGCGGTAACGACATGGTACTACTGCGTTGAGCGGCAAACAATTGCCCATCTTTTTCGAAAATGGCGCAGGGAACCATCACGATGTTTCTCGAATGTTCAGATGGGGTAGACATATAATGGGTGTTTTTTTGCACAAAGGTACGACGGAAAATTATTTGTGAACGGTTTTTTTATCAAGCGGTCGTCAACTTGAGAAATATTTTTTACTTTCAACCCAAGTTACAAGTGGTTTTTGACCTGTATTCCCTTTATTGTGTAAGATTTTATTCAACCCTTTTATAAAATTATGTTTACGGAAAAAGATTATCAGCAAATTGCCAAACAGGGCATTCCAATCGAAACTATTCAACAACAAATCAGTCATTTTGTTAACGGTTTTCCGTATCTCAAAGTGCTCAAAGCGGCTACCGTAGGGGATGGAATTGTACGGGTCGAAGAAAACGAATTGGAGGCATTGGTGAAGGCGTTTGACGCGCAGGCTGACCAAGTGTCTTTGTTGAAATTTGTTCCTGCTTCGGGCGCCGCTACGCGTATGTTTAAGGCATTGTTTGCGTTCAAGGATGAAGGCAAAAGCGATAAATCCATCGTTGAGTTTAGCGAACGCTTGCGCGATTTTGCCTTTTTTGAAGATCTACAAACCATCATGGCCGCGGAGGGCGGAGCCATTGAAGCCGATATGGCCGCGGGAGAATTTCGGAAGATTGCGGATTATCTGCTTACGGGCAAGGGGCTGGATTACGGCAACTTACCCAAAGGACTCCTGAAATTTCATGCCTATCCCGACGGGGCCCGTACGCCCGTAGAAGAGCATTTGATTGAAGGCACAAACTATGCAAATTCGGGGGGGAAAGTGCGCATTCATTTTACCGTTTCGCCAGAGCACCGGAGCCGTTTTGAAGCCTTGATTGATGCCGTAAAACCGCTTTATGAGGATAAGTTTGGGGTGGTTTACGATATTAGTTTCTCCGAACAAAAACCGTCGACAGATACCATTTCGGTCAACTTAGACAATACGCCTTTCCGCAATGCCGATGGCAGTTTGTTGTTCCGTCCAGCTGGGCATGGGGCGTTGTTGGCCAACCTCGACGAACAAGACGGTGACGTGGTCTTTATCAAAAATATTGACAACGTTGTTCCTGATAGTCTGAAAGAAACCACCTTTACGTACAAGAAAGTGCTGGGGGCTTTGTTGTTGAACTACCGTCAACAAGGTTTTGATTTTCAGAAACGGATCGAAAACGGAGAAACCAGCGATGCTCTGCTGGAAGAGTTGACCCACTATTTTGAAAAAACCTTGTTTACATTACCTCCCGCAGGATTTGAAGCGTTTTCTTCGGCGGAGAAATTAGCCTATTTCCAACAAAAACTGGATCGTCCATTCCGTCTGTGCGGTATGGTACAAAACGTGGGAGAACCTGGCGGTGGGCCGTTTTGGGCGAGCAACCCCGACGGAACTACTTCGCTCCAAGTGGTTGAGTCAGCGCAGATTGACATGACAGATGCGGCCCAAAAGGCCCTGTTTGATACTGCTACCCACTTCAACCCCGTCGATTTGGTGTGCTCGTTGAGAGGCTACAAAGGCAAAAAATTTGAATTGATGAAATACGTAGACATTAATACGGGATTCATCACCCAAAAATCAAAAGACGGTAAAGACCTCAAAGCACAGGAGTTGCCGGGATTGTGGAACGGCTCCATGTCTGATTGGAACACGGTATTTGTAGAAGTACCTTTGATTACGTTCAACCCCGTAAAAACCGTCAATGACTTGCTCCGTAAAGAGCACCAGTCATAGGGAAGCATTAGAGAGGTTAAAGGTTAAGGTGGCTAAATTCAACATAAGAACCCAAAAACCTTTAACCTCTCAATATATGATTCATTTACTTATTCTTTCACCATTTTTGTGCTGAACCAACGGTCGTCTATTTTTACCTTCATAAAATAAACACCAGCAGGAAATGAATGGGTGTCTACGGTTTCTTCATACGTGGGGCGAGATTCCCAACGATTACTTTTTAAGATTCTTCCCTGATTATCCACCAATTGCCATTCGGTTGCGGCAGTATTAGAGATGCTGACGTTAAGTTGTTTGGATATAGGGTTAGGATAAAAATTGATGCCGCTTTTGATGAGGTCGGTGATGCTGGTGATAATCACGTTGGCAAACGCACTTCCCGAAACATTCCCAGTACCGCAGGTATTGCTCACCGATTTGAGGGTGTAAGTGGTGGGCAATTGCGGAGCAACGGTCAGCAACGCGGGGCTGATAGAGGTGGTGCCAGTGGTATTGTCTGATAAAGTGTACGTCCAGGGGCCATCACCGCTAAACTGAATGACCAAAAAAACATCTTCTCCCGGCTTGAGTGGTGTTGTGCCCCCACCGCTTAAAACCGCTCCAGGACGCCGCCCCAGAAAGAAAGCATTGGTAGGTACCAAGGTGATGGCTGAGCCTCCCGTGGCAATTACCCTGATGCGATAGCTACCACCTACGGGTGTAGTGGCAGGAATAGAAGCAATGATTGGGCTTTGGGTGCCAGTGCCTATCAGCACTGGGTTGGTAAATGCGCCCACGCTGTCAGAAAGTTGCACCTGAAAACCAGTCGTGCCCGACAATACGCCACCAACTGTAAACTTGATTTCGACGTCTTTTCCCGAACAAATAGCAGTACTTGGATTTTCGGTCAGCAAACGCGGAATAACGGTGACGGACGCATTGCCCGATGTGGTACCTTCCCCACATACGTTTCGAACCGAACTTACCACATAGGTTGCGGTTTGGGTGGGTGTGATATTGACCGTAAAAGGGGTTTGGGTTGCGGTGGAAGTGCTGCCATCAGAAAGGGTAAATGTCCAGGGACTTTCACCCGTAAAATTGAGTGTGAGGGAGGCTGTTTCTCCGAAATTAACGGTTGAGCTGCCGCTCAAAGCGGCACTAGGGCGCGCTCGAATCGTAAAGGCTGGACTATTGATAGACGAGGCGGCTGCACTCGCCACTACGCGCAAACGGTATCCAGTGCCTGCCGCAACGTTGGAGGGAATGCTAATAGTGATGGGGCTACCCGCTCCGGAAGCTAAGACGCGCGGCGTGGCAAAACTCCCGGCTACGTCCGAAAGCTGTACGGTGTATGTAACTGGCGTGGTGAACGTTCCCGTTACCAAAAAAGGAAGACTTACGTTGGTTCCGACACAGACCCCACCCAAAGCGACATCTGCTACGCTGATTTTAGGTACTACCGTGACGGTAGCGGTTCCTGAAACCGTTCCTGCGCCGCAAGCGTTGCTGACCGACACCAAGCTGTAGTTTGTGGTTACGGTGGGATTAACAACGAGTTTCGTGGGGTTAGTAGAAGTTGTCGTTGCGGAGCCAGAGGCAAGTTGGTAGGTCCAAGGTGCATCACCCGTAAACGCAATGCTTAAACTTGTGGTGTCTCCTATACCCACAGCGGCCGTTCCACTGAGGGTTGCGGTAGGTAAGGGTTTGACCGTAAATGCGTTACTGCTGACATACGTAGCCACCGAACTCGCAATAACGCGAACCTGATAATTCCCTGCTGCCAAGTTGGTGGGTAGGGTTACATTCAAAGGACTGGCAGTGCCTGAGCCGAGGGTGGTGGGCGAGAGAAAACTTCCAGCGGCGTTCGAAAGCTGAGCAGTATACGTCACTCCAGGGCTAGCAAAAGCGCCCGTAACGGTAAAAGGAACCGTTACGGCAGCACCTGCGCACAAACTTGTGGCGGTGAAATCTGTGGTAATGCGAGGAAAAACCGTGACTCGTGCGCTGCCAGATACTATGCCAGGACCACAAATATTGGTGACGGATTGTAGCGCGTAGGTGGTTGAAACAGTGGGTTGCACTAATCCTCTGAGTGGGTTGATTGAGGTAGTCGAGGTGTTGGTATTGGTAAAGGTATACGTCCAGGGGCCGTTGCCTGTAAATGCAATAGATAATTGGGCCGTACCGCCTACGTTGATGCTGGTATCACCACTCAAAAAAGCGGTCGGTGCTTTGAGCATCATAAAGACCGCAGATGGTGTGTAGCTCACGCCCGTTGTGTCGGTAATTACGCGCAGGCGATAGTCTCCGCCTAAAGTACTTGCGGGGAGCGTCACCTGAATGGGACTTCTGGTACCAGTGCCTATGGAGGTTGGGTTGGTAAAAGCACCGACAGCGTTGGAAAGCTGAACAATAAACAGCCGATTGGTCGTGGTCAGGTTGGATGTAACAAACGACACGGGTATGGTAGTACCCGCACAGGCCATAGCTCCGCTGACGTTGTTGGTGACAATGGTGGGCAGCTGAGCAAAAAGGGCGTTTTTTACCAAAACTAAAAGCAAAATCAGTACTAACTCAACACGTATAGACAATCTCATAAAACGTTTTCCGTTAAATGTTATTCGCTTGGTATAACTCCTTAAAAAGAGGATATTATCCTTCGGACATTCAAACTGCAATTTTTCCTGCTGACAAAGATACAAGACCCTACGCGAGAATTTTGTATTTTCGCCCCAATTCTAGAAAATCATGTCCATTCGGATTCAACATTTAACCAAAGTGTACGGCAGTCAGAAGGCCGTCAATGACGTAAGTTTTGACGTTAGTCGTGGCGAAATCGTCGGATTTTTGGGGCCAAACGGGGCCGGGAAATCAACAACGATGAAAATCACAACCTGCTATCTATCCGCCACAAGCGGTCAGGTGGAAGTCAACGGTTTTGACGTGATGCAACATTCTATGGATGTACGCCGTAGTATCGGGTATTTGCCCGAGCACAATCCGCTTTATACCGACATGTACATCAAGGAATTTTTGCGATTTGTGGGGGCTTTATATCATTTAAAAGGCGAAACCCTGACGAAGCGGGTGAGCGAAATGATTGAAATCTGTGGGTTGGAGGTTGAACAACGAAAAAAAATAGGCCAATTGTCTAAGGGATATCGCCAACGCGTCGGACTCGCGCAGGCGTTGATTCATAACCCACCCGTTTTGATTTTGGATGAAGCCACGACGGGCTTGGACCCCAATCAACTGGTAGAAATTCGCAACTTGATTAAAACCGTGGGCAAAGAAAAAACGGTTTTGTTTTCTTCTCATATCATGCAGGAAGTAGAAGCGATCTGTGACCGGGTCGTGATTATCAATCGTGGGCAGGTAGTGGCCGACCGCTCCCTGAAGGACTTGCAAAACGAAGGTAAGCCGCTAGAAGTGGTTTTCCAGGAGCTTACCATGCAATAGTCGACCTTTATTCTTCGTTTTGAAACATAATTTTCGATTTTGACGTAATAGTAACATAAGCGTATTTATTTGAAAAGACAACCATGAGAAAGACTTATTTAATACTCGCATTTGGTGTGTTGTTGACCTATTCTGCAACGGCCCAAAGTACGGCTAATCCTGATGCCCCCCCGCCGCCCGTTCGTCAGAATGAAGGCCCTATCAAGGTGCTAGACGCGCCGCCCCGCAAAAGCGAAGACCCTCAACGCCCCCCTTCAGCACTCGATAAAATCCGTTTGGGCGGCAGTATCGGCCCGCTGTCGTTTGGTACTTTTACAAGTATCGGAGTTTCACCAATAGCAGGTTATCAAGTAACCGAACGTTTGTCTTTGGGAGGTGGGCTTAGCTACACTTATTCAAGCTATAAGAATCCATATACGAGGGTTAAAACTAACTCAAATAACTATGGTGGCCGTTTTTTTGGGATGTTCAATATATTTGAAAGCATTAATTTAAATGCTGAATATGAATCATTAAATGTAGAATATCCTGATTTTACCTCCCAAATTTATAGAAGAACTTGGTTGAATTCAGCAATGGTAGGAGCCTCTTATTCTACCCCCATCGGTGGGAGATTTGTCAGGGCTTTTAACCTGATTGTTTTGTATAATTTAAGTTATAATAACTTGGTGAATCCAAGCGACCGAACTCAAAACATCTACCCAACGTCTAGCCCGCTGGTGATTAGGGCGGTGTTGTTTTAAGTGAAAAAAACACAAACAAAAAGCGCCTTACTGAGCAAGTAAGGCGCTTTTTGTTTGTGAAAAACAGGCGTATTATTCTTCTTTGACGGTCGTGAACTGCGTCAGGCGGTGGCCCATTTTGTTGTATTTGGTCCGAAGATAATCCTCGTTGTGAGGATTAGCGGCCATTTCGATTTGAATATTGTCCACAATTTCGAGCCCGTACCCCATCAATCCAACGCGCTTTTTGGGGTTGTTTGAAATGAGGTTGATTTTGGTTAGGCCCAAATCCCGCAAAATCTGCGCTCCGACGCCGTAGTCACGCTCATCCATCTTAAACCCTAATGCAAGATTGGCTTCCACTGTATCCAAACCGTTTTCTTGTAATTTGTAGGCTTTCAGTTTGTTGATTAAACCAATACCCCGGCCTTCTTGATTCATATACAATACCACCCCTTTTCCAGCACGTTCGACCATTTGCATGGCGGCGTGGAGTTGAGGGCCGCAATCGCAGCGACACGAACCGAAAATGTCGCCCGTGGCGCAGGAAGAATGGACGCGTACCATCACAGTTTCGTCTTTTTCCCACGAACCTTTGATTAATGCTAAGTGCAGTTCATCGGTGTTTAACTGGCGGTACGCAATCATGTCAAAATGGCCCCATTCGGTAGGCATGTCAACCGCGATTTCACGTTTGATGAGTGATTCGGTGCGGAGGCGATAGGCAATCAAGTCTTTGATAGAGACCAACTTCATTCCGAATTTGTCGGCCAAAATACGCAATTGCGGCAAACGAGCCATGGTTCCGTCTTCGTTCAGGATTTCGATGAGCACCCCTGCTGGTTTTAACCCTGCAAGTCTGGCAAAGTCAATGGTTGCTTCGGTATGACCCGTACGACGCAATACCCCTCCTGGCATAGCCCGAAGCGGGAAAATATGTCCTGGACGGCCCAATTCTTCGGGTTTTGTTGCGGGATTTACCAGCGCCTGAATGGTTTTGGCGCGGTCGGAAGCGGAGATGCCAGTGGTGCAGCCGTAGCCCAGCAAATCCACCGAAACCGTAAACGGCGTTTCGTGGGTGGAGGTATTATCACCCACCATCATTTTAAGGCCCAATTCTTCGCAGCGCTCTACGGTGAGCGGAGCGCACATCAATCCACGTCCTTCGCGGACCATGAAATTCACCATTTCTGGGGTGATTTTTTCGGCGGCACAGACAAAGTCCCCTTCATTTTCCCGATCTTCGTCGTCTACGACAATGATAATTTTTCCATCCCTAATATCGGCAATGGCATCTTCAATTCTATCAAGTTGTATGGAATTGGTATTATTATTGCTATCCATGTATCAAGTAAAAAAATAGTTTGTCAAAAATTACGTTTTATGCTTAATTACCCGCTTGAGCTTATTTGTTGTGAGCATGGTTGTGTAGTTAAAACAACCGTGCGCAAAGATACGTTCTTTGAACGGAACGAAAGAAGAATAACCAAATCTATGAGAATCTATCTTTTACTTGCTTTGTTGACATTTCTATTTGTCGATTCATATGCACAGGAGGATTGGTGTACAAATCCCCCCGCGGGAGTATCGCAGGGTGGATTTAATGTTGCTGGGTCTTCCAATGGCTGCGCCCCTTTTGACGTCAAAGTTGAAAAAACGGTAGGCGATAATTATAAGTATATCTACGACTATAAAGGAGGAAGCCCTCTCAAAGCTCCTTATGTACCAGAAGATGTCACAACCCATAAATACCTCAAACAAGGTACTTATAAGATACTGCAACTGGGCAGTAACGGCTCAGGCTCGGTTTTTTGTCGCACTGTAAATGTGTATTCACCACCTAATTTTACCGTCAGAGCCTGTAGTAACCGAAAAATTCAAGTCGTTATTGCCGATGATAGCACCACCAAACTCTACGATGGATTTACGATTGATTGGGGAGGTGTGAAAGAAAATGTTTCAAAACCTGGGGTATACACGCACTCCTACAGTGCAGCAACCATTTTAGCAACAGTTTTTGTTACGGGGAGCATTGGAGGCCAATCGTTAGGCTGTTCGATTCCGAGTGCCACTATTGCTATCAATAATGTAGACCTGTCAACCACTTCAATTCGTAGAGTAACACTAAACAACGACGGCTCAGTGGCAGTCTTGATTAGAGCCCCAGTGGGAACGACCACATCCGTGCAGGTAAGCCAAAATAGCGGAGCTTTTACGGGGCTTCCGGGGCAAATAACCCTCACAAGAGACACGGCGACCATTACGGTCAGAGACGTAAATGCGCTGAAAGATACGTACTGCTTCCGCCTGAATACCAACGATGGATGTGCCAATAATGCCGCTTTAACGTCCAACGTAGTTTGTGCCACGCCTTTAGAAGTAAAAGCAGAAAACCGCCAGAATGTGGCCGCGTGGAAAGAATATCCCAACGCCGCCGATTTTCAGAGTTATCGTATTACGCGTAATCTGGTAAGTTTGGGCGGAGCAAGTGTGCGAACCAATACTACCCAAACCGATGCCAATGTGACCTGCGGAGAGCAATATTGTTATCAGGTAACGGTCCGATTGGTGGGCGGAGCGGAGTCGGTTTCACCATCGGTATGTGTGAAGGCCATCTCTACGGAGTTTCCTACGGTGGTTCAAAATGCGTTTGTTACGGTAGCAGATGAAGGGAAAATAAACATTTTTGCTACTCCTCCCGCTTCGGGAGCGACCCCCGCTAAGTTCAAAACGATTTTCTTTCGTACAGAAAACGGCAGTGGAGACTTTAAGGAAGTGGCGTCGTTGGATAACTTACTTTCGTACGTCGATAATGCCGTGAACCCCAACCAGCAATCCTATTGTTACAGGATTGCGTACGAAAATTCCTGCGGCAATCGCTCGCAGCCATCCGAGCCTCTTTGTTCCATTTATTTATCTTCCAAATCAGGTTCAACCATCGACTGGACGCCAGAAACGCCATTTTTAGTGCCCGTTAATCGTTATCAACTGGAGATTCTGGACGAACAGGGCAATCCATACGACCAAGTGCCAGTGGGGGTGAATACCAGCTATTCGCCCAATGTTTCTGACCAGCAGTTGTTTCGGTACCGGATTTTAGGATTTGGGCAGGGTGGCGGCAACAGCAACAGCTACTCCAACTATTACGTATTCAAGAAGAATGCGCTGCTGTTTATTCCAGATGTTTTTTCACCCAACGGCGACAATGTCAACGATGTTTTTGCTCCCAAAGGTCAATTTGTGGATAAGTCGCGCATGATTGTGTATAACCGCTGGGGACAGGTTCTTTTTGAAACCAGCAACGCTCTCGAAGGCTGGGATGGCACCATCAACGGGCAACCAGCCGTGGAGGGAACGTACGTTTTTCGGATTGAAATAACCGATTCCTTGGGCGCTAACTTCGTCAAAACAGGAACTGTTTTGCTGGCACGTTAGCGTTTTGCACGCTGATTTTATCCAACGCTACCACGAACGACTGATGCACCCTGCATAATTGAAGCAGTGCTCTGTATTTTGTAAACTTCTCTATCTATTTCTCAGTACAAATAGGCCAAATGCCTTTTTGAGGGTGGTTATAAACCGTCAATAAATAATTGATTATCTTCAATTCCAAACCTTCCAACGCATAGGTCTGATAAGCTGTGTCGAAAATAACCATCAGAAAGTGTCTGTGGTGATAAGGTTTTTCGCAACGACGACGCAAAAACTTGCGTATACATCAAAACATACCTGAACACCAATAAACACTACTATGAAATCAATTCACTATACGCTGCTTACTGCTGCGCTGTTATGGGTAGCTTCGGCCTGTAAGGATAAAACCACCGACCTTGTGCCGCAAAATGCCAATTCTGATTGGACCACCGAATCGCACAGTAATGATGTAGCCCCCAACTATGACATTGTTTTTCCGCAAAATCAAGTAAACACCTTAGAAATCACCATGACGGCCGCCGACTGGACCGCCATCAAAGCCGATATGCAAACCAAAAGCGGAACGGCTTTTGGAGCAGGAGGCGGAACGAGTCAGGGAGGAATGGCTCCTGGCGGAATGTTGGGTGGTGTTCCTCCTGGGGGAAATGGTGCCGGAGGGTTGGACCTTATTCCGGGAGACCCCATTTATGTGGCTACTACCATGAAATTTAACGGAAAAGCTTGGAACAACGTAGGGTTCAGACTCAAAGGCAATTCTAGCCTTTCGTCTATTTGGCGAGCGGGAATTTATAAATTACCGTTTCGTCTCAAAATGGATGAATACGAAGATAAATATCCCGAAATCAATAATCAGCGTTTTTATGGATTTAAGGAACTTTCGATGTCGCCAGCATTTTCTGATAATTCACTTATTCGGGAGAAAGTAGTGGCGGATATTTTCAGAATGGGTGGCGTGGCAGCGGCCCGAACGGCCTTTTATAAAGTGTATCTGAATTTTGGCGATGGTCTTAAATATTGCGGCGTCTATACCATGGTCGAAATCATTGACGACACGATGGTCAAAGACCAATTTGGGGAAGACAAAGGCAATATCTACAAACCTGAATCAACGTTTCAGACGTTTGTGCAATCGCAATTTGAAAAGAAAAACAACGAAACGGCTGCTGATTACAGTGATGTACAAGCATTTGTGGCGGCCCTCAACAGCACAGACCGCACAACGAATGCCGCTCAATGGCGTGCCAATCTGGAGAAAACGTTCAACGTGGATCATTATCTGAAATTTTTGGCCATCAACAACACGATTGTCAACTGGGATACCTACGGGGCTATGGCGCATAATTATTATCTTTACAATTCACCCACCAATAAGCTCACCTGGATTCCGTGGGACCATAACATGTCGATGACAAGTACTACTGGGGGTGGAAATGCGGGCGGTGCTGGTGGCGGGGGGCGAGCGGCAGTGTCGTTGGCTATGACCGAAGTCGGTACGGGCTGGCCGCTGATTCGCTACGTAGCGGCCGACCCAGTGTATTATGCCAAGTACAAACAATATGTTAGAACATTCGCGGATGAAGTATTTACGACGGCCAAAATGAATGAGTTGTTTGATAAATACACCAACCTGATTACGCCGTACGTCAATGGAACAGAAAAAGAGGTGGCACCGTATACCAATCTTACCAATACCGCCGCTTTCGCCACCGCTCTCACGGCATTAAAACAACATGTATCAACGCGAAATCAGGCCGTTAATACCTTTTTAAAATAGATGGCAGCGCAATTCCTCACCCCCACTATTGTACAGAAAATAGGGTTGTATGATCCTATTTCGCTGGCCGAAATGGACGGCGTCAAACTCATGAACCGTACTGATGCCAAATTTTTGGTTCCCTTAAAAATGTTGCCTACGTTGTTGGAGGATTTGCGGCCCTACTATCGTTTGTTGGAAATCAACGGGCATCGGATGTGTGATTATGAAACGCTCTACTTTGATACGCCTGATTTACGGTTTTACCACGACCATCAAGCAGGACGATTGAATCGGTATAAAATTCGTCAACGTAAGTATGTTCATAGCAACACAATTTTTACGGAAGTAAAATTCAAGAATAATAAAGGGCGTACGATTAAGACCCGTTTGCTGAATCAAAGACCCGTCAATACTACCTTGACCGAGGAAACGAACACGTTTATAAGCCTACAAACACCTGTTGACCCCGCCACACTGACGCCAGTACTTCGAGTAGATTATACCCGGATTACCCTTGTGAGCCGCACGACGGCTGAACGTTTAACGCTGGATTTGAATTTGACGTTTCACAATGAGGCAAGCCGTAAAAGTTATGAACAATTGGTGGTAGCCGAAGTAAAACAAGATTCGCTAAAACACTCCCGATTTTTGGATTTAATGAAGAAGTATCAATTGCGGGAAGGCTCCCTGAGTAAGTATTGCTTGGGCGTTATTAGTCTCAATAAAACGGTCAAACACAATCGGTTTAAAGAAAAGTTGAATCATGTGTTAAAAATAAATGCCCGATGTACTTCCTTGCCCGAAAATAGTCATTATTCTGCTTAACATTGTCTGATACCTAACGATAAAAAAATGATTTTTCTCCAAGAGCTTGCCACTGCCGACACCTTTGAATGGTTCAATAAACTTCCCGAAAAGTTTTTTGTACGCTTGTTGGTTGATTTGTTGACGGTCACGATTTTGGTCCGACTGATTTATTACCGACTTTACCGTCGTACTGACTTGTTCCTGACGTTTTTTGGTTTCAATTTGGTCATTTTTCTCATTACCTATTTGCTTAATAAAGTGCAGATGTCGATGGGGGCAGCCTTTGGGTTATTTGCCGTGTTTTCGATGCTTCGCTACCGCACCGAAGGGCTTTCGGCCAAAGACATGACCTATCTTTTCATCGTTATTTCGCTGGGGCTTATTTCCGCTATTATCAAAGGAAGTTGGGACGAATTGGGCTTGGTCAATGGCATGATTGTGCTGAGTGTGTGGCTTTTGGAAGGCAACTGGCTTATCAAACGGGAGTTAACAAAAGTTGTGCAATACGACAAAATTGATCTGATTTTGCCCGAGCGGCGTGCCGAATTGATTCAAGACCTGCGGGCACGTACGGGTTTGAATATTCACCGTGTAGAAATTCAAACCATGGATTTTCTGAGAGATTCGGCCCTTATCATGATTTTTTATTATCAAACTCCTGCCCAAAATGAAAAGAAAATCGAAGAAAATATTTTGGAAAATGCATAATTTAGGAAATAATCCTGCGCTTATCAAAGGATTGTCAAGTTGTTGGTTTAGAAGAGTTTATGGTTCATTGTTGCTGTTGGTTTTACCAATGGTGGGCTATTCGCAAGCCGCCGATATTGGCCTTTGGGCGGGGGTCGGAGTGGAGAAAAAGATTACTAAAAAATGGTCGGCCAACGTCAATGTACAATCCCGTTTTACGGACAATATTTCCGTTTTAAAAGCGTATTTGGGGGAAGTCGGCTTATCCTACAAGCTTACCAAGCATTGGGAAGTGAGCGGATATTATCGCTACATAGCCCGACGTAAAAGAAATGAGGATAAAACTGGATATGAATACCGCTCGTACAATCGTTTTTATGCTGATTTAGCTTATGATCATAAGCTTTGGAAATTGAAATTTGATTATCGTCTGCGCTACCAGAATCAGTTTCAGGATGATGAAAGCGCGGCCGAAAATAGCAGCAGCTACATCCGTAATAAATTTGAACTGTCGTACCCCAATAAATCACGTTTTACGCCTTACATTTCTACCGATTTTTTCTATGAAATCGGGAACGGTTTTGACCAAATGCGTAACAAAGCGGGCGTAGAAATTGCGCTCAATAAGCACCATAAACTGGAAATATCGGGCTTTACCGATTACCGCTTGATTGGAAGTCAGGAAAATCGGTTTCTGATTGGCGTGGGCTATAAAGTGAAATTTTGAGGTTTGGGGCGAGCTTTCGCCCCGTTTTATATACTTTTTTGTTTAACTTTCTCACCTATAATGCGCAGTCCATCAAGCGTCAGGCTCCGATTTACTTCCACAAACTCGCCGTGTAAGGTGTCAATAATGGAGGACAAACCACCCGTAGCCAGCGCAATACAATCTCCGTCGAGTTCGCGGCGGATGCGCGTCACCATACCCCGCACCAGACTTTCATAACCCAACAAAATACCCGCCTGAATGGCGTGCGTGGTATTTTTTCCAATGGCTGATTCAGGCAATTTCAACGGTACTTCGGGCAACTGAGCGGTGTTGGAAAACAAGGCTTTGACGGCGGTTTTCAGGCCTGGCGCGATGGCAACGCCCAAAATTCGGCCATCTCCTGATACGGTCGTAAAGGTAAGTGCTGTACCAAAATCCACCACCACGGCATTTCGGTTGTATTTGGTAAAAGCTGCCACGGCATTGGCTACGAGGTCGCTACCGATTTCGTGCGGATGGTCTATTTCCACTTTTAAATCAGGGTATATATCTGGCCCGACCACTACAGGAGGCTCCCCAAAGAGGTTGGAGAGCATGGTACGCAGGGTGGGTGTCAGCGGCGGAACCACACTGCTTAAAACCGTAATTGTGATATTCTCCAAGGCTAAGTCGGCCTCTAAAAAATGAAGCCGTAATTTACTTTCAAAATAATTCGGAGATTCTTCGGGCAGTGAACGCGTACGGAAGATGTGCGTCCATTCTTCATTTTGCCAAATTCCAAAAACGGTGTCAGTATTGCCTGCGTCAACGGCTAAAAGCATGATAGACTGAGGTTTGTGATGGTATATTTTTTATGAATCGAAAATGTTTATTAGAGTAAAATTGGCTTAAAAATTCAACAGAAACTGCCCAAAACACCGAACCGATTCGTAGAAGCAAGTCGTTTTTATCCAATATTCGGCCGTCTTTTTTCGTTGTCTTTCTATTGGTTCAGCCAAAAGTCCTTTATTTTGTGAAACTGAGTTGCGTTCTGGAAAATTTAACCCGCTAATGATTTATGCGCAAGTTAAGCGTTTTTTTATCCCTCTTACTACCTTGTGTTGGATTTGCTCAAGATTTGCCCGACTGGGAAAACCCGACGGTTATCAGCCGAAATACCGAACGGCCTCATACTACGATTATCCCTTACGCCGACGAAGCATCGGCGCTTAAATCTGACCGTGCGGCGTCGCCTTTCTTTAAGTCATTAAACGGAACGTGGAAATTTAAGTGGGTTTCTCACCCCTCCAAAGTGCCAGGTGATTTTTTTCAGGTCAATACTAACATCTCTGGCTGGGATGATTTGCCCGTTCCTTCCAATTGGCAGGTGGTGGGTGCGCGTGAAGGGCGTGCGTACGACCGCCCCATTTTTACAAACATAAAACATCCCTTTCCGACCAAACCGCCCCGCATCACGAGCGATACCAACGCCGTGGGGCTGTATCGTACGTCGTTTACGATTGCTCCCAATTGGCAGGGCCGCGATGTGTTTTTGCATTTTGCGGGAGTTCAATCCGCTTGTTATGTGTGGGTTAACGGATTGCAGGTAGGGTACCACGAAGATGGCATGACACCGGCTGAGTTTAACGTAACAAAATATTTAAGAGCGGGCGAAAACCAACTAACGGTGCAGGTCATCAATTGGTCAGATGGAAGTTATCTGGAAGATCAGGATTTTTGGCGTATCTCGGGTATTTTCCGGGACGTGTACTTGTTTGCCGCGCCTACAATTCACGTCAGAGATTATTATGTGGTCACTGATTTGGATGAAAATTATCAAAATGGTACGCTTAAAGTATCAGCTTTTGTCAAAAATTTCTCGACGCAAGTTCAGGATAAATATCAGGTCAAGTTTAAACTTTATGACCCCGATGGGCGGATTTTTCAGGGGGAATTTGTGAAAAACGTCCCGATGATGGATCCTAAAGATGAGTCTTATCTGACCCTCAATGTGCCTATTACATCGCCTGCACGCTGGACTGCCGAGACGCCAAATCTCTATAAATTGGTGATTCAGGTAGTGGATGGTGAGGGAAAAACGGTGGAAGTGCTCAGCGCCCGGGTGGGTTTTAGGGAGGTGACGCTCAAAAACGGACAGTTGTTGGTCAATGGAAAAGCCGTCATGTTTAAAGGAGTGAATCGGCACGAATTTGACCCCAATACGGGACGGACAATCAGCCGTGAATCTATGATAAAAGATATTTTGTTGATGAAACAACACAATATCAACGCGGTACGCACTTCTCACTATCCAAATGACCCCCTTTGGTACGACCTGTGCGACGAATACGGCTTGTATGTCATTGATGAAGCCAACATTGAAAGCCATGAGTTATGGCAACAAAAAGGAATTGTGTTGGCCAATAATCCCGATTGGAAAGATGCGTTTATTGCCCGTGGCAAAGCCATGGTAGAGCGCGACAAAAATCATCCATCCATCATTATTTGGTCTTTGGGCAATGAGTCGGGGATGGGAAGCAATTTTCAGGACATGGCGCAGATTATCAAGTTGATTGACCCTACGCGTCCTATTCATTACGAAGGACGGGCCAATTATCCCAAAACATTTGAAGAGATTAACCAACCAAGCACCAATTTCGACATTAATGGTACGATGTATCCTTCCGTGAAGGTTATGGAAGCAATGGTTGAAAAAGACCCGAGCCGACCGTTGATTATTTGTGAATACGCCCATTCGATGGGAAACAGCGTCGGTAATTTGCAAGAATACTGGGATGTTATCGAAAAACACCCACGGATGCAGGGTGGATTTATCTGGGATTGGGTTGATCAGGGATTGTTCGTTAAAGATAAAAACGGACGCTCGTATGTCAACCATGTCAATTACATCGATGGTGCCAATGCGGGCGATGGGCTGGTGAATCCAGACCGCACACCTCAACCCGAAATCAATGAAGTGAAGCACGTATATCAATACGTGAAATTTACGCCAAAAGATACGATTTCACCCCAAAGTCAGACTGTTACGCTCATTAATAAATACGATTTTCTAAGCCTTAGCCCTTTTAAATTGGTGTGGCAATTGCTCGAAAATGGAAGGCCAATTCAGCAAGGTGAAATTGCTTCATTGACGGCCGCCGCTGGCAAAAGCCAAAACGTGACCATACCGTTTACCATTCCAGGGGGTACAGGAGGTGAATATTTTTTGAATTTAAGCCTGAAACTGAAAGAAAATATGCCTTGGGCGTCGACGGGGCATGAAGTGGCGTTTCAACAGATGTACATTAAAACGCCGCCAACTCCTAAGCCGCTGCTGACGTGGCCTACCAATGCAACGGTAAAAGTAGGGCTCATTCGGGGTGGAGGAATTCAACTAACCAATTCCCAGTTTAAAGTGATTTTTGACCGCAAATCGGTGGGAATTAGTTCGTTCGTTTATAAAAATCATGAGTTAATCGGGCAACCGCTCCAACCTGAGTTTTGGCGGGTTCCGACCGATAATGATGAAGGTGGAGGAAATGCGGGTTTTGCAGAACGTTGGCGTATGGCTGGCCTAGATAGCCTTCGGCGCATAGGCGGTGATATTCGGGTGGAGCAGATAAGTCCTTCTATTGCGCGTGTACACACCCAAACAACATGGGTGGGAAAAGCGGGGACTTCAATTGTCCACAAAACTACTTATACGGTGTACGGTTCGGGAGATATGCAGGTCAAAAATAACATTCTCGTAAACGGAAATAATGTACCTCCCCTGCCAAAAGTAGGGATGCAGATGCAGCTCCCTGCCGCATATCGTAACCTGAGTTGGTATGGCCGAGGGCCGTTTGAGAGTTATAGTGATCGCAAAACCGCAGCGCTCGTAGGAGAGTACGGCGGTAAAGTAATGGATCAGCACTTTCCGTACATCATGGCCCAAGAGAATGGTAATAAAACAGATGTACGCTGGGCGGCCGTGACAGATTCTTTGGGCTTTGGCTGGCTGGTTATCGGTGAGCCTACGCTAAATTTTAGCGCCAAAGATTATACCGATGCGGATTTATTGGCGGCTAAAACAACGCAAAATCTACCGCGTGGAATGGTTACGGTGCTGCATTTTGATCATCAAATGATGGGTCTTGGCGGGGATGACAGTTGGACCCCGCGTACGCATCCTGAATTTCTTTTGACCGAAAAAGAATACAATTATTCCTTCCGTTTACGCCCTTTAGATGCTACCGTACAAATCGGAACGGTGGTTCAGACGGTGTTGCCCGAAATAACGGCTCAGTCGCAGGCTGCCTCCGAATTGGGTGCGCCAGCGGCCATTGTGAAGGAGGCTCCCACGGGTGTTGTCTCGGATGAAGACCAAGAAGCGGCCATCAAAAAAGCGGAAGCCCGAAAATACGTAAAGAAGAAGCCAGTTCGCAGAAAATCTTCTTCTAAAAAGAAAAAGTCTTCGTCAAAAAAGAAGAAAAAACGGTAATAGATTGCGAGTTACAAACAAAAAAGCCGGGCTAGCCCGGCTTTTTTGTTTGGGTATTTTTGTGGATTTACCACGGATTATTACTTCTTCTCTGGCAACAACACCGCTTTGATGAAGTTGGCATCGCTGAGGTATTTATTGGCCGTTGCTTTGGTGCTTGCGACGGTGATTTTGTTTAGTTGCTTCTCCCAGTCCAAAAGTGCTTTTGGATCTTCGCCCTTGGTGTAGGCGTCGATTAGCTGGCTCTGCCAAAAACCGTTTTCTTTGGTTTGGACTTCCATGGCCCGGCGGGTTTCGGCTTTAAACTTGTCAATATCGGTCTGCGTGGCTCCGTTTTTCTTGATTTCGTCAATGACCGCTAAAGTTTTGACGGCCAATTCTTCGACGCGCTCAGGGCCTGTGCCATAACCAATGCGTAAACTGTAGCGAGGAGCTGGAATCTTGCTGTAAGCCGCCCGAGCACCGATGCCGTATACGCCGCTTTCTTTTTCGCGAATGACTTCAATCAACTTGATATTCAGGATTTCTTCCAACGCATCCAGTTGCCAGTTGTTGTCATCATTGTATTCATAATCACCGCTGTAAACCAATGTCGCCTGACTTTTTTGCTCAATGCCTTTGTAGACTTTCTTCTCAATTTTGCCCTTCGGCGCACGAATACCCAAGTCACGGAATGACTCTTTTTTGCCCTGTGCTGGCAAAACGGCTAGGTATTTTTCAAGCAAAGGTTTGATTTGTTCTACATTGAATGAACCCGTAAAGAAGAAGGTAAAATCAGACGCATCGGCAAAACGCTCTTTATAAATCTCGTACGAGCGGTCTGGGTTGGCCATATCCCAACGCTCTACGCTGATGGGCAAACGACGGAAATTATAGTTGCCCAGCAACGTATTCAAGGTGTCCTGAAAAACCATTTCTGGCGACGGCGACGCTTTCATGTTTTGAATAGCCGAGCGCTGCGTGGTCATGAATCCTTTGATGACTTCGTTGTCTTTGCGGGGTTTTGTAAAGTAGGCGTACACCAGTTGGAGGGCTGTTTCGAGGTCTTTGGGACTGCTGCTACCCGTAAAACCTTCTTCGTTTTCGCTCACAAAAGGACTGATGTTGACCACCTTACCCGTCAGGTATTTTTTGAGGGCGTTTTGGCTGAATTCACCCACGCCGCTCTCTTCTACCACCGCGTCTGAAAGGCCAGCGCTCATAAAATCTTTGTCACTATAAAGCGACGTACCTCCTTGGCTGCGGGCGCCGATGAGGATTTCGTCATTTTTGAAGTCAGTGGGTTTAAGCACAACTTTGACGCCGTTGCTCAACGTAAGTTCGGTCACGCCCAGTTCGGCGATTTGTTTAGTGGAAGTCGTACGGCCCGCTGCTGGTAAATTTTCGATCAACGGTTTGTTGATGACTTTATCTTCGTAGGCGGTCACCCCTTTGCCTGCTCCGTTGACCCATTCCAGAATTTGGGCTTCGGTCGGTAGCTTCGCTTTGTCTTTTTCCGAGGCCATGATAATGACCGTGCGGTTGTCGGGCGTTAAATATTTGGCAGCCAAGGCGTTTACCTCTTCGATTTTGATGCCACTAAGTTGTTCTTTTACAAATTCGTAGTAAAACTCAATGCCTGTTGCGGGCGCATCCTCCAAAAAGTGATTCATGTATTCATTCACATAACTCGCTGATTTGGTTTTGTCTTTTTCTTTGAAGCGCTTTTCAACGCTGGTCAGCAACTGCGTTTTGGTACGCTCTAATTCAGTAGCGGTAAAACCGAAATTTTTCACGCGGATTCCTTCATCCAATACTGCTTTTACGGCCAGTTCAAGGTTACCATCTTTGGCGACGGCAATGTTGCTGAACGAGTCATAATCTCCAATAAAACCGCCGTAGCCCGCTCCGCCAAACAAGAAAGGAGGGTTGGCCTGCTGTTGCAATTCCTGCAAACGTGCCTGCAACATTTGGTTGAACAGGTTGCGTTTGATGGTCTCGCGCGAGTCATTCAAGGTTTTTTCTTCCGCTTTGGGCAATTTTGTTACTATTTGAGCAATCATGTAAGGCTGCTCTGGGTCAGTGACAATTGCTACGCGGGTTCCTTTAAAATCAGCCACTGGATATTTTCCGAGCGGCTTAGCATTGGTGGCTTTCGGAATAGCCCCGAAGCGCTCTTTAATGGTTTTTTCTACCTGATCAATGTCGAAATCACCCACCGCTAGAATTGCTTGCAAATCAGGACGGTACCAGGTTTTGTAGAAGTTGCGGATGGTTTCGTGCGTAAAGTTCTTGAGAATATCTTCGGTTCCAATCACGGTACGTTTACCGTATTTTGAGTCACCGACGAGAATAGGAAGCCATTTATCGCGCATGCGTTGTTGTGCGCCTTTGCCACCGCGAAATTCTTCCAAAATTACGCCGCGCTCCTTGTCAATTTCGGAGCCTTCCATGGTGATGTTGTGCGCCCAATCCTCCAGTACGACAAACGCTTTGTTGAAAATATCGGCGGAGTCGGTCGGTACTGGAAGTTGATATACCGTTTGGTCCTGACCCGTGAAGGCATTTAAGTCATCGCCAAATTTAACCCCAGCGCGTTGGAGGTAGCTGACTAGTTCATTTTTAGGGAAATTTTTTGTGCCGTTAAAAGCCATGTGCTCCGTGAAGTGTGCCAAGCCATTTTCTTTGTCTTCTTCCTGAATCGCTCCTACTTTGTTGACTAGATAGAGTTCGGCGCGCTTTTTGGGTTCTTCGTTTTTACGGATGTAGTACGTCATCCCGTTGGGCAATTTGCCATAGCGGACTTTTGGGTCAAAGGGAATGGGCTTTTTAAGGTCGACTTGGGAAAAGGCTGCATTTGCCCAACCGAAAACTACCATAAATAGTAGTAATTTTGTTTGTTTCATGGATTGCGAAAGTTTAGATGAAAAGAGAAGTAAATGATAAAACAAGTTGTTTACGCACTTGTTCACAAATTTATTGTGGATAAGTGGTCGAAATCAAGGTTTGCTGATAAATAAATTGTCATAACAGTAGGCTAAAACGAAAAAATTAGTTTTTCAACAAAGTTATTGATTTAATGTTATTTGACGATAGTTACAGAACAATAGTCACACCTGTAGAAGGGCTTTTTCGTGATCGAGGAAGTAAATTTTTAGCTTTTGGGTACCCAATCCAAAACGAAGAAGACGTAAAACAATACCTTACTGCATTACGTGAAATTCACCCCAAAGCCAACCATCACTGCTACGCCTACCGCCTTGGGCTAGACCGTACTCATTTTCGCGCTAATGACGACGGCGAACCGTCGGGCTCAGCGGGAAAACCCATTTTAAATACGCTTTATGCCCATGATATTACCAATCTTCTGGTGGTAGTAGTTCGTTATTTTGGGGGTACGCTGTTGGGTGTTCCGGGCTTGATTAATGCCTACAAAGTGGCCACCGAAGAAGCGCTCAGTCAAGCTCAAATTGTGACTAAACACGTGCGCGACGTGTACACGCTGACGTATCCGTACGAACAAATGAACGAGGTCATGAAAGTCATCAAAGCGTTTGACCTGACGCCTCAAAAACAGCAATTCGACAATGAATGTAGCCTTCAAATCGAAATCCGCAAAACGCTCCTGAATCAAGTATTGGGCAAACTGGAAAAAATTGAAGCGTTGCGACTTGATTTTGAAGTAACGATTTAACATTGGAGATTAACTAGGCGTCTGACGGTTTTGAACCGTCAGACGCCTGATTTTCGTATTTCCCGTATTCCGCCACTACTTTCTCCTCAAAACTACAAATTCTTCAATACCCAATCCGTCATCATTTGATAACGGTGCATGAGGGTATTACCGCCACTGATGCCATGATTGCGGTTGGGGTAATAAAAGCTGTCAAACTGTTTGCCAGCCTTGATAAGGGCATTGACAAAATCGACGGAATTCTGAAAATGAACGTTGTCGTCGCCCGTTCCGTGAACTATGAAGAATTTGCCTTTCAGTTTATCAACGTGCTGAATGGGGGAGTTGTCATCGTAGCCCGAAGCATTGTCTTGCGGGCGTTTGAGGTAGCGTTCTGTGTAAACGGTGTCATAATACCGCCACGTGGTAACGGGCGCGCCTGCAATGCCCGCTTTGAAGTACTCGGCACCGATGGTCATGCACAGCGAGGCCATGTATCCGCCGTAGCTGTGGCCGTGAATTCCGATGCGAGACGCATCCACGTAGGGCAAGGTGGCTAAATACTTGGCCCCTTCAATTTGGTCTTCGGTTTCGTATTTGCCAAGTTGAGCGTACGTAACGGTCCGGAAGGCATTGCCGCGCGCGCCCGTACCGCGCCCATCTACCGACACAATCATGTAGCCTTTGCTAGCCAATACCTGAAACCAATAAAACAACCCACCACCCCAAGTATCGGTCACGGTTTGGGAACCAGGGCCCCCATAAACGAACATTAAAACGGGATATTTTTTGGCGGGGTCAAAGTCAAGCGGTTTCATCATCCAGCCGTTGAGGCTTGTGCCCTGCGTAGTGGTAAATTTGAAAAATTCTTGTTTAGAAATGCGATATTCGGTCAAGCGCTCGCGGAGTTTTTGATTTGCCTCCAACGTACGTACCGCTTTGCCCGTAGGTGCCTGATGCAGACTCACAACCAACGGTTCCTGCGCCGACTGGTTATAAATCAAATAATAACTGAAGTCAGGACTCATGTTGACCGTATTTGAACCTGATTTCTCGGTCAATTTTACGGGTTGAGGTACGGGAAGGGGTTTCTTGGATTTTTTGTTGACGGGAGGAGTGGCAAAACTCAAACTGTACAAATGCCGCTCCATCGGCGAAACCATCGGCGAAGTAAAGTACAGTGTCTGCGTTTTTTCGTCGATTCCGACCAAATCCGTTACTTCCCAATCGCCAGAGGTCAGGGTTTTGAGCAACGTGCCGTTCATATCGTATTGGTATAAATGCTTGTAGCCGCTGCGCTCGGAAGATTGGATAAACGATTTGCCGTCGGCCAAATAGGTAAGGTCGTCCGTAAATTCCAAATCCACATAGGTTTTGCTTTCTTCGCTCCACACGGTTTTGGATTGGCCCGTAGCGGCGTCACTGTGCAGAATGTCTAACCGATTTTGCAGTCGATTCATACGTTTAATGGACAATAAACCAGGGTTTTGTGTCCATTTGATGCGCGGAATGTATTGGTCTGCTTCGGGGCCAACGTCTACTTTTGTTTTTTGGTTGGAAGCTAAATCATGGACCCAAATCTCCACCAGTGAGTTGGCTTCTCCTGCTTTTGGATATTTATAACGGTAATCTTTAGGGTACAAATCGCCCCAAAGCTGCATGTTGTATTCAGGAACGCGGCTTTCATCAAAGCGATAAAAAGCAATTTTTTTGCCATCAGGGGCCCATTCAAAGGCCTTAGCAAAACTGAATTCTTCTTCATAGACCCAATCGGAGGCACCGTTGATGATTTCGTTGCGTTTGCCATCGGTGGTGATGGCTTGCTCGTTGAGGGTAGAAAGGTCGGTAAGATACAGGTTGTTGTCTCGAACAAAAGCCACTTTGCTGCCATCAGGAGAAAGCGTTGCCAACATTTGTTTGCCGTTTTTGGAGAGCTGCACTAGCTTTTTGCTCGCCAAATCATACACGTAAAACTCTGCCTTGAACGACCTACGATAGATGCGCTCGATGCCCGTGGTCAACAACAGTTTGCGCTCGTCGGCGCTGAGTTCGTAGCTGTCAAACTGTATATTTTGATTGGTGCCCTCTACCTTGACGGTCGATTGGTCAAAAAGCGTTTCGACGGCTTCGCCCGTGGCAATGCTGTATTTAATGACTTTTCCGCTTTGTTGGGCGGTGTAAAACCCACCCGCTTTCATCCAGTTTACGCCAGATACGCTACGCGGGGTAAAGACAGAGCCTTGTGGGCCGTAAATATCATTGAGGGTAACGGTTTTTTGCTGGGCTTGAACAAACGAGACAAAAAACAAATAAAAAATAAAAGATGGAACGGTAAACCGATAATGGGTTGAAGGAAAGGTTTTTCTCATGAAATTGATGAATAAGTGAACAAATAAGACGCAATGAGACAAAGATAGGGAAAACTTGAGCAACCATTAAATCACCCATATTGCGGGAAAATTCCTCGCGCATTTCCTGTTTTAAGCTTCTTATCTAAAACTCTCTGTTTTCAAAGGGGTACATTTTGAGGAAACAAGTATCTTTGAAAGCCCAAAAAAGGGCTGTCCAAACCTATGCAAAAGAAAGAACGCTATCGTCTTTTAATCGAACATTTCTCGCAGAAATTTCCCGAAGCTGAAACAGAACTAAATTATTCCAATCCGTTTGAACTGTTGGTAGCGGTCATTTTGTCGGCGCAGTGTACCGATAAGCGTATCAATATGGTTACACCGGCACTTTTTCAGCGTTATCCTGACCCGCAGGCCATGGCCGATAGTACCGCAGAGGAAGTATTTCAACTCATTCGGTCGGTGTCGTACCCCAACAACAAAGCCAAGCACCTCGTAGGGATGGCCCGGATGCTGCTTGATAAATTTGACGGCGAGGTTCCGAGCACGATTGAGGAATTGCAACAAATGCCGGGCGTGGGGCGCAAAACGGCCAACGTTATTGCTTCTATCATTTACAATCAGCCCACGATGGCGGTCGATACGCACGTTTTTCGGGTTTCGCACCGGCTGGGCTTGGTTGCCAAAACCGCCACTACTCCTCTGGCGGTTGAGAAAGAACTCGTCAAATATATCCCCGATACGGTGATTCCATTGGCACATCATTGGTTGATTTTGCACGGGCGTTATGTGTGCGTGGCGCGCAGCCCTCAATGCAACAAATGCGAACTGACGCACGTATGTAAGTTTTATGAGACACTGCAAAAAAAATTGAACGCTCCTAAAAAGAAGCAAGAATTGTAGTAATTGGTATAAAAAACGGGTTTTTAGCGTAATTTTGCCCCCTCAAACCAAAGGCCTTACCGATAGGGCTCCAAATCAGATGAAACAAGTCTATTTTACAGCCGGGCCGGCTGAGATGTATCCTACGTTTGAGAAGCACTTACTGACCGCCGTTGAGCAGCAATTGGGTTCGATTTCGCACCGCAGTCAGAAGTTTCGGAGCATTTATCAGTTTACGGTAGAGCAGCTCCGTACTTTGATGAATATCCCTGATACACACGGTATTTTCTTCACGGGTTCTGCCTCGGAAGTGTGGGAGCGGGTGGTACAAAACTGTGTAGAGCACGAAAGTTTTCACTTGGTCAACGGGTCTTTTTCCAAGAAATTTTACGAGTATAGCGCCTCCTTGCGCAAGTACGCCCACAAGCAGGAAAAACCATTTGGCGAAGGGTTTGACTACGCTGAAGTAGAAGTGCCCGAATACGCCGAATTGATCTGTGTCACGCACAATGAAACCAGTTCGGGCGTGCAAATGCGCGAACCCGACATCCACAAACTCAAGCGGAGCAATTCTAAAAAACTCATTGCGGTAGATATGGTGTCGTCGGCTCCGTATCCCGACTTGGATTTTAGCGTGATTGATACCGCGTTCTTTTCGGTTCAAAAAGCTTTTGGCTTACCAGCGGGTTTGGGGGTATGGATTGCCAACGAAAAATGCCTCGCAAAAGCCGAGCGCTTGCAGAAGTACGAGGATGTTAGCATCGGAGCGCACAATAGTTTGCCCATGCTGTGGAAGAATTTTAAGAATTACGAAACTCCCGCTACGCCTAACGTGATTGGCATTTATCTTTTGGGAAAAGTAGCCGAAGATATGAATAAAATCGGTGCCGAAACGGTGCGTAAGCAGACCGAAGAAAAATATAAATTACTTAATAAATACATTGAAACCAGTCGTGCTTTCAGCCCGTCGGTAGCCGAAGAGCGGCATCGTTCGCGCACGGTGATAGTGGCCAATACCCGCATTCCGTCGCCCGAAGTAATTGCTCAGGTAAAACAAGCCAATATGATTGTCGGGAGCGGTTATGGACCTTTCAAGGAAAGTCAAATCCGTATCGCCAATTTCCCTGCGGTATCGTTTGAGCAGGTAGAAGCGTTGATTGGCGAATTGAAGAAATTGGAGAACTAATAAACGAGGCGGGCGATTAAGGCTCGCCTCGTTTAACATACTTCTTATTTGTGCAGACAAAAGTTTAGGGCTTAGTTACTTCACATCCTTTAATTTCAGCGCTGAATAGTGTTTGGCCTTCGGTTTTGAAGCCGGGAGTTAATTCTATGGATTCTTTAGCAGAAAATAACGTGTTGTTTTTAATGACTGGAGCGCCGCTTTTAATAGTACTGTTGGAATAGTATTCGTTACTGTCCGAATAGATATAGCCCAGATTTACGTCTCCATAACACCTTTTTACCCGTACTTCTCCTATTGCCTGACCATAACCGCATACGCTTTCAATGTCGGCTAAAGTATATACATTGCCGGGCGTTGACGAAGCCCATATAGGCGTCACTTTTGTGTATGCCTGTATAGCTGTCCATCCGAAAGCATTGGAATTTACCACCGTTTTGCCGTTCCAACGAGGCGTATTGGAGTTGAGTGTTTCGGCTTTCAGGTAGACAGATGAGTTACTGCCATCAACCCATAAGATAGAGGTGCCATCTGAAGCGGTTAGTTTGACCTGATGGCGTTTATAAATAGAAATTCGAGGCAAACGATAGTTTTTGGCGAAATGACCTTCATGGCTTAATGGCTCTACCTCAACCCCAAAACCGCCCTCATAGGGCATATCAGGAATTTGGACGGTATAATGAAAAGGGCGCTTTGTGACAACCGGGGCCTCAAATCGAAGGGAATCAGGATATATCTGAGCATAAGGCGCAATCGGCCTGAAATACACTTTGTAGTCAGTCGGTACATTTTGCGGATTGCCCTCAATGGAGAACATTACATCCACTATATTTTGCTGACATCTTATACCTGCTTCGACAAGTGCGGTTTGGATTCGATAAGGTCTTACCTTGATTTTTACAGTGTCATTCAGGGATGTAACTCCGCAAATATTTTCCAGCGCATTTAATACCAACAGTGTATCGTTGGAGGGCTTTATATTAATGTAAAGACCGTTTACCATGCCTGAGTTATTATTCACGTAGGCGGCATAATTATACCAAGTACTATTGATCTTAACATTATAAGGTTCATTGGAATTAGAAGTGGAAGATTGTATAATAAGCGGCATATTTTCTCCCTTTAACAGATCAATAGTTTTACTTAAAATCTTATTTCCGTTTAAATCAAATGTATTCACAAACAGAGAAGCTGTTTGGTTGACTGTAATATACGAAGATGCCTCGCGAAAGGCGGTTGGCAGATTGTCGGCTTCTGTCTGAACCGAAGAGATAACAAACTTGCAGAAATTGTTGTCTGCCGAAACAGGTATATTGGTCGGGATCTGAATGGATAAAATTTTTGACTTGCCTCTGCCTACTTCATAAACGACAGGGACGTAATTGATATATCGTACCAACCGGACTAAATACTCATCTTCTGTTGAAAAAGTCCCGGCAGTTTTTATTTCAATTGTATAGGTGCCTCCCAAACAAACTTGTTTCGGACTTTTTACGATGAAAATGTTTTTCTGTGTGGTATTTGTAACGGTTACTGTAACCTCCGGAACAGGGAAATTTTCGGTTTTTCCACATCTGTTTTCGAGGGTCTTCCATCGGAAAGAAGTGGTTTGTGTAATGAGCGGATGCAGGGAAATGTCTCTGGTGTATTCAATGTCACTCGCGAAAATAGATAATGTATCGTCGCGTTGCCCATCGGTAAATATCAACGACCCGGGGGACCCTCCTTTGAATAAAAAAGAGAGATAGCCGTTTCCGGGGCTTGTCATCGGTGTAGATGCCCATGCCGTTACCGGAACAGGTTTTTGAGTTACTTTGATTTGTTGCCAATACAATGAACTTGAAGCGGCCGGAGCATTAGTTTCAATTTTTAGGCCAAAGCTGAATGCCGTAGACTCAAAAGATGAAGCGGCGGGAATCGTAAATACCAAACTGTCGGAGGAAATACGAGTGGTTGGCAATGACAAAACTGTACCGTTGCTCAAATACAGTTTAGCAGTAAAGGTCGTACTGGCAGTAAAAGGAAGTGACGACTTTATTTTTAGCCTTAATTTCTCGTTTTCGCAATAGGTGAGTTTTGGTAAATTCTCAATGTAAAAATCGTTTTTTACAACAAGCTCCCGCTCTCCTGAAACGGAATATTCCCGGGAAATTCCACACGCTGTGATCAACGAATCAACTTTATAATAATGTGTTTTTTCAGGGTTAAGGAAAACGTCGGCCATATATCCGGAACTTGCACCACTATAGCTATTGAAATTATTGACAATGGTGCCATCTGAGAGTTTGAGTGTCAAAGGTCTGCCGGACTCTGTTGTCCCAACACTGCGTATTCTAAGCCAAACTTTATTTTTATATCCCACCGGATTTGTGACACCGTCCAGCCAATCTAACTCAATTTTCGGGGCACTATTCATAAAGATCGGAACGAAATCAGTGGCGGCGTCAGGAGCAATGGATCTTATTCGTACAAAATAAGTTCCTGATGAAAATGAATTATCTAAAGTACCGGTGAAGTTGCGGGCATCTACAACCGTCGTGGAAAGTTGTTTGATGGTGTCGCCTTTAATATTGGCGACTTCGATCACTACTTGGTCAGGGTTAAGTTCACCTGTGTAATCTATATTGACGTTAATTTTTCGATCCTCGCAAATTGCTTTTGGATATACAGATGTTATTTTCAGTTTAAATGGATTTACTTTCACAGTAATGGTATTAGGGGGAATAACTTTGCCTATACCGCACCTGTTCTGAATTTGAACCAGTTGATAAACAGTTGTTTGATTAGGTGATAATGCCCATTCTCCCCCTAAGTACCAAAGGGTACTGTCAGCCAATTTACCGATTACATTGTCATCGCCTCGGTATAATTTATGGCCCACATACCGTGCTTGTCCTGCATTGGTGTATTCATTCGGGAATCTTGAAATAGGGAAAATATCAACTGCCTGCATGGGCTGTTCCAGTTGAATAGTAGGCAAAAGGCCAACATTAAAATATGTTTCATTGCTGACTGCAACCGGGTTGGTCGAGCTTATGCTCGCAACTGGAAACAATTTCCATGTTCGATTTTTATCAGCGTATAGTTTAGGTAGTTTAAATTGCAGAGGAGAGGATGTATTATCAGCGGTTATATAAATAACGGTATCTCTTGACGAGCCCGAATTTTCCTTAAGTTTAAGTACAAATTTATTATCAGGTGCCCAAGAACCTGACAATGCAACAGGAATGCTGATGGTTGATCCTGCACAAAGAGAATAAAAGTTGTCGGAACTAATGGAGATAGATTGGCCTTTGGCTGAAATAGTATTTAGGGCTGATAAATATAATAGTACTACCCAATTAATACGAATCTTATTCGCCATTTATATTAAATTTTAGTGTAAGATTTATGGCTATATTAAATACAATAAAGTTCTTTTTGGTATATTTTGTACCGTTTTATGTGCCAAAAAACTATTTTTTCTTTAGAATTTTATTAAAAAGATGATTTTACAATTGAATTATTAAAAATTAGTACTTTTCAAGCGTCAGCAACCGAATCACTTCCTCATGTTGTGGATAAGTTGCTAATAAATCTGCCCGTTCGGCCAATTCAAAATCAGCAAAATCAAAGCCTGGCGCTACGGTGCAACCTACCAACGAATAATCACTTTCCGCCGCAGGTTTAGAACCAAACCATGTACTGGCCGGCACCACTGCCTGAAATACTTCTCCATTGTCAGGGTTAGAGCCTAATTTGATGATTTCCAGCTTTCCGTCTTCATGAATAACGTAGACATTTAACGGACCGCCCGCGTAGAAATGCCACATTTCATCGGCCTGAATGCGGTGTAGTGCCGAAAAATGATGATTTTCGAGTAAGAAATAAATGCCCGTGCCAAAACTTCTATCTCCCGAAAAACGGCTCGGAAGTGCACTTTGTGAAATGCTTTCCGTCGAACGATAAGTTTCGGTAAAATAGCCGCCTTCAGGATGCGTCTGCATTTGGTATTTGTCTACCCAATACTTTGCCTGTTTCATGTTCAATTCCAAATTTCGTTGCTTTCGGTAAGTATCACAGGTTTTCCATCGGTAATCATAATGGTATGCTCGTGTTGGGCTACAAAACTGCCGTCGTTGGTCACAAACGTCCAACCGTCACCATTTTGGTGCGCAAGCGTGGCTTTGGTGGAAATGAAGGTTTCTACGGCTACAATGGAGTTTTTTCTGAAACGGCTCGTATTGAAGCGGTCATAGAAACAAGGAATTTCGGAGGGCGCTTCGTGCAAACTTCGACCTACGCCGTGCCCGACGAGGTTGCGGATGACCCGATAGCCTGATTTTTTGGCTTCGGTTTCAATCAATTTTCCAATATCGGCAATTCTGACGCCTCCTTTGATTTGATGAATGGCTTTGTGTAAAATCTGCTTCGAGGCGTTGACAAGTTTCAGGTGATTGTGTTTGTCTTCGCCCAATACAAAAGAGCCGCCGTTGTCGGCCCAGAACCCGTCGAGTTCGGCCGAAACGTCAATGTTAACTAAATCACCCTCTTTTAAAATCTTGTGTTCGGAAGGAATACCGTGCGCTACTTCATTGTTGAGGCTGATGCACGTCCATCCCGGAAAACCATAGGTAAGGCGTGGGGCCGATTTGGCCCCAAATTCTTGGAGTATTTGTCCGCCATAATCATCTAGTTCTTTGGCGGTCATGCCGGGGCGCGCATATTCGCGCATCTTTCGGAGGGTAGTGCCGACGGCTTCGCTGATTTTTTTCATGCCGACTAGCTCGGCAGGATTGGTGATAGACATGGGAATATTATTGGTTAAATGAAGCGGTAGATAGAACGTTAAAACCTAAAAGTATTGAGAATAAGCCGCTAAAAAACTACGCCTTTACCAATCCATACCCCGTCACCAATTCCTCAAACTGCTCCAATAGCTTCAAGGTTCTGACACCGGGCTTGCCGTCGCCCACAATTTGACGGCCAATTTGCACCACGGGCATCACCCATTTGGTTGTGCTGGTGGTAAAGGCTTCGTCGGCTTCTTCCAGTTCTTCCACTTTTAGCGGGCGAATTTCTACCTTAAAATCTTTTTTGGCCAGTTCCAATACTACTCGGCGCGTGATGCCGTGCAAAATGTTTTGGTCGGGCGTGATGAGCGTATCGCCTTTGAAAATGAAGAAGTTACTGCGCGTTAATTCACTTACTTCGCCGTCTTTGTGGTATAATAAATCGGCAGCTCCCTGCGATTTCATCTCAGCGGCGAGGCGAATCATGTGGAGATAATTGGTGCTTTTAAGCTCGGGTAGGTCGCGCACAAATTCAAATGGCAATACTTTGATGCCACGGTAACGCCCTTCGGGGTTGTCTTTGGGCAGATTTTCGGCGATAATCAAAAAATTGGGCTCTACCACGCTGACACTGTCGGGCGAATAGCCGCCCGTCAAGACAAAACGGTAGGCAATATCTGGTTTGTCGGCCAGTCTATATAGTTCTGCCAATACATCGGCGGTTTGAGCCTGTGTAAGCGCTACGGGCAGGCGTAGGACTTCGGCCGAACGGGTAAAACGCGCCCAGTATCCATCCCACTCAAAAGGAACGCCGTTGTAGGTACGGAAGTAGTCAAAAAGGCCGTAGCCGCGCAATAAAGCAAGATCGTTGATTTTGACAGAAGCCTGTTCGACAGGGATAATGTCGCCGTTGAAGTAGCAATGCATGGTGAATGAAGATGTCTAAGATGAGTGTTTGCAAAGATAGGGTTTTTGGCATTAACCTTAATTAACATTGTTTCTACGACCATTAACCTACTTTGGCCAAGCGCCTCATTAGTTTTGTCCCGTAGTCATTCAAAAACCCATTACAGCCATGCATTATTTAAGTAAAAGTGTTACAGTTAACTCCCGACAGAACACGACGTTGACAAAAACAAAAAAGGAAACTTCTTTCTTTCAACGTTATGCCCTGTCGGGGCTTTTTTTTCTGGTACTTTCGTCGGCTTCACTTGCCCAAAAATTAACCATCAAAGGAACGCTTCGCGACACTGCCAACCGCCCGCTCGAAGGTGCAACGGTGATGTTGTTGGATGGAAAAGATACGTCGCTTGTTTCTTTTTCGAGGTCCCAATCAACGGGTGCGTTTGAGTTTAAAAACGTAGCCAATGCCCCGTATTTTCTCAAAGCTACCTATGTGGGCTTGCAACCGTTGAGTCAATTAATTCAGTCACAAACAACAGATTTGTTGGATTTAGGAGCGATTCAGATGGCGCCTGTTCCCAAGGATTTAAAAGAAGTAATTGTCAAAGGCGAGCGCGACCCCGTGACCATCAAGCAAGACACCATTGAATACAATGCAGGTTCGTTTAAAGTACAGCCCAACGCGGCCGTGGAAGAACTGCTCAAACGCCTGCCGGGCGTAGAAGTAGACCGCGACGGAACGGTTCGCGCCCAAGGACAGCAGGTGCAACGGGTCACGGTCGACGGCAAAGAGTTTTTTGGCCGAGACCCCAAAATGGCGACCAAAAATTTACCCGCCGACGTGGTAGATAAAGTACAGGTTTTTGACCGAAAATCAGACCAAGCGCAGTTTACGGGCATTGACGATGGTCAGCGGGAGAAGACCCTTAACCTGACGTTGAAAGAGGAAAAGAAAAAAGGGATTTTTGGCAATGTCACGGCGGGGGTGGGTGATGCGAGTCGGTATTCGCTCAAAGGCAATTTTAACCGTTTCAGCAAAACCCGTCAGTTGTCGTTTTTGGGAATGGCCAACAACATCAATCAACAGGGGTTTTCCATAGATGATTACATGAATTTCACGGGAGCTTCGCAACGCATGATGGCTGGCGGTGGGGTGCGGTTGCAGTTTAACTCAGATGATGATGCCGCCATTCCCCTCAATTTTGGTGGGCGCAATAATGGCTTTGTCACCTCGGGCGGGGCGGGCTTGAATTACAATGACCAGCTCAGCAAAAAGACCAAGTTGCAAAGCAACTATTTCTATAATCAACTCGACCAATTGATTGAACGTGAGACCAATCGAGAGACTTTCCTGCCGATGGGTAATTTTAAAACCAATCAAAATACCGCTCAAAAAACCACCAATGCTACGCACCGAGGAAATGTGACCTTGGACCATAAAATTGATTCGCTCAATTCGTTGAAATGGACCAATAACTTCAACTATTCCCAAAATTCGTCCAATACAGGCAGTAGCAGCCTTTCCACCAACGGTAGCGGTGCGCTCGAAAATGAAGGTACACGGCAATCAAATGCACAAGGCGATACTTGGAGAATTAACTCTGAGTTGTTGTGGCGACACAAGTTTGCCAAAAAAGGGCGGACGCTTTCGACCAATTTTATTTTGGGCCTTGAGCAAAGCGACCGCGATGGAACTTTGCGTGCCGTCAATACTTTTTACAATCCCGCTGGTCAAAAAAGCCGTGTGGATACGCTACGCCAGACCAATACACAGGCCAACGACCGTCAAAGCTACGGTATCACGGCATCGTTCACTGAGCCTTTGGGTAAACGTAAGTATTTGGAGGTCAATTATGCGCTGAATCTTTCCCAAAACGACGTTGACCGGCAGGTTTTTGACGTCAACGGCGAGGGGCGTGCGCCGCGCTTCAATGCGCAGTTGAGCAATCAGTTTCGCAATGATTTTACGTATCAACGCGGTGGGTTAAATTTCAGAATGAATACCCAAAAAGCTAACTTTTCCACGGGCATGAGCGTGCAGCGGTCGGCGTTGGATGGGGAGTTGATTTTGCAAAATACCCGCATTGCCCGCACGTTTGTGAATGTGTTGCCCAACCTGCGTTATCAATACAATTTTGCCACCAGCCGCAACCTGAATGTGACCTACGATACCGACGTGCGTGAACCAAGTATTCAGCAACTTTCGCCGATTGTAGACAACAGCGACCCGCTCAATATCGTGACCGGTAATCCCAACCTGCGGCCCGAATACAATCATCGCCTAAACTTGAATTTCTTTAATTTTAATCAGCTCAAATTCAGTAACTTCTTTGCCTTTGCCAACCTGACTTATACCACCAACAAAATTGCCAATGCGCAACAAGTAGATGCTAATTTGGTGCGCACGTATCGCCCCGTCAACGTAAAAGATGATTATACCGTCAACGCCAATATCTCGAAGGGATTTCGGATTAAAGCCCTCGGTACTCGGGTGAATTTTAGTACTAATTTGGTGTTAAATCGGGGCATTACGCCCGTCAACGACGTAGACAACCTCACACGTCGCCTCGAAAGTCGCAACCGGCTTCGGTTGGAATACCGCTACAAGGAAATTTTGGACCTTTCGACGAGTGCGGCCATTACCTACAACCAAACCAGTTATTCGCTCAATCCCAATCTTAATCAGTCGTTTGTGAATCAGGTATATGATGTAGAAGGTAACTTAAAAGTAACCAAAACGTTGACTCTTAACTCGACACTGGACTACAGTATTTACGATTTTGCGGGTTCAACTTTTAACCAAAAAGTGCCCATCTGGAATGCGTCGGTGTCTAAGTTTTTCCTGAAAGGGAACCGTGGAGAACTTAAGTTTTCGGTGGTCGATATGCTCAATCGCAATGTGGGCATCAACCGCATTGCGCAGGCAAATTTCGTACAAGACGAGCGGATTCGCTCCTTGGGCCGCTACTTCCTGTTGAGTTTTACGTACAGCCTCAAAAGCTTCATGGGCGGTATGCCATCGGGCGGAATGCGCGTGATACGCCAAGGGTAAAAATATTCATTTTTAAACAAATAATTAAATCATAAACCAATGAAAAAGACAAGTTTAAGCCTAATTTTGATATTTTGTTTGTTGCAGGCTTTTGGCCAACAAAACGAAGGAATTGTATTGTACGACCAAAAAATTAACATGCACAAACGTATGCAGGATGAGTCGATGAAGGCCATGGTGCCTGAGTTTCGTACCAATAAAATGCAGCTTTTGGTTCGCGCCAGCGAATCGTTGTTCAAGGCTGCCGCGCAACCCAACGAAGACGAAGAAAATACGGATGCCAACGGAAATACGGTGCGCATGGTGATTCGCGTTCCGCAAAATGAAACCTACCGCAACTACGAAACCCAAAAATCCGTAGAATTGCGCGAATTGGCGGGGCAAAAGTTTCTGATTGAAGATACCCTGCGCCGGATGCCGTGGAAATTGGCGGGAGAGACCAAAAAGATTCAGGGCTATGACTGCATGAAGGCTACCATGACCAATAAAGTAAATAACCAGCCCATCGTAGCGTGGTTTACGGAGGCCATCCCCGTACCAAGCGGACCCGCAGGATTTGGCGGATTGCCTGGCTTAATTTTGGAAGTAGACGTCAATGACGGCGACATGATTTACAGCCTGACCAAAGCGGAATTTAAAAAATTGGCGGCCAACGATATAAAACTACCTTCGGGTGGGAAGAAAATAACCGAAGCCGAGTTTACCAAAAAACGCGATGAATTTATGAAGGAAATGGGAGGACAAGGTGGCATCAGAATCATTCGGAATTAGTATTTTGTCGTCTTGAAAGGGCCTATTTGACTCATACACTGTTAACAAAAATGAGGAATACTAAGTCAGCTATTACTTCTTTATCCCTGATGGTCGCCAGTATGCTTTTACTGGCGGCTTTTCAGGTATTTTGGCTGCGCAAAGAATACAATGAACAAAAAAGCCTCCTGCAAAAGGAAGCCGATATTTTGTTCAAAAACACCATTCAGGCCTTGGAAGACTCGGTGATTCAGAAGAAGATAACTTTTCCGATGAAGAAAGTATTTTCGATTGATTCACAAGCTCAAAAAACGAACAAAGTGGCCATTGACCGAAAGTTTACCTTTAGATACACCCACCAAAGTTCGCCTCCTACACCTATCGTTTATTCAGACAAAAAAGCGCCTGACGGCAAAAATGAAAGAGCAGAAGCATTCAACTTATTTTATATTCAAACGGCGGCTCGAATGGCTCAATCGCTGGGTGTAGATACCACGCTTTCAAAAAGTAAACTGCAAGACGTTTTACGAAAAACCCGACCCGAAGATATTCGCGCCATTAAGATGAATTCAGTGGGTAACTTGGACATTACCAAACTGACCGTTGCCGACACTACACCGCAGGGCAAATCTGAAATTATCATTGTAAAATCGCACCAACCTTCTGATACGCTCCAACGAATGCTTGGCCGAATGGCCAAGGTTGTGATGTATAATCGCCCAAATCGCGACAGTGTTTTGTCATTTACGCCACTTTCGGGGGAAAATAATAATATAAGAATATCGGTTGTTGAACGTACTGAAAAACAGGCCTTATCGACGCAAAAGAAAGCTAAGGCGAAAGCCGTGGAAAATCAATTCATTATCCGTTTAGGCAACGATTCGCTCAAAATTCAAGACATCCAACGTGCCTACGTGCGACAAATCAGAAAGTCAAAAATTGACCTGCCGTTTCAGGTTGTACGCCAGGAAGTGAAGTCTTCTCCTGAAAAACAGGAAGTAAAACCTTCGGCTGAATCAAATCAACCCACCTTGTCTACGTCAGCCGTCGCTACGACCATCCCCTTTGGAAGTACATACAGTGCGGTTTTTTCCGATTATAATGGCTTTTTATTGAAGAAAATCCTGCCACAAAGTCTGTTTTCATTTTTTCTATTGGCCATTACAGGCTTGGCTTTTGGGGCGATTTACCAAAATCTTCGCCAGCAGCGCCGCTTGACGGAACTAAAAAATGATTTTATCAGCAACGTGACGCACGAGCTTAAAACGCCCATTGCCACCGTAAGCGTAGCGATTGAGGCGTTGCAGAATTTTGGGGTTTCGCAAAACCCCGAGCAAACCAAAGAATACCTCGAAATATCAAAAAGTGAACTCAATCGCCTGACGTTGTTGGTGGATAAAGTGCTGAAAATGGCGACCTTTGAGCAGCACGGACTGACGCTTTCGCCTGAAACCGTTGATTGGGCCGAACTCATACAATTGGTGCTAAATTCAATGAAATTGCAATTTGAGAAATACGGTGCAAAAGTAGATTTTGATAAAAAAGGACATTCTTTTTTGCTCTCTGCCGACAAAATTCACCTTACCAATGTAGTCTATAATTTGTTGGATAATGCCCTAAAATACACCGAAACACGCCCCCAAATTTCGTTGTTTTTGCAAGAAACCGACGCGGAGCTGCGCCTTTCGGTCAAAGACAACGGCATCGGTATTCAGTCGGAGTTTTTGTCGAGAATTTTTGATAAATTTTTCCGGGTACCCACGGGCGATACGCACGATGTAAAAGGGTATGGGCTAGGATTGAGCTACGTATCATCGGTTGTCAAACAACACCACGGTCGCATCGAAGTAGAAAGTGAAGTAGGCAAAGGCAGTATTTTTACCATCATTATCCTCAAACCGTAGGGGCGGGGCGCAGCGGCAGACCGTTTGCCTCCGCCCGATATGCATTTGCCTCCGCCCGAAACCCAAATTGCGACGCCGACCATTTGCCACCACCCAAAACAAAGCATGACCAAGATTCTGTACGTAGAAGATGAGCCCTTTTTAGGGAAAATTGTAAAAGAAAGCCTCGAAAGCCGCCAATTTGAGGTGTGCATGGTAGCTGATGGGCGAGATGTACTTACCCAATTTAAAGCATTCCAGCCCGTTATTTGTGTGTTGGATGTGATGCTTCCGCACCGAGACGGCTACGCGTTGGCGCAGGATATTCGTCAATTGGCCCCCGAAATGCCCATTATTTTTCTAACCGCCAAAACCCAAACCGAAGACGTGCTGAAGGGGTTTCAGGCGGGAGGCAATGACTATGTGCGTAAGCCTTTCAGCATGGAGGAACTGATTGTCAGGATTCAGAATTTGCTTCAGTTGACCAACGCTAAGCCCGTCTTACTGGCTCCAAACGGCCATATCGGGCTTGGTAGCTATACTTTTTATCCTCATAAGTACGAACTTCACCGCGCCAGCAATCTGCGCAAACTCTCCCACCGCGAAACGGAACTGCTTTCAATATTGGCCGAAAACCGCAACTTCACCGTACCGCGTCGCGATATTTTGATGCGGGTTTGGGGCGACGATTCTTTCTTCAATTCCCGTAATTTAGACGTCTATATCACCCGCCTGCGCGACTATCTGCGCGACGACCCTGCCCTCGAAATCGTCACCCTCAAAGGAGTTGGCTATTTGTTTAAGTGTGAAGGTTGAGAAAACTTCCCCAAATCCCCGCAGTGATAAGGGATAATGCCATTATTTTGTATAGTATTGTTGGGAAAGAAATTTTATTTTTTTCCTATTTATGCCCCTATTAAATGATATGGGCATTATCTTTAGGAACTGTGATGCTCTTGTTAAGAATATTAGAATGCTATTAGAAAATAGACTCTTCAAAATACTTGTCGATAAAATAATATCAAATAATCAAGTAGTGTAATGGGTAAATCTATTTTTAGATAGTAAAACCACTTTGTTGAGAGTGAGGTGTTTGGGAGCAGATTGTAGGCGGATGTTAAATAAAGAGTAAGCTGTATTTTGGAAAAACAGGTCAAAAACCTTCCTGACGCATGTTGTAAGTATTTTAAGCAACTTTATCCTTAGCGTTTGTTTTCCTTGAATAAAAGTAAATAAACATTATTATTGCAATTCAAAACTATAAAATTGTACATTTTAAATTAAAAATTGTACATTAAAAATCTTCATTAATCGTGGAAAAGAAACCTAAAAAAGCCCTCTTATTTGAAGTCGCTTGGGAAGTCTGCAACCAAGTGGGAGGAATTTATACCGTAATTCGGAGCAAAGTCCCTGCGATGGTCGACCAATGGGGGGATGATTATGTATGTTTGGGGCCTTATTTCCCCCAACGTGCTTTAACAGAATATGAGCCTATCACTTCAGACGACGGGTCGGGGATTTATCAGACCGTAGAAAAGATGCGCGAGGCGGGTTTTGTAGTCGAATACGGCTACTGGCTCATTACCGGAAAACCCCGCGTGGTACTGTTTGACATTAGGAGTGTAGCGGCACAGCTAGACCGTATAAAATATGGCCTGTGGGAACGGCATCGAATCTCGACGGTCAATATTGAAGACTTGGTCAATCAAACGTTGGGTTTTGGCGAAATGGTGCGGGTCTTTTTGACCCAGTTTGCGGAAGATTACGCCAAAAAATTTGAAATTACGGCCCATTTTCACGAGTGGATGGCAAGTTCAGGATTGCCAGATTTGCGCAAAGATGATGTTCGGATTGCGACCGTATTTACCACCCACGCTACTATGTTGGGACGGTATATCGCTTCCAACGAGCGTGACTTCTATACCAAACTTCCTTCATTTGATTGGCAACACGAGGCGCGGTACTACGCCATTGAGGCTCAGGCCACCATCGAACGCCTTGCTTACCTGAGTGCTCACGTGAGTACAACCGTCAGCGACGTAACGGCCCGTGAATGTGAAGTGTTTTTGGGTAAATATCCCGACTTGGTGTTGCCAAATGGCCTTAATATTCAGCGTTTTGCCGCAGTACACGAGTTTCAGAACCTACACATGAAGTATAAGGAAAATATCCATCGGTTTATCATGGGTCACTTTTTCCAAAGCTATTCTTTCAATCTGGATAAAACGCTTTATTTCTTCACGTCGGGCCGCTATGAATTTGTCAATAAAGGCTACGATATTACAATGGAGGCCTTGGCGCGGTTGAACTGGAAAATGGTACAGGCCAAGATGGATATGACGGTGGTGATGTTTATCGTGACGCGTCAACCTTATCATTCTATCAACCCCGATGTACTTCAGTCAAGAGCAGTTTTGGGTGAAATACAGGATACCTGCGAAGCGATTGAAAAGCAATTGGGCGATAAATTATTTTTGGCTTCTGCTTCTTCTACCGACCACCATTTGCCTGATTTGAATCAATTTGTGGATGAATATTGGCGCTTGCGTCTCCGTCGAACCATTCAAACTTGGAAAACGAAACGCTTGCCGCCTTACGTAACCCACGACCTGAAACAACCTGATTCTATCACGGAATATTGCGAGCGTTCGGGCCTGAAAAACCACGAGCAAGACCGCGTCAAAATCGTATACCATCCTGATTTTATTGCTTCAACAAATCCACTTTTTGGATTGGATTACGGCCAATTTGTGCGAGGATGTCACTTGGGGATTTTCCCAAGCTACTACGAGCCGTGGGGGTATACGCCGTTGGAGTGCGTAGTGCGCGGTATTCCCACCGTTACGAGCGACCTGTCGGGTTTCGGTGATTTTATCATGCAAATCATGCGAGATTACGAAAACCGAGGTATTTACGTAATCAATCGCAAAACGCAAAACTTTGATCAGGCCGCCGACCAATTGGCCAACATAATGTTCAAATTTGTGCGAATGAACCTGCGCGAGCGGATTCAACAACGTAATAAAGTAGAGAATATTTCGGATGTATTCGATTGGGGAAATCTGCGCTCTTACTACGATACGGCTCACGATTTGGCCGCAAAAAAAGCGTTCAAAACTACGGTGAATTAATTTTTATAGCTTGATTTATCCTCGGCGATGCTTAAAGCGTTGCCGAGGATTTTTTTTATAATTCTTTCCAAGTCTACAACTTTATCACTTCTCCAACGCCCGCCAACTGGATTAATCCCTGATTCTGGGGCTCTTTCTGCAATTTTTGGAGCGAGCGGTAGCAATCGCCCAACGGCTCATCTGACAAATCGAATGTGCCGTAGTGCATCGGAATCATTCGTTTCGCTTTCATTTCGTGGGCTGCCTGTATAGCATCTTTTGGCCCAGCGTGACTGGCAGACATAAACCATTCGGGTTTATAAGCACCAACCCCCAACAGGGCCACATCAACCCCGCCAAAATACTTGGCAAAATCCTGATAGTGCGTTCCATAACCCGAATCTGCCCCAAAATAAATGCTTTTGCCATTGGCTCGAATCAAATACGCACCCCACAGATTTTTGTTGGTATCGTTTAGATAACGTCGCGCCCAATGACGAGCGGGCAAATAGATGATTTCAATCTTAGAAGTATCTGTTTGATAGGTTTGATACCAGCCAGCGGATTGAATATTAGGGCTTTTTGTGAAATTGTTGAGCAGCGTGTCCAGTCCTAGGCCCGTCAAATAAGTAGCATTTGGGTTTTGAGGAGCCAAAGTTTTGAGGCTTTTTTCGTCGCAATGGTCACGGTGGTCGTGCGAGACGATGATGTAATCCATATCCTTTAATTCTGAAACCGCCACGGGCAATTCCGAAAACCGTTTCATCAGCGCAGAGGGACTTTCCAGCACAGGGTCGGTTAAAATTCGGACACCGTTGAGCCGAATAAAAAACGTAGCATGACCTAACCACACAACACAATCGTCGTTATTGTTCAGAAAATCGCTGTTTTTAGTCACTTTCAGGCGAAACGTATCTGTTTTTTTCTCGGCTTTTTGGGGATTGGTTTCACGTTGCCATTTCAATAAATCACTAAACCCAGGCAATGGCTCCAAGTTTTCGTTCAAAAAGCGTCCTTGCGGATTTACAGGGTTGTCTTTCCAATCGTGGCGAACGGTTTTTAAATCAGGATTAGAGCGATAGCCGCTTATCTCCCACGTAAAACGCTCATACATAAAGAAATAAAAACCTCCTGCCAGCGACAGGACAAAAACGAAGCTGATAATCATTTTTTTTAGGGCGAGAAAAGGTATCAACAGATTGAAATTCAGTAATATCAAAAACAGGGGATGTTACTGCATAGTTCGCCCGTAAGTTATAAATTCACTTTTGTTTACTTTAGGTATACAAACCCTGTTACGTTCCTAAACTTTTCCTAACGCTATGGCGCCCACCTTGCCCGTCCGTATCTCGTCGGTAGATGCTTACCGAGGTTTTGTTATGTTTTTGATGATGGCCGAAGTGCTCGAATTCGGTAGTATTTCCAAAGCCCTGCCCGATAGTTCTTTTTGGGCGTTTTTGGCCTATAACCAAGACCATGTCGAATGGGTAGGTTGCTCGTTGCATGATTTGATTCAGCCCTCGTTTTCGTTTTTGGTGGGTGTGGCATTGCCGTATTCTATTGCGAGTCGGATGGCTAAAGGGCAAAATTTCGGAGCTATGTTTGGGCACACCATTCAGCGTTCGTTGATTCTGATTTTTCTCGGTATTTTTCTGCGTTCTATGCATCGCGAACAAACCAATTTTACGTTTGAAGATACACTCACGCAAATTGGTTTAGGTTATCCCGTTTTATTTTGGCTGGGTTTTCGCACCTTCCGTACCCAACTCATTGCTTTGGGCACCATTTTGGTAGGTTATTGGCTTTTCTTTGCCGTCTACCCGCTTCCTGGCGCCGACTTTGATTACGCAGCCGTTGGTGTTACTGCCGATTGGGAACATAATTTAAAGGGGTTTGCAGCTCATTGGAATAAAAATACCAATGCGGCATGGGCATTTGACCAATGGTTTATGAACCTTTTTCCTCGTGAGAAACCTTTCATTAGAAACGGTGGCGGGTATTCTACGTTAAGCTTTATTCCAACGTTGGGTACAATGGTTTTAGGGCTGTTGGCGGGTCAGTGGCTCAAATCAGATTCGGAGCCCATGGAAAAAGTAAAGCGGTTTGCAACTTTAGGCTTAGCCCTTTTGGTGGTCGGTTCTCTTCTCAACTGGCTGGGAATTTGTCCCAATGTCAAACGTATTTGGACGCCTACTTGGGTGTTGTTTAGCGGTGGATGGTGTTTTGTGCTGCTCGCAGCTTTTTACTGGTTGGTAGATATACAGGGGTGGCGTAAAGCATTTATTTGGTTGATTATTATCGGCACTAATTCCATTGCAGCCTACGTTATCTCCCATACCATAGTAGAGTTTATTCATCACTCTATTCAAATACATGTGTCGCAAACCTACGATCAGGTATTTGGAATCACGTATGAGTCCTTGGTTCGGGGTGGATTGATTCTTTTAGTAGAGTGGCTCATTTTGCGTTGGATGTACCGAAATCGGATTTTTGTAAGAATTTAATAAGTTTTTAAGCTCATTTCTTGGACTTTTTAACTATTGCTTCTACTTTTGTAATGCCGCCCCAAAAAGCGGCATTTAATTTATTTTAATTTCTCTATATAATCAATATACTATATCTGGTATTAGGTGTTTAAGATTCTGCTTGTCTTTCTAATTAATCGCAGTAATTGTTCCACGACCAGCATAAATTTCAGAAACGGCTATGAGCTCCATGACAAAACCACCAGTTATTCCTGTCGAGAAACCAAGAGACCTTGAAGATTGGCTGTGGGTTGGTATACCCGTTGGGCTGTTGACGATTATCATAGGATATTTGATTTACAAACACGCAGGAAGTTTTACTATTGACTCTTTCATGGCGGGTTTTAATTCAGATTTAGCGTTTTACCTGATGGTTGGGGTAATGGCTCAGTTGGTAGATGGTGCGTTGGGCATGGGCTATGGCGCTACGGCTACGTCTTTTTTATTGACGCTGGGCGTTCCTCCAGCGGTAAGCAGCACGAGTGTTCACTTATCAGAGATGTTTACCACGGGTGCCTCGGCCATTTCACACTTCAAATTCAAGAATATCAATAAAAAGCTATTCAAAACTTTATTGATTCCGGGTGTAATCGGTTCAGTTATTGGTGCTTATTTGCTTTCGGATGTAATAGATGGCAATGTCATTAAGCCTTTTATCTCGGCCTACATGGTTGTATTGGGTTGTATTATTGTGAGCAAAGGCATTAAAAAGACGAATGTCAAAAAGCCCACTAAGCGACTGGGGGTTCTAGCCATTTTCGGTGGTTTTATGGATGCCGTTGGCGGGGGAGGCTGGGGGCCGATTGTAACTTCTACGCTCATTGGCCGTGGCCGTGACCCGCGCTATACCATTGGTTCGGTCAACGCCGCCGAATTTGCCGTTGCGTTTGCCAGTGGGGTTACGTTTCTCCTTTTTGAGGGTATCAATAGCTGGCAGGTTGTACTGGGATTGATGCTCGGAGGCATGATAGCCGCTCCGCTTGGTGCTTATCTAGTAAACCGGGTCAACCGCCGACCATTGATGGTAATTGTGGGTTTATTGGTGATATTCTTAGGATTAAGGGTTGTATTGAAAGCTATTTTATAGTAAATGTGTAATTTTACGACCTCATCCAATCAGGTCATTTAAAAGACTTGGTGTGTTTTTCAGATTATTTGTTGATCACATCATAAGTCTAATTCTCAAGAAAAGTATGCAACGTAAGACGAAAGCAATCCGCATCCAAACCAAAAAGACGCAATACCGCGAGCATTCGACGCCATTGTTTCTTACCTCAAGTTTCTCATTTGAGTCGGCTGAGCAAGGTAAGGCCCTCTTTGATGAAACCGAGGAAGGTAATATTTACAGCCGTTTTTCAAACCCCAGTGTTCAGGAGTTTGTCGATAAAGTGTGTATGTTGGAAGGTGCTGAGGATGGTCTTGCTACCGCCACAGGAATGGCGGCGGTATTTGCGAGCATGGCGGGAATTCTCAAGTCTGGGGACCACATCATTGCCTGTCGGGCATTGTTTGGGTCGGCGCACCAGATTATTACGCAGATTTTTGCGAAGTGGGGTATTACTTATACGTACTTGGATGCCGATGCTTCTGAAGAACAGTGGGAAGCGGCTGTGCAACCCAATAGCCGCATGGTGTATCTAGAAACTCCGTCTAATCCTGGATTGGAACTGGTTGATTTGGCCATGATTGGTCGTATTTGTAAAAAACACAACCTGATTTTCAACGTGGATAATTGCTTTGCTACCCCCATCATTCAAACACCCGCGGATTTTGGCGCGGATTTGATTGTGCACTCTGCCACCAAATTTATGGATGGGCAGGGACGTGTATTGGGTGGAGTGGTTGTCGGAAAAGCTGAATACATTGCCCCGATTCGCTTTTTTTGTCGTCATACTGGCCCTTCTATGTCGCCGTTTAACGCGTGGACATTGAGCAAAAGCCTCGAAACGCTTGAATTACGCATGGAGCGCCACAGCCAAAATGCGTTGCGTTTGGCCGAAGCCTTGGAGGCATTGCCCGAAGTGAAAAAGGTAAACTATCCTTATTTGCCAAGCCACGCCCAATATGAGCTTGCCAAAGCGCAAATGAACGCGGGCGGTGCCATTGTGACCATTGAATTAGAAGGCGGTTTTGAGCGCGTAAGTGCGTTTATGAAAGCGTTGACCATCCCAACCTTGTCGTCAAACTTGGGCGATACCCGTACCATTATCACCAATCCATTTACGACCACTCACTCCAAACTCAAACCCGACGAAAAAGCGGCTTTGGGTATTACGGAAGGTCTGATTCGTATTTCGGTTGGCTTAGAAGCCGTAGAAGACTTGATTGAAGACTTTACGCAGGCGGCAGTGGTAAGTGCTGAAGTGATTGCGGAGAAGATATAGATAGGTTTGCAAAATATAGCTTTCAGATATGAAATTTCCGCTTACAGCAAGCGAATTGACTAATGAGATTTATATTTCAGTAGATAAATACCTTGAGATTGGAGATTTGCGAGTTAGACAGTTGATTAAAATTTTATCAAACGTGCCTGATGAATTAATAATTGAGGGTCTAATTAAAGTTTTTGAAAATAATAATAGAAGGGAAACTGAGATTTTAGATCAAGAGTTTGCAGGGCAAATTTTGAAAGAAATTAAACCTAAAACAGATGTTTCCCTTGAGATTATTCTAAAAAGAATTTTAAGCAATTGGAATAAAAGTGTAGAAGAGATTCCATTTTGGTTCAAAGAAAACTATGGTACGGAGAGATGTAAAAACACTTTAGAAAGCATTTCCAATGAAGCGGTATTAACTAAAGTTGAAAAAGAGAAATTAGAAACGATGAAGTGGTGGTTGGAAATAAAATAAGTTAGCTGTTGAATTATCGAAATGCTAAAATAAGTTATTTCTCATTAATTTTATTATCTACACACCCCGCGGCTAAAGCCGCACCCCTCTCAAGAGGGGAATTTGCGTTAATCCCCTCTTGAGAGGGGTGCCCGAAGGGCGGGGTGTGTGAAATCAGCAATTATGGAACGTCGTCAAATTATTCCGTATAACCCTAAACTGAAAGAAATAGCCCGACAATTACGAAATAATAGTACTTTATCAGAAGTGTTATTGTGGCTTGAATTGAAGGGGAAAAAAATGCGAGGGTACGACTTTCACCGACAAAAACCGATTGACAATTATATCGTTGACTTTTTTTGTCATGAGCTGATGTTAGTAATTGAAATTGATGGAATCAGTCATACCTGGGAAGAAGTAGCCGTGAATGATGAAATTCGTCAACGAAAAATAGAAAGCTTTGGAATACAATTTCTAAGATTTGACGACAAAGAGATAAAACAAAATATGAGTTTTGTCTTAAATACAATTCACGATTGGATAGTTGAAAAAGAAAAAATCCCCTCTTGAGAGGGGTGTCACGAAGTGACGGGGTGTGTTTAGATAAAAAGGAATTTATAAAAGAGAACACTTATTGACCGGTACCCATGATACTCACCGAAACACATACAACAGAATCGTTACTTAGTTTACTTAGCGGTAAAACAGAAGTGGAAGCATTGCGTTTACTGGCAGAAATGTTTCCTGGACAGGTGGCTTTTTCGACCAGCTTGGGCTATGAAGACCAAGTAATCACGGATATGATTTTAGCCAACGGAATTGACATCCGAATCTTTACGCTAGATACGGGCCGGATGTTTCCCGAAACTTACCTGACGCTCCAGAAAACCAATAATCGCTACGATACCAAAATCGAAGTGATGTTCCCCAAAAACGAAGCCGTTGAACAACTGCTGACCGAAAAAGGCCCTTTGAGTTTTTATGAGTCCATCGAAAACCGCAAAGAGTGTTGTTTTATTCGCAAAGTAGAACCTTTGAATCGTGCGCTGAAAGGTGTGAAAATTTGGGTGACGGGTATCCGTGCTGAGCAATCTCCCAACCGTACCGATATGCAGGCCATTGAGTGGGACGGAGGGCATGAATTGTTTAAATACAATCCACTTTTGCCTTGGACGTTCGACCAAGTAAAAAGCTACGTGAAGGCGCACAATGTGCCTTATAATCCACTGCACGACAAAGGTTTTGTAAGTATTGGTTGTGCCCCCTGTACCCGCGCCATCCGCGAAGGAGAAGACTTCCGCGCGGGCCGTTGGTGGTGGGAAGATGAAAGCAAAAAAGAGTGTGGGTTACACGCTAAATAGAAGAGAAGGAATCCCCGTTCTTTTAAAAGTAAATTACAAAATCAGACACGATAAATCATGTCCAATATCCAAAGTCCAGAGTCTATTGTCCAACGTCAGGACTATTTAGACCAACTCGAATCCGAAGCCATTTACATCATGCGTGAAGTGGCAGGGCAATTTGAGCGCCCCGCGTTGTTGTTTTCGGGCGGTAAAGATTCGATTACCCTTGTACGATTGGCCCAAAAAGCCTTTGCTCCTGGTAAAATCCCTTTTCCATTGGTACATATCGATACGGGCCATAATTTTCCTGAAGCAACTCAGTACCGCGATTGGTTGGCCAATGAAGTAGGAGCAAAGTTGATTGTACGTCAGGTGGAAGATACCATCAAAGCCAAAGGGTTGAAAGAACAAACGGGTAAAAATGCTACCCGTAACTGGCTGCAAACCTTTACGTTACTGGATACCATTGAAGAATTTGAATTTGATGCCTGTATCGGTGGGGCGCGTCGTGACGAAGAAAAAGCCCGCGCCAAAGAACGTATTTTCTCTTTCCGCGATGAGTTTGGTCAATGGGACCCCAAACGCCAGCGTCCTGAATTGTGGAATTTGTTTAATGGCAAAATCAGCAAAGGCGAAAATGTACGTTGCTTCCCGATTTCCAACTGGACCGAGCTCGACGTGTGGTCGTATATTGAGCGCGAAAAAATTCCGTTGCCTAGCATTTATTTCTCGCACCAACGCGAAATGATTTTGCGCGATGGAAATTTGTTGGCCAATGCCGATTTTATTTTCAAAGATGAAAACGACGTAATTGTAACCAAAACCGTTCGTTTTCGCACGGTGGGTGACATGACTTGTACTGCGGCGGTAGAGTCGTATGCTGATACGATTGAGAAAGTAGTCAACGAAATCAAAGCAACGCGCATCAGCGAACGCGGCGAAACCCGCATCGACGACCAACAAACCGAAGCGGCGATGGAAGACCGCAAAAAGGGAGGATATTTTTAGAGGTTACAGCCAAAAGTAGGCAGTTCACAGTAAGATTGAACCGTCCAAAAATAGAACTAACTGTAAACCGCTCGGGCAACCCCGTTTAAACCGTAAATTGAACAAATGGATATTCTAAGATTTATAACCGCAGGTAGTGTTGACGACGGAAAAAGTACGTTGATTGGCCGCTTGCTTTACGATACAAAAAGCATTTTGGCCGACCAAATGGAGGCCGTAGAGCGCGCCAGCAAAACCAGAGGTGACGGCGAAATTGACTTGGCTTTATTAACAGACGGACTTCGTTCGGAGCGTGAGCAAGGCATTACCATCGATGTAGCCTACAAATATTTCCAAACGCCTAATCGGAAGTTTATCAGCATTGATGCGCCTGGTCACATTCAGTATACCCGCAACATGGTGACGGGCGCTTCCAATGCAGATTTGGCCATTATTTTGATTGATGCTCGTCAAGGAGTGGTGGAGCAAACACGCCGGCACTCGTTGATTGCGTCTTTGTTAGGCATTCCTCATATTGTAGTGGCGGTCAATAAGATGGATTTGGTAGGCTATTCAGAAGATGCGTTTCTGCAAATTGCCCAAGAATACAAAAAACTGGCGGATAAGCTCGGAATTAAAGACCTGAAAATCATTCCAGTAAGTGCTTTGGCGGGTGATAACATTGTGGATAAATCGGAAGCCATGTCTTGGTATACGGGCGAAACAATGCTACATTTTCTTGAAAATGTCAACGTGCTGAACGACCTGAATTTGACCGATGCACGTATGGCAGTGCAATACGTACTGCGTCCGCAAACGGAAGAATTACACGATTATCGTGGCTATGCGGGACGAATTCAAAGCGGAGTTTTCAAAAAAGGTGATTCTATCACCGTTTTGCCTTCAGAACAAACTTCTAAAATCGCCAAAATAGAAGTCTACGGCGAAGAAGTAGAAGAAGCTACGGCTCCGCAATCAGTGACGATATTGCTGGAAACTGACGTGGACATCAGCCGCGGAGACTTAATCAGCGGTGCGGGAAATCAGCCGACTTTGAGTCAAGATGTTGAAGCCACTATTTGTTGGATGGACGACCGAAAAGAGCTGAAAGTAGGCAATAAATACACGCTACAACACGGCACAAGCCTAGTACGTTGTTCCGTCAAAGGCATCGAATACCGCATTGATGTAAACAATTATGAGCACTTGGAAGACATCGAAAGCCTCAAGCTAAACGATATCGCTAAAGTGACGCTTCGCACGGCAAAACCGCTTGCCTACGATTCATACCTGAAAAACCGCGCCAACGGCGCAGCTATTCTGATTGATGAGACTTCCCACGTGACCGTCGGTGCGTGCATGGTAGAAGCCTAATTATATTTTTTGTCATCCTCAAAGGACCTGATACGTCCGAATTTGATAAGCCCTCAATTTCTTTCGAAGTTGAGGGCTTTTTTATCGCAGTCTTGAACAGGTGGGTACGGGAATGTTGATGTCGTAATTCCCCGCAACTTTGTATCTTTCCAATAAAACCACGGTTATTCCCCCTTTACACCTATGAAAACCCTGCTGTCTAGTCAAAATTTGTCGGCGATTGGAGTGGTGTTATGCCTGACCACGCCCCTTTTTGCGCAACGCAACGTGACAAACGCTAATGACTCCAATACACCTTTGCATTTGCTGCAACCCGATTATCCAGTACCTTACGGGATTGTGAAAACCGAGGAAGTAAAGGGGATATTGGATAGAATTCACGGATATTTAAACAAGGTGACTCCTGCTGCCTTTGTCAATGCCAAAACGGGTGAAGTACTGACCGATTTATCCAAAATTGACGAAAATACCGCCTTGCAAAAAGGCGATTATCGGCTAGTTAGCTATGAATGGGGGGTTACTTACGGGGGAATGCTCTTGGCAAGCCAGGTAACTGGCGATAATCGTTATAAAGAATACACCGAAAAGCGGCTGGAATTCATCGCTAACGCCGCTCCTTACTTCAAAAAAACGACCGAAGAAAATGCCGATTGGGGTACGAAAGGGCCTCTGCGGGGTTTGTTGACGCCCCATGCTCTGGACGATTGCGGGGCCATGTGTGCTGCCATGATTAAGGCCACGCGTGAAGGGAATAAGTCAAATTTGCGCCCGTTGATTGATAGCCACATTAATTATATTCTGACCAAAGAACATCGACTAAAAGACGGTACGCTGGCCCGAAATCGTCCCCAGCCCAATACCCTTTGGTTGGATGATATGTTTATGGGCGTACCCGCACTTGCGCAAATGGGCAAGCTGACGGGTGATAAAAAATACTACGACGAAGCCGCTAAACAAATACTGCAATTTGCGGGTCGGATGTTTAACAAAGAAAAAGGCGTATACATGCACGGTTGGGTCGAAGGCATGACTGAGCACCCGCAATTTCACTGGGCTAGAGCCAACGGTTGGGCCATTTTGACTAAGGTGGAAGTGTTGGATGTGCTGCCCGAAAATCACCCCTCGCGCCCTGCGATTTTGGCTTTGTTGAAGGCGCACGTCAAAGGACTGGCATCTTATCAATCAGGGTCAGGTTTTTGGCATCAGTTGCTCAATAAAGAAGATTCGTATCTGGAAACATCGGCCACGGCGATTTATACGTATGCCATCGCCCGCGCCATCAATAAAGGCTGGATTGACGGCTTAGCGTATGCACCTATGACGCTCTTGGGATGGAATGCCGTGGCCACCAAAGTCAATGAAAAAGGCCAAGTAGAAGGAACGTGTGTAGGTACAGGCATGGGTTTTGACCCTGCTTTTTACTACCATCGTCCCATCAGCCCTTTTGCGGCTCATGGCTACGGGCCCGTGATTTTGGCGGGGGCTGAGGTGATTAGTTTGTTGAAAAACAAGAAGTTTGAAATCAATGACAGCTCAGTACAGTTGTTGCAGAAGAAGTAAATCCATTGATGTTATTCAACATTTACCTTATAATGGCAAGAATATGAGATGGATTCATTTGTCCGTATGTTGCTGCCTGACCTTACTGACTAGCACCTTTGCTCAACGGCAAATGGAATACCTCAACCGAGGCGTAGTGGCGTTGCCCACTGCCGAAGGAAGCATGTTTATTAGTTGGAGGCTGTTAGGCAATGACCCTGAAAGTGTGGCTTTTAATATTTATCGGAACAAGGAAAAACTAAATATCAAGCCACTGGAGAGCAGTAATTTTACGGACAAAAATCCCATAGATGGGGCTGTTTATAGCGTTCGAACGGTGCTGAAAGGAGTAGAACAGAAAAATGCAGCAGCGGCGGTAAGTTTTAAACAATCCTACTTAGAAATTCCTTTGCAAATTCCTCCTGGCGGCACCACCCCCGACGGGAAAACCTATACCTACAACGCCAACGATGCAAGTGTTGGGGATTTGGATGGCGACGGTGAATACGAAATCATCCTGAAATGGGAGCCTTCCAACGCCAAAGACAATTCCCAAGATGGCTACACTGGTAATGTGTTTTTGGATGCCTATAAACTCAACGGCTCACGATTGTGGCAAATTGATTTAGGGAAAAATATCCGTGCTGGGGCCCATTATACGCAGTTTATGGTCTATGATTTAGACGGGGATGGCAAAGCCGAAATCGCCTGTAAAACTGCCGATGGAACCACGGACGGCAAAGGAAAAACCATCGGCGATGCGTCCAAAGACTACCGAAATGCCCAAGGAAGAATTTTAGACGGAGCGGAGTTCTTCACCATTTTTGACGGACAAACGGGCGCGGCGCTGGCTACCACCGAATATTTGCCGAGTCGCTTTCCGATTGATAGTTGGGGCACACCCCAACATAATGACCGAAACGGCAATCGGGCCGACCGCTTTTTGGCGTGTGTAGCCTACCTCGATGGCAAACAACCCAGTGTCGTCATGTGTCGAGGCTACTATGCCCGTACCGTGCTGGCAGCTTGGGATTGGCGTAATGGAAAATTAACCTCCCGATGGGTATTTGATACTAAAAATGGCTTTCCGAGTTATGAAGGACAAGGAAACCATAACCTCACCGCTGCCGACGTAGACAAAGATGGCAAAGACGAAATTGTATTTGGCGCAATGGTCGTGGATGATAATGGTAAAGGCTTATTTTCCACTGGCTTTGGGCATGGAGATGCCATCCATGTGAGCGACTTAGACCCCACGCACGAGGGATTGGAGGTGTTTGGTATTCACGAAAACAAAGATAAAGATGCCACACGCCCAGGCATGGCGCTGTATGATGCCAAGACAGGCGCAACTTTGGTCAGAACCGCCGAAGGAAAAGACGTAGGCCGAGGGGTAGCCGCCGATATTGACCCCGAGCATTTGGGCGCAGAACTATGGGGGGGGATGATGGTAGATGGCAAAAGTCGCTTGCTAAGCATAAAAGGCGAAGACATTGGCGAAGCGCCTAGTTCCGCTAATTTTCTGGCGTGGTGGGACGGTGATTTGGGCCGTGAATTGCTTGATGGAAACCACATTGACAAATACAAAGGCGGTCGCCTGCTCACCGCCGAAGGTTGTACGTCCAACAACGGTACTAAATCTACGCCTGCGCTCAGCGCTGATTTATTCGGGGATTGGCGCGAAGAAGTTATTTTTAGAACCACCGACAACAAAAATTTACGCATTTATTCGACCACCATCCCGACCGAACATCGCCTCGTCACGCTCATGCACGACCCCCAGTATCGGCTGAGCATTGCTGCCCAAAATGTAGCCTATAACCAACCCCCACATACAAGTTATTACTTGGGTACTGGTATGAAAAAAGTGCCTAAACAGTTGATAAAACTGATTAAACGTTAAAACTAACCACGGACTTAATCGTAATATTCTCTGTTGTACTACTCAGTGGTTAAATGATTAGAGCATTCAAATTCAATAATCGTATGAAATCAACAAAGCTTCTCATTTGCCTTTTATTCATCGCTTCCATGACCTTTGCCCAAAAACTCCCCCCAAAAAAGGAGCTTTTGAAAGCCATGACCTCGGCCAATGCTTATTTTATGAACAAATGGCCGGATGTGGGCAAACCCATCGTTGGCAAAGACCGTACGCGCCCGAGCAACATCTGGACGCGGGGCGTATACTACGAAGGATTGATGGCATTGTATAAACTCGATCCCCAAAAAAGCTATCTTAACTACGCCGTTTCGTGGGGAGAAGCGCACAAATGGGGTTTGCGCAATGGTGTTACTACGCGAAATGGAGACGACCAATGCTGTGGCCAAACCTACATAGATTTGTACCTTATAGATAAAAAAGAGGAGCGCATTCGTGACATTAAAGCCTGCATGGATAACATGGTCAACAGCGACAAAAAAGATGATTGGTCGTGGGTAGATGCGCTGCAAATGGCCATGCCCGTTTTTGCAAAATTGGGCGTGCTGTACAACGATAATCGTTATTACGAAAAAATGTACGAGATGTATATGTTTACCAAAAATCAGCACGGCGACAAGGGCCTTTACAACCCCGCCGAAGGGCTTTGGTGGCGTGACAAAGACTTTGACCCACCATACAAAACGCCAGGAGGCAAAAATTGCTATTGGTCGCGTGGGGATGGTTGGGTAGTGGCCGCATTGGTGCGGGTGTTAGACATTATGCCCAAAGACGCCCCCCACCGCGATGAGTACCAAAAGACCTATTTGGAGATGATGCGCGCCCTCGCACCACTGCAACGTGCGGATGGCTTCTGGAACGTGAGCTTGACCGATGAAACGGATTTTGGCGGCAAAGAGTTGACTGGAACGGCCCTATTTGTGTACGGTATGGCGTGGGGAATGCGCAATGGTTTGTTGGACAAAAAGACCTATCAACCCATCGTAGCCAAGGCCATGAATGCCATGCTCAAAGACTGCGTACATCCCAACGGCTTTTTGGGTTGGGTACAAGGAACGGGCAAGGAGCCCAAAGATGGACAGCCGTTGAGCTTCGAGAAAGAACCCGATTATGAAGATTTTGGCTTGGGATGTTTTCTGTTGGCGGGCACTGAAGTAGCAAAATTGTAGTTTTACCCACCTAATATCTGTCTCGTTTCCCAACCCCTGATGTTCGTCAGGGGTTGGTTTTTTTAGGCGATGTTATGCGTTGTCTTTTGATTTCCTCACAGTGAACCTCTTCGAATCATGTAAAATGGATTTTTTACTTTAACGCGCTGATTACTAATTAAAAGCGTGGCGGCAGTTTGGCCCATCAGTTCAAAATCGGTGGTGATGACCGTAATGTCCAAAAGCTCTTTGAGGGCGGTTTCGTTGAACGAGATTACCCCAATGTCTTTCCCCAAGGTAAGTTCTTTGCGACGGGCTTTTTTGATTAGCTCGGCCAAATCATTTTCTTCCACGGCAATGTAGGCCGTTCCGGCTTCAATCACCGATTCATCGCAGTTTTCTCGGACTTCAAATTCTTTGTGGTAATTGATGCAAAAATTCCGAAATCCGCGCACAATTTCGAGGGGATAATTGCCATCGCTCGGAAAAATCAATACCATTCGTTGGTATTTTGACAACAAATCTGTGGCATTTTCCAGCGCTTCAAAAATGTCTTTGTCAAAACGTTGATAAATACTCAGCGGCTGTTGTGGAAGCTCGGGGATTTCGCGGTCGAGCAGCACTAACTCGTTGGCAGGGATGCTTTTGAGCGTTTGAAGATAATCCGCTTTGTCTAAATCTTCCGTAAAATGGGGCATCACAATGTAGTAATTGTATTTGCCTAGGTTTTTGTCAATGATTTCCTGAAAACGCCCCGCGCTGTAGTGATGAATCTCCAAATCTACCGTGGCTTGGTCGCCCAATGTTTTCAAAAAAGAGTAGTAAATGATTTTTTTATAGGAGCTCAACTTGTTGAAAATGAGCAGTACTTTTAGCTTTTTGTCGTGATTTGATTGAATATAGTATCCTTTCCCTTGTACGGATGTGATGTAGCCGCGCGCGCGTAACTCCCGATAGGCTTTTTCTACCGTGTCGCGGGCCAACAGGTATTCAATGCTTAGCTCGCTGATGGAAGGCAATTGATTCCCTTTTTGCAAAACCCCCCTTTCAATGTCTTTAATCACCGAATGGACAATTTGCTTGTATTTAGGCATTTTGTCGGAAGGATTAAATTGCAATTGATACAGGACTGCCGCGCTTTGGCAATGGTCTATTCCAAAGTGGTGGCCGCGACGGCGAGAGATAGAAGCAATTGTGGTTGTCATAGCAGACTTCTTGAATTTTTCTAAGAAAACCTTAAAAAGTACCTTTTCAGTGGAATGTATAATGTATTGTAATATATGTAGATGATATTAAACTTTGTAAAGATAAAAGGCGATTTATTTATGCAATCGTTATCGGGAACGTTGTCAAAATGAAATGTTTTGGAGAAATTGACCAAAAATCCTGTACAGACGCAAAATTTTGCGACGCTGTCAAATACAAAATGAATAAGAAGAAAATAAGAAAAATTAGATTATTTTAATTTGTTAACCACCAAAAGACGAGACAACTGTATTGTTAGAGTTCAAACAGTCGGCGAACATTTTCGGCAAATGACTGCCCAGACGTAATTTTGGAGCTTTTTTTATCATTGAGAACCAAAATGAATTTACCGTCAAAATGCTTCTGAATTTCACGTATATGGCGGGAATTAAGAATCGCCGACCGACTGACGCGGGTAAAATGGTCGGGGAGTTTTTCCTCCAACGTCGCCACGGTGTAGCTTGTTAGGTACTTTTGTCCTTCTTTGGTGGCTAGAAATACATATTTATCCTCGGCTTCAAAATAGCTGATTTCATCCAGAGGAATCAACAAAATCTTATCGGCAAATTTGACCGAAATCGTGTGTAGGTCTTTTTTAGGTTTGAACTGTTCAATAATCTGTAAAAGGCTGGAATTGAAGGTGTTTTGAGTGGTTTCTTCCTGAGGTGAAGCCATCCTTTTTTTTAATTTTTCCACCGTTTTCTCCAGTCGGTCGTTTTCAATAGGTTTGAGTAAATAGTCAATAGAGTTTTCTTCAAAGGCCCGTATTGCGTACTGATCGTAGGCGGTGGCAAAAATGACCATTGGCATAAACGTCAGTTGAGAAAGCATCTCAAAGCCGTTCATTAGGGGCATTTCGATGTCCAGAAAAATAACGTCGGGCTGTAATTCTTCCACCAGCGTGAGGCCTTCTGCGCCATTGGCAGCCTCGCCGATGATTTCAAACGTTGCTTCAAATTTGTTTAACAGCCGACGCAAACGGGCGCGGGCCAACGGCTCATCGTCGATAAGAAGGGTTTTAAAAGAGGTGTTCATGGCGTATGGGCAGTGGTCTTTTGTTCTGAATAAATAGGCAATGGCAAGTTACAAACTTTTTGCCTGAACCAAACGGCGGCAAGAGGCGTTTTCATTTTGCCGAGAATAACCTGTAATTTTGAAGTAAAAATAACCGTGAGCAACCGACTGATTCATTATAGTATATTGATTACTGGCCTGTTTTTTGCCTCCTGCAACCCCGAACGGCGCGTAGAAGGCTCCAAAGAAGCGGTCGAGAGAATGAAAAGTATGCAAATCAAACGCGTCACTTCTCCCCAAGTAGTGACCATCGTAGATGACTGGGGTGAGCGGATTGTTAAGCAGGCGCAGCTGGACTGGGAAGCACAGGCCAAGAAGCCCAACGCCAATCTTTCAGCATTGTGTCAATTGCAGGGAATTGCTGAAATAGACTCATTGGAGCAATTGTACGGGGTGCAAATCTTGCTTTTGGGAACGAAAGACATGAAAAACGGTCAACTCTCGCCCAAAGAAAAGGAGGTGTTGGATGCGTATCTTTATAATGCCGAAAACAAACTCCCACAATCCACCAATATTCAGAAATTAGGCGACTCGGTGCTGATTTATAATGCGCCCATTGCGGTTCAAAATATGATTTGTCAAAAGTGTTTTGGCGACGATGCCACGAAACTAGGACTCTGGCGCGTAAAGTTTCTAAAGAACGAAGTGATACGAAAAGTAGACGGCAAGTCGTTGGTGAAGAATAAAAAGTAAAAACTGTTTTGTAAACTGTTATCTGTCAAATATATATGAAGCGCATAGCTGCTATTTTGCTGTTGTTGTTGGTGTCGGTTTCGACCTTTTCACAGGTCAAAAACCATGCTACTTGGACGTTTGAAGTGCCCAAAAAAGAGGTAAAAGTGGGAGAAGTGATTGAAATAAAGTTTAACGCAATCATTGATGAAGGATGGGATTTGTATTCGAGTGAATTTCCAGCGGAAGACCCCATTAAAACTACTTTTGAATACAAAAAAAATGGAACATTTGAATTGGTTGGAAAAGTAAAACCCATCGGTTTTCATAACAAAGAGGATGAATTTTTTGGAACCGTCAGCATCGCGGAGGGCAAAGCTTCTTTTGTTCAAAAAATAAGGATTCTAAAGGAAAATCCCGTCATTGAAGGCGTGATTGATGGTCAAACCTGTACCGTCAAAGATGGTCAGTGTGTTTTATTAAAAAGTGATTTTAAGTTTCCTTCGATAAAAGTAACGGCCGCATCGACGGCTGAGGCTTCAAAAACAGACGTTGTTGCCCCAACCGCAGAGCCACAGGTGACTGAAAATGTGCAACCTACAACGACACCCAAAGCAGATACTACTCAGGCCGAAGCCACGGCCTCTGCGGAAAATACAATTTCTGATGTTCCAGTCTCTGAGCCTGAAGAATCGCTTTGGAGCTTTTTGTTGGCGTGTTTCCTCGGCGGATTGGCGTCTATTTTTATGCCGTGTATTTATCCCATTATGCCCATGACGGTGAGTTATTTCACCAAGCAAGAACACGGCACTGGAAAAGCCTTGGTTTACGGGCTTTCGATTGTGGCCATTTTTACGTTGTTGGGCTTTTTGGTGTCGCGTGTTGGCGGTGCACAAGCCGCTAACTTTATCAGTACCCACTGGGCACCCAATGCGATTTTCTTCGTAGTTTTTATCCTTTTTGGTCTTTCGTTTTTGGGATTATTTGAAATTGTATTGCCCAACTCTTTCGTCAACAGTGTGGACAAACAAGCCGACAAAGGTGGCCTCATCGGGATTTTCTTCATGGCGCTTACGTTGGTGGTGGTTTCGTTTTCGTGTACGGCCCCGATTGCGGGTTCTTTATTGATTTTGGCTTCTAAAGGCAACGAAGTAATGCGCCCTGTGTTGGGGATGATATTCTTCTCCTTGCCGTTTGCGGTGGTGTTTACGGGCTTGGCCATGTTTCCCAAATTCCTCAAAAGTCTGCCTAAGTCGGGCGGCTGGCTCAATGAATTTAAAGTCGTTTTTGGCTTATTAGAATTTGCATTGGCGCTCAAATTTTTATCAAATATAGACTTGGCATATCAGTGGCAAGTGCTTGACCGTGAGGTGTTTTTGGCTATTTGGATAGTTTTGTTCTCCATCATTGGTTTTTACGTATTGGGAAAACTGCGGATGGACAAAGACTCACCCGTAAAAGGAATCACAATTCCACGTTTGCTGATTTCATCCGCTACGTTTGCGTTTGTGGTGTACATGATTCCGGGCATGTTTGGCGCGCCGTTGCGGGCGTTGTCGGGGTGGTTGCCTCCCGAGCAAACGCAGGATTTTTACTTGACCAACGCCGTTGGCGGTGGAACTTCGGCTCCTGCCCTGACGGCCTCAGGGCGTCGCAAGCCGCATTTGCCGCACGGATTGGAAGGTTATTTTGACTATGAGCAAGCATTGGCCGAGGCCAAAGCCCAGGGCAAACCCGTATTTATCGACTTTACAGGCTTCAATTGTGCCAATTGTCGCAAGATGGAAGCCAATGTTTGGCCACAGCCAGAAGTATTGGAACGTCTTAAAAAGAATTTTGTGATTGCGTCGCTGTACGTAGATGACAAAACGGAACTGCCTAAGGAAAAGCAGTTTGTGTCTACCTACGACCAACGTGAAAAAACCACCATCGGCGATAAAAATGCCGACTTACAGATTACAAAATTCAACAACAACGCACAGCCGTTTTACTGTTTGGTCACGCCCGAAGGCGAGCTATTGACCAAGCCCGTTGGTTATACAAGTGCCGAAGAATTTACGCGTTTTCTGGATGAAGGATTGACAAAATATAAAAAGTAAAGCCGATAAGAAGGCTTTCTGGAAATAAGAAAGTCTTCGAGAATCCTTCAAAAGCAACTTCCTGAAAGTTTCGGCTTGGGGGAAGTTGCTTTGTTTGTTAAAAAATCTAAAAAAAGCAACCTTTACCGAATCAAAGCATAACTTGTGGAGATTTGCGTTGTACTGCAAGACGGACAACATACGACGAAAGACTTATTGCATGAAAATATTAGACCGATATATTCTCAAGAATTTTTTAATCACTTACGTATTTACGGTACTCGTCACGCTGCTGATTATCTGCGTGATTGACTTCACGGAAAAGGTAGATAATTTCAGAAAAACAAACCCTACGCCCTACGAAATTATCGTAAACTACTATCTCAATTTTATTCCTTATTACGCCAATTACCTCAGTCCGTTGTTGGTTTTTATTTCTACGGTTTTTTTTACGGCGCGTATCGCGGCCCGTACCGAAATCATCGCGATGTTTAGCAGCGGTATCAGCTTTATCAGAATTTTGTTCCCGTATTTTATCGGTTCGGTCATATTGGCGGCTTTTACTTTCTACATGGTAGGCTGGGTTATTCCACGCGCCAACAAAATCCGGTTGGCTTTTGAGTACAAATACATCGAAGAACAATTTTATTTCAACCGTCGGAATTTCCATGTAAAGGTCGCGCCCACTACCTACGCCTACCTCGAAAGCTACAACAATACCTCGCAAACGGGTTATAAGTTTACTTTGGAGCGTATCGAAGGCAATCAACTAAAGGAAAAGCTAACTTCCGACCGCATTACATGGGCTCCCAAGAAGAAAAAGTGGGAAATTCATGACTATAAAGTGCGAAAGTTTGAGGGACAAAAAGAATTCTTAACCCAAGGCGTTAAGATAGATACCGCTATCTCGCTGAGCCCAAAAGACTTTGAGAATGATAAAAACCGCTTTGAAGAGCTGACCTTGAGTCAGTTAAATGAGTACATCGACCTACTCAATTTGCGCGGAGCCGATGGCGTTCAGACGTACCTACTCGAAAAATATACGCGTTTTACGCACCCGTTTGCTTTTATTATTCTGACCATCATAGGCGTAGTGGTATCGGCCCGTAAAAGCCGGCGGGGCTCGGGGTGGCAGATTGCTTTGGGTTTTATTCTGGCGTTTGTGTATCTGCTCTTCTTCATGCTTGCCAAAGGCATTGCCGAATCGGGCAAAATCCCTGCGGTGGCGGCGGTATGGCTGCCCAATATCATCTTTGCGGGCATTGGGTTTGTGCTTTATAAAACCTTACCCCGCTAATAGATTATTTACCCCAAATTGGGGGATATTGATGCATACCTTTGTTTGATGACCTTCCTATTTGCCTAGAAAATCCTATTTTTGTAAAAATCATTCAGCAGACGAATTCCATGAGAAAAACCCTGTTTCTAGTTTTGTGCCTATGGCAAACTACCCATTATTTGCAAGCTCAGGCCCCTGCCCCAGCATCTTACCACGCCAATTCGCGTTTTGAGCAAATGGGCACCCAACTGCCTACCCCAAACACCTACCGCACCGCCTCGGGCGCGCCCGGAAAAGACTATTGGCAAAACCGAGTGGATTACGATATCAAAACCGAGATAGACGACGAAAAACAACGTCTGACAGGCTCGGAAGTGGTGACGTACTTCAATAATTCTCCCGATGAGCTACGCTATGTGTGGATGCAGCTAGACCAGAACGTATTCACCAAAAACTCAATCGCCAATCTTACCCGTACGAGTTCGGTCAATGAAAGAGGAATGCCAATGAGCAGCACTATGCGCTCTATGATTGACAAAGATTATGGGCATAAGATTACGGCCGTAAAAGACCCTAAATCAGGACAGCCGCTGCGCTACACCATCAACGAAACCATGATGCGCATAGAACTTGTGGCCCCTATTAAGACAGGCCAATCGGCGAGTTTCCAGATTGATTGGAACTACAACATCACTGATTTCCGCTTCGCGCAGGGCCGTTCGGGGGCCGAATACTTTGCCAAAGACAACAACTTTATCTACGAAATAGCTCAGTGGTTTCCGCGGGCGTGCGTTTATGATGATGTGAATGGCTGGCAAAACAAGCAGTTTTTGGGGCAAGGAGAGTTTACCTTGGCCTTCGGAAATTACAAAGTTGCCATTACCGTTCCCAACGACCACATCGTTGGCGCTTCGGGAGAACTGCAAAATGCCAACCAAGTGCTTTCGGCTGAACAACTCAAGCGCCTAGAACAGGCCCGTAAAACGTTTGACAAACCAGTGTTGATTGTGAGTCAGGATGAAGCGACAAAGAACGAAGCCAATAAGCCTTCAGGTAAGAAAACCTGGATTTTCAAAGCCGATAACGTACGGGATTTTGCCTTTGCCACTTCGCGCAAATTCATCTGGGATGCAATGAATGTGGAATTGAACGGCAAAAAAATCATGGCGATGTCGTTTTATCCCAAAGAAGCCAATCCGCTTTGGGGACAATACTCGACCATGTTGGTAGCGCATACGGTCAAGACCTATTCAAAGTTTACGTTTGATTATCCTTATCCTGTGGCGCAATCGGTCCACGGTCCTGTGGGTGGTATGGAATACCCGATGATTTCCTTCAACGGTGCGCGCCCAGAAGCGGATGGAACGTATTCAAAAGGAACCAAAGACTTTTTGATTCAGGTAATTATTCACGAAGTAGGTCATAACTGGTTCCCGATGATTGTCAACTCGGATGAGCGCCAATGGTCGTGGATGGACGAAGGATTGAACTCATTTATGGAATATTTGACGACCAAAGAGTGGGACCGCGACATGGGCGGCGACGTGGCCGAGCCGCAAAACATCGTCGAATACATGCGCACCGACCCCAGCAAGCAAGTGCCTATCATGTCGAGTTCTGACAACATCATGGGTTTTGGCCCCAACGCTTATACCAAGCCCGCTACGGGTTTAAACATCCTACGTGAGACCATCATGGGGCGCGAATTGTTTGATTATGCATTTAAAGAATACGCCAATCGGTGGAAATTCAAGCATCCTACCCCGGCTGATTTCTTCCGTACCATGGAAGATGCCTCGGGTGTGGATTTGGATTGGTTCTGGAAAGGTTGGTTCTATGGCACACAGCCCGTTGATCAGGATTTGACCGAGGTCGAATGGTTTGCGTTGGATACGCAGAATCCTGAAGTCAATAAAGCCGAAGCCAAAAAAGCCGCCGAAGCCAAGCGTAACACCGTGGCGCGCCAGCGGGATAAAGACTATATCAAAGAAAGCGTGGTAGACAAAAACCCCGATATGAAGGATTTTTATAATACCTACGACCCATACCAGGTGACCGAAAACGACAAGAAAAAATACGAAACCTATTTGGCAAGTCTGACGCCCGACGAGCGTAAATTAGTCGAATCTGGCTTGAATTTTTATACCATCAAGCTGAAAAATAAGGGCGGGTTACCGATGCCAGTCATTATCAGAATGCAATACGAAGACGGTACGGATTCGGTAGCGCGTTTTCCCGCCGAAATCTGGCGTTTGAATGACCAAGATATTTCGAAAGTGATTACGAGCAAGAAAAAAGTGGTTCAATGGACACTCGACCCGTATCAGGAAATTGCCGACATTGACACTGAAAATAACAGTTTTCCGCGTCAACCTGCGCAACCGACGCGATTCCAGCTGTTTAAATCACAGGGAGTTCAGCGGGCACCCAACCCAATGCGTGAGGCGCAACAAAATCAGCCGCCCAAAACTGGTCAACAGGGCGGTGCCAAAAATTAATAAATGTAGGGGCGGGGTTCACCTCCGCCCTTTTTTTGTGTAAATAAGGGTAATAGTTAGCCATTTTTTGAAAAATACGATGGTAATTTCGGGGCCCTTGAGCAGATGCAAGGCCTGCCCCTACGGGTTTTTGTCATAAATTCCTTTAATTTTGTTTTGGAATTGATTCATGAAAATTACCTAAACCCGACCTGATGTCTACCCCCAAAACCGATGTACCCGTAGCGGTGCGTGAAGGCGAACAATTGGATATAACCAAACTGAATGCGTATTTTGCAGAGCAAGTGCCTGATTTGGGCGTGATTACGGATGTTAACCAATTTCCAGGCGGTTATTCCAATTTAACGTATTTTTTGAAAACCAATAAGGGGAAAGAATATGTCCTACGTCGGCCGCCGTTTGGGGCTAAACACATCAAAGGGGCACACGACATGGGGCGCGAGTTTCGGGTTTTGTCGCTCCTGAAAGCGGCAGAATACGCCAAAATCCCCGTCCCGATTGCCTATTGTGAGGATGAAAGTGTGCTAGATTGTCCGTTTTATGTCATGGAACGGGTGCAGGGAGTGATTTTACGCGCCCATTCTGCTCCCAAAATGGGCATTGACCCCGATACATTCCGACGGCTGTCGGCGGCTTTGGTAGACAATATGGTGGCGCTGCATTCCATTAATATTCAGACCACAGGATTGATTAATTTAGGCAAACCCGAAGGCTATGTGCAGCGTCAGGTGGAAGGTTGGTACAAACGCTACCAACATGCCCAAACCGACGAAGTGCCGGTCTTTGAGCAAGTCTATCAATGGCTGGTGCAAAACCTTCCCGCTGAAAACACGCCTACGCTCATTCACAACGATTATAAATACGACAACGTAGTGCTTAATGCCAACGATTTGACCGACATCCTAGCTGTGTTAGATTGGGAAATGACCACCGTCGGCGACCCGCTGATGGACGTAGGCACTTCGCTCTCATATTGGTCAGAGGCCACGGATGGAGCGTTTGAAAAAAGCTTCAATCTGACGTGGCTTCCGGGCAACTTTACTCGTCAAGAGTTTGCGGAACGCTATGCCCAACAAAGCGGTCGCGATGTTTCCAATATTTTGTATTACTACGTCTTTGGGTTGTTTAAAAATACCGTGGTGATTCAGCAGATTTATGCGCGTTGGAAGCAGGGGTTTAGCAAAGATGAACGCTTTGCGGGGCTAATTATGGGGGTTCATTCTTTGAGCAATACGGCGGCGAAGGCAATTGAGCTAGGCCGCATCAGTTGACGTTCTCTGGTGAAATGCGAGCAGTATTCCAAAATTTAAAAAGCTCGCTTGAGAAAACCGCCTAAATAACTACCCGCAAAAACGGGTAAGAACTGCAGAAAAGCCGTGAACTGCGTAGCGTCGGCGTCAAAAGGCGGAAGTAGCCGAAGGTTGTTGATAAGAAAATAAAAGCCTATGACGAGCATCACCTGCTCCATGGCGAGAATCCAGCCCTTACGCGGTTGAAGTACCCCCAGACTTATGCCCGACAGCACCCCGACTAAAAACGGGAGATGAATCGTTGGGCCATAGAAACAGCTCAAGGCTAAAATAGCGCTGGTAAAGACCGTAAGGAGGGCGTCGCGCGTGAGGGTTTTGTTCCAAAATGGCTCCATAAAACAACCTTTATTAAATACCAAGCGTTTTTAACAAAGGTAAGCCAAAGCCCTTAATGGTCATTTATTTTTTTATTTAACGTCACTGATAATCGAACTACTCAGGCGAAGCAGTTCAATCTCGGTTACTTTGACGTTGTAGGCCGCTTCAATCAGGCGCGATTCGGTGGCTACAGCGTTGCGTTGTGCTTCCCGAAATTCGATGGCCGTTGAGTTTCCGAACTTATAGCGCTCAAACGCCAAATCTACGTTTTGGCGGGCAATTTTAAGGTTTTGCTCTTCAAAACTAAAAAGAGCAATGCTGTTTCGGTACGTATTATAGGTGCGTTCAAGGGCCGAAAGCAACTGCACCATTAGGTCAGACTCCTGATATTCCGCAATCATCGTTCCGATTTTGGCGTTCGCTTCACGACGGCGTTGGTTGTAGCCGTCATAAATCGGAATAACGAGGCGAGCGCCGTAGTTGAGAGAGCCGGTTCGGCTGGTTTTTACGCCAAAACCTACCTCGTTGTTAAGGGTATTGTAGGTATAACTTCCTAACAAATCCACTTGTGGCAGGCGGGCTGCTTTTATTTCACGCTCCGTTACTGAGGCAATTTTACGGTTTTGATTGGCGGCCAGTAAATTCGGATTTTGGCTTTTTAAACTTTGCTGCAATTGCACCAAATCCAAATCTTTCCGAAAGGTAATGGTGTCAGGAGTGTTAAAGTCAAGGTTTAAATCCCTCATTAAGAGTGCATTCAGGGTTACTTTGGTGTTTTGTAAAAATTGCTCCTGCGCCACCAAAGCGGCTTGGTCGCCGTTGTAGTCTACCTGCGCGGCCAAATACTCCGACTTCGAAGTGGCGCCCACTTCGTAATTGGCTTTGGCCAATTCGCGGCGGGTACTCGAAATATCCAACGCGTCTTTGAGTGCTTCTAGGCGCTGTTTTTGGCGAATGATGTCATAGTAAGCCGCTGCTACCTGCGCTACGGTATTTTCAATGTTGATTTTTACGGTGGTTTTGCCAAATTGTTCAATTTCACGTAGTCGCTCAGCGGTGGCAAACATGCCCATTCCGTCAAAAACCGTCCACACCAAGTTGATACCCGAGTTGGAGTTGCGGTTCTGCACACCTCTTTGGATGAGGGGCTCGCGGGTGGTGGTCCCTAGTGGAAAAAACGTTTGGTTAACGCTGTTGTTATTGAAGTTGGCTTGCGTTGAGCCCGTCACGACGGGCAGCATACCAGCATTGCCGCGCGTGTTGTCGTTGTGGGCAATGGCTTCGCGGCTGCGGGCTATTTTGATGGCGTAGTTTTTTTCCAACGCCACAGAAATGGCGTTTTCAAGGGTCAAAAGTTCTTGAGAAAAGGAAGCAAAAGTTGGCGCAAAAAGAATAAACAGCAGTAGCAAAAATCGTGTCATACAAGCAAAAACGAAACAGGTTAGCTTTATTTTGTCATGTCGTTTAGCATCTATTAACGGGAATATAGGCCCCAACAGGGCGACAAAACGCGTTTGACGTTTCAAAAATAACTTTTTATAACGTAGCTTTAAGCATCAATTAAACCCGACACGATGAAAAACTACTTTTACGCGCTATTCGCCGCCTTTTTAGCGTCATGCTCAAGCCAAGAGAAAGCAGACCTAATTGTCTATAATGCGGCCGTTTACACCGTTGATTCTACCTTCAGCAAAGCCTCCGCGTTTGCCATTAAAGAAGGAAAATTTGTGCTTGTTGGCGACTCAGCTTCGGTGTTTGGTGCGTACAAATCCGACTCTGTGCTCAATGCCGAAGGCAAGGCCGTATATCCTGGATTGTACGATGCACACGCGCACTTCTACGGCTTGGGTCAGATGCTCGACCAAGCCGATCTGGTAGATACAAAGTCGCCAGAAGAAATCGTCGAACGCCTGAAAAAGTACCAATCCGAACATCCTGAGGCCGTTTGGATTATCGGTCGAGGTTGGGACCAAAACGACTGGCCTGTCAAAGAATTTCCGACAAAAGATATTTTGGACAAAGCCTTTCCTGACCAACCGGTGTATCTCGCACGCATTGATGGCCATGCAGGCTGGATTAACTCCAAAGCGCTACAGTTGGCCAAAATTACGGCTGATACCAAAGTGGAGGGTGGTTTGGTCGTTCTCAAAAATGGACAACCGACGGGCGTGCTGATAGATCGGGCACAGCAATTGGTAAAAACCCTTAATCCAACGCCAACAAATCAAGAAATCACTTCAAGACTGCTCAAGGCTCAGCAAGTGTGCTTCCAATATGGTCTTACCAACGTGGGTGATGCGGGTGTGGAAACTGATTTGATTGACCACATAGACAGTTTGCAAAAAGCAGGTACGCTCAAAATCCGTTTGTACCCGATGGTGAGGGTGGGCCAAGAAAATATTGACAAAATGCTCAAAAAAGGAGTGTACGTCACCGACCGCCTCAATGTTCGTTCTTTTAAAATCTATGCCGATGGGGCGCTGGGTTCGCGCGGGGCTTGCTTGCTCAAACCGTACAGTGATGCGCCCGAAACGACTGGCTTTTTGCTTTACAGTCCTGCTGAACTTGAAAAATGGATTGAGCAAATCGCCAACAGTGAGTTTCAGGCCAATACGCACTGCATTGGCGACTCAGCCAACCGCTTGATGCTCAATCTGTACGCCAAATACCTGAAAGAAAAAAACAACCGTCGTTGGCGCATAGAGCACGCCCAAATCGTGGATGCGGCCGATGTGTCTACTTTCGGGAAGTTTAACATTCTGCCCTCCGTGCAACCCACGCACGCTACTTCTGACATGTATTGGGCGGTTGAGCGTTTGGGAAAAGAGCGCGCAAAAAATGGCTACGCGTTTCAGGCGTTATTTCAACAAAATGGGAAGGTAACGTTTGGAACGGATTTTCCGGTGGAGGCCGTTTCGCCGTTTTATACGTTTCATTCGGCCGTGTACCGGCAAGACGCCAAAGGATTTCCTGAGGGTGGTTATCAAATGGAAGGCGCGCTCAGCCGCGAGCAAACCATACGCGGTATGACGATCTGGGCCGCTTACGGCAACTTTGAAGAAGGCCGTTTGGGCAGCATCGAAGCGGGCAAAGCCGCCGATTTTATCCTTTTGGAAAAAGATTTGATGACAGCTCCCGCCAATGAACTCCGCGAAGTAAAAGTGCTGAAAACCTACGTAGCTGGCGAGAAAGTGTTTGAGCGGAAGTAGAAAAGAAGCGGTCAACCATTCGCCAAGTCGTTGCCAAATCGTATTATCTTAAATCGTACCAATCGTGACCCTACGCCAACGAGTCTATAACACGCTAGAGTTTTCGGCCATCGGGCGGAGAGGGCTGAGCCTGTACATCAATATCGCGTTGGTGTCCATTATTTTCCTTAATTCCGTCGCTATTATTCTTCATACCGTTCCTGAAATCAGACACAACCAGCATTATGAGCGCTTTTTTCAAGATTTTGAGATTTTTTCGGTCATCATTTTCACCATTGAGTATTTTCTCAGGATATGGTCTTGTGTCGAGAATCCGCGTTATGGAAATGGTTGGAAAGGGCGATTACGGTATATTTTTTCCTTCTGGGCCATCGTTGATTTCTTAGGGATTTTTCCCTTCTATTTCACGTTGCTTACCTCCGATTTTGGCATTATTCGTATTCTACGGGTATTTCGTTTATTCAGATTGTTTCGGGTTACGCGGTATTCGCACGCCCTCAAAATGATTCGGGGCGTCCTTCTGGAAACCAAAGAAGAACTGCTCATCTGTTTTTCGTTTATTATCTTTACGTTGCTGATTTCGTCGAGCGTGATGTATTATTTAGAACACAATATCCAACCTGAACGATTCAAGAGTATCCCCGCGACGCTTTGGTGGGGGGTGATTACGATGACCACGACTGGCTACGGCGATATGTATCCTGTCACAGCGGCGGGCAAATTCTTCGGGGGAATCGTTCTAATTTTGGGAATAGCATTGTTTGCGCTTCCTACGGGTATTATCGCATCGGGCTTTATGGAGCAAATTCGTCGGGATAAAGGACGGAAGTTTATTAAGTGCCCTCACTGCGACGAATGGATTGATATTCAGGAAGTAAAACACGTTCATAAACCAGACAATTTAGCGTGATGCGCATTGGATTTGACGCCAAAAGGGCTTTTAATAACCGTACTGGATTGGGGAATTACAGCCGTTTTGTGCTCAACGCGTTGCAACATTTTGCGCCCCAACATCAGTATTTAGCCTACACACCACAACTCAAGGCGGGGTTTTTTGATGAGTTTTCCGAACAATCTATTCGACTTCCTGACTTTAAAAACAAATTGTACGGTGCGTGGTGGCGGAGTTATGGCATCAAAAAAAACTTGGTGCAAGAGGGCGTTCAGGTGTTTCATGGGTTAAGCAATGAACTCCCCCATGGACTATCAGCGGCGGGGATTAAGTCTGTGGTGACGATTCATGATTTGATTTTTTTGCGTTATCCTGAATTATACCCCGCTATTGACCGTTTTTTTTACCGTCAAAAATTCAAAAATGCCTGTGCCGAAGCCGACGTAGTTGTGGCCGTTAGCGAGCAGACCAAACGGGATATTATTGAATTTTACGGTACTTCACCCAATAAGATAAAAGTGGTGTATCAGGATTGTCACGAGGCATTTCATCAGACTTCCCAAGTTTTAAAACGCGGACGCCCAGTCGGGAGCACCCAGCCTTGGGAAGTATCGCCTCTCCTTCAGAAATACAACATTGGCAAACCCTATGTTTTGAGTGTGGGCACCATCGAAGCGCGCAAAAATCAGCTTCATTTGGTCAAGGCGTTTCATGCGGCGCAATTGCCAGACGCTGAACTGGTGCTGATTGGTGGAAAAACAAGCTATCAGCAAGCAATCGAAGCGTACATTGCGCAACATCAGTTGGTTACAAAAGTCAAAATTTTAAACAATGTTCCCTTTGCCGATTTGCCCGCGTTATACCACTCGGCTCGGGTATTTGCTTACCCTTCGTTTTTTGAAGGATTTGGCATTCCCATTGTTGAAGCCTTGCACAGCGGTGTGCCAGTGGTAGCATCAACTGGCTCGTGTTTGGAAGAAGCTGGCGGCAAAGGCGGCCTGTACGTTGACCCAAATGAAGTGAACGCTTTGGCCCAAACGTTGACCCTACTTTGGCAAGACGAAACATTGCGAAAATCACTGATAACAGAAGGGCAAAAACACGTAAAGGAGTTTGCGGCCGAGAAAATAGCGAAAGAGTTGACGGAAATCTACGCATCTTTGTAGCCATCAACTGGCTGACTGTGTAAGCGTCTGACGGGCTAGGTCGGTACGCCGATGCGGCCCCCGTTCAAACCGTCGGACGCCTGTGCCTCACGCTGGTGTTTTATTTGATGTAGTGCTTTTCTGAAAGTAATTCCATGATACAATTTCCCCAACCGTTTATACAAGAACTAAAAGCCCAATTGGGCGATGAATACGCTGATTTTGAGGCGGCTTTGCAGCAATCACCTCCCGTCAGTATTCGGTATAATTCCGCCAAATTCCCTAATTTTCCAACGGAAGATACCGTAAAATGGTGTTCGGAGGCGCGTTATCTGCCGTCGCGGCCCGTGTTTACGCTTGACCCGCTTTTCCACGCGGGGGCGTATTATGTACAAGAAGCGTCTTCGATGCTGATTGGTGAGGCTTTGGCACAGACCGTCGATCTTTCGGAGTCGTTACGAGTGCTTGATTTGTGTGCGGCACCGGGAGGGAAAACAACGCTTTTGGCGTCAAAATTATCGTCGGATAGCCTTTTATTGGCCAATGAAGTCATTCGTAGTCGGGTGATGATTCTGAAAGAAAATGTGCAAAAATGGGGCTTCCCCAACGTCCACGTAAGCAACCATGACCCTGAAGATTTAGAAAAACTAGCAGGTTTTTTTGACGTAATTTTGATAGATGCACCGTGTTCTGGTGAGGGACTGTTTCGAAAAGACCCCGCTGCCGTTGGCGAATGGTCGATGGAAAATGTGCAGATATGCGCGGGTCGACAAAAACGGATTTTGAGTGCGGCCATGCCGTTGTTGAGCGCGGGCGGTGTTTTGATTTATTGTACTTGTACTTACAACGATGCCGAAAATCAAGACAGCAGCGCGTTTGTGGTAGATACCCATCAGTTTGAAGAAGTAAAGCTGCAATGGCCCGCCGACTGGGGCATTATACCAAAAAAATTGGGGTATCAATGTTACCCCCACAGGGTAAAAGGCGAGGGTTTTTTTCTGGCGGCGTTTCGAAAAACCGCACAACTGGATTCGTTTTATTATAATATGGAAAAGGGCGGACGGCCGCGTTCGTTCAAGCCGTTGCACAAAAAACAGCTAAATGAAATAAGCCGATGGCTGCAAGAACCCGACGATTTTAGTTTTTATGAGAAGCCCAACGGTGAAGTGGTAGCTTTGTTGGAAAGCCAAAAAAATGATTTGATTGTGTTGGATAATTTATTGTTTGCCAAAGGCTTGGGGCTCGAAATGGGGTCTTTTAAAGGCACTGATTTCATTCCTTCTCACGCCTTGGCATTGAGTACGGCGCTTTCAGCTCAGCTGCCACGCCTGGAGCTTTCGGAGGGCGAAGCATTGCAGTTTTTGAAAAAAGAGAATTTGCTTTTTGATGCGCCCAAAGGTTGGCTGTTGGTTACGCATCAGGGGTTAGGATTGGGCTGGGTCAAGGGGCTTGGCAACCGCATCAATAACTATTTGCCCAAAGAATGGCGGATTCGCATGGAGATTCCCGAGTAGGGGCAGGCCCGCAGCGGCGTTCCGTTTGCGTCTGCCCGTATGAACAATAATACGTCTGCCCACCCAATAAAAACATAAAATTGATTAAATTATGACGGGCAGGAGGCCCGTACCACAGAATATGTCTTTACCGAAGCTGCTTTATATTTGTATCAATGATGGTTCTGATACGCGTATCAATAAAGAAATTAAGACCTTAGCTGCTCATTTTGATGTGGTTTATTTGGGCATTGGCCGTGATGATTCGCAAGTGTTTGTCAAGCCTTATTGTGCAGAATTTTGCCTAATTCAAGGCCATCATAAATCTCTTGGAACGCTCGTTCGGTATTTTTTTGCGTTTGTCAAACTCTATTTTAGCCAGTCATTTCGCAGTATTCACGTCATCAATGAGCAGTTGTTGTTGATATTTTTCCCGTTTTTGATTTGGAGTCGGCGGCGGGTTGTGGCCGATATTTTTGATTCTATTTTTCTGCGCTCTGCCAGCCCCATTGTACACTCGCTGCAATCCCTTTTGTACCGATTGCCCAAAAACATCATTGTGACCGACGATAATCGTAAAACCCTCGTTCCGAATGAATTTCAGCAAAAAACCGTCGTTGTAGAAAATTACCCTTACGCTTTTTATGACGTTCAATCCAAGGCAGCGGCGGCCGACGAGTTGCTGATTTTATACAGCGGTTCGTTGGGCGTCACGCGAGGTACGGGGCTCTTGGCAGAATTGTTGAAATGCTCGCCCAAGGTAAAAGTTTGGATGATTGGTTGGGTCTATGACGAGCCTACACGGCTGCTGAGTCAACACCCACAAGTGACCTTTTGGGGCGTAAAAACCCAGCAGGAAACCATGCGACTTGCATCGGAATGTGATTATATTTTGTCGGTTTACGAGCCCATCAACGACAATAACCTCAACGCCAGTCCCAATAAAATTTATGACGCGGTGCAATCGCAAACGCCCGTTATCATCAATGCCGAGATTAAAGTAGCCCGATTTGTAGCCGAGAATCGACTCGGTTATGTATTGGAAAGTTATTATTCTTCCGATTCTGAATTATTACTTCAACAATTGATTGCCCAAAAGAAAGATTTTATTTTTGATAATGACCTCCGACGTCGCTACACGTGGGAGGCCATCGCGCAAAAATTGATAGAAGCGCATTTGCACTAAATTTTTTGAGGCTCTATTTTTTCTTTTTGATGGTATTTGTATTCTGAGGTACGATGCCTTCAGAAACTTTTTGGGCTGGTGAACTACTAGGTTGGTCTCCGCTTCCTCCCCCGCCGGGATTGCAGCCCACTGGTACGGCCAAAAAGTAATGGCCGCTGCTTGGTGTAGCCAAGAAGGCGGTACCGTTTCCGGATGGTGCTAATTCAATATAGCCTGCCCGGTACTCTACCGTAGCCGACGGCGCAATGGTATTGGTATTGGTACCCTTAATCCACTGCGACGCCTGATAGACCGTACTTGTTGGAATGGTGGTGTTGAGGGTGAGGGTTGGAGGGCAGGCGTTCACAACCACAATGAAAGTATCGGCCAAAAACCCATTCCCGCCGTTGTAGCCATCGTTGACGATGTAGGTGGTGTTGGCCACGGGCGATACCGTAATCCCTTTTGTGGTATTTGGCAGACTGCCGCCGCCGAGGATTTTCCACGAGTAGTTTCCTTCCCACGAGGCCGTCAAGTTAAGGGGTAAAGTAGGGTTGTTGTAAGTGGTTTTTTTGTTGACATCCTTCATGATGGTAAACTGGTCTTTGATGGTGTACGGAGGAGTAGAACTTAGACTGTTATCATCAACGAGTTTTAAGTACCTAACATCCAGACGATTTTGATTGATGACAAGCTCTACGCTGCCTCCTGTAGAGAGGAGCGCATCCGTACTATCGCTGTAAAACATGACGGGGTGGGGCCGAGAAGCAACGTTTAATTCTTTGCCGTCGCCCGCTCCTGGGGTAGCACCCCTGCCCGCATTGCCCGTAACTACGTGAACAGCACCGTTGTAGGGGCTATTTTTGATGTATGGCTTTGAGGATGGGCCGTAGGTGCCTGACCAATTTTGTAGTAGTTGGTTAGGGTTTGTCCTAAATTGCGCTTGTGTAGGTGTGCCCGTTACGCCCTGCATCAAGAAAGAACGATCATAAGCGTGCGTATGGGAGGTCACAATTAAATCTACTTTATACTGTTCTAAAACAGGTACCAACAGTTCGCGCATTATCTTTAATTCACCTTCGGGTTTATCCCACGCAGTGGAAGGCGCGTCAGAATCATGGGTTCCTTTGGTATAAGGCGGCGTATGAAATAATACGATTTTCCATTTTTTGGTTGTGGCGGCTAAATCTGCCTTCAACCATTTGACCTGCTGAAGTTGATTGAAAATATTTAAGCGATTAGCGGGATCATCAAACTTCAACAAGAACATCGACATAGGGTAACTGGTGAGACAAAGCCAACCACCGCCCGTACAGCCAGGGATGGCCCCTCGGGTAAGAAAAGCATCTGGGTGATAAGGATTTAGCATGATAACATGTACATCGCCCAAATCGAAGGAATAATAGCCTTTGCTTGAGGAGGGCACCCCGCCAGCTTCTGCCAACGTTGGGTAGGAGAAGGCATTATAACCAGCAATCGTTGAATCAGCGTAGGGTCTATATCCATAATCGTGGTTTCCTAATGAAATCCAAGAAACGGTATTCCTGAATTGATTTGGGTAAACGGGGAATAAATTATAATCAAGTGCCGCGTCAGTCCCGTCGAAAGGCTCCAATTTTGAATTGTCCCCCCCAAAGAGAATGCCATGCAAACGCTTGTTTCCTAGATAGTTCATGTAGGCATTTCGGACATTTACTTGGCGGCGCGTTCCGTCGGTCACACTCGGCAAGCCCAGTGGGTTGTTGCTACATACATCTCCTAAAATCCATAACCTCAACGAATCGGTGGTATTGTTGTTGGGCATACTGTAATAATAATAGTCAGTGCCACTCGCTAGGGTGGTTTCGGTCATTCCGCAGGTATAGCCCACTGAATAATAGTACTTTGTGTTGGGCGATAAGCCCGCTAATGTTACAATATGCTCAACGGTGGTTGCTGGTAAGGTTACTTGCAGATTAAGATTATTGGGGTCGGTTCCGTATTTTACTTTACTGTTGGTGGCTACGTTGGTTTTCCAACGCACAATCACCGACGTAGGCGTGCCTATTTGCAAATAAGGTTGGCGTACAAGCGTTGCCGAAGGACACCCTCCTACCCCTTCAATCGATAAGTCGAAGTAACGGTCTATGCTGGTGCTGGTCATTCCATTCGAGCTATACGGATGGACTTCTACCGCAATGACGTTGGCACCAGTTAATAAATCACTTGGCACATACACTGTTGTATCTTTATAAATGGAGTCGTTGGGAGGAGCTATTGGGGCTACAGTCAACGAATCTACCATTCCTGAGGGCATATTTAACCGAAAAATTTCCCTGCCATTTACATAAGCTACTAGCCCATCATCACACCATGTTTTAATACGATAACCCGTGTGTTGATTTGCATTCGTGATGTTAAAAGACTTTCTGAAATAATGTGTTTTGGAAGAATTGGCGACCGTTCTGCCAGAGCCTTGCGGCCACAGCCACTTGGTGATTGTATGAGTTGGTGCTCCGTCGTCGTAGCCTAAAGTAGCCTGACCGCTACTCCAAGCCGCATCATTGTACCCGCCCGTTTTCCAGTTACCATTTCCTATGTTTACTGGATCCTGAAAAGCCTCACGAAATTTCCAATCCAGTGATTTAAAAGCAATAGGCCATTCAGGGAGAGTGGTCAAGCCTTCGATAGATAAGTCGAAGTAACGGTCGACGCTAGACCCTGACTGGTGTACTTCTACTGCAATAAGGTTGGGGCCAGTTAATAACTGACCTGGAATGGTAATTTCACCATAAATAGAATCATTAGGAGCGGCTGCTGAGGCTGACAAAGTCGAATCTACCGGGGTCATTGGCATATTGAGTCGGTACACTTCAATCCCGTTGACATAGACCACTAACCCATCGTCGCACCACGTTTTGATGCGGTAGCTGCTAAATTGGGCAGGGTTGGTTACATTGAATGATTTTCGAAAATAATTGGCTCTTGGTAGAGAAGAGGAAGTATGTGACCCTGCAGGTCGAAGCCAAGTGTTAATTAAAGGCTTCGGTGGAGTCGATACAATATCCTCATATCCCAGAGGTGCCTGGCCGCTACTCCAAGCTGCATCATTGTAAGCCTCCGTTTTCCAGTTACCGTTTCCGATGTTTACTGCGTCCTGAAAAGCCTCACGGTATTTCCAGCCTGTTGATTTAAAAGCAACAAAAGTGGTTTGTGCTAAGGTGCTTCCAATAATCGATAACATCACGAAAAACACCAGAGATGCCTTAAAGAGAATAGGGGGAGTTTTCATGTTAAGAAAAGTAAAGTGTTTGTATCCAATGCGGTGACTGCTGGGAAGTAAGTTGTAATCGTTTAATGGATAAGGTAAATCACTCCCTGTGTTTTATTCAAAGTCACAGCATATACCCAAAAGTGTATGACCAGAGGTATGCTACGTAATGGAGCAGATAAATCAATGACAGTAACTAAACTGGCAAGTTATTTTGGTTTTGGGGTGGGGATGTTTTTCGTCCAACTCATATCTGATTTTTAATAGGAATGAGATTGGATGGCAATTAAAAAAGGTAAGGCCTTGGTTGTAAGGGTAAAGTTTAAGCTTATATGGTATAATTTAAAGTAAAAATATAATAAAAAAGTTGTAATGCAATTGTTGGCTAACAATAAATTATTTGTTTTGGCAAATCAGATTCGTTTTAGCAATTCAATAGTGGTGAGGTAGATAATGGCACTTTATTTTGCAAAAAAAGAGGTTGAATATTCAACCTCTTTTTTTGCAAAATAAAGACTTAGATAGGGCGTAACCTTGGTTTGCGGGGACATTTCAAATACTTTTTCAGTTCGGGTTTTCTCCGTCTTGATACGGGTACTTCGGTGCCATCCACCATACGCACAAAATCGGAGGTTTGGCGCTGTAATGCATGGTGGATATTGATTAAACAAGATTTATGAATTCTTACAAACGGGAAAGAAAGTAGTTCTTCGTAATAAATCAGACTTTTAGAAGTAAGAAAATGACGACCATCAAGCATGTGGAAAATGGTATAATTTCCAGAACCTTCTAACCGTATGATTTCATCTGTTTGTATTAATGAATTCTTGGAGTAACCGGGAACTAAAAGAGTATTCATTGAGGTAGAGTTTTAAAAATCGAAAATGTTTATTCGGTACTTGCTTTCAGCGCTTAGGCTCTCTTTTCTGGAGTTTTGACGACGCGCTGGAGGATGGCAAAAGGGCTTTATTGCTACTTTCCTGCCCTTGGGTGTTATTGTTGCTTTCGCCACCGCCACCACCAGGGGCGCAACCATCGGGTACGGCCAAGAAGTAATGGCCGTTGCTTGGAGTAGCCAAGAAGGCAGTACCTGTTCCAGAGGGTTTTAACTCAATGTAGCCAGCGTGGTATTCTACCGTAGCCGATGGCGCAATGATGTTGGTATTTGACCCCTTAATCCATTGTGAAGCCCGATAAACCGTATTTGTCGAAATCGTTGAAGTGAGCGTGATTGTTGGAGTACAAACGTTGACGATAAAAGTATCGGCCAAAAACCCATTTCCTCCGTTATATCCGTCGTTGACGATATAGGTAACATTGGCCGAGGGTGCAACCGTAATGCTTTTTGTCGTATTGGGTAGGCTACCGCCGCCGAGGATTTTCCACGAATAGTTCCCTTCCCACGAGGCCGTCAGAATGAGCGGAGGCGTGGGAGTGTTATAGGTTATTTTTTTATTGACATCCTTCATGATAGTAAATGAGTCGGGTTTTGAGCCATCTTGTTTGATGCCCACGAAGTCAATTCGATTCTTGAAAACTCGTAATTCTGACGAACCGCCTAGGCGTTCGGTAGTTGTATAGTACATGACAGGATGCGGAGAGGGAGGTAAGGTATAGTCATACTCCTCACTACTATTTTGCCCTTGTCCGCCGTCTGAATTCACAATATATACCGTACCCTTTCCGCCCGAATTTTTGGTGTAAGGTGCCGAAGCAGGGTAACGCGCTGACTGACTCTGAATAATAGACGACGGTGAAGGTGTACCTATATCAAATACACCATTGATGAGCTTTGAGCGCTGCATTCCGTGAGCGTGGCCAGATAAAACCAAATCTACTTTATACCTTTCCAGAATTGGCACTAAACTTCTTCGGACATTGATTAACATATTATCCGTGTCAGAATCGTGTTTTACCTTTGAATACGGCGGGATATGGAAGAATACGATTTTCCAAAGCTTTTGAGTAGCTGCTAAATCTTTTTTTAACCAATTAATCAGATTTCCAGTAACGGTATCAGCGGTGGTGGCGATTGATGGACCTCCATAGGTAGCCGATGGAATATAGTAAGGGTTGATTTGTACAAAGTGAACATTGCCGACATCGAAAGAATAGTAGTTTTTATCAGAACTGATTCCATCTGCCACCGACGACGGAAATGAAAAAGAATTAAAAATAGCGGCATCCGTTAAGTGAAAGGCGAGGGTGGAATCGCCAGGATTGTTAGGGTCTGGAAAACCGTGATAATCGTGGTTACCAAAAGTGGTCCAACTCGGAAACTTTTTCAATACATCGCCCATCTGGTTGAAAAACTTCTGCTGTAAGATACCATCGGTGCCGTCGCCGGGTTCGGTGGCATAATCTTCTCGGAGGGCTATGTCTCCCATCAACAACACCCCGTCTACGTAATTATTCCCTAAGTAATTCAAGTATGCCTGTCTGGTTTGTGTTTGGCGACTTGTTGAGGTTTTGCCAGAATCCCCAAAAAGCCAGAAGCGTAAAGGACGTTCGGTATCAGCTGGCGGGGTTTTGAAGTAATTATTGGCGTCTCCCTGTATAGCGGTTCCATCGGTACAACCTACTGAGTAATAGTACAACTGATTCGGAGTCAATCCCGTTAGGGTAATGACGTGCTCTGTTGTGGGGGCCGAATCGTCCACAAATTGGGTGAGGCCACCCATTGAGGTTCCGTATTTGACGCGTCCAATAATTGCTGCATTTGTCCTCCATCTAACGGTCATGCTTGTAGGTGTTGATAATTGCAGGTAAGGTTGTCTTGTTAACGTTACACCGCAGGGAGTCGTAACGCCTTCAATGGATAAATCAAAATAGCGGTCAAGACTGGAGGCTGCTTGGTGGACTTCCACGGCAATGACGTTGGGGCCATCCAATAAATCATTGGGTAAGAAAATGGTTGTTTCACCATAAATGGAGTCATTGGCGGGGGCGGTAGAAGCCGAGGTAAGCGAGTCAACGGGTCCAGCAGGCATGTTGAGTCGATATACCTCTTTGTTGTTGAGATAGACCACCAGTCCATCATCGCACCAAGTTTTGATGCGATAACCCGTATAAAGGTTTTTGTTGGTAACATTAAAACACTTTCTAAAATAGTGCGTTCTGGCGCTGTTATTGCCAGTACGGCTCGGATTGAGTGGCCACAACCACGTGTTGATAGTGTGAGTAGGCGTGCCGTCATCATAGCCCAGTGTAGCCTGCCCACTCGACCAAGCCGCGTCATTGTAGGCGTTTGTTTTCCAAGTTCCGTTGCCAAAAGTGGCGGGTTCTTGATTGGCGGTGCGGTATTTCCAGCCCGTTGATTTGAAAGCAATGGGCCATTCGGGGCAGGTGATAATCTGGATTCCCTCAATGGATAAATCAAAATAACGATCCAGACTCACACCTGACTGGTGCACTTCCACAGCGATGACGTTAGTGCCTGGGAGCAAATCGCCTTGCAAATTGATTGTGACTTCGCCATAAATGGAATCATTGGCGGGTGCCATTGAGGCCGAAGTAAGCGAGTCAACGGCACCCGCAGGCATATTTAAGCGATAGACTTCTTTATTGTTGAGATAGACAACCAACCCATCATCGCACCAAGTTTTGATTTTGTAACCCGAAAAGAGGGCAGGATTGGTTATGTTAAATGATTTTCTGAAATAATGCGTTTTTGCGCTGTTGTTGCCCGTTCGGCTTGCGCTGTATGGCCATACCCACGTGTTGATGGTATGAGTAGGCGTGCCATCATCATAGCCCAGCGTAGCCTGCCCACTCGCCCAAGCTGCGTCGTTGTAAGCGTTGGTTTTCCAAGTTCCGTTGCCAAAAGTGGCAGGCTCTTGATTGGCAGTGCGGTATTTCCAACCCGTTGATTTGAAAGTAACTGGCCATTCGGGATACAGAGGTATATTACCTAGTGTTCCCTCAATGGATAAGTCAAAATAGCGGTCAAGGCTCACTCCTGATTGGTGAACTTCCACGGCGATGACGTTGTCCCCTGGGAGTAAATCACTTGGCAGATTGATTGTGACTTCGCCATAAATGGAATCATTGGCGGGAGCCATTGAGGCCGAAGTAAGCGAGTCAACAACACCCGCAGGCATATTGAGGCGGTATACTTCTTTATTGTTTAGGTACACCACCAAACCGTCGTCACACCAAGTTTTGATTTTATAACTACTATAATCATTAGGGTTTCCTACATTAAATGTCTTCCTGAAATAGTGGGTTTTGGCGCTATTGTTACCCGTTCGGCTTGCGCTGTATGGCCACACCCAAGTGTTGATGGTATGAGTAGGCGTGCCATCATCGTAGCCCAAAGTAGCCTGTCCGCTCGCCCAAGCTGCATCGTTATAAGCGTTGGTTTTCCACGTACCGTTGCCAAACGTAGCAGGTTCCTGATTAGCCGTTCGATATTTCCACCCCGTTGACTTGAAGCCTACAAAGGTAGTTTGCGTAAATGCTGCCTGAGCGCCCAGCACGAAAAGCAAGAGCAAAACGAACCGTTTTCTGAATAAGTAATCTGTCAGCTTCATAGTAAAAGTAGCGATTGATGAAAGTAAGCAGTGATAAAAAACTAAGGCGAAGCTAGACGTTGAAACATAACAATTGAATGATAAAATACAACAAAACGAATGATTCTGCTCAGGATTAGGCAGAGCGTATGAGCTTCGTCATCATTGCCACGACGCGGGTGATTTTTGTTACCTGAAGGAGTTTTATGTAGCCAGTTCCCTAAGGCGTTTCGGCCTTTGGCTCACTGGGTGTAGCCATTTACGCAAGGGTGCTATCGCTGTTTGGGAGTTTTGTATAGCTTTCGTCTATCAAATTATAGGCACTATCTTTTTTGTATGAAGAAGCGTATTACTCGACAAAGCATCTATGAGGGCTTTTTGTATGTACTACTCGTGGTGCTGGTGCTGATTCTGATTTTTGTATAATGTCCGTTTTTTACTTGTTGACTCACGGTATTTTCCCTGATTTTTGACCAAAATTTAACAGTGTACCAAAAATGTCACGATTTCTCATTCTCCTTTTTTTGCTCTCCCTATCTATTGGCCTTTTTCAATGCGGTGGAGGCGATCCAGAGCCCGATAATTCAGGAAATAATACTAACAATGGCTCCAACACAGGCGGCGGCACCCTCGGCAAAGGCCAGCCGGGTGTGGTGGGCCTCGCGGGAGTAGAGGCCTGGGACAAACTTGCATCGAGCGAAAAAGACCGCATCAAGAATTGGAATGCGTTGTTTCTGCATCAATCTGTTGGCCAAGATTTAGAAGAAGGCTGTAAAGCCAACGGATTTCCGTTTGATTATTATGGCCCCAACGACAAAACCGATGGCGGTCTACGAGGAGGTATCTTTGTGGATGTAGGCGGCATTGCCAACGGTAACCCGTCCGAAAAAATTAGGGTTTTTCGGGAAAATGCAACCCGCAATAAAGACCTGCTTCAAATCGCGATTTTTAAGTTTGGTTATGCCGACGTCATGGACGATAATTTCGAAAAAGTAAAGACTGAATACAAAGCCTTCGTAGATGCCCTCAGGGCTCAATCGCCCACGCTCCGCTTCGTTCATGTCACGCCGCCATTGGTTTATTCCACCACTTCGTTTGAGGGAAACGCCGCCAAAATGAAGGTGGGGCAATGGATGAAAGATACCTTCAAAAATACCGATGTCATCTTTGATTTACAGGAATTGGAAAGCAACAACGGCGCGTGTCAACAGAATAACGTTTGGCGTATTTGTACCGAAAACCGTAACACCGCTTCCGACCCGTCGGATGTAAATGGCATTGATTCTTCCGACGGACAGGGGCACATCGGCAAAAAAGCAGGGCAGCGCATCAGCAAGGCTTTGTTGATGAGTATTTACAACGCTGGAAAATAATACGACCATGAGTAAATCGGTCTCTTTTATCTATGCTCCCAATATCATCGTTGCACGGGGAACCAAATACGTAGACGATTTTGAAGATTTCCAAAAGCGAGTGCTGTCGTTGTTGGCAGATATTATGAAAGCGAATTGGACGGGGCTAGGAATCATCAACCTTATTGGCCAGATGAGCAATAAAAAAGTCATTATTACGCCCGACCCCATCAATGGAAATGCTTGTGCAGAAGATAGACGAAATCCCAGTTGGGGCAATGCCATAGAAATCCCTGTTTCAGTAGAATATGTGAAGGGAACAGCTCACAAAAATCCAGGTTTTATGCCTGATGAAATAATATTACACGAACTTATTCATGCTTATTTTATGCATCATGGCACAAAGCAAGATATGGCATTGTTTGTTCCCCCGAATTTTTATTACCATACTTTTGGTGAGTTTGCGGCAGTTTTATTGACCAACATATACATGTCGGCAAAAGGCAGGCCAGCGCTACGCAGAGACCACACCGAGGCACAACTCACGGGGATGTGTAGTCACGACGAAGGATTTCTGATACTTCATGCTGACCCAAACCAATTTGGTTATCCCTATTCCCAATTTCCACATGAAAGGTTGATTTGGAATCTGACGCAGCAGGTACCGGAGCTTATTTTCAACTATGTTCGTCACGAAAACGGCGTTTTTAACCCAGTCCGTTATTATTTGAATACACTTCCAGAACGTAGGCTGCGGGAATTGCGGCCGCGTTTGGGAGAGGCTTTCCAAAGAAAGGAAGAGTTAGAAGGAGAGGCGATGAAGCTTGTGAGAGAAGCAGAAAGGGTAGAAAGAGAAGGATGGGACAAATAAAACCTTAATCAATAACAACCATGAAAAAACTAATCGCGTACGTTGTTTTAATCAGCGTTTTCATCCTCAACTCGGGAGCGGGTTGCGGTGACAAAAAAGAAGAACCCGAGCCCGAATATGTTAAACTGCTGGTTGGAGGCCGTTGGGATGTGTACAAAACCTACTCTGAATCAGCAAGTGATAAAATCACCCTTACTATTAAAGATGGCTACTTAGGGTATAAATTTTATACCGATGGCTCAATGGATGGCTGCTTCCAACAAACCTGCGAAAAGCAAGGCCGATGGTCTTACAAAGTAAAAAATGCCGCCGCTGGAACGGGCGAATTAACGCTCTACAATGACAATAAAGACATTGCCGAAGTTTATGGAGACCAACTGACAGGACACTTGGAAATACTTAGCGATAATGAGATTATCTGGGTAGTTAATGGCAGTCCATTTGTGGGAAATACCGATTATAGTTTGGTGAGGTGGTATATGAAAAGAAAATGAATACAGTGGGTCCTTTGCAGGTACTGATTTTCCAATATAGAAATGTTTGTGTTCACTAAAAAAATGGAAAAATGCCGATATTAGGCGAAAAGTATTGCTTCTAAAAATGAAAAAAACGCAGGGCTGTTTGGTTCTTGTGGTCGGTCTAATTCTCGTAGGAGTGCTATTTACGACCATAAAATATTACGGTAGTTATTATTGGGACCTGTATCAGCGTCCGTGGGCGTATAGCCGCGATGCAGATGCGCCGCTGTTGGTTGGTAAATGGCAGGGCCGCTTTACTGATCCCGACGGGGTAGCTAAAAAGCTTGCACTAGAAATTTTCGTTCCAACCACCGATGAAGAACGATGGGAGAAGGCTGGCCGAAAAAGTCGCCGTCGGCGAGGTTCTTCGGCCAACCGCAATTTTGACGGTGTTGCGTTGGTTGAGAGCAAGTTAGGGAAGGAAAGTTATGAGTTATGGGGAGGTGTGAATAAGGACGATTATCATTTGTTTACCCTTGATTTTATTACGGATGAGACGAAGATGTTGCCAATTAATAACTTTTATATCAATGATTCCCGTCCCAACAATTGGCTCAATGATTCGATGACCCTGACGCTGAATTTCAGTTATCGTCGACCCGATAAATCTTCGTTTTGGAGTAGTTCAGACCCACGTTTTGATAAAAAAGTTACCGTTACCCTTAATCGCCAAAAACAATAAGATTTTATCTGATATGGACGCGAAAAAGCTACTATTCTTTGCCCTCATTTCCCTTTTTTTGATCATTGAAGGTTGTAAAAAAGCGGAAGTTGAAACCGACGAATGCAACGCTGACCCTACTGCCTGCGGCTGCCCACAGGAGCCGCCAAGTTGCAGCGACCCAGGAAATAATGGCGGGCAGGCCCTCGGTGGAAAGGTGTATGTCTCACCCAACGGCAGCGACTCCAATGATGGCAGTGAAGGGAAGCCTTTCAAAACCATCCAAAAAGCCGCTGACGTTGCCGACCCCGCCAAAGGTTTGGAAATCATTCTGCGCGGTGGTACCCACCTAAGCGAAGAAGTAAAGTTCAGAACTTCCAATATCAATCTGCATTCCTATCCGGGTGAGTGGGCAGTTATCAAAGCGATAATGACGGTGGAAGATATTTCTAGCTGCCTCTGGTTTAGAGAACCAGAGAGTGAAAATATAACCATTGAAAACGTAGAAATTATAGGGGGGTATTACTACGGAATTAAATTTGAAAGCAACTGGGACGATGACCGAAGTGTGCCTTTTGACAAGCGGAGAGGGGTACGTAACATTAAAATTCTGAATTGTAAAATCCACGATACAGGCCGCGATTGTATCAAAATTACGCCCGGATGCCAAAATATTCAGGTGCTTAACTGCGAAATTTACCGCTCTGGCGTGGGGCCAGCCAACATATCGGCGCAGAATGCCGAAGGAATTGACAACGTAAACGGCTCCAATATGACGGTTCGTAATTGCTATTTTCACGACATTGCCACCAACGCGCTGTATGCAAAAGGAGGGGCAAAAGATTGCATTTTTGAGCAAAATCTCATCATGAATTGCGGCGAGGGTGGATTGGTAGCGGGCTACTTGGATACTGATGCAGAGTGGTTTAATACAACCTCTAACCCCACATATTTTGAAAGCATCAACATCATTATTCGCAACAATATTGTGGTCAATACTAAATGGGAAGGGATTGGATTGTACGCAGCTTTGAACGCACAAGTATATAACAATACGCTCATCAACGTAGCGCAGGAAGCGAGCGCGGCGTTGATGATTGCCCGAGGTGAGATTTATGGTACACCCAAAGGCGATCAATACCCGAATTGCAAAGACCTTAAAATTTCTAATAATATTTTTGTACAAACCGCCGCCGCCAAAGGCTATATTGCCCGCTTGCGGGGCATTCCTCAAGGGACCAATGAATTGAGTAATAACGTTTATTTCAAACCCGGAACGCTCGCTTTCAGAATTGATAAATCTGATGATGATTATACTGAATTTGAGGGTTTTGCAAACTGGAAAACCCAATCTAAATTAGATGCAAGCAGCACCAACGCTGACCCAAAACTCAACGGTCAATACCACCTCACTGCGGGTAGCCCTTGTATTGGTACTGGAAAAGCATTGGGAACTTTGGTAGAAAAAGACTACGATGGTGGTGTGAGAGGAGCAAAACTGGACATCGGAGCCGATCAAGCTGGCAACGGCACAGCGCTATCTATTCCGCCAGCGGTGACAACAATCGGAACCAAAGGCACTGGTGGGGGCAACTGATTTTTAGTTTATTTTAGAACAAAAAAGGCTCCGTGCGGAGCCTTTTTTGTTCTAAAATAAAAGCGTTGTTTAAAGCGCTACTTATTTAATAATTCATCAAAAGTAAGTGAAACATAGTACATCGAACCAACAACCGGATTTCCCCAGCCTGTGCGGTATTGGGTTCCCAAGAGATTAGTGCCGCCAAGTTTGAGGATAGATTTAATACCAGAAATTTTCTTACTCACTTGGGCGTCTAAAGTACCAAAAGCGGGTATGGTAAGTTGATTGTTGTTCTGAGGCAGTCTGGCCAAGGCGGGTTGGAGAAGATCTAACCAATCAAATGCCGCCTGATGGCGCCACACCACATTGAAGCCCCAACCTGAGTTGCCTAAATTACGATTTCCAAAAGTTATATTGTGACGATATTTTGGGGTGTTGTATCCCACTTGAAAACCGTCATCAAGCACGTTGCGATTTTTCTCGCCACTAAACATCTTTACTCCGCCGGCATCAAGGGTGTTATTAGATAGGTTAAAGCCTAAAGTAAAGTTTTTGGGTAATAAATAATCAAAGCCTAAACCGAAACCTTGCGTCTTAATATCTCCGTTATAATTTGTTGACATTGATATTACTTGCGGAATAGCCGCATTTCTGAGTAGTACCCCACCAATGTAATTTTTCATCGTAGTGTTGTAATAATAAACATCTACCAACAATTTTTTGGCAATCATTCCTTTGTATCCCACTTCAAAACTCAAAGCGCGTTCAGGTTTGAATTCTGGGAAACTCCATGCCTGACCAGTAGCAATGTTGACAGAGCCACCGCCCTCCCGAAGTTTATAGTTGTCCCAGAGCGCAGGCAACCCACCAATCAATAAAGATACGGGCGTATTAAGATTGATGTATTGGTTTTGGTTGGTCGGAATTCGGAAACCTGTTTGGTAAGAAGCCCGGATGTTGTGGTTTTTATTGACAGTGTAAACCGCCGAGATACGCGGACTCCATTGGCCAGCAAAGTTTTCGTTTTTATCATAACGAACAGAACCCGTCAACTTAAATACATCATTGAAATTTTTACTCACTTGAGTATACCCTCCAAATTCGTTAATGCTGAACTCGCTCCCATCTGATTTTTTCAAAAATAGTGTACCATTAGAATTCAATGCATATTTTCGGTAATTTCCCCCTACAATAATTTCAACTACTTTAGGATCAATTACTTCATTGAAATTATACATGGCTTCGGCGTGGTACAACCGGGTACGATCTACAAATAAGGCTCCGCTTGGAATGGCATTGGCTTTTACCTGAGCCGCAATTTGGTCGAAGCGCGGATCTCCCGGCAGAACACGGCCTTGGTCTGCCACGCCGCGAGCTGCGGTATGCAAGGCGCCAGCGTTTGAATTAACTGTGCCTAAGGCAGTAGCATAGGCAGCTTGTGGGGTTTGTCCAGCCCTCAATGCTGCCTGAAAAGCAGGTACAAAAGTTTGGAATGCACCACCAGCATACGTAAGGGCATATTGTGGATACCACCCTTGCGCCAAGCCGGCCAAACCCGCTGACGCCGGTGGTACACTTGGTTTCCACGCTTCATTGATGTAGGTGCCGAGCAAACCAGCGGCATAGGTATCTCCCGAGTTTTCGGCGGTCATGTAGCCGCGAACAAAGAAATTAGAGCCTCTCAATTCGGCTTTATACAATCCCATGGTAAAATTCTTGAGCTGATAACGGTCTGAAGAAGTATATACTGTTGACCCCGCTCCCCAGTTGGCCTGAACGATGGCTTCTACTTTATCGTTAATACGATAGTGTAATGCACCATTTAATTTCAAACTTTTTGTGGTATAGTTCACTAAATCAAACTCATTGTAGCCTGTACGCGATACGGCTACATTAGGAAGCAAAATATCGTTTATCAACTGCGTGCTTGGAATACCCGTAGCAGTAGAAAACTGATTAATACCGCCAACCAGTTGAGCCAATGGAGCGCTGATAGCGTTTAATTGAGCAAGTGGTACCCCAAGTAACTGGCCGAATGTGCCACGCAAGCTCGCTAAGCCAGCCCCGCTCGAATTCTCATCTCCATAAACGTTTATGCCGTCATACCCAGGATTACTGCGAGTTCCGTTATCAGGGGTAGTTCCTCGAAAACTTTGGTCGCGATAATCATTCACTTGCCAATCTTGAGCAGTGATGTAGCCAACATTGAGTTTGAAGGCGAATTTATTATTGAAGGCTTTGGCATACCGAAAAGCTACATCATAAAAAGGCGTAGTTTTGGTGGAGCGATTATCGGCGCTCATCAAGCCCAATTTTGTGTAAGCACTTACTCCTTGATAAAGAAATGGATTTTTACTGTTCATCAATAACAATCCATTGATGGCATTGGGGCCATACAAAGCAGAAGCAGATCCAGGAAGAAGCTCAACACTTTCTAAATCAAGTTCGGAAATTCCAACTATGTTGCCTACGGCAAAGTTGAGCCCCGGAGCCTGATTGTCTATTCCGTCAATCATTTGTACCACACGTGTATTGCCATTTCCTGAAAATCCACGCGTATTGACAGAACTAAACATCAACGATTGAGTGCTCACTTCTACCCCTTTTAGGTTACGAATAGCATCATAAAAGTTAGCTGCTGGGGTTTCACGGACGTTACGAATGTCCATTTTCTCAATACTCACGGGCGATTTCAAAACGCTTTCCTCAACCCGAGAAGCCGATACAACTACTTCCTGACCAATCAATGCCTGCTCTTTGAGGACAATTTTGAGATCCGTGCGATCGCCGTTAATCTGTACTTCTTGGGTTTCAAACCCAACAGAGGTGACGACCAAAATAAAAGGTGCGGGGGTATTGGTAGTCAATGAAAAATTACCTTTTGCGTCCGAAATGGTTCCCACCACTTTTCCTTTCACTTGAATGCTCACTCCCACCAATCCATCACGCGTTGTTGCATCCGTTACATTTCCGGCGACTTTTGTTTGAGCCAACACTATGCCTGCGCTCATTAACCATGCCATTGAATAGAGTATGGCATTTCTTAAAATTTTATCCATAGGTTTAAAGTTGTTTTTGGGTGTAACTCATTCGTAATTTTGTGTAATATTCGTTCTTTTGAAAATAGGTTACAATTTTTTCTTCCTATATTCATAAAAAAAATTGTTATGCACGCATAATTGTTAGAAAAGTACAATAATGAACCAACTAAAATCTCTTCCATCGGTACTTTTTTCAGTCCTTTTAGTGATTGTAACCGGGTGTTCAAAATCAGTGACGTTACAAAGTCAATACATTTTAGAGAATGCTCCCGCCGCTCCCGATTATGCCAAATCACTCTACTGGGCGGCACTGCCCACGGTAAAAGATGCCGCCGATAGTGTGCCTCTGAAGTCAGGCCTGAAAGATGGGCAGGCGGTGGCCAAAGCAGATGTTTTTTTTATTCACCCTACAATCTATACGCAGCAACCAACCATCGGCGCTTTTGAGTGGAATGCCGATGTAAATGATGCGGCGTTGAATCAAAAGGTGGACAACTCCACCATTCTCAATCAGGCTTCGGTCTTCAATGGTTCTTGCAAAGTGTACGCGCCCCGTTATCGTCAGGCGCATTACTACAGCTTTGTGACGCAAAACCAACTGGAAAAACAAAAAGCAATGGACTTGGCGTACGCTGATGTGAAAGCGGCGTTTGAGTATTATTTACAAAATTTTCATCAGGGCCGTCCCATCGTCATTGCTTCGCACAGCCAAGGAACGGCCCATGCCAAACGCTTGCTGAAGGATTTTTTTGATGAAAAACCGCTCCGACAAAAACTGGTGTTTGCCTATTTGGTAGGAGACATCACGGGGGTGCCTGCCCAGCCCGATGAATTTAAAACCATTAAACCAGCAAAGACTCCCGAAGAAGTAGGTGGTTTTGCCTCGTGGCACACGTATTTGCGCGGCTTTTTTCCCGACAAGTACGTTCCCAATCACTTTTCTACTGCGGCTTGCACCAATCCGCTGACGTGGCGTTTAACCGAAGAATATGCTTCTCAAAGCCTGAACAAAGGTGGTGTGGGCCTAAAGTTTACGTTTGTGCCACAATTGGCTGATGCGCAGGTTCACCAAGGGCTCTTGTGGATTAATAAACCCTACGTAAAAGGGAGGTCTTTGATACGGAATAAAGTTTGGCATTCGGCCGACATAAACCTTTTTTGGCAAAGTATCCGGGAAAATGTAGCTTTACGAGTTGAAAACTATATCCAACAAGAGCAAAAATAAACCAGAAAATGTAACGTAAAAGGGGATTTATCGTCTGAATACAGTACTTTTCCTGTCAATTATTAACGCTTCACATCACTCATCGCTTATGAATCACAATTTTGTAATTATCATGGCAGGTGGCGCTGGAACACGGTTCTGGCCTTTCAGCCGAAACAACAACCCCAAGCAGTTTCATGATGTATTGGGAACTGGAAAAACACTGCTTCAACAAACCGTAAGTCGTTTTGAAGGGGTTTGCCCTCCCGAAAACATCTACATCGTGACCAGTGCCGAATACTATGATTTAATTAAAAAACAAGTTCCATTCCTGACAGACGACCAAATCTTGTTAGAGCCTAATCGCCGCAATACCGCCCCGTGTATTGCGTATGCGTGTTATAAGATTGCCAAAAAAGACCCTCAGGCAAGGGTGGTGGTGGCTCCTTCCGACCATATTATTCTGAAAGAAGAAATATTTCGTGAAAAAATTCTGTTTGCACTTGAGGCGGCTGGAAAAGAAGAAATTCTGATTACGCTCGGCATTCAACCCACTCGTCCCGATACGGGCTATGGCTACATTCAGTTCATACCTTCCGAAAGTGAGACCAAAAAAGTAAAAACGTTTACCGAAAAACCCCAGTTGGAAATTGCGGTTAAATTTCTGGAAAGTGGTGATTTTGTCTGGAATGCAGGGATATTCGTGTGGAATGTCCAGGCCATTCTTAATGCATTCGCGGCTTATTTGCCCGAAGTAGCAGAGGTTTTTGTGGCGGGCGAGCAAGATTACTATACCGAGCAGGAAAAAACCTTTATTGATAAAGCGTATATGCTTTGTAGAAACGTCTCTATCGACGTGGGCATCATGGAAAAGGCCCAGAATGTCTACGTTGTTTTAAGTGATTTTGGCTGGTCAGATTTGGGAACGTGGAAATCGCTCTACGATATTTCGCCAAAAGATGCGCAGCAAAATGCAACTGACGGTAATATAAAGCTTTATAATACAGGGAATTGCATCATTAAAACACCCAAAGACAAACTCGTGGTGGTGCAAGGGCTGGATGGGTACATCATTGCCGAAAACGACGGTGTACTCATGATCTGTAAAATAGACGAAGAGCAGCGAGTCAGAGACTTTGTGGCAGACGCCAAGCAGCTAGGCAGCCAATATATTTAAACATTCGGGGGAGGCGAGAGCTTCCCCCGCGTTGTTTTAAAAGTCTTGGGGTTAATTTTCAAGAATCGCGGTAGTTTCAATTTCCACCATGTATTCGGGGGCAATTAAACGAGATACTTCTACCATCGTAGTGCAGGGCCGAATCTCCCCAAAAAACTCGCCATGCGCCCGACCAACGGCTTCCCACTGAGAAATGTCGGTTACAAAAATACGGGTGCGGATCACGTCTTTGAGCGAAGCGCCCGCTTCGGCTAATACAGCCTCAATTTTTTTGAGAATAACTTTGGTTTGGACGTAGGGGTCTTCCAATCCTACTACTTGGCCATCTTCAACGGCGACGGTTCCGCTGATTTCAATGACAGCGCCGATTTTGACGGCTCTTGAATACCCCACGGTGGCCTCCCACGGAGAGCCCGAAGAAATATTGGTGCGTGACTGCGGCATAAAAAAACAGAATTAGGTGGTTTTGAAGGAATAAAAGTACATAATCCTGTAAATGAACAAAGATTACAGCCCCAGTTTTTCCAAAAATCCTTTTTTCTCATTCCGTGAAATTTCTACCTCCGAGCCGTCGTCCATCAGCACAGTGCCGCCTTCTCCGCGTACGTATTCTTTGACCCGCAATAGGTTAATCACGGCCGAACGATGGATGCGTAAAAAGTGAGCCGAGGCAAGCATCTGTTCAAATTCTTTGAGCGTGCGCGATGCCACCAGTTTACGAGGAGGCGTTCCGTTAGCGGCGAGGTGAAATACGGTATAATTACTATCTGATTCGAGCCAAACGATGTCCTGAATGGGCACAAACGTGACGCCTTTCAAAGAGGGAATGGCGATTTTATTGAATTGTAACGAAGACAAAGCTAGGCTTTCGTTGTGAGATGCCTGTTGGCTATGGCGTTTTTTTTCAAGGCGTTGCAGTGCAGAACTGAGTTCAATTTCCCGAACGGGCTTCAACAAAAAATCCAGCGCACTCTGACGAATGGCTTCAATGGCGTATTGGTTGTAGGCCGTGGTAAAAATAACTTCAAACGAATAAGGTTCTAATTGGCGTAAAAGCGTAAAACCATCCATCAGCGGCATTTCAATGTCCAAAAAAAGCACGTCAGGTTTCAGTTGTCGAATACCCACAACTGCCTCCTCAGGCGACTGGAAAGTGCTTAAGATGTTGATTTCAGGGGCAACTTTACGCAATTTGATGGCCAGAACTTCAAGGCTCATGCGTTCGTCGTCAACAAGGATGGCTTTAAACATAGCGTTGTTTTTTTCAAAAATAAGGTAGTTACGGCGAAAAAAATGGCCGTTTACTAAATAATGAAAGCCTTTTTAGGCAACGGAAAACAACGTCTATGCTTTTTTATAAACGGTGTCGCACGGGTATTTTCAATCCGTCGAAATTATTGCCCAGTTGTATTTTTGAAATCTTCTGGTGTGTTGATGTTTTGGAGCCAACGGGGTGTAGGACAGGGGAGCAAATGGACGTTAGCTTTTTTTAGAATTTGCAGTGGCGAAAAGCGGTTTTGCTCAAATTGTGCTTGTATGAATGCGTAACTTTCAGGTTCCCAAATGGTTAGTAAAGGTTCAGGAAACAGGGTTTCGGGGTGTTGAAAGGCGGTTGCTATTTGATTGGGCTGACGATGACTGACCAAAAAAGCAATCGTTTCTGACGACACAAAAGGCATATCACAAGCCACGACGAGCCATGCTTCGTTTGGACTATGTTCAAACGCCGACAAAATCCCCCCCAACGGCCCGATTTCACGGTTATCAATCAAGCAGGCGAAACTGTCAAAATTGTCTTTTTGGTCGGCTCTGCAGGAGATAAAAACGGTAGAACAGTACGGCGTCAGCAATTCATATAAATAGCGCCATTGGGGTTGATGATGGTAGGTCAATAGGCTTTTGTCGGTACCCATCCGCGTACTGCGCCCGCCCGCCAGAATCAGGGCATTCATGGCTCAGTGAGAAATGACAATGCCCTAACTTCCGACCAATACGCGTCTTTGTGGCTAAAGGTATCGGGCCTAAAACCACAATGCCCGCCCGACTGCGTGAGTTCCAGCCACACGTTGGGCATATTTGCAATTACATCGGCAGGTAGGCTTTGGTAGGGCACTAGAGGGTCGTTGATGGCGTTGACGATGAGTGTGGGGATGGCCGCTGCGTGAATAAAACCTTTGGAACTGCTTTTCTGGTAATAATCATCGGCCCCTTCAAACCCGTGCAGTGGTCCCGTATAAACGTGGTCAAAATCCCAGAATGTTTTGATATTTTTCCACTTCTTTAAATCAAAGTGCTCGGGATATTGTTGGGCTTTGGCCGCTACTTTGGGCTTTAGCGATTTTAAGAATCGCCACAAATAGATTTTATTTTCTGGTTTTTCGATGTTGCGGCTACAAGCCAATAAATCCATCGGCACGCTAAATGCCACCGCTTTTTTGATGGCAGGATGAATATTAGCTCCGTTTTCGCCGACGTATTTCAACGTCACATTTCCACCCAAACTAAATCCCATCAGGTTGATTTCGGTGTAGCCTTTGGCGAGGGCGTGTTTAATCACAAACTCCAAATCGGTGGTTTCGCCGCTGTGGTAAAATCGCAGTTGGCGGTTTATTTCGCCACTGCAACTTCGGTAATTCCAAGCCAAACAATCAAATCCGTTGGTGGTCAGAAACTTCACCATTCCCGTTACGTACTGCCGGGTGCTGCTTCCTTCCAACCCATGCGACAGAATCACCAAAGGAGGTAATGAAGTAGGTAGATTGGCAGTTTCTTTTTTATCGGTTGTTTTGTTCTTTTTTGAAAAACTCCAGTCTATATCTAAAAAATCATCGTCGGGTGTGGTAAGACGCTCGCGTTGATAGGAAGGATTGATGGTCCGAAAAAGAGCAGGATAAATGCTCTGGTAATGTCCATTGGGCAACCACGAAGGCGGACGGTGGGTATTGGTTGAAATAACAGGCATGAAAATTTTCCAGAAACAAAAAGGATAAATTAGGAACGTTAGCTTCTAAAAGGCAAACATAGCCTTTCCGCTCCGTGTTCCAAGAGTTTCGTAAAATCTTCGTTTGTGGCACTCTCAGCCCAAACTTTGCAGCCAACTCGGGCGGGAGTAAGCTGCTTGAAGCGCAACGCTTTTTCTAGGTCAAATGATTTTTGGAAAAATCCGGTGGTATTTTGTACGTAATCCGCTCCTGCGTCGGCAGCAGTTTTGAGGGCGCGAATGAGGCTAGGCTCGTCAAAAAAATCGGTTTCGATAATTACTGTAAAAATAGCTTCTCTTTGGTGAATCAGTTTGGCGAGTTTGGCAAATTCCACTTTGGGCCAACCGTTTGAATTCGAAAACCAAGCCGATGTATTCATAACCACCTGAATTTCGCGCGCGCCGTCGTTAAGGGCACATTCTGTTTCAGTTTGCTTGGTTTCGGTGCGTTGGTAGCCTAGAGGATACCCAATCACGGTCGATAAAATAGCTTGGGTGGATTCAGGCCAGTCGCGGTGTAATTTTTTGACCCAAAAAGGAGGGACGGTCAACGTGGCAAACCCATTTTGCTGTACGGCTCCAAAAGCCTCAAGCATAGATTCGACCGAGGCCATAGGCGATAAAACACTAAGTTCGATGGCATGATTCATACCCCAAAAACGTCATTGCTTCACAAAAGGTTTGGCAATGGAACGCCGCCCGTCGCTGACCTGAATAAAATACTTACCTGGCGGTAGTTGTGAGACATCAAACTGATTCAGAAATACACTGCCGTTGTCGTAGAGTAGTTTTTTTGCGAATTTAACTCCGTCCATCGTCACAATTTGTGCCGTTAAATCGTAAGTGTTGTCGGATGCATACGCGACGGTCAGGGTATGAACGGTGGGGTTTGGAAAAAGCGATAGGTTTTCTTTAACAATCAATATTTCGGGAACTGTGGCGGGGGAATTTGTTGGGTACGGAGCGTTGGTCAGTATGAGGGGGGCAGACATAATTGAACACCCGTTTTGGGTAATTTCAACCGTATATTTCCCAGGTAATGAGGCGGTCAGCCGCGCTCCGGTTGCGGTCGCAATGGCATTGTCGTTTAAAAACCAGCGGTAAGTCATTCCTTCGCCCGTAATGGTGGTGAGCCGAATACTCCCTTTCGGAGGGATGAGGGTGCCATCGGTGGTTGAAATTACGGGCTGTTGAAGTGCCGAAAGTAACTGAGTCGGCTTTGAAATGGCAGTGCAGCTGTTGCTTCGAATGATGACGTTATAGGTTCCGGGTTCTGTTGGGGTAAGAACCGATGTGGTAGCGCCTGTGATAGCAGTGCCGTTGCGCTGCCATTGATAGCGGTAGCCCAAACCTTCATTCGCGGTCAGCCGTACCGCCTTGCCTGTGCAGATAGCAAAACTTCCTGAAGGGCTGATTTGAGCAGTTAGTGCAGAAACACGGACACTGATGGCTTTGGATTGGGCTGAACATTGATACCCGATGGCTTTGACGGAATACACACCTTCTTGTGAAATATTCAATGAGGTAGAAGTGGAGGTAGCAAGCAGCTGCCCGTCTTTCATCCATTGATAGGTCAGGCCATTGTCGCCTTTGATTTGCATTTTCAGGGCAACATTTCCGCAAAGCGTGGTATCTTTTCCAGCCACTAACTGAACGGCGGCGTTGCAATCCTGAGGGCTTATGCCGCTGATAAACAGCGAGTATGGCTGAGTGCCAGTTTGCAGTGTTCGTTTGTGCCTAATGATTAAAGTGTACACTTTCCCGGGCGTTGGTGATTCAATCACTGCTTGCTCGGTATTGTCCCTAATATTATCGCCCTTTGTGGCCGCTTTGGCGGGATTTGCGGGGTCAAGTACCCACGGAAACCACGTATTGCCCGCATCGTCGCTTAGGCGTATGTCGAGGTCATTGATGAGTTTGATGGTCGGGTCATCTACGGTCTGGGTCGTAATCCGGGTGGGCGTACCTTCGGGGTCGGTCCAACTGAGCGTTACGACCAAGGGAGTGTTGCCCGTTGCGATTATTTTTTGTTGGTAAGTTTCATTCTGTCGAAGTGATTTTTCCAGCACTGCATGATTATTGCCTGAATTAATCAGGACTTGGGCTGCTTTTTCGGCGTTGAGTAGGCCCCAGCCGTATTCGTAGCTTGGACCCAATTTATCGAGTGGTTTGTCGGCTGTGTGGAGTACCAGTCCCTTTAACGTGGCCGAACGCATAAAATAGGCTTTTTGGCGGTAAAAAAGCTCTTGCAACAGAATCAACGTACCCGAAACATTGGCGGTGGCAGTTGAAGTACCCGACATGGTTGCGTAGGCGTTGTCGGCGTTTGAGATGGAGGAAATGATGCTTGTCCCGACGCCCAATAAATCTGGTTTGATGCGGCCATCGTCAGTGGGGCCCCAACCGCTAAAATCGGAGACGGAGAAACCACCGATGCGGCCGTTTTGTAGTTGTAGTTCTGCTCCGCCAACGGTTAAAATATTTTTGGCGTTGGCTTCGGCGGGAATCACGTCGTAGGCATCGTTCTGGTACCGCTCTAAAACACTTGTTTGGTTGGTATTTCGTAAAAAATAAGGCGTTCCGATGGGCGGGCCTGTTTCGCTACGTTTATTATCGGCCGATTTTACAATCAGGTAAAAAGGGTTATTGTAGGCCAATTGATCCAAGTCCCGGGCTTTTTCGTCATAAAATCCAAAGCGATAATCTTCTTTGGTGCTGATGCTCGTATTACCCCACCATTCCCATTTGCGAGTCGGGTCGTTACCTGGCCGGCTTTCATTGTAAAACCACCCCACAACAGGTCCGTAAGAATGATTTGAAATCAACATTTTTGATGCTTCGCGGGACATTTCCACCAAATCGTCGGTATAGTCCCAGACATCTAATTTAGCGGCGTACGCCATTCCTTTGACTTGCGAATTGATACCCGCAGCGGCCATCGTTCCTGATAGATGCGTGGCATGGTCGCTCAGTAGGGTATTGCCGTCTTTTTGACGAATTCGCCCCCCAAATTCAATGTGCGAAAGACGAGGTAAGCCGCCATCCCAGAGGCAAAGGGTGCCATTGAGCTGCGGCAAATCGCCTTTCAAGTCAATCCCCAATCCTCCGCCTTTGTAGAGGTTGGTGGTGTGGGTACCTGTAGAAGCCAGAAGGTTATGAACAGTGTAATAAACAGGTATACCAAATGTATCAACTCCCTGTAAGGTTAAAGTGCGTCCCTTGGCATATTTTTTGCTAATAAACCATTTCTGTTTTTTGGCAAGATTCAGCGCCTTTTGGCGATTTAGGGTGTAGCGTTTTTGGAGGTCGAGGAGGCGTAAACCTGCCGTGTTTTCTGGTACTTTGAGACTGGTTTCAATGGTTTGCCCCTGTACAAAAAAACAAATAACTGATAGATAGACCATTAAAAGTCTACCTATCAGCGAAGAAATACTAAAAAATAGTTTACGGGGTAAAATAGCAGACATCCTCTCACAGTACAGACGCGCAACTTAGTGTTTTACGATGGCATTAATGATGCGCGTTGGTGTACCCTCCACTTCAATTATAGCAAAAAACGTACCGCTTTGTAGCATTTTGAGGTTAAATTGTGTACTAAATTTTTTTTCATCCCCGTCCATCTGTTTTTTCAGTATCAAACGCCCCTGTAAATCATACAAAGAAGCCATTATTTTTTGCAAAATGGGGGTGGGTGAAGTATATTCTAAAATGACAAAATCTTCGGCTGGATTGGGATATAATTTATATACCTCCGCAATCGGAGAAACGGGTTCCACGGCCGTGATTGTAATCCGTACTTCGTCTGAAATCAATTCGCCACATCCATTTACGTTGCCTCTCACCGAGTAGCCGCCCGTTTGTGTTGGCATGTATGTTTTGGCGGTAGCGCCCGCAATCGGCAGCCCGTTAAGCAACCATTGGTTGCCCGTACTTGCGCTGGATGTAAGCTCGATACCGTTGGTCGTAATGGTGGGTTTTTCGGCTTTTTTGGTCGTGATGGTTACGGGCGACGACACCGAAGGCAGACAGTTGTTGACCGAGGTGCTCACGGTATACACGCCTGAATTGCCCGCCGAAAAAGTAGCATTGGTGGCTCCGCTGACGGGCTGATTATTGAAAAACCACTGATACGCGCCGCCGTTTGCGGGGGCGGTAAGATCAATGACCGTGCCTTCGCAAATGGTGGTACTTCCCGTAACCGAAATGGTCGGGTTAGTGCTACTGGAGGACTGAGCCACAACGGGAATCCTGCCACTTGAACAACCCAACGATTTAACCTTCAAATCATAAAAATAGTAATAGGCGTTGGTGAGGGTATCGATACCGCCGTTTTGGGCAAACAATGCCCCTTTCAACGTGATAATATTGGGAATGCTGAACGGAAAGCCCGATACGCCCGCATTGCTTCGGAATATGGTGGCCCCGTTTTCGTACTCAATCGTAATTTTATAATCTCCAGCGGCGGGAATGGCCAAATTAAGTGGGTATACCTTGCCCGGGTCGTTGGGGTCGTCGGAGATTTGGCCCGTCGGGGCACCTTGATTGGGGGCATTAGGGTTTCGGCTGGCGGTCACGTCAATCGTGGTGGTAGAAATAAATTTATCATCTAAACCGTACACGGTAAACGTCAATCGACCAGCTGAGGAGGTGTAGAGCCGAGCGCTTTCTAACAAAACGGGTACTTCGGTGCGGATGAACGGCGCTGGGCCAAAATTTCCAGAATAGGTTCCTCCCGTAAAAGCGGATTTTGTGGCGGGGCCTAATGTGCCGCTGAAATCGTTGAGGGCTACGTAAAATGTCCCACCGGGCAAACGCACACTGCTACTCGTTGAATTGCCGACGGCAATAAATTGAGAAGAAGAAGGGCTATCATACCAAAAAGCGGTTCCGTTGCCTTTGGCGATGAGCGATAGCGGGTCGGTACCGCAGTAAGTTGCAGTGGCCGCAGTAATCGTGGTTAGACCAGCCACTGCTCGTGTCTGAATTAAGGTATTGTTTAGCGAATCCTGATCGTCGGGCAGGAGTATTTTGACCGTAAATAGATAGTTAGTTGCGGGTTTTAATTCACTCAAAAAGGGTGCGGTCAACGAAAATGTAGCTTCCGAAAAAGCCGCTAAAGCCTGCGTAAGGGTTGAGGTAATGGTTCCGAGTACGGCCCCTGATGGCTCGGATACCTGAACCGAAACGGGAATAGCCGTTAGAGCTTCCGAACCGTTGTTTTTAAGTCGAACTGTAACGCTGCTGAGTTGATTGCTGCAAAAATTGTTTTCAGGCGTGACCAATGCTGATAGGCTTACGTCGCGCGTGGGGCGCGTAAAACGCACTAAAAACTCCTGCGTTTCGCCCTTGGCGTATGTGCCGCAGGCTGTTACAGCGGCGGGATTGTTGGTTTCGGTTGTTACGATGCGTATGCGGGACAGGTTATTGAAGATTAACCCAGACGGCGCTTTAAGTACGGTCGAAAAAACGCCGTTGCCCATGACCGCCGATGCAGCTACCGTTTCATTTTCATCGTCAAAATCTCCGTCTGAATTCCAGTCAACAAATGCTTTTACCACTTTATTGAAATCCCCGCCGCAAGAGCCGACGCTTATTTCCAAAGGAATACTTTGCCCCGAAGAAATCGTGACCACTTGACTCATAAAGTCACTGTACGTTTGACAGCCGTTATTGGCAAGCTGTGTAACATTTCCCAGTACCACTTTCGTGATTTTGGTGTCTGCGTTGGATGTAGCCCGGGATTCACAATACGCCTTGCCACCGATGCCGCTGACAATCAGCGCATAAAGTTGGGTGTTGTTGGTCAACGTGCCTTTGTGCTTTATAGTAATGGTGTAGGTGCGCCCCGGAATCGCGTTGGGAATCAAGATTTGCTCCACATTATCCCGAATGTTATCCCCCCGTGTTGCGTTGTTGGCGGGTTGTTCGGGGTCTAGCACCCAGGGCAGCGATTCGGTCGTTCCGTCGGAAATACGGATGTCTAAGTCGTTCATTAACTTAGGGGTACGATTATTAAAATTGGCGGAGTTGACAGCAAAAACAGGGGCTTCTGGGTCGGTCCAGCAAATGGTGGCAATGAGCGGCCCTTTTCCCGAGGCCACCACCTGCGTTGTGTAGATTTCGTTGGGCAACAAGGTGCGCTCGGTGATTAAATGCGATTTATCTTTGTTGAGTAGCACTTCAGCGGCTTGCCGTTGGTCCAACAATCCCCAGCCGTATTGGTAATCGGGTCCAGGATTGCCAGCATCGTCGGCAGTATGCAACACAAGCCCTTTTAATGTGGCCGAACGCATAAACGTACCGTTTAGGCTATGGTATAATTCCTGCAACAAAAAAATAGAGCCAGATACATTGGGCGACGACATCGACGTGCCGTTGAGGGTTGTGTAGGCGTTATTGCCCGTGGAGGTGGTTGAGAAAACGCTCACGCCCACCCCCACAATGTCGGGTTTGATGCGCCCGTCGTCGGTAGGTCCCCAGCTGCTAAAACTTGAAATGCGCGGGTCAGAAATTTGATTATATCCATTATTCAACACGCTGATGGCCCCCACCGTGAGGCTGTTTTTGGCGGTTCCGTAAGTCGAAATTAAATCATATCCCGTTTGGGCGGCGCGGGGAGTGGTGCTTTTACGGTTGCTACTGCCAAAAAAATAGGCAGTTCCTGCGGGCGGGCCAGTAGTGCCCCGGTCGTTGCCCGCCGAATTGACGATGAGATAATAAGGAGCATTATAAGCAATGCGGTCCCATTCGCGGGTGCGTGAATCGTAAAAACCGAATTTGTAGTCTTGAAGATTGTTTACGGTTGAATCCCCGTACCATTCCCATTTAAGGTTGTTGTCGGTGCCAGGCCGCTCGGTATTCAACCGCCAGCCCGACAGGGTGCCGTACGAATGGTTTGAAACGAGTAAGTTGGCGGCCGCATTGGCCATTTCGGGGGTGTCGTTGTTGAAGTCATGGGCCAGTAGGGTTGCCGCGTTGGCCATCCCACGCGCCCGGGGATTAATGCCCGTGGCAATCATGGTGCCGCTTACGTGAGTGGCGTGGCTGCTTACGCTGGTTGCATTGTCTACCTGCGTGATGCGTCCGGTCAATTCGCTGTGGGTTTTCAAAACTGCACCGCCGTCCCAAATCCCCAATCGGTCTTTCATCACGCTGCTACCGCCTGTAAGGTTCAGGCCCAATCCGCCGCCATCGTAGAGCGCGTTGGTACGGGTCGTGATTGCGGCTCCTCGGTTGGTTGTTGTGATGTTATAGAGCGGTTGCCCAGTTTCGCTCACTCCGCTCAAAATCACTACGCTGCCGTCGGAGAAATCTTGCCGCAAAGGCCAATTGTTCTGCCGAGCCAAGGATTTTAGTTGGGAGTTTAGGGTAAGGTACTGATTTTCAATGAGTTTTTGAGATTCTTGGATTTTTTGCAGTTGCTCACCTGAATACAATGGTTTAAGTTGCGCGTAGCTAGTCAACGAAAAAAAGGATAGCCCCAGGAGAATGAATCGTAAACGGTAGTGCATAAGAAGGGTATAAGGGTATTTCTTGTATAAACGAAAAACAGTGGGGTGAAGTTATAAGGGAAATGCAACTTTCCAAAGTACGCTGTTTTGGGTGTCTAAAAGGATGTAAAATGCTGATTTGAGTGATTTTAATCTTGTTTTAAGCAAATACGACTCGGAGAGGCAGAATGTTGCACACCCGCAAAATACACCAAAAAAAACAGCGGCCTTCGCATTTGTCGAAAACCGCTGTTGACAAATAGAATCAAAAACAACTTCATCGGCTCACCTTCTCTAGTTGCTGAAAAACGAAGCGCTAGTCAGCTTCAATGGCTTATGCACGTTGAGGTTTAAGTAGAGGAAAGTTTTTTCTGGACAAAAAAGAGATGTATGCGATGAATAAAACCTGGAGTATGCCATTGGAGGTTTCGGTGATTTGTGCTGAATAATGAACCGTGAAAAGCAAGGTTTTATCGGCTGATTTTTTCCGCTTCATTTGAAAGAGGTATGCGGTTGTTTTTGCTTCCACTTCCAATTACCTCAGTAGACAGAAGGAAAAGAATAGGGTGTTTCACTGCCGTTGATCATCAGGGGTTTAAGTCGACAAGCGTAGCTATTTTTTTAGGTAAAAACAAAATTAACTTTTAAGCCTATTGTGATTTGCCGAAATAGGCTTAAAATGAATAAATTACCCTTGAAATTTCGAAAAAATGCCAAAATCATAATCCCCTATTTTGGGTGAACTAAACAAAGGATGTTCCAACCTACTTTTGTAAAATATAACTCGTATACCCCTTCTCCTTGTTTAAGAAGAGGGGCCGAGGTGAGGTTAACAATGAAAAAATACCTGTTACTGCTTTCTATCTGCATCTCTAATGTCGTTTGGGCCAACAACGTGATTCCTTCCGATTACTGGGATCACCTTGCCCTCAACGAAGGCCTGAGCCAAAACGAAGTGCGTAGCATCGTGCAGGACCACCGAGGGTTGATGTGGATGGGCACGCAAGACGGCCTCAATTGTTATGACGGACAGACCATCAAAAAATACCGCCACAATCCGTTTGACTCTACTACGCTCTCGTACGATGACATTACGTTTTTGTACGAAGATGCGCGGCATCATCTCTGGGTGGGAACCACCAAAGGGCTGAATCGGCGGTTGTTTCGCCACAATACTTTCCAACATTTTCCGCAAATCCAAGGCATGGTTACGAGCATTGTGGAAGATAAAAACCATACGATTTGGGTCGGAACGTCGTCAGGTTTATGGTGCTTGCGGCCACAAGGAGATGAATTTCAGCATTTTTTGTACCGTCATTCGGCAGACGATGCTTATTCGCTTTCGCACGATTTTGTGGGGAGTATGACCCTTGACGCCGATGGGAATTTATGGATAGGAACGGCCAAAGGCCTCAATAAACTATTGATTGGTAATAGCATACGCTTCGAAAATAGTCGTAATCGCTCCTTGCCGCTTTATGACGCTGACCAACCTCCTACGCACGTCTGGAGTGGGCGTGGCAAGGGGTTGTGGGTGAGTGTTCAGGGGCGGTTTGGGTTGGTCAATCCCCAAACGGGTTCATGGGAAGACCTGACGGCAGCCTTGCCCGCCCAAGCCCAAATTTCGACCGTTTGGACCGACCGGCTCGGGGTAGTGTGGATAGGAACGCAGGGAAACGGTATTTTTCGTTATCGTTTTGACGCAACCGCGCGGCAACTGGTACGTCTGGGGAGTTTTCAGGAAGATTTATTGGCCAAAAATGGTCTCAGAAGTAGTCATATTACGTGTATTTATGAAGGGCGAGAAGCATCCGAAGATGTGGTTTGGGTAGGTACACGCGAGGCGGGAGTACAGTTGTATTCACGTTCAAAAAATACATTTCAGCATTGGGAACGGCTATTTAGTAAAGAAAATGCCGCTGGAAAAAGTTACTTCGGCATCGGCACCGATCGACAAGGATTTTTGTGGACGGGGACTTTTGCCCATTTGTACCGAATTGACCGTCAGTCTCAGGCCATTAAAAAATACGCATTACCCAATGATGCCTTGGTCGAAACCATTACTGAAGATGTGCAAGGTACGTTGTGGATAGGTGGCAATGCGGGATTGCTTCGGTATGACCGCTCTCGTGATCGTTTTGTTCCGTTTGTGCTGCCCGCGTTCGACAATAAAAAACCTTGGGTCTTGCGGATTTACGAAGACAAACAACAAAAAATGTGGGTAGGCACTCAGTCTTATTTGGCCAAATTCACTCCGACTGGCTCGCCCGAAATCATTCGGGAACTACCCGCTGCCCAAAATACTAAAATTGAACTGCGTAACGTCGGGGCGATTCAGATGGACACCAAAGGAACGCTCTGGATTGGGATGCGAAACGGATTGGTGCAATGGCCCGCCAACGGAGGGGGTGTCCAATTATTTCAAAATAAGCCTAGTGACCCTAAGTCGTTGATAAACAATACTGTATTGGACGTTCATGTCGATGCTAAACAGCGCGTGTGGGTGTGTACCACCAAAGGACTTAGTCGAGTGATTGAAGAAAATGGAAAGGTGACTTTTGAGCATTTTACCGAAAAAGAAGGCCTTTTAAATGCCTTCGTGTACGGGGCTTTGAGTGACTCAAAAGGGAAAATATGGCTCACCACCAACGGTGGTTTGGTTTGTTTTGACCCCGACAAACGTACTTTTCGCAATTATACCGCCCAAGATGGACTCGGCGGTGGCGAATTTAACTCTGGGGGTTTTCATCAAAGCGCCGATGGAGAGTTGTTTTTTGGTGGCAACGGTATGTTGCTGAGTTGTCGTCCCACCGAATTAGTGCCCAATCGGCACTTGCCCAAAGTCGCGGTTACGTCCTTCAAAAAGTTTGAAAAGGAATGGGACATTGACAGTCTGCTGGCGTTGAAAGAGCCTATCACCCTAAAATACGACGAGAATTTTTTTTCGTTTGAATTGGCGGCGTTAGATTATACCAACCCCACCCAGAATCAATTTGCGTATCAGTTGGAAGGATTTGACAAAGAATGGGTTATGGCGGGTACACGTCGCTATTTGACGTTTACAAATTTGAGCCCTGGTCAGTATACGCTGCGCGTCAAAGCCGCCAACAACGAAGGGCTGTGGAATGATAAAGAAATCCTAAGCATTCCGCTGTATATCCAACCTCCTTTTTGGCAAACGTGGTGGTTTTACGCCGTAGCTTTGTTGGTATTGGTTACGGTAGGTAAGCTGTTTTACGATTATCGAGTACGGGCTAAAGTTAAGTATCTGTTTGATTTGGAGCGGGTTAAGCTGGAGGAGAACGAGCGCGTACGTAAACTTGCGGCCCAAGACTTGCACGATGAATTCGGTAATACGCTGACGCGGATTTCGTTGTTAACGGAGATGATTAAAACCCGTCTCAATGGTCAGGCCAAGGGTGAAATCGGGACGTTGCTCACCAAAATCGGCGACAATTCCAACCGCATGTATCAGGGAACGAAAGATTTTATTTGGGCCATCAATCCCGAACACGATAATTTCTACGAGATTGCCATTCGCCTCAAAGATTTTGGCGACGATGCATTTGATAAAACGGGGATTCGGTTTTCGGTCAATGGCCTCAACGATGAGCTGCACGCGGTGACGCTCTACATGGGCGAAAGCCGGCACTTAGTGTTGCTGTTCAAAGAAGCCATCAGCAACACCCTCAAACATGCCCAAGCCACGGATGTTTCGTTTACTTTTGGCGTTGAAAACGGCGAAATGAGCATCAAATGGGAAGATAATGGCAAGGGCTTTTATGCTGACCAAACCCGGCAGGGTAACGGACTGACCAATATCCAGACCCGCGCTGAAAAAATAGGCGGTAGCGCCATCATCCGAACACTGGAAGGCAAAGGAACTTGTATAGAATTTCGAAAAAAAGTAGGGGCTGGAGTACAATTTAGCCCAAAAATTGACAAAACGGGGCGTTAGCTCTGACTAAATTATTCCAAAAATGCCAATCCGCCTCTCCCTCGTCGAAGACGACCACCTCATCCGCGAAGCATTTACCGATTTGCTGAACAATACCGAAGATTTTTTGGTCGTTAGCTCGTATTCTAATTGTGAAGAATACCTGCGCAACCTCACCACCGACCGCCCCGACGTGGTGCTTATGGACCTCGAACTCCCACGCATGGGCGGTGTAGAAGGCATTGAGCGCACCAAAAAACTACGCCCTCAAACCCAACTCATTGTGGTGACAGTGTACGAAAACGATGAGTTGGTGTTCAAAGCGCTGTGCGCTGGTGCGGGCGGATACCTCACCAAAAACATGCCGCCCAGTCGTCTCATTGAGGCCATTCGTGAGATACGACAGGGCGGCGCGCCCATGAGTACCAATATTGCCCGCATGGTGGTGGCGTCGTTCCAGAAAAATCATCATTCTCCCCTTACCGCCCGCGAAACGGAGGTCTTGGAGCGTATTGCACAAGGAAAAAGTTACACCACCATTGCCGACGAATTGTTTGTGGATAAAGAAACCATTCGGACCCACATCAAAAACATCTACTGGAAGCTCGAAGTCCACTCCAAAGCAGAAGCCATTGAAAAGGCAAGGAAGGAGCGGTTGATTTGAGCGATAACCTACCCGCCCGACGGATCATGTTTATCTGCCTGTTAACTTTACCCGTCCGACGGTTCTAAACCGTCAGACGGGTAGGACATTGATTTGAATATCTACCGAATAAATTTATTGGAAATAATGTTGGGACAAGGAATAACGTTTTTTGCCCCAATCTTAATTCTCAATGGTGCGAAACTCTCCTCCGAAAGCACCTGCTTGGACGGGTTTATAACGACCGGGCTCATGGTAGAGGGTAGCGCTGAAGGTGCCCGCAATGGTACCAAGTTTGCCGTTGTATTCTGTGATGGTGATGGAGCCTTTTGAATAAACCATATCGAAACTGATGGGGTCGACGTATTGAGAATCAAATAATTTTCCAGTTTTTCCGCTTTCTTTACCGTCCATGCGGCAGTTCTCGTCCGACTCAATTGTATAGGTCCCTTTTCCTTTGAAATTTTTGATGGAAACGCTGAGACCTGCTGGATAATTTGCATCTGGGGGCATAACTTCTTGCATACTGATATAAATACGGCTGCCGCTTTCGTCGTTATTGACCGAAACTTTAGGGTTTTCATAGACTCTTCCGTTGACAGTCATTCGATTGGCGGCTACGACGGTCACGTTGGCAACCAGAATGATTTGACTACGTCCGCCCGTTTTTAGGTCAACACTGATAGCCATCGGGTTGGTGGCGGGTACTTTGCTGGGAGCGATGTAAAGTGCCTTCTCTCCTTTGTTGTGAACACTTAACGAACCATTGGCTTTGTTGGCCGATAGTGCGGGTTCGCCGTTGAGACGCCAGTTTCTGAGGTTGGTATGGTCAACGGGCTCCCACGGCTTAAGTGGAGCCAATAATGTTTCTCTTGACTCAGCCTCTTCTTTATCGCTGTGGTTGGGTTGATAGGCCACCGTAAGCATTATTTGTTGGTTTGGAACCAAAACATTAGCGTCGTATTTCAGATAAAAATTCTGATAAAAAGCCAAAGGGTATTTTAGGTCAAATGTCGGGACAGTGAGTGTTTGAGTAGCAACGTCTACTTTGAGGTTAGACTTGCCAAGCCAAGCACCATCTTCGCGTTGTCTGGCCAGACCCACCACATTGGTAGCGGTGCCGTTGAGGCCGTCCTTGCCAAATTTCCAAGCGAGTGAAACAGGTTTATTGAGTTTTGTCTCCTTGGGCGTTACTTCAAATGCTGGCCCGATACCCCCAGCAGCTTTGTTTTCTACCATTTGTAGCCGAAGGGCGGTAGGGGCACTGAGCGCACCCGCTGGAAAAGTCAATTGTAGGCTCCCGTCGGGGGAAGTCAGCGTACCACCTTCGGGGCCGATAGATTTGGCAACGGGCGCACCGATGGGCTTTCCCTTTTCGGTGATTTCGGCAGGGAGGTTGCCTATCGGCTCAACATTAACGAGACTGCCGGGTGTTTGGCAGGCAATTTGACCCACAAGCCAGATGCCCATGGTCAATCGAGGAAGAAAATGTTTCATTTTTGGCTGTATAGTTAAACAAATCGGATTCATCAACGAGCGTTTCAGAGCGCTCCTTGCCCCAAAATTGCCCTAACGTGTGCATTTTAAGTAGCCAAAAATGATTGAATCGTATCTTCCTACGGTTTAATTGAGAAAAAAAGAAGGTGAAGAGAATCTATAATCCTAAACATAAGCCTGTGAATGGAACGTCGCCGCGAAGGCATAAACTTTGTAGAAAATAAGCGCATCAGCCCCCAAACGTCAGCCGCATAAGCAGGTACAGAATCGAAGGACAGGCGAGGCAGCCCAGACCCGTGTAAAAAGTGGCGGTGAGGGCACCGTAAGGAACAAGTTTGGGGTCGGTGGCGGCCAATCCTGCCGTTACGCCGCTGGTGGTTCCCATCAATCCACCGTAGATGAGGGCGGTGTGTGGATTATCGAGGCCGATGTATTTGGCCACGAAGGGCGTACCGATGGTTACGGTGATGGCTTTAACCACCCCCGCCGCAATGCTCAAGGCAATGACGTCTGACGAGGCACCGATGGCCGCGCCCGTTACTGGCCCGACGATGTACGTACATGCCCCCGCGCCGATGGTGGTCAGGCTGACGGCGTCGCGATAACCCCAGAGCAATGCCACACCCACACCGCCCAGAAAAGAAAGTACAATGCCTAAAAACAGCGACAAAGCGCCCACCCAGCCTGTGCGCCTCAACACTAAGAAACTCGCGCCCATAGCGGTGGAAACAATGGCGAAGTCGCGAAACATGGAGCCGCCCAGCGTGCCGAAGCCCGAAAAAATCTTAATATCGGCAATGCCTTTTTCCCCACCCGAATACCCCCCCCCGAAGTAGGCAATGACCAGACCCGCGAGAATAGCAATGGCCGAGGCGGGGATTTTACGACGAGTAAGTTTGTCGGAAATAATGCCCGACAGATAAATGATAAGCCCTACGACCAAAAAGGCAAAGACCAGCCCGTTTTTTTCGAGGAATTTGACGATAATTTCCATGCTTAGTCGGGCTTGGTATTTTTAGAAAGTTTGGCTAAAAGCGGAATGGCAAGCAGGCAAATCACAAAAGGGACAATCCCCGCCACAATGGCGATAAAGCCACTCGAAACCGCCACTTTTACGTTTTGAATGGCCGACATCGCCACGATAATCGGAATGTACATCTGATTCCAAAACTGGATTCCGTTTTCGGTGGATTTATCAAAATAGCCTTTTTTGTGAAGCCAATCGCTCAGGAAAATCAACAGTAACATGGCAAAACCTACTCCGCCTACGTTGGCGTCGACGCCAATGAGTTTACCCAAAAATTCACCGATGAGTTGGCCGATGATGTAGCAAAAAGCCAGAATGGCTACGCCGTAAATAATCATTTTTTGGAGGTTAAAGGTTTAGGGGAACGTTGGTAGGGTTGGTTGTCAGGGAGAACGTCGGCAGGGTTTGAGATTGTGACGATTCACCCTGCCGACGTTAAGGAAATCAAAATAACTTCTTGATGTCGTTTTTGGTGACTTTGCCCATGGCATTGCGGGGGAGTTCGTCGATGATTTTGTAGTGGCGAGGTACTTTGTAGGCGGGCATACGCTCGCGGAGCCATTGGTTGAGTGCTTTTAGGTCGATTTCGGGGTCTTTGACCATCAAGGCCGCAACGACCAATTCACCCCATTCTTCGTTGGGAACGCCCACCACGCTGCAATCGCTGATGGCGGGGTGCGTGCGTAATACTTCTTCGATTTCGAGCGCGGAGATTTTATAACCGCCCGACTTGATGATGTCAATGGAATCGCGGCCCAAGATGCGGTAGTAGCCTTTTTCGACCACGGCCACGTCGCCCGTTTTGAACCAACCATCTTCCGTGAAAGTCTTTTGGGTGGCTTCGGGGCGTTGCCAGTATTCCAAAAATACGTTTTTGCCCTTCACCTGAATTTCGCCAGGTTGGCCCGTTTTGACGACCTGATTTTGTTCATCGACCAACCGAACCCGAACGCCGGGCAGAGGTTTGCCGATGTAGCCTGCTTTGCGCTCGCCGTGGTAGGGATTGCTAATGCCCATGCCGATTTCGGTCATGCCGTAGCGTTCCAGAAGCGTGTGTCCGCTGATGGTTTTCCATTTTTCCATAACTGATACAGGCAATGCCGCCGAGCCAGAAACCATCAGTCGAAAGCCAGAAAGGTTGTCTGAAATGACTTGTTGTTTATCTTTTGGTAGACTTTCCCAGTAGGCAATGAGTTTGAAATAAATGGTCGGGACGGCCATGAATACGTTGATTTTTTCTTGCAAAAATGCCCCAAAGACCGCTTCTGCCGAGAATGACGGTAAGAATTCTACGGTCGCGCCCGACCACAGTGCACACGAAATGACATTAATAATGCCGTGAACGTGGTGCAACGGCAACACGCACAGAATGTGATCATTGGCCGACCATTCCCAGGCTTTTACCAAGGTTGATACCTGCGCTTCGATGGTGCGGTGCGTCGTGACCACGCCTTTGGGCAGGTTAGTGGTTCCGCTAGTATAGAGAATCATTGCCCGGCGGTCGGGTGAAATATTGGGCAATTTTTGGGGAGATAAAGCAGCGTCTTTAATATCCGTTAAGGCAATGAAACGAAGGCCTTTTTGGGTAACCAACGGCGCTAAAAGCTCGGCATATTCGGCCCCCGCCACGATGATTTGCGCGTCGGTATCGTCGATGACGTACTGTAAGGAGGGCAATGGGTACGTGATACACAACGGAACCGCCACGCCGCCAGCGCGCCAAATCCCCCACTGCACGCGCAGATAATCAAAACCGGGCGAAACCATAAAAGCGACGCGAGCTTCGGCCAAATCGGTTGTTTGTTCAAGTAATATTGACGCAAATCCGTGCGAAGCTTCCAGTAAATGTTGGTAGGTATAGGTTTGATTGTCAGCGACAATGGCTTGATTGCCTTGGGTTTGGGAGGCGTTTTTGATTAACTGTAGCATAGGTTAAAAAAAGGAAAGGCTCAAAGCTATTCGAAAACGAGCATTCTGCCAAAAATGAGCGAAGCTTATTGAAAATGGATTTTTACGTTATTAGAAAAGATTATTCACATTGAATCTATAAAAGAAAGAATCTGACGAAAAAGATATGGGTATTGCTCTGTTTTTCAATTTGTTCGTCGGTTGATGGACAAGGGGTTAATGCAACGGCCTTCCTTTTACAATACCCCCGCGGGCGTCATCTATTCCGTGTTGAACAATAAAGGCCAAAGGGTCAATCTCGGCAATGGCGTCGCGTAGGCGGCTCACTTCCAGTCGCGTAACGACAGAATAGAGTACTTTTGTAGCTTCTGTTTGAGCGCCTCTTTTTCCAAATCCTTTTTCGCTATTGAGCACCGTTACACCTTTGTGCAGTTTGTCGGTAAGCAGTTCCCTGATTTCTTCGTGATGGTCTGACACAATCCAGATGGCGGTATATTCTTCAATCCCATGAATCAGAAAATCGACGGTTTTGGAAGCGGTAAAATAGGTGAGCATGGAATAAAGGGCAATATCTACGCCCAAAAAGTAAGCAGCCGTGGCAAAAATGAAAATGTTCATCCCCAGAATGACATCGCCGACCCGCACGCTTGAGTTTCGTCGACTAACCAACAACGCGGCCACTTCTGTACCGTCTAACACCGCTCCTCCTCGCATAGCCAACCCAATACCTGCGCCGATAAAAAAGCCGCCGAAAACCGATGTTAACAATAAATCGGGCGTAACATCTGGAAATTCGACCAAAGCTAGACACAACGCCAAACCCGTAATGGCGGCGGTACTTTTGAACGCAAAGGCCTTGCCGATTTGGCGATAACCCATGATGATAAACGGAAAGTTGATGATAGGGATAAGCACCGCCAACGGAACGTGAAAAATAGAAGCCAACAACATGGAAATTCCAGTAACTCCGCCGTCGATAAAATGGCTGGAAAGCAAGAAACCTTTCAGACCCAATGCGGCGCTGAAAATTCCCGCCGTAATAAGTACTGCATCTTTTACTAATGAACGTTTCGTAATGCCTTGCATACTGTTAATGATAGATATTAAGGGGTGATGATATAGTTTTTAACGCTGAACTTTATCAATTACAGCAATTTTGAGGAGATTCGCAATAACCTTGATATTGACATTGTGTACTAAACTTTTCCTAATTCTATGCGGAGGAGACTATACGGGCCGCGCTCAAAATCTTTTGGTTGTGTGGCCCATACGAGAAGAAGTAAAATTGATTTAGCAGTTCGTGCAACGTTGGGGGCTGTTTTCTCATCTTATCACTAAACCAGCCATGAGATGAAAGAACTACCGATTAATTTTAATGGGGTATTGGGGTGGATAGGCCTCCTTGGAGGGTTGGTTTGGGTGCTGCTTTTTGTGGTACGCTCTGAAAAAATGCTTCAAAAAACCATGAAAATCAACTTGCTGTTTTTTGGTAGAAAGGCAAATCAGGAATACGGAGTTCGCCTACTAAATCGCCTGTTCAGGCTCATGAACGAGGAAAAACCTTATCTCGAAAAAAATATTTCCTTAGAATCACTGGCGGCTCGCCTCAATGTTACGGCGGCGCAGTTGACGCAGGTAATCGACGAAAATTTAGAACAAGGCTTCCCCGAATTGATTTCAACTTACCGTATTCAGGAAGCCAAGCGCTTGCTTGTAATGCCCGAATTCCAACACGGCAAAATGGAAGACCTTGCGTATAAAGTAGGGTATGAGTCAATCGCTCTGTTTGACGACGCTTTTAAAAACTTCACCGAGCAGACCCCCACCGAATATAAAAAGAGAATGAGCATGATTTGTCTGTAAACTATTTTATAAACAATAGTAAAATAGTAGAGAAATCATTGACGCTACCTGTTGCCAAATCGAAAGGAGTTCCTAAATTTGAGGTACCTAAACCTTGATGACGATGAATTGGCTCTTTGCATTTTTATACCGAATTTCCGGATGGGGAATTCTTGGACGGGTTCCTAAAGACCTAAAAAAGGCAATATGGGTAGTTTGCCCACACTGGAACAGCTCTGATTTTTTTATTGGAGTGGGCGTGAGAGCTTTCATTGGGGCTAAAATGGGCTTTCTGGGGAAAAGCTCTCTCTTCAAATGGTATTCGGCTTGGTTTTTTCGAGCATTGGGTGGGTATCCTGTGTACCGTGAAAAATCCAATAATTTGGTAGATGCCGTGGCCGAGACTTTCAAACAAAACGAGTTTATTCACATCGCCATTGCCCCCGAGGGCACCCGCAGCAATACCTCCAAACTCAAAACGGGTTTTTATTTTATGGCGCTCAAAGCCCAAGTGCCGCTTGTTCTTGTTGGCTTTGATTATACCCGAAAACTGGTGGTATTTGGTGAGCCCATTTACCTCACTGGCGACTACGTCAAAGATATGAAGCCCTTCTATGATTTTTACCTGACGATTCAAAGTCCCAAAAAAGAATGGTTGCAGTTGTATGAACAAACGGGCGTTATTCCTTTTCCAAAAGAGCAAAAAGCGGAAAGGTAAAGTTGAGAACTGAAAAACTGAAAAACCGAGAAATTTAAAATGTAAACCGGGAGGCCGTGACGGCATCTTGCTAGATGCCGTTGTAGTAATGATAACGATATAGGCATTTTATGATGCTTAATTTTATAACCCTCTCAAAAATGCCGCTATTCGCTCACTTGCCAAGCCGTCGCCGTAGGGATTATTGGCCTCCGACATTTGCTGGTAAAGGGTTTCGTTTTCGCACAACTCACTGACCGATTGTATAATAGAGTCGCGATTGGCACCCACAAGCTTAACGGTACCCGCATCGATGGCTTCGGGGCGCTCGGTGGTGTCGCGCATGACCAAAACGGGCTTTCCTAAACTCGGAGCTTCTTCTTGCACTCCACCCGAATCGGTCAGAATGGCCCAGCTTTTTTTCATGGCGTACACAAAATTGGTGTAATCCATCGGCGCTGGTAAATGTACGTTGGGTAGGTTGCCCAATCGGTCATAAACTGGCTGCTGAACGTTGGGATTGAGGTGAACGGGGTACACGATTTCTAGGTCTGGGTATTTCTCGGCCAAATGACGTAATGCGTCACAAATTTGGATAAAGCCATCACCGAAGTTCTCACGACGATGCCCAGTCACGAGCAAAATTTTCCGACCTGATTCAAAAATGTGTTGCACAGAAAGCGGAATATCATCAGAAAAACGCGTGGCTCGTTGGCTGACGTAGAGTAAAGAATCAATGACGGTATTGCCCGTTTTTAAGATGAGTTCAGGAGCAATGCCTTCTTTTAATAGCGCCTGTACGTTGCGGTCGGTGGGAGCAAAATAATAATTGGCTAAACGGTCGGTAATGAGGCGATTGGCCTCTTCAGGATAGGGCGATTGAAGATTACCCGTACGCAATCCTGCTTCAACGTGCGCAATCTTAATGCCTGCATAAAAGGCAGCCAACGACGTAGCCATGCACGTAGTGGTATCTCCGTGTACCAACACAACATCTGGTCGATAAGATTGAAAAAGCGTGCGTAGGCCCGTTAGAATACGGCACGTAATATCGGTCAAATCCTGCCCAGCCTGCATCACGTTGAGGTCAAAGTCGGGCGTTAGTTCAAAAATATCCAATACCTGGTCCAGCATCTGCCGGTGCTGTCCAGTCACGCACAGTTTATGCTCTACATGTGGGTTTTGGCTTAAATTTCGTACCACCATGGCCATTTTGATGGCTTCGGGGCGGGTACCGAATACGGTCAATAACTTCATTTTCTGGGTATCAAACAATATATAAATGGCACTGGAGACACGGTTAATTTATGCGATGCTCGCCAGCGTATCGGGTTTCCACCCTACGGCCACAATCTTTCCGTCTTTTTCAACGACAGGGCGCTTAATCACCGAAGGCTTTTCCATCATGAGTGCAATGGCGCTTTCGTTGTCTTGCACGGCGTTTTTTTGTTCGTCAGAGAGTTGTTTCCATGTGGTTCCTGCCCGATTGATGAGGGTTTCTTTGGGCTGTTGGGTGAGCCAGAGCGTCAGCTTTTCGTGCGAAATGCCGTGTTTTTTATAGTCATGAAACGTGAAGGGAAGTTGATTTTCTTTCAGCGCAGTTACTGCTTTTTTGACGGTGTCGCAGTTGGGGATTCCGTAAACGGTCAGCATAAGGGTAAAAGTATTGGTGAATTGAACTGCAAAGTAGAAAACTTTTTTGAGTAGGGCGTGTTAAATAGTCATGAAACTTATTCTAAAAACTACCGTTCAGCAGTCCTACTTACAGGTTTGGAGAGGCTTTGATGAAACACTATTTCGTCGACTGAGTCCTCCTTTTCCTCCCGTTCGGGTGGTTCGCTTTGATGGGTGCCTGAAAGGAAATACGGTGGAATTAGAACTGAGTTTTTTTCTTTTCAAACAACGCTGGACCAGCAAAATTACGGAGCAGCAAGGCAATGCTGAGGAGGTTTTTTTTATTGATGAAGGTGTAAAACTTCCGTTTTTCTTAAGTTATTGGCGGCATCGCCACCGAATCATTAAAGACGGTGAGCATACCATCATTGCGGACGAAATCGAGTTTCGTACGCCTTCTATCCTGACAGATTACCTTTTTTACCCTCTTTTATACGGGCAGTTTTTGTACCGAAAGCCCATTTACCGTAAAGTGTTTTCGTAAATAAATCGAAAAGCCTTATTGGCGGCTCATGTCTCGTAGTAGCTTATTGGCAAAAATAAATTCGTTCAGTTCGGTCACTTTTGACTGGGTAATGGTGGTGTTGTCGCCTTCCCATACTTTATGACCTTTGTAGAGAAACATCACTTTTTCGCCGATTTCCAAGACCGAGTTCATATCGTGCGTAATCACGACGGTAGTAATGTGGTATTCGTCCGTAATTTCCTTGATGAGTTCATCAATTTTGATGGACGTGAGCGGGTCTAAGCCAGAGTTTGGCTCGTCGCAAAATAAATACTTTGGATTCATTACGATGGCCCGCGCAATGCCGACGCGCTTTTTCATCCCGCCGCTGATTTCGGAAGGCATCCGCCCCGCGGCTTGCTCAAGACCTACGCGGCTGAGGCAAAAATTTACGCGGTCTTCTTTTTCACTTTCGCTCATGTTGGTGAGCATTTCGAGCGGAAAGCGTACATTTTGGGCCACGGTCTTGGAATCAAACAATGCCCCCCCCTGAAAAAGAACGCCCATTTCGCGGCGAATCTGCTTGCGAGTGTCTTCATCGCTGTTCCAAAAATCGCGACCGTTGTAGAGTACATTGCCTTGGTCGGGTTTGACAAGACCAATGAGGCATTTGAGCAGCACGCTTTTACCCGTGCCGCTCCCGCCAATGATTAAGTTTGTATCGCCGGGTTTGAACGTCCCGGAAACATCCTCCAATACCATGCGTCCATCGAAGGACTTAGAAATGTCGGTAAATTGAATCATGATTAATTACATGTCAGCATCAGGATTCCAAGGCTCACCCATTGCACTGGCTTCTTCTTCCTTGGCTTCCAATTCTGCGTCTTCTTTTTTAGTGCGCTCTACCCAAGCCGAAACCAAGATGCTGATTTCGTACAAAAGGGTTAAAGGTAATGCAACCAATACCTGACTGAGTACATCGGGAGAAGGAGTAATGACCGCCGCCAAAATCAAGATAACCACAAAGGCGTGTTTGCGGTATTCGCGCATGAAGCGAGGGTTAAGAAAACCGATTCGCGACAAAACAAACGCAACGACTGGCAACTGGAATGTAAGCCCGCAGGCAAGCGTCAATACCGAAATCAGCCCTACATACGAGGTAATGTCAAATTGGTTCTTGATGCGGGGGTCTAATTGGAAATTGGCCAAAAAGTTGATAGCCAGCGGAGAAACAATATAGTATCCGAAGAAAACACCTGACAAAAACAGAAAGGTAACGTAGAAAACCGCACCCCGCGATACGCGCCGCTCAGCAGGCTTAAGACCTGGCTTGATAAAGCGCCATACTTCCCAAAAAGCATAAGGGAACGCAAACAATAAACCTATGATAACCGAAGAAAGTAGTGCCATGGTAAATTGGCCTGCCATCTCACGACTCTGTAACTCAAAGTCTAGTTTTTCGATGCAAAGCCCTTCGGCACCCGTAAAGTCAGCGATTTTGCAAAGCATCCGATAAGTCCAAAAATCAGACTTGGAAGGACCCAATATGATTTTGTCATAGATTTCTTCAATGTAAATAAAAGCGGCAATGGTAAAAATTAAAATCGCCCCTACGGCCCGAATTACGTGCCAACGCAATTCTTCGAGGTGCTCAATAAAACTCATTTCGTCGCCGGTGGCATTCTCTTTATCAAATTCTTGGTCGAGTGGCATTGGTTATTTTATATTGATAGTACTCAATTTTTGTTACAAATAAGAGATATTCTGGTCCTAATAAATACAATGCAATGTACTAACTACTCCATACAAACATACAAAGGTACACGCTTAGACGCTTTTGCGTTACAATTTCTTTAAAAATTAGGTTCAGTTTTGGGCTTCTAGTAGGTTTTTACGACTTTTGAGAAAGATTTACTAGCTGATTTTAAGTGGAATTGAATGGATTTGGCGTAAATTGTCTCTGTTATTCACCCTTAAAATCCGAGTAATCAACTTAAAAACATCCACATAATGGCTTCACTCCCAAAAAATATCCTGACTTTTGAGGAGCCATTTGGTGACACCAATGGCCGAATTACCGAATTACAAACAGCCTCAGAAGGGTATCGCCGTCTGTTGGAAGAAAAAATAGAAGACTTAAAAGTGGATGCCGTCGAAATCGGTAAGCAGGCGTTGGTCATCGGTGGCGTGATTGCGGTGGTTTATTTATTGGTTGATGCGCTATTGCCGGAAGATGAGCCTGAAATAAAAGCAAAAAATACGAGCAACGTTTCGGGGGGCATTGAGCGTCATACAGAAAAAACATCGTGGGTCGTCAAAGCCGTTACTTCTTACGCAACGACTTGGCTACTAGGACTGGCACGACAAAAATTAATGGATTTTTTGGCTACTCAGCAAAATACGAATGCAGGCACAGATACGAACGAAACTTCAAAGTAATCTTCAAAACGGGCGAAAAGCGTTCGCAGTGTTGCTCGACCCCGACAAGGTAGAGTTGGAGTCGTTTCCGTTTATGCTCGCCGAAAGTGTGCGTTACGGAGTCGATTTTTTCTTTGTGGGCGGCAGTCTCATTACCCGGTATGCTTCAGATGAAATTATTGCGGCTATTCATAAACACACACATATTCCTGCGATTCTTTTTCCGGGCAATAGCCTACACATAGAGCCGTCGGCGGATGCTATTTTGTTGCTATCGCTCATTTCGGGCCGCAATCCTGAACTCCTCATTGGGCAACATGTTATTGCGGCTCCGCTGTTGAAAAAAAGCAAATTGGAAATTCTGCCTACTGGTTATATGCTCATTGAGAGTGGCCGTGCCACTACGGTGTCTTACATCAGCAACACCACACCGATTCCCCATGATAAACCCGGAGTGGCGGCCTGTACGGCCATGGCGGGAGAATTGTTAGGGTTGCAAATCATGTATTTAGACGCAGGAAGCGGGGCACAAAAGCCCGTTTCGGCCGAGATGATTGCGGCGGTTCGCCAAGCGGTAGATACCCCCATTATTGTGGGCGGCGGCATTAATTCCGTCGAAAAAGCGCAATCTGCGCTTGAAGCGGGAGCCGATGTGGTAGTGGTTGGAAACGGCATTGAGAAAAACCCCGACCTTTTGCCCGAAATCGCGCAGGCGGTCAGAAGCTTTAACGAAAAAATTATTGCCTGATTAATTCCCCGATGATTTTCCCTTTTTTGTTTCTTCCTTGGCATCTAAACGAGGTGCGTAGGGGTCGTAAGAGAAGCGATTGATGTAAAAAACTTCACGCGGGGCACCTACCCATTTTTCGCTGCCGATTTTCTGGTAACCATACGCCAAAAAGTAATGGTCATGCCACGCTGCCAAAAGTCCGCGCTCGTTGTCTACAATGCGGTCGTTGTCGTCGGCGCTTTTGATGGTAAAGGCCTCTTTTTCACGCACTATTTTGTTGCGCTCTATCACTTCTGTGTTAATCTTTCCGTCTTTGGGATAGCCCAGCACCAGCAACCCATCGCGGCGGGTGACCTGAACCATGGGCAGCAGCTCAATGCTTTCGACATTTTCGAGGGCAAAACAGTTATCCCATAGCAGATTTCCAGCCTTGTCAAATCCACAAACGATGGCGTGTGTATAGCGAAAACCGTCAAATTCTCGGTTGGGGTTTCGGGCTGCCATACCGCCACTATACATGTTCCCATTTTTATATACGGGATAGTACACCTCTGCCACTAGCACGAATTCATCATTGGATTTAATAACTTCATGAACCAGCAATCGGTACCGAAACTTAGGCTCTTTTCCTTCTTCCTTTCGCTTAGAAATTTTTTCTACTACCCGTTGTTTGCGTTTGGGTTTTAGGTAATTAAAAAAGTTTTCTAATTTAGAAAAATCAACCCATTGCAGTTTTTCCGGCTCGGCATCTTTGATTCTTGAGAAATAAAGCCCTTGCGAATATTGGGTACAGCCCTGCGCATAATTGCCGACAATGAGTGATGAAGCCTCGTCGAGCGGCAAGATTTTGCCCGAAATCAGGCCGTTGTTGCCTTCAAAAGGCATCGTCGTTGTTTTGATGAGTTTGCCTTCGTACGAATAAGTTTTGATGGTAAATTGACAATCGCCCCGTTTGATGGTGTAGAGCAACACATTAAGTTGATTGCGTTGTTCGTCGAGTTCGATGTTACTGATTTCAGTGTTGGTGGTGTATAGATACGGCAGTGCTTTGATGCTTTTGTCAAAGAAAGAAAAAGCCATGACCACGGGCCGGCTGTGGTGGTAGCCGCCGATAAAAGCGGTGTTGCCCAATACTTTGAAATGCACAATGTCGGCGCGGGTCAACAAATCTCCCTTAAAAGTCTCGATTTCACCGTTGTGTAAGTCCACGCGCAGCACGGTCAGCTTGTCGCTGTCGGTTTCTTGAAGCAGCCAAAAAAGGTAGTTTTGGTTGTGATAAGTTTTGATGGGATGCAGTTCGTAAGATAACTTATATTCTGCCGACCATTGTTGTTTGAGCAGGGTATCAAAACGAAAAAAAGACCATTTTTCGTTGCCATAATATTCTTCTTTGCGCTGCGTCACCAACAAACCGTCTTTGTTGAGCGGCGTAACGTCAAAATATTCATCGTTGGTTTGGCTGACCTTAAACTCCAACCGTAAAGATTGTTCCAATTGTGCCTGCGCTTCTGAATACAGGGCACCAGTGAACATCAATAAGCGTAGTATTTGTTTCAACATTTTCATTTCTTGACTGTTAAGTGCCGAATGGTTAGAAGTTCATCATAAACGCTTGTTATCAATAAAAGTAGCAAACGCTTTATTTAAAATCAACTTATTTGTGCGCACTGAGGGGTTGAAGATACGAAAATACGATTAAATTATTATTTGCTTGACGAATTTGAAGTACTTTTGCGACTCGTTTGAAACCCTTATCGGTTACTATTCTTTTTAGGGTAACAATGAGCGATTCACGACGAATAACGGAATAATGAATACGGAATTATGCATATAGAATCAATTATCAAGACGTATATCCAAAGCGCATTGCAGGAAATTTATAACGTTGCCGAAGAAACAATCCTGCTTCAGCCGACCAAAAAAGACTTTGAAGGTTTTTATACGTTTGTTACTTTTCCCTACACCAAAAGCCTCCGCAAACCTCCCGTCGAAATCGGGAATAGCCTCGGACAGTATCTGGTAGAAAAATCGGGCGTGGTGAGCAAATTTAACGTGGTGCAGGGCTTTTTGAACCTCAGTATTGCCGAATCGGCTTGGATTGAAGCCCTCAATACCTTGGCGCTTGACCCAAACTTTGGTTTTTCGGCCCCCAATGGGCAATCGGTCATGGTCGAATTTTCGTCGCCCAATACCAATAAGCCTTTGCACTTGGGGCATTTACGGAATAACTTTTTGGGCGACTCGGTGTCCAGAATTTTGAAAGCCAACGGCTACGACGTAGTCAAAACCTGTTTGGTCAATGACCGAGGCATTCATATTTGTAAGTCAATGTTGGCCTACGCCAAGCTCGGCAATGGTGAAACCCCCGAGTCTACTGGACTCAAAGGCGACCACCTGATTGGTAAATATTACGTCTTGTTTGACAAAGAATACAAGCGACAAATCGAAGCCTTGGTAGCCGAAGGCAAGACCAAAGAAGAAGCCGAGAAAAAAGCCCCTTGGATGCTCGAAGCCCAGCAACTGCTTCTGAAATGGGAACAAAGCGATGCCGAAACGATTGCGCTCTGGAAGCAAATGAATGCGTGGGTCTACGCTGGATTTAACGATACCTATCAAAAAATCGGGGTCAGTTTTGACAAGACCTACTACGAATCCAACACTTATCTCTTGGGCAAAGATGCCGTAGACGAAGGCTTGGCGAAGGGTGTGTTCTTCCAAAAACCTGACAATTCGGTGTGGATTGATTTGTCGGCCGAAGGCTTGGACGAAAAACTCGTGTTGCGGGGCGATGGAACTTCTGTTTATATGACGCAGGATTTGGGTACAACCGACCTGAAGTTTGCCGATTTTCACACCAATAAATCCATTTGGGTTGTCGGAAATGAGCAAGATTACCACTTTCAGGTCTTGTTTGCCATTCTTAAACGCTTGGGTCGTGCTTACGCCGAAGGCTGTTATCACCTGAGCTACGGCATGGTGGATTTGCCCTCGGGAAAAATGAAGTCACGGGAAGGAACGGTCGTGGATGCCGATGAACTGGTGGCCGAAGTAACCGCCGCCGCCGCCGAGGAAGGCAACGCCAAAGGAAAAATTGATGATTTTAGCGAGGCCGAAAAACAAAGACTGTTCTCGATGCTAGGCTTAGGTGCCTTGAAGTACTATCTGTTGAAAGTAGACCCGCAAAAGCGAATGCTGTTCAACCCGGCCGAGTCGGTGGAGTTGCATGGGCATACTGGACCGTTTATTCAATATACCCACGCCCGTACTCGCTCGGTGTTGCGGAAAGCGGTACAGATGGGGGTGGAGTGGACCAAACCCGCCGTGACGGTTCCGTTGACGGATTCGGAGAAAGAGGTTATTTTTTGCCTTACCCAATTCCCCGAGCGAGTGGCCGATGCCGCGCGCAATTATTCGCCTGCCTTGATTTCGCAGTATGCTTACGAATTGGCGAAGGCGTACAATACGTTTTATGCAGAAGTATCAATATTGCAAGAACCCAATGCCGATGCCCAACAAGCGCGGCTACTGCTTTCACAAGCCGTAGCCGACGGAATCCAAAAAGCAATGGGCCTATTGGGCATTGAAGTACCAGATAGAATGTAGAAGAAAGTCAGTCAGGAGAGAGCTTATCTCTCCTGACTTTTCTTTTTCTCCGCTTTCATCACATACCCACCAGCGTACTTCCGCGCAAAATGGGCACTACATCGTACAAGTCTCGTTGGAGGCAATACGAAATATCTTTTTGAATACCGAGACGTTGCAGGCGACGTACGTGTGATGAGTTGGACACGTAGCCCAATAAGTCATCTTTGGCTTGCTGATAGGCCCGCATTGCCATCAGGGCGCTGTCTTCGGCAATCATGTATTCTTCCTTGAGGGCTTCTACCAACGCCCCCGCAAAAAGCGTGTCTTCCAAGTTGACGCGGCCTTTCCAGCCTGCACACAACACCAGCACATCGTACGATTGAGATTGAAGGTAGTTGGCCACGGCGCCTAAATTAAGAAACGCCCCCACCAACACCTTTACGGCATCTGCTTTGGCTTTGGTGATAGACAAGGTGCCGTTGGTGGTGGTCATGGCTACGTGCCCACCTACGAGGCGGTCGTCCATGTAGCTAAAAGGAGAATTGTCTAGTTCAAATCCTTCTACTTTCAAGGCGTTGCGCTCCGCTGCTGCGAAATACCCTTTTTGCTGATAGGCATAGCATTCTTCTACCGTAGCAACGGGCGTAATGCTTTCGATGCCATACGCCAGTCCCGTGACCATGCAGGAGGTAGCCCTGAAAATGTCGGCAACAACGACAATGCTATTGTCGATGGCATGAAGGTGTAATAAATCAGGGGTCAGGCAGACGTCAATGGATTTCATACAATATTATTAACGTAACGAAAAGAACAGTTCATAAAACGGTTTTTCGGTTATACGGTTGGTTTTACAAATGGTAATTTTACGACTTGCGCTTTCAGCAATTTTTCGCGCACTTTTACAAAAATCTCGCTTCCTGGTTTGCTGTAAGCTGTAGGGACATATCCCAGTCCGATGCCTTTGCTTAGGGTAGGCGATTGGGTTCCAGATGTTACGTGGCCCAGCACATTTCCTTCGGCATCGCACAGTTCATAATGGCCGCGCGGAATGCCTCGGTCAATCATTTCAAAACCAACCAGTTTGCGTTGTAATCCCGCTTGTTTTTGTTGGAGAAGTGCTTCCGAATTAATGAAATTCTTGGTGAATTTGGTCACCCAACCCAAGCCTGCTTCGAGCGGAGAGGAGGTATCGTCGATGTCGTTTCCGTAGAGACAATAACCCATTTCGAGGCGAAGTGTGTCGCGTGCACCTAGGCCGATGGGTTTAATGCCAAACTCTTTGCCAGCTTCAAAAATATGGTGCCAAACATGAATGGCCGCGTATCGGGGAATGTATAACTCAAATCCGCCCGCCCCAGTATAACCCGTGGCCGAAACGATAATATCCGGTAAACCCGCAAAAGTCCCTTTTTTGAAGGTATAATACTCCATTTCTGCCAAGTGAATACTCGTCAGTTTTTGCAGCGCCTCGGCCGCTTTGGGGCCTTGTACGGCAAAAAGACATAAATCATCTGACGCGTTAATCATCGGAACGCCTTCGGTATTATGGCTCTGAATCCAGTTCCAGTCTTTTTCGATATTGGAGGCATTGACCACCAAAAAGTATTCCTCCTCGTCGATTCGGTACACGAGCAAATCATCTACCGCACCACCTTGTTCGTTGGGCAGGTAGCTGTATTGGATTTTGCCGTCAAACAACACCGACGCGTCATTGGCCGATACCCGCTGAATGAGGTCGAGGGCCTTGGGGCCTTTAAGTATAAATTCACCCATGTGCGACACGTCAAATACGCCTACTCCGTTGCGAACACAATGGTGCTCTTCAAGGTCGGATGAATAGCGAACGGGCATCATAAAGCCAGCAAATGGTACCATTTTTGCTCCCAATTTTTGGTGGAGGTCGTTGAGCGGAACCGTTTTAAGTTGATCAGTCATATGTGGTCTGTTGAAATGTTGGTACAAAGCTACCCTTCTAATTTGAAAATTTGAAAACTGGACAATTTGAAAATACACTTATTTATCACCTTTTGTCGTTTTTTTCGTTTGTACATTTTCAAAATTCGTCTACTTTTGTCTTATACTCAACCTTTTAAGGTGAAATGGGGAAGAAAAAACAACCTGAAAATCAAGTCCCGATTGACTTCCGATTGCAAGACCGTACGTTGCTTCATTTGGGGCAAATCGCGGCCCAGCGCGACGGTGAACGTTTATTTCAGGGACTATTGGCGGGCGATTGGCTATTGGAGCCGGCTGGTGAGGCCGCCGATGTATCGTCGGGGCAGGATATTATCCGCCAGTTAGGCCGCCGTTTGCCTTATCCAGAAGTGGTCAAAGTGGCGCAATTACACGCGGTAGAAACCGAATTTGTCGGCTTTTCAGCTTTGTTTCAAAACAAAGGGTGGGTGTTTTTGAATGCCAAGGCCAATGATTATGAGCGCTGTTATTACACGGCATTACTGACGGCTTCGTTGGGGTTGTACATGAGTTATTCACAGCCAGATGCCTTGTGTCAACGTTCGGAAAAACTCGTTTTTGATGCGTTGCTGCCCGAAAGTGAAGTGCAGAGCTTCTTTCACCGGGGCATTACCAAAATCTCTTCTTCTTTGGCCGTAGATATTGCTGATTTTTTCCGGGTTCCGTTCCCGATTGTGCTAAAACGCGCGCTTTCGTTGGAGGTAATTTCGGATGAGCAATACCGCAACTTCATGACGGTCAAACCTGAGCGCCCCGTGAAGGCGCGCCCGTTGTTCGTTTCTAAATCGGGCGAGTTGGAAGGAGACTTTGACGACGAGCAGTGGATTGGTGGTGGGTTTTAGCCAAGTGATTTTGATAGTATTGATAGATAAAAACTTAAAAAAGGTCATCAAAAAAGGGTTGAAAACTAGTTTTCAACCCTTTTTTGATGACCTTAATCGTGGATTTATACCCCTTCAAACTGACGCAAAAAGCGTACATCATTTTCAGAGTATAGGCGTAGGTCACGAACGCCGTAGCGGAGCTGGGCAATGCGCTCAATACCCATGCCGAAGGCAAAACCAGTGTATTCTTCGGGGTCGATGCCGCAGTTGGCCAAGACGTTGGGGTCTACCATGCCACTGCCAGCAATCTCTACCCAGCCCGTTCCTTTGGATAAACGGTAGGTCTCTTCCGTGTCGGTTCCCAACCAAATGTCAATCTCGGCGCTTGGCTCCGTAAAGGGGAAGAACGACGGACGGAGGCGTATTTTTACGTCTTTGTCAAACATCTCTTTGGAGAAGTGATAAAGCGTGTCTTTGAGGTCTTTGAAACTTACGTTTTTATCAATATACAAGCCTTCTACCTGGTGGAAAAAGCAGTGAGCGCGGGCCGAAATGGCCTCATTGCGGTACACACGCCCGGGCATAATGGCGCGGATGGGCGGCTTTTGGCGTTCCATCATCCGGATTTGTACGTTTGAGGTATGTGTACGCAGGAGCATATCTTGCGTAGGGTCTTCGGCATTTTTGGCCACGAAAAACGTGTCCTGCATTTCGCGCGCGGGATGGTTTTCGGGGAAATTGAGGGCCGTAAAGTTGTACCAGTCTGACTCAATCTCGGGGCCGTCGGCCACGCTGAAACCCATGCGCTCAAAGATTTCGATGATTTTGGCGCGGGCCAAGGTGAGCGGGTGTATACTGCCGAGTTGGTTAGGAACGACGGGCAAGGTTAAATCAACCGACGGCCCACTAAAGCCACTGTCGTTGGCCTCAAACTCGGCCTGAATGACGGCGAAGCGGTCGATGGCGAAATTTTTTAAAGCGTTCAATTCCTGCCCTACGGCGCGGCGCTCTTCTTTGGCAATGTCTTTCAGCCCTTCAAAAAGGGCTTCGACGACGCCTTTGCGTCCTACAAAGCGTTGACGATATTGTTCTAGTTGCTCCTTGGTGGCAACTTCAAACTGTTCTATTTCCTGAAATATCTCTTTGACTCGTTCGGTTAGCATCGGGTGATTAGTGATTGGTGGGTAGTGCTTAGGGACAATTTCAGCACTCAATTAGCTTCAATAATAGACTGCAAAGTTAAACATTCTTCCCAACTAACCACAAACCACCAATCACTGATTACTACTAATTACTGCCCGATACTTTTCCTGTTTTTTGGGGAATGCCCGGCTGAGTAATTTCAAAATTCTCTTCTTTTTTGGCATCGGCGACAATCTTACGCACGTCGGCCAGCAGTTTTTTAGCATCGTACACCACGCCATCTTTGACGGTGTATTTTACGCCACCCACGCGCGTCACTTCGTTTTTTTCATTGAGTCGAATGGCCCCCGTTCCGTAGAGCGTTTTCAGGTTGGCGAGCGGATTTTCTTCGGTAATCACAAAATCGGCCAGTTTTCCTACTTCTATCGAGCCAATATCTTTGGCCATGCCGAGGGCTTCTGCTCCTTTGAGGGTGGCGGCCCGGATGATCTCCATGGGATGGAATCCCGCTTCGCGGAGCAATTCTAGTTCACGGATGTAAGCAAATCCGTATAATTGATAAATAAAGCCCGAATCAGAACCTGTGGTAACGCGCCCACCGCGATTTTTGTATTCGTTGATAAACGCCATCCACAGACGATAATTCTCTTTCCATGCTACTTCCTGCTCCGTGCCCCAGTTGTGCCAATACGACCCGTGAGAGATGCGGCTTGGGCCATAAAAGCGCCACAGAGAAGGCAGCGTGTATTCCTCATGCCATTCGGCGCGGCGGGCCAGCATCAGTTCGCGGTTGGCTTCGTAGATATTGAAGGTGGGGTCAATGGTGAAATCCAGTTTCAACATTTCGTCCATCACCTGATTCCATTTTTCGGTACCGGGTTTAGCCGCTTGTTTCCAGAGTTTACCAGCTTCTTCAAAACGGTTTTGCTCGTTGTTGTAGTTATAATCCGTTGGATAATTTTGGAGGGTTTTGTCGTCAAATAGTGCTTCCGGGAGTCCGTACCAGTGTTCCATACTTGTCAGGCCAGCTCTAGCGGTGGCCAAGGCATTCATGCGCCCTACTTCGGTTTGGGCGTGGTGGGCGGCAGAGCCAAGCCCTAGCTTTTTGTTTTCGTCGAGGGCGGCCTTAAAAACTTCGGGTTCGGCACCGAAGAATTTGATGCCGTCAGCGCCTTTTTTTGCGTTTTGGCGTACCCATTCACGGGCTTGTTCAGGCGTAGAGATAAAGTCGGCAGCTCCTTGTCCGAAAACGGTATAGGCTTTAATTCGCGGAGCAGTAATCAGATTTTTAGCACTTTTTTCTTTTTGGTCCAGCACCCAATCTAGTCCATTCCCACAAGATGGGTCGCGGATGGTCGTGACTCCGTGGGCCATCCAGAGTTTAAACACATATTCGGCATTGGCTCCCTGCTGTACACCACCGATGTGGCCGTGCATATCTACAAAACCGGGCATCAAGTACATGCCTTGGCAATTCATTTCTTTGTCGCCTGGGTTGGCTTTTACGCCATTTTTGGGGTCAGCGGGCATTCCTGGATAACCTGCTTGACGAATTTGGGCAATGCGGTTGTTTTCAACCACAATGTCCATGGGGCCAATTGGGGGTGAGCCCGTGCTGTTGATGATGGTTACGCCTCTGATGATAAGTCGTTTGTGAGGGCCGTCTCCTTCGGCTCGGTTGGGTGCTTTTTGCACTTGAGCCAAAATAGGGAGTGAAACTTGGGCGATAAGGAAGAACAATAAGAAGAAAAGCTTTTTCATAAAGGAAGTTGGGGTAGATGGAGTGTAATGGTATTTCAAAGTTAATCAAGATTAAAGACTTTTGGGCGATGAAGTCTAACAAAAAGGGCGAATACCCGTCGTATTCGCCCTTTTTATGAATGTAGCCTTTTCTAAATCTCCTCTATTTCTATTTCTTCGGCTACTTCTGAGCCATTGGTAGTGGCTTCTTTGATGGTTTTGTTTTCTACTTCTTGCCGTTTGGCTTTGTATTTTTTTATCTGAATTTTGAGGGCCTCAAGGGCTAAATCGGTGGCTTCTTCAAAGCTTTTGCCACTTTCTTTGACGAATAGTTCCGCATTGGGAACCTTGATTTTGACTTCTAAAACTTTATTTTTGACTTTACTGCTTTCACTTTTATCTAATCGGAGGTATACTTCTCCACTGGTTATTCGGTCATAAAATGTTTCGAGTTTTCCTAGTTTCTTTTCAATAAATTCGAGCAATTTTGAATCTGCGTCGAAGTGGATCGCGTGCACTTGAAGTCTCATAATTACGCACAGTTTTAGTTTAACAATTAATTGACAATCATATTTGTGGACTCAAAAGGGGAAAAAATAGCGGTCTGCATCGCCAGACCGCTATCTCTAAAATTGAAGTCTACCTTCAACGATTGTAAATCTAAACTGTGTGTTTTTTTCTTAAAAACCAAGCATTACGGTTAGTTTTTTTGAAATTTTATTTTATTTCACTCATTGTCAGCATATCCATATCCGTGAAGGAATAATTTTCTCCGGCCATTGCCCACAGAAACGAATAACTGGTGGTTCCGGCTCCAGCATGGATGGACCACGGAGGAGAAATAATGGCCTGTTCGTTGGCTACTACCAAGTGGCGGGTTTCTTCGGGAGCCCCCATAAAATGGAAAATACGCTGGTCTTCTTCCATGTCAAAGTAGACGTAAATTTCGGAACGGCGGTCGTGGACATGCGGCGGCATGGTGTTCCAAACACTGCTGTATTTCATGGCCGTCATGCCCATCACGAGCTGGCAGCTCTCCAAGCCGCCCGCGTGGATGTACTTATAAATCGTACGGGTATTGGCTTTTTCGGGAGAGCCCATGTCTACGGGCATGGCATCGGCAGCTTTCATCAAGGCCGTTGGCACAAGACGATGTGCGGGCGTTGAAATCAAAATAAACTTAGCAGGAAACTCTGGGTCTAAACTCTTGAACGAAACCATTTTGTGGCCTTTTCCTACGTACAGGCAGTCGCGTTTTTGAAGTGTAAAAAGTTCTTCTCCTACCATCACAAACCCATCGCCCCCCACGTTGAGAATACCTAATTCGCGGCGTTCAAGAAAATAATCAGCGCGGAGTTCCTCATAAACGGGTAGTTTATGCAATTGCCCTACTGGCTTTATTCCCCCTACAATCATGCGGTCATAGTGGGAATAAACGAAATGGAACTGATCCGGAACGAACAGTTTCTCCATCAAAAATTCCTCACGGATTCGGTGCGTATCGTAGCGTTTGAAATCCGTCGGATTGGTAGCATGTCGAACTTGGATGTGCATGATAGTAATGAGTAATGAGTAATGAGTAGTGAGTAGTGAGGCTTAACGTTTTTCTTACTCAATACTCTGTACCAAATAATTTATTTTAAAATTGGTGCTAAAGCAACGTGATTTTGGTCCAACCATTCGGTAATATCTTCGACAATCTGGCGTACCCCAATCTGAGGGGCCCAACCAGTGAGCCGCGTTACTTTCGAATTGTCGGTAATATACAGGCGAATATCTGCCGTGCGGGTTTCGGCCACTTGTTTGATAGGGATGGTCTTGCCCGTTACTTCCTGACAGATTTTGGTGAGTTCTTGCAAGGAAGTGCTGCTTTCGTTTCCTCCGCCCGCATTGAGAATTTCACCATTTACTTTTTCCAAATTATGTAATTGCCAGTCAATCAAACGGTATAAATCCGCCACGTGTAGCATATCACGGGTTTGTTTGCCCGTGCCACCGTAGCCAAAATACCCCAGTTGTTGTTCCCAATAATGTTTTGCAATCCAAAGAACCATCACGCCTTGGTCTACTTTGCCCATTTGCCACGGGCCCGTAATCACGCCGCAGCGGTTGATAACGGTCTGTAAACCATAAAATTCATTGTATTCCTGAATGATTAATTCCGAAGCTAGTTTGGTGGTTCCGTACAAAGAACGGGCGCCGTCCAACGGAAAATCTTCGGCAATTCCTTTGGATGAAACCCCTTTAACGGGTTGTTCATCTGTCAATTCAAACCGGGTTTCGGATTCGATAAAATTCAGTTTTTCAATGGTCTTGATGGGATATACTCGGCTCGTAGACAAGAAAATGAATTTTGCGCGGTGTTTGAGGGCGTAATTAAGGCAATTGACGGTGCCAAAAAGATTGGTATTTATTAAGTAATCGGGCGTTCCGTCCAATCCTGCCAAAACAGAAGGCTCGGCAGATGCCTCAATGACAGCATCCACAGCTGGTAGCGAATCAAAATCTTCTTTGTTGCGAATGTCACCGTGAACGTACGTGATTCCGAGTTGGGAGATTCGGGCTACGTTGAGTTCTGAACCTTTTCGTTTTAGGTTATCTAAACAATAAATTTCGTAAGAAGGATAGTTGGTTTTTAATGCTATCGCTAACGAAGAGCCTACAAAGCCGGCGCCGCCGGTAATCAGAATTTTCATGGTCTATTTAATTATATCTTCTTTTAAGCAGGACATTTTCTACGGGCTGAATGACCAACGGCACTTTTTCGATCTTCACGGCGCTGGCATCTAGTCCAAACCATTTGTCTTCGCTGGGGGTGAATTGTTTGATGAAAAAATATGCTTGCATGATGATTCGTTCAAACAAAGGTAATTCGTTTTCGTAAGACAAAAACTTTTCCAGTACCACAAACCTAAAATCACCGACCACATTGTGTTTGTTGAGTGATTCATAGCGGCTGGTAATATCTACTTCCTTGTTCTTAACCATTTCTTCAATCACCTTTCTAAGGTATAGATTGATGCGTTGCTCTACCCGGAAACCCAGATAGAAATTGACTTTGACGACGTCGTCGGGTTCAATGATGCTGACTTTGTATTCCATTGTGTAAGGGTCGTCGGTGGTGTCAACGTGTACAAACCAATAGATGTCGGCCCGTTTAGGACGTTTTTGGAAGATAGAATAAATCACTTTTGACTCAATTTCGCTTATGCGCGAAGCACTCGACATAAACACCAAGTGAGTGGCGTATTTGGGAATGCTTACGTCGCGACTGAGCTCTTTCAATGATTCCAGAAATCTCTCCAGTTTAACGTACTCGGTCAATTGTTGTTTGATAAAAAACGAGTTATACCAAATGACCATCAAAGAGACAATGGCACCGCCGATAATCAGAGACACCCACCCGCCGTGTGTAAACTTGAGTAGATTGGCCACCAAAAAAGAGCCTTCGATTCCTAAATAGAGCACAAAAAACAGTACAATTCCCCATGCATTGTAGCGCCGGGCGTATAAGTAGTAAGACATCAAGAGCGTGGTCATCAGCATGGTTAGTGTAATGGCTAATCCGTAGGCCGCTTCCATGCGAGAAGATTCCTTAAAATATAAAACAACCCCGACGCACCCTGCCCAAAGGAGCCAATTGACGCTCGGAACGTACAGCTGTCCCTTTTGGAGACTTGGGTAACGAAGCCTTACTTTGGGCCAAAAATTGAGGCGTATTGCCTCGCTGACCAACGTAAAAGAACCCGTAATCAACGCCTGACTCGCAATAATCGCCGCCATGGTAGCGATACCGATGCCCGGAAGTAAAAACCAGTCGGGCATAAGGTCATAAAATGGATTACGAGTGCCCAAAGGCTGTCCTTTTATGCTTAGTAAATATGCGCCTTGACCGAGGTAATTCAGAAAAAGTGCGATTTTTACAAATACCCAACTCACCCGAATGTTGCCTCGCCCGCAGTGACCAAGGTCAGAGTAAAGCGCTTCGGCCCCAGTGGTACAGAGAAATACCGCCCCCAGAAGCCAAAAACCTTCTGGATATTCAAACAACAGCCAATAACCGTAGTACGGATTAAAACATTTGAGCACTTCGGGGGCGTCACTGATGTGAATGAAACCCAAAGTTGCCAGCATCAAAAACCAAATAAGCATGATTGGCCCAAAAGCCCGACCTACTACGCTTGTGCCAAAACCCTGAATTAAAAAAAGGGCCGATAGAATCGCAATGACAATCGGAATGGTCTGCAACTCAGGGTAGATGATTTTTAGCCCCTCAATAGCCGATGAAACTGAGATGGGAGGGGTAATGATGCCGTCGGCCAATAAAGCCGCCCCGCCAATCATGGCTGGAATGGTAATCCATTTGGCGTGCCGGCGCACCAGCGCGTAAAGCGCAAAGATACCTCCTTCACCCCGGTTGTCGGCCCGGAGAATCAGAATAACGTATTTAAATGTAGTTTGAAGGGTGAGTGTCCAAAATACCAAAGAAAGTGCACCTAAAATTTCGTTTTCTTCAATGGGCTTGGTAGTTCCGGTGACAGCCTTCATGACATAAAGGGGAGAGGTACCGATGTCTCCATAAATAATACCGAGTGCAATCAATAACCCGGCTGCCGTGACTTTGGAGTTGTCGTGCCGGTGGGATTCGTTAGATTCCATATATATTTGGTTAAAAATTAGCCATAAATCCGTTGCAGATTTACCTTGTCTATGGCCCTGATGATGAGTGGGACTTTTTCGATTTTTACAGCACTGCTATCTAATCCAAACCACTTATCTTCACTGTTGGTAAAGCTTTTGATAAAGAAGTACGCTTTCATGATAAGCTGCTCAAAGATGGGCAATTCATTCTCATACGAAAGGAATTTTTCCAATACAACAAAGCGGAAATCGCCGATAACGTTGTGTCGGTGAAGCGATTCATAACGGCTGGTGATGTCCACTTCTTTGTTTTTTACCATGTCTTCAATAATACGGCGCAGGTAGAGATTGATGCGCTGTTCGATTCGAAAGCCCAACCGGAAGGTGACTTTGATGACATCGTCGGGTTCAATGACGTCGACTTTGTATTGCATTGTGTACGGTTCATCGGTCGTGTCAACGTGGACAAACCAGTAAATATCGGCCCGTTTGGGGCGTTTTTCGAAAATTGAGTAAATAATTTTAGATTCAACTTCACTTGTACGCGAAGCGTTTGACATAAACACTAGGTGCGTGGCGTATTTGGGGATGCTTACGTCACGGCTGAGTTCTTTGAGCGCATCAATGTACGTAGCAAGTTTGGTATATTCGGTCAACTGTGCTTTGATTTGGCCAGCTTTGAGCCAGATAAACATGACGGTTGCCAGAATGGTACAAATCAATACCGACACCCAACCTCCGTGCGCAAATTTTTCTAAATTGGCGAGCATGAAAGCGCTTTCCACTGCGAAATACACCACCAAAAATACAATGACCAGCCACATATTGTAGCGGTGAGTATAGAGATAGTACGACATCAGAAGCGTGTCTACGAGCATGGTAAGCGTGATGGCCAAACCATAAGCAGCTTCCATGTTGGTGGAGCGCCTAAAATACAGCACCACGGCCACGCAACCGATAAAAAGAAGCAGGTTAATGCTCGGCACATACAACTGCCCCTTTTGGGCTGAAGGGTACTTAAGTTTGATTTTTGGCCAAAAATTGAGGCGAATCGCCTCGCTGACCAACGTAAACGAGCCCGTAATTAACGCTTGACTGGCAATGATAGCGGCCATGGTAGCAATGGCAATACCAGGCAATAAAAACCAGTCTGGCATGAGTTCATAAAAAGGCTTACGGCCGTTGAGGTACTGGCCATTGTGCGCCATCAACCATGCCGATTGGCCAAAGTAATTGAGCAATAAAGTGAACTTTACAAATACCCAACTTACGCGAATATTGCCCCGGCCGCAGTGACCCAAGTCCGAATACAGTGCCTCTGCTCCCGTGGTACATAGAAAAACAGCCCCTAAAAGTGCGAATCCCCCGGGGTGTTCAACCAACAATTGATAAGCATAATAAGGGTTGAGGGCTTTGATAACCAATGGGTTTTGGATAACGTGCGAAAATCCCAAAATACCCAAAGTCGAGAACCAAACCAACATAATAGGCCCGAAAGCTCCGCCCACTACCTTTGTCCCAAAAACCTGAATGAGAAACAAAACCGCCAAAATGACCAATACAATCGGGACGGTCTGAATATTCGGATATAAAATCTCCAATCCTTCGACCGCAGAAGAAACCGAAATCGGCGGACAAATAATACCATCGGCCAAGAGCGCGGCGCCTCCAATCATGGTAGGGATGGTGAGCCACTTGGCATGACGTCGTACCAGTGCAAAAAGGGCTAAAGTTCCGCCTTCACCACGGTTGTCGGCCCGTAAAATTAATATGACGTATTTGATGGTTGTTTGCAGCGTGAGCGTCCAGAATACGCACGAGAGCGCACCCAATACAACCTCTTCATTGATACGGCTTTTACCAATTATGGCCTGCATCACGTACAACGGAGAGGTTCCGATGTCTCCATACACAATCCCCAATGCAACCAATAATCCCGCGCCTGAGATTTTGTCTAAATTGTGGTGACCGTTACCTTGTTCCATGAAAATCGTTTGTTCTATAAAATGATAGGAAGCACTGGTTATGAAGCAGGGATGTATGTCTAATTTTAAATCGCTTTTAGAACGTGGGTTTCCGCAGATTTGGTGAAAAAGTCGGACAAATATAAATGCTTGGGCTATCCGTTGTTCTCGGAAGCCCAAAATTATTCACTAATCTGATAAGAATCAGTCAATACGGTATAGCATAAGGCGGTTGAACAGGCGAAAAACATCTTATAGCAGTCGAATCCATTCAATCAACCCATCGGTCTTGAAAAAGAGGGCTAAGATGGTGATTGTCAGGAGAGAAATAAGAATTGTTGCTGCGTATGAAATAGGTGAGGAAACCTGTGTCGATGGGCTTTTTCGAAAAAATAGATAAAAGGGAATTTTAAAATAATAAAATAGTGAAACAACGGCATTGAGCAACCCAACGACCAACAATGTCACTAACAATGGGTCGCCGTTGGCCTGATACGCTTCCCAGAGTGAAGAGAATACGAGTAATTTTGCCGTAAACCCTGCCGTAGGTGGCAATCCAACCAAACCCAGCATCAGCACCGTAAAACAAACACTCAGTAAGGGATAGGCCGCGCCTTTGCCCGTAATAGAAGCCAAAGTGGGGGAAGGAGTATCTTGCCCCATCAAATCAATAAGTAAGAAAACCGCAATGTTGATGATGACATAGACCGTGATGTAAAACGCCGCGCTTTCAAACCCAGTTTGATTAAACGCGGTCAATCCCACAATGAGAAATCCTGCTTGTGCAATACCAGAGTAGGCCATGAGCCGTTTTAGGTCGTTTTGCCAAAGGGCAGCGAGATTGCCGACCAAAATACTCACCAACGCAATGATGGCCATGAGTTTTTGAAAATCGGCAGGGAATACACTCAAAAGGCGCATCAAGAGCAACAACGCCGCTGCTTTGGGGGCGGTTGATAAAAAAGACACAATGGGCGTAGGGGCAGACTCGTACACATCTGGCGGCCAAACATGAAACGGAACCAGCGAAAGTTTGAATAGTACGCCGCTCAAGGTGAGAAACCCAACCACCAACAAAATAAGTGGCGGATTTTGGGCTAACTGACTGGCAAATACGTCGCTCGTAAAATCCAACGTACCCGTCATCCCGTACAGCAGCGAAAGCCCGTACAGCATGATAGCCGAACTGAGTGCGCCAAACAAAAGGTATTTAATTCCGCCTTCTGCGGGTTTTTTACCGCTGCCAAAGGTGACCATTAAATAAGACCCAATCGATACCAACTCTATGGATAGGTACACGCTCAGGCCATTGGTGGCCATCGCCATCAGAAAAAGCCCTAGCACTACGGCCAACAAAATACTATAAAATTCGGCGGGGAGTTTTGTTTGCACAAATTGTACGTGCAGCAGCACTAATAGCCCCGTAATGAGAATAATAAGTTTGAAGAAAACGGCTTTGTGGTCAAGATAAATCAGGTGATGAAATAAATAACCGCCCAAGTCGTTCCATTGAAGACAAACCAAGACCAAAGCGACCGCCAGTGCTCCGATAGTTAAACTACGCAGGATGCCAGTAGTCTGCAACTGCCAACGGCTGTATTTTAGCAGAATTTCACTGAAAATAATGAATAAAAATGCTCCTGCCAGCCACGTTTCAGGTAAAAAACCGGGCAGACTTTGGATAACGTGGTAAAGATGGTCTTGGAGTCGCAAGGTAGATTGTTTAATTTGCTCGCAAAAGTACAACGCAACATGAAAAAGTCATTACTCTGTGGGGGATTGATTTTACTAACCCTCGTAACTTATGCCCAAAGTATGTTTATTCAGGACATCAACGGGCGTCCTATCTTCGAAAATGGATACGTAGAAATCGAAGGTTCGCCTTATCTCAACGACGCATGGTCGAGGGGGAGTGTCAAAGCCAAAAATAATGGCAAAACTTATGAGTTGGCAAAAATGCGGTATGACCTCTACAAAGACGAACTTGAATACGAAGAAAATCAAAAGCCATACCGATTCAGCAGCGAAATCACGGAGTTTTCGACCAACGACGGCGTGTTTAGAAGCGGTTTTCCAGCGATAGAATCCCTTACCGCCCGAAATTTTTATCAGGTAATGTACGACGGAAATGTTAAATTATTAAAACACAGCACCGTTAGGATTCAGACCGAAAAACTGTACAGCTCGGCCACCCAGACCAAACGTTTTATGAAAGAAGATGCGTTGTATTTGTTTAAAAATGGTACCCTGACCCGCCTCAAAAAAGACAAAAAAGCGTTGTTGGAAGCGCTCGGCGACAAGCAGGCCGAGCTCGAAACGTTTATCAAAGACCAAAAGTTGAAATTATCGAAAGAAGAGGATATTCTGCGCGTAGTGGAGAAGTATGAAGGATAATAATTGTTGATTACCAAAGTTTTAGGGTGCTCTAAAAAAGAAGGACGCATTTTTGTGCGCCCTTCTTTTTTGAATGAATATTGAAAAAATTAAGCCAAAGCTGCTACGCCTGGCAATTCTTTTCCTTCCATGTATTCGAGCAATGCTCCGCCACCCGTTGAGACGTAGCTCACGCGGTCGCCGTAGCCGGCGTTGTTGATGGCCGAGGCCGAATCTCCCCCACCGATGAGCGAGAACGCACCGTTTTCTTCGGTTGCTTTGACCACTGCTTTGGCAATTGCGTCAGTGCCGATGGCAAAGTTAGGGAATTCAAATACACCCATCGGGCCGTTCCAAAGAATGGTTTTTGACGTACGTACTACTTCTTCAAACAAGGCAATACTTGCTGGACCAATATCTAAGCCTTCCCAGCCGTCGGGGATTTGTCCAGTAGCTACGATTTGACGATTGGCGTCGTTCGAAAAAGCATCGGCACATACATTATCTACGGGCATGATGATATTCACGCCTTTGGCTTTGGCTTTTTCCAGAATTTCGAGGGCCAATTCTTGTTTGTCAGCTTCTAAAAGTGACTTTCCAATTTGACCACCGAGGGCTTTGGTGAATGTATAAGTCATTCCGCCTCCGATAATGAGATTATCCACTTTGTCCAAAAGACGCTCAATGATGAGGATTTTGTCCGAGATTTTGGCGCCTCCCATGATGGCCGTGAAAGGGCGCTCGGCGTGTTCGAGAATGCGCTGGGCATTGTCGATTTCGGCTTGCATAACGTAACCGCAGATACGGTCTTCAAAAAACTGTCCGATAACGGCCGTAGAAGCGTGGGCGCGGTGGGCGGTTCCGAAGGCATCGTTTACCCACACATCGCCGAGTTTTGAAAGTTTTTCGGCAAATGCAACATCGCCTTTTTCTTCCTGCTTATAAAAACGAAGGTTTTCGAGCAGCAGGATTTCGCCGGGTTGAAGGGTAGTAGCTTGGTCGTAGGCAGATTCTCCGATGCAATCATCGGCAAATTTGACTGAAACCCCCAAGATTACCGATAATGGGTTGATTAAGTGTTTAAGTGAATATTTTTCGGTTGGACCGTCTTTCGGGCGTCCCAAGTGTGACATCAGAACGCAGGAACCGCCATCTGCCAAAATTTTGCGGATGGTAGGTAGCGTAGCCTGAATGCGGGTGTCGTCAGTAATTTCAAATTTTTCATTGAGGGGCACGTTGAAGTCCACGCGAATAAGCGCTCGTTTCCCTGCAAAATTGTACGAATCTACGGTTTTCATAGGATTCCAGTGGGTTGAACTAAAGATTGATTTACAGGACAAAAATAGTTTTTTCGGCCCACTACCCTCATATAATCCGTTTTTTCTTTTTACAAACCGCCTCAGAAAGAGCGGTTGAAGGATAATGGGTAAATAAATAAACCATAAAAAATCCCCTTGACCGAGGCCAAGGGGATTTTTGTAAAAAGTAAAGCCGTTAAATTTTAACTGCCTGTCGGGCCAGCAATTTCCAGCCTCCTTTTTGTTTTTGCCACACCATCAAAAGCGAGAGGTTTGCTGTACCGGGCTTACCGCTATTGTTGGTTGTCCCCGCCAATTTATGGCGTACGATGGCCGCGTTGCCAACTATTTTGATGGTTTGTTCGGTCAGATTGATGGTCACAAAATCAGATTCGCCGCTAACAATAGCGCGTACAAACTCCGCTTTGTCCTCAATTTTGCCGTTGGAGTGGCCATAGCTGAGGGCTTCATCGGTGAGGTTTTCGAGCGTTGCTTTGTCGGCGTCAATCATTGCTTTTTTGAGTGCTTCTACAGCGCTCGCAACCGCCGCTTCATCTTTTGATTGGGCAAAAGTTGTATTGAGAACCGAGAAACAAGTAATCAGTAAAAATGCGAAGGCCTTTTTCATAGTCATTTTTATAAATCTACCGGTTTCATTTTAGGGACCAAGAAGTGCATAATCGTCCACGCCAACACGTAAGCGGCACCGCACACGAAAAACATGATGTAATAGGCCGTCTCGATTTGGTTGATAGAACGGTAATAGACAAACATGTTTTTTTGAACCAAAGCAGAAAGTAAAATCCCGCCCAAAGCGCCAAACATCCCGCCGATTCCAGTAACGGAAGCAGTGGTGTATTTAGGAAACATGTCCGAAACCGTAGTGAAGATATTGGCGCTCCATGCTTGGTGAGCAGCGGCGGCAAATCCAATGACACAAACGGCATACCACATGTCAATACTGCCTAAAATTTGCGAGAAAATAATCGGGGATACACAAAGGGCATAAATGAGCATGGAAGTTTTGCGTGCCCTGAACACAGGCCAGCCGGTTTTGATAAGGTACATTGGTAAATAACCGCCCAAAACACTCCCAAAGGTTGAAAGGGTGTACACTACCGCCACTGGAATGGCAATCTGTGTACCCGTAAGTTTGTATTGGCTTTGCAAAAAGTCGGGCAACCAGAAAAGATAAAACCACCAGATAGGGTCGGTGAGGAGTTTACCAAGGGCAAATGCCCAAGTTTGGCGGAAACTTAAAAGTTTGAACCAAGAAACCTGCGGTTTGTTGACGTCGTTTTTGTCGGCCAGTACTTCAGCGGCGTCAGAATGGATGTAATCGTATTCGGCTTTTGAAAGTTTGGGGCTTTTGCTTGGTACTTCATAAAACATCAGCCAAAGCACGAGCCACACAAAACCCAACATCCCCGTAATGATAAATGCCCATTGCCAGCCCATTTCGGCGGCGATGAAAGGCACCGAAAGTGGAGCCACGATGGCGCCAAAGTTGGTGCCAGAGTTGAAAATTCCCGTGGCAAAAGCACGTTCTTTTTTAGGAAACCATTCGGCAACGGTCTTGATGGCGGCGGGAAAGTTTCCAGCCTCCGTGATACCGAGCGCAGAACGCACAACGGCAAACCCAAAAACAGTATTTACCAAAGCATGGGCTACGGCCGCCACGCTCCACAAAGTAGTAGCAACGGCGTAGCCGATTTTAGTGCCCAGTTTATCGACCAAACGCCCAGCGCCGAGCATCCCGAAGGCATAAAATAGTTTGAAGGCGATTTCAATGTTGGCGTAGTCACCATCGTTCCAGTTCAGTTCTTCCGAAAGAGTGGATTTTAATAAACTGATTACCTGCCTGTCGAGGTAGTTAATGGTGGTTGCGAAAAATACCAGACCGCAAATGGTCCAGCGATAATTACCGATTTTTTCCATTTAGAAGAAGGGTTTTGTAACAACATAGGCACAAAGGGCACATAGCTTCCGGCTATACAATCTGTGTGTCTATGCGGTTGGAGCGAGGGTTTGGTAATAGGTTAGTAATGTATTTATCTTTTGGGCTATTTCTTCAAAATTACCTGCTTCGACGACGGCCTTTGGAAAGAGTTGTGAGCCAATACCCACCGCACTTACCCCAGCGCTAAACCACTCTTTTAGGCTTTCGGGGGTGGGTTCTACGCCTCCCGTTACCATCACTTTAACCTTGGGCAAAGGGCCTTTCAAGGCTTTGACAAATCCTGAACCCACGACATTTCCGGGAAAGACTTTTACAATTTCTGCCCCTAGTGAAGTAGCATTGTAAACTTCCGAAACGGTCATGACACCAGGCATCCAAGCGATATTTTGCGCTTTGCATACCTCGGCTACATCCATTGTGGTACATGGTTGAACCACAAAATCAGCGCCCAGTGCAATGAATTCCTCCGCCTGAAGCGCATTGAAAACGGTTCCAATACCTAAAGCCATTTTTGGGTAGTTTGTACTGATAAAATCGCGTAATACTTTGAAAACTTCTTTGGCGTTTTCGCCGCGATTGGTAAACTCAAACGCCCGAATCCCTCCGTCGTAACAGGCTTTAATGATTTGGCAGGTTACTTCTGCGTCGGGATGATAAAACACCGGGACGATGGGTGCGCTTGCCAGGGTTTGATAAACGAGTTGTGGTTCAAAAGCCATTGATATCGTTGTTGTTTACATTAATTCTCACTCAAAACGTTGTTTAACGTTTCTTTTACTTTTTCTACGGTTTGCTGCGAGGCATCGCCGTATTCCTGCAATTTGCCAAACGCCGCCGCTGCCGCAAAATCAATGATGTCTTGCGGAGCGTGTTGGTGATGCAGTCCATAAATAAGGCCGCCCATAAAACAATCGCCGCTGCCTACTTTATCAATCACTTTTTGGGTGGTAAATTCGGGGGAAACGTACTGTATTCCGTCTTTGTACAAAGTAGTATAATACTGAATTCCTTCTTCAAACGCGTCGAAACGGAAGGTATGAGCCACGACTTTGCATTTCGGGAATGCTGCCTGAATATTTTCGGCAGTAGCAATGCTGTGGGCCAGATACTTCTCCTGCGTAGGGTTTTGCTCCACCGTTTTATCAACTGGAATGCCCAAAAGTGTATTAGCGGCCCAGATATTACCCATGATTACGTCGCAGTACTGCGCCAAGGCGGGCATGATTTCGACGGGTTTTTTACCAAACTGCCACAGTTTGGCGCGATAGTTTAAATCTACAGAAATGGTGATGCCCAAGCGCGAAGCCACCTGCAATGCTTCCAGACAGGCATCTGCTACGTCTTGGTTGAGGGCGGGGCTGATAGCGCTAAAATGAAACCACGAGCAACCTTCCAAAATCTGTTCCCAATCTACTTTGCCCACTTTTAATTCTGAAAATGAAGAAAAAGCCCGGTCGTAAATCACGCCAGCGTTTTTTAAATCTGCCCCCTGTGGCAAATAATACGCACCAATGCGTGACCCAAAATGCCGAATGCCAGATGTTTCAATTCCTTTTTCCTCAATATAGGCTTTGATTTCGGTTGAGAGTTGGTTTTCGGGTAAAACTGTGCTGTAGCGTACCGGCACTTTCCAATTGGCGAGGGCATTGGCTACGTTGAGTTCGGCACCGCCGACAAAAACGGGCATGTTCGCCTGTTTAATCCACTCACCATTGAGTTGCGGCGAAAAACGCAACAGTAATTCTCCAAAACAACAAATAGTATTTCCTGTACTCAAGGGTGTATTCTTTTGATTATCAATTATTTAATTAAACGACTCTTGCGGTTTAACGTTCATGGCTGGTTTAATGCGTGGCGGCGGTTTTGAGAAACCGCCGCCACACGCGCCCTAAAACCGCTCCAACAGACTATTAAAATCCGAAATATTGCTTGGCGTTATTGTAGCAAATATTCTGAACTACCTGTCCAATCCACTCGGTGTCATTGGGCAATTCGCCATTTTCGATGTCGTTGCCGAACATATTACACAAAATACGACGGAAATACTCGTGGCGAGGAAACGACAAAAATGAACGTGAATCGGTAAGCATTCCGACGAACCGGCTCAACAGCCCCATATTCGACAGTGCATTCATTTGTTTTTCCATGCCGTCTTTCTGGTCCATAAACCACCAACCTGACCCAAACTGGATTTTACCAGCTATTGAGCCGTCGTTGAAATTGCCAATCATGGTGGCAATCACTTCGTTGTCGGCAGGGTTGAGGTTATAAATGATGGTTTTTGCCAATTGGTTGTATTCATCCAAACGGCCTAAAAATTTAGACAAAGCCATTGCCTGTGACCAGTCGCCGATGGAATCCCAGCCCGTATCGGGACCAAGCATACGCAGGGCGCGGGTGTTATTGTTGCGCAATGCACCGATGTGGAATTGCTGCGTCCAGCCCAGTTCGTGGTACATGGTGCCAAGGTGGTGCAAAATCGCGGATTGGTACAATACCTGCTCCGCCGAAGTGATGGTTTGACCCGCCAATGCTTTTTTGAAAATCGCGTTGGCATCTTCGGGCGTAAAATCAGCGGCGTATAATTGCTCCAGACCGTGGTCAGACAACAAACAACCTAGCGAGGCGAAAAAGTCCGCCCGAGCGCGTAGGGCTTTGGTCAAATCGTCGTACGATGTGATTTCAAAACCTACGATAGCGGCCAGTTTTTGGATGAAATTGGCAAAGTTTGGATTACCGATTAAGATAAATTTGTCGGGACGAAAAGCGGGACGCATTTGGATTTCAAAAGTGCCTTCGTTTTTCAATTGCTGATGGTATTCCAGCGAATCCAGCGGGTCGTCGGTGGTACAGACGACTTCGACGTTCATTTTACGCAACAGATTTCGCACCGAATAATCGGGCGTGCGGAGTTTTTCGGAGCACTCATCGTAGATTTTTCGGGCCGTTTTGGGGCTTAAAATATCGTGAACGTCAAAATAACGCTGCAACTCCAAATGTGTCCAGTGGTAAAGCGGATTTCGAAGGGTATACGGAACGGTTTCGGCCCATTTTTCAAACTTTTGATAATCACTTTTGTCGCCCGTACAGTAGCTCTCGTCTACGCCGTTGGTGCGCATTCCTCGCCACTTGTAGTGGTCGCCGTAGAGCCAAATCTGCGTTAAATTCTCAAAGTTTTTATCGTTAACGATTTGGTCGGGCGGCAAGTGATTGTGGTAATCAATGATTGGCATCTGTTTCGCAAACTCATGATAAAGCGTGCGTGCCGTATCGGTTTGCAGCAAAAAGTCTTCGTCTAAAAAAGTTTTAGTGACCAACATTTTAGTATAGCTAGATGGTTAGAGAGTCGCGTTAATTTCTATGAATGGAGTGGTATTTTTATAAAAAAAGGCTTCAAGCGTGGTTTTTACCCCATTTTCAAGCATATTTTCTACGTTTTCTGTTACACTTTGGGCAAAACCGGGTAATAAAGTAAGGTCGGTGTCCCACAGCGTTTTATTTTGCAGCACCGATTCAACCAATTGAGCAGGGGTATTTTGTTGCCATTGTTGATAAAAATACTCTGCTTTTTCGTCCTGAATAGGATAGAGCTGCCCGTCTCGTTCGCCAAAATAGACAAAACGCTCCTTGGCAACCGATTTCATAAAACACAAATAGGCCGCAAAACCCAACGAAAAATATTCAGGTACGCAGTTGAAAATATCGTAATAGCGAAGAAGCGTTGGAACGTTACGCAGTTTCATTTTTGAGGTATAATTGAGCGTAATGCTGAGCCATTGGTGATTGAGGTGCGGATTACGAAAACGATCCAATACCTGCATTCCAAAACGTTGCGGGCTTTTTTCGTCCATAGGGTACGGAATTGCAAGACCCAATTCGGACATCATCAGATTGCTGATATACGCCGACATAGTTTCGTTTTGCATTGCACCAATAACGTTGTCAAACCCAGCTAAATAAGCTAAACCGCTGCTCAAAGTGTGGGTGCCGTTTAGCAGACGCAGTTTGAGTTCGCGAAAGAGGTTAATATCTGGCTCAATAAAAACACCATCGTCGGCTTTGTGAAAAGAAAGTACCTGTTTTACGTGTTCGTTGCCTTCGATGGCCCACAGCCTGAATACCTCGCTCATGGTGAGCAGTTTGTCTTCGTAGCCCAATTCCTGCGTAAGTCCTTGATAAGTATCAGCGTCAGGTTTACCGGGTACAATTCGGTCTACCAATGAGTTACAAAAATGGTTGGTGCTTTCGAGCCAATCCAGAAAACTGGACTCTAACCCGTTGCGGTGGGCCAATTCGATGACGATGGACTCTAGTTTAGTGCCGTTGTCGGAAATCAATTCAGTAGGCACAATCACCAACCCTGAGGCTTTGCTGCCGCCGAAAGCCTGAAACCGGGCGTATAAAAACGCCAACAATTTCCCGGGGAACGACGCGGGCGGAGTGACAGAAATATCATCCTGCGTGAGTTGAATGCCTACTTCGGTGGTGTTGGAAATGATGATTTGTAGTTCGGGGTTCTTGGCACAATCTAAAATACGCTGCCATTGTGATTTGGCCGACAACACGCGGCTGATGGCCGAGCAAATGATATTTTCTTCGACGTTTTGGCCCAGTTCAACCCCTCTAACACACAGCGTATAGAGGCTGTCTTGCTCATCAAAAGCGGTGGCATCGCCGCCATCGGTCGATTTGACCACTACGATTCGGCCGTTGAAAATGCCTTGCCGATTGGCCTTGTCAATCAAATAATCGGGTAATCCCCTCAACAAAACGCCAGTGCCGAATTGCAGTACTTTTTCGGGTAATTCAAAAACAGACTCGTCAGGAACGACTAAATTTGGTCGGTCATGAAGCTGTTTTAATTCATTTTTAGATAGATATGTCATGGTGCCGTATTGGTTGACTGGTTTTAGTGGACGGCTATTTTTTGGCAGAAAGTAGCCACGTAGCTAAATCTTTGGCAGCCGAAAAGTTTTCATAAATGACCGGAATTCGGCGGCCATCGGTGTATTCATTGTACAGCCATGGGTCGCCTACGGCGAATACCGTTCCTTTTCCCACTTTGGCTACGCCGATAATCACGTCTCCTTTATGGCTCAGAATTCCTTGGGCGGGGGCTTTCAAGTTGAGTGGCGCCAACTCTTTGATATATACAGCCTTGGTATTTTTGAAGATTAGATTTCTGGCTGGAATGTCGATGCGTCCCTGCTCCCACTGCGTGCCTTGTACCATATTCACGTTTTTGGGCAAAAACTGAATGCCGAATTCATTGGCCAAACGGTTGAAATTTTTATGCTCACAATTGGCGGTGTCGTTGGCCATCAGCACGAGCGTTCCGCCAGCCTTTACCCAATTGCTGATTTGCTGGATGTCGGTGTCTTGAATGAAATTAGGATGAGCCGTTTCTTTTTTCGTATCGGGGTCTACGATGATGTAAACGTCTACGTTTTTGAGATTTTCGGCCGTTGGGGCGGTTTTGATGGCCGTGGTTTTTGCGCCTAAATCACGGAAAATATTCCCCCACACCTTGAATCCTGAATGCATGGGGTCTTCCCAAGTGTAGTGAAACTGCTCTTCCTGCCCATTCCAGTCTTTGCGAAACTCTCGGTTGAAATAATAATCTGTGGCGACGGTTTTGCCTTTGCCCAAGTTGTTTTCGGCGGCAATTTCCATTTCGACGCTGGCAAAGATAAACGGGCCTACGCCTTTCAAATCATTTTTGCGAATGGGCTCGCTAAGGTAGTATTCATAGCTTCCGTCGCGGTAAGGTGTGCCGCCGAGACCACCCACACTCACCGTTTTGTTGAGGTTAATTGTGCCGTTGGCCCCTTCTTCCACAAATTCTTTGAGGATGCCTGCGTAGCCTTTTTGGGCGGCAGGCAAATAAGTTTGGGGCAAATACCCCATGCGTACGCCTTTGGCCAATGCATACACAAACATGCAGGAAGCGGAGGCTTCAAAATAATTGCCTTTGCGCGTCCCTTGGGTGGTCATCTGATACCATACGCCCGACTTGGCATCTTGATACTTGACAAGTGCGGGTGCTAAACGTTGCAGGTATTTGACCAGATTGGCGCGCTCAGGGTGGGTCTGGGGAAAATAATCCAACACATCGACCAATGCCATGGCATACCAGCCGATGGCCCGGCTCCAGAAATGCGGCGAGAGGCCCGTTTTTGGGTCGGCCCATTTTTCGGACTTACTTTCGTCGTATGCGTGGTAAACAAGTCCTGTTTTTGGGTCAACGGCGTATTTCTCAATCAATGCAAACTGTTTTGCAATGTCGTTAAAATGCGCTGGATGGTTGAAAATTAGGCTGTACTCGGCCGAAAAAGGCTCGGCCATAAACAGCCCGTCGAGCCACATTTGGTTGGGATAACGCTTTTTGTGCCAGTACCCGCCTTCTTTGGTTTTGGGCTGGTTTTCAATTTGTTTCCACAACAAATCGGCGGCTTTGCGGTATTTTTCTTTGTCGGGCTGGGTTTGTTGGTAGATTGTCAACAGCGCGCGTCCCGTCGGGATATTGTCGAGGTTGAAATCGTCGTATCTATAGGTACGAATGCTGCCGTCTTTTTGGACGTAGCGGTTTATATCCCGCACCACGTACTCAAAATACTTGCCGTCGCCAGTGCGGTTCCATACTTTTTCGATGGCTTTATAAATCAAACCTTGCTCGTAATCCCAGCCTGCTGGCTTCCCTTCCTTGACCGTAATGGAATCTTTGTGCCAACCCATCACCGATTCGGCCATCCGAACCGAGTAGGGCGTTTTTTGGGCAACGAGTGAAGGACTGATGGCCAGAATGAATGAACAAAATAGTAGGTGTTTCATATTTATAGTATGACTCAGTTTATAGCTGATAGTTAGACAAAATCTTCACGCATGGGATTGAAAACATCAATCAATAAACCTTCTTCTAAGCAAACGGCTCCGTGTAATACGTTGGAAGGCACAAAATAGACGTCTCCTTCTTTTAAGTTTCGGGTTTGGTCGCCGATGGTCACTTCAAACACGCCCCCTGCCACGTAGCTGATTTGCAAATGGGGGTGTTGGTGAATTGTCCCAATTCCTCCCTGTTTAAAAGCAACTTTTACCAACATCAACTCATTGGTGTATGACATGACTTTACGCTTTATTTTCTCATCGACGACTTCCCACGGAAGGTCGTCGTCGGCGACCAGTACTTTTTCGAATGAAGGATGCATAAAAGATTTAAAATTGTATTTTTCAGTTAGAACTAGTTGCAGGCTCTTTTTAGGGAGTTAGCAACCGACGGATTGAGTTTATCTTTATTTTAGTTGTTAGTCAATGATTTTGACCGATATTTTTATGCAAACGTTATCGGTAACGTTGCCGAATTGTACTTAACAAAAAATAGATTGTAAAGAATCAAGAATGAGCCCCGTGTTGAACGAGTTTATAGTGAGAAAAGTGATTCTGAAAAATTGATAAAAAATTATACTTTTCAAAGTTTTAGGAAAGACTAATTATCCCTTTATTACTTTTGTATTTTTAAAGTAAAAGAATCTTCCCATCCCGTTCAAATGAATCAAACCAACAGTGTATTCTTAATCACCCTCGGCATTGCGACGATGGGCTTTTTGATTAAAAAATTTGATTTTGTAACCGAGCAGGATGGCAAAGCTATTTCAAAATTTTTGATGCACACCACTTTTCCCGCGCTGATGATTGTCAGTATGCTTCGCATCAAATTTGAACCTACGCTTTTTCTTATTCCGTTGATTTGCATTGCCTTGGGGGTTGTCATGACGTTGGTGGGGTGGGTTTGGTTTAAGGATTATCCCAATCGGCTGCGTGGCGTGTTGACCATGTCGTGTGGTGGGCTGAACGTAGGGCTTTTTGCGTTTCCCATCATTGAGGGTATTTGGGGGCGCGAAGGGCTAGTGTACGTGGCCATGTTTGACATCGGCAATACCATCATCACCTTTGGCTTGGTTTATTCGGTAGGGAGTTATTTTGCGGTGAAGGGCGAAGGAGGGGTGAACTACGGAAGAGTTTTGAAAAAAGTAATTCAATTGCCTCCGTTGCAGGCTATGTTTATTGGGTTGACCATCAATGCCTTAAAGATAGAATTGCCCGTGGTTGCTTATGATTTTTTGGATGTATTGGCCAAAGCCAACAAGCCGCTTGTATTGCTACTCATGGGGATTTATATGAGTTTTTCGTTGGAACGAAGTCAGGTGTGGGCAGTGGTGAAGGTCCTGACGATTCGTTATGCCTGTGGTTTTATCGCGATTTTGCTTTTGTACGTATTGATTCCCGAGCCTACGCTTGCCCGCAATGTGCTGCTGGTCTGTGTTATCCTACCGATTGGTATGACGATTCTTCCCTTTGCCGATGAACTTAATTATGACTCACGTATTGCGGGCGTATTGGTTAATATCTCGCTGTTAATCAGCTTTTTGCTGATGTGGGGCTTGGTGGTTGGACTGAAATTGGCGTAAGGGACAGAAGTCAGGGGCGATCACAAATTACAGAATTAACAATCCATTCTCGCGCAATTGCTTCCAAGCGGTTGTTTTGCTAAAAGCGTCAAAACTTCCGAATGGCGCGTTTTCAAAATCGTTTTGTAATTGTTGATACAAAAAAGGCTTCTCGAAGTTAGTAATCGCAATTTTTGGGAATATCTCCATCCAAAAATCTCCCATTGCCGCAGGCACTTCAAGCACTAAATCGTGCTTTTTGTGGTAAAAATGAAGTTCGGCCATCTGCACCGTTTTTTTGCCTTGTTTTACCTCAAAATAGGCCAACGAAGGCAGGTTTCCCAACCAAACCACAAAGGCATTTTTACGAACCGAATCTTCGTACTGGGTAATTTGCTTTTGAATATAATTTGAAGGAATGGTGGTGGAAGGTACTTTGAACGGAAACCATTTATTGAGTGGAATCTCAAACCCTACGCCGTGCATATAATTGAACAGCGACTTGCGCAAACCCTCCCCAAACTGGTCGTGATTGGCTCCCGTTGGGTCGTCGTGATAGAGGTCGTTGTCGGCAAAACCGCCGAAATCGGGGCCAATTCGCTGTACATCAAAAGCTTCGGGGTGCAAGCCCACGGGGCTATGTGAGGTCATGGCAAAACGGTGCCAAAAGCCCGATTGCAACACGCCATTTTGGAACAATTGCCGCACCATTTCTAGTGAATCAACGGTTTCCTGCGTGGTTTGGGTCGGAAAACCGTACATCAAATAGGCATGAACCATGATGCCAGCCTGCGTAAAACCGTCGGTGACGCGAGCTACTTGCCCCACGGTTACGCCCTTTTTCATTTTTTCCAACAACCGGTCCGACGCTACCTCCAGCCCTCCCGACATGGCAATGCAGCCAGAAGCCTTCAAGAGAATGGACAAATCGTGCGTGAAATTCTTTTCAAAACGAATGTTGGTCCACCAGACTACGGTCAATTTTCGACGAATGATTTCGATGGCTACATCCCGCAACAGCGCCGGTGGTGCCGCTTCGTCTACAAAATGAAAACCGTTCTGTTTGGTTTTCTGAATGATTTCTTCGATGCGGTCGCAGATGAGTGAGGCCGTTAGGGGTTCGTAGTTTTTGATGTAATCAAGCGAAATATCGCAAAAAGAGCATTTCCCCCAATAACAACCGTGCGCCAAGGTGAGTTTATTCCATCGCCCGTCGCTCCAGAGCCGGTGCATCGGATTGACAATCTCAATGACCGACAAATAATCCATCAATTTCAAATCGGTGTAATCGGGCGTGCCCGTTTCGCGCTGGGCTACGTCTTTCTCGGAAGCTCCGTTGTGGAAAACCACTTGGTTATCCACCAATGAAAAAATACGCTTGAGTTTTTCCAGTGGCCGTTTTTGTTTCAGATACTCCAACAGCGAGCGCAAAGGTGCTTCGCCATCGTCTAAGCAGACATAATCGACGTACTCAAACACGCGCGGGTCCGAAAGCGAGCGGAGTTCGGTGTTACAAAAACCACCCCCCATCACGATTTTGATGTCGGGATAGTGTTTTTTTAGGTGTTGACCGCATTTAAAAGCCCCGAAAAGATTGCCCGGAAAGGGCACGGTCAGGCAAACGACCGTCGGCGAAAACATGTTGATTTTTTGGTCGAGCAATTCCGTCAGTAGCGTCGTAATCAGCGTATCGGGTGCTTGCAGCGACGCTTGCATTTCATCAAAATGCGTAGCCGTGCGGCCCAAACGCTCGGCGTAGCGGCTAAAACCAAAATGCGGGTCGACGCTTTCCTGAATAAAATCCCCCAAATCTTCCAAATACAGCGTGGCCAAGTGACGGGCTTTGTCTTGCGTGCCCATGGTGCCAAAGGCCCATTCGAGGTCTTCTACTTCTTTGAAGCGGGAGGCTTCGGGCAAGTACGTACGGTCACAAATGCTGTGAGCGAGCGTGGGATTTTTGTTCTGTAAAAAAAGAATTACGGGCTCAATGGTCGTGATGTACTCGTCCCGGAGACTATAAATGCGAAAGGCATTGTCCGACAGTTCGATGTCATGCTCGGCGCGGTCGAGGGCGTCAAACAATTGGGTAAGTCCGTGGGGAGAAAAAAGCGCTAAAATGACCTCAATGCCCAAATCTGCCTGCCACGACGGCACGCCCAACGTGTTCAAAAAACCCTTGATATAGGCGGTAGCCGGGTACGGGGTATTGAGTTGGGTAAACGGAGGCGTAAGTAGTAAAAGCTTGTTTGGGGAAATCATGCGCATGGGAAATGAGGCAAATAAATGCACGAAGGTAACGAAATGTACGCAGGAAAGTTACCTTCGTGCCGTTTTGCGCGGTCTTACCATTCGCCCATCAGCGCCCCAGACACGTTCCATGCGCTGAAGCTGCCGCCTTCGGGGAGGCCCTGTGGTATGTGGACTTGGAGGGTATGCTTGCCAGCAGGCAGGTTGCCCAATTCTATCCAAATCGGGTTGGTTACGGTGCCGGGGCACCAGTTGGAGCGACTCAGGTCAGACGACGAGAGTCCGTTGTTGAAATTGCCCGAAGCAGGATTGACCAGCCGGTAACTGCCGCAGTCGGCGCGCCACGGCGTGATGGTAAAAATCTGTCGGCCGTCTACGGAGATTGTATTGGCTTTGGGTACAAATTCGTCGCCGTTGCCCCAGCCACCGTGGCCCGTTGTGATGTAGCGGAGTTTTAGGTTTTTGGCTCCTTCGGGTACATCGAAGGTCACTTGTAAACCTTTTTCGTTGTTGAACATTGTTCCGTATTCTTGGCCTGCCATTTCCATGACGTTGGTGGTGTTGAAAAGCGGCACGATTTGGGCTTGCTGCTTGGCAGAGGGGCGTTCGTTGGGATGAACAGAAAAATTGAGACTTACTTTATGGCCGCCTTTGTCGTAATTACCGATAAAAACCGCTACCCATACTTCCTGACCGTTGTAGGCGGGTAGTAAGTCGCTGATGTCTTGCCGGTAATAAGTGGAATCGGCCCAAGTTTTGTTTTTGAGTTGTAAATAATTGTACTGACGCACGCCAAAAGGAGTAAAAAACCGCATCAACTCCAATACTGGCAGATAATCAGGCGTTTGCACAACACCTTGGTACTGTTTTCCATTGCCGTTTTCGTAAATGGGCAATTCTTTCACCGATTTTTGCAGGGCGTCCAAAAACGATAGTTTACGCTGGGTCGGAATCATAAATACCGAACCTGTGCGGTCGTAGGCGTCGCCGTTGGAATACTGCGAAAGTTCTAGAAAAACATTTGAGCTGGCACCAACCGAGGGGAATTTTACTTTTTTTGCAATCACGGTGCCGTGAGCAAACCGAACCACTTCATTTGCGGCATGAACCGAATCCGAAAAATTGATGATTTGGTGGCTGAAAACGGGCAGTTGAATAAATCGACTTTTCCAAAGTTCGTCCTTGTACGTAAGGGCATCTACTCGCTGTGGATTGGGTTGAGGAAGCTGGTTTTTGGCCGCCCAAGGGGTGTTTTTTTCAATCTTTACGGCTTCGGTTTCGCTGTTGCCGTTGCGTACCATTTTCAAAACTAACCCCAAGTTTTGTCCCAATGCCGAAGGCGCACCTTTTACTTTGAGCTCTTCGGTGTACCAAAGGTCGATGCGATTGGAGTTGACAACGGTAGTGGCTTTTTTGCAGGTGTAACCTAAAATCAGTTGTGTTTCTGGTAGCAATTCAATTTTTTGCTCTGCCAATGCTTTGCTGTCCTGCGTCATGAGGGTTTTACCGTTGGCGAAAAACGCAATTTGATACAGGCTGTTGTCGGTTCGGTCTACAAAGCTGATTTCAAAAGGTGTTTTGGCCTCGCCTTTGATGGTTTTTTCCGACGAAACGCTCGTCCCAGAGGCCGATGCTAATACAATAATCGGGTCTTGATTGGGTGGTACTTTTCCGTTGTTTTTTCTTAGATACGTAATCTGCCAAACGTCGTTGGTTTGCGAACGGCTTTCGTAGAAACACAACAGTAAGAGTATGAATAAAGGGAATGATTTCATAGTGAAGCGAGTTTTTTAAACCACAGGTGTAGAGAGACGAATTAAACTATTGAGCGCCGCGTTTAATGGCTTTCAAAAGGGAGTATTCGTCGTTGGTGTCGCAGGAAATTTCCCAAATCATGACGCCACCACAACCGCGCTCTTTGGCCATCCGGGTTTTTTGTTCGATGGTCAACGTGCCGTTGTAAAAAGCTCCTTTCCAATAATCGTCCAACGGGCTGGCACCGTCTTTGAGCAGGGATTTGTAGTCGGGGCCGTAGTTTCCCATTCCTTTTTTGGAGTAAAACGGCAATCCTAAAAGAGTTTTGTTGACGGGAATTTGTCTTTCTTTCGTCCAATAATCTAAACTTTTGATGGCCAAAGAATAAGGCGAATGTGCTTTGATGTAGCTCGGGCCGTAGTCGTCGTCGTAGGCCATGAGGTTGATCCAGTCCATTTTATCCAAGGCTTCTTTTTTCATGCCGTAGCCTTTTTTGCCGTACGAAATCACCGCTGCGGTTAATTTTTTGCCTTTGGCATGGAGCGAATCGCCCAATTCATTGACCAACGCCACATAATCATCGGCCGAGCGGCTGTCTTCGTCGGGGTATTCCCAGTCCAAATCCACGCCGTCGACGTTATAGGAACGGACGAATTTCATTACGTTTTTCACAAATGTATGCCGTCCTTCGGGGCGTTCGGCCATTTTATGAAAGCGCGTATCATCGCCGCCGCCATCACCAATGCCCCAGCCACCGATGGAAATGAACACTTGTTTTTTGTTTTTATGCACAAAACTGACCAATTTTTTCAGCGGCTCGGGGTCTCTCAACGGTTCTAGCGTATCGCCCGTTTTGGCAGGAATAGCAAAGGCAAAATTGATGTGCGTGAGTAAGTCAATCGGGATTTGTTCGGCGGGAATCGTAGGAACGTAATAGCCCACTACTTTAAATTCTTTGGACATGGTTTGTGCGAAAGAATTTAGAATTGCCAACAGAAAGAGTACAATGTAAATAGCGTTTTTTTTCATAATGGGTGGTTTGTTGAAGGGTTAATTTTCTTTTAAAATGGGTTGTAGTTCTTTGCCTAAAAGCTCGTAGCCAGCCGCGTTGGGATGCAGGCCGTCGGAAAACATCTTTTCGTCGATTTTGCCAGTTTTTAGGAGTAGAGGTTTGCCAATATCGGCGTAACCAACGCCAATAGATTGGGTCAACGCCTGAATGCCGTTGTTCAGCGTCACAATGCGGCTTTCCTGCTCACGGCGTGGATAGATGCCCAGTAGCGTGATTTTAGCTTTGGGTTGTTGGTTTTTAATGGCCTGCGCCAAGAGTTTTAGGCCTTGAATAATTTCATTATCGGTGTTGAGGTGGAGGTTATTTGTACCGATGTTAATGATTATTTTTTCGGGAGAAATTCCGTCCAGTTCGTCATGATACACGCGCCAAAGCACATTTTCAACCCTGTCCCAGCCAAAACCAAAATTGCGGGCCTGAAACGGTTCGAGGTACTTTTGCCAAGCATCGGCCCCTTTTATGCGGTTGTTGAGGGGTTTGCCGCCCCAATTGTGCGTGATTGAATTGCCAATCATTAGTACTTTGGTCGGCTCGGTTTGATTGAGTTTCAAGATTGCGTTGTGTCGTTCTTCCCAATTGTAACTGCCCGGCTCGCGGTTGTGCCGCACGGGGATTTGCGTCTTGAGCGTGCCAACGGGTTGTTGCAAGATTTCACGCAACTTTTTTTCGTAAGCATCGGCATAACGCATCATACCCAAATCATTGGGGTGCGTGCCATCTACCATTCCTTCGTGGTCAATCCCAATCTCCGAGATTGGCAATAGGTAAATATTAGACACTTTTTCGTTCCTCAATTGAGCAAAGGCTTCACGCAAATCTTGGTTGGCATCTTCAAACAGCGTCTGGCGGTGGGGCATCAGGTAGCTGTCGGTGTAGCCGTCGTGCTCAGTGAGTAAAATAGGCGTATTGGGGTGTTTGGCGCGCAGGGTTTTGACCGATTCGATGATTCGTTTTTGTAACTCTTTGCGTTCAACAATGGGGTAAATCAGATTCGGTAAACAATCCAACACAAACACCTTGGCGTCGATTTCGTTGATGAGGTCAATAACCTCCTTTTCCAAACGCCCGTTTCCTGAAAAACCCAGATTAATCACCGTACGGTCGAGTTTTCGGGCTAGAATATTGGTCCAAGCCATGCCGGGGCGCGAGGCACACGCACCCTGCGCAATGGAAGTGCCATAGACGACAATGGGTTTTTCCAGTCGTTGCGGAAGAACGGTAAAAATACTACCGATGGGCACGCCAATTTCCAAGTCTCTGACACTGTTGTACAACGGAAGAAACAAGTGGTATTCGCGACCCAGTTTATGATAATTGTCGTTGGGTTTCAGTTTATCAAAATTGTATTGAACCGTATCTCTAAAACTGTACTTCCCGTTTGCTAAATGCCAATTTCCGTCGCTGTCAAGGCCGTATAAATCCACCCCGCTGACGCCCGTAGCGGGCATGTGCGGCATGGCGGCGTTGCCAGTTACTTTGTAGCGAACAATGATTTGCGGGGCATCGCTCACAAACCGAATCGAAAGCCCAGCGCTGTTGCGGGAAAGGTTCCAAACGGCTTTCCTAACCATGCTCTCCGCTCGTGGTGGAAAACGCTGAATAGTATCGCGCATCTCACCCGACCACGCCTGCCCATCAATGACGGCAAACGGACTGTCGGAGGGTTTCCACCATTTAAGCTCAACGGGGGCTTGGGCCAAAGCAACGGCGGAAAAAAGACAAAGAAGAAAGGTAGGTAGTTGTTTCATTGAAATAACGTAAAGTGTCACCCTGAAAGGGTTTATTCGTTGCATTAGAGGCATACATTATTCCACCACCAGCCACGTATAGCCTTCGGCAGGAATAGTGACGGTAATTTCGGCGTTGTAATTTCTATCCAATACATACTTTGCCGCTTTGCCTTCTTGCGTGCGAATCATGGCTTCTTTGCTCAAACCAGTGTAGTAGAGCGGCAGTTTTATTTTTCTGGTAATGGCTTCTTTCAGAGGATTATACACCATCATCAGTCCCTTTTCTTTCAACGCTGGATTTACGTGCATGATGCCGTCCCAGTCACGGCCGTCGGGGCGGCGCAGGTGAAGAATGTCGGAATTGAGGATGTCGCGGTATTTTTTATACCAATCAATGGTTTCTTTTACAACCTGTTTGGTGGCATCAGTATCGTACAGGCGGGGGCCTCGGTAGCAGGCTTGCACGCCCGCTCCGTAGTACTGCATCATGAGTTGTTTGTAGTCGGTCAGGTGCTCGCTCAGTGGCTCCAATACTGCGTCGGCGGTGCCGCCTTGGTATTTGGTAAGTGGCACAAATCCCCAGCTCATTGAAGGGGTTTTCTCCCAGAGCCCGTCATAGATATTCTGTCGATTGAGGATTTTCTGCTGTGCCCGCGACAGCGAAAAATTGACTTCGCGGTAGCCCAATGCAATCTTGTGTGAACCGTCCAGAAAGTACCAATCGGGTGCATTGATGTACACGCCACGGCCGTTGAGCCACTGATACAATTCTTTTTGCATCGACATTTGTACCCACTGCGAATCGTCCAATCCTTTATGGCCTGGGTGTTTGGTCGAAGCGCACACGTCGCCGGGGTAGGGACCGTCGTGTTCGAGTAAATCAAAGCCTGTTTCGGTGATAAATTTCTTTATGCTTTTTAGGTAATTGATGCCCCATTTGCTCGCCAAACAAGGCGCATGACCAAAGAAAGCGGCTTTGTCGGGCAATCCCGTAACGGGGTCAATGACGTCGTTTTCGTCGTCAATTCGGCGACTGCTGAAGAGCGAATATCCGCCTAGTTTAATGCCTTTGCTGTGGGCGTAATCGGCTAATGACTTGAATTTTTGAATGTTGGCATCGGAGGCGTCTTCCATGTTGAGGCCGCTGCCAAAACTCAAAATAACCATTTCGTAACCCGTTTCGGCACACTGGTCAATCACGCTTTTGACCTTTTCTGGCTCCGTGCTGATGAGGTGCATAAAAATGGGATTTTGGGTGGTCCACGGAAACAGCGTGCGGTACATTTTGCGGCGCGCCAAGCCGTTGCGTTCGCGGTCGTAGGAGTCCAACAATAATTCGTACGAACGAATGGAGGTGTAAGATTCTTTAGCGGCCAAATCGATGCCAACGCCCAGCATCGGATACACTTCTACCACGCAGGGGGTTTCGAGATAATAGTTGACTTGCGAGGTATAGCTGCTGTCGATTTTCCAGTGCGTGGCTTGGTCAGATAGCTCGTAGCGCATGGCGTTGTTGTAGGCAAAATTGTTTTCGATGTAGAGCTTATGCGGCTTTTTCATCTTTTCGGGCTTGCCCACCACTGCCGATTCTTCCTCGGGCGTGGCCAAAATCTCGTTGACTACCTGATTGATTTTTAGCTCGTTGCCCGATTTGTTTTCAATCGTTACCCATTTTTCCAATACAGGTATTCCGTCAAATATTTCATAATGAACGGCTACCTCTACGCCTTTCAGCTCGGCGTTGTTTGAGGCAAAATACAGAACCACGCCTTTGCCCGTTGGAAGGTTTTTGTTGGCCGTCCAGGTGGTAGGCTTCCACTCAAAATGGGGTTTTATAGCGACGATTTCGTGACGAACAAACTGAAAATCAGTTGAATTTCCACTAAACGTGTCCGTCCATTCTTCCAACATATACGCATGTTCCTTCTGGCCATACAGCCCACCCACGTTGTAGGATTTACCGTTGAGCGTTACGCGGGCTTCGGGTCGCACCGACCGCACAAACTGCTCGTTGGTCGTCAGGTTTTTGTAGCTGACGGTAGCGGCATTGGGCGAAATCTGAATTTGGCGGGCAATGAGCCCGTTGCTGATTTCAATGATTCGGCCATTTTTTAGGAGCTTCACTTCGCTTTTTGGGGCAATAGGCGCAACGAGCCAGTCCTGGGCACGGGCAGTGAGGGCGAGGAGGATTAGCAGCATACTTATTATGCTATGCCTTGCCCTGCTACTCGGTGCTCTACGGGTGCTACCCGTAGTTACTGGTATTGAACCCCGTTGGGGTTCTGAAAGCCCGAATGGCTTGATAAGTGGTGTCGAGTAGCAATCACTGTTACCTGTAGTTACTGGTATTGAATCCCGTTGTTGTTCTAAAAGCCCGAATGGCTTGATAAGTGGTGTCGAGTAGCAATCACTCTTACCTGTAGTTACTGGTATTGAACCCTGTTGGGGTTCTAGAAGCCCGAAGGGCTTGAATGTGAGTGGCGGTGAGTAGCACTCACCGATGCCGACAAAGCTAAAGCAGGTATTTTTCATCAAATTCGATGTTATTCTCAATCAGAAGCCGTTTGTATTCATCATAAAACGTCTCTTTTTTGTGATGTTCTTTTTGCTTTTTGACGTAATTAATGATTTTATCCTTCTCACGGATGGAGTAAGTGAATGCGCCGTAGCCTTCTTGCCAAGCTTCAAAATCAGGAAAAAAACCGCTTTGCTTCATCCAAATACTACTCGCCACTTTGATGTCTTTCACAAAATCAACTAAGGCTACCGAAGGATGTAAATCGCAAAAAATGTGAATATGGTCTTCGACACCGTTAATGCGATATAATTTACATTTGTTGTTTTTGACAACACCCCAAATGTACTTGTACATTTCTTCACAATGTGCCTCGTTAATAGTAGGGCGACGATATTTTGTACCGAAAACAATTTGATAGTAAATCTGCCGATAGCTGCTCATAGCTACTTTTTCGGAAAAATACTCTTTGCCATAAACACCTTACCGCCGTCGTCGGAGTGCGTAACGGAGTAATTGAAGCCGTGGTGAATAGAGTACGCACCGTATTCGCCCTGCTTATTGATGGCGATGAATCCCACCTGAAAATCTTTGGCCTTGGTTGGGTTGATTTTTACAATGCGCTCCACGGCAATTTTGCAGGCCTCTTCGGGACTTTTACCCATGCGCATCATCTCCACAATGAGGTGCGTTCCGGCTACGCGAATGACTTCTTCGCCTTGGCCTGAACCGGTGGCGGCACCTACTTCATTGTCAACGTACAATCCTGAACCGATGATGGGAGAGTCGCCCACGCGGCCGTGCATTTTGAAGGCCATGCCGCTGGTAGTACACGCGCCGGATAGGTTGCCCGCAGCATCCATCGCAATGGTTCCCATGGTGTCGTGGTTGGGTGTGCCGTCGTCAAAAAAGTTGGGGGCAAATGGGCCGCCTTTGGTTTTTTGACCTTTGCTTTGTTGCTGTTCGATGTTGATAACAGGCTTGTATTCTGATTTTTTCAGCCATTCTTTGTACGTTTTCTCAGCATCGGCCGAAAGTTTATCGGGTTCTTTCTGAAAACCGCTTTCCAGGGCAAATTGCAGGGCACCATCGCCTACGAGCTGGACGTGCGGGGTGTTTTCCATCACTTTTCGCGCTACCGAAATCGGGTGTTTGATGTGTTGGAGCGCCATTACTGAGCCGCAGTTGAATTTGTCGTCCATGATGCAGGCATCCAAGGTGACTTTCCCTTCCCGGTCGGGGTTGCCGCCCAAACCTACGCAGCAATTGATGGTATCTTCAATGGAGCGCGCGCCAGCTTCCACGGCGTCTAGTGCGCGCCCGTTGGGTTGTTTCAATACTTTCCAGGCCACGGCGTTGACGGGCAAGCCACTGTCCCACGTAGAAACAACGATGGGCTTCGTTACGGCGATTTTCTTAGAAAATGCCTTGCTGAATGAAAGTAGTGGCAGGCTAAGCACCGACCAACGGATGAAGTGTCTTCTTGATTGCATGTGTGTTAGTTTGTAGGTTGGGTAGTGTTCGTAAGAAAGTCTATACTTTACTTTGTGATTTTTAAAACGTAAGCATAACTATTGGGCGTTTTCTTCGCCAATTTTTCGGAAACCTGCACGGCTACTTTACCTTCTTTCATGGTCCATTTTAAGTTTTCGGGATTCCCTATGAGTGAAATTTTGGCGGTTTTATCCAAATTTAACTTTCCAATTTCGATGTTCGACGGCAAAGCCTCGCCTTCATCGGCAAGATAAATCGCGTAGGTTGTGTTGGCGCCTTTGTGCGTAAAGACCCATTTACCCTGTTTGCCCACTTCATTGTCGCCTCGGGTTTCGTAAATAGCTTCACCATTTACTTTTATCCATTTTCCGATTTCTTCTAAGCGTTGATAGGCTTCGGCATGAAAATCTCCGTCTGGGCTAGGGGCAATGTTGAGCAACAAGTTACCATTTTTAGAAACAATGTCGGCCAAAATATGAATCAATTTACGCGCTGATTTAAAGTTTTCTTTGGGAATATAGCTCCACGAATCACCCATTGTCATGCAGGTTTCCCATGGAATAGGCATGTAATGGTCGGGAATTTGGTGCTCGGGCGTCACATAGTTCTCAAACTCGCCCGATACGGTTCGGTCTACCACCAATAAGCCCGGTTGAAGCTCACGGCCTCTTTTGGCAATGCGCGCCATGTCGATGTCTTGGTCAAACGGAATGGCTTTTTGCCACGAAACGGTCGTATCAATGCTGCTAAAAGGCCGCACCCAACCGCCATCGAGCCAGAGGATGTCCATTTTGCCGTAATCGCTCATCAATTCTTCAATTTGGTTGTAGGTAAACTTCTTGAAGCTTTCCCATTTTTGAGGATATTTGGCAGGATGGTACGACGGGTTGCGGTCTTTGGGCGGGAAATACGACCACCAATAATCGTTGGTGTGCCAGTCGGGTTTGGAGAAATACGCCCCTACCATAAAGCCTTCGTTGCGGAACGCCCCGAATACTTCTTTGGCGATATTGCTGCGTGGATTGCTGCCAAAAGGCGATTTTGTGATTTTATAATCGGTTTGTTTGGTGTCAAACATGCAAAAGCCGTCGTGGTGTTTGGTCGTAAAAACCACGTATTTCATCCCTGCATTTTTGGCGGCAGCGGCCCATTTTTCGGGGGCAAACTGCGTAGGGTTGAATGTGCTTTGCAGATTTTCGTAGGCTTTTTTGTATTCGAACCAGTTGTCTTTGTAAGGCCCTTTGCGTTCGCACCAGCCTTCATCTTCGGGGCAAAGGCTCCAACTTTCTACAATGCCCCATTGGCTGTAAAGGCCCCAGTGCATCAATAGGCCAAACTTGACATTTTGCCACTGGCTCAGTTTCTGTTTTACCTGTGGGTCAGAGGGAGCCATATATTTGCTGTGATTTTGCTCCGAATGCTGTTGGGCAACCAGTGTTTGTGTAATCAGTAGCGTTAGTAAGAAAGGAAAACTTTTTTTCATTGGTCTTGGCGGAAAATGATATTGGATAGAGTCATCTTGATTTATTTACTCTGCCTGCGTGAATTACATTTTGCTCAATAGATGCGGTCGCTCGCGTTCAATTTTGAGCAATAACTCTCCGAAAAGTGTGTTGGCCCACGCAAACCATTTGCGGGTAAATTTACTCGCATCGTCTTTGTCAAACGACTCGTGCATAAAGCCCGTTTTGGCGTGCGTATTTTTTAGAAAACGCAATTGGGCGAGAATTTCGGCGTCGTTGTTTGACGTCATGGCGCGCATGATGATGCTCATGGGCCAAATTTGGTTCACCAACGTATGCGGACTACCGATACCTTCGGCGGCTTTGCCTTTGAAAAAATACGGGTTAGACTCGCTCAATACAAACCGACGCGTATTTTGGTAGATTTTATCGTTGGCATTGACCGCGCCCAAATACGGCAACCCAAGCAAGTTGGGAACGTTGGCGTCGTCTTGAAAAAGGCAATTGCCGAATCCGTCGACTTCCATGGCGTACATCGGACCAAATTGGGGATGTTTGATAACGGCGTATTTCTTGATGGCCTGTTCCACTTCATTGGCAAAACTTTTGCACTCATTCGCAAATGCCTGATTCTTATAAACTTGCTCCACAATCTCCGCTATTTGACGGAAAGAAACGACGGCAAATAAGTTGGATGGAATCAAAAAAGGATATTGTGTGGCATCATCGGAAGGTCTAAAGATGCTGTGAATGAGTCCGTTGGGTTTGGTGTTGTTGCCATAGCCGTTGCCAGGTACCGTATCCGTTGACCATGATGTGGTGCGCCCAAAACGGTACGGCCCACGGCCTTTCAAGCGTTGCTGTACGCGGCAGGTGCTGATGATGAGCTGCGCTGCTTTTAGCCATTTTTCATCGAAAACGCTGACATCTTTCGCGGTTTTCCAGTAGTGATACGCCAAACGAACCGTATAGCAAAGAGAGTCAAGCTCCCACTTGCGCTCGTGGAGTTCGGGCTTCATGTCGGTGTGGTCTTTGAGCCATTCGCTGTGGCCTGGGCCGTCGTTGAACGCGTTGGCGTAAGGGTCAATCAAAATGCACTCCGTTTGGCGGTTGACCACGCCCGCAATGAGTTGTTTAAGTGATTCGTCCTTTGTCACCAATGGCAAATAGGGCCACACTTGTGCGGTGCTGTCGCGGAGCCACATGGCGTGGATGTCGCCAGTGATGACGAATGTATCGGAACGACCATCTTTTTGTTTAAAATGAACGGTCGTATCCAAAGTGTTGGGAAAACAATTTTCAAAAAGCCACGCCAATTCTGGATCTTTTATAACGCCTTTCATACGGCTTATCGTGGCCTCAATGACGGAGCTATTAAATTTACGTTGCCCAGCGGCGACCCGCACCACGGGAAATTCGTTGGCAAGTGCATTGGCGTGAATTAGCGTGCCAATGCCTGCCAATGAGGTTGTTTTTAAAAATTCTCTGCGGTCAAGTTGTTTCATTGGGTCAGGTTATCTAGACGACTAAAATAGTGCATATAGGCGGAAAGTCTCTGTAAAAATGCCTGAAAAATCTTTTTATTCAAAAAATATTTTAAAATAAGATGGCCACTAAAGAAAAAAATTAAGTAAATATCTACTTAGAAAATATTCTTCCTGCCGACATTCTTAAAGGAAAGTGAATGTAGTGTAAAATTCCAATGGGATAGCGCTTCGGAACAGCCCGCCGCGCGGAAGTGCCACCTTGTGGGTATTACCAGATAAAAGTGGCGACGGTTTTTCCGCTGAGCGTGGGTGTGATTTGACGGTTTTTTGTGCGGATATTAAACGTCATTGGTTTGTCGCTTTCGTTCAGGACAATCAGTACTGTTTTACCGTCGGGCGTTTTAAACGCTACGTTGGGCAGACTCATGGTCACGTTGGAGGCAATGCGTACGGAACCTGGTCGTACAAACTTTGACGCGTGGGCAATGATATAATAAGCGGGATTTCGGGTGACGGTTTCGCCAATCGTAACGGCACCCAAGCAGGCCGTGCAGCCCCCGTTAGTGTGTGGGCCTTGGTTGGGGTCGGCGGCTACATTCCATTCTAAAACGGTTTTGCTCCAATTGCGTGGTGCGCCAATGAGCAGATTTTTGATGTGCCATTGCAAATCTCCCCCGAAATTGGCGGGTGCGCCGAGCCACTGTTCGGTAAAATAAAGGTTTTTGTCAGGGTGAGCTTCATGCACATCGCGCAGTGCATCGATGCCGCCACCGTACAGGTGAAAAGCCGAACCGTCGATGTACTTGCGGGCATCAGGGTCATTCAGGATGCTAATGGGGTAGTCGGGGCGGTCGGCGTTGTGGTCGTATATGATGATTTTTGTGCTGAGTTTAGCGGTTTTGAAAGCAGGCCCGAGGCTCTTTTTGATGAAGTCTGCCTGCTCATCTTGCGGCATCAGTAAACTAGGGTTATTGTCGGGGTTCAATGGTTCATTCTGTACCGTCAGGGCGTCAATTTGGATGCCCTGTTTTTTCATTTCTTGCAGGTATTTCACCAAATAACGTGCATACGCCTCGTAAAACTCTGGTTTGAGGCTTCCTCCTTTAGAATCATTGTTGGTTTTCATCCACGACGGCGGCGTCCAAGGAGAACCCAGTATTTTGATTTGGGGATTGATGACCAGAATTTGCTTTAATACTGGAATAAGGTCTTTTTGTTCTTCCGCCAACGAAAATCGGCTCAGCTTGGGGTCGGTTTGGCCCGCAGAAAGGTCGTTATAGGTAAAGACATGGTCGCTCAAATCGGATGCCCCGACGCTAATGCGCAGATAACTGACGCCGATGTTGTTGGCATCGGTGGCAAATAATTCTTTCAGCAACGCCGCTTTTTCTGCCGGTTTCAGGCCATTGATAAGCGTGGCGCTCCCGCCCGTGAGTGTATACCCAAACCCGTCCATGGATTGAAACTGCTTGGTGTCATCAACGTAAATGCTTGGCGAAGTGCCCACCACTGGACCAAACGCAAACTTTTCGGTTTGTTTTTGGAACAAAACCGATTGGTCGGCTTTGGTGAGCCAGAGCTCGGCTTGTTGGGCGTAGGAGGTAAGACTGAAAAGGAAGAAGAATAGGCGCTTCATTTAGATTGTTTTTTGGTACAAAGTAACGCAAAGATTTGACAGTTTTTTGAAGGTTGGACAACGCTTTTGATGTTAAAACCTTTGGGCAATAAGGGTGGGTTAAAATGCTCGTCGGAATGGTGAATTTACAAAAAACAGGAATTGATTGATATGCCTTTTTCTGGTTATCTGTCGGTGAAAACGCGGCAAGTGCCGATTAGCAACGTAAGTCATTTTTCTGGAAGGTCGGGAAAGGTATCTTTGTGATTTGCTGAATGTTATTTCATTTTTAACCTCTTTAAACTTATGATAAAGAAAATCTTGATTGGCTTGGGTGTGGTATTGGTGGTAATCCAATTTTTTCACCCCGAAAAAAACCTCTCTGATGACCGTACGTATGATGTTTCCACCAAATACGCGGTGCCCGAAGAAGTAAAAAGCACGTTGAAAGTAGCCTGCGACGATTGCCATAGTAATAAAACTGAATACCCGTGGTATTCCAACATTCAGCCGGTGGCGTGGTTTCTAGATCATCACGTTGTGGATGGAAAGCGGCATTTGAACTTTTCTAATTTTACCTCACGACCCATTGCCTATCAAAACCATAAGTTTGAAGAAACGATTGAGATGATTAAAGAAGGCGAAATGCCTTTACCTTCGTATACTTATTTTGGCCTACACTCTGGTGCAAAGCTGACTGAAGCACAAAAACAGATACTTATCAGTTGGGCCGAAGCCAACATGGATTCGCTGAAGGCCAATTACCCCGCCGACAGCCTCGTAATGCGTCGCCCACAGGGACCTCCTCCCGCAAAATAAGAAGGGAAAAGAAATCAGGTGGATTTGGATAATTTAAAGAAAAACCGCCTGATTTGAGTACATCCCGCAACCCATTTTCTTTATAGAGTTATGAACACTACTACACCGCTCCATTCACTTTTTAAAGCTTTTGGAATTATAAGCTTTTTCATCTTTACGGCACTGAGCGTGCAAGCCCAAACTGGCAAGAAAGCAGCTGCTGTGAAAGGTAAAATTATTGATATTCAAACCAACGCACCTTTGGCCTACGCCACGATTCGGGTGCTGAAAAGCACCGATAGCACCTTGGCTGGCGGTGGGATTTCGGATGAAAAAGGACAATTTACGGTCGATGCAGCCTTTGGCGAATACTACGCTGTTGTTGAATTTATTGGGTATAAACCCTTAAAAACGGCGATTTTTAGCCTTTCAAAAGAACAATCCTCGCAGGACTTAGGCGTTTTGAAAATCGCGGCAGCTTCCCAAACACTGGATGAAGTAGTGGTTCAGGCCGAGAAGAGCTCGATGGAATTGTCGTTGGATAAAAAGATATTTAACGTCGGAAAAGACCTCGCCAACGCGGGCGGAACGGCCATTGATATTTTGAGCAATGTACCGTCGGTGTCGGTAGATACGGAAGGCAATGTCAAACTTCGCGGAAGCGATGGCGTGCGCATTTTGATTGACGGAAAACCGTCTGGATTGGTGAGTTTTAAGGGTGGAGCAGGCTTGCAGCAATTGCAAGGAAATCAAATAGAACGCGTCGAAATCATTACCAACCCTTCGGCCCGCTACGAAGCCGAGGGTATGTCGGGGATTATTAATATTGTATTGAAAAAAGAACGCAAACAGGGCTTCAACGGCTCGTTTGAGGTCGTAACGGGTTTTCGTCCCAATTACGGCATCGCTGCCAATATCAATTACCGCAAAAACAAACTGAATTTTTTCCTTAACTACGGGATTGCGTACCGTGTGCCCATCGGCGCGGGTAGATTGTACCAAGAGGTACGTGGAAAAGATACCACAACGCTGTTGCAGCAAACCACTAACAGTCAGGTCAAAACCGTAGCCAATACCATTCGTGGAGGCTTAGATTACTTTTTTGATGAGAAAAACATTCTGACGGCTTCCTACCAGTTTCGGCGTACGGATGTGCTGCGGATTACAGATAACCAGTACAAAGATTACATCAATACCCTCAATAATCTAAGTGCCATTACCGACCGCCAACAGCGAGAAACGGAAGCAGAACCTTATTCGGAATACGCCCTCACGTACAAGAAAACGTACAATAAAAAAGGACAAGAACTGACGGCCGACGTGCGCTATCTGACCTACTGGGAGCGCTCCGACCAGACCTTTACGCAAAGTAGCGTGTTTGCCAACGGATCACCCAATAAGGCAGGAAATCTGCTTCAAAAATCGCTAAACGATGAGTATGAAAACCAGTTTTTGGTGCAGTTGGATTATATTCACCCCGTTGGGAAAGAAGGAAAATTTGAGACGGGTGTTCGTACCAGTTTTAGGGATATGGTCAATGATTATATCGTGACCCAACGCAATGACCAAGGCGTATTTGAGACACTTCCGGGACTGGATAATTATTTTATCTACAAAGAAAACATCTACGGAGGGTACGGAATCATTGGCAATAAAACGGGGAAAATAAGCTACCAAGCGGGCTTGCGCGCCGAAATAACGGACATTACGACCATTCTGCGCGAGACCAACGAGACCAATCCGCGCAATTATGCCAATTTGTTTCCCAGCGCCCACGCTACGTATAGCCTAAACAAAGACAATGCCTTACAGGTAAGTTATAGCCGTCGCGTGCGTCGCCCCACCTACAATGATTTGAGTCCGTACGTTACTTTCTCCGACCAACGTAACTTTTTCTCTGGAAACCCTGATTTGAACCCTGAGTTTACCAATTCGTATGATTTTGGACACATCAATTATTTCGAAAAAGGCTCGTTTACCTCATCTATCTATTATCGTCATACTACGGGCAAGGTGTTACGTATCCGTCGCGTCGATGCGCAAGGTTTTTCCAATACACGTCCCGAAAACTTAGCCACGGAAGATGCCTTTGGGGCCGAATTTACCAGTACCTACACGCCCGTAAAATGGTGGAAACTGGATTTTAACTTCAACTTCTTCCGTGCCATTACCGACGGACAAAACCTAGATGCCTCCTTTAAAGCCGATACGTACAGTTGGTTTGCGCGCCAAACTTCCCGTTTTACTTTAGCCCCCAAAACCGACTTGCAACTCCGCGCCAACTACGAAGCACCACAGCAACTCCCGCAAGGAAGCCGTAAAGCGCGCGCGTTTGTGGATTTGGCTTTCAGCAAAGAAATCCTGAAAGGCAAAGGCACGCTCACCTTCAACGTCATCGACGTGTTCAACTCCCGATACATGCGTTCTACGTTTGAAGGGGCCAATTTCTACACCTATGGAACGGCGGGAATGCGTGCCCGTCAGATTAACCTCACGGTGATGTACCGCCTCAACCAAGCCGCCGGTGCCAAGAAGCAAAAGAGTTTGATTAGCGGGGATGAAGGGTAACATCCCCAATTTTGGTAGCTAAAAACCAAGTAATCAATGGATAAACCTTTTTACGATTTTGTAATTTTAGAAAACGCTTATAGGTATGAATTTACAAGTATTGGAGAAAAAGAGATTCTTAAAGTTATCGTATATCAGCAAACTGACTTGCCTGATTTTTTCAGTTTAACTTTAGCAGATGTTTTACCTGATGGTTCGCTGGATGTATTTGTGGAAAGTAAAAATGGTGACATGGAAAAGATTTTAGCGACGGTTATACAAACAATACTGGCATTTTTGTCTCATAATCCTGAGGCAAAGATTGCTTTTTCAGGAAGTACAGCCCATAGAACACGATTGTACAGTATCATTTTAACTAAAGAGATAGAAAAAGTGGCTCATACTTTGACTGTTTTAGGGCTATCAGATAAAGGGTTGGTACCTTTTGAAAGGAATGAAAAATATGACGGATTTGTTATTCTCAAAAAGAAATAATACTATTGAAATATGGAGACAAATTTGATGACCTCGAAACGGAACTCTCCCAAAAAGAAAATGGGAAAATTCAATACGCTTAAGGAAGCCGTAGCCCATAAGACTGGCTTGGTCAATCAATTGCTTGCAAAAATTGATAAACAGCAATTAGATGCCCTAGCAAAATAGTTTCTATTTTGTTAATCTCCTACGGCGAGTTTAAGGATTGGCAGCTTATGTAAGAACTACTATAATTGCATCAAATAGCAATGCAAAGACGAAAATTTCTAAAATCAGCCGCCTTAACAGGACTGGCAACAGAGCTTACTCTTTCCCCAAAAACTTCCTCGCCCAAACCCCAAAAAGCCTTCACGTTTTTATTTCAGGGGGATTCCATCACCGACGGCAACCGTGGTCGCAATCTCGATCCCAACCACATCATGGGGCATGGGTATGCGTATTCGGTGGCGAGTCGTATCGGGGCGGATTTTCCCGAAGCAGGTTTTACGTTTTACAACCGTGGCATCAGCGCCAACAAAATCACGGATTTGCAGAAACGTTGGGAAACCGACACGCTCAATCTCAAGCCCGATGTGTTGAGTATTTTGGTTGGTATCAATGATACGGGTGCTACGATCAACAAACCTGCCGAAGCCACCACCGCCGAAGAGTTTGAAACTATCTTCCGCAGCCTTCTAACTGATTGCCGACGCGCCAATCCTGAGATTTTGTTTGTGTTAGGAATTCCTTTCGTCTATCCCGTAGGCAAACGCATCGAACATTGGGAACAATGGCGGGACGATACCAGCAAGCGCCAAGCCGTAGTACGAAAATTGGCCCGCGAATTTGATGCCGTTTTGATAGATTATCCCGCCGTTTTTGAGAAAGCCATCCAAAAAGCCCCCATTGAATACTGGATTTGGGACGGTGTTCACCCCACGGTTTTTGCCCACGAACTCATGGCGCGAGAATGGATGAAGCAGGTCGGGAAGCGTTTGCGGTTTTTGAGATACTAAAAGCCTTATTTTTTTTACTGGCATACTTCTTTAGGCTTCCAAAGGGAGCAATACACTACTTTAAACTTCTACGTGATATGAAAAAAATAATGGGAATCGTTCTTATCGTCCTTGCCATTGTATTGGGGTATAATGGTGTTCAGAAATTTCAGAAAAGCTCGGCATCGGTGAAAGTACTGGGCTTAAAAATTGACGCTGATAATGAAAGCGGCCAAGCCTCTGCCTACATTCAATTGGGTTTGGCAGTGTTGGCGTTGGGGGCAGGTGTGTTTTTATTAAAATCTGAGCGGTAATCCTAATCAGAAGACGTTGGTGAAAAAACACCAACGTCAACACTTTCTTACTTCTTACTCACCACCTTTCCCTTCACTCCAACACCCAATTCAATATCTTTCTTTACTTTTCCCGCATCGGTATTCAGCAAACGAACGCCTTCGGAGCGAGTGCCCATCACCTTCAACAATACATCTTTTTCGGCTCCGTACCTGATGCCGTCGAGCACTACGTTTTTGCTGTTTTGTACTTGCATCACGGTTTTGTCCTTGGTCAGCAGCGTTACGTTTTTGAGGTTGATATTTTCACCTTCCACGCACACCAAACCTTTGTTGGCTTCAATGACGGCATTTTCGATGTTGATATTTTTGATGCTCATTTCGGGCAAGCCACGCACCAAAATGGCAGTTTCGGCTCCTTGGCAGATAATATTTTTGATGTAAAAATTCTTGAACTGTGGCGTGCCTTCGTTCAATGGCTCGGCTTTGATGGTCGGCAATTCGTTGGACTCGCCTTCTTGCGATACGGGGTCTTTGGCGGCGTAATACATATCAAAAAGAATAGCTTCGCCGGGGATTTCGGTCATGTTGATGTCGGTTACGTAGATGTCTTCCACCACGCCGCCACGCCCACGGGCGGTTTTGAAGCGCAGGCCCACGTCAGAACCCATGAAAATGCAGTTGGAGACAAATAAATTTCGGACACCGCCCGACATTTCTGAGCCAATCACAAAGCCGCCGTGGGCGTGGTACACTTTGCAATCTTTGATGATAAAGTTTTCGGTCGGTACGCCGCGTTTGCGGCCTTGCTCATCGCGCCCCGATTTGATGGTAATGCCGTCGTCGCCTGTATCAAAGGTACAACCTTCCACGATGCCGTTGCGACAAGATTCGAGGTCGAGCGCGTCACTGTTTTGGGCGTACCAGTGGTTTTTGACGGTCACGTTGCGGATGCTGACGTGGTCGCAGAGCAGCGGGTGCATGGTCCAAGCGGGAGAATTTTGGAACTTGACACCTTCTAGCAACACGTTTTTGCAGCGCGTGAGGCTAATCATGTTGGGGCGTAAAAAATCTTTGTAAGACTCCAATTCGGCGGGCGTTGGGTGAATGCCGTTCAGAATTCGCCCTGCATTGGGCAAATTATTCCCTTTTTTGGATTTTTCTGATGGGTACCATAAGTCGTTTTTATCGCTTACCACGCCACCTGATTTTACCAGCGCTGCCCATTGCGAATTGGTTTGTTTGTCGCGTTTGATGGCGCGCCACACCTCCCCGCCACCGTCGAGTACACCTTCTCCTGTAATGCCGATATTGGTCAAATCTACACCCCAAACAGGGGCTTGGCAGCGGTATGATTCCTGGCCTTCCCAAGTGGTGACGACGATTGGATAATCGTCGTGATTGCGGCTGAATTGCAATAAAGCATTTTTAGCAATGTGCAGATTGACGTTGTTTTTCAACACAATCGGGCCCGTAAGCCACAGACCTGCGGGCACTAAGACCGTGCCGCCGCCCGCGGCATGACATACATCGATGGCTTGGTTAATGGCTTTTGTATTCACCGTTAAGCCGTCGGCCTTAGCACCGTAGCGGGCAATATTGAAGGTGTCTTTGCGAAAAACGGGCGTATAATAATGGGGAAGCTCGTAAGAGTATTTGTTCGTGAATTCTGATTTTTTGACGAAGCTTTTCAAGTCAATCGGCAATTCCATGATGCCTTCCACGACCAAGCTCGCCATGACCGACGCACCGTAACGGGAAAAATGGGTGTTGTCTTCGATGCCTTTGGGAAATTTGGGATAAATACCACCGACGTAATGCATAAACAGCGCTTTTGAACCTTCCACGCCGTGTTTTTCAATCACTGCTTGACTTTTGGCGTGCAGGTCAATCATCGGCACTTTTAGTTCTTTGGCTACGTCTTTTACCACTTGCGGGTATTCGCCGTGCTGGTCGACAAATGCCCCTTTTTCGTCAAACTTGCGCCGCATAACGGGTGTAATCAGCAGCGGGTTGCCGCCTTTGGCGCGGGTTTCGTTCACAAACCGAATCAGGTTTTGGCGGTATAGCGTTTGCGCGGGAGCCGAACGGGTCGTATCGGCTACTTTTTGGTCGTTGTGGCCAAATTGTATAAAAACCCAATCTCCTTTTTTGACTTGAGACACCACTTTTTGCCAGCGCCCTTCAGTGATAAAACTCTTGGTGCTGCGACCATTGACGGCGTGGTTTTGAATCTGTACGGCGTCGGTATTGAAGTATTCGGGCAGCACCATGCCCCAGCCTGTTTCGGGCGCATCGGCGGGTAGTTTGGGGGCCAGCGTAGAATCACCGCACAGAAAAATGGTGAGTTTTTCATCCACTGGACGAAAGGCAGTCAAGGCCAGCAAAAAGAAAATCCGAAGAAATGATTTCATGAAGTTGGTTTGATAAAACGAGGAATCCTGTACGAGATTACTGGTTAAATTATAACAAAACAACTCATTTATTGCATTTTTTTATGCAATCGTTGTCGGCAACGTTGCCAGAAGAAGCTCCGAATAGGATTGAAACAAAATAGGAGAATGTGGCGACAAATTTTTAAATTCACCCTCCCAACCTTTCTGGTCTTATGAATGCAATTCCTAAAACTGAATTTTATGCCGACCGCGCCGTTGACCAAATTGATAACGTCATTAAAATCACTTATAAAATTATCTGGTGGATTTGGCCGACAGTCTTTTGGATTTGTTTTTTTAGTTTGTGGTTTTTGCCCAAAGATATGCTGAAGGTTTTACAAGATATGGGGAGTCGCTTATTGGCCATTCTTCCCATACCTGACACGGTACTTTATACATTTGCATTATTGCCTTTTTGGCTATGGCTTGTGGGGGGTGGGGTGTCTAGTGCGGTCAAAATCGTGCGAAAATTTATGCTGTATCCTAAGTCTGATTTTACCGAAATGGCTAAGGTCCCCGTTGAAAAAAAAGAGCTTATCGTGCATCGCTCAAGCAAAAGTGGGACCTCGCATTCTTATTTAATATGGCTAAAACACCCTGTTTCTCACAGTCTTATGAAAGTGGATGTAGAGCAAGCAGAGACATTTGAGAAAATAAAAGAAGGAAATCCAGTAACAGTAAAGCACCTGCTTACGCCCACCAATATTATTTATCTGACGGTGGAATAGGCTATTTTAAATGCAAGATTCCAAAAGCATCGGGGCGGTGAAAACGGGGCGTAGCGCCGCTCATTGACGGGCTCCAACATGTAAAATCACAGTCGGCAGGAGTGCATTTCCAATCGGTATTTGGGTGGGGTTGAAGTGACACAATCCGGTAAAAATTCAGGCGATAGGTATCTTTTTTGCCCCCCAATAAAACCCACGGAATCTGCATTTTGCCCGACCAAGTATCGCCATTTGCTTTCACTTCGTGTTTGATACCTGCTTTTTCGTAAGGCACAAACGTCAATTTTTGGGGTGTTTCTTTCGTCGGATTGTCAATCCAACCCACAAACAGCGCGTTGTTGGGGTTGATTTCTAATTCTAAATACTGCGTGGGGGTGGCGCTGCCTTCGGCAATAAACAGCTCAAAAACCTCCTGATTCCACATTTCGGTATTATGCTTTGTGTAGGTGTTTTGGCTCCAAAACGGATTTTGCAAGCACTGAAAATCAACGGATAGGTATTCGTCGTCAAAACTCAGTTTGACCAACGTAGACTGGGGCGCTTCTTTTCCGTCGGTGGCATGTCGAAAATGATTTTGTGACAGTGTGGTTGATTGGCCTTTCGCCAAGTGGATTTCTGGAACAGCAGAATGCATAAACAGGAGTATAAAATAAATAAAAGGCATAGGGTCGAGGCGTTTACCAAAGCGCCCCTAAAATTACATAATCTATTTTTACGAACGTTGCTTTCTGACTTGTTTTAGCCAATCTGCTACGCCCTTTCGAATCTGCTTCGCCATTTTTTTGCGGTAAGCGTCTTCTAAAATAAGCGCCTCGTCGTCGGGGTGGCTTAAAAATAATCCTTCTACCAGCACATTGGGGTATTCGGTAGGGCTGTTGAGCGCAAAATTAAAACGGCCGACATTGCCGTATTCGGTCAACCCCATTTCCAACAATCGTTCCAATATGGCTTGACTCAACGGCCTGTATCCAAGGTGTTTATAGTACGTACTTGTCCCTTTGGTTTTGGTGGTATCGCCCGCCGCATTGTTGTGAATACTAATGAGCAAGTCGGGTTTGAGTTTACGAAGGCTCAGTACGCGGTCGGTGTTATTGATCAGTGAATCATTGTTGCGGGTCATCAGGACGGTTGCCCCCTTGCGTTCAAGTTCTTTCTGTAAATGTCGGGCAATGCTGAGATTAAAGTCTTTTTCGTATTGCTTAGACCGCAGGCCACGAGCGCCTAAGTTGCTACCGCCGTGGCCAGCGTCTACCGCGATGGTCAGGTCACGAAGGCGTAATTTTTCGGGTTGATGCGTAACGCGTATCACTAGCCGACGACCTTCGTAGCCGATGGCATAACCCCAATGTTGCGCATGGCACAGGGAAATGATAATCCTGAATTGCTCATCGGCAACCTGTTCATAATCAATGTTTTTGATCTCTCTTGCCGTGCGAAGTTGCGTAATCCAGTTGGTGTTGGCCGTGACCCCGAAAATGTCCACCACAATCCGAGCTGGATTTATCTCCTGACGGCTGCGGTAGGGCAGTCGCTCGGGTAATGGGATGGACACATAATCTTGGCGATTATCGCCAGATACGCGCCAAGAAGCCGTTAAATATTGTACCGAGGGGAGCCGTACGTTGGTATCACGTTTGGTGAGGGTTTGCGGAATCCACGCCGACAGTTGGTCGGTCAAACGTACCCGATAAAGGTCTTTATATTTAGCGGTGACTTTGAGCAATACCAGCGAATCGACATACCCCATTTTTGCGCCTCCGAGGCGATCTTCACCCACCCCATAATTGAGGTAAGCCAGGGCCCCTTTGGTGCGTACAAAGAAGGTAGAATCGGGTCGGAAGGCTGCGAGGGTATCGCGGGTTTGGGCCTGTAAAAAAAAAGGAAAACAGGCAATGCACAAAAAACGAAGCATTGGTCTAGTTTAGGATTACGGAGTGGCTTTGAGGGAAGAATCACGAATGACCAAATGCGTGTCCAATTTTTTCGTTTCAAACCGAATCGTCGCTTTCGGGTGCTCAATCAGGTCGATTAAAAATTCGGTGGCCAATTGCCCCATCTCATACGCTGGCTGACGAACGGCACTCAAGGCGGGATTGAGCAAATCAGCCGTCATCAAATTGGTAAATCCAACGATAGCGATGTCTTCGGGAATACGCAGCCCTTCTCGCCGAATCAGCGACATGCACGTGGTGGTAAGGCGGTCGCCAGCCGTAAAAACGGCATCGGGTCGGTTGGGATGGTTAATCAACTCCATGACTGCCTGCTCAACTTCTTCGAAAATCATCCCCCCGTGACTGCAATACTTGATGTAAGAGTCTTCAATGGGGATGTCGTGATTTTGGAGGGCTTTTTTGTAGCCTTCCAACCGTTCATACGTAATGGAAAGCCACGAAGGGCTGGTCAAGTGGGCGATGCGGCGAAAACCTTGTTTAATCAGGTGCTCAGTGGCTTCGTACGTTCCCGCAAAGTTATCGGCGATTACTTTGTGCGTAATGTAGTCCTGTGGTACGCGGTCAAAAAACACAATTGGTAAGCCTTTGGTTTGCAGCTCTTTAAAGTGCTCTAGGTCGTTGCTTTCTCCCGAAAGAGAGACCAAAAGCCCGTCTACCCGGCGTTGGGCTAGGTATTGTGTACTGACCAGTTCACGCTCGTAGGATTCGTGGTTTTGCGAAATCACGACATGGTACCCGCGATTATAGGCGATGGACTCCATGCCGTTAATGGCCTGTGAGAAGAAGTTGTTGGCAATCTCAGGAATAATTACGCCAATCGAACGACTACGGTTTTCTTTCAAACTCAGGGCAATGGGATTGGGGCGGTAGTTCATCCGCTCGGCATATTCCATAACCAGTCGCTTGGTTTCAGGGTTAATTTCGTAGCTCCCCCGCAGCGCCCTCGATACTGTAGAAGTTGAAAGATTGAGCGCCTTAGCTATATCTTTTATGGTAATTATCTCCACAGTCTTAATTATTGGTTTTGTACAATTTTTTTGTTCTGGGTAAAGGATTCTCTTTTGAGAAGTGAAGATACGTCTTTTTGGTAAACAACTCAAAAAAAAACAAGATAAACTCTGTTCCTGGCATTTTGGGAACGTTACCGACAACGATTGCATAAAAAAAGTCAACAAAATATTTGTAATGTACTAAAATTGTGAACTAAACTTGAATACGGCAATGGATAAATAGAATGAGGTAAAGCAAATGGATAACAATGCCTTTTATCCAAATTTCTAAAAAAAATTAAAATCAGAAAAAATGAAAAACTTCGACTTGACGGGTAAAGTGGCATTGATAACGGGCTGTGATCGAGGAATTGGCTTGGCAATGGCCACGGGTCTCGCCGAAGCGGGAGCCGACATCATCGGGGTGTCGCGGTCAATGCCGTTGCAAGGAAGTGAAATTGAAAAAGCCGTGCGTCAATTGGGCCGGGAATTCAGCCCCTACGCAGCTGATTTAGGCGACCGCAGTTCATTATACGCATTTATTAATCAAGTAAAAGAAGAACATTCTCGCATTGATATTCTCTTCAATAACGCGGGCATTATCCTACGCGAACCAGCGGCTAGCCACCCCGATGAGTATTGGGATAAAGTACTGTCTATCAACCTAGATGCGCAGTTTATTTTGGCCAGAGAATTTGGCAAAGAAATGATGCAAAGAGGGTATGGAAAAATTGTCTTCACGGCTTCGCTGCTCACTTTTCAAGGGGGGATAAACGTCCCTGGCTATGCCGCGAGCAAAGGCGCGGTTGGGAGTCTCATAAAAGCTCTCGCCAATGAATGGGCGGGCAGAGGGGTCAACGTCAACGCGATTGCGCCTGGATACATTTCTACAGATAACACAACCGCATTGCGGGCCGATGCCGACCGCAGCAAGTCCATTTTGGACCGTATTCCGGCGGGTCGTTGGGGCGAGCCAGATGACTTCAAAGGCCCAGCCGTGTTTTTGGCATCTTCGGCTTCTGACTACGTAAATGGTACAGTTTTGACCGTAGATGGCGGTTGGATGGGGAGGTAAATAATTGTAATACAGTAGATTATTATATATTTAATTAAAGAACTCAAATGCAAATAAGGCACGAAAGCAGCCGTAAAGAAACGGCCCAGATGAATACTGAAGAGCTTCGCGAAAACTTCCTGATTGAAACATTGTTTACGCCCAATCAAATCGAATGGGTGTATTCGCATTATGACCGGGTGTTGACGGGCGGTGCAATGCCGCTTGAGCGTACCATTGCGCTTGAAACACATGATGCCCTCAAAGCTGCCTATTTTCTGGATCGCCGCGAACTGGGCATTATCAATGTGGGAGGGAAAGGCCGTATCATGGCCGACGGAGTCATGTTTGAACTGGACAAATTAGGTTGTTTGTACCTCGGAAAAGGTACTCAGAATGTGATTTTTAGCAGTCAAAATGTAGAGAACCCTGCGCGCTTTTTTCTGCTGTCGTCGCCAGCGCATCATACGTACCCCAATCGGGCTTTTACCAAAGAAGAAGCGTCGCCGGTTAATCTGGGTGCGGTCGAAACGGCCAACCAACGTACCATTTACAAATACATCCATGAAGGCGGTATTCAAAGCTGCCAATTGGTGATGGGATTGACGGTACTCCAAACGGGGAGCGTCTGGAATACGATGCCTGCCCACACGCACGACCGACGCATGGAGGCCTACTGCTACTTTGACGTGCCAGAAAACCACGGAGTGCTGCACCTCATGGGTGAGCCTACACAAACGCGTCATTTGTGGGTAGCCAATCACCAAGCGATCCTTTCGCCGCCGTGGTCGATTCACTCGGGCTGCGGTACGTCCAGCTATTCTTTCATCTGGGGAATGGCGGGAGAGAACAAGGATTTTACCGATATGGATTTGCTTCCGATTCCTGCTTTACGATAGTTACTTACACCAATAAATCTGGTTTGACTCAATGGTGGAGCATATTGTATCTTCTTTACGAAAGGTGTTATAGCTTCAGCTTCTCAATTTCGCTTTTAATTTCTTTTACGCCTATTTCGAGTTGGGCATTGACGTGGTTTAAAAGTAGCTGTAAACTTTCAGCTTCTGGTTGCTTACGGGCTTGGTTTTCAATTTCGGCCATTGTTTTTTCTAAATCCGTGAGTCCTACCATCCCAAGGCTAGGTTTTAGTCGGTGTGCCAACTTGCTCAAAGTCACCCAGTCGTTGGTATTTATTAATGCCTGAAAGCCCGAAAAATCGGGTAGTGCATCAGTCAGAAAAGTTTCCATCATATCCAGAATGTACTCATTGTCGTCGCCGTACAATTCTTTGAGGCGAGAAAAATTGAGAAGAGTAGATGTTGGCTCAGAGAGAGAAACTGGGGAGGGTGTAGGTAGGTTCTCTACTTTGAGGAATTTTTGAATAACACTTAACAGCTGCGACGGAGTAAATGGCTTGGTGATAAAATCATTCATTCCGACCGCCTTCGTCTTGTTTTTCTGATCCATCATTGCCGAGGCGGTAAGGGCAACAATGGGCGTATTTTGGTTGAGATTATTCGTGTTTCGAATGGTCAACGTTGCTTCATAGCCGTCCATATTTGGCATTTGAATATCCATAAGAATAATATCGAAATGCTGTTTATGGGCTTGTTCTACCGCTTTTCTGCCGTCAATGGCGATGGTAAACGGAATATTCCATTTATTGAGTAAGCCGCTGATGTAGCGTTGGTTCATGATGTTATCTTCCACAACGAGCAGGTTGCACAGCTCTAAATTGGCCGCACCTTCTTCAATTGTATAGTCGTTTTTAACAATCTCGGTGTCGGATTTTTGAAATGGCAGGGTAAACGTAAAAGTGGTTCCTTCTCCTTCATGGCTTTTTACCGTTAGGGTACCGCCTTGCAATTCAACGAGTTGTTTGGTTATAGATAGCCCCAGACCAGTGCCTTTGTGTTTGTGTCCTTGTGGGTTGACCTGCTTGAATTTCTGAAAAATTAAGTCCAGTTTTTCTTTCGGAATCCCGATGCCGGTATCGGCTATTTTAAACTCAATCCAGCAGGTTTCATTGTCTTCTTTCTTGAGTTTTACCGTTATTTCAATCGTTCCTTCTTCCGTAAACTTCTCAGCGTTGCCAATGATATTGAGCAGGATTTGATTTAACATCACATCGTCGCCCAGATAATTGCCCGAAATACGACCGTCAATCATTAAATCCAACTCAATGGGGCGATTTTCCAACTTGATTTGAAATACCCGTTGGGTAGTTCTTAAAAGACCCACTAAATCAAATGGATGGTTCTGAATTTCGATGCGTCCAGCTTCAATTTTTGCCATGTCAAGTAAATCTGAGATAAGACTGTGTAGAAAATCAGCCGATGATTTAAGAATATCAAGGTACTCGTATTGCTGTTTGCTGGGGCGGGTGTCAAACAATAAGTGGGTCATTCCAATGATGGCATTGAGCGGAGTACGAATTTCGTGACTCATATTTGCCAAAAACTGTTTTTCAGCCTGACGCGCCTCTTCCGCAATTTCTTTGGCGAGGGCTAGTTCTTGTTCCAGGTGTTTCCGTGCTGAAATATCGTAGTGGATTCCCATAGAACCTACGATGTTGCCGTGCTCGTCCATGATGGGTGCGCCACTAAGAATGACCCAGATGCGGCTTCCGTCTTTTTTCATCATTTGAACTTCGTACGACGTTGCCCTGCCCTCGCTTCTTATCGACTGATGCTGCTCAAATATTCCGCGAAATTCAGGCGGCAAGAATAAATCAGATGCCCCTTTGCCGATGAGTTCTGCTTCTGTGTAGCCCATCATCAGACAAAAGCGGTCGTAGGCCCGGACAATGCGGTCCTCCTGGTCTACTTCAATGAGGCCGAGCTCCATGTTGTTCATGATGCCACGGTATTTTTCTTCGCTTTTTCGAATTTGTTCTCTGGCCAGAAACTGTTCGGTTACATCCGCATATTTCCAAAGGTGCCCTCGGTATTGTCCTTCCAAAAAAATCGGAATATAGTCGCGTTCAAGAATGCGACCATTGACCATGTGTAATTCTTCATTGATGCAGATTTCTTGTTTGGCCAGCAAATCGTTGATTTGTTTGACGAATTCTTCTGGATTTTTGAAGAGGTGTTTTGATTGTTCAGCCGATTGTGAGCAATCGACCCCGATCAACGTTTCGGCGGGGGCGGTAATCTCAAAAAGGTCGCAGAATAATTGATTGACTAGGATAATTTTGCGGTTTTCGTCTTCTACCAAGACTCCTTTTTGTAGGTTGGTGATAAGGGTTGATAACCGGGTTTGGGTAGTGCGAAGGGCGTCGTCGGTGGCTACCTGTTCGGTAATGTCGCGCGCTACTGCGACCAGCTCCACTACATTTCCTTCATTTTCGATAAGCCGCACCGTTTGCCCAATCCAAGCAATTTCGCCATTTTTTTTGTAGACTGGGAAGTCATTATAGGTGCTTTCTTTTTGAAAGTGCACCATTTCCCAATAAAAATTGACGAGTTTCTCACGGTATTCGGGCACTACCAGTTCGGTAAAATGATGCCCGATGATTTCGTCAGGGCAGTACCCAAGACGTTGTTCCACCACGGGGTTCACAAACGTAAAATATCCCTTAGGTGAAATTTTATAAATAATATCCTGCACAGACTCAATGAGCTGTCGGTATCTTTTTTCACTTTTTTGAAGTTTGGCGCCACCTTCAATAACTTGTTGTTCGAGGTTTTCGTTGAGGAGCCGCAGTTTTTCGTTGGTTTGATAGAGTTGGAAAGCTTTTTCTTCCAGAATTGCCTCGGCTTGCAGGCGAGCTTTGCGTTCCCGTTCTACCCGTCTTTGTAGAATTTCGATGTCTTGCATACTACTTTTCAATCACAAATTTTATCTTACTACCGTCTTCTTGAAGAAGTTCCTGCGTTATCGTTGCCGTTTCGCCGTAGTGTTTCATTGCGCCATCAATAAGGCCATACGCCAAATCTCCCATGCTTCTGACAGACGAGTAGTACATTACTAAGGTACGGGTATTGGGTTGTTCTATGTCAAAATGGGGCAGTTCGGCATCTGGGTATAGCTTTCGTACTTCAACATGGATGTAATTGTGGATAGAACCCAGAAAGGTAAAAGCATCGGGGGCTTTATCAATCAGATGACTGTATATTTTAGTGAAACGTTGAAACAGGTAGCGACCAAAAGTTCTCAATAGCTGTGAAACGGGGATTTTAGTTTCCATATTCAGGGTAACAAGCAGGTTTACCATTTCTTGGTGATTGTAAGTGCCGATGCTTGTATAGATGCCTCCTGAAGGTAATTCCGACTCGTTGAGCAATGTGTCAACCATTTCATAACCGAAGTTTTGCTCAACCATGTCGAGAAACTCGGTAAAAACTATGCCTTTCATAACGTATATGAGTATGTAAATTAAGATACTATCCTGAACTGAAATAAAGACCAAAAGTTATGCATTTTTTTTAACATTCATGACAAACCCCAAAACTAGTGCCGGAATCGTGGGTAAAAGAATTTTTTTTATTACTTTAGAAAAAGAGCGAAAAAAACGATAGTTATCACTTCTTTTTAACCGATTTAAGACATGAAAAGAGCCAGCCTTCTCCTCTTTGGGCTTTTATATCTAATGAGTGTTGTATCAAATGGCCAAAATACAGGCCATCTTCTGTTTATAGGTACCTATACTTCCAAAGCCAGCGAAGGGATTTATGTCTATCAGTTTAATTCCAAAACGGGAGACCTTACTCCCGTAACGATTGGGAAGGGGGTTAAAAATCCATCGTTTCTGGCGTTTTCGCCCGACCAACGTTTTGTATATTCTGTGGCCGAAATGAGTGGAGGGGCGGTAAGTGCCTTTTCATTTGATAAGCAATCGCAAAGTTTGACTTTACTAAACACGCAGTCGGCGGGTGGCGTAGGGCCATGCCACATAACGGTTGATAAAACTGGGAAATGGGTTATTGTTGGTAATTATGGCGGCGGGAGTCTGAGCGTACTGCCCATTCAGGCCGACGGTTCGGTTGGGAAGCCCGTCCAGACCATCCAGCACGAAGGCAAAAGCATCAATACAGAACGCCAAGAAAAACCGCACGTTCACTCGATCAATATCGCCCCCAACAACCGTGATGTGTTTGTTCCTGATTTAGGCACTGACAAAATCATGACTTATTCGCTAAACGCAGAAACGGGCCAACTGACCCCCGGAAATCCTGCTTTTACGGCTACCACTCCTGGTGCTGGCCCCCGGCATTTTACGTTTCATCCCAATGGAAAGTTTGCGTACGTGATTCAGGAGTTGGATGCAACCGTGACGGGCTTCAACTACAAAGATGGCAAATTGATGCCTTTCCAGACAATTACGACCCTCCCCGACGACTACACAGGCCGCAAGTGGTGCGCAGATATTCACATTTCTCCCGATGGTAAATTTTTGTACGGCTCCAACCGCACGCACGAGAGTTTGGTGATTTACAGCATTAATCAAAAAACGGGACAATTGACCTACGTAGGCCATCAGAATGTACTGGGAAAAACCCCCCGTAATTTTATGATTGACCCCACTGGCAAATGGATTTTGGTAGCCAATCAGGACAGCGACAACGTGGTGGTGTTTAGCCGTGACACTAAAACGGGAAAACTGACCCCCACGGGAAAGGAAATCAAGGTTTCGATGCCCGTTTGTTTGAAATTAATGAAGTAAGCGCGGAGGTGGTCAGGCATCTCCAATAGCAAACTAGACCGTAAATGTCTCTTTTTTGCCTTCCCGACATTTTTTTCTAACTTTGGTTAAACTAAAAGCACTAGGGCCATGTCTGCCGTTGAACTAAAAGCAAAGATACATCAGCAAATAGACTTGCTTACCGATGAGCAGGACATTGAAGATTTATATGCCAATCTTAGTTTCTTTTTTCAGAGTAGAGAAATTCATTTTGATAGTAATTCGCCCGAATTTTTAAAAACACTCAACGATTCTCTTCAACAAAATCCAAAGGAAGGAATTAATAGCGACGAACTACGTAACAAGGTGAGAGAATGGCTTATCAAGTAGTGTATTCGTCCAATGTTCAAGAAGAGATTAGGGAAATTCTATTGTATCTACTTGAAGAATGGAATTTTGAAGTCTCCGAGAATTTTTCTGATTACCTCATTAGCACAATCGATATGCTGTCGCAGCAGCCCTATGCTGGTCGGAGGCATGACCTTATCAGCTCCGTTCGTGAGTTCAGAGTAAAGCCTCACTATTTGGTTTATTACAGTGTATTAGAAGAGCAACAACTTATTCATGTATTGAATATTGTTGATTCAAGGCGTAAACGATAATTTATTGATAATCTGTTGTTTTTCGAAAGGAAATCAAGGTTTCGATGCCCGTTTGTTTGAAATTAATGAAGTAAGAATGCTATCTCTTTTATGAATCGTCGCGATTTTATTCAAAAAAATACCTTGTTGGGCTTGGGCGCGGTCGGTGTACCTTTGGCTGGTGCTCAAGTAACTAAAGCCGATGATACGGCCCGGTTGTATTGGGCCAAATTGTTGTATAAAATTGCCGAGCCTGTGCTCAAAAATCTGGCAGAAGGTACGTTGGTAGAAAACTGGAAAGTAGAATACAGCCCCGCTTGGGACAACCGAAACGCAAAAGTAGCCTACTTAGAGGGCTTTGCCCGAACCATCGTAGGCGTAGCGCCGTGGCTTGCGCTACCCGACGACGCCACCGAAGAAGGGCAACTGCGCAAAAAAATGCGGGGCTATGCCCTTAAAAGCATCGAAAACAGCGTAAATCCGTCGCACCCTGATTATATGCTTTGGAGAAAAGAGGGGCAAACATTAGTTGATGCGGCATTTCTGGCACAAGCCCTGATTAAAGCCCCCGATGCACTCTGGAAACCGCTGGATAATGTTACCCAAAAACGGGTCATTGAAGAATTTAAGTTATTGCGTCGAGTGGTTCCGCCCAACAATAACTGGGTCTTGTTTGCGGCCATTGTAGAAGCGTTTTTGTTATCCATCGGTGAAGAAGCCGACCGTTATCGCATCGAATTTGGCGTTCGAAAAATCGAAGATTGGTACGTAGGTGATGGCTGGTTTAAGGACGGTGAAGTTTTTCACACTGATTATTACAACTCTTTCGTGATTCAGCCTATGATGGTCGATGTGCTGCAAACGTGGCTGGAAGCCAACAAACGACAATCGCCCACGGGCAACCATAAGGCGTTGCAGGAACGTTATGGCCTGGCGGTCAAGCGAATGCAACGGCACGCCGATTTTTTGGAAAGATTAATATCCCCAGAAGGTTCTTTTCCTGCCTTTGGCCGTAGCGTAACGTATCGTTTGGGGGCGTTTCAGGCGCTGACCCATGCGGCTTTGATTCATCAATTGCCCGAGGGGGTTAGCGCCGCTCAAGTGCGCTGTGCGCTCACGGCGGTTATGAAACGGATGTTTGCGCAAGAAGGAATTTTTGACAATGATGGCTGGCTTACGCTAGGTTTTGCGGGGCACCAACCGAATATCGCCGATTCGTATTCCAACGCGGGAAGCATGTATTTGACCACTTTAGGGTTTATTCCATTGGGTTTACCCGCCACCGACCCATTTTGGAGCGACCCCGACACCGAATGGACGCAGCAAAAGGCGTGGTCTGGAAAACCGTTCAAAAAAGACTACGCCGTAGGCTATTAATCTTTGTTATAAATAGGGCACAACCGTTTCAAGCCCCATTCCCCGCGAGCCTTTGATAAGCACGTGGATATTGGTTTGCGGATGGTCTACAATCCAATTGTGTAACGAAAATTTGTCGGGGAAATAGTAAGCTTTGGGTAATGCTGGCAGGGCGTCCTGCATGAGTTTTCCCGCCAGAATCACTACGTCGAAGTGTTGTTGTGCCACTAATTTTCCCAAAGCCAGGTGTTCTTGGGGAGATTCTTCGCCGAGTTCGAGCATATCGCCCAAAATCACCATTTTCCGTTCCGCTTTTAGTCGTCCAAAGTTTTCAACCGCTGCCGACATCGACGAGGGATTGGCGTTGTAGGCGTCCATAATGATGGTGTTAGTGCCTTTCTGGATGATTTGAGAGCGGTTGTTGGTGGGATTGTACTCCGCTACTGCTTGGTTGGCCAATGCATTGGAAACGCCAAAATGCGTACCGATGGCCAACGCCACGGCGATATTTTCAAAGTTGTATTTTCCCGTCAGGTGAGTTTGGATTTGATTCCCTTCGGCATCACGATACTTCACCAACGGCGAATCTTCGAGCAGAACAGGCGCCTGCTCGCCCGTTAAATAAGTGATTTTTTTCGCAAAAGAACGTTGGGCGGCCATTTCAACGAGCGTAGGATTAGCTCCGTTGATAAACACCGTACCTGCCGATTGAGACAACCAATCATACAGCTCTCCTTTCCCGATTTTGACGCCTTCTATTCCGCCAAAACCTTCTAAATGGGCTTTGCCTACGTTGGTAATCAGACCGTGAGTGGGTTGGGAAATGCTGCTCAAAAGCGCAATTTCTTTTTGGTGATTGGCGCCCATTTCCACCACTGCTATTTCGTAGCTATCGTCGATGGCCAAGAGGGTAAGCGGTACGCCGATATGATTGTTGAGATTACCTTTGGTGGCGTAGGTTCTGAATTTTTTGGACAATACCGCCGCAATCAACTCTTTGGTGGTGGTTTTTCCGTTGGAGCCAGTCAAGCCAATCACTGGAATGGATAATTGGCGTCGGTGAAAAGCGGCTAATTGTTGGAGCGCTTCCAGACTATTATCCACCAACAGATAACGGTTATCCACAGATATCTCGGGGTTATCCACAATTGCGTACTTTGCGCCCTTTTCGAGCGCGTCTTTGGCGTATAGATTGCCGTCAAACTTGTCGCCGCGCAGGGCGACAAACAAACATCCTTCGGTAATTTGGCGAGTATCGGTCGATACACCTGTACAGGTGCGAAAAAAATCGTGGAGTTGGGGAATGGTCATTCTAAGCGGTAGTGTGTATTGGGGATTGGGCATTTAGAGGCTATTGTTCTTTGCTCCATATTTCATAAATCTTGGCGCCAGCGCTGCTCAGGCCGCTATGGTGCCAGTCTTTGCCGTCTTTAAGCTCATAATCAAAACTCAGCGAAGCTCCAACGCGGTTGTTGTCGCGGCTAAAAAAGTCAATGGTTTCGGTGTATTTCCCATCTTTGATGGTGTAGGTTCCGCCCCCTGTTCCCGAAAACTGCTTGGTCTCAGGATTGATGGCTACCCACTGAAAGCGGGTGCCAGTAAGCATTTTGAGGGTTTTTCGTGCGCCGCGTTGCATAGGAGCAATGTTGCCGTCGTTGCCCATGCGGCCTGTGATGCGATAATTGGCTGCGGCGGGAGTATTGGCATTATCTACTTGTTGCCATTCACCCAAGCCCTCAACTGATAATTGAGTGCCCGTCAAATTAATTTTATAATTGAAGGTCTTACCCACCTTGGACGTATCCATCGAATTGAACTCACTTTTGTATGTTACAGTGCCGTTGGCTAAACTATAAACTCCTCCTTCTGTGTATAAAAATTCTTTTTCTTGGTAACGGGAAACCATCAGGTAATTGTCTGAGCAAATTAACATCGTCGTTTTTCCATCAGAAGAAGTTTGTTTCCATGCACCCTTGATCTGGCCCAATGCCTGTGCGGCAAATAAAAGACCTAAAACAACAATTTGCGATAGGTAAAATAGCTTTTTCATATTTGGACAAGGTTTCGTTTTTTAAGCAAATTTAAGCCAAAACCCCGCAAAAACAATAAAGCAGCTCATTGAGATGAGCTGCTTTATAAGTCAATCTATTTTTCACCTTTAAACGTTCATCAGCGATTCGCGGCGGCGCATCTTGCCGGCCGGAATACCAAACATCATTTTGAAGCGACGGCAGAAATAGGCGGTGTCTTTGTAGCCCACTTCGGCACCGATGGCCCGAATGCTTTTCTTTGACGTACGGAGCAGCGTTACGGCTTCTTCCATACGTTGGTATTCAATATAATCCTGAGGGTTGATACCCGTCAGCATTTTGAAGTATTGTCCTACGTAATCTTCGGAAACGTTGGCGACGTTGGCCAACACTTTGTTGGATAAATCTCCCCCCAAATTATCTTTGATGTAGGCAAAAATATCAATCAAGCGTGGGTCTTTGAAATAAGTACTGTTGGTCACCAATTGCTCCACAAACAGCTTATTCTTCAAAATATACCTAATCACCTCAATGGCTAGTTCTTCGGTCTTGATTTTGATGATACGGCCGCGCCCCGGAGTCTCGTTAAAATCTTCCTGAAGAATCTCGCCGATGAGGCGCCCCAAGTAGGAATTGTTTTTGATGATAAAAGGAGGAATGTCCAACGACGTAAAGAAGTTGACCGAATCAAACACCTTGGCATCAAACGCAACTAAACCAAACGAGTGAGGAATTTTTCCAACCTGAGTGGCATCGCGCAAACTGTCGAAATACAACTCACGACGCGTCAAGAATTCTTCGTTGCTGACCACTTTGGGTTGCACGTTGTCGCCGCTGCTGTAGGTAACGGTCGCGTGTTTTCCACCTGGGATGAACAGCATATCGCCGACTTCTATTTTTTCGTTGGCAAACAATACCTCTCCATCATAGAGGATCATCAACGAGTTTTCGACGTCGTAAAAGTTTTTAATTGTGATGGTTTGCAGCATACGGATGTGACGAGCCTTGATAAACTTCACTCCGAGCGATTCGATGATTTTATTATAATCTTCCATTGGGTAATGGTTAAGTGCGTTGCTTGTATTCTTACGAAAAACGGATATTCTTTAAAATTTGTACAAAACTAATAATTGTACAAAACTAATACAAGTGTGGAATTTTTTTCAATATAAAAAAAAGTACACGAATCCTGCAAGAAAACGCATACTTTTTTTTATAAAAACAGTAAAAATTGGATTATTTGGGCTTTTTGCCCCAATAGGGCTATTGAGAAATTTTGTATTTCAGGGGTACTTTTTTCGAAAAATATTTTTTTTAAAGAAAGAATCGGAGGAATAAACGATGCATTTTGCGTTTTGTCCTAATCTTTCCTTAATCCAAATAATCTGGTTTTGAGGGTTTGTGATACTTTGGTAAAAAAAGACATTGCTTGGGCATGAAAGGTACCAGCCAATTTTTTTAGAAAGCAGAAATGTGGTACAGCAAGGGGAGGGAATAAAATGCTGGTGTGTGTGATGACGATTTCCGTAGGGGAGAAGCGGAGCATTTTGCGAAATCAATAAAGCGGGTGTTGGCCCGCTTTATTGATTTGATAATTTTCGTTTTTACCGGATTAGCTCCCGGGCAATGACCAATTTTTGTATTTCAGAAGTGCCTTCATAAATCTGCGTAATCTTCGCGTCGCGCATCATGCGCTCTACGTGGTATTCTTTGACATAACCGTACCCACCATGAATCTGCACGGCTTCGGTGGTGGCCCACATGGCTACGTCAGACGCAAAAAGCTTGGCCATTGCGGCGGCTTCTACGTAGTCTTTGCCTTCATCTTTGAGTCGTGCCGCTTTATATACCAATAAGCGCGCCGCTTCTATTTTGGTGGCCATTTCGGCGAGCTTGAATTGGATGGCTTGGTGCTCAAAAATGGGCTTTCCAAAGGCTCTTCGCTCTTTGGAATACTTCAACGAAAGCTCAAAAGCCCCTGCTGCGATGCCCAACGCCTGGGCCGCAATACCGATACGACCGCCGTTGAGGGTACTCATCGCAAATTTAAACCCAAAACCATCGGCACCGATGCGGTTTTCTTTGGGGACTTTCACGTCGCTAAACATGAGCGAATGCGTATCTGAAGCGCGGATGCCCATCTTGTCTTCTTTTTTTCCGACCGCAAACCCATCCCAACCTTTTTCTACAATCAGGCAGTTGATGCCTTTGTGTTTGAGTTCAGGGTGGGTTTGGGCAATCACTAAACAAACCGACGAAATGCCGCCGTTGGTAATCCAGTTTTTGGTGCCGTTGACGAGGTAATGCTCTCCTTTGTCTTCGGCGGTGGTGTGTTGGGAGGTGGCATCTGAGCCAGCTTCGGGTTCGGAAAGACAAAAAGCTCCGACTATTTCGCCCGAGGCCAATCGGGTGAGGTATTTTTGTTTTTGTTCTTCGGTGCCGTAGGCTTCCAAGCCATAGCAAACCAACGAGTTATTGACCGAAACCATCACCGAGGCGGAGGCATCTACTTTAGAAAGCTCTTCCATCGCCAGTACGTACGATACCGTGTCCATGCCGCCGCCGCCGTATTCTGGCGAGACCATCATGCCCATAAACCCCAACTCGCCCATGCGTTTAAGGAGTTTAGGGTCAAATTTTTGCTCGTTATCACGCTCTAAAATGCCCGGTAGAAGTTCGTTTTGGGCAAAATCGCGGGCGGCTTCTTTTACCGCCAAATGTTCTTCGGAAAGGTTGAAGTTCAGACCTTCTAAAAGGGTGTCTTTGAATGCCATAATGAAGTGTATGAGTTTTCTTGACTTTTGCCCAAAGATACATTTTTCAAAAAAGGTATGCAAGCATACTTATTTTACGCTACGCCGCCATTTACGCTGAGTGTGTGTCCGTTGACATATCCAGCTTCTTCAGAAGCCAAGTAAAGATAAGCGTTGGCGATGTCTTCTGGCAGGCCCATGCGTTTTGCGGGGATTGCGGCCACGGTCTGATTGCGTACTTCTTCTGGAATCAGGTCTGTCATGTCGGTTTTGATGAAACCTGGGGCCACGGCGTTGGCGGTAATGTTGTATTTTCCAAGCTCTTTGGCCCATGTTTTGACCATGCCGATGATGGCGGCTTTGGTGGCTACGTAGTTGGTTTGACCAAAATTGCCCGTTTGCCCTACCACCGAAGAGGTACAGATGATGCGGCCGTATTTATTTTCAACCATGTAAGGAACCACCGTTTTGGTGCAGTTAAAAACACCGTTGAGGTTGATGTCTATTACCTGCGCCCATTCCTGATACGACATTTTGAGCAAGGATTTGTCGCGGGTGATGCCCGCATTGTTGACCAAAATATCAATTTGACCGTACCTCTCAAAGATGTCGCGGGCGGCGGCTTCAATGGCGGGTACGTCGGTTACGCTGATTTTAGTAAATTCTGCCGAATAACCTTTGTCTCTGAGTTCTTGCGCGGTTTGTTCACCAGCGTCAAGCATATCCCAGATGATGACTTTGGCCCCTTCGCGGGTAAATATTTCGGCAGTAGCTTTGCCGATGCCGCGTGCACCGCCCGTAATGATAGCAACTTTGTTTTCTAAACGCATTTTAATTCGTTTTTAGGTTGATTTTAAAGGGTTCGGAACACGGAGACTGGAAATACGGAAGACAAAGCATGTTCATAAATACGTTCTCCATACTCCGTTTTCTGGTCTCTGATTTTCATTCAAACATAAGCGTAATCAATTCGGCTACGCAGGCGGGTTTGGGGCTGCCTTCTAGTTCAAAGGTGGCTTCTATCACCGATTTGACGCCGTTTGGTTGTTGGTCTTCTACCTCTTTAAGGATGGCGTGCATTCGTATTCGGCTTCCCGTGGGGACGGGCGAGGTAAAACGCACTTTGTTGGTTCCGTAATTAAGCCCCATTTTGACCGACTGTACTTGATACATTTCGTACATGAACTTCGGGGCCAGCGATAGGGTCAAAAAACCGTGGGCAATGGTCGTTTTGAAAGGCGAAAGCTTCGCCAATTCTGTATTAACGTGAATCCACTGATTGTCGCCCGTAGCTTTGGCAAAATCATTGACCATTTCTTGGGTGATGGTCACCCATTCGCTGCTTCCGAGCGACTGCCCAATGTGGGCGCGGAAAGCGGCAAGCGTATCAAACGTAATCATAAGAAAGAGGTTTAGGATGGTAGGGGAAGGCTTTACGTCTGCACCTACGATTATGGTTTATTGCTGTCGACCTTGATGCGCTCTTCGCGGTTGGATAATTCCCAGGCCGTATGAAAAACCAATTGCACAATCTTGGACTGCTTGTCGAACATAATCTTTTCTACGTCGTCGCCCGGACGATGATAATCTTCGTGTACGCCCGTAAAATAGAATATAACAGGCACTTTGTTTTTGGCAAAATTATAGTGGTCAGAGCGGTAATAGAACCGGTTGGGGTCGGTCGGATTGTTGAAAGTATAATCTAAGTCAAAATTGACCGATTTCTTGTTGGCTTCCTCACTGATGGCGTGTAGCTCAGACGAAAGCTTATCAGAGCCGATGAGGTACACATAATTGGGGTTGGATTTATGCGCGTTGTCTACGCGGCCAATCATGTCAATGTTAAGGTCACAAACGGTATTTGCCAACGGAATGACAGGATTGGAGGTGTAATATTCCGAACCCCAAAGCCCTTTTTCTTCGCCCGTTACGGTCATAAAAACAATACTGCGGCGCGGGCCATGCCCTTCGGCTTTGGCCTTGGCAAAGGCTTCGGCCAATTCAAGAATGGACACCGTGCCTGAGCCGTCATCATCGGCACCGTTGTTGATTTGGCCGTCGGCCGAGATACCAATGTGGTCTAGGTGGGCGGTAATCATAATGACCTCGTCTTTTTTATCGGTTCCTTCCAAAAAACCCAGCACGTTCTCGGTCATGACGATATTTTCTTTTCGCTCGGCTTTGACCCGTACGCTGCGCTCGGGCAGGCTACCCGCCAAACTTTGGCCTTTGCTGCTGATGGTGTTTTCGATTTTTGCCAATTTTTTGGCTTTGATGTCCAACAAGTCAAGCGCCATGGCACGCGAAATGGTAAAGGCGGCGTTACCCGTGGTTTTTTCGGTGTAAGGCTTCATCGAAAGTCGGTTGAAACGCTGGTTCATGACACCGCGCTTGGTTACTTCTTTGGCAAAATCATCACCCGTTAAATTTGACACAATCAGCACATATTTTGCGCCTTTGCTCGTGGCGAGACTAACTTTACGTTGCCACGACATCGCGTCATTGCTCCATTTTGAGGGTTTTTCGTCGCCCGAAATCAGGTAATTGCCTTTTTTATTTTTGGGTTCTCCTTCAAGGATAAGTACGGCTTTGCCCGTTACATCGAGGCTTTTATAGTCATCATATTTGTCGGATTCGATGCCGTAGCCTGCAAAAACCACAGAGACTTTTTCTTCGGAAAGCACATTGAGTAGCCCGCTCAAATAAAAATCTTGCTGGAATTCGTATTGCTCTTTTTCGGTCGCTAGATAAACTTCACCCCAGCTTTTTTGATACAAACCATAGGGTTGGAAATAGGATTTTGAACCGTCTTTATCAGTAACAATAGGTTGTAAGCCAATGGATTTGAAGAAGTTGGCTACGTAGGCGGCGGCCTTTTTTTGGCCAGGTGAGCCAGTGTCTCGGCCTTCGAGGCTATCGTGAGCAATGACGCGCAGGTGACGTTCGAGGTCTTTGGGCGTAATGCTTTGGGCGTATTGGACAGATACGTCCTGCGAGTACGACGCCACCGAAACAAAAAGGGCAAGCAAAAAAGGAATTTGGATTTTGGTCATGATGAAAAGAGATAATAGCTAAGTAAAAAGCCTAAAACAGACGCCAAGTACTTATCTGTTCAAAAAAATTGGGTACAGCGGCGGGGAAGAGCAAGGCCATAAAAAGAATACCGAAGATGGCTCCGTATAAGTGGGCATCGTGGTTGACTCGGCCGCCCATTTTTCGTGATTCATAGAAGGAATACACCATGTAAAGAGCACCAAACAGAAAACCTGGGATACAAATGGCAAAGTATAAACAGACTTTTTGGAGCGGAGCTAATAAAATAAACGCAAACAGCAATGCAGATACGCCACCCGACGCACCGAGGGAGTTGTAGCGGCTGTTTTTGCGGTGTTTAATAAAGGTAGGAATATCGGAGACCACAATACCCAAAATATACAGCGCGAGGTAATAGAAAGTACCGTTTGGCCCAAAGATACCTCCCAAAAACATTTCCATGGCTTCTCCAAAGAAATACAAACTAAACATATTGAAAATCAGGTGGCCAAAGTCCGCATGGACAAAGCCAGAAGTAACAAAACGGTAGTATTCATTGTGGGCAGAAACCCGAACTGGGTTCAGTAAGCACTTGTCGAGGAAAGAAGGGTTTTGGAAGCCGTACCAACTAATACCGACGGTAATGATGATAAGAATGAGGGTAATAGACATCGTTTGGAGAATATGGTTGCTGATTTGAACGCAAATTAGTATTCAAACGCAAACATAACGCATAAACTTGCAAAGTACTATGAACAAAGGAGCAAGAAGAAGTCGAGAGTCTGCTATTTGCGACGTCCCCAAAGATTCACTCTGCTCTCGTTGCCGTTGAGTAGACGAACAATATTTTTTTGGTGGGTAATGACCACAACCGCAAACAATAAAAAGCCGAAAACAATTAATAAGGTGCTGGCTTTCCCAAAAATACCCAAGACCAACATCATCGGAAATGCAAACGCGGCTATGATAGAACTGAGTGATACATAATGAGATACCAACAATACCAATACAAAAATAACAATGCAGACCGAAGCAACCAGCGGGTCAATGGCCAATATCATCCCCAATGAAGTAGCGACTCCTTTGCCGCCCTTAAATCGTACAAAAATGGGGTAGAGATGCCCCAAAACGGCCGCGAAACCCAATATTAATTTGAAGGTGGGAACTTGATTGGGCTGGATAACTTCCAGAAAAAACAGAATACTGGCCAGCTTGGTGGCCGTCCAGCCTTTTAATACATCTATCAACAATACAATGGTACCCGCACGTTTGCCCAATACCCGGAAAGTATTCGTTGCCCCCGCATTGCCGCTCCCAAATTTCCGAACATCAATCCCAAAATACGCTTCACCGTACCAAATGGCAGAAGGGATAGACCCCAACAGGTAAGCAGTAATAATGGCAGAACAAATGTGCCAAATATTCATTGACGAAGTGTAAGTTTTTTAAGGTTATAAAAAGAACAATATTAAGTTAAAAATACCTTTTTCTTACAAAAAAGCCAACAAAAGTAAAACTTTATCTTAACCTTTGCTTAACGAAAATGATATTTTTTTAAGATGAACCCTCTTGTGATTGTGAGTAGTGGAACCAAAGGAATTGGCAAAGCTACCGTAGAACGATTTATGGCTGGTGGTTTTGACGTGGTCACCTGTGCCCGTACCGAGTCGGATTTGTTGGACCTTCAACGGTCCCTTCAGGCAAAATATCCATCGGCAAACCTGTATGTGAAAGCCGCGAATATGGCCGCCAAAGCAGAAGTAGAAGCGTTTGTGACATTTATTGCGGCGCTCAACCGACCCGTCGAGATCATTGTTAACAACGCGGGGCTTTTTGTGCCCGGCCAAATCCACGAAGCACCCGCAGGAACCTTAGAGCAAATGATGGAAATCAACCTGTACAGTGCTCATTATCTGACGGGAGGCTTGGTAGAAGGGATGAAAGAGCGCAAAAAAGGCCATATTTTTACGCTGTGCTCAACGGCGAGCATCACGGCTTACCCCAACGGAGGGGCGTATTGTGTTGCCAAATTTGCCCTTTACGGTTTCACCAAAGTACTCAGGGAGGAACTCAAAACCAAAGGAATTCGAGTGACGGCTATTTTGCCGGGGGCCACGTTTACTTCAAGTTGGGAAGGAGTAGAATTGCCGCCCGAACGGTTTATAAAGGCTGAAGATATTGCGGAAGCAATTTGGTCGGCGTACCATCTTTCGGCGGGAGCGGTGGTAGAAGAAATTTTGATACGTCCGCAATTGGGAGATATTGTTTAAGTTTAGGATTTTTGCGCGTTAAATCAGTACTTTGCACCTAGCCTTGTACTATTAACCACTAACTGATAACGATTTATATTTTCAAATGGAACAATATTTGGGTATTGACGTGGGCGGAACCAACGTCAAAATGGGTGTCGTGGACACAGAAAGCGGTCGAATTTCAAATTTTTATAGCCACGATACTACCAGTTGGCGCCAGTCAGGACACTTTGAGGAACGCCTCGGTGACGCAATCGCGATTCAGTTGCACGAATATCCAAACGTAAAGAAAGTAGGCATCGGATTGCCGGGAATGATTAACCGAAACCGGACCGTTCCGTTAGAAATTACGGCTATTCCCGAAATTGATAACGTTCCGTTGGTGGAGTATCTGTCAAAACGATTTGCAGGTGTACAGTTTTTTCTTGAAAATGACGCCAATGCAGCGGCTCTGGGAGAATTCTACTTTGCCGAAGAAAAAATCAACGAAAATTATATATTCATCACCCTTGGCACGGGCGTAGGTGGTGCCGCGATTATTAACCGTAAAGTGTTTGTGGGTGGTGATGGAAATGCCATGGAGCCAGGGCATATTCCCTCGCGTAACGGGAAAGTACTCGAACGCAACATCGGCAAGAAGGAATTATTGGATTTAGCCAACGAAATGCGTCGGACGTACACTGGTGCGACTCAACTGCCCGATGACGGGACCATTTCTACCACGGGCTTAGTGGCCGCTGCCGCCGAAGGCGACGAATTGGCGCTTCAAATTTGGACCGCCGTAGGAGAGATGCTAGGCGATGGGCTGGTGTCTATGATTCGGATTTTGGACATTAAGCTGATTCTTATCGGTGGTGGTTTGTCGGCTTCGTTTGATTATATTATTCCTGCCGTGACCAAACAACTCAACTATTGGTTGACGCCGTATTACCTGAAAGACCTCGAAATCAAACGCGCCACTTTGGGCAATGATGCTGGCTTGCTTGGGGCGGCTTCGTTGTGTTTTGACTAGATAAATAAATCAAAATAAAGAAAGGGTTAAGAGATTGTTTATCAATACTTTTAACCCTTTCTTGTTTGTGTTCCAATCTTCTTTAATTTATGAAAAAAATCCTGCTGCTTCTGCTTATTTCTCCCCTTGTTTTTGCCCAAAAAACACAATCTTGGATGTTGGGACCGTTTCAAAAAATGGACGCCGCCAATCCGATTTTAGAGGCTAAGTCCAACACAACCTTTGCGTGCCCGGTGCGAGGAGAAACCGTTCGTTGGGAAGAAAAAGATGTGTTTAATCCCGCCGTAGTGGTTCGTAATGGCAAAGTATACATGATTTATCGGGCCGAAGATAAAGTGGGCAAATATGCGGGTACTTCTCGTCTAGGATTGGCCGTTAGTAGCGATGGGGTTCATTTTAAAAGAATGCCTGAGCCGGTGTTTTATCCCGACAATGATTTTATGAAAAAATACGAGTGGGAAGGCGGCTGCGAAGACCCGCGCATTGTAGAGACCGAAGACGGGCGCTACGTAATGACGTATACCTCCTACGACGGCGACAAGGCGCGCCTGTGTGTGGCAAGCTCGCAAGATTTGGTCAAGTGGCAAAAACACGGTTTGGCGTTTAATAATTTTATCAAAGGAAACCGTGATTTTTGGTCAAAATCGGGCGCAATCGTGTGCAAGAAAGTGGGAGATAGATTTATTGCTACCAAAATCAACGGGAAATATTGGATGTACTGGGGCGACCAAGCCCAACTTTACGTGGCTACTTCGGATGATTTAATCAATTGGTATCCAAGTACTAAACCCAAAGATGCTGCGTATCAGCCCCAAAATGTGTCGGATGTAAACTGCGTGGCGGTGGCATCAACGCGCCCCGGAAAACATGATTCACGTTTGCTGGAGTCGGGGCCGCCTGCTTTTTTGACAAAAAAAGGAATTGTGTTGATTTACAACGGCATGAATTACGCCCAAACGGGCGACCCCACCCTGCCCGAAGGCGCCTATGCCGCGGGTCAGTTTTTATTTGATGCCGAAAATCCCGCGCAGTTGAACGACCGTTCTGAAAATTATTTTATCAAACCCGACCGCCCCTACGAAATTACGGGCCAAATCAATCAGGTGTGTTTTGTGGAAGGGCTGGCGTCGTATAAGGGCAAGTGGTTTTTGTACTACGGAACGGCAGATTCTAAGATTGGGGTAGCCGTTGCTCGTCAAAAATGAGTAAATTAGACGAATGTATTCCCTTTTTCAATAAAACTAAAATCAATCAAATGCACATGAAAAGTCTTCGCATTTTAATGAGTGCCTTTTTAGTTGGCGCGGTTACTTTTTCTTACGCTTCCAAACCTGGACCTTGGAAAAACCTGTTTGACGGTAAAACCACGGCTGGTTGGCATAGTTATGGCAAAACGGGCGTGAGTGGCTGGATGGTGATGGGTGGGGCATTGATGACCCACGGAAAATCAGGCGACCTCGTAACCGATGCTGAATTTGAAAACTTTGAAATGGAGTTTGAATTTAAAGTAAAACCGAAAGGCAACAGCGGTGTCATGTATAAAGTAATCGAAGACCCCGCGCACCCGCCGTACTATTCAGGGCCTGAGTATCAGGTGATTGACGATGAAGGCTACCCGCCGTTTAACGACAACGGTAAAATGGTAAAAATCAACGACAAACAAAAAACGGGTGCTAACTACGACATGCAGGCCCCGAGCAAGTTTGTGAGCAAGCCCGCTGGCGAGTGGAACAAAGGAAAAATTGTGGTCAATGGCAACCACGTGGAGCATTGGCTCAATGGCGTGAAAGTGGTGGAATACGAGTACGGTGGTGCCGAATGGAAAGCGCAATTGGCCAAAAGTAAATTCACAAAATGGACCTATGCTACGCCCCGTGCCAAAGGAAAAATCGCGCTTCAGGACCACGGCGATGAGTCTTGGTACAAAAATGTAAGAATCAGAACGTTATAGTAAACTAAAATCCAAACGATGCTTGATCAATTCCTCCAACATCTCACGGTCGAAAAACGACTCAGTGTACACACCCTCACGGCGTACAAAAAAGATTTGGAGCAGTTTGCGGAGTTTTTGGAAAAAACCTACAACCTCACAGAACTCAGTCAAGCCGACTTTCGTATGGTGCGGGGGTGGGCGGTGAGTTTGGTCGAGGCCGAATTACACCACCGCAGCGTGAACCGAAAATTGGCCACGCTGCGGTCTTTTTATGGGTATCTGCTGCGCTGCAAAGTGATTACGATGAACCCCATGCTGCGGGTTTCGGCGCTAAAGACCGACAAGCCCTTGCCCCAATTTGTCGAAGAAAAAAGCCTTTTGCTCTTGTTTGAAGAGATGGAGTTTGGAACTGATTTTGAAGGCCTGCGCGACCGCTTGATTCTTGAGCTTTTGTACGGAACAGGAATGCGTTTGGCTGAATTGCTGGAGCTGAAAGATGGCGATATTAATTTTTATGACCTCACATTAAAAGTGATGGGAAAACGAAGCAAACAGCGCGTTATTCCCATCTATAAAAACCTGGCCGACCTTGTAAAAAGCTATCAGGCGCTCAAAAATGAGCAGTTTCCTGGTACGAACGTCCTGATTCTGACCAATAAAGGCGCACCCGCCTACGCGGTGCTGATTCAGCGGATTGTCAAAAAATACCTTTCGGCAGTTACTTCTCTTCAAAAACGCAGCCCGCACGTACTGCGCCATACGTTTGCTACTCATTTGCTCAACAACGGGGCTGACCTAAACTCTATCAAAGATTTGCTCGGCCACAGTAGTTTGGCCGCCACGCAGGTCTACACCCACAATTCCATCGAAAAATTAAAGAAGATTTTCAAGCAATCGCATCCGAAAGCCTAACGCTTAGTGAATTAGTTTGTTATGTGGTTATGGTCAGACGATAGTCAGACCATTGTTGACAATCTAACAAACCCATACAGGTAAAAGGAAAATGGATGTGGGAAAATGGGTCACCGATTGGCTTGTTCTTGTTTATGTGCTCGATACGAATACACAAAAACCCAGATGACAGTGGCAAAAATCAAGGAAAGTGTCCAGACGATTTTCCACATTTCGGGCAGCCAAACTACGACCAATGCGCCTACAATTCCCATCGCAAAAAACAACTTTGCGCCCATTTGGTGGGTTTTGCGCCATACCGTTTCGCTTTCCAGCGTCCACGGGGTACGAATCCCTACGAAATAATTGGATTTGAGGGTGTTAAGGTAATTGCCAATGCCAGCCAACAATAAAAAGATGCCGACAAACACTAAGTTGATGAATACTTCTCCCGCCATTTGCTCCAGTGCCGAACGGATAATCAAGATATGAATAGCTCCCAAAAAGGTGAGTATCAATAGAATCAGTTTGGGATAATGCTCTGATACGCTTGCCTGATTGAGACGAGGGTCGAGGTGAGGAACATTGCGCATGAGAAAATAGAGCCCGATTGACACAACGGTCAGGATGCCCAGCGTCCATTTAGGCCCGAAAGCGTCGGGTTTTCCGCTGGGGCCAAAGTGCGTAGGAACAATGTCGGGCAATTGATTCCAGACAAAAGCTAAATAAATCAGCGGCGCGGTAATGGCTGCCAACATTAAGTAGTTAAGGGACTTTTTCATGGTTGTTTTAGGGTAAAAATCCACGTTAGAAGTTCATCTAAAATGGTGGTATTTAGTGAGTAATAGATAAATTGTCCTTGTTTGTCGGCAGTAACGAGTTTGGCCTGTTTCAGCAAATCTAAGTGATGCGAAATGCTGGGTTTGGTCATTTCAAACTTATCGGCAATTTCGCCCGCAGTAAAATCTTTTTCCCGCAATATTTCGAGAATTTTTCTTCGGGTAGGGTCATTGAGGGCACGAAATAGGTTGTTCATAGAATTAAATAATTAGACAAATGTCTAATTATCTTTTGACACTTTCAAGATTTTTTGTTTAATTGGTCTAAATGCAACGTTGAATGGCGAGGTATTAACTATTTTTAACAGTATTTCCGCACTAATCGCTCTTCAATGGCGTTATTTCGGGCAAGATTATCCACAAGATTATCTCATCTGACCATGAAACGATTATACTATCTTTTAGGCCTCTTGTTGCTGCTTTCGGGAGGGGCTTTTGCGCAAAAAATTACCACCCTGAGCCCTTATGTGGAGCAACAATCTCAACCCTATGTCAATATCACAAAAGTGGAATTGACCAAGGACTTCACAATCCTCTATTTTACCCTTGATTACAGTTCGAATCCGCGTTCGTTGGAGGATATGATTTTGGGGAGACGCAGTTCAAACGAAGAAATTGAAATTGACCCTAATTGTCGATTGTATGAGCCCGGAAATGCTGGGCGCAAGTTTAGATTTGTCAAAGCAGAGGGTATTCCCGTAGCCCCCCAAAAGCGCGAAATACGACCCGGTGATATGGTTAAATTTGTTGTTTATTTTGAGCGATTAGAACCAGGTATTGAGGTGTTTGACATGTTTGAAGGACGTGACCAAGGAACAAAAAGGTATTGGAACTATTTCAGTGTTCATGTTCGGAATCCGAAGCGGCCATTGCCCAAAAAGCAACCCGTCCCCGAAGCTCAAAAACAGGAGCCCCCTGTTATCGCCGAAAAGCCCAAGGATGTTCCGCCGCCTGTTGAACCTAAAAAAGAGGCTATACCCGCGCCGCAATTAGTAACCTTGCGTGGCACCGTGGTGGATGCAAAAACCCAAAAGCCTATTTCAGCACGAATCAGTTATGTAGTGCCAAGTGAGGGCAATGGGCTGGATTCCATGCAGTTGTCGGCCTCGTCAGGAAGGTTCCGACTTAACTTGGATGCGGGAAACAAATACGCTTACGTGGCAACGGCGAAGGGATATTTTCCGAGCAGTGGCGCGTTTGACCTGACGCAGGCCAAAGGAGGGCAAGAAATAGACAACCAAATTGTGTTAAATCCTGTAGCGATTGGGGAGGCGATTACCCTCAATAATATCTATTTTGACATTTCTAAATTCGATTTACTATCGTCTTCATTTGCCGAGATGGATCGCCTGACACAGCTCATGCGTGAAAACCCAACCATGGAAATTCGGGTGGAAGGACATACCGACAATCTGGGTGATTTTGACAAAAACATGGAGCTTTCTCAAAACCGAGCCAATGCCGTCAAGCAATACCTCGTCAGCAAAGGGATTGACGCGGGACGTATCGAAGCCAAAGGCTTTGGGCCGACGCGCCCCGTGACGAAGGGAACCTCAGAGAGCGAACGTCGTCGTAACCGACGGGTGGAGTTGGTGGTCGTAAAAATGTAAAATCATTGAAAACGAATCGCTTATTATGGGGTGAAAAAAAATGAAAACACCTTTTTTTTTGTTCATCTATTGATTCATTATCAATAAAATCTCAAAATACTTTTGGAAACTTTAAATAACTTTTCTAAGTTTTCAGAAAAATCACACATCAACCATGCTGGCCGAAGAACTTATCAACCCCGCTACCCCCGTTTTACGACCTTACGACTCGGTCGGGCAAGCGGTTGACTTAATGGACGAATATGGCATTCGGCAATTAGCGTTAGTGGAAAATGAAGTATACAAAGGGCTTTTGAGTGAGGATACACTCTTGAACTTTCCGGACGATGAGAAGCTACTTTCCGAACTTAATTTGCCACCTAATCCTGTCCACGCCAATCTATTTCAGCACATTTATGAAGTCATAGGCATTGCCAATCAGTACCAGTTAGATACTGTTCCAGTGTTGGATGAGGATAATCTCTACGCTGGCACAATCGTCGTAACCGACATGATGGCCAAGTTTGCCGGACTGCTGGGCGCGCAGGAAGCGGGAGCGGTAGTGGTGCTTAAGATGTCTAACCGCGATTATTCCATGACCGACATCAGCCGTCTGGTGGAGTCCAATAATGTAAAAATCATCAGCAGTTATTTTTCGGGTGCCGAATACGGCGATATTGATCAGGCAACGCTCACGCTCAAACTTAACCGCACCGAAGTGTCGGCGGTGGTAGCTACCTTTGAACGTTTCAGTTATGTAGTTGAGAATGTGTATGCCAATGAGCCGCTTGAGAACCCCGATCGGCACCGTCTGGATTTATTACTGAGGTATTTGGAAACCTAAGTGTCGACTTAAAAAGGATTCTTATACCTTTGCGTCCAAATCTATCCCCGAAGCGATACCCATGAAAATCGCCATTCACGGACGCAGTTTTACAACCGACACGCAGCCTTACGTACAGGCATTGTTTGATATTCTGAAGAGTAAGCAAATAGACTATTCTATTTCTTCTTCCTTTTATTCTTTTTTGTTGAGTGCTGGGGTCAATCCTTACACCGAAAAGAACTACCCGCACCCACACGGTGCACCTGATGCTGATTTTATTTTTAGTATCGGCGGCGACGGCACCCTGCTGGAGTCGGTCATGCAGTCGCGTTCGCGGCAAATCCCCATTTTAGGTATCAATACGGGCCGCCTTGGTTTTTTAGCCACGGTTTCACCGCCCATGATTAATGATTCGCTAGAGGCGCTCTTTCAGGGGAATTTTCAAACCGAAGACCGTACGTTGGTAAGTTTATTGTCTGATACAGACTTATTTGAAGATTATAATTTTGCGCTCAACGATTTTACCATTACCAAAACGGATACCTCTTCCATGATTACGGTACACGCCTATTTGGACGGAGAGTTCCTGAATTCTTATTGGGCGGATGGTCTGATTGTGTCAACCCCAACGGGTTCTACGGGTTACTCACTGAGTTGCGGTGGCCCAGTGGTATTGCCCACCAACGATGTTTTTGTGATTACGCCCATCAGCCCGCACAATCTCAATGTTCGTCCCATGATTATTCCAGACGTGAGTAAGCTAAGTTTCAGGGTCGAAAGTCGGAGCAGTAATTTTCTGGTCTCGTTAGATTCTCGTTTCAGGATTGTGGATTCAACCGTCACCTTGTTGGTTAAGAAAGAACTCTTTAAGGCGCGTTTGGTCAAATTGAGCCAAGATAACTTTGTGCAGACCTTACGGACCAAATTACATTGGGGTTTGGACGCTAGAAACTAATTCTCGGCGCGATTTTTGTAGTGCCATTCAATAAATACAATCATTTTTGCGTTGAATCAAAGTCACGCATAAATCAGTAAAGCGAATGAAATTCAAAATACTTGTCGGCACCCTGTTGTTTACGCTACTGGTGACGTATGCTTCGGAAGCTCAACGCCGTAAAACTCCTTTTGAACAGTATTCAACCGTGAGTTTTGGCTTGGGAACTTCTTCTTATTTGGGAGAACTAGCGCCCTATCGAACTCCAGTAAGGTCGGTATTCAGGATGATGCGTTGGAATGTGAATGCGGGGTACACGCGAAATTTTACCCCTCATTTGGCGGCTCGTCTGGGTTTTACGTGGGCTCGGCTCGCGGGAGATGATGAATATTACAACCGTGGTGCGGGCGGAAACCCTTTTCCTAATTTTTATGTGCGGAATCTTCATTTTCGTAATGATATTAAGGAATTCAGTTTAGTCGGCATCTATAAACTACGGGGTGATGGCCGAAGCCCTAACCGAAGAGTAGCATTTAGCCCGTATCTGTTTGCGGGTATTGCGGTTTTGGCCCATAACCCCAAAGCTAAAACCCCGCAAGCACCAGGATATGACAATAATTGGGTGGCACTTCAGCCGCTCGGCACCGAAGGGCAGGGCCAGCCAGGCTATGCTAAGCCGTACTCATTGGTTACGTATTCAATTCCTTTCGGAATGGGTTTTACTTGGCGTGTAAACAACCAATGGAACGTTGGAATTGAAGGGGGAGTGCGTATTTCGGGCTCGGACCACTTGGATGATGTGGGTGGACTTTTTCCTAATTCCGATGTTTTGAAAAATGATCTGGCCCGCGCCATGTCTAACCGTACAATTGAGCCCATCGCCGCTCGTACTGGAAGAGACCGTACCGATATTGTCCGACAAATTGTGTATCCAAATCAACCTAGCATTAATCCATTTGCAGCTCCTCTGGATGGTTGGGGAGAGGGAGATTTTCGAGGAGGTGGACGCGGTGATAACTACCTCTTGACCAATATTACGGTAAGTTATGTATTACCATCCAAAATTAAGTGTCCTCCCATCCGTTAATACTTGAGAGGTTTAACGTTAAGAAAGCGATTGTGAGCAACAAAAACTCTTATCTTTTAATTGGCTTCCTTGTGGGAGCCTTTTGTTTACAAGTCAATGCCCAACGCATCAATATCGGCGCTGGGCTAGGAGGATTAAATTATAAGGGTGACTTGTCGCCCGCCTTTAATCCTCGCAATTATCTCCCAGCAGGCCATGCCTTGTTTCGCTATAATATCAGTCCTTCGGTTTCGCTCCGGGCGGGCGGTACTTTTGGTTTGGTAGGGGCAAAAGACAGTCGCTCTGCCGACCCGCTCAACCAAGCCCGCAATGCGTCTTTTAGGTCTTCGATTTTGGAAGGAAGTTTAATCACCGAATACAATTTTTTGAATTATTCTCAAAAGCGAAAAGCGAAAAACTGGACGCCGTATCTTTTTGGAGGATTAGGGTTTTATAAGTTTAATCCACGCAACAAAACAGCGGATTACAAAACTACCCAAATAAATATCCCTTTTGGCGCGGGTGTAAAATGGGAATTTAAACGCCCTTGGAGCCTTGAATTTGAATTTGGCACGCGTAAGTTATTCACCGATTATCTGGATGATTTGGGCGATAATGTACCCATTACTCAAAAGATTCAACTGGGCAATCCTACCACCAAGGATATGTATTATTATACCTCAATTACGCTCAGTTATACCTTTTATTCAATTATTTGCCCGCCTGGTTTTTCTACGGATTATTAAACAAACTTGGGGGCTGCTATCCGTTTGACGTGTATATTTACCGAATATAAACGTTTGTCTTCGGGACTATGCAACTTTTTTTCCATCGCTTCGATTTACGCCTTCGTCATACATTTACCATTGCGCACGACTCGCGGGATGTTCAGCCAACGCTCGTGGTAGAACTACGCGACGGCACAATAAGTGGATTTGGAGAAGCGACTTCCAATAAATACTACGGCATTACCATTGAAGGCATGGTGGAAGCGCTGGAAAATATCCGCGAACGCATCGAAAGCTACGACCTCCAGTCTCCAGAAGCTTTTTGGGCATCTGTTCACCCTTTTCTTCTAAATAATCCCTTTGCCCAATGTGCATTGGATGAGGCCGCAAATGATTTTTGGGCCAAAAAAAAGCATCAAAAGTTGTACGAAGCATGGGGGCTTTCTGCCGAAAATATCCCGATGACCAACTACACTATCGGTATTGATACCGTGGAAAAAATGGTCGCCAAGATGAAAGAATTGCCTTGGCCGATTTATAAAATCAAGCTTGGCACTGCCGACGATTTAGCCATCATTAAAGAGCTTAGAAAACACACCGATGCCATTTTTCGGGTAGATGCCAACTGCGCATGGACGGCCGACCAAGCCATTCAGTACAGCTATGAATTGAAATCCTTAGGGGTTGAATTCATAGAACAACCCCTCAAGGCTGACGATTGGGAAGGCATGAAGCGCGTTTTTGACCAAAGCGCTTTGCCCTGCATTGCCGACGAAAGCTGCATAGTAGAGGCAGATGTGGCTAAATGTCAAGGGTATTTTCACGGTGTGAATGTCAAACTTACCAAATGCGGTGGTCTCACGCCGGCCCGTAGAATGATTGCCGAAGCAAAAGCTTTGGGCATGAAAACCATGGTGGGATGCATGAACGAAACGAGCGTGGGAATTTCTGCCATTGCCCATCTTCTACCGTTACTAGACTACGTTGACATGGACGGCACTTTGCTCATTTCCAACGACCCCGCCTCTGGCGTAACTTTTGATTATGGTAAGGTGATTTTTGCCCCTGAAAACGGGACTGGCGCGGCGCTCCTTTAAAATCCACGGTTTGTTATTGCTTTCTAAAAGAACTGCTTAGTACATTTTGTGATTAAATCAGTACTCTTCCTAAAGAAGTGTATATCTCCCCTCATTTGTAATTATTTTGGCAAAATCATCGCTTATTTTTAAAAAAAATGAGTAATGAAGGCTTTTAATTATCTTACTGTTATTAAGGAAAAATACGCATAACGCTGTCTTATGAAAGAAAATATCCCTGTTTCTGGCTCCCGAAGAAAATTTATCAAAGGCTCACTCGCTACGCTGGCGGCCTTTTCGATTGTACCGCGTCACGTATTGGGCAAAGGCTATTTAGCCCCCAGTGACCAATTGACCAAAGCCATTGTGGGCGTAGGCGGCATGGGCCGTGGGCACATCCCTTACGCTGGCACCAAAGTAGTGGCTATTTGTGACGTAGACAAACGCCACCTCAAACTAGCGCTTGACCAGTTGGAGCCGGGCGTAAAAACCTTTTCTGACTACCGTGAATTGATTCAACTGCCCGAAGTGGATATTGTACACGTAGCTACTCCGCCGCATTGGCACGGAATCATCGCCGCCGATGCCGCCCGTGCGGGCAAAGACGTGTGGTGTGAAAAACCCATGACACGCACCATCGGAGAAGGCAAACGCCTCGTAGAGGCTGTGCAGCAGCACGGTCGTATTTTTCGCTTAAATACTTGGTTCCGTTTTGAATCGAATTTTTATGGCATGAATACCACCGTAAAACCCATTAAAAAACTCGTGGAAAGTGGCTTGCTCGGCTGGCCGCTCAAAGTGACGGTAAGCCGTCATACGGGTTTTGATTGGAAATTTTATTGGGTCGGAAAAACAAATCTTCAACCTGAACCCATCCCCGCCGAACTGGACTATGACATGTGGCTCGGACCCGCGCAATACAAACCCTACAGCGAGCACCGCGTACACGGCACATTCCGTGGCTATTGGGACTACGACGGCGGTGGCTTGGGCGACATGGGGCAGCATTATTTAGACCCTATTCAGTACTTTTTGGGCAAAGACGATACCAGTCCCATCAGCGTAGAAATTGACGCGCCGCAGCAACACACCGATGCCGTGGGTACGTGGCGTCGCATTGAATATACCTACGCCGATGGCTGTAAAATTATTCTGGACGGAGAAGGCAAGGATGAAAGTGTTCCTTACATCGAAGGGCCTAAAGGGAAACTATACCCCAATTTCCGCTCTGATATTCCTGATTTAGAGAAAAAACTCGCGGCGTTTCCCGATTCGGAGCCCCAAGTAACGGATTTTGTGGAAGCCGTGAAAAAGCGTCAGAAATTTGCGCTGAACGAAGAAAATGGCCACCGTTCCTGTACCATTGTCAACATGGGATTGACAGCATTGCGTTTGGGGCGCTCGTTGAAATTTGACCCTGTAAAACAGTTGTTCGTGGACGATGAAGGGGCCAATCGCCTCATAGATCAGCCCATGCGTGGCCCTTGGACCATGTAACAAAGCGTAACTGTGCAAAATGATTGAATCAATTCTCTTCCTGAATTTATGAAAAAAATACAATATATACTGATTGCTCTTTTGGTGAGCGGGTCGATAGCCACGGCGCAGGTTGACAACCGAATCACCACGCTGTTGGGACAGTTTCCTGCCCAAAATGCCAAACAGTTGCAAAAAAACATGGACGATATGGCCGCTTTGGGTAAGTCGGGTATTGTTCAATTGGCCTCGGGGTTGGTGCCTTCGGCCAAAGGAAATAACGCCAAAGTTCAATACGCGCTTGGTGGATTTTCATCCTTTGTCATGCAGCCGGGCAAGGAAGAATGGCGGAAAATGGCCGCTGAGGCTTATGCCGAAGCCTTGGGTAAAGTGACCGATAAAGACAACCAAGCCTTTCTTATTTTTCAACTTCAACAGGTGGGCAAAGAGGAAAGTGTCGGCCCATTGTCTACTTATCTAAACGATGAAAGATTAAGTGGTCCTGCCGCTAGGGCTTTGGCAAGAATAGGCTCTTCAACGGCGAGTCAGGCCTTGTTGAAAGCACTTAAGGGTGCTTCTGGAGAGGCTCAGATTTCCATTGTAGAAGCCTTGGGCGACACCCGCTTTGCGGAAGCCGCGCCCGCCATTGAAAAACTAGCTTCAAGTAGCGACCTAAAAACCAAAAAAGTAGCGCTTTATGCGTTGGCAATGATGGGTGCTCCGTCGTCAGAAAGTATTTTGATGAGTGAGGCGGCCAAGGCCTCTTACGGGTATAATGAAGCCAACGCTACATCATCTTACCTTACTTATTTGGGGCGATTGACCGAGAATGGGAACAAAGCCCTGACGGTAAGAGCGGCCACGGCATTGTTGAAAAATGCCACCCAAACGCCCACGCGCTCGGCGGCATTGAAATTATTGGCCGATGCACAGGGTGCATTCAGTGTTCCTGTACTAATCAAAGCGTTGCAAAGCACTGATATCAATTACCGGGTAGCGGCCCTGAAATACGCGCAGAAATACATTACCCCTGCTACGACTGGTCTGTTTTTGGCAGCCATGCCCACTTTGAAGCCCGTTGCGCAAGCCGAGGTAATTGGGGTATTGGGAGAAACGGGAGCGAAATCGGCATTGCCAGTTATCCTTAAAAATCTGGCCAATAAAGAAAGTGGTGTAAAATTGGCGGCAATCAAGGCTGCTGGAAGAATTGGGCAGGAAGGTGTTTTGCCTAATTTATTGGGAGTCCTGAAAAAAGGCACACCAGATGAAGTAACTGCCGTCAAAAATGCGTTGCTCGTCATGAAAGGAGATAAAGTGGTAGACCAAATCGCGACCGTGCTTCCTTCCATGCCTGCAAGTGCACAGCCCGCATTGCTCGAAGTATTGGCGGCGCGTGCGGCCGACAGCAAAATAGAGGTGGTTTTGGCACAGTTAAAAAACAACGATGCCAACGTAAAAGCAGCGGCTTTTGCGGCACTTAAGAGCGTTTCGGTGTCAAAAGACCTGCCTACCTTGGTGGGGCTACTGAATAGTGTTTCGGCTCCGCAAGAGGTGCTTTCAGCGCAGGAAGCCATAACGGCCGTGGTAAAGAAAACAGGCGATGCGTTGCAACAAACCAACACAGTATTGGAGCAGATGAATGCAGCACCGACGGATAAGAAACCCAATTATTTGCGTATTTTGGCCAATATCGGTGGCAAAAAAGCATTATCAACCGTGGCGGCAGCCTTTCAAAATGGCGATGCCGCTACGCAAAACGCGGCCCTCAATGCCCTTTCCAATTGGAAAGATGCCAGTGCTGCTTCTGAACTGCATAAAATTGGGAAAAACACCACCGATGCGGGCTACCTTGACCAAGCGGTGAGTGGCTATATCAAAGCGGCTAATCGGCTGAATCAAACGCCCACGCAAAAAGTATTGATGCTGCGTAAGGCGATGGATATGTCTAAAACAGCCGCCCAAAAAGAAAGTATTCTGAAAGAACTCGTTCGCAATCGCACCTTCAATGCGTTGATTTTAGCGGGTAATTATTTGGATGATACGCAATTGCAGCAAACTGCCGCGCAAGTGGTCATCAATAGTGCATTAGCCAACAAAGATTTTCAGGGGAATACCGTACGTCAATTGTTAAATAAAGCCCTGAATTTTGCCGCCAATAACGAGCAAAAAGAGGCCGTTCGGAAGCATTTGGCCGAAATGCCAGCGGGCGAAGGGTTCGTTTCGTTGTTTAACGGAAAAGACCTGACAGGCTGGAAAGGTTTGGTCGCCAACCCCATTGCCCGGGCCAAAATGCACCCCGATACGCTCGCTGCCAAACAGGCAAAAGCCGACGAAGTGATGCGGAAAGGGTGGGTTGTCAAAGATGGCGAACTCATCTTCACGGGTCATGGTGATAATCTCTGTACGGTTAAAAAATACGGAGATTTTGAAATGTACGTTGATTGGCGCATTGAACCTAAAGGTGATGCTGGCATCTATTTGCGTGGTTCGCCGCAGGTTCAGGTGTGGGATACCTCACGCGTAGAAGTAGGTGCGCAGGTAGGCTCGGGAGGTTTGTACAATAACCAAAAGAACCCCAGCAAGCCGCTTAAATTGGCCGACAACGCCATTGGCGATTGGAACACGTTCTACATCCAAATGAAAGGCGACCGCGTAACGGTGCGGCTCAATGGTGAATTGGTAGTAGATAATGTTATTCTGGAAAACTATTGGGACCGAAAGCAACCCATATTTCCGATGGAGCAGTTAGAACTTCAGGCGCATGGTACACTCGTGGCCTACCGTGACATTTACGTTCGTGAATTGCCCCAAACAAAGCCGTTTGTATTGAGCGAGCAGGAAAAACAGGATAACTTTAAAATGTTGTTTGATGGCACAAATATGTTTGAATGGATGGGCAACACCACCGATTATGTCATGGAAGATGGTGCAATGGTGATTTATCCCAACCGTGGTGGCAAAGGCAACCTATATACCAAAGACGAATACAGCGATTTTGAATTCCGTTTTGAATTCCAATTGACGCCCGGCTCTAACAATGGCCTGGGTATTCGCGCGCCGTTGCAGGGCGATGCCGCCTACGTGGGTACGGAATTGCAGATTCTGGACAATGAGGCCGAAATCTATAAGAATCTGCAACCGTATCAGTATCACGGCTCGGCCTACGGCATCATTGCTGCCAAGCGGGGCTACCTCAAACCCGTCGGTGAGTGGAATGAGCAGGAAGTGGTTGTCAAAGGCTCTAAGGTCAAAGTAACCCTTAATGGTACCGTGATTTTAGATGGTGATTTGGCCGAAGCGTCCAAAAACGGCACTGCCGACCACCGCGACCATCCGGGGCTTAGCCGCACGTCGGGGTACATTGGATTTCTTGGTCACGGTGATGTGGTGAGGTTCCGGAATATCCGAGTCAAAGACTTGAGCATTCCGCCGCCACCACCGCCCGTAGAACCCGAAAAAGTAATTGAAAAGAAAAAGAAACGTAAAAAATAGAAGTAGTAAAAAGTTAAAAAAGGTGGAGGCTTATAAAGGGTTTCCACCTTTTTTTATCCTATTTGAGGGGTTTATTTGGCTCTTTTTTCGTTTTACCCAATTATTCATTCAGTTAGGCAAAATATGAAGAAATTATCGACAATATTGCCTTATAATCCAAACCTCAATCATAGATGTTCAAGTACTTCAGAGACTCTTTCCGTCGAAAAATAGCCAGAAGATATACCAAAGAGTATCCTTCGCTCATCAATCATTACCAATTGGAGAAAGACGGGCAAATCGATTTTGCAGAATGGGACAATCCTTTGGCTACGCGGTTGGACTTGAAGCAAGAAACCGTCGATTTTTTTCGAAAATTCATCAAAGAAGGAGATTTGGTCATTGATATTGGCGCCAACATCGGTGATACCACCGTACCGATGGGACTGGCAGCGGGAAAATCAGGCTTGGCGCTGGGCTTTGACCCCAATCCGTACGTGTTTAAAATACTGAAGGAAAACGCGACCCTTAACCAAGACAAACTGTCCATTCATGCCCTACCGTTTGCAATTTCGGTAGAGGAAGAAGAGTTCTTTTTTATCTCTTCAGAGGCCTCCTTTGTCAACGGCGGAATTTCTCCAACCAAAGAGAGCCGTCATGGGAAATTTGTTTATCCCGAGAAAATAAAGGGTATTCCATTGATGCGTTTTTTGGAGGCGAATTACGGAGATTGGCTCCCCAAACTATCGTTCATCAAAGTTGATACCGAGGGTTACGATAAGGAAATTCTCAAATCCATTTCGGACTTAATTGCCAAATATAAGCCCGTAATTGTGGCCGAAAGTTTTGAGCACAACAGCCCTGCCGATAAAATGGAGCTGTTTGAAACCATTGCCAAGCACGGTTACGATATTTTTTACTTTGAAGAGTTTGATACCACCGCCAAAGTTGTTTCTATTCCTACCAAAGAAGACATAACTAAATGGCATATAAACATCAATATCTATGCCGTGCCGCGCTAACTCATTCATCAACCAATAACTTAAAACCTTCACCGTGGAGGTTGATGATTTGGAGCGATGCATCGTCTTTGAGGTGCTTGCGGAGCTTCGTAATGTAGACATCCATGCTGCGGGCGTTGAAGTAGGAATCGTCGCCCCAAATGAGCTTCAACGCAAAACTTCGGTTAATAGGTTGGTTTTTGTTTTCGCAAAACAATTTGAGCAATGCCGCTTCTTTGCTCGTCAGTTTTTGTGGGATGCCGTTTTGGGTAAGGACTTGGTGCGCAAAATCGAAGGTGTATTTCCCGAGTTGAAATACACTCAGTTGCGGCTCATGCATTGGAGCGGTTTTTTGATAACGGCGCAATACCGCTTGTATTCTGAGCAACAGTTCTTCCATGCTGAACGGCTTTGTGATGTAGTCGTCGGCACCCGCTTTAAAACCCTGAATAGTGTCTTCCTTCATGCTTTTGGCCGTCAGAAAAATGATGGGAACTTCTTTGTCGGTGAGGCGAATTTCTTTGGCCAACGAAAAGCCATCTTTTTTTGGCATCATCACATCCAGCAGGCACAAATCAAACGAACCTTCCAGAAACCGCTTCAAACCCGCGTTGCCATCCACGGCCAAATCCGTTTTGTAGCCTTTGTTGGTGAGGTATTCCTGTAACAATTGCCCCAAATTAGGGTCATCTTCGGCCAAGAGGATTTTCGTAGGCGGTAGTTTGGTCGTCATGCTGTTTGGGTTATTAGTTCAAAGTCTCTTTTTGTAACGGCAACTGAATCGTAAAGGTACTGCCTTCACTGGGCTTGCTTTTGACGTCGATGCGGCCGCCGTGGGCTTCAATCATTTTTTTGACGTAACTCAACCCCAATCCAAACCCTTTTACGTCGTGAACATTGCCCGTCGGAACGCGGTAAAACGGCTCAAAAATCTTGGTTTGCTGTTCTTTAGTCATCCCCAAGCCATGGTCTGTGACGCTGATATATACGTTTTCGGTATCACTTTCGGTGCTGACCATAATCTGCGGCGGCGCGTCAAGGGAGTATTTGTTGGCATTATCAATCAAATTGGTGAGGATATTGGTCAAATGCAGCTCATCGGCCTGAATGATTTCTTGCTCGGCCTCAAAACTCAGTTCCACTTCTCCTTGCCGCTGTTCTAGTTGTACGCTCAGATTGTTCAAGACTTTTTCAATGACGTCGTGAATATTGAGCGTGGTGGGCCGAAGTTTTATTTCGCCACGGTCGAGCAAGGCCATTTGCAGTACTTTTTCTACGTGCCCACCCAAACGTTGAATCTCGTCCTGCACAATGCCCAAATAGCGTTTGATTTTGAGGGGTTCGCCCTGCGTTTCTACTTGTTCGCGCGCCATGCCTACGGCCAACGAAATGGTCGAAATGGGCGTTTTGAACTCGTGCGTCATGTTGTTGATAAAGTCATTTTTGACGTCCGAGAGTTTTTTCTGTTTCAGAATGGTTGCCACTGCTACGTAAAAACAACCCAAAATAACAAGCAACAACAAGGCCGAACTGATGAGGGTAAAGCCCATGTTTTCCAAAATAAACGCCTGCCGTTCGGGAAAATACACCAGCAGCTTACTTGGCATGGTATTGAGCTCATTGGGGAATAAACTTGCCTTAAATAGTTCTGAATCAGCGCTATCGGGGCGGTAAGATGCCGTTGAAAAGATGATGTTTTGATGTACGTTGTTCTGAATAGCAAACTCATACGCAATTCCGATGCCGCGCTCCTGCAACGACTTTCGCAGCAGTGAATCAAGCATAATGCGATTGACGCGCTGCTCCACCGGACGTTTGCTGAAAAGCAAATCTTTAAACACATCTTTCAATAAATCACTCTGCGATGCAGAAGCCACCTTAAGCAGTTTTTCTTTGGTCTTAGCGCGATTTGGCAGGTAGGTCGGCGGCTCATTTTCAGCGTTTTGACGCGCCTTTTGCACCGACGACCGCACCGTCATCAACACTGAGCCATTGGAGGTGCTATCGGTGGGCCAAAATGCGTGGTCCATTTGGTTAAACCACGCGTCAAATATTCGTTCTTGTTCGGCATGAATGCGCAAAAAACGCTCAATATGGGGCAATTCGCTGTTGCGTTGGCGTAAAAACTCGTTGATGAGGTTGGCCTGAAAATCCGTCATGGAGCGGTTGCGCGGGGTGAGTGCGTCGGTGGGATTAGAGCCAGTCAGTTTGTCGTCGCGATTAGAAGCATATTCGCTGGGCAAAGAGTGTTTGGGCGACTGGCTCGACTTGGCCAGTCGGTTTTTATTCAACGCTTCCAATTTGCGCTGTTGTTGTTCGATTTGTTCGCGTTGACGAATCAAATAAATGATTTCCTGCTTTTCTAATTTACGAACTACATCCTGCAACGCATCCGACACTTTCAGGTCAAATTGCTCATTGCGTAGCGTCAGCGCACTTGTAATCCAATGCCACTGAAATCCCATCAACCCCAACGCCGCGAGGCCCATGAGCGTAATCAACAACCGTATTTTTTGGGTGGTCATCATTTTTTTTCAACTCCATGCAACGTTCTTTCCCTAAAACGTGACTTTTGGTTTGTTACCATTCAAAATAACGTAATTCAACCAATCCTTTAACACAATTTAAGAAAATTTAACACCGCGACTTTTTAAATTTTAAACACTTTTGAGCCTTAAAACAACAAACGCATGAAAACAAAATTTGCATTAATCGCATTGGTCGCTGGGCTGGGAGTAGCCACAACGGCGCTGTCGCAGGAGGAAAAGAAAGAAGCGAGAGATTCTGCCAAAGACAAAGTAACCGTTCGCGTACGCATGAGCGAAGAAAAAGACGGTAAAACCGAAATCGTTGAGCGTTCGTATACCTATAATAATCTTTCGGAAGCTGAGCGGGAAGCCAAAGTGAAGGCCATTGTGGATTCATTGAAAGGTACTGGCAAAGACGCCACCAACCGCCGATTGAGCATAGAAATTGAAGAAGGCGACAGCCGACACCCAGACCATGACGGTCGGTATGACGACGACCGAATTGTGCGGAAGCAAAAAGAAGAAAAGGAGCGCGTAAAAATTTACAAGTCCAACCCAAAAGACCGTCAGGATAACTACAACTACAATCACAATTTTAGGTTTGACTTTGACGAAGAGGCATTTGCTGACCGTATGAAGCGCGTTGAAAAAAGAATTGAGCCTCAAATGCGAAAATTGGAGCGCAACATGGAAGACTGGAGCCGCGATTTTGAACCCAAATTCCGTGAGTTTTGGCACAGCGACATCAATCTTGGGGGTTCAGGCAAGCCCGCGTCGATTCGCGGTTTGGAGGCTTTCCCTAACAACCCCGACAAAAACGAACTCAACCTCCGCTTCTACGCCCCCAACAAAGGCGACGTGACCATCACCGTGACCGACACCAAAGGAAAGCAGGTAAGCCGCAAAGAAGTGAAAGATTTTTCGGGTGATTATGTGGGTCAACTTGAACTGGGCAAAAATGCCAAAGGAACGTATTTTGTCAACGTAGTTCAGAACGAAGACGGTGCCGTAAAACGCATTGTGATTGAGTAATCTTAAACTTAATTAAGTGTACCTAGAGGAGGCTGCCTTACGCAAGGCAGCCTCTTTTTGCTGATTGCGATATTGTGTTTAAAATTTGAAAAGCAATTGCTTTTTATTTGAATTATTCGGGGTCTTTCTCCTCAAACTACCTCATTTTAGCAAAATCCTTTTTTAATTTGTACCCGAAAACCGTTGAGTAGTGTGATGAAATTGTAAATTTGCGCAGTCAAACCTCAAAAACATAGCTCTACCTCCACCAAAAGCCCTTTCAGTCAGATGCTTAATATTGTACTTTTTGGCCCTCCGGGTGCGGGCAAAGGCACCCAAGCTGCAAAACTCATCGAAAAATATCAGTTGGTTCATATCTCAACCGGTGATTTGTTTCGGATGCACATCAAAGAACAAACCGAGTTAGGAAAACGCGTAAAAGACCTGCTTGACAACGGGATTTTGGTGCCAGATTCGGTCACGATTGATATGTTGGAAGAAGAAGTTCAAAAAAATCCCGACGCGAAGGGCATTATTTTTGATGGTTTTCCGCGTACGGTGCCCCAAGCTGCGGCCTTGGATGCTTTTTTGGCGTCAAAAAACAGTGATATCAAAGCGGTACTCCAGTTGGATGTGGATGAGGCAGAACTCAAACGTCGCATTGCCGAGCGCAAAAAAGTGAGTGGCCGTGCCGATGACGACGAAGATAAATTGGTCAAAAGAATTGACGAATATTTTAACAAGACCGTCCATGTATTGCCGTATTACCAAGCGCAAGGCAAGCTGACCGTGGTAAATGGAATCGGTCAAATCGAGGAAATTTTTAATAATTTGTGTTCGGCCATCGATACCGAATAATAATTTTAGGGGTCCATACACATAGACTCTGCCGTTTCTTTCCCAAATTTGTAACTCGTGTGGCTGTGCCTAGAGGCATTCCATACGAGTTTTTTTGTTGTAAAATAAGCAATCAAAGAATCATTGTTGTCTATTAGGAGTTAGGTAATAGTAAGTACTAAATTCACTAAAAGATAATTTTTCCGATACTTTCGGAAGATAAACACGTCAAAATGGCAAGTTCAAACTTTATAGATTACGTTAAAATCAGCTGCCGCTCTGGAGCAGGAGGAGCTGGCTCACGGCATTTCAGGAGAGAAAAATTCGTTGATAAAGGAGGGCCAGATGGTGGTGACGGAGGCCGGGGCGGCCACGTGATTCTGAAGGCCAATTCTCAGCACTGGACCCTGCTCCACTTGAAGTATAAAAGACATATCCGGGCCGAAAACGGAGAGGCTGGAAGCGGGGCCCGTTGCAACGGAAAGCAAGGAGATGACGTCATAGTAGAAGTGCCGCTTGGTACCATCGCCAAAAACCCCGAAACAGGGGAGATTTTGGCGGAAGTAACCGAGGATGGGCAGGAGGTGATTTTGCTTAAAGGCGGTCGAGGTGGGTTGGGAAACCACCATTTCAAAAGCGCCACCAACCAAACGCCCGAGCACTTCCAACCCGGGGAGCCGTCGCAAGAGGAGTGGATTGTGTTGGAATTGAAACTGTTGGCCGATGTGGGTTTGGTTGGGTTTCCGAACGCGGGTAAATCAACGTTGCTTTCAACGGTATCGGCGGCGCGGCCAGAGATTGCTGACTATCCATTTACTACTTTGGTCCCAAATTTGGGGGTGGTAGGATACCGGGATTATAAGTCGTTTGTAATGGCCGATATTCCGGGAATTATCGAAGGGGCGTCGCAAGGTAAAGGGTTGGGGTTGAGATTTTTAAGGCATATTGAGCGAAACTCTATTTTGCTATTTATGGTACCTGCTACCAGCGACAATATCGGTGACGAATACCGGACATTGTTGAATGAGTTGGAGTTGTATGATCCGTCGTTGGTAGAGAAAGAACGATTGTTGGCTATTACAAAAGGGGACCTGATTGACGAGGAAACAAAAAAAGAGATAATGAAAACGGTTCCTAGTGATATTCCACACGTATATATATCATCAGTGACCCAAGAAGGAATCAGTGAATTAAAAGATTTAATCTGGAAAACTTTAAATCCTTAGGTGTGCCGTTGAAAGGCGTGTGGTAAGTAGGCAGTATTAATTGAGGCTCCAAAGGATTGAAAAGTTAGTGGCGTTTAAGTAAGTTTAGAAAGTATATATTCCACCAAATACTGAACAAATGAAATTGAACTTTTACCTGAGGAATCTCTGGCAAAGCTTTGCGTGTATTCTATTTCCTTTGACCATTTTCGCACAGATAAACATCACATTTCCTACCAGTCGAATCGTATTTCAACGTGACAATTTTGGGAACGGCATCATTCACGTCACTGGTCAATACTCCCAGAGTATTGACCGAGTAGAGGTAAGGGTGGTACCCATGAGTCCCGGACAAGGGGAGCAAACGGATTGGCGCCTTCTTAAGGATAACCCGCAGGGAGGATTTTATTCGGGTACTATTCAGGTGCGGGGCGGATGGTACGAACTGCAGGTCAGAGGTATGGTAAACGGCAATGTCATCAGTACGGCCGAATTACAACGCGTGGGAGTGGGGGAGGTGTTTTTAGTGGCTGGCCAATCCAACGCACAGGGATTTTTTAACTATGGTGCGCCTGGCCCAGGAGATGACCGCGTCAACTGCGTTAATTATCGAAATAACGATAATCAGAATAACTCCTTTCCTAAGCCTGATTTTGTTCGAATGAGCGACAATGGGAATGTGGGCCCCCGAGGGCTTTCTTCCTGGTGTTGGGGGCGTTTGGGTGACATGATTGCCAATCGTCTCAATGTACCTGTGTTGTTTTATAATGCCGCATGGGAAGGAACTGCCTCCAAAAACTGGAGTGAAACCGTGGATGGTGGCATTACTAATAGTATTTATATCAATGATTCTTACCCTCCAGGGCAGCCCTACGGGAATTTGAGGATGTCCCTCAATTATTACGCGAGTGTTACGGGAATCAGAGCGGTACTTTGGCACCAAGGCGAAGCCGACAACTTGCTCAATAATTCTGCTGGAACGTACGAATCCAATTTGCGCAGAATCATTGAAAAATCCCGTCAACATTTTGGTAAAAACGTAGGCTGGGTGATTTCAAGGGTCTCCTATTATAACTCCAAAGGAAGCAATCAGGAGATTATTAACGGGCAAAATCAGGTCGTTTTGGGGGGCAATTCCGTATTTTTTGGGCCTTCTACTGACAATATTCAAACGCCACGTCCTGACGGTTTCCATTTTCAAAACGGTGGATTGTCAGATGCTGCGGGTGCTTGGAATTCAGCCTTGGACGACAACTTTTTTAATTCCTGTTTTCCTCAAACTGGAACATTTCCGAGTTTTTCGGTTAGCTGCGCGGGTGGAAACCAGTTGAATATAAATGTACAAGGTCCCTTTTCATCGGTTCAATGGAATAACGGTGCCAATGGCTCATCGGTTAACTTCGGGCCAGGAAATTATCAAGCCACCGTAAGAGACGGTGCTGGAAATGTCTATTATACCCCAAACATCACCGTTCCTAATGACCTGCAAAGCGCTCCAATTACGATTTCAGTAGACGGAAAATTGCCACTGTGCCAAGGGAGCACCGTGGGGCTTATTTCGAGCGGAGCGACTGGAAATCAGTGGAATACTGGTTCGACGAATCAACGTATAGAAGTATCGGCATCGGGCACTTATTCCGTTTCGACCCAAAACTTATACGGTTGCAAAGGCTCCGCTAGTATCAACGTTACGTCCTTCTCTTCTCCTTTGCCCCAAAAGCCAACCATTGCGGCTTCGGGGCCACTTACTTTTTGTCAGGGGGAGTCGGTTAATCTGACGGCTACCTCGGCCGCAGAATATCGTTGGTCGACAGGCGACAGAGGACAGGTCGTAACGGCTCGCAGCAGCGGCACGTACGAGGTGCGAGTGCTAGATGACAAAGGCTGTACGTCTGAGCCGACAAGCGTAAATGTACAGGTCAATGCGCCCCCAGCGGCCCCTACCATCAGTGCCTCTGGAAACACGTCGTTTTGCCAAGGAGGGCGCGTAACGCTATCTTCCAATTATGAATCTGGTAATATTTGGAGCTCAGGTCAACAAGCAAAAAACATTGAAGTAACCACCTCAGGGACCTATAATGTTCGCTTTCGGGATGCAAATGGCTGCGACGGAATATCAAATAATATTACAGTAACCGTCAATCCTTTGCCACCCGCGCCCACCATTACACCCGAAAGACCCGTGGTCTTTTGCGACGGCGATAGTACCATTTTAACTTCAAGCAGTTCTGCTCAGTACAATTGGAGCAACGGCGCACGCGGTCGTCGTATAAACATTCTAAAAGCGGGTAATTTTTCATTGACCGTTACCGATGCCAACGGCTGTACCTCGCCGGGTTCGGAAGTGGTGACCGTAAAAGTCAATCCTTTGCCAGCTCCACCGACCATCACTGCCGACCGCAGCACCACCATTTGTGAAAATGAGGTAGTTACCCTTACCTCGTCTGACCAAACAGGATACATTTGGAGCAACGGGCAAAGTACGAAAAGCGTAATTGTCAACCTTCCAGGGCGATACTCGGTCAGGACGGTTGACGCTAACAGGTGCCAGTCGCCTTCGTCCAACAATATTTCGATAACGGTCAATGCATTGCCGGCTAAACCAATTATTACCGCTCTTGGACCAACCACTTTTTGCCAGGGTGGGCAAGTGTCTTTAACCACTAATTACAGCACTGGCATTACTTGGAATAATTTCCAAAATAGCCAAACAATTACGGCAACTACTGGGGGGAATTATAATGTGAGTTACGTAGATAAAAATGGTTGCCGTTCGGTTTCGGATGCGTTTCCTGTCAAGGTCAACCCCCTGCCTGCCGCGCCAACGGTGGTCAATGAGCGACCTACCACTTTTTGCGCCACCGACAATACGGTGTTGACAATTACATCGGGCGGTAATATTTTTGAATGGAGCAATGGCGATAGAGGCAGAAGCATCAGAGTGTATAGTGCAGGAAGCATTTCGGCTACGGTTTTTGAGCCTTCTACGGGCTGTACCTCTCCCGCATCGGCCCCTATTCAGATTGTGGTTAATCCAAATCCAGGGCGGCCTACCATTTCGGTGGGAGGGCCTACAACCATTTGTGCGGACCAAAGTGTAACCTTGACCGCACCCGATGCAAGCGCCTATCAATGGTCAAACAACGCCAATACCAAAAGTGTAGCCGTCAATTTAGCGGGAAATTATACCTTGATAATTCGGAATCAATTTGGCTGTTCTTCTCCCGCTTCAGAACCCGTCAATGTGCGAGTAAATCAACTACCGCCCGTTCCATCCGTTATTTCTGAAGGACGTTTAACCTTTTGCGACGGTGACCAGGTCGGCCTTCGAGTAGAAACAAATTATGATGTATTCTGGAACACGGGAGAATCAGGTAAGCGGATTGTTGCGACTAAATCTGGCAATTATGCCGCACGCGTCCGGGACGGAATCGGTTGTTTATCTCCGTTTACTGGACCGACACGGGTTGATGTAAAAGCCCTGCCGCTGACTCCAGTCATTGAAAAAATAGGGGCTTATACCCTCCAAGTCTCCAATCCAACCGCTTCTGCGGTATATGCTTGGAAATCAGGTAGCCAAACCTTGGGGGAGACAAAATCAGTGATAAGGGTAAATCAATCAGGAATGTTTACCGTGACCGCATCTGTACAACACAGCTCAACGTTGACGTGCGTTTCAAAAACATCTTCTGTATTTGATTTTATTCTGGAGGCCGATAATAATGGTATAGCAGTGTATCCAAATCCTTCGTCGGATGGAAAAGTAATAGTCGAAACACAGGAGATTCTCAAAAATGCCACCTTAATAGTATACGACTTGATGGGAAGACCGATTCAAATCATTAATGTACCGTCTTTTGATAATCAAAAGCTATTTGATTTTAGCGCTTTGCCAGTAGGTGTTTACGTAATACACGTTGAAAGCCAAGGTTTTAGAAGAAATAAAAAACTGATAATTGTTCAATAATGAGAGTATTTGGTTTGATTGGTTACCCATTGACCCATTCTTTTTCTAAAAAATATTTTACCGAAAAATTCGAAAAAGAAGGGATTGAAAACAGCCGTTATGAGTTGCTTGAGCTCCCCGATTACCATAATTTTCCCGAATTGATTAAGGCAAACCCTGACCTGTCGGGGTTGAATGTAACCATCCCCCATAAGCAAAATATCATTTCTTTTTTGGATGAACTCGACGCGGCTTCGGCGGCGCGAATTGGCGCGGTCAATACGATAAAATTTCTTCCTGATGGTAAATTAAAAGGCTATAATACTGATTATTACGGATTCCGAATTTCGTTGGAACAATGGTTGGAGAATTTAAAAATCGTTCCCAATCAATTGAAATCCTTGGTGTTGGGCAATGGTGGGGCGGCAAAAGCCGTCTTGGCCGCGTTGAAAGACCTTCAGATTGAGTACACCATTGTTTCCCGACAACCAGAACATCAGTCTGCCGCTATTTCTTACCATGATCTAACAGCAGATGTCATTGCTCAACACCTGCTGATTATCAATACCTCTCCCGTTGGCACCTATCCCAAGACTGAGGAGTGTCCCGCTATCCCGTATGACCTGCTGGGGGAAAATCATTTACTGTACGACTTAGTATACAATCCAGCCGAAACGCTTTTCCTGAAAAAAGGCAAAGAGCAGGGGGGCCAAATACATAACGGTCTGCCAATGCTTCAATTACAGGCTGAAAAAGCCTGGGAAATCTGGAATAGCTAAAAAAACTAGAAACACTATGCTTCGTCGTCGAGAATTTCTCCAACTTTCGGTTGGATTACTGGCCTTTGGATGCCAAAAACCTGCGGCCAAATCCGCCAAAAATCTACGTTTCGCCGTTGCATCCGACGGGCATTATGGGCAGCCAAAAACAGATTTTAAGCTTTACCACGAAAATATCATTAAGAATCTGCAAAAAGAACATGCCGAAAGACGGCTCGATTTTGTGGTTTTTAACGGAGATTTATTTCATGACAACGTAGCGTTTTTGCCCGACGTAAAGAAAGTTTTTGACAGTCTTGGGCTTCCTTATTATGTGACGCGCGGCAACCACGACCACGTAACACCCGAGCAATGGCGCGCTACCTGGGGCTACGACCTCAATCATGCGGTTGAAATAGGGAAAAACGCCATCATTCTGGCCGACACGTCCAACATAAAAGGCGAATACCTTTGCCCCGATATTCCGTGGATAGACAAGCAGTTGGCGGGGTTTGCCAAGAAGGAAAATGTGTTTTTGTTTATGCATATTCCTGCTAAAATGTGGTCTGAACACGGTACCGAATGCCCCGAATTAGAAAAAATGCTTGGGAAGTACTCAAATTTGAAAGCCATGTTTCACGGGCACGACCATGCCATTGATATGGGGAAAACCACTTCAAAGCCCGCGTTTTTCGACGGTCATTACGGTGGAAATTGGGGCGTATCGTACCGTGGCTACCGAATTGTGGAGACCCAAGCCGACAACAAATGCTACACGTACCAGTTCAACCCCGAGGCTCAAATCAAAGTAAATGAGCAGGTATTTTGAGGAAAGGTTGAAACAAAGCAGAAATGTAGCGTGTTATATATACGTTCGTTGTAATTTTGCAACGAAACGATTATTTTCAACGAACGCGTAATTCTGCTCCAACAGCATGAAGACCTTCCACATACCTGATTTTTACCGTAGTCGCATCATTACGCCCATCAAAGAGCTGCGTCGAAAAAACGATAAGCTTAAACGCGATTTTTCGCCAACGGTGCTTGATTTTGGCCCCGTAAAGTTTCTGATTGCACGGCACTTTGGGTTTTGTTATGGTGTCGAAAATGCCATCGAAATTGCTTATAAAGCCATTGCTGACAATCCGGGCAAGCGCATTTTTTTGTTGAGCGAAATGATTCACAATCCCGACGTAAACCGGGACTTGTTGGAAAGAGGAGTTAGGTTTTTAATGGAAACCACTGGGCGGCAGATTATCCCGTGGGAAGAACTACGCCCCGATGATATTGTAATTGTGCCAGCGTTTGGAACTACCGTCGAAATCCAAAACCGGTTGAGACTGTTGGGAATTGATGCTTATCAATACGATACTACTTGCCCTTTTGTAGAAAAAGTGTGGAATCGTGCCACCCAAATTGGTCAGAAAAACTATACCATTGTTGTACACGGAAAACCACTGCACGAAGAAACTCGGGCCACGTTTTCGCACAGCAAAGAAAATGCACCGACAGTGGTGCTTAAAAACCTGAAACAGGCCGAGCGATTGGCGCGATACATTACTGGAGAGGGGTCAAAAGAAGATTTTTTCGAAGAATTTAGGGGGCAATATTCGGTGGGCTTTGATCCGGAGCAGGATTTGCAACGCATAGGTGTGGTTAATCAAACCACTATGTTGGCCTCTGATACACAGGGTATTGCGGATTATCTAAAAGGGGTAATGATACAGCACTACCAACTGGCACCGCAGCAAGTGGAAGACCATTTTGCCAACACCCGTGACACGCTCTGCTACGCAACCAATGATAACCAAGACGCAACCTACGCTTTACTGCAACACGAAGCTGATTTCGTGCTGGTAGCAGGTGGCTACAATAGCTCCAACACGTCACACATTGTAGAATTGTGTGAACAAAAACTGCCGACTTACTTTATTGAGTCAGATAATAAAATTCTCAGTAACACCCTCATCAAGCACTATAATCTCCATAAAAAAAAGGAGGAAGTGACCGAAAATTTTATCCCTCAAAAGGAGCAAGTTACGGTGATGCTTACCTGCGGTGCTTCGTGTCCAGATGCGATTATCGAAGGGGTTTTAACTAGAATATTGTCGTTCTTCCCTGAAGCGAAGCCCATCGAAGAGGTAGTGGGGGAGTTGGGATGATGATGGTAGGTGAAAAATACCTCCAGATTCGATAAAAGATATAAACAAAATTGCCCCGCTTTTCTGGCGGGGCAATTTTGTTATACAGCGTATTCTTCAACTTTGGATAAGAAATCCTGATACGTAATTCGGATTCCTTCTTCGAGGGTGTATTTATGTTTCCAACCCATATTGTGCAATCGGCCCACATCCATGAGTTTGCGGGGCGTGCCGTCGGGTTTGTCGGTATTCCAGTGCAATGCACCTTCGTAGCCTACGGTTTCTTTGATAAGCTCGGCGAGGTTTTTGATGGTAATATCTTCACCTACACCGATGTTTACAAACTGTTCACCATCGTAGGTTTTCATCAGGTAGACGCAGGCGTCGGCCAAATCATCGGCGTGTAAAAACTCCCGAAGCGGCGAGCCCGTTCCCCACAATTCAACGAAAGGCTTGCCTTCTACCTTGGCTTCGTGAAATTTCCGAATCATAGCAGGCAGCACGTGCGAGTTGTTGAGGTCGTAGTTGTCGTTGGGCCCGTAGAGGTTTGTTGGCATGGCCGAAATAAAATTACAGCCGTACTGTTTGCGATAACTCTCGCACATCTTGATGCCCGTAATCTTCGCGATGGCGTAGGGCTCATTGGTGTATTCAAGCGGCCCAGTCAACAAGTAATCCTCTTTGAGGGGTTGGGGAGCCATTTTAGGATAAATACACGACGAACCCAAAAACATCAATTTTTTCACCCCCGTAAGGTATGAATTGTGGATGATGTTATTTTGAATCTGTAAATTATCGTACAAAAACTCCGCACGATAGACGTTGTTGGCCATGATGCCACCTACCTTTGCCGCCGCCAAAAAGACGTAGTCGGGACGTTCGGTCTCAAAAAAATCACTTACAGCTTGTTGATTACGCAAATCCAGTTCACGTGAGGTGCGAACTACTATATTTTCATAACGTTCGGCTTGCAAGCGTCGTACAAGCGCCGAGCCTACCATTCCTCGGTGACCGGCAACATATATTTTAGCAGTGCTCTCCATTCCACAAAGTTAAACCATTTTGGTAAAAAACAGAGGTGATTGCCTAAAAAATGACATCCCTTTATAGCTCAAACCAAATCCGAAATTGCGCGGCTTTGTCTTTGCTGATGATAATTTCTTCTTTGACGGGCACAGTAAGCGACAATTCTATTTTGCCCGAATAATGCGTTCGATAGCTTTCTAGGGCTTCTTTTCTGACGATGTATTGCCGGTTGGCCCGTATAAATTGGGTAGGGTCGAGCAGGTCTTCGATTTCATCGAGCGATTGATAATCCGTAATCAGGCGCTGATTATCGGTGGTGACGAGCCAAATGACTTCTTCCCTTACAAAATAAGCTACCCGCGTTTCGGGGACGGCAACCACCGCTCGCTGATAATGAGCCGTAAAGCGATGTTTGTATTGTTTTGCGGCTCGATGTTCTAAATCATGAAGTAAATCCCGTAATTGATGAGAGAAAACTTCTTTATCAGGCGTGTTTTGCCAGCGGCTAAATTTTTCAAAAGCTGACTTAAGGTCTTCTTTATCAATGGGTTTTAGTAAATAATCAATGCTGTTGACCTTAAAAGCCCGAATGGCGTATTCGTCATAAGCGGTGGTAAATATAATGGGACACGATACCTTCAATTCATGAAAAATATCAAAGCTAACGCCGTCGGCCAATTGAATGTCGGCCAAAATAAGGTCAGGTTCGGCGTTTTGTTTAAACCAATTCAATGCAGCCTCTACACTGACTAGCGGTCCCAAGAGGGTTGCCTGTGGCAGGAGTTCTCGGACTAGTTTTTCCAGATTTTTGGCCACCAACGGCTCATCTTCAAGCATTAATATTTGCATACTTCGGGATTTAAGGGAGTTTTAAAAGAAGTAGGAAGTACGAATTATGAAGTATGAAATTCACCCCTACCTCTTACTTTTCATCTCTTGTGTTCACTCAGGCGATCAAAGGTATATAAGCTACAAATTTTCCGTTGTGGATGACGGTCTCAAGAGGCGTATCGGTCAGGAATTTATACAAATTTTTGAGGTTTTGTAGTCCCTGACCATTGGAGGTTTCCACCTGTTTTTTGGGTTGAATATTATTTTCAACTTTTAAATACTTTTCATCCGAACAAATCCGGATGGTGAGCGGGTGAGCTGCACTAACGATATTATGTTTGAGCGCATTTTCAATTAAAATTTGAAGCGTAACGGGCGTTATTTTCTTCTCAAGACTTTCGTTCGAAATCTGAAAATCAATCGTCAGAGAGGTTTCAAAACGTGTTTGAAGCAAAAAAACGTAGTTTTTTATAAAATCAATCTCGGTATAAAGCGGTACTAATCCTTTGTCTTTATGTTGTAAAACATACCTAAATACCTTCGAAAGCTGCTGTAAAAACTGCCGCGCCAAGTCGGGGTTTTCCTGAATCAGGCTGTCCAACGAGGTCAGGCTGTTGAACAGAAAATGAGGATTCAGCTGGTTTTTTAAATTATCAAATTGTACTTGTGATTTTTCTTTTTCGAGGTGAATGGCCCGCGTGGCATTTTCGCGCCATTTATGGAATAAATAATCGGAAAGGTGCAGTACGTTGATGAGCAAGACCACCAAAAACTGGGCGAAATACCCCGCAACTTTGGCCAAATCGGTGTATTGTTGGGCAATCAGTGAACTAAAAGGGAAAAGAGACATCACCCATGAGACAGTAACTCCCGATACTACCAAAACAAAAACGAAGGTGAGTAATACCTGCGGAATCATGCGCATGATGATGCCGTTTTCGTAGGGGAAAAAGGAGTCGAAAAAATGGTGGAGTTTACTGAAAAAAAACCACGAAATAACCATGACCGAGCCCGAGATAAGGGCGAGAAAGAGGTTGGCCTGCCACGGGATTTTAAAAACGTACCACCGCATCAAAAAGGCGCATACAATCAGAAATGTGATGACAACGATGAAGATTCGCGTTTTGGACGCCAGCGGATTTGACATACTTTGATTTTTTATCAAAGAAAGATAGTGGAACAGGATTGTCCAATTTTTAATGTTTGAAACCGTCAAAAACCAATAAGAAACGGAAATAAAACCGATTGACTGCTATCTTTGCGTTGAATGCTGGAGAAAGGAAAACGGAGAAAAAGGAACGAGAAGAAAAAGCAAATCGAAAATTAGTAATCACAAATCGACACTGGAAAAATGGCTCTTATAAAATCTGTGCGCGGTGCAACTCCCCAATACGGTCCAAATTGTTGGTTTGCCGACAACGCCACCGTTGTGGGTGAAGTTATCATGGGGGATTATTGCACAGTTTGGTTCAATGCCGTGGTGCGCGGCGATGTAAATACCATTCAAATGGGCGACTACGTCAACATTCAGGACGGCGCCGTGATTCATTGTACCTATCAAAAAACCAAAACCATCATCGGCAACCACATTTCTATTGCTCACAACGCCATTGTTCACGGTTGTACCATCGAAGATAAAGTGCTGATTGGGATGGGGGCCATCGTGATGGATGGTGTACACGTTGGAACAGGCTCAATCATTGCCGCTGGGGCGGTGGTAACCCAAGGGAAAACGATTCCGCCAGGTACGATTTGGGCGGGTAACCCCGCCAAATACCTCAAAGACGTAACGCCCGACTTAGGTGAGGTGTTTATGCGCACCGCCAATAATTATGTGATGTACGCGGGGTGGTTTAAGGAGGAAGATACTATCTGAAAACTTTCTCCAACGCCGCTTCAAATCCCTCGAAAATCACCGATTGAGCCGGAGATTTGTCGTAAATCCCACCCAATTGGTATTGACCGTTTTCGAGATAATAGACCTGTATCGCTTTTTCGCTCGGGATGGCAATCCAGTATTCACGTACCCCTGATTTTTCGTACCAGTTAAACTTTTCGTTGAAGTCTTTTTTATACGTTGATGTCGAAGTGATTTCAACGATTAAATCGGGAGCACCTAGACAACCGTCTTCATCTAATTTGGATTCATCACGAATCACACAAATATCAGGCTGCACTACGGTATAGATTTTCTCTGGGAAATGATCATTTCCAATGGGTAAACGTACATCGAACGGCGCTTCAAAGATGGTGCACAATTTTCCCTCAAAATGCTTATTCAGCAGGAAAGATAGCTTATTTGATACCCATTGATGAGCCATTTTTGGAGCTGGCGACATTCGGTAGAGTTTCCCTTTGATAATCTCTACCTGCTCATCAAATCGCCATTTCAGGTAATCAGCGTAGGTATACGTGCCGTTTGGGTCAAGCGAATGGATGTCAGTAATCATTGCGTTAGTTTTTAACAAAATTACCGTATTTCCAGGAAGATATTGTAATTTTCAGCGTTAAAAACACTCTTTCTTAATCGCTATGTCCCAAAGTCAGACTTCCTTTCAACCGCCTAAAGCCCCCAAGATTCCGCACCGATTTGAATTACACAATGATGTCAGAACCGACGATTATTATTGGCTTCGGGAGCGTGAAAGCGCGCAGGTAATCGACTACCTAAATGCTGAAAATGCTTACACGGAAGCCGTTTTGGCGCCCGTCAGTGAGCTGAGGGAGAAATTGTTTTTGGAAATGAAGGCCCGTATCAAAGAAGAAGATGAATCGGTGCCGTATAAAGTTGGGAATTACTATTATTATTATCGCTATGAACACGGTGGCGAATACCCCGTGTATTGCCGTAAGCGAGAATCGTTGGCCGCCGCAGAAGAGATTATGCTCAATATCAACGAATTGGCCCAAGGCTATTCGTACTATAACGCCACCTTTCCCGAGATAGCTGATAATGAAGAAATTGCGGCTTTTGGCGAAGATACCGTCAGCCGTAGGCTATACACGTTGAAATTTAAAAACCTGACTACGGGTGAGATGTATCCCGATGCGGTGCCCGATACTGAAGGAGGAAACTACGCGTGGGCGGCCGATAATCAAACAATTTTTTATATTAGAAAACACACCGCTACGCTTCTGGGATTTCAGGTTTGGCGGCACCGGCTCGGTACCGATGTGAGTGAAGATGTATTGGTGTATGAAGAGTCGGACGACCAGTTTTATCTAGGACTGTTCCGGATGAAATCTAAAAAGTACATTGCTATTGTATCGGATCAAAATGGGGTTTCGACTGAGTATAAACTCTTAAAAGCTGCCGAACCTACGGGTGAGTGCGTTTCATTTTTGCCGCGCCAACGCGGGCACGAATATTTTATTGAGCATTTAGACGATGCCTTTTATGTCCGTACCAACCTCGGTGGGGCCACCAATTTTAAGCTGATGTCGGTGTCAGAAACTCACCATGGAGATTTAACACAATGGCGTGAGCTCATCGCGCACCGGCCCGATGTGTATCTGGAAGGGCTAGAGGCTTTTCAGCATCATTTGGTATTGCAGGAAAGGGGCGAAGGGTTGTTGAAAATTCGCATCATCAACCAAAAAACACAGGTCGAGCATTATCTAAACTTTGGAGAGCCTGCTTATACGGCCTATTTGAGCAATAATCCCGATTTTAATACCACTGTGTTACGCTACGGATACACGTCGCTCACGACCCCCAACAGTACGTTTGACTACGACATGGATTCTCAAGCGCGTGTTTTGCTCAAACAGCAGGAAGTGTTGGGCGATTTTAACAAAGAAGACTACCAAACCGAACGGCTTTTTGCCACCGCTCGCGACGGAGCCTTGATTCCGATGTCAATTGTGTACAAAAAAGGCTTTCAAAAAGACGGAAAAGCGCCACTCTTGCAATATTCCTACGGCTCCTACGGCTATTCTATGGACCCAACGTTCAGCGCGGGGCGTTTGAGTTTGTTGAACCGAGGATTTGCGTTTGCCATTGCGCACATTCGCGGCGGGCATGAAATGGGCCGGGCGTGGTACGAAAGCGGTAAAATGCTCCAAAAGAAAAATACTTTTACCGATTTTATCGATTGCTCTGAGTACTTAATTCAAACAAAATGGACGTCGCCCGAAGGGCTTTTTGCCATGGGCGGCAGTGCAGGTGGACTACTGATGGGGGCGGTGGTCAACATGGCTCCGCAATTGTACAAAGGGGTGGTGGCGCAGGTACCTTTTGTGGACGTGGTCACGACCATGCTCGACGAAACCATCCCACTCACCACGGGTGAATACGAAGAATGGGGTAATCCCAATGAGAAGATTTATTACGATTACATGAAATCCTACAGCCCTTACGACAATGTAGTAGCGCAGGATTATCCCAATATGTTGGTAACAACGGGTTTACACGACTCTCAGGTGCAGTATTGGGAGCCAGCTAAGTGGATTGCCAAGCTGCGCGAACTCAAAACCGATGAGCATCAACTCCTGCTTCACTGCGACATGGAAGCAGGCCACGGCGGCGCATCGGGGCGGTTTAAGCGACTGAAAGACATTGCGTTGGAATACGCCTTTATGCTGAATTTGCTGGGGATAAGGGAGTGAAATCCTACAAATGTTGCGCCTCTCGGAGGCGCAACATTTGTCAAAATTTTATACACGTTATTTTCCTTTCCCCCAAATCGCCAGCGCTATGCGCAGTTTATAGTATTCATATTGGCCTTCCAGTTGCTCAAACAATGGTTTTAGCGCTGCGCCGGGCGTTACTTGGAGTAGGTCGGCGGCTTCGGTGATGGTGCGGTATTCATTTTTGGTGAGGTACTGCCATACGTCTATTTCGTAGCCATCTTCGTACAGCTTGGCCAAGTGCGAATAGACCGTCAGTTCGTTCAAGTTTCGGCGTTGGGCAATCTGACTTGGTGTCAATCCCTGTTTGTACAAATCGTGGGTTTCGATGTAAGTCATGCCATTAACGATGCGCGTACCCGGCTGGGTTTTGGAACGGGCGTATTCCAGAATCTCGTTGATAAACGCTTCGCCGTAATGCGAAAACTTGGTTTCTCCTACCCCCGAAACCTGCAACATCTGAAAACGATTAATGGGGCGTTTTTCGGCCATATCCGACAGCGTAGCATCCGAAAATACCACAAACGGCGGTACGTTTAGGTCATCGGCCAACTGCTTCCGTACTTTGCGTAATCGCTCAAACAGTTCATCACGAATGACCTCTTTCTTGGTCTTGACCGGCTCAGCGGTTTCTTCCTGACGCTTGCGTTTTTCTTCGTACGACTCAAACCGCACCAACTGCACCTTGCGCTCTCCGCGCAGTACTTGCCACGAGGTTTCGTTGAGCTTGAGTGAGTGAGCTTCGTCGTAGGCCACATCCATCACGCCCGAGTTGAGCATTTGGGTGAGGTAGTCGGCCCATTCTTCGGCGCGCAGCTCGCGGCCTGCGCCAAAAGTCTTGATGCGGTCGTAGCCGCGCTCGGTTACGTTGCGGTTGTGGGAGCCGCGCAGTACGTCAACCAACAGGCCCATCGCAATTCTCTGGTCCGTACGCGCAATGGCCGACAGGGCCTTTTGGGCGGCCAGTGTTGCGTCAAATTTGGAGCGGGGATTGCGGCATACATCACAGTTGCCGCAATCGCGGTCGACGGCTTCGTTGAAATAACTCAACAAAATGCGCCGCCGACAGTGGTCTGCCTCGGCATATTGCTTCATGCGGTCGAGTTTGGCAAACTGAATATCTTTGAGGTGTTGGGGCAACTCCGAACTTGCAATCATGTCGCGGCGCATCATCCAATCGGCAAAGCTATAAAACAGCATCGTGTCGGATTTAAGTCCGTCGCGGCCTGCGCGGCCAATTTCTTGGTAAAAACTTTCGACGTTGCTGGGCATGTTGTAGTGCATAATCCAGCGTACGTTCGATTTATCAATCCCCATTCCGAAAGCGATGGTGGCGACCATGATTTGTATATCGTCGCGCAGAAAATCATCCTGCACTTTGGAGCGTTCTTCGGGAGGGAGTTTGGCGTGATAATGCCGTGCATTGATGCCCTTTGCGCGTAGTTTTTGGGCAATGTCTTCGGTGGTTTTGCGGGCCAGACAGTAGATGATGCCCGACTGATTGGGGTGGTCGTTGATAAATTGCTCAATGACCTTGATTCGGTTGCGCCCCGACAGCACATTGAGCGAAAGGTTGGGGCGGTCAAACGAGGCCTCAAACACCCGCGCTTCGGGAATGCCCAATTGTTTCAGCACATCCCGCCGCGTTACGCGGTCGGCGGTGGCCGTTAGCGCCACCATGGGCACGTCGGGAAACGCCGCTTTTAGAATGTGCAGCTGCGTGTATTCCGGACGAAAATCGTGCCCCCACACCGATACGCAGTGAGATTCGTCAATGGCAAACAGATTGATTTTCAATGACCTGATGAAGTCCAGCGAACCCGAGGCAAAAATCTTCTCTGGCGCAATATAGAGCAGTTTTAGCTCGCCTGCGTGGCATTGTTTTTCGATGGCGTATTGCTCCGCTGTACTCTGCGTACTGTTTAGAAAAGCGGCCTCAATGCCGTTGGCGCGGAGGGCTTGGACTTGGTCTTTCATGAGCGCAATCAACGGCGATATCACGAGTGTGATGCCCTCTTTCATTAAGGCGGGGACTTGAAAACACACAGATTTGCCACCGCCCGTAGGCATCAGCACCATGCAGTCGTTTCCTGCCGCTATCCAATCAATGATTTCGGATTGTAACGGTCTGAAGGTATCGTATCCAAAGTATTGTTTTAAAATCTGTTCTTTACTGAGCAACATCAGACTATGTACTTTTTGTGGTTTATGCGGTTCTAGCCCTTTCTCGTATCTCTCGTTTCAGGCGTTCCTACAGCTTAGACGCTATTACTTATTTTATGGTACGGCAAGTAAGGTAAAAGTTGCCTAAAATTGGGTAATTATTCCAAAACCTTTATCTCTTTACTTAAGATGAAAACCTATTTGATGGCCCTTACAACGCTGTTGTGGGGGTGTACTGCACTTGCTCAAAAAGTGGCTCTTGTAAGCCTAGAAGACCGCCGTTCTCTTAGTAATTCTTACTTCGGAAACCGCTGTGAAATTGAAATTAAGACGACCGGCGACGAAGTACGTAAATACAAATACGTCAGAATCAAGAGTCTCGCTAAGGCGGTTGACAGTGAAGGCGTTGAGCTTCTAACCGATAAACAAGATCGGGCTGATTATGCCGAAATTGGGGACGAAAAACTTAAAATTGAACTTAAAAATCCGCTGCGTAAAGCGACCTCCATCAAAGAAGTTTCGGGGACGTTGGATTTGTATAATCCTACCGAAGCCAACGGCGCGATTGTGAAAGTGGCCAATTTTCAGGCAAAGCCCAATATCAATTTATTGCCTAAAAAAGCACCGCTGTCTGTTACGTTTTTTACCAAAGAGTCGGTCGAAAAAATGGCCAAAGAACAAAAAGCGGAGCGTGATGCCAAAATGAAACAGCTCGACCCCGCCACGCGCGAAATCGCCGCTGGACTTATGGCCTTGGTGGAGGGATTTGGGGCGGGCATGGCTGGCGAAAACGAACTTTCGTTTTACGTAAACGGGGATTTAAGCAAACTCGTAGACATCAAAATGGAAGATGAAACGGGCAAAGAAATACGCCGAAGTGGACGCTTTATCTCGGGCGACCACCTGCACACCTACAGCTATGATGAAAAACCAAACCCCAAATGGAGACTCAAAATTCTCATCGAAACCTCTGCTTCCGTTAAGTCCGTGCCGTTTAGCCTGAAAGATATTGAATTGCCCTGAGGCGCAGAACAGACACGATTTGTTTGAGGGAAAACTCATAAAGAGTATATCGCTATGCAGCTTACCATTGAAATACCAGACAATAAAGTTCCTTGTTTTGATGGATGGTTTTTTAGAAGTGCGTCCTTTACCCGAATTTTGAGCCGCAGCGTCGAACTGTCTCCTTTTCCGCTACAAGTTCTTTCAAAAGCTGATTCTCGCGTAAAAGACGAGGTAGTCTGCTCGATAAACGATGCTTTGTCTCTCGGTTTTAGGGGCATCCTTTATGGATTGCCCCTAAAAATCATCGAAGATGCAACGTTAAAATGGCGTATCGTTGCTGTGATACTGTGTTGCTGGTAGTTTTGAAGGTGTTGTCTCACTCCAACTTTTGCGATGTTTGCTCATATTGACTACAAGTTAGGTTTTCCCTTAAGTTGTGTCTAGTTTTTTATCGGGCTGGCAAGTTGGGATGAGTCATGTTAAATCAATACTCGGAAAATAGATATTGATACTTTAAACTTTATTTTTCGAGTATTAATTTCTTGGTAACGTTTTTATTATCAATAGTGATGTTTAACAAATACATACCTGATGATTGGTTGCTTAAATCAACTTCGATAGTATTATTATCAACTTTGTACATAGATGATTGAATAATATTACCTATGATGTTTGTTACAACGATTTGTGCATCGCCTTTTTGACCTTTTAAATTAATACTAAACTTACCAGATGATGGGTTAGGGAAGACTGTTGCTTTATCTAATTCAACTGTTTCAGTAGTATTAATTGCTTCGATATTAGCCGCTTGTCTGTTATTTGAGCCACAATTATTAATAATTACAGTTAGGCCAGGATCAGGGAAAGAGCTATAACAACTATTGATCGCATCGAAACACACTGGATAATATGTACCTGCACCTACAGCTGTTGGGTTAGCCACCTTATTTGCTGGACTCATACCGATTTCATAAGATTGTAGTGTATGCCACTCTAAAGAAGAACCTGTAGGGCAAGAACTGGCTACTAAACCGCTCAAGTTGACAGTAGTGCTTGGACAAACATTGGTTTTCATAAAAGTAGATAAAATAGGTGCTGAAGTACCCGAATTGCACACATCATATACTACTGATTCTACACAAACACTCTGCTGATTTCTAAGTCCATCTGTATTTGCTGTAAAACCAAAAACTGCATTGGCATTACCACCTAAATCTAACTTTACAATATCTCTTATAGCTTGATTAACCAATCTGCCATCAAACATTACACTTATCGTTTTAGTAGTAGCATTCCATTTTATTTCGCAGTTATGCCAAGCATTATCTTCGATGTTACCTAAATTCTTACTTTCTCCTACTCGGTTATATAAGTAATGATAGCCAGAGGTTTGGAATGCCGTACTATTAGGATATACATCTGTATCTATCTCAATAACACTCGTCTCATCAATTGGATCAATGTCCATATAGGTATTTCTTTGTGTATCAAATTCTACCGCAAAAGAAGGTCGAATTAATGCATATCCCATCAAACCATTGACGTTATTTTGACCCGAAGAAGCTGATCTAGGATTTCTGAAAAGAAATGCAATACCGTTGCCGCCATCTTTATTTCCAAAGAACGCTTTAAATTTTATAGTGAAATCTCTGCCTAAATTAGCTGCTTGCTTGCTCCATGCCTGACCTGCGGCAGAAGTAGCATCAGGTGTTAATTGTATGTAACTATCTTTTAATACCGCTAATCCTGATAAATTAAACAATGAATTGCTAGGACAACTTAAAGATCCTGCTTGTATTACACTTACACCTGTGGTTGGGGTAGGTCCATAACAAACATTGGTTGCATCAAAACATACCGGGTAATACGTACCTACGCCTACGGAAGTTGGACCAGCTACTTTGTTAGCAGCACTCAAACCTGTTCTAACGGTGTGCCATTCAAGGGCCGAACCTGAAGGGCAAGTACTGCTTACCAATCCACTCAAACTCGCAGTAGTAGATGAAGAAGGAATTGTAACACTTGTAGCTGATAAAGTTGGGGCTGTTGAGCCAGCATTACAAGTGGTACAACGATTAATGGTTACGCTTACACCTGTGTTTGGGGTAGGTCCATAACAAACATTTGTTGCATCAAAACATACCGGGTAATACGTACCTGCGCCTACGGAAGTTGGACTAACT
>NZ_JAMZEL010000004.1:394251-481963 GCF_024158025.1 Runella salmonicolor
AGGGCCGAACCTGAAGGGCAAGTACTGCTAACCAATCCATTCAAACTGGCAGTAGTACTCGGACAAACATTTGCTTTGGTCGTAGCTGATAATGTTGGGGCTGTTGAGCCAGCATTACAAGTGCCACTACAATCGCTGCCTATTACTGTAACACCAGTAGTGTTTATCGCACCAAAGCAGTTATTGGCTATATCATGGCATACAGGATAATAAGTATCTGATCTAAAACGTTCCACTAATAGGTTCGTAGGGTCTTGCACTTTTGAAACAGTAGCAAGGGTTGGATACCATTCAAGAGTTGTTCCTGTTGGACAACTGCTTGTTACTAACGAGTTTAGATTTACACTGCCGCTTGGGCATGTAGTTCTTACGTTGTTTGTAGATAATATTGGGGCTGTTGTTCCTGCATTACAAATAGTATATGTTACGGATTCTATACATACACTATGTTCGTTTGTCTTATTGGCTCTGGTACTCGCTGTAAAACCAAAAATAGCACTTGTAGTGCCTAAATAGCTTTGTATATCAGTAGTGATTTGATTTACTAAATTTCCATCAACTTTTACGATTAAAGTTTTACTAGTGCTATTCCAATCAATTTCACAATTATGCCAGGCATTATTCTCAATATTGCCCAAATCTTTGGTACCTCCTAGCCTACCATAATATCCACGACCATTAGTAACAAAGCTAGTGCTATTTGGATAGGTGTCTATATCATCTAATTTAGTAGAACCATCATCTTCTACAACTACTAAAGAAGCATCTTTTTCTGTATCAAACTCTACGGCAAGAGAAAAGGCTATGCCAGAATATCCCATTAAACCATCAAAACTCCCACCACTAGACGCAGAACTAGGTGATCTAAATAAAAAAGCTATGCCATTACCGCCATCTTTAGAACCAAAAAATGATTTGAATTTTATATTAAAATTTTTGGTAAGATTGGCGGTTTGTTTACTCCATGCCTGACCTGCGGCAGATGCAACATCTGGTGTTAATTGTATGTAGCTATTCTTCGCTGAGGCTAATCCTGATAAATTAAACAATGAATTGCTAGGACACGTAGTTGGTACTTGTGCAATAGATTGTAACGCAAAAACAAAAAACGTCAAAAACAAAACAGTTGTTTTTGACATAAAAAATTTAAAAAAGGGTACTTTTTGCCATTCTATTTTCATTTCTTTAGACATAGCATACCGAATAGATAAATTAGTACTCATAATTGATAACATAGGTTTTAAAATGATTACAATCAAATAAAGTAGAGGTTTGGCTAGAGTACGAGTATTCTAGTTATTTGGTTGCGTCAAAAGAAAAGGTGAATCGCCAGCTACAATATTCTTATAGTTCTCTTTGATTTGATGCCGATTGGATAGTTCATGTATTTTGTGAACGCCAGCATCGCAATTGCCTTACTTTTTTTGAGAATGGATTCACGAGCCTATTTGATTACTCCATCCAACTCCCACAGGCTTTTGTTTTTTGTGGTTGAAGCTTGTTACAAAAAAATCCCCGCCGGCAGGACCAGCGGGGATTTATCTCTCTAACAGCCATAAAAACGAATACGATTAATGTTGTAACCATAATCTGTTATCCAATACGCCAGTCGATGGGTGGCCGTTGCAGCCGAGACCCATTAATTTTTTGCCGCTTCCAAAGTCACATTACCCAACAGGCCCGAAGGCATGGGTGTCCATTGGGCGGCGTTAAACGGTTTGTATTGAATGTCTACCATGTTGATTTCCTGAAACTTCTTCCATTCGGGCTGCTGCGTGTCGCGCAGGCGCATGTAGTTGGCCGAAAGGTTAGTGACCTCAATCACAATACGATTTTGTTTGTTTTTCAGGGTATTGGCAGGAATGTCGAGTCGAAAAGGTAGGCTCCAAGCTGTACCGATTTTTTGGCCGTTGAGGGTCACATCAGCCACTTCGCGGACGTCGCCCAGATCCAGGGTCATCTTTTGGGTCGGGCTAAAACCCTTGGGCAAATCAAAAGTGAGCGAATAGCGGGCCGTGCCCGAAAAATAACTTGCAGAGTCTGAAAGAGAAGCCCACGAACCGAGTTGAGTAAGGGTAGTGGCTTTGGGCAAATAGGGTTTTCCTTCCATAAATTCTAATTTCCAAGTGCCTTGGAGGGTTGCGGTTTTAACGTCGGCAAGAACTGGCCCGCGCTGGCGGACCGGTTTGGCGTTCAAGTGAACGTCGGCGAGGTTTTGAACCTCGCCGACGTTGGAATCCAAGTCCAAGCCCTCGCCGACGTTGGTGTCCAGCATCAAAAAGCAGGATTCCCCCGAAAGAAGTTTTAAGTACACCTGCGTTTTTCCGCCTTCTATCTTCATGGGCAACAGCGTAGTTTTGTCGGTCAGTGGTTGATAAAGGCCGATTTTTTTGGCAGGGGTGGAAAGCGTAATCCAATCTTCGCTGAATTTTTGGTCTTGGTTGGCAATGAAATAGATGACCTTGCCACCCTGCACTTTTCGAATGTATTTCAGCCCCTCTTTGGCCCAAGTTTCCTGACGGAGATTGGCGGAGGTCAGCAGAATTTCAAGTCCTTGAAGGCTTGGGAAGCTTTGGCCCGTCCACGTTTGCAACACTTTTTGAAAGGATTCACTTCGCTCTTTTTGCTCATGAAAACCCGTGGGTTGCTTTGGTAAATGTTCCATAAAAATCACTTTAACGCCCATTTTTGTCAATTCTCCCAGTCGCGCAAGCGTGGCTTGGGGCAGGTAAGTAGTGGCGGGAACGAGCAATGTTTTGTACTTGCCCGAAGCGTCAGGTTTGAACTGTTGGAGTTGATTATCTGAAATAAAATCAAACGCAAAACCATTGTTCCAAAGCCATTCGCTCAACTGCCCAAAAGGCAGTTTTAGCAGCCATTTGTCTACGTGATGGACTTCCAACAGATGGATGCCGCCGCTGGCTCGGGCTTGGGTGGCCCACAGGTCGTGAATGGGAAAGTACACCAGCAGGTCGTTGTCGGGTTGACTGTTCTGCAAAATCGTCTGACAGCGCTCTACGTATTGATTCAGGAGTGGATAATGTTTCCAAAAGTGCGAATTGATGCCGTAGTTGGTGGAAGCATAAAACAGCCAACCCGGATAGTCGGCATTTTTGGGCGAGTAGGTGGTGCCGTGGTAAAAAATATGGTTGATACCCGCCGTAAACAACTCATCAAGCTGGGGTTTGATTTGCGAAAGTGACACTTTAAAATGATTAGCGAGCCAAGTCGTTGATTCTGAGCTGACCAGTTTCTTGCCCGTCAGGTGCGCTGCCGAGCTAGCAAACTTCATCGCCAGCGGATTGGGCGTGCCGTAGCGGTCCACTTCGTATTGGTCATCCACACGCAGGCCTTTGATGGGGAAACGGCTGCTGCCAAAGGATTCGGTTTCGGGAATATCCGACAGGGCGTACAAATCCAACAGATTGCCGGGGGAGCCGTGGGCTTGATAGCGGGTTACAAAACCTTTTTGCCGCGACCAATCGGTCCATTTTTTGGCGTAATTCTCCGCCAATAGCTCCGACAACGTTTGGTGATAATCTATTTTGACCAAGGCAGTGGTGGTATCCGTAAAAGCGGTCCACTGGCTCTGGAGGTCGTAGCCGCGTCTTTTTTTGAATTCATTCAGAAAATCATCCGTCCAGTTGGCACCATAGACCTCGTAGGAATCGTTGTACATGGCACGAGGAAGGTCCTTGATGGTGGCAAACGCCGAATCAAAACGCTGCACGTACTTCGGAATGGCATCTATCGCAAACGGGTCGAGCACCAATCCAGCACCGCCGGGCGCGGCACGTTTGACGGCCTGCTTGGTCAAAACACTTTGGAGTTGGCCGTTGGTGTACTGCCATTTTTTTGCGGCCATGTCGGGCGTTACGTTCGGGCCACCGAAGGGCCAGCCTGTTCCGGTGGTCATGTCTACGCCGAGTCCGAGGCGCTTTGCTTCGCGGATGGTGTGCGTCAGCATCTGCATCCATTGCGGACTCAGGTAAGAAATGGCCTCTTTTTCAAGACCTTTGATGCCGTAAATCGGAATAATATGGACACCTCCCAGCCCCGCCTTCGCGAAGTTTTCGAGTTGCCAAGTGATGTCGCTCGCCGTAACGGTGCTGCCCATCCACCACCAGTAGGTCCAGGGTTTGACGGTATTGGAGACGGGCTGTGGGGTGTTGGTCTGGGCCGTGATGGATGGCCCTGCTGCCAAGGTAATTAAAAGGCAAAGGGAGATGATTTTTTTCACTTTCTATGGGGTTAATACATCATTACTTTTTCGCAAGAGGAATTGATACGTATAAATGTTTTTTTGCGAAGCTATCTACCTGTTTTTTTGCGGAAATGTTGAGGATGAATGCAATAAGCAAATTCAGACTGATTCCAAATTTTACGCAAAAATGTTGGAAATCGAACAATTTCAACGACTTGGTTGTAGTATTGTAACAAAGAAACTCAAGAATTATAACCTCGCATAACCAATATGAAAGATTTGATGCGTCTTCGGACCTCCCTCAAAGAAGAGTTGCAAATTGCCCTCAACGCCCAAGTGAAAATGGAAGCGGAGTCTTCGTCAAAATACTTGGCGATGGCGGCGTGGTGCGACCGGAATGGCTATTCAAACAGCGCGGATTTTTTCTTTACGCAAGCCGAAGAAGAGCGAGCGCACATGCTCAAAATCTTCAAATACATTGGCGATATGGGCGGGGTAGCCATTACGCCCGAAGTAACTAATATTCCGCAAGAATACCCCACGTTTCGGAGTGTATTCGAAACGGCGTTGGAGCAAGAAATTGCCGTGTCTCAATCCATCAATCGCATTGTGGGCATCAGCCGCCGCAATGATGATTATGCCACCGAGAATTTTATTCAGTGGTTTGTGAAAGAGCAAATCGAAGAAGAATACATCGCCCGCCGTCAGGTGGAATTGTTTGACGTCATCGGCGAAGAAGGCATTGGTCGCTTTACGATTGACATGGAAATCCCCAAAGTCACCTATCCGGGAGCCGCCGCCGAAGCGGAGTAGAAAGACAACATTTGTCAATCTGAAGGAATCTCAACATTCTAAAAGCGCGTCGCAAATTTTGTGACGCGCTTTTATTTTTGTCTTTATGTAAAAAATATTTGCTTAAATGTAAAGTTTATTTTACATTTGAATCGAAATTAAATTTTTAATCAATTTCCTATTAACAGCTATGGAAACCAAGTTACTTTTGCCCAATCGCTACAAGCGTCTCGGTTGGTTTATTTTTGTACCCTGTTTAATTCTCACTATTCTGAGTATTCTCCAACTAACTCCTGCCCTCAGCTTTTTTGATGATGGACACATTTTATCCCAATGGACTATGATACGAGTTGCGGAGAAAGGGTCTTTGAGTGCTTTTCTGGATAGTCAATCAAATGACATTGCGGGAGAAATTTTGATGACCCTCACAGCCATTGGTTTTTTCTTCGTGGCTTTTTCCCGGGAGCGTACCGACGATGAATGGATTATGAAAGTTCGGCTTGAATCGTTGCTTTGGGCTTTTTATGTACACCTTGGGGCCTTTTTTCTGTCGATTTGGCTATCTTATAGTTTAGCTTTCTTTGTAGTTCTATCTTGGAACATGCTCACAGCCCCGTTGGTATTTCTGGCGCGGTTTCACTGGATTGTATACGTAAAACCGTATTTGGAAGAAAGGAGAGCGACGGTATGAAAAACACCATTCACGTAGAGCGCGCCATCCGACGTATCACGCAAGCCGATTTGGCCGCCGCCGTGGGCGTATCGCGCCAAACCATTAACGCCCTCGAAGCGGCCAAGTACGTACCTTCGGTGGTGTTGGCCATGAAAATTGCCAACTATTTTGAAAAACCCGTCGAAGCCATTTTTGAATTAGGAGAGGAAGATTAACGCGTATTGCCAAAGTTTCATAACGGTCAGACGGTTCAAAACCGTCCGACCGTTATTTTATAATATTCGGAAGCCGCTAAAGCGTTGAGCCGACTCAAATTTATTTTGAGATGCGTCGATAAAAAAAACCGTGCGGTCGGTATTTATTAGTTCTTCAGGATTGTATTTTGTATTTTGCTCTTCAATCCTAAATCTCTATTAATGAACACTTTTTTGCGCGCCATCCTTCTTCTGCTGATTTGTTTTTCTTGTAAAGAAGAAACGCCTGCGCCTACCAAAACCGAATTGCTTACGGGCAAGCCCTGGAAATGGGTTGGGGGAGCGGTAACGCCGGCGTTTGATGTATTCAGCAACGGTAATCTCAACAATGGAGAGTATTGGAGCCAAGCGCCCAAATGTTGGCAGGACGATATTCGGGTGTTTACAACGGCGGGAAAATTCACGCATGAGGAAGGCGCTACAAAATGTAATGTAGCTGACCCCCAAATTTATGCGCAAGGAACGTGGCAATTTGACGCTTCTGAAAAAGTCGTTAAGATAAACGATAGTGCGCTGGGTGAACAAATGTGGGAAATACAGGAACTCACGGCCACATCCCTAAAAGTAGTGGAAGTTTACCAAGAAAAAGGTAAAACCTATACGTTTAACTATTCTTTTACGCGCTAAATGGCCACATCCTGCCATTTTCCACCCAATAATATTCGTACTTGCTCGTACCCTGCTGCTTTGGCTACTTGATATGCCAACGGAAACGACGCCGTGATTTCTTCGGGACGGTGGCTGTCGGAATTGATGCAAATCGGGATGTTTAATTCCTTCATGCGGTGGATAATCCACGGAGAAGGATACAGTTCTAAACCGCGTTTGTAGTTGCCTCGCGTATTGATTTCGGTCGTGATTCCTGCTTTGGCAATGGCTTGAAGGGTTTGCTCTACTTCTGCAACGTACCAACTTTCGGATTCATCAAACAAATGACGGGCGGCATTGTGCATTTTGATTTTATCCAAATGCCCCACCACCTGTGGAGGGTCGGTCTCGACCATTTGCCGAATAATACCGTAGTATTTTTGAATAACTGCCTGTATATCTCCGCCGTAAACCGTGTCCAAACATTCCAGAAATTCCACCGAACTGCCGTCAATTTCCCACGGTTGTCCGAATTGATTTAGCCCAACATAATGCACCGAGCCGACGCAGTAATCGAGTGTCGGAAAATCACTTGGCCCCACCATTTCAGGAATAAAATCTACTTCCAAACCCACGTAAAGCTCAATTTGACCTTCGTATTTGGCTTGTAGGGCGCGGGTTTCGGTCAGGTATTCGTCTAAGCGCTCGGCCTTCATGCTCCATTGATTTTCAAACGAAACGGGGCAGTGCGACGAAAAGCCAAAGGCGCGCAGCCCTTGGGCCAGCGCGCCTTGTACCTGTTGCTCTGGGGAGCCTTTGCCATCGCAATAGTGGCTGTGGCTGTGGTAGTTGGTGAGCATAGTGTATTATACTTACGGTAACGTACTGATTGCTTTTTCTAAACGACTGATTACTTCATCTTTCCCCAAAATCTCCATGGTAAGCATCAAGTCGGGGCCGTGGCCTGCCCCCGTGACGGCGAGGCGAAGGGCCTGCATTACTTTTCCCATTTTGATGCCCACTCGTTCAGCGGCAGCGGCCCAAATGGCCTTGGCCGAATCGGCCAGAAAATCACCTTCGTAGATTTTTAAATCTTCCACGTAGGCCGTGATGGCTTTGATGGCGTCGGCATTCCATTTGCTGGCTACGATGGCTTCTTCGTACTCCGTTGGCGCTTCAAAAAGGAAAGTCGTTTCGCTCAAAATCTCCTGCGGAAAAGTCACCCGCTCTTTCATCAGATGACAAACCTTTAATAACGTATCGTGACTTACCGCTGGCGCGTTGTGGCTTGCTTCCAAAATAGCGGCTAGTTCTTCGTCAGACTTTCCTTTCAAATACTGCTGATTGAACCACTTCGCTTTCGTAATGTCAAAACGAGCCCCTGCTTTGTGGATGCGCTCCAGCGAAAATGCCTCGACGAGCTCGCCCATCGTAAATAGCTCTTGCTCGGTGCCAGGGTTCCAGCCTAAAAAAGCTAAAAAGTTGATGATGGTTTCCTGCAAATACCCATCTTCCCTGAAACCACGCGCGATGGTCTCGGTAGCGGGGTCTTGCCACTGCAACGGGAATATCGGGAAGCCACCCAAATCAGCATCACGCTTTGAGAGCTTGCCGTTGCCTTCTGGTTTGAGCAGCAATGGTAAGTGCGCAAATTGGGGGGCGGTCCAGCCAAAATATTGGTACATCAACACGTGCAAAGGTGCCGAAGGAAGCCACTCCTCACCGCGAATCACGTGAGTAATTTCCATCAAATGGTCATCGACGATGTTGGCTAAGTGGTACGTGGGCATTCCGTCTGATTTCAGCAACACCTTGTCGTCGAGCGTAGAAGCATGAACAACTACCCATTCCCGAACAATGTCTTTGAAACGGATGTCTTGTTTTGGATCAATTTTGATGCGAACTACGTACGGGTCGCCGTTGGCGATACGTTGTTGAACTTCTTCGGCCGACAAAGTCAGCGAGTTGGTCATTTGCAAACGCGTGATGGCGTTGTACTGGGCTGCGTCGGCACCTGCTTCTTCGAGGCGTTTGCGCATAGCTTCAATTTCTTCGGCTGTGTCAAACGCGTAGTAGGCTTTGCCCGCCGCAATGAGTTGTTCGGCGTAGGTGCGATACATCTCTTTGCGTTCTGACTGGCGGTATGGTGCGTGTGGACCTCCAACCCCCTGACCTTCATCTATCTCAATACCTACCCACTTCAGCGCTTCCAAAATATAGTTTTCGGCTCCCGGCACGTAGCGATTTTGGTCGGTGTCTTCGATGCGAAGGAGCATTTTTCCGCCGTTTTTACGGGCAAATAAATAGTTATACAAAGCCGTACGAACACCGCCAATGTGAAGCGGTCCCGTAGGACTGGGAGCAAAACGAACTCTTACGGACATAGTAATCGTGATTATTTAATCGTTAGCCGCGGCAAATCCTAATAGCAAGAACGGCTAACCCCTAACTTTTAATTTTTTTGAGCGGGCAAAGTTACCACAAAAAGAAGTTCAATCGGGCAATTATGTACAACTTACTCAATAAGTTACTATTTTTAATCTCTAAACGCCAACCTTGTGTTCTGATGAAACGGTTGTTTCGGTTCTTGGTTTTGCTACTGCTCGCTGGTTCATTCCGAACCGAGTCGCCTGATTATTATGCTTTTCCATTGGAGCATTTTGTTCAACTCCCCGAATTGAAAAGTGCGGTGGATGCTCGCCGTCCCAATTATGCACTGTTGGACGCGGCTATTTTTCACCTGACCAACCAAACCCGTAGCCAATTTGGTATAAAATTACTTGAATACGATTCAGGGCTTCATCAAACGGCGCAGGGCTACGCGACCGATATGATTCAGATGGGTTTTTATGGACACAATCACCCTTATAGCCCGTCGCTGACCACGCTGGCCCAGCGGGTAAAAGTGCATACGTGGGCTTTTCTCAAAATAGGAGAAAATATAGGCCAGTATCAGCTCATTGATACTGCACCAGAGTACTGTTGTCGCAAAAAACGGGACGGTACTTTTGAGTATTTTGATTGCGAGAGCAAAACGGTTTACCACTCATACACTTACGAGGATTTTGCCCAGTATGCTGTTGGTGAATGGATGAAATCACCGGGCCACCGCCGAAATCTTTTAGACTCTACTTACACGCATCTGGGTACGGCCGTCCGAATTTCTAAAGACCCTTACGGCGCTTGCAGCGCGCCATTTGGTCGTTTTGTGCAGAATTTTGGCGTGATTAAACCAGAAGTCGCCAAACAATAACGCAGAAAAATCACCTTTTTTTCGGTTCTTTGTGCGCTAATAATTGCTAGTAGCCATGTCATTGCTCGATACTGTTGTTCACGAATTCCAGAAAGAAGCTTTTTTGATTTCTACCCAAAAGTCAAAATTAGACCTTGACTTGATTCATGATTATCTGTCAAAGCGTTCGTATTGGGCTGAGAACATCCCACGTGACATTGTTGAACGGTCCATTCAAAATTCGCTGAGCTTTGGCGTGTATTACCACGAAAAACAAATAGGTTTTGCTCGCGTAATCAGTGATTTTGCCACGTATGGCTACTTAGCAGATGTGTTTATTATCGAAACTTACCGTGGCCAGGGGCTGTCAAAATGGTTGATGGAATGTATATTTAATCAAATCCCCGAATTGCAGGGGTTTCGTAAATGGTCATTGGCAACGGCCGACGCGCACGGCCTGTATGAGCAATTTGGATTTACGACGTTGGCGCGTCCCGAACGCATGATGGAAAAAGTTAACTTTAAGAAATATAGTTAAATGCTCACAAAACGTATCATACCTTGCCTCGATGTGAAAGACGGGCGTACTGTAAAAGGAGTCAATTTTGTAAATCTCCGCGACGCTGGCGATGCCGTCGAACTCGCCGCCGTATATGCCGAGCAAGGAGCTGATGAGTTGGTGTTTTTGGATATTACGGCCACCGTCGAAGGGCGCGGAACACTCCTAGAACTGGTACGTCGCGTAGCGCATACCATTAATATTCCTTTTACCGTTGGTGGGGGAATCTCATCCAAAGCGGATGTTTCGGCGCTGCTCAACGCGGGTGCTGATAAGGTTTCTATCAACTCGGCAGCGGTCCGTAATCCCGACTTAATCAATGAGTTGGCATTGGAGTTTGGTAGCCAGTGCATCGTGGTAGCGATTGATACAAAGTCGGTTCACAGTTCACAGTTCGCAGTTCTTAGTGAATCCCCAATAGACTCATTCCTCGCTCCTCACTCCTCACTTCTCACTTCTAATTTTGTCCATACCCACGGCGGGCGCAAGCCGACCGAACTGCGCACGTTGGAATGGGCCAAGGAGGTAGAAGAGCGCGGCGCGGGGGAGATTTTGCTGACCTCAATGGATACCGATGGTACCAAAAATGGCTTTGCGTTGGAACTAACTTCTACCATATCGCGCAACGCTAACATTCCCGTGATTGCTTCGGGCGGGGCGGGCACAATGGAGCATTTTTATGAAGTATTTACCACTGGCTACGCTGACGCGGGCTTGGCGGCGAGTATTTTTCACTTCAAGGAAATTGAGATTCCAGCGTTGAAACAGTATTTGCACGAGCGGGGAATTCCGATGCGGATGTCGCGCTAACTCTGTTTGCGTTCAATAAACTCTTTTACGCTTTTTCGGTACGTGTCGCTGATTGGAATCCACACTTTCCCGATTTGTATTTTTTCTTTTTCGATGGTGTCAATCGCGTCAAATGATACTAGAAAAGAATGATGCACGCGGATAAAGTGATGAGGGGTGAGCTGTGCTTCCAAGGACTTCAACGTTTGGAGCGTCACCACCTTTTTTTCTTTGGTATGAATTGTGACGTAGTCTTTTAGACCTTCGATATAAAGGATTTCGTTGAGCCGGATTTTGACCAATTTGGTGCCGTCTTTGACAAAAATGGAGGCTTGTGTTTGGTCAATGGGAGCGGCGGTTTCGAGAGCGGGCGGCGGGGGCGCGGTGGAAAGCCGCTGCGTGGCTTTTTCGACAGATTTTAAAAACCGCTCCAGCGTAATGGGCTTTAGTAAATAATCCAACACATCCAGTTCGTAGCCTTCAATGGCGTACTCTGAGTAAGCCGTGGTAAGAATGACCAACGGTTTTTTTGGTAGTATTTTCAGCAGCGAAATGCCCGTGATTTCGGGCATTTGAATGTCAGAGAAAAGAATATCAACGGAGTTGTTGCGCAAAAACTCCAAAGCGGCCAATGGATTAGAAAACGACTTGGTCAGCTGTAAGTGACTTACTTTTAGGATGTATTGCTCCAATAAGTTTCGGGCCAGCGGCTCGTCTTCCACCACTACGCAGGTCAGGGTCATACCAAATTTAATTTAAGCCGTACGCGATATTCATCAGCGTTGTCTTCGATTTCGAGTTCAAAATTATCGGGATAACTCAATTCTAAACGTCTCTTTACATTTTTGAGGCCGATTCCAGATTGTTCTTCCTGATTTACCAAACTTTGGGGTAATTTGCTGTTGGCAACCGTATAGATGCAGGCCGTTCCTTCCAATAAAATATCGGCCGTAATCCACGCCCCTGAAAAATTGTTGCTCACGCCATGTTTAAAGGCATTTTCGAGAAAACTAATAAAAATCAAAGGCACAATCAGTACGCCGCTGGTATTGCCAGCCACCTCAAAATTGATGGGAATAGGCTCATTGAGGCGGAGTTTTTCGAGGCTGATGTAATTTTTCATGTACTCAATTTCCTTAATCAACGGTACTTTGGCGTGGTTGGAGTCGTAAATCATGTACCGCATCATCTGCGACAGTTTGGCAATCACTTCTGTGGTATTGGGGGAATTGGTAAAGGCCAAATAATACAGGTTATTGAGGGTATTAAACAAAAAATGCGGGTTGATTTGGGCTTTTAAGAAACGAAGCTCGGAGGTAAGTTTCTCATTTTCAATTTCTTTCTTTTTGGCTTCCAGTTCAAACCAGCCCTCGGCAAATTTGAGCATTCCTACAAAAATCACGATAAAGAGCGTACTCAATACAACATTAACCGTAAATTTATCTTCGTAGAAATAACAGATTTTTTGGGTATTGCCATCAATCAAATACCGTTTTAGCAGAATAAACGCCCGTACCAACACCGCAAACGGGATAGAAAATTCTACAACATAACGCACCAAACTTTTGTGTTTGAGAAATCGGGGAAGAAAGAAAAAATAATTGAGGTACACCACCAACGCCATGAAGAGGACTTCAAACGAAGTATTCTTAAACGCATCCCAAAAACTGACTTCCTGCCCTCGAATGGGAAAGCGAATTTGGTAAAAGAAAAAAGAGAAATAAACGCACCAAAAGGAAAGGTGTAAAAGTAAAATTCGGTGTCGTTTGATGAATACTTGCATGGTAGCAGGCAGGCGCAATGCGTAAAGTAAGATTCGCTAAAGCGGCTAAATTTCGGAAAAAGAAAGGTATTGTGCTAATTTCTGGGATTTAGTGGGGGATTTCTGCGCTTTTTTTCGGCATTCTTGGTATTTTAGTCGACTATTCAGCTGAATGGTTCTGCTTTACCGATTGGTCGAATAATCTACCGTGTGGCCGATTTGGTAGAGTCAATGGTCGAAAAGGTGCGGAGAAGTTTAAAACTTTATTTTTGATTTGTGCTCATTAAACTATTTGCTAAATCATTACAACCAAAACAACAATGAAAAAAATCACGCTAGTAGCCACGGCCCTTCTGATGTCATTCGCCACTTTTGCTCAAACATGGAAAGTTGACAAAGCGCACGCAAAAGTAGGTTTTACCGTAACCCACTTATTGATGTCGGAAGTGGATGGTAATTTCAAAGCATTTGATGCTACCATTACCTCCTCAAAAGAAGATTTTTCGGATGCGGTTTTTGAAGTTTCGGCCGATATAAACAGCATCGATACCGACAATGAGATGCGTGATAATGACCTCAAAAGCGAAAAGCATTTTGACGCGGCGAAATTTCCAAAGTTTACTTTCAAGAGCACTTCAATCTCTAAAGTAGCCGACAAAAAATACAAATTAACGGGCGACTTAACGCTTAAAGGCGTAACAAAACCGATTACGCTTGACTTAGCATTGACTGGAACGGGCATGAATGGCCGTACCAAAAAGCCCAAAGCAGGTTTTAAAATCACGGGTATCATCAAACGCACTGATTTCGGTGTAGGTAGTATGCCTGCCGCAGTAGTGGGTGAAGATGTAGAGTTGCGTGCCGTTGGTGAGTTTGAGCAGATGTAAGTATTGCGCTTAAAATAAGTAATAGAAGCGTCTGACGGTTTGGAACCGTCGGACGCTTTTACTTTTAGCCTAGTCAGTGGTTTGTGGTGAGTTAGATAAAATCACTGAGCAAGCCTTTGTTTTTCACCCGAATGCCTTTCTCCGTCATTTCTACCGTACAACAATCGTGAAGCGGGTCGTGGTCAAAAAACAGAATATAATTATTGTCCAATGCTTCTTTGAGCAGTGCTTCTTTTTCCTTCATGGTTTCGAGCGGTCGAACGTCATAGCCCATCACATAAGGTACTGGCAAATGAGCGTGCGAAGGAATCGTATCAGCCATAAAAACCACGGTTTGGCCCTTGTAGGCTATCTTCAACATGGTCATTTTTTCGGTGTGCCCATCCACATAGAGGGGTTGTACATTTGCCCCGAAGGGGTTTTCTATTTTATCCGAAAAATACAATTGTCCTGCTTCCTGAATAGGTAAAATGTTTTCCTTAAAAAACGTGGCTTTCTCACGTGCATTGGGAAAATTGGCTGTTTGCCAATGCTCCGAATGAGTCCAATAATGGGCCTTCGGAAACGTTAGTTCGTAGCCGCTACGGTCAGAATTCCACTTAACCCCGCCGCCGCAATGGTCAAAATGAAGGTGTGAAAAAATGACATCCGTGATTTCGTGCGCGCCAAAACCTGCTTTTTCGATAGATTTAACCAAATCTCCGTTGCCGTGGCGGTAATAGTACGACTGCCATTTGGGGTCTTGTTTATCACCCATTCCCGTATCAATGAGCATCAGCCGATTGCCTTCTTCGACGAGCAAACAGCGCATGTCCCAAGAGCAAAGGTTGTTTTCGTCGGCAGGAATCATTCGATTCCATATTGTTTTGGGCACAACACCAAACATCGCGCCTCCGTCGAGTTTGAAATGTCCAGCATCAATAACGTGTAGTTGCATGATAGTGAGTGATTGCGTAATTGGCCTAAAACAACTAAATTCTATCAAAACTTGTTATATTTACTGTATAAAAATTAAAAACTGATGACTGCCGTACTTGTCAATGAGTGGATGAATGGGGACACAGGACCCTTTACGTTGGAATTGGCCGATGAAATGGACGACAAAGCATTCTACAAATTTTGCCGCCGCAATGACCACCTTCGTTTTGAACGCAATCCCGACGGGACCATTTTAATTATGCCTAATACAGGAGGAAAAACAGGAATTAGAAACACAAAAATTGTTTCTCGATTAGACCTTTGGTCTGAATCATTTGGAGGAAAAGTTTTCGACTCTTCAACAGCTTTCAAACTTCCCAATTTTGCGACTCGCTCACCAGATGCCGCGTGGATTAGCGACGAGCGTTGGAACAGCCTGAATGAGGACGAACAGGAGCGCTTTCCTCCCATTGCCCCAGATTTTGTGGTGGAATTGATGTCGGCAAGTGATATCCTGAAAAAAGCCCAGGAAAAAATGCACGAATACATCGAAAATGGGGTGCAACTGGCTTGGCTTATTCAACCAAGCAGTCAAACCGTGTTTATTTATCGAATAGACGGAACGATTAGTAAAGTAGTTGATTTTGATAATAAACTATCGGGAGAAAATGTCTTACCCGAATTTGAGTTTTCACTAAAGCTGCTGCTTTAAGTACAGAAATTTCATCCACTTTTATATACAAACCTGAGAGCTTGATTGATGACCCACGACGCAAAAAAAATCCTCATCGTAGAAGATGACTCCCGTATTGCCCAAAATATAAGTAAAGGACTTCGTGAAAAAGGTTTTGAAACGGAGATTGCGTATGATGGACTCATTGGTAGTAAAATCGCCACCGCCAATCATTTTGATTTGGTCATTTTAGACATCAATTTGCCGTCTATGAATGGCTACGAAGTGTGTAAACTCATTCGCCAACGTGACCCCAATGTGCCCGTTTTGATGCTCACGGCCCTTGGCGAGCCCGACGATAAAATCGAAGGATTCAATGTGGGAGCCGATGATTATATCGTCAAGCCGTTTGATTTTCGGGAGTTGTTGGCGCGGGTTAACGTATTTCTCAAACGCTCACAGTCGGACGCCGACAACACAGGCGGTAATATTTTGCGCGTGGCCGACCTTGAAATAAATACCGATACCAAAATCGTGGTCCGGGCCAATCACGCCATCGACCTTACCCCCAAAGAATTGGCGCTTTTGGAGTATTTGGTGCGTAACAAAGGACGCGTTGTTTCCAAAACCGATATTGCCGAAAAGGTTTGGGACATGAATTTTGACAGCGGAACCAACGTAGTAGAAGTCTACATTAATTTTCTACGGAAAAAAATAGACCGAGATTTTGACACAAAGCTGATTCATACCAAATCTGGAATGGGGTACGTTTTAAAAGAAGATTCGTAAAAAAGGACTGAGAAGGTAACCAGTACTCACGCAATGACGCCTTCTGTGTAATCACCTGTTTTGGGGGAGTTGTTTCTCCTGCTTTACCGTTAAATTGCCGCACTTTTGCATCAAACCAATCGTTCATCACATGAAAACCTATATTTTAGCGGCAAGCCTGCTCTTCAGCAGCATTGCTTTTGCACAAAACCCGAGTAGTATGAGTTCAAATCCCCTGTTGCAGCCGTTTAATACCCCCCACCAAACGGCCCCCTATGACAAAATTAAGCCCGAGCATTTTTTGCCAGCGCTCAAAGAATCCATGGCAGAGGGGCGCAAAGAAATCGATGCGCTTATCAACAATCCTGCTCAGCCAACTTTCGAGAACACCATTCTCGCGCTTGAGCAGGGCGGCGGAAATGTGGGGAAAGTAAGCAGTATTTTGTTTCACCTTAACGGGGCTGAAACCAATCCCGAAATCCAGAAAACCATTCGGGAAGCCTCGCCGATGTTGACCGAATATGGCAATGACATTACGCTCAATGACAAGCTTTTTGCGCGGGTTAAAGCCGTTTGGGACCAACGCGATAAGCTGAAATTGGATACTGAAAGCGCGATGTTGCTTGAAAAAACCTACAAAAGCTTTTCCCGTAACGGGGCCAATTTGAACGACGCTGACAAAGAAAAACTTCGTGGAATCAACAAAGAACTGTCGCAGTTGTCCATCAAATTTGCCGAAAATAACTTGGCCGAAACCAACGAATACGCTCTCACGGTCACCGACGAAAAAGACTTGGCTGGTTTGCCTGATTTTGTAAAAGAAGGTGCCAAAGCAGCGGCTAAAAAAATGAATAAAGAAGGCTGGGTGTTTACGTTGCAAGCCCCGAGTTATGGGCCGTTTATGCAATATGCCGAAAATCGCGACCTTCGTAAAAAACTCTTTTTGGCGTTCAACGCGCGCGGATTTGGCGGAGGTAAAAACGACAACCAAGCCAATATCGCCCAAATTGTCAAACTTCGTTATGACAAGGCCAAGTTGCTAGGGTACGCAACTTGGGCCGATTATATGTTGGAAGAGCGCATGGCCAACAGCAAGCAAATTGTTATGGACTTCCTGAACGACGTGAAGAAGTACGCCGAACCCGCCGCTGCCAAAGAATTGGCTGAATTGACGGCCTACGCCAAGAAAAACGGTTTTACGGAAGACAAACTCCAGCGTTGGGACGTGTCGTATTATTCTGAAAAACTGAAGAAAGAAAAATACGCCATCAACGACGAATTGTTGAAGCCTTATTTCAAACTCGAAAACGTACTGGATGGTATTTTTACGTTGACCAACAAACTGTACGGCATCACATTCAAAGAAAATAAAGAAATCGCGGGTTGGCACCCAGAAGTGAAAACGTATGAGGTGTTTGACAAAGACGGTAAATTTTTGGCGGTTTGGTACGGAGATTATTTCCCCCGTCCTGGCAAACGTGCTGGCGCGTGGAATAACAGCATTCAGGACCAGTGGGTTGAAAATGGCAAAGAGTTTCGGCCACACGTGGTCAATGTGTGTAACTTCTCGCGACCAACCGATAGCAAGCCTTCCTTGTTGTCTTTCAGTGAAGTAACAACGCTTTTCCATGAATTTGGACATGCCTTGCACGGGATGCTGGCCAACGGCAAATACCAAACAACCTCGGGTACCAGCGTGGCGTGGGACTTTGTAGAGTTGCCGAGTCAAATCATGGAAAACTTTGCCGAAGAGCCAGAAGTATTACGGATTTTTGCAAGACATTACCAAACTGGCGAAGTGATTCCACAGGAATACATCGACAAAATCCGCGCCAGCTCTAATTTTATGGCGGGCCTCGCCAATATGCGTCAGGTAGGTTTGGGCATGATTGATATGGCGTGGCACAGTACCGTTCCCAATGGTGAAACCGTGGTGCAAATCGAAGAAAAGGCCGACGTAGGCGCTAAACTATACCCTAAAACCGAAGGAACGAGCGTTAGCACGGCGTTTAGTCACATTTTTGCGGGGGGGTATTCGTCTGGTTATTATAGCTACAAATGGTCTGAAGTGTTGGATGCCGATGCGTTTGAGTTGTTCAAAGAAAAAGGCATTTTCAATCAAGAAGTGGCGCAATCATTCAGGGATAATGTACTCTCAAAAGGCGGTAGCGAAAAGCCAATGGTGCTTTATAAGCGCTTCCGTGGCCGTGAGCCCAGACCTGAAGCAATGCTAAAGCGCGCTGGTTTGACTTTGTAACTCCTTAAAATACAGCAAAAAGGCAGGTTTTCTAAAAGCCTGCCTTTTTTGTATTTATGGGTTTTATTTTACTACCCAATAGTTGCCGCGATTTTCTCAATCCCTGCCAAAAGTGCTACTAAATCTTCCTTTGTTGTGAGGGGATTCATCAACGATACCCGTAAATATAATTTTTCATGCAGGGTGGTTTGAACAATGTAAAAATTGCCCTCTTCCAATAATCGTTGCCTAATCACCGTGTTGATTGAATTGTACGCTTCTGGGTTTTGACGCTCTCCCACAAACCGAAAACACACGATATTGCTTTGTGGCTCAACGCCTAATTCAAAACGTGGATTTGCTTGTAATATTTTGACGAAATCATGCGCTAAGCCGTGAAGTGTGTCTACGTTTTCGGCAAAGATTTCTTCGCCGTAGGCTTTCAAAATGGAATATATTTTGACGCTCATCATCAGCTTGGTACATTCAAAGGTGCGTTTGCCTGAGTTGAACCATTCCTGTGAGCCCTGATTAGCCCACAAATACTGCGCTTTTTGGTGAAAGGTTTTAAAAGCATCGTCTCCGTTTTTGAAAATAAGCGTCGTGGCTAGCGCAGGTGTCATGAGCATTTTGTGCCAATCAATCACGACCGAATCGGCAAGGTTGATGCCTGCGACCAATGATTTGTATTTTTCGGAAAATACCACCGCACCGCCGTGCGCCCCGTCGACGTGAAACCAAAGGTTGTGTAGAGCGCAAAATTCGCCGATTGCCTTCAAATCGTCGTACGAGCCTGTGGAGGTTGAGCACGCGCTTCCGATAACCGCAATAACGCTTAAACCCTTGTTGGACGCTTGTTGGTAATAGTCCTCCAAGAGTTCGGTGCGTAGTTGAAAACGCTCGTTTGTCGGAATTTTTATGATGCCTTTGCTGCCCATTCCCATGATGCGTGCCGCCCTGTCGATGCAGTAGTGGGCTTCTTCCGAAACCATCACGGCCAAGCGCCCGCTGTGACCCTCTTCCCACACATCGGTGGGGGCTTTAGCCGCACGGGCAGCCAACAAAGCCGTCAGGTTGGCCAAGGTGCCTCCCGAGGTTAACAAGCCTGAGGCGTGGGCCATGAAGCCGATTTTATTGGCCAATAAATCACTCAAAATTCGTTCTAATGGGTTGGAAACCAGTCCCATTTCATAAACCGCCATGCCGTTGTTGAGCATTCCCGTCAAAAGCCCCGTCAATGCCGCAATGGGCAACGGAGGTGATACTTGATGGCCCATGTAGCGGGGGTGATGCAAATGCGTGGATTGCTGAATTACTTTCTCAAAAAAAGCCAATGTATTGCCCTTTCCCTCCTCAAAGTCCTGCTGCCAAACTTCCAGATTCTCTTCTGGTAAACGGTACGGAATCACCGTTTTTAGGATTTGATTTTGGGCGTTGGAAAGATAATCTGCCAGCATATCCACCAATTGGTGGGCTTCTTGGCGAAAATGTTCAGGCGAATAGGCTTGTGTAAGATTCATGTTGAGGGTATGAGTTGCGGTTCTGGCTACAAAACAAATCACTATATTTGATACTAAAAAATGCTTAATTTTTACTGATTAATGCTGAATACGCATCAGTTTGGGTTATGTAGAAACCTTCCACAAGCTTTGCCGTGATTACGGTGATTTTATTTCCAAAATCGTCCATGAATCGGCCTATTCTGCGTCGGTGCTTCGATTGGTAGAAGCGGGAATTGGTATTTCAATCGAGCCAAAATCCACGCTTCGCGGTCAAAATCTCCAAATTAAGTCGGTGGAATTATCGGACATTGCCCAAAAAGCGGATATGAAAATGCTGTGGTTGGAGGAAAGGTCGGAAGAATTAAAGTCAATATTACAACTCGTCGAAAGTAGTGTTTTTGATTTCTTATTTGACATAAAATAAGATCATTTGACTAAAATCATTTTTTTTGTATTATTGAAAGATTTATTTTGACTTTACTAAACCTTTATGTGAATGAAACAGTTTAATTCTACGGCTGAGAAAGAAAGCTATTATGCCAAACGCCGCCAACGCGGACTTATCGTCGGGGCCATAGGCGGGGCTATATTGGGCCTTGGATTTCTTATTCAATACATTCTATACATGCAGGGACATTCCTTCAATGGCGTGATGTATACGCTCACCAGCATCGGTATTATTATGGTTCTTTACGCAGGAGTAGAGATTTTTGGATGGTAAATCGCGGCTATAATAAAGACATAATATTCTGATAAAGAATGCCCTAGGGCTGTCGATTTAATCGTTTTCTGAGAATTCGTTCGGCAATCAATAGGAACAAAACGGCGTTAAAGGGGAGGAGCACCTGTTGTATAAGGGTAGGATTAAGTGTTTGGTCCCAACTTTGTAATTGCTCAGTCCATAGATTTGTGGATTGTGTTTCTCCCAAAATGGACACCCCAACCAACGTGAGTATAAGCATCATTGAAATAAAGATAAAAGGCACCCATTTTGCCAACATGGTGCGTGTAGAGCGAGATTTATCGGATGCCCATTGGCGTATCACATTATTCTCAAAAGCCATCGAAGGACTTTCAAGGTGCATCGTTTCTAAATCATTATGCAGTTGCGACAATTCGATAAAGTACTCGCAGTACGCGGTATCTGTTTTGAGCCAATACTGGTGCCGTTGCCGCAATTCTTCGGTTGCAGTGCCATCGAGTACCTCAAAAAGTTCGTCGTCGTTGGGTTTTTGCATGAGTTTTTAGTACAAATTGTTTACTTCTTCTCCCAATTGCTTCCGTAAGGTGTCGGCCAAACGTTTGCGCGCGCGATGCAATTTTACTTTTATCGTTTCGGCCGATATTCCGGTTATCTCCGCAATTTCTTCCAACGATTGTTCACGCAAATAAAATAGCGTAATCATGGTTACATCGTCGGCCGAAAGTTGCTTCATCGCCTGCTGAATATTTTTGATACGCTCCTTCTTATGAAGGTTTTGGGGGGTATCTGTCACGGCATACGCCAAGGCATTGGTTTCGGTGATTCCTTCCGTCGGTTTTTGTCGTCGTTTGGCGCCCAAAGCGGCGTTGAAAACGATTCTGTAAAACCAAGTCGTAAATTTAGCGGTTTGGTTAAATTCTTTCAACGCGCCAAAAGCCTGTAAAAAGGCATCCTGCGCAGCTTCTTCGGCTTCTTCGCGGTGATTGAGAATCCGATATGCTACCGTAAAAGCAAAATCTTTGTGGCGTTGAACCAAGGCCCGGTAGGCCGAGGTCTCGCCCGCCAAAATTCGCTCAATGAGTTGTATATCTTTCAGATTTTCATTCACAACGGATTGGATGCTAAAAGGTCGAATAAGGTTACGGCTAAGTTTGGATTTTTTCAGGTAAAAGTTTTTTTAGGTATACCGTAACCTTCCGCAAACCTTTTTCATCCTATGCCCAAAGAAAATTGTTCAACACTTAAAAATAAGTCATTATGAATCCCCTTATTATTCCGCTTATCTCTGTTATTGCTGGCCTGATTATGATTGTTTTTCTCCGGTATTTTCAAAATATGGAACGAATGTCGATGATTGAAAAAGGGCTAAATCCTTTTGATAATCAATCATTGAAACGCAGTCGTATCAGTCCTGACAACACCCTTCGATTTGGGTTGTTGCTTGTAGGAGCGGGACTAGGTTTATTGATAGGTGCTATTATAGCTCCCTATACCCAAAGCGAAGGTATTCAGGTAGCGCTTGTTATGATTTTTGGTGGAGCAGGCTTGTTGCTTTCTTATGTCATTCAGATAAAGAATGACAAGAAAGCTCAGGAGTAATCAAAGGATATATTATAAAAGCGGGTTGGTGATGAGCCAACCCGCTTTTATGTTAGATATCTTCTATCCTGAACAAATGGAACGGCAGAAAATACGGGTCAAGCTCAATGTAATTGTATTCGCCTTTCCACACGTATTTAGAGCCTGTAATTAGGTCATGCACGATAAAATCTTCCCAACCCGCTTTGCCGATTTTTTGGAGTGGAATCTTCACCATATTGGCTCGTCGATTGTAACCATCTAAATTGACTACGCACAATATACGATTGCCGTCGGGGTGGGTTTTGAGATAGGCTAGCAGTTGGTCGTCGTTAATGTCGCAAAAAGTAATGTTGTTGGTATACTGCAACGCAGGGTTTTCTTTACGAGCGCGATTGACCAGCGTAATGACATAGGTAAGCTTATTGGTTAGCTCCCAATCCCAATGTTTTATCTCGTATTTTTCGGAGTTCCAATACTCTTCTTTGCCAGGAAATGCCTCGTGGACCATGTATTCAAAGGTGGGCCCGAAAATTCCATAGTTGGAAGACAAGGTTGCCGCCATAAAATAGCGAATCAAGAAATTAGGCTCGTGCCCTTGTTGCAACAACGGTGGGTTAATATCGTGCGTATTAGGCCAGAAATTTGGGCGGAAATAATACTGCAAGTCGGTTTGGGTCAACTCCGTCATGTATTCAATGAGCTCCTGCTTGGTATTTCGCCAGGTATAATACGTATACGACTGCGAATACCCTCCTTTAGCGAGTTGTTGCATGACTTTAGGGCGCGTAAATGCCTCCGCCAGAAAAAGCATATCGGGGTATTTCTGCTTGGTTTCGGCAATAATCCATTCCCAAAAAGCAAATGCTTTGGTATGTGGATTGTCGACCCGAATGATTCTAACGCCCCATTCTGCCCACACAAATATAATCCGACGAAGTTCTTCCCACAGGCTGGGCCACGCTTCCGTTTCGAAGTTAATTGGATAAATATCTTGGTATTTTTTTGGCGGATTTTCGGCGTATTGAATGGTGCCATCTGGGCGAATCTTAAACCATTCGGGATGATTTTTGGCCCAAGGATGGTCAGGAGAACATTGGATGGCCAAATCCATCGCAATCTCCATGTCGTGGGCTTTGCAGGCCTTTACCAATGCTTTAAAGTCTTCGAGGGTGCCGAGTTCGGGGTGAATGGCATCGTGGCCGCCCAATTCTGAACCTATCCCGTAAGGAACGCCAGGCTCGCCTGGTTGGCAAACTACGTTGTTGTTTTTCCCTTTTCTGAATTGATGGCCAATGGGATGAATAGGGGTTAAGTACAGCACATCAAACCCCATACGCTGGATGCGGGGCAAAAGGTCAATCACGTCGTGGAAAGTTCCGTGTTTGCCGGGTTCTTTTGCGGCTGAGCGCGGAAACAAAGAGTACCAAGAAGAGAAGCCTGCTTTGGGTCGGTCTACCCATATTTTCAACTCATGGTAGTGCGTAACGTTTTCGCGGTCTGGATATTTCGCAATCCACCCGACAAGGGCCTCACTGATGGCCCAAAGTACGGCTTCATCATATTGCTGCTCATTTCTGAAAATCTTTATTGTGTCCAGAATAACAGCCTTATCTTCGTCGGAGGCTTGTTCTACTATTTTTTCGAGCAAAGTAGCTCCTCCTAAAAGTTCGCTATTTACGTGTTGAGCGTCACGGATTTTGAGTTTTATTTCGTGCTCCCACGACGCCAAATTGTCTACCCAAGCTTGGATAGTATAGCTATAAAAGCCTTCTTTTTCTACCACAAATGAGCCGCCCCAACGGTCATTGGTAATGAATCGCATGGGAACTTCGCTCCATTTATCTTCAAGAGCATGTTTATAAAGCAGACGCGCGGCGATTTTATCGTGCCCGTCGCAGTAGATATCAGCTTCGACTTTAATGATTTCTTGGGGCACCGATTTAATAAAAAAGCGACCTCCCTCCAGTTCAGGGGTAACGCTCTCTACTATCACACGGTTTCTTCCTTGAATATCGGCGAGATTTATCATAGGTTATTTGGTTTTAAACCCTAAACCTAAAAAAATACCCCGACGTGAACAAGCGTCGGGGTAGGGCAATTGCTATTTTATTTAACTAAAATCCTATTCTTTGTCGTTCAGAAGTAGTTGAAGCATCTTTCTGTATGAGGTCAATGATCATTCTGCCCGCTATTTTCTCGCGTAGATATTGATTTTCAAGCCGTAATTTCTCGTTTTCAATTTGGAGTTTTTCTACTTCGAGTTGTTGTAATTCCTGCTGGAGTGGGGTAGTTTGGCCCATTAAAACCGCAACACTTATGTTTAACACTTCCGCAATTTGATAAAATCGGGAAAGGGTCAAATCAGTTTTGCCTCGTTCAATATCACCGTAAGCAGTGGTGGAAATGCCCAGTGAATCGGCCATGTTTTCTTGGGAGAGGCCCTGTTCAAGGCGATAGAGACGGATTTTTTCAGCAATAGTTTTCATCTTGACCTAAAAACCACAAAAGCCACGCGAAGGTTCGCGTGGCTTTCATTTGTCGTACTCGTTGGGGCGAATTATTTCGCAGCAGTAGTATCAACAGCAGCAGTAGTATCAACAGCAGCAGTATCAACTGTAACAGTAGTATCAACAGCAACAGCTGTAGTATCTGTAGTAGCAGCTTCTTCAGTTTTACCGCCACAAGCTGCAAGAGTTACCATACCAGCTACGAACAAGAATGCAAATGCCTTTTTCATTATTTTGTGATGTTTTAAGGTTTCCTTGACAAAGGTAAATCCTTTTTTAATATTAACAATACTTTTCTTAAAAAAAAATTAAAAAATACTTAAAAAGAAAATTTTTTATTAAAAAAATCCAATAGATGTTGTCAAATCCCCCTTTTTTTTACAACTCTCTGCTGAGAGCTACGGGTAAAAACTTAAAATTTACACCAATCCTTTCAAGAAATCAGGCATTAACCCAAACACAAGCGTAATGATTGTGGTGGCTATCAATATCAAACGATAGAAAGGGGACACTTTGATGGTGCTCAACTCTCCTTCGCGCATGTAGGAAGCAATGATGGCTTTGAAATAATAATAAATACCAACGGTAGACATCAAAATGGCAATGACCAGCATCCATGTAAGGCCTCGGTCGGCGGCGCTGGAAAAAACAAAAAACTTACCCCAGAAACCAGCCGTTAGCGGTATTCCTGCCAGCGACAGCATAGATACGGTTAATACAAAAGCCAATAAGGGATTCTTTTTGCCTAAGCCATTGAAGGCCTCAAAACGCTCGGCATTTTCGTACGAATGAACGCCTGTTTCTTTGGCTACTAGCATCAATACTCCAAACGCGCTGATGGTGGCAATAGAATAGGCCAGTGAATAAAATACAATGGCACTTTGAGATTGGTTGGTGAGGGCGGTTAAGCTCAAAAGCAAATAACCCGCGTGCGAAATGCTTGAATAGGCCATCATCCGTTTGAAACTTGTTTGATAGACCGCCGTAATATTGCCTGCCAATAGGGTCAAGACGGTAATAACTGCGAGGGTCATCCACCAAAAACTGTAAATTCCCGAAAAAGAGCCCGATAATAAGCGATAAATGGCCGCAAAACCTGCTGTTTTGACGATTGTTGACATATACGTCGTGAAAATCGTAGGAGCGCCATCGTATACGTCAGGGGTCCAGAAGTGAAACGGTGCGGCAGATACTTTAAACAACATTCCGATCAACAGCATCAACAACCCGACATAAAGCATGGCAGAGGGTGCATTGTTGACCAGCACATAGCCTTTGATAGCGGTAAGGTTAAATGAGCCCGTTGCGCCGTACAATAAGGCCATTCCAAAGAGCATAATCCCCGTGGCAAATGCCCCCATTAAAAAATACTTGAGCGCAGCTTCGTTGGAACGAAGGTTCTTTTTATCACTTCCTGTTAAGATAAACATCGAGACCGATAGGATTTCGACGCCGACAAAAAGCATGATTAGGTTTTCGAAGCCAATCATCATCACGGCACCTACCAATGAAAACAACATGAGTGTGTAGTACTCAGCTGGCTGCGCCGACTCGTCATCCACAAAGCCACGGGTAAGGGCCACAATCAAAAAGGCGGAGAATATAACAATGCCCGAAAACGCCATGGTAAATTTGTTTTCGAACAACATATTTTTAAAATACAGCGATGGCATATCGTTCCAATGGAGAAAATTGGCCACTAACACAATTGCCAGTACTAAAAGGGTAGCGGGAAGCAAAAGGTTTTTTGATTTTTGGAAACCCAAAAACAAAACCACAAGGCCCAGTATAGAAAGAAGTACGATTGGAAGCATTTTAGTAATGTTTCAATTTTAGAATGTAATGTGGTAATCTCAGATGACCGAATGGGCAAATCGAGCCGCCCGTTTCAATTTAGTAATGAATCATTTGTAAAAGGTTACTGACGGCAGGCTCGGTCAATTTCAAAAACGAATTGGGGTATAAGCCCATCCAAAAGACCATTATAACCAACGGAACCAACACCGCGCGCTCACTGAAAGATAAGTCAGCGAAGTGCTCGGTAAAAGATGTTTTATTGCCAAACATTGATTTTTGAAAGAGACGAAGCATATACACCGCCCCTAAAATGATGGTTGTTCCTGCAATGGCTCCCAACCAAATATTTGATTCATATACCCCTTTCAATAACAAAAACTCACCAACAAACCCGTTCGTTAAGGGGAGTGCAACGCTGCCAAGCATCAAAATCATAAAATATACGGTGAGGTTGGGGGTACGTTGGGTAATCCCGCCAAGCTGCTCAATATTTCGTGTTTTGGTTCTTGAAAAGATGATTTCCACGATGAAAAACAAACCCACTACGTTGATACCGTGGGCAAGCATTTGAATTAAAGCCCCCTGAACCCCGCTCAGGGTTTGTGAGAATACCCCTGCTGACATCAGACCTACGTGTGCAAAAGAAGAATAGGCAATAAGGCGTTTCATGTCGCGCTGTTGGATGGCGATGATAGACCCGTACACAATTCCAATGACCGATAAAACAATAGCCGTGGTGCCCCAAGTTTGTAAACCCAGCGGGACGATTGGCAAAATAAAACGAATAACGCCATAAACCCCCATTTTGAGCATAATCCCTGCCAATAACATGGTGGCGGGTGTAGGAGATTCTGTATAAGTGTCGGGCTGCCAAGTATGAAAAGGGAATACGGGCATTTTGATGGCGAAGGCGATGAAAAACGCCCAGAATATCCAACCTTGCTTTTGAGCATCCAACGCCAATTTGTAAAAAGCGGTGATTTCGGAAGTATGTCCTTGGGTACCCGTGGTTTGGTAGTATAAATACACCAACGCTACCAGCATAAACAAACTTCCAAAGATGGTGTAAACGAAAAACTTAAATGTGACTTTGATGCGGTTTTCGCCTCCCCAAACGGCGGCCAAAAAGTAAATAGGTATTAATGCCGCTTCAAAAAACAAGTAAAATAAAAAGGCATCAGTGGCGGTAAATACTCCCATCAATGCCGATTGCATAAACAAAATCAACGCGTAAAAGGCCGAAGCATTTTTGTACGGCTGACGGAATGTAGAGAGTATAATAAGGGGTGTCAGGAAGGCTGTCAGCATGACCAGCAATAAACTGATGCCGTCAATGGCGCCAGCAAATAAAATTCCTGCGGACTTAATCCAAGGATAGCTGAAGCTAAATTGCGCGCTGGCGTTCGCTTGGAATTGCGTAAAAATAAAAATTGCCAATCCCAATTCAACGATGGACCCTGCCAGAGCAAGTTGTTTAGCGCTGTTGTTTTTTGTACTTAAGGAAACTATACCCGCAATCAACGGGATGAGTATGAGGGAAAGTGTAAGCATAATTCACTTATATCGTTAAACTATTTTATTCGTTCGTTTAAATGTGTACAAAAGTATTCAATAGCCAACCAATTGACTCTTTAACGGGTGTATAATAAACAGGACTCATCCAGGCATAGTCACCCTTAAAATAATAGGTTGGGAAAAAAAAGGATATAGAAACCGCGGTTATTACAACATTCTTCACAAAAACGGGGCTTTCGGTTTTGTGAAGCATTTTTAAGGAAATAAACAGGAGCGGGAATATTAAGGTTAAACTTTTGGTTGTGTCAAGAATACTGAACGACACTACCAATGCTCCTAAAAAAGTGATAAATGCCAACAAAAACCATTTGAAATCTACACTTAGGCGACTTTGATAGGCATATACTACAAAAAGGATGAGAAACAGCCAATATCCTTCAAAAGGTAGCAACATTCCCAATGGTATGTGATTAAACTGTTCGTAAAGGCACCAGAAATAATCAGCTCCTGTGCTTCGAGGGTGTAATTTATATGACTCTGTTCCTTTGATAAAATGGATAAACAAATAATATCTGACCCCAAAATAAAGGAAGAGATTGACGATATAAACCAACGAGAATGCATTGAATTTTTTAGGAATGTACAACTTCCACCATAATAGCAAGATTGGTGAAAATAGGAGCGTGCGCTCGTCAGACCAGAACCCTAATAACAAACTCAAAAACAACACAGGGATGTTTCGGGTAACAACGGCCAATAGGGTGAAAAAATAGGCGAATGGAATCAGCCAAGTAGAAACATCCCAAAAGAAATCCTTCCCTAAAAAGATAAAACTAAAGCCAAGACAGAAATAACTTGAAATTAGTTTGTCGGCCGTAATTTCGTACGCTAGCTTAAGTACAAGGTAAAAAAAGGTAATGCCAAATAAATGTTCAATCAAGGTGAGTAAACCAACTACCCGTATTTTGTGCGTGGTGTCTAAGATCCCCGCAATCAATACAGGGGTGAGTCTGTATTGTTTATTGTGCTCATTGGTCCCCAATCTTTCTTTATTTTCACCAAATGGGTCTTTTACTTTTTGGTGAATAAAATCCCAAGAATAGTCGTGGTTTTTAAGGTTTGAAAAGTAATAGTAATGAGGAAACGAGAAAAACAACACCAACAAAAAAGAAACAGCCGTAACTCTGATTTTCCAAAATTTACCAACCAATAGGTACGAAGAAACCAGACTGTCGCTTCGTGCTATCAGAGATGATAAATAGGTTTGAATCATTGCAATTGCGTTTTTAACTGTTTATAGCCCTTCGTTAGATTTCAGAAGAAGAAAATCTTACTTCAACAAAAGATTCCAAGCTAAAATCACCAAAATACCAAGAACCATGGCAAAAACATAAAAGCCTGTTTCTCCCGTTTGTAACAAACGCAGACGCCCCGACAGGAACTGTACCAAACGGCCCGTGCCGTTTACCACCAAATCAATCAGGAATTCACCGAAGCTATACAGCAGGTCTGATAACTTGCGCATGGGATTGACAAACACAGCTTCGTAGAATTCGTCGACGTAATACTTGTTTTGTAAAACCTTGGGGAAGCCAGTTACGTCTTTGTCGGCGGCAGGAACTACTTTTTTGCTCATAAAAATATTATAAGCAAACAAAATAGACAAGACCGCTGCCCCTACCGATACTCCCATCAGGATATACTCGGTAGAATGCTCCAAATGGCCTTCAAACAAATCAGGGTTGACCTGCTTTGACAACTCAAACAGCGGGGCCATAAAATGCGCCAGCGATTCTCCGCCGCCCAATACATGAGGAATGTTTAACAAACCACCTGCGGCTGACAATACCGCCAGAATAATCAGTGGAATGGTCATCGTTGCGGGTGACTCGTGCAGGTGATGCTTCTGGTCGTGCGTACCACGGAACTCTCCGAAAAACGTCACAAACAGCAAACGAAACATGTAAAAAGCGGTCATCATGGAGGTAAACAAGCCAATTCCCCACATGATTTGATTGTGCTCAAATACGTGCGCTAAAATTTCGTCTTTTGAGAAAAAACCCGAAAGTGGGAAGATTCCCGAAATAGCCAAAGTGGCAATTAAAAATGTCCAGAACGTGACGGGAAGGTGCTTACGCAAACCACCCATGTTACGAATGTCTTGCTCGTCAGACATGGCGTGAATCACGCTTCCTGCGCCCAAAAACAAAAGGGCTTTGAAAAATGCGTGCGTCATAACGTGGAACATTGCCGAGGTATAAGCGCCTACGCCCAACGCGAGAAACATGTAGCCTAATTGACTAACGGTTGAGTAAGCCAGCACTTTTTTAATGTCGTTTTGGTACAAACCTATGGAGGCTGCCACTACCGCAGTCAACAATCCAATGCCTCCTACCACGCCCAGTGTAGCTGGCGCAAGCGAATACAGCACGTTGGAACGAATCACCATGTAAATCCCCGCCGTCACCATCGTAGCGGCGTGAATCAGGGCTGATACGGGCGTTGGGCCAGCCATTGCATCAGGCAACCATGTATAAAGAGGTATTTGGGCTGATTTTCCCATTGCACCTACGAAGAGCAAAGCCGTAATGGTCACAATGATGGTGTCGTTGATGCTAAAACTACCGTTGGCAGCTTTGGCAAAAACCTCAAGGTATTCAACTGAGCCAAAGGTTTGGATAATCATGAAAATACCCAACAAAAAGCCTAAATCACCGATGCGGTTCATGATAAAGGCTTTGCGGGCAGCGTTGTTGTAGTTGGTCACTTTGTTCCAAAAACCAATCAATAAATAAGAACAAAGTCCTACTCCTTCCCAACCAATAAACATAATGACGTAGTTGGAACCCATCACGAGCAATAGCATGAAGAACAAAAATAAGTTGAGGAAGGCAAAAAACTTCCCAAACCCTTCGTCGTGATGCATATAACCCATTGAATAAATGTGAATCAATGAACCTACGCCCGTAACGACCATGAGCATCAGAAGCGATAGCTGGTCTATTTGGAAGGCAAAAGGAATGGTGAGCTGGCCAATGGAAATCCAATCAAAAAGTTTTACCACCTGTGGTTGACCATCAAAGGCGCTCCACGCTAAAATTGAAATGGCAAACGCGCCGAGCGATGCCGCCGAGCCGATAACGCCTGCAAGGCTTTTTGGAACATGACGAAATCCAATCCCATTGATGATAAAACCAATGAGCGGCAAAAGAGGTATTAAAAAAAGTAAGGATGAGTTCATAAATTGCTCAATTTGAGAATTTAAAAATTTGAAAATAGCCGATGTCGTATCTCCAAATCAGAAAATTACCACTTCAACTTGTTCAGGAATCCAATGTCAATAGTACGCGTATTGCGATAAATCATTACGATAATCGCCAACCCTACGGCGACTTCGGCCGCGGCTACCGCCATAATAAAAAAGACAAAAACCTGACCTACCGGGTCGGATTTATAGGTCGAAAAAGCGATAAGCAACAGGTTGACGGCATTGAGCATCAATTCGATACTCATGAAAATAATAAGCGCATTACGACGGGTCAATACACCCACAATACCGATGATAAACAAAGTCGTTGCTAACAGAACGTAGTTTTGTAAAGGGATAGATTGAACAACGTCGGGAATTGACGGGGTAGCTAATGGGAACATAGTGCAGTTAGGTCGAAAGAAGTCTTATTGGTCAACGAGGATTTTCCAAAAACGTGGCAAATTTACTGAATAATCGTACTTGCCCAAATCCGAACTCCAAAAACTATGTCGACTCAGTCGAACCTTTTGGTAATTCCGTCCTGCAATAGTACGGCAAGAATCAACAGGAATCAAAGATATTAAGTGTTTTTACGCGAAGGGCCCATGATCCAACGTTTGAGTGTTTTTTGTAAATTACTGCCAAGCCAAGCATCAAACAACTTGTCTCTTATGCCAGTAGGAGGTACTTTAGGAGCACTTTCGGTGTTGGCTGACAGCACTAAATGAAAGCTACGGCTATCTGCCCCACTGTATTTTTTTCCTCCCCGAACGAATTGTGTATTAAAAAAATCGACAAATAAAGGAAGGTGTTCAAAGCCTAGCTCAGAAAAACGCTGAAGCCACCACTCACGCTGACGAACGGTTTGGTGCAGATTTATGCCGTTTACAATATCGTCGACTGTAGCAATACTCATAATCCAAAGACCGTGATTGGCCAAATGTTTTTTAACATGACGCGCCACGGCCTCTATTTTATCCTCAGAAATATGCTCCATCAGCTCCCACGATGTGATCAAATCAAAGGCAATAGGCGTTTTGCTTTCGCCTGTTTGGACAGAAACCGTAAAATCGTCGGTAACATCACAGGTGAAAAGATTGCCAGGAATAGTAGCCCACTCGGCTCGTTTGAATTTTTTTGAATAATCACTTCCGTCCAATCCAACGGCTAAACAACCATCGTCTAAGCAGTCTTTTACAAACCCTCCACCTGCACAGCCAATGTCTAATATTTTTAGAGGCGCAGGATAGGAATAGAAAATTTGGTAGATTTTTTGATTAAAACGATAATTTTTGCTGTTGTCACGAGCGGTTCCCCAAGGCATCAGGTGGTCGGGAGAGTCAAATGCAATTGGTTTTTGGGCCTCAACGATAATACGGGAAAACTCTGTAAACTTAAAGGCGGTTGGGCTGGACATGGAGTGGAAAATTAGTGAATAAAGTAAAATCAGGCTTGTGGACTTTGGTTGTTAATTCAAAAATTTCATTTGATACGATTGGAAATTTTGCTGCTAATGAGTTTTATATCATGCACTTTAAGCAAAAGATTACTCCCAATGTATACAAAACTGGCAACCGTAATAAGGAGGAGCCCCACAAAAAAACTCTTTATTTTATCGTAATCAAATACTTCTCCCCAATAATTATTCAAGCTCCATACTACACCTGTTCCGACCAATAATGCCAATGTGATTTTAGCGATTTCCCGTAATTCATACAGGCCCAAATAAACCCTTTTCCAGTACCAAACGGTTAGGATAGGAACAAGCGACATCAGAAAATTATGAACAAATACCTGAAGCATGACCCCGTTGAAGCCAAGTGTACGGATGGTTGCGTAGCCGATTAAAGCCGAAATAACGTGGATAACACTCCAATAATAATATAATACCTCCGGACGTACGACGCTGACCGCCAATTTACGATAAATCATATAAGGCCCTGACCAAATCATGGATAGGAAAAAGATACACAACAATTCGTAAACCGCCGTTACATCATGAGAATTAAACTTAGCGCCTCCCCATAATGTCCAAAGAAGGTATTTTCCACCTGCCCAAAAAGGCAACAAAATCATAAATCCGATGAAAAAGGAGAAATTCAGGTTTTTAGAAACAAAGGCTTTAATGGATTGCCCGTTGTTTTGATTTAGTAGCCGATTGATTTCATTGAAAAAAACGGTGCTGATGGGCATCATAAACACACTGGCAACTTTTCCATAAATTATTTCGGCATAACGATAAATGGCAAAACTGCCAGGAGGTAGGAGCGATAGGGCAGCGTTGAAGAGAAATATATACAGTTGGACACTTACCATATATGTAGAAGTAGCTGATAGTGTACGTACTAAATCTCGCAAGGGGAAATAAGGATTTCGCAGTAGCCATGAATGCCGATAACCTATTTGCCGTAAATAATAAATGGTTGTAAAAAACTGAGCTAAAACGCTGATAAACAAGCCTGATATTAGGCTCGTTACGTTTTCTGAAGTTCCCCAGATTACCAAAATTAATATATTGGTAATCAGAGAAATCGTGTTGGTAAACTCTACCTTTCCGTAAATGTTTTCGGCATTGAGCAATCCTTGGAACAAATTAGTGGCTATCTGAATGGGCATCAAAAATCCCGTAATGCAATAGATTTGCCAAATTCCCCATTTTGTCTCTTCCGTAAAACCAGGGACTAATAAATTGATGATGCCCGTTCCACTAGCGACAAATACCAAAGTCAACAAAAGCGCAATACCTGTCATGTAATTACAGAGCGTAGCAATAATTGACATGGCAGCGTTCTTTCCGGCTTCTTGTTTGACTCGGTGGTAGCGAGAAACAACGATTTCGATTAACTGTCCTGTATTGACAAAACGCGAAACGGCAGTTCCCAATAATGACGCCGCAAAAAATGCTTCGACCTGCGCAGATGTACCAAAGATGTACACCGTCAGCGTCGAAACAGCTACGTTGAGAATGATATTAAGGGTGTTTAGGCTAAATAAAACACCTATGTTTCGATAGTCAAGCGACAAAGCAAAAGAAACGGTTTATGGATTGACAGTAATAATGGAATTTGTATGGTATAATTTAGGCTTATCGCCCGTTTGTAGCCATTCAATTTGGGCATTTATCATCGAAATATGACAGTCGTATACTTCTGCTTCCAGCCCTTTTTTAAAATAACGCCGCTGTTGCAGCATCGCAAGCCAATCATTGCGAGTCGATGAAGTAGGAAATACATAACGACGGGGACCATGGCTTAGTACGGCGTAGAAAGCTTCTTTGGAAGAAGGGGGAAATTGGAAATGAGCTTCTTTAAGCAACCAATAATTTCCACATACAACTTTATCTACTTTTGTTTCTTCGTTGCGTTCACATTGGGGCGTTGGTTTAAACTTCAGAACGGTAGCGATTTTGAGCTGTTGCGCTAGATCATACCGCAAAGGTACAACGTACAATCCTGTTTGATGGGCTTTAAGGGTTGTTTCTCCAAAACGAGGAGTGCCGTCTATGGTATATACATCTAGTTGATTGTGCAAAAAATTATAATAATTGGCTACGGTCATCCATTCAGTAGTAAGCCGTAAGCCAATATCTCTAAAATAACTCAAACCCGTTATCACTCCGATGACCATCCAAGAAAAAAAAGAAAGCCACCGACTGAGACTGAACGTAATCAGCCGAAAGCACATCAAAAAACTCAGAGCCATGGCTAAAGAGGAATAATGCCGATAGCGGCCTCCGATGATGATACTCATGCCCTTCTCTGCCCGAAACAATGCCGCAGATAGCGCCGTCAGGAAAATGAAAGCCATCAAGGATAGTAGGATTAGTGCTGTGCGGTCGTTATTTTTTATGTAATTCCTCAGCATTAAAAAGGTTATGATTACTACTAGGCAGCCTGCTGATACTGCCATGATTTGACCGCCAAGTCCACCAATGAGTGCTGCATAAGACCCGATAAAAGCAAAAAAATTTAAAGGGACTAATGCCAAATTGCTGAATTCAAATGTCCCCGAAACGGGGTGTTGGCTCAAAATATAAAAGTAGCCTAAGCAACTGATTGATCCCGCCAAGAGCCAAGTAAGGTATTGATTTAGAGGACGTTGGTGCATAAACAAAATAAAGACCCCAACTGGCCAAATCATCATGCCGCTTCCATTACTGAACTGCGCTAAAATAGCCAATGGAATAGCACCGAACCATTGCTTTGGGTTGGCCAATACAAAGATGGAAAGGGTGACAGGAATTAAAACCCAAATATTGGACCATACAGCCATGGCCCAAAAGGTAGTGGGCGAGTATTGAGGGTTAAGAAAAGCCAACACCACTAAAAAAAAATACACAGGAGGAAAACGTAGAGATGGCCGAAACAGCGTATAAAGCAATCCCAACTCAAGAAAGGATAAAACATTGCCCGCCAAAATAATACCACGAAAACTGACGTGCCCAGTCAGTTCATAACTTAACCACCCCGCTATTCTTGTCATGATGATAATGTGTTCGCTATGCGGCAGAAACAACGATTTGAATTTAGTCCAAGCGTCGGCTTTTTCGTAGGTTAGCAGGTAGCCTAAAATCGCATCGTAGTCATCAATATAGGGAACATCCACCGCGTGGAGGTTTAGATAATAGAAATACCATCCTAAGTAAATTGCGACCAGCAGGAGGAGCCAATAAAAACCAGTAGAGGAAGATTTTTGTAAATACACAAGCGTACTATTACACGTTTTTATGAATTATTGACCTAAAATCCATTCTGCAAACTCCCGCACGGCCCCGTCGCCGCCTTGGGTTTGGAGCAATAAAATGTTAGGAATTTTTTTGACGGCTGCCCGTGCATTGGCAGGGCAGGCTGGCAAACCTACGGCTTTCAATAACTCCAGACAGTTAATATCATCTCCAACGTAGGCAACCTCGGCCAAGGTAATGCCCATTTCGGCGCAAATTTCCTCGGCAGCGGCTAGTTTTCCACCGTCGCGCTTGCCTTGATATAGATAATCGGCCTTCATCTTTACCGCACGACGCGCCACGATTTGGGTATTTTCGGAAGTAATAATCCCCGTTTTGATGCCCGCATTACGGAGCAGCTCAAACGCCATTCCATCGTAAGTATGGAAACGTTTAAATTCATCACCGCTTTCGGTGTAGTACATACTTCCGTCTGTCAATACACCATCTACGTCTGTCAAAAATAATTTAATGTCATTCATTTTATATTGTTGATTACCAAGCTGTCCACCCTCCATCTACCATCAAAACGGAGCCAGTCATGTACGTAGATTCGTCCGATGCCAGTAGCGTAAAAGGCCCGCGCAGTTCTTCACGGTTGGCCATGCGTTGCAGCGGCGATAGTTTAGCAAAATTGGTTAAGAAAGCCTCGTCGTGGTTATTGAAAATCCCGTGAGGGACTACGGCGTTGCACCTAATGTTGTTTTTGGCGTAAAAAGTGGCAATGTAACGCGTAAAATTAGGAATAAATGATTTGGAAGCGATGTAATCAATGGGTTTGTAGTTTTGCGTACCCTGCCCAAAATCGTATAAATCCTGATTGGGAGCCACCACCGAGTAAGTGGAAGCCACGTTGATGATGTTGCCGTAGCCCTGAGCCAACATCTGGCGGCAGGCGGCTTGGGTCACGATGATAGTGCCCGTTAAGTTTACATCTACCGACCGCCGCAGTAGGTCAAGCGGATAATTTTCAAATCGGCTTTGATTGACCTTCGACATACCCGTTTTGTCAAACTTAGCGTCAATCGCGGCGTTGTTGACCAAGACGTCGAGGGTTCCAAAATGGGCCACGATTTTGGCGATTCCGTCGGCCACTTGTTGCTCGTTGGTAATGTCCATTTCAACCACGATAAAATCAGCGTCGTCAAAATGAGTGTGCAGCCACGCCACGGTGTCGTAGTCAATCCGAACGTCGGTCCATGCTACTCGCGCCCCTTCGTTCATGTAGTGTGTGCAGATTTCTTTGCCAATCAGCCCGAAAGCACCCGTGAATAAAATGGTTTTCCCCTTTAACTTTTGCATCGTTTAATTACACATTTTTAGAATTACATCTGACTCCCGCAGGTACTGTTCGGTGAGCGAGGCGGTAGAAGACAGGGTTGTATTCTTTAAAAAATCAATGGTTTGTTGTCGAAACATTTCATTGCGCTCAAAATCAGGCTCTTCGATTGTTTCGACACCGTAGGGTGTCTGAATAATGATTTTATTCTGAAAATAATCGAACGTCACAAAGGCATCATCAAATACCAGTTCATAGGTTCTTTTGGGCACTTTTTGGTAATAATTCAGTTGCACAGCCCCCGTGACTCCGCTGGGGTATTCGAGCAAAAATGATGCCCCAGATTCTACGTTTACTTCTAATTTGGAGCGATAGTTATAGGACCGCTGCCAACGAAGCGGTAACTCTCCAACCAACCAACTGACAATGTCGAGGTCATGGCTGAGCGTGAGGGCTACGCCGCCGCCCAATTCGCGTTTGGCCGCGTACGAATCGCGATAATCTTCCCAAGGGTGCCAATTGGGCAAATATTCCCCCCAGTATGTGCTGAAGGACAGTAGATTACCAAAACGTTTGTCGTCAATAACGGATTTCAGTTGTAGCATCAAAGGATGATAGCGCAGCATATACGCTACTTGGACCAAGCTGTTGGTTTGGGCCGCCTCTTGCTTCAACGCTTGGATTCCTTCGGGATGGTTTGCCAGCGGTTTTTCAACCAACACGTGAACCCCGCGTTTTACACATTCAACGGCTTGCGCAAGATGTTGCGCTGTGGGTGTACAAATGATGGCCGCGTAAGGTTTAATGACCTCAATCTCATGAAAGTCAGTGAAGCAATGAACACTTTCATTCTGTATATTTCTTAACGGTAACATCCGTTGTCGGTATACATGAATGTTTTGATAACCAAGTAATTGCAGGATTTCAATGTGGCGCTCACCGATAGAGCCAGCGCCAATGACCAAGAGTGAAAGTTGGGTAGAGAGGCTCAATCGTTTACTAAGCTATTTTGAAATTTAACACACTCCAATCGCTGCATTACTTCTTCTGCCTTGAGGAAGCTGTTCATGTCATCAATGTCGATGGCGTAGTCAAAAGGCAAAACGTACGGTAAAATAGGGTAGCCCGACATGGATTTTTTCTCCAAAATAACGGATGGCCGAATCACATCCAGCGTACCGATTTGCCAATGCACAGGCGGCAATTTTTGCCGAGGCTCATTATAAGGTTCTGGCAACGTCGGATGTTGCAGTAGCGGACGCATAGAAGCCGTATCTTCGTCATACAGCCACATTTTATAAGGGGTAATGGGCGCACTCGTAATCATGCGCAGGCTGTCGGCTTCGGGCGTATCAAGGAGGCGCTGAATGGCCTCCTCCATGTGCTGGACTGTACGGATAGGCGACGTGGGACGCAACTGAACCACCAAATCGGGGGCATAGCCTTCGTTATCCAACAACCATTGTAGGGCGTGGGTAAAGACGTCGATATCGGTACTTAAATCTTGGGCAAATTCAACTGGCCGCAAAAACGGGACTTCGGCCCCGTAACGGGCGGCTACGGCGGCGATTTCTTTCGAATCCGTAGAAATGATGGTTCTGGTAATGGAAGGCGTATCGAGCGCAGCCTTCACACTGTAGGCCACGAGCGGATGCCCCGCCAGCGGAAGCAGGTTTTTGTGGGGAAGGCCTTTACTACCTCCCCGCGCCTGAATAATGGCCAGTACGTTGGGTCGTGACAAAATATAAAAAAGTTGAATGATTAAACGGTTGGCGTTTTTCGGTATTTGAGTTTGTTGCGCTGCTCGGCCTCAATATCCAGAATTTCGGTGCTTTTATACGTAAGCGCCTGCTGAATGTGGTGCAAATCACGGACTAATTTTTGTAAGCCGGGTACTTCCAGTGAGGCCGCGTGGTCGGTGCCTTTCCATGTACGATCTTTGGTGAAATGGCGCTCAATCCAACGAGCTCCTAGCGTATAAGCGGCAATATCGGCCGCAATACCGAGATGGTGCCCCGAAAAACCGATTTCCTTTACGCGATTGCCGTAAACATCGTATAGACGATTGATTTCCAGTAAACAAATGTCTTTGAAAGGTACGGGGTAGCCAGAGGTGCAGTTGTAGAGCACGAGCCGGGTTTGGGCCTGATTGGTTTCTTCAAAGAAAGCAACGATTTCTTCAATTTCAAGAAGAGTGGTCATGCCAGATGAAATGTGAATATCGCCCGCGTAGCCGTCACGCAGCAATGTCAACATTTCATAGTTGTTGTTGCAAGCCGACGGAACCTTGATAAAATCTGGTTTGAGACCAATGATTTCGTGGGCCGAGGTCATATCCCAGACCGAGGTAGCGTAGCCGATACCGATCGACTCGGCGTAGGTTTTGAGGTCGGCGTGTTGTTCCCAGGTCAATTCCAAAAATTCGCGGTGGGCACCGTAGGTGTTTCCGTAAGAGTTGTAAGGAGTAGGATGCGGCGAATTATATTGCTCTTCCGTTAAGAGTTCGCGGGCGTTGCGTTTCTGAAATTTAGCATAATCGGCCCCGCACTCTTTCGATAATTTGATTAACTCCTTCGCAATCCCAAAGTCGCCCATGTGGTTACAACCGATTTCGGAAATAACGAGCGGTTTACGATAGTCAAAACTGAATCCCATGGATTATGTCGTTACTTGTTAAGTTCTTCTGTTGGACTTAAATTCTTTACAAAGGTAATGGTTGGTTTGTAGTTTTGGTCTTTTGCTGTTTTTCTATGTCATTAATTCCACGCTCACGCTTACCTTTGCAATAAACAATTAGAATAACCAGAGAAAATCGTTGCTTTGTACAGAAGAAAGCCAACGAGCCAAGAAACTTTTTATTCTGATTTGAGTTTTAAAATTGTGTTGAGAAAGTATTGTAAAACTAAAGGCTCCACCGTTGCGTAAGTAGAATAAATTGAGTGCTTATTCTCAAAACGGCAAATTTAATCAGCTTATTTCTTTTGTATCTATCAAAAAAATGACTTCATCTGTTTCTGAATCAATTCCGACTACGCAAAAAAAGCTCGGAAAAACGGGCGTATTGATTGTTAATTTAGGCACTCCCGATAGCCCATCCACCCCCGACGTACGTAAGTACCTCCGTGAGTTTCTGATGGATGGTCGCGTTATTGATATTCCTTATATTCAGCGTTTTATGCTGGTCAATTTGATTATTGCGCCCTTTCGCGCGCCCAAATCAGCGAAGGTATATAAAGAACTATGGTTGCCTGAGGGGTCTCCCTTGAAAATTTATGGCGAACGGGTAGAAAAATTATTGCAGGATGAGCTGGGAGATTCTTACGTGGTAAAGTTGGCAATGCGTTATCAGAATCCTGCGATTGAGGTTGGCTTATTAGAGTTCCAGAAAATGGGCTTGACAGAAATTATTGTTGTTCCATTCTTTCCACAATATGCTTCGGCCACGACGGGTTCGGTGTATGAAGAAGTGATGCGCGTATTGGCAAAATGGCAAGTGATGCCAGAGCTTCGCTTTGTCAATCAATTTGTGAATCACCCCAAATTTATTCAGGGGTTTGTGCAGAATGCCCAAAAATACATGGCAGAGTACGAATTTGATTATTTCTTGTTTAGCTACCACGGTTTGCCCGAGCGGCAGATCAGCAAAGGAGATATAACTGGCAAGGTATGTCGTTTGGGCGAATGTTGCGGCTCGCTTACTGCCATGAATCAGCATTGTTACCGGGCGCAGTGTTTTGAAACCACGCGTTTATTGGTCAAAGCGCTAAATATTCCTGAAGGGAAATACGTGACCAGTTTTCAGTCGCGCCTTGGTAAAACGCCCTGGGTACAACCCTATACCGAGGATACAATCAAAGAATTGGCAAGTAAGGGAATCAAAAGCGTGTTGGCATTTTCGCCCGCGTTTGTTTCCGATTGTCTCGAAACTACCATTGAAGTAGGCGAAGAATACAAAGAGTTGTTTGAAGAATCGGGTGGAAAACATTGGCAACTCGTCGAAAGTCTCAACGACAGCCCCATTTGGATAGAAACACTGGTGGATTTGGTAAAAAACGCCTGAGGAATTATTCTTTTATAAATTTACCAGTGACTATTTTGTCGGCTATCGTTCTGATAAGATAAGTTCCTTGCGGCAGACTCCCTACATTAAACTCGTGGATGTGCGTCAGATACCGCTCGGGTTTCTGGTATTCGTCCACGATTTTTCCTTTTACATCAATAAGTTGAAATAAGACTTTAACCGGCTTAGTTGCGGAATAAGAAACCTTCACTCTGTTTTGTGCGGGAGAAGGAAAAATTTGCAAAAAATCTTTAGGCTCGGATTCTATACTTGTAATTACTCCATTACCCGGATATTCAAAAGGCGGAATGATGACTGGGTCACCTCCTTGGTCGATTACCTGTAATGTCACTTCCCGTTGGGTTTCACTGATTCGTGCGCCCTCACGCCATTCTTCCACAATAATGGCATACGCGTAGTTGCCCACTTGCACAGGTGCATTCCATGTAAGCTCACCCGTTTTTGAATTGATTTGAAAGACACCTTCGCGGGTGACTTCATTTGGATACCGGTAATCAGCAATATCTTTAACAGTACAAGTGCCTGGCTGGCTTTGTTTGCTGACTTCTAAACGATAAACTAAGCTATCTCCTTCTGCATCAACGGCATTCACGTTATCCCTAAATACTTGTTTTGAGTAAGCGGCTTGGGTTCCCACTACGGAATTCAGCACAGGAGTAGCGTTTATAAGGTTCGTTGCAAAGGTAGTTTGGATATAAAAAGGGGTATTAACGGAATTGAAATTGGCGAGGCCACCATTCCGATTTTCGATGGCTACCGAAACCGTGTAAGTGTTGGGAGTGGCGTAGGTATATTGAGTGATGTAGGTATTTAACGATACTTCTGGTGTTACTTTTATTCTTGACTGGCGAGTGGCCGTAAGGGTTTGTTTTCTTTCTCCTACACAAACACTAATACTGTTCTGGCCGTCATTGGCCAAACTTCCCGAGACTTCATCACAATAAAGCAATACCCTGATTTCGTACGTTAGCCCTTGAGTTGTGAGGCGTCGGGTGCGGATTTCTCCCCCGAGCAAATGCGAAGCATACGCTGAGTGAAGCAGGCTGAATACACAGACGAAAGTAAAGAATTTTTTCATGGTGCAGTCGAGTAGTATTATTACGTAAACGACTGACCATCAAAAGTTATTATACGATATTGAACGACTTTACCCCAGTTTCTTGCCCAGTAACTGATTGACCACTTTAGGGTCGGCGCTTCCTTTTGATTTTTTCATGACTTCACCCACAAACAAGCCCATCAGGCCTTTTTTGCCTTTTTTGAACTCCTGCACTTTATCGGCCATTGCGGTCAAAACTTCATCGACGATGCCTTCCAAAGCGCTGGCGTCACTGTTTTGCAGCCAATTGTTTTGTTTGGCTACCTCTAGCGGATTTTGCGTTGGATTTTCGAGCAAAATCGGTAAAAGCTTGTGCGAAGCCGTCGTGTGGCTTACTTGATTACTTTCCACCAATTTGATTACTTCTGCCAATTGAGCAGGAGAAAGTGGAAATTGGTCGGCTGTCTTATCGGAATTTTCGTTTAAATACGTTTTGACAGGCCCTAAAACCCAATTGGCAGCCGCTTGGTAATTTCCAGCTTTGGTGCTCAATTCTTCAAAATATAAAGCTACCTCTTTGGTGTCGGTCAATGTAGTCGCGTGGCCTGCCGAGAGCCCGTATTTTGTGGTAAATTTCTCAAACAATTGACGCGGCAGAGGCGGCATTTCGTCCTGAATTTTGGCCATCCATGCGTCTGAAATAAACACTGGGGCTAAGTCAGGCTCAGGGAAATAACGGTAATCGTTCATGGTTTCTTTCACCCTCATCCCTGAGGTTTCGCCCGTTTCTGGGTCAAACATACGCGTTTCCTGCAAAATAGTTTCCCCATTTTCCACCATTTCCACCTGCCGGCGGAACTCCGTTTCAACGGCCTTCATTACGTTCCGGATGGAGTTCATGTTTTTAACTTCCACCTTCGTGCCCAAGGCCAAAGTCCCCTTCAAACGAACCGAAACGTTGAGGTCACAGCGCAGCGAACCTTCTTCCATGTTGCCGTCGCAGATATCAATAAACCGAACTAACTGCCGAACGGCGGTCAAAAAAGCGCCAGCTTCTTCCGCAGAACCAATGCAGGGGTCGGTCACCATCTCGATGAGGGGGGTACCAGCGCGGTTATAATCTAATAAAGTATCGGTCAAAGCACCATCATGGACTGACTTGCCAGCGTCTTCTTCTAAATGGATATGATGAATTTGCACCGCTTTCTCGACCATTTTTCCCTGTTTATCTTTGTACATCACTGGAATTTGGCCGCCCACACAAATCGGGAATTTATCCTGCGAAAGCTGGTAACCTTTGGGAAGGTCGGGATAAAAATAGTTTTTGCGGTCGAAAATTGTATTTCGGGTAATAGAACACCCACATGCCAAGCCCATACGCACGGCATACTCAACGGCTTTTTTGTTCAACTTGGGCAAGGTGCCCGGATGTGCCAGCGTAATCACGCTGATGTTGGTATTGGGCTCACTGCCAAAGTGATTGGCATCAGACGCAAAAATCTTGGTATTGGTCTGCAATTGGCAATGTACTTCCAGGCCAATCACAATTTCGTATTTGGCAAGTACTTCGGGCGCTAGGTTGAGTGTATCGGTCATATTTACGCTGATGCTTTCTGATGGGATAAAAGCATTCACAAAATTTTTTGCAAACATAACTATTCTGCGTATAAAATTTTTTAATAGTATGCTTGCATACTATTTTTGTTTCTCCTAATTTTGTACACAAGCAGAACAATAACAAAATTCCTAAAGACCATGATAGCAGTAGAAAATCGCGCCGGTATTAAAGGAGGAGAATTCCTGATTAAAGACACCGACGCTTCTCAAGTATTTATTCCCGAAGAGTTTACCGAAGAGCAGTTGATGATTGCTCAATCGTGCCGTGATTTTTTAGCTACTGAAATTTGGCCGCGTGTGGAAGAAATAGACAAAGCCAAGTCGCCCGATTTGATGTCATCATTGATGGACAAAGCTGGTGAGTTAGGGCTTTTGGGTACGGCTGTTCCTGAAGAATACGGCGGTTTTGGAATGAGTTTTAATACTTCTATGCTCGTCGCAGAAGCCACGGGTGCGGGCAATTCTTTCTCGGTAGCTCTTTCGGCCCACACGGGCATCGGAACGTTACCTATTTTATACTACGGAAACGACGACCAAAAATCACAGTACCTGCCCAAACTTGCTTCGGGCGAGTGGAAAGCCGCTTACTGTCTTACCGAGCCTGATTCGGGTTCGGATGCCAACTCGGGCAAGACCAAAGCGGTGTTGAGCGAAGATGGCAAAAGCTATATTTTGAACGGGCAAAAAATGTGGATAACCAACGGCGGTTTTGCCGATGTGTTTATCGTTTTTGCCAAAATTGACGAAGGCGGAAAAACCGATAAAAACCTGACGGCGTTTATCGTAGAAAAAACCTACGGAGGTATCACCATGAACGAGCCCGAGCATAAAATGGGCATCAAAGGCTCCGATACGCGTCAGATTTTCTTCAATGACTGTCATGTGCCGGTTGAAAACATGCTTTCAGACCGTGGTAACGGTTTCAAGATTGCGGTGAATATTCTGAACATCGGTCGTATCAAATTGGCCGTGGCGGCGGTAGGCGGAGCGAAGCAGGTTGCTACGCAAGCGATTCAATACGCCAACGAGCGTAAACAATTTGGTATTGCCATCAGCACGTTTGGCGCGATTAAACATAAGTTGGCCGAAATGGCCGTGAAGCTGTACGCTTCAGAATCAGCTTCCTACCGGGCAGGTCAGAACATTGACGATGCCATCGCTGATTTGAAAGAAAAAGGCCTTTCGGATGCCGAAGCAAAATTGAAAGCCTTGGAGCAGTTTGCGATTGAGTGCGCCATGATGAAAGTACATGGCTCAGAAGTGCTTGATTATGTGGTAGATGAAGGTGTTCAGGTGTACGGTGGCATGGGCTTTTCAGCCGATGCGCCCATGGACCGCGCGTACCGCGATGCCCGTATCAATCGCATTTTTGAGGGTACCAACGAAATCAACCGTATGTTGACGGTCGATATGCTACTCAAGCGCGCCATGAAAGGGGAGATTGACCTGATGGGGCCTGCTATGGCGGTGGGTAAAGAAATCATGTCTATTCCTGATTTCAGCGTGAGCGATGACGAAACCCCGTTTGCTGCCGAGAAGAAAGTGATCAAAAATTTGAAAAAAGCGGCTCTGATGGTTGCGGGTGCAGCGGTGCAGAAATTTATGATGAAACTTTCGGAAGAGCAGGAAATCCTGATGAACGTGGCCGACATGGCTATCGAAATTTACGCGGCTGAATCAGCGATTTTAAGAACTGAAAAACTCATTGGGATGAAGGGCGAAGCTGCCTGCGCATTGCAAAAAGATTTAGCAATGTGCTACTTGCACGAAGCGGTGGAGAAAATCAACAGCGCTGGCAAGTCTGCCATCATGGGCTTTGCCGAAGGCGATGAGTTGCGCGTAATGCTGATGGGCTTGAAGCGGTTCACTAAGATTGAGCCCATGAACACTAAAAATGCCCGTCGTCGCATTGCTGATGCGATGATTGCCGAAAATAAATATGTATTCTAAAAATTTACCTGTGTCAGCCGGTTCAAAACCGTCCGACACAGGTGTTATCAATTCATTTGACGGTCTCAAATCACGCACTGATAAACTAATAACCGTTTAATAAGTAGATAGTTAAGAAAGCCGCCTGCCCTTTGGTAAGCGGCTTTCTACTTTATAACTTTAGCGTAAATTCTAATGTCATGAAAACGACTACGCTAAAGTTTTTAACCCTGATTATCGGATTAAGTACTTTTACTTTTTCTGTAACGGCGCAAAATTATACCCGCCAGCGGGATTGGGTGGTGGCGCCGTTGTACGGTATCGGGTTGGTTATTCCCTCCCGAATCACGCTATTGAGCGGTACTGAAGCCCCGTCGAATGCCTGGGTTTCGTCGTATCGGGGAGAATTGGTCAAGAGTGATGGCACAACCTACACACGCAACTACCGTACAAGCCTCTGGGGCTTTGAGACGTATTATCGTTGGAAAGACCGGCGTTCTGAAAATCGTTGGTCAATTGGTCTGAGTACCGCTTGGCAACGGCAGGTTTTTAAGCTGAACCATCCGTTCAACTTTGAGTACAAAGGCCATAATCTGGTTTCAACAGTATGGAATTTTAATTACCTACGAACTGGTTTAATGTTGCGCCGAACTTGGATGAAAGAATGGGCCGGGACGTACTTTCAGCTGGGAGGGTATTATTCAACCTTGTTTTATCGAAACACTGCCGACGGCCGCGAAAAGATGGAAGAATTGACGGGAGGGTACATCGAAGGCGGTACTGGAAATCGTACTACAACCTACAATCTGCAAAAAGGAGTTCCGCTCATTGTTCCTGAAATTGGGATGGTTTATGGCGAAAACAGCGGGATTGAGTTTAGCATTGCTTACTATCATCCTTTACAAAGTGTTATTCAGGCCGAAACCACTTTTTATAGAGATAATCTGACCGTTGGGGTAAGTAATACCAACGTATCGCAGCGTGTTTTGATGTTTAATGTAAAATTGCCCATTGCTTTTGTTTCCAAACGAAAGACTATCTCTCGTAATCGGACAGAGGCCATACCTAAGCCAGAGCCCGAAGTAAAACGGGAAAAGCCCAAAAAAGAACCGAAGCCAAAGCGGGAACGCAAACCCAAAAAAGAGCGAGCTCCGAAACCTGAAAAGAAAGTTGAGCCCGAAATCAAGCCCGTGCCTAAGCCTGTTCCAGCATCGACGCCCTATGACGCTGCGCTCATCAATAAACCGATGGTCATGGATAATCTGTATTTTGAACTGACCAAGTCAGATTTGTTGGAAAGCTCACATAAAGAACTAGACCAAGTGGCGGAATGGATGAAAGCCAACCCCAGCGTCGAAATTCGTTTGGAAGGACATACGGATAAAATCGGTGATGCCGAAAAAAATCTGATTCTTTCCCGCGACCGGGTCAATGCCGTACGCGAGTATCTGATTCGAAAAGGGGTAAGCTCGGCGCGTATTGCTACCAAAGGCTATGGTGATACGCGACTGGTCTGTAAACCAAGCCCGTGCGACAAAAACCGCCGCGTGGAAATGGTGGTTACTAAACGATAAAATAACCTTAAATGAGGTCTCCTCTGGTAAGGAGAAGACCTCATTTAGCAGTTTGAATAATAATGATTCCTTTAGAACCTCTGGCGCCGTAGGCTGCGCTGTTGCCGTACTTGACCATTCCGATTCTTTTGATTTGTCGAACGGATAAGGAGCTAAGTGTTTCAATAACAAATTGAGAATTATCCGAAAACTGACCATCAATTTCCAAGGCAGGAGTGCTGTTGCCCGAGCCATCCACGTTGGTATTGTTACCTGAAAAGGCAATGGAATAGCCTGAACCGTCAAAAACTACTTTCAATCCTGGAATACGGCGTAACAACTCAAAAACGGTATAAGAATTATCTCTTTCTTCAATTTTGACTTCATAATCAAGATTCACAAGTGTTTGTTTTTCTTCCAATTGGGGTGAAACTTTCCGCTGATAGCTTGCGCCCTGCGCCGCATTCATCGATTGGCGAATGGACCATTGTATCTGTTGTGTGGCAAAATTCATCGGAAGTGATTGACTTTTCAGGGCAATGGGTTTAAGTGTAGTCAATGAATCCACGGGCGGGGCATCAGTGGGGATGTAATCGTTGGGAAGCAAATTGGCAAATCCCTCCTGTCCCCAAAAATCATACATAGTCATGCCGTTTGGGCTTGTTATCCAACCATTTTCGTTAAAACTCAGGTACCCGTTGGGTAAAACTAAACGAGAGTATTTATACGGTCGGTCAACGAACACCGAGCGAGCATCGAACCGATGAAGCGCAAAAATAAAAAGCATTTGGTTGGAGTGCAGGATGTACTGTTCTGTTTCAGGATTCCAAAAACATATTTCCTGTGCAGAAATCTCTTTGAAATTACCATCGGCGATTTCTTGAGAAAGCAAAATGCGGTGAAGATACACTTCGCTGACTCGACGGGAGGTATACAGCTCAAATCCGTTCTCTTTCGTTTGATTTTGGGTTAGTGAAACCAGAAAATTTCGAAATGAATTGCGGTAAGCGAGTTCCCGATTTCGCTGTTGCCTTTTTTGTATTTTCTCATCTTCGGGCGGAATTTCCTGAAAGAATTTATTGCCCGCAAAAAACGTTTTTTCGCCATCCGACTGAAACGCCTCCATGTGAAACATAATTTTGAACCCCATAGCACTGTTTTGAAGAATAATAGGCTCCGTAGCAGTGGCAATTACCTGTTTGCGAACATTATCGTATGACAAACGCACCGCTTCTGGGTTGAGAATGAGGCAATTCTTGGTAAATGGAGATTCACCTTTGAGCCCATTGGCAAAAATCTGCCAGTGTTTTTTCCATTCTTTGTCCATTTTGGCTTTGACCTTCACTTCAGCGAGAATGTTGGACGACGTCAGCTGAAAAGTGTACGTTTGGTTTCTTTCGCTTTCGCGCTCAATGATCTTTTTGACCGATTTATAGCCAACGAATGATGCAACCAGCTCTACTTTTTTGAATCGAAAAGGAATCTTGAGGGTATAATTTCCCTGCGCGTCGGCGGTGGTGGCAATCGAGGTATTGTTGACATACACACTCGCAAACGGAACAGGCGTATGAGAGTTTTCAATTACTTTTCCCGTAATCATCCACGTTTGAGTGAATGAAAAAAAAGGAGTAAGAAGGAATACAAGAAGTTGTTTCATGAAAGGCTGCCAATGGTCTTGATAATGAAAGTACAAACAGCCTGACTTTTAATTGTTTATAACGTAATTAAAATCTTTTCCACTACTTCTGGATAATATTTATGCTCTAATACCTGCACCTTAGCAGCCACGTCTTCGGGCGTATCGGTGGGTGTCACTGGGCAAGTGGCCTGAAAGATAATGTCGCCTTCGTCGTACCGTTCGTTGACATAATGTATTGAAATACCAGATTCGGATTCTTGTGCTGCAACTACTGCTTCGTGTACAAAATGCCCGTACATGCCTTTGCCGCCGTATTTGGGCAGCAAAGCAGGGTGAATATTGACGATTTTGTTGGGAAACGTGTGTACCATTGCTTCGGGTATCAACATCATAAAACCCGCTAGTACTACCAAGTCGATGTGTTCGTTTTGAAGGATTTTGACTACTTTATCGGTTTCGTAAAACGTTTTTCGGTCAAACAAAATGACAGGGATGTGCAGTCGACGCGCTCGCGCAATCACGCCCGCTTGGGGATTATTGGATAGAATAAGGCTCACTTCTATTTCAGAATGATTGGCGAAGTGCTCGGCAATTTTCTCGGCGTTTGAGCCAGAGCCTGAGGCAAAAATAGCAAGGCGTTTTAGGGCCATTGAGGGTAAATGATTGGTGGTTTGAGGGAGCAAAGTTAGCTTTTTGTCAAAGTTAATGGTTCATAATTTGTGAGAAACGTATAATTTCGCTCCCTTGTATAGACATTCCTAGTCTGGGAGAGCTCGTCTTAAAGACTTGGAATGTCTTCTGTATCTGACTCAATTTCTGCTATGCAACTCCTCGAAGTAGGCCAAAATCCTCAGCGTCAACGTGAATTTTTATTGCTTCCCGTTCGGCTCTATAAAAATAATCCGTATTGGATTCGTCCGTTGGATAAAGACGTCGAAGATACGTTCAATCCGCAAAAGAATAAAAACTTCAAAGACGGAGAATGCATCCGCTGGATTGCCGTGGACGATGACGGGCAGACCGTTGGCCGGGTGGCGGCGTTTGTGAATCAAAATACGGTCATGAAAGGCAACGACCAGCCCACGGGCGGAATGGGCTTTTTTGAGTGCGTTGAAGATGAAAAAGTCGCGTTTACGCTGTTTGACGCCTGTAAAAGATGGCTTGCCGAACGAGGTATGGAAGCCATGGACGGCCCCATCAATTTTGGCGAGCGCGACCGCTTCTGGGGCGTGCTCATCAATGGCTTTGACAAAGAGCCGCTATACGGCATGGGCTACCATTTTCCGTATTATCAAACGTTTTTTGAAGCGTACGGCTTCCAAACGTATTTCGAACAGCTGACTTTCTTTTTGTTGATGCCCAAAGATCGTTTCATGGAGCGTGTCAATCGGGTGTTTTTTGAACGTGCGGAGCGGATTTTGACCATGAAAAACTACGAGTTTAGACATATCGACAAAAAACAATTGGACAAATACGCGGAAGATTTTCGGATTGTTTATAACAAAGCTTGGGCAAAAAACCTAGGAGCAGAAGACATGACGCCCGACAAAGCGCGCGGAATTATGCAGCGAATGAAGCCGATTTTGGACGAAGAATTGATGTGGTTTGGGTACTATGAAGGCGCGCCGATTGCTTTTTTTATTATGCTTCCTGAGTTGAACCAAATCTTTAAACACGTCAACGGAAAGTTGGATTTGATTGGTAAATTGAAATTTTTATATCATAAACTATTGAAAACCAACCATAAAGCCTTTGGGGTGATTTTTGGGGTAGTCCCCGAATTTCAAGGGCGTGGTGTAGAATCGGCGATTGCGCTGTCGGCTTCTAAAGTGGCTTGGCGTCCCAACTATCAGTATACAGAGTTGGAAATGAACTGGATTGGAGATTTTAACCCTAAGATGATTCGTTTTGTAGAGTTATTGGGCGGTACGCCCCACAAAGTACACGCTACATACCGGTATTTGTTTGACCGTACCAAAGAGTTCAAGCGGCATCCCGCTATTTAGCAAAAATTACTGCGTGACTTGAAAAATACCGTACGCACTAACGCCTAAAATAGAAACCACACTTATCCAAAAAAAGACGTCGTAGACGCGGGTAGGAATAAGCGATTGTGGAAGCTGACGGTAGCGGAACTGCAAGGCGGCCCAAACGACCAATAAAAGTAAAATGGACGTAGCGATACCCCCCAATAATACCATTAAAACCGGCATTTTGATGATGAGGTACAACGCACACCAAATGATGGGAAAAGCCCAAGAAAGAAGGCCGATAACACGTTTTTGAGATACAGAATCGTTGAATTTTACCCAACCGATTTGTCCGAAAGCATCTCCGAATATACGCGACCAACTGGCCGTAGCGGTAAAAAGCGTAGAGTAAAGCACAAAAAAAGCCCCAATCAAAAACATCACTTTGGCCCAAGGACCGAGGGTTTCGGTAAAGAGTTTAGAGAGGGTTTCAATCATGGCATATCCTTCGGGGACTTCTCCGTGCCTGTGAAGTAAGGCAGCCCCCAGCAGGTAAAAAGCGGCAGTGACAGTGGTGTAAACCACCATTGAGCAAACGGCATCTAGGTACATTACTTCAATCCAGCCCTTGGCGCGAGCGGCCCATTCGGGCGAGCCGTCGTTGGGGCCCGTGTAGGTAGCGTAGCCTTTTTCGATGCACCAATAATTGTAAAACATGATTTCATCACCGCCTACGCCCGTGATACCAAACGCCCCGATAGCCACCATAACGGCCGAAGGAGGAAGCGAAAAGGTTAATCCGCTTGCCAGCTCACTCCAGCGGATAGCATACGGTGTTAATTGTAAAGAAATGAGGGAAACTAAGATGGTAATCGTAAATAAAATAATCATCACCAAAGCCCCGATTTCAACTGATTTATAAAATCCCTGATACACCAAAGCGGCCGTAATTAAACTCGCCGTGATGGCCCATACGTTGGTGGATAAAATGGGGAAAACCATGTTGAGTACAATGGCTACGCCTCCTACAATGCCTCCTACCTGAAGCAGTTTCAATCCTTGCAATGACAGCCACGCCCAAATAGACCAATGCGCTTTTCCATAGTGTTTACCTTTGAGGGTATTGAGGGATTGCATGGTAGGAATACCCGTATAAATGGCGTTTTTGCCAAACTCCAGTTGAAGCGTAACTTTGACCAAACAACTTACCAAAATCACCCAAAATGTAACAAAGCCTGCTTTTGCTCCTAAAGCAGTTGTCGCAATGAGTTCGCCAGAGCCAACGATAGCGGCCGATAAAATAAATCCAGGCCCTAAGTACTTGAGTCTTTGAAAGAATGTTTGAGGAGGTTGCATCAGAAACAGTCGGCGATTTATAGTTTTAAAGCAAACGTTACCCGCGTGTTACTGTTTTTTATTTTTTGCCGATTGATTGAAAATTAATGGGTCAATGACCTAAACAACAGGGGCGCTATTTTAAAAATTCTTCCCAAAGGAGTTTGGTGGCGACGCCCAAAAATACCAATCCCGTAGCGATATTGATGTAATAAATTACTTTAATCGTCAGCAATCGACGCAGGCGATTTGCGTATACTGCCAAGGCCGATTCAGTAGCCCCCACTCCCACGAGACTCATGCTAAAAAACACAATCATTTCGCTCAGGTCGTAGCGACCTTTGGTGCGGAGGTAAGCGGCAATGGCCGCCCAAGACATAAAATTGATGGGGTTGAGGGCATTTAGCGCTACACCTTTTAGAAAATATTTCAGATTAGAACGGCGGCGGCTGCGGTTGTCGGCGTGGGTTTTGGGTTCTAGGGTGGGTACTTTAAGGAAGTTTCCGATGGCTAAAATGACCAAAAAAATGATGCCAATGGCGCCAATCCACTTATCAAAATGATTGATTTGTGGTAAAAAAGAGGTTCCAAAAATGGCCGTAAAAATAAAAAAAGCATCGCTGGCTACGACGCCCATCGCAATCTGAACCCCGCTACGATAGCCCCGCTCAATACTCGTTTGTATCAACGCAAAAAACACTGTCCCGAAGGTCAGACACAAGATAATACCCGCAATCAATCCGTATATAGCTGCCAAAAAAAGGGGCATAAATAAACTGTTAAGATTAAAAGTTAAGAACAAGGTGATTAATAAGCGACATACATTCGCCGCTATGCATTAAATTCCCCTCAGCCTTGCGACCTTTAAAAGGCCCATCACACTCAAAGAATCTGTAATCTCTGACCGCATGACCATTTCGATGGCTTCTTTTAACGGAATTCGCGCCACATGAAGCTGCTCGGTGTCTTCGGGCTGTTGTTGGGCTTGGGTGAGTTGTTCGGCAATGTACAAAAAGCCTTCTTCATCGCCGACCGAATTTGACAGGTGAACCCGCGCAATCTTCGTCCATTGGGCGGCAATCAGGCCTGTTTCTTCCAAGAGTTCACGTTTGGCGCCTTCAATTGGGTCTTCGTCCATTGGGCCACCGCCTTCGGGAATTTCCCAAGAATATTCTTCCAACGGATAGCGGTATTGGCCCACCAAATACGTAAATCCTTCGTCGTCGATGGGAATGACGCCAATGGCTTTATTTTTATAATGAACTACACCGTAGATTCCTGGGCCGCCGCTCGGGTTGAGCACTTCTTCGTGCCGTACTTGTATCCATTTGTTATCGTATACTACGCTGGAAGTCAGGGTTTTCCATGGATTTTCTGTTTCAAAAGAAAGTGACATAACGGGCTGTATTTCTGATAAAGTTTGTTGAATGAGAAAAACGACGTTTTCCTGTAATGGTTAGAATTAATGTAAGGTTCTGGGGGTAAACTCGTAACTTTGAGCCCAAATTACCCTAAAAAAGTCGTGCAAGTTAGCCAAAATTCTAAATTCCGTTGGATTATCGTCTCGCTTAGTTTGAGTATAATTCTGATGGCAATCAAGTTTACAGCCTATTATTTAACGCGTTCCAATGCCATACTAAGTGATGCTTTGGAGTCGATTATCAACGTCATTGCGAGCAGCTTTGCCTTCTATAGTATTTATCTTTCTTCTCAGCCCAAAGACAAAGACCACCCTTACGGACACGGAAAAATTGAGTATTTTTCGTCGGGTTTTGAAGGCGCGCTTATTATCATTGCGGGGGTTTGGATTGCCATTGAAGCCGTCCAGCACCTGTTGCATCCGCAACCGATTCAGCATTTAGATTGGGGACTTTGGTTGATTTTACTGACCGTTGTTCTCAACGGAGTTGTTGGGTATTATCTCCAAAAAGTAGGTAAACGTACTCGCTCAGAAGCACTCATTGCCGACGGTAAGCACCTCATGACCGACAGCCTGAGCAGTGTTCTTATTTTGATTGGGCTAGGCCTCTTGATATTGACGGGTTTGCAGTGGATCGACAGCGCGGCATCGTTGGTGTTGTCGTTGGTTATATTTTACAATGGTTTTATGCTTATTCGGGGGTCGGCGGCGGCTCTAATGGATCAAACCGACCCCGAGTTGATGGAAAGTATCGTCAATATCCTCAAAAATCACAAGCGCGACTACTGGATTGATGTGCATAACATGCGTATTCAAAAATACGGCTCTGACCTGCACATTGATTGCCATTTGACCTTGCCATATTATTGGGATTTACGTCAGGTACACGAGGCAGTACATGAATTTGAGGAAGCACTGGAAAAAGACGCGGGAGGGTATGTAGAATTTTTTGTTCACGTTGACCCCTGTTTACCAGAATGTTGTAAATATTGTCGCTTGGCAGATTGCCCCGTTCGGGCTAAGGCCTTCAAGCGGGACATTGATTGGAGTATTCATAACTTATCCAAAAACCAGAAACACTTTGTAGAGCCAGATGAAGGCTTATAAAAGTTTTTTAAATTTTTAAATAAGTTTAAAAGGTGTATATTGTGCTGATAATTAAAGTGTTATGGTGTAATATTTTAATTGCCTTAAAATTTAACATAGTGTTTTGGAATCCGATTTCTTAACTTTGTGTTAACAAATCGTCACACACTTCACACTCCCTGATGAGCGACGTCATAAAACACGAATGCGGCATTGCCCTCATTCGACTCCGAAAGCCGTTTCAATACTATATTGATAAATACGGCACACCCCTCTACGCGGTTTATAAGCTTCATACATTGATGGAAAAACAGGTAAACCGAGGCCAAGATGGTGCCGGTGTAGCCAACATCAAGCTCGAAGTTTCGCCGGGTAGCCGCTATATCAGCCGCTACCGCTCGGTAGACCCCCAACCCGTAGCTGAGATTTTTAAGAAGGTCCAGAAGAAATTCAAAAAAGCCTTTAAAGAACTCAAAGGGGACCAAAAAGACCTCCGTTACGATGCCAGTTGGTTGCAAGAAAACGTAGCATTTACGGGCGAAGTCTGGCTTGGCCACCTGCGCTACGGTACCCACGGCGCCAACGAAATCGAGAACTGTCACCCGATGCTACGCCAAAATAACTGGCGAAGCAGAAACCTAGTGGTGGCTGGCAACTTCAACATGACCAACGTAGACTCGCTTTTTGATAAGCTCGTTTCGTTGGGACAGCACCCCAAAGACCGCGTGGATACCGTCACGGTCATGGAAAAAATCGGTCACTTTTTGGACGAAGAAAACCAGCGCGTTTTCGACCGATTCAAGGGCATTTACGAAAACCCCGACCTTTCTGACGTCATCGAAGACAACATGGACATGGTGCGTGTGTTGCACCGTTCGTGCCGTGATTTTGACGGGGGGTTTGCCATGTGCGGCATGACTGGCTCGGGGCAGGCTTTCGTAGTGCGCGACCCCTCCGGAATTCGTCCGGCGTATTATTATGCCGACGATGAAGTGGTGGTGGTAGCTTCTGAAAAACCAGCCATCAAGGCCGCTTTTGATGCCAATTACGCAGATATTAAAGAAATTACGCCAGGTCATGCGTTGATTATTGATAAATACGGTGAGTACGACCAACACCAGATTCTGAAGCCGCTTGAGAAACGTTCGTGTAGTTTTGAGCGGATTTATTTTTCCCGCGCTTCCGATCCCGATATTTACCACGAGCGCAAGCAATTGGGTAAACTGTTGATTCCGCAGATTCTGGAAGAAGTCGACTACGACCTCGAAAATACCGTTTTCTCTTACATCCCCAATACCGCCGAAACGGCGTTTTTTGGATTGGTAGAAGGACTCGAAGAATACTTAGCCAAACAGCGCAAAAAAGCAATTCTGGACGGAAATCTGTCGCCCGAAGAGCTGGATAAAGTGCTGTCGTTCCGCCCCCGAATCGAAAAACTCGTTTCTAAGGATGTCAAGCAGCGTACCTTTATTACGAGCGATGCCGCCCGTGACGAAATGGTGTCGCACGTGTACGACATGACCTACGAGGTAGTTAAAAAAGGCGTGGATACCATAGTGGTAGTGGATGATTCGATTGTGCGCGGTACTACTTTGGAGAAGAGCATTTTGCGGTTGTTGGACCGCCTCGGCCCCAAGAAAATCGTGATTGTATCGTCGGCTCCGCAGATTCGTTATCCCGACTGTTACGGCATTGATATGTCGAAAGTAAAAGACTTCGTTGCTTTCCGGGCCACGCTGCAACTCCTGAAAGAGCGCGGTTTGGATAACCTTCGCGACGAAGTATACGCCCAGTGCGTGGCCTCGCTCGAAACCGACAATGCGTATGAGCAAAACTACGTGAAAGCTTTGTTTGAGCCATTTACGCCCGAAGAAGTTTCGCGTAAAGTAGCGGATATTGTTCGTCCTAAAGACTTAAAGGCTGAATTGTCTATTATTTTCCAAACGGTAGAAAACCTCCACGAAGCCTGCCCCAACCACAGCGGTGATTGGTATTTCACGGGAGATTATCCTACGCCAGGCGGTAACCGCGTCGTAAACAAAGCCTACGTGAACTTCTACGAAGGTCGCGGAGTAGTGAGAGCGTATTAAGCGTTAATTGTTAACAATTATCCATAAATATAAACCCCTGTCAGCAGAAATGTTGATAGGGGTTTTTGTTTGTGTTCTATCGAAAAAAACACGTTTACATTTTTACAGTTGGTGATTTTTCGGTTTTTTAATGAGATTTAGGCCTTTTCCTTCTTATACAAAGGCTTATTGTTAAAATACTCACTCCATGAAATCCCTTACTCGCCGTCGCTTTCTCCACTCATCAGGCATAGTGGTCGGGGCAGTGCTGTTGCCTCAATTCAAGTCGACTCCCAATGCATTACGTTTAGGCGGCCCCATTTTTCTGAAAAGCGATGACCCCGTAGAATTGGCAAAAGAGCATCGGCGTTTGGGATACAGCGCAGCTTATGTACCGAAGGTGGAACTAAAAGATACCCCGCGCATTGCGGCGCTTCGCAAAGCCTTTGCGGCGCAGAATGTGATCATTGCCGAAGTGGGTGCGTGGGTCAATATGCTAGACGCTGATGCCGAAAAACGGAAGAAAAACATGGCTTACGTGACCGAGCGGCTGGCGTTGGCGGAGGAAATCGGTGCGCTGACGTGCATTGACATTGCGGGTTCGTACAATCCCAAACACTGGGACGGGCCAGATGCAAGAAATTTGACCAAAGAATATTTTGATGCCACGGTTGAAAACTGCCGAAAAGTGATTGATGCCGTCAAACCTAAAACGGCCAAATTTGCCCTCGAAATGATGGGCTGGAGCCTGCCCAATGATGCCGATTCTTGCCTTAAATTTATCAAAGCCATCGACCGCCCCGCGTTTGCGGCGCACGTCGACATTGCCAATATCATCAACTCGCCCGAGCGTTTTTACCAAAATACGGCCTTAATCAACGATACCTTCAAGAAACTGGGCAAGTGGATTGTATCCTGCCACGCCAAAGATGTGGTAGGAAAAGATGTGCATTTTGCCGAAACCATGCCGGGACGCGGCGGCATGGACTACGCCACTTATCTGCGAAATGTAACGGCACTACCGCGCGAAGTGCCTTTGATGTTGGAGCATTTGCGCACCCCCGAAGAATACGACGAAGCACGCCTGTATGTGATGAAAATGGCAAAAGATACGGGGATTCCGTTGGCGTAGCGTACTTCTTTGAGGGTAGAATTTTAGGCGTCTGACGGGCTGGGCGCCCCCGTTAAAACCATCGGACGCTTTTGCTTTTTCACCCCATTTTTCGTGGATTTCGTCACAGATTTCACTTCGGGGTAGCTACGGAGTATACTTTTGAATTGTCTAACCTAGAACAGCCATTTTTTAATCATTACTCCTATGACACTTCAACGCTTTCGCCAAATCGAATTTTGGGTGATTACTGCCCTTGCCGTTTTGTTCTTGTTAATCACGCTTGCCACTGATTACCAGTATTTTTCGCGCGTGTGGTTTCAACTTGACGCGCTCGAACAAAACCGTATTTATTTTCGATATGATTGGGCAACCAATGGGCTGTGGCCCATTCTGAGTATTTTCCTGACCCTGTATGGCAGTTGGTACGTGCTAAACCACGTCATAATTCCCCGTTATTGGCCCAATCAGCTCAATTTTTTTGCGATGGGGTTGATGCTGATTGGTATAGTTGTGCTGACGGGTGCTTGGAGCTATTTATATAGTTGGAAAGAACTTGATTTCAGACACGACATCAATTACAATATTATAGGAGCCAAAGTTTTGTCATCATTCCGACTTAGGAATTTAGCTTTACTTAGTGGTGGTCTGTTTTTGGCTTTGGTATTGTACACCCTTCTGTCTCAGGCGTACCAATGGGCGTTGCAACAAGCTGAAACGAATCCAAATACAAACCAAAAAACCATTAAAGATGGTAGCAGCTTGGCATTGATTGGATCTGTGCTGTGGATTGCTTTTCAAACAACGCCCGGTAATTTTTTCTTTATCCCTGCGCTGATTTGGGTACAGGGCGCGTTTCTTCACGCTTATTTGTATCATCACAACCTGCTGAGATGGAAGACGTTTATGTTTCGTAGAAACAATGAAAACCGCCAAGCTTTTCTCACTTTGTTAGCCGTTTTGGCCGTTAGTTTTGGCAGCAGTATCGTTTTGGTTTTGTTGTATGACTCATTTAGAAATTACTTGTATGGCTACAATGCAGATGAAATTTTCGCTTTTTGGCTAGTGTCTTGGCTGGGGGCTATTGCCGTTACGCTGATTCGTCAGTTTATGGTGAAACCGCTGGAAACCAATCTCAATCGTAACCAAGCTGAGCTTTCGGCCCTTCGCGCTCAAATCAACCCGCATTTTTTGTTCAATGCCATGAACACACTTTATGCCACGGCCATTGAAGAAAATGCCGAAAAAACCTCCCACGGGATTCAGCAGCTGTCGGACATGATGCGTTTTATGATGCACGAAAACAACCAAGAGCAGATTGATGTGCAACAGGAAGTAGCTTATTTGCGAAACTATATTGATTTGCAGCGACTTAGGTTGTCGGAGTCTGATAAGCTGGAACTGAAAGTTGACTTGGATGATGCCCTTTGTTTGCGGAGTATTGCGCCGATGTTGCTGATTCCTTTTGTTGAAAATGCCTTCAAACATGGCATCAGCTTGCGTAATCAATCATGGATTTATATTAAATTGTATTGCCAACAAGAACAAATTTACTTTTCGGTTTTTAACAGCATTCACCCGCGCCACGAAGAAGACCCCGAAAAATATTCGTCGGGAATTGGGCTGGTCAATGTGCAGAAACGCTTAGAACTGTTGTATCCTAAAACGCATGATCTCCGTATTCATCGTACAGAAAAGGAGTTTTCGGTGCGGTTGGTGATTGATTTTGCTAAAAAAGGTAAAAAGCTAAACTCAATATTGGCCACTTATGACCAACTCTAAGCATGTACTGTTTACTTTTACGATTCATAAATCAATCTGACGGATGATTGCCATTGCCATTGACGACGAGCCCAAAGCGCTGGATATTGTGCGGAATTTTGCGGAAAAAGTACCTTTTTTGTCCTTGAAAGCTACCTTTCAGGATGCTTTTGAGGCGTTGGACTTTCTTCAGCGGGAGTCCGTAGATTTGATTTTTTTGGACATCAAAATGCCCGACATTTCTGGGCTAGAATTTTTGCGGGTACTTTCTAATCCGCCGTTGGTGATTTTTACCACCGCCTACGCCGAGCATGCCGTACAGAGCTACGACTTCGATGCCATTGATTATCTGCTCAAACCCTTCGCCATCAGTCGATTTCTGAAAGCCTGTACCAAAGCCTATGACGTGCTGAAAGTGAGAGAGTTAGCGCTTTTGGAAGAAAACAAGCGACAGGCGGCGGGGAGCATCTTGGTCGAAAATGTTTCAGCTAAGCCAGCGCCTGCGGTACCAGAAAGTATTTTTGTTAAAAATGGCTATGAGCAGGTGCGGGTGCTGCTTGACGATATTCTGTATTTGGAGGCAGGCGGCAACTACGTTGTTTTTATCACTAAACATCAAAAAATCGCCTCCCGTATGACCATGAATGAAGCCGAATCATTGCTGCCGCCTGAGCACTTTGTGCGTATTCATCGTTCTTATATTGTGGCCAAAGATAAAATAGAGCGGTTTGACCGGTATGAGGTGTATATTAATGGTCAAGTGATACCGATTGGAGCCAATTATAGTCATCAGCAATTAATGGGTAAATGATTGGTAACGAGTAAGAAATAAAGAAAAGGAAGGTTTTCTGAAAATGTGTATATTTCAGCTTTATTTTACAATACCTTCAAACCTTCCTACTTCAATGAAAACCTTAAGAATCAATTACATGGCGGTCTTTATGTCCGCAATCGCCACCTTTGTTTTAGGGGCTATCTGGTACATCACCTTCCAACCTCAATGGCTTGCCTTGACCGGCCTGACCGAAGATAAAATAGAGGCGGGCGGCGGCGGAAGTATAGGGTATGCGGTTAGTTTTATTACGTACTTATTGGGAGCTTATGCGATGGCACTTTTGTTTAAATCCATGAATGTTAGCACCGCACAAACGGGAGCCATGACGGGTGCATTGATTGGGGCGTTGATTGTGGGGGGGAATATTTTTACCAACAATGCCTACGAGATGAAGCCCGTCGAATTGTCCATCCTCAATGCAGGGTTTAGTGCAGTAAGCGGTGCGGCCATGGGTGCTATCTTGGGCGGGTGGCGAAAATATACGTAGGAATATTCAAAAGAATCACAAAAAGCGTCAGTTGGTATCAGACCAGCCGACGCTTTTTTAGTATTATTGCAGAAAATACAAAACCCTCCTTAACCAATGTCTAAACCCTCTACCCAAAACTCGCTTTTTGGACTTCCCGTGATTGTGGCCGCCCTAGGCTATTTTGTTGATATTTATGATTTATTGTTGTTTGGTATTGTACGCGTACCCAGTCTCAGAGATTTAGGATTGAATGAGCAGGAAGTGTCGGCCATTGGTGCTTCCATCATCAACTGGCAGATGGGTGGCTTGCTTCTTGGAGGGATTCTTTGGGGAGTATTGGGTGATAAACGTGGTCGCCTTTCGGTGCTTTTCGGTTCAATCATTACCTATTCCATTGCCAACGTGTTGTGCGGATTTATTCAGGATACGCCTTTCATGTCGGCGCCCGATTTATATAAATATTTACGTTTTATTGCAGGAATTGGCCTCGCTGGCGAACTAGGGGCAGGCATTACGCTAGTTTCTGAAATTTTGCCCAAAGAGCTGCGGGCCATTGGTACGTCGCTGGTGGCAGGTATCGGCCTTTTGGGGGCCGTTGTCGCTTATTTTACCGTCGAAATCTTCGGAGATTGGCGCATTGCTTATTTTGTGGGCGGAGGCTTGGGCTTCGGGCTGTTGTTGCTTCGTATCGGGGTGATTGAGTCAGGGATGTTTACGGAAGTCTCCGGGCAAAAGCACGTCGCTAAAGGTGATTTTCTGTCATTTTTTACCAATTGGGAACGTTTCACACGCTATATGAAGTGTATCGGCATTGGATTGCCTACGTGGTTTGTTATCGGCATTTTGGCCACTTTCAGCAATGAGTTCGGCAAAGCCCTCGGTATTGCCGAACCCATCAAGCCCGGGTTGTCTATTATGTGGTGTTATGTAGGTTTGGCGGGCGGCGACTTGGCCAGCGGTTTTCTCAGCCATTATTTTCATTCGCGCAAAAAAGCCGTGGCGGCTTTGATGGCTTTTTCAGGAATCTTCAGCATTATTTATCTCTACGCAGGGGTCAATACTCCCTTCGCTTTATATAGTCTTTGTACCCTAATGGGCTTTGGGATTGGCTATTGGGCCATGTTTGTCACGATTGGGGCCGAGCAGTTTGGAACCAATTTGCGGGCTACGGCCGCCACGACTATTCCCAATATGGTTCGTGGTATGGTGATTCTGATGACTACGCTTTTTGCGGGCTTCAAAACGGGCACTTTGGATGTTTTTGGGGCTTTTGAGCTTACGGTACCGCAGTTGGGTGTGATTGGTGCGGGTACTTTAGTGGGTATCATCAGCTACGCTTTAGGGTTTTATTCTACCCTGACCGTTCCTGAAACGCACGGCAAAGACCTTGATTTTATTGAAGAATAAATAATCTCTCTTAAACCTCACCCTTAATCCTTCCCCTTGCCAAGGAGAAGGAAATTTTTATGAGCAAAATCTCTTACCGTGCGCTTTTTACGTTGCCTGTCATCGTTTCGGCTTTGGGCTTCTTTGTTGATGTGTATGACCTACTGATTTTCAGCATCGTACGGGTTCCAAGCCTGCAATCGATGGGGTATTCAGAGGCGGAAGTTTCTAAAATCGGAACCTTTATTTTTAATTCACAACAGGCGGGTTTGCTGGTAGGGGGGATTTTATGGGGAGTTTTGGGCGATAAAAAAGGACGGCTCTCAGTGCTATTTGGCTCCATTGTTACCTATTCATTGGCCAATATTGCCTGCGGTTTTGTCCAAGAACCCAATACCTACGCGTTGTTGCGGTTTGTGGCAGGGGTAGGTCTCTCGGGAGAAATTGGCGCGGCAATGACCCTTGTTACCGAGATTATTCCCAAAGAGATTCGCAGCCTCGGCCCTACGATTGTGGCGGCGGTGGGCTATTTAGGGGCGGGAGCGGCTTATTTGACGCAAGAATGGTTTGAGTGGCGCACGGCGTATATGGTCGGTGGTGGTATGGGGCTGTTGTTGCTTTTGCTGCGGATTCGGGTATTTGAGTCGGGGTTGTTTGAGGAAATGAAGCAATCCAAGGTCAGTCGAGGGAATTTCTTTTACCTTTTCAGCAGTTGGCCCCGGTTTATTAAATACTTTCAATGCGTCATGATTGGTATTCCAACGTGGTTTGTGGTGGGTATTTTGGGCACTTTTGGCAATGAGTTCGGCAAAGCCCTCGGTATAGCAGAGACGATTTCGCCGGGTAAGTGCGTGATGTTTATTTATTTTGGACTCACAGCGGGCGATTTTTTCAGCGGCCCGCTCAGTCAATGGCTTCAGTCGAGACATAAAGCCATTGGCTACCTGATGTTTTGCGGAGCAGTCAGTGTGGGTATTTATTTATACGGTGGTATTTCATCCCCTACGATGTTGTATGCGGTCTGCTTCTTGTCGGGGATATGTACGGGCTACATAGGCCTGTATTTGATGATGGTGGCCGAACTTTACGGTACCAATCTCCGCGCTACCGCTACTACCTCTGTGCCAAGCGTAGTACGAGGCATGGCGATTCCTATGACACTTGCTTTTCAGGCCTTCAAACCTTCTTTGGGGGCTTTGGGAGGGGCTGCATTATTGGGCTTGCTTTGTTATGGAATCGCGCTTTTTTCGCTTACCCGCATCGAAGAAACCTACGGCAAAGAGCTGGATTTTGTGGAATAAATATTACGTAGGGGCGGGGTTCACCTCCGCCCTTTTTTGTAATTATATGTTGTTGATTAGATGCAGAGGCAAGACGTAGACGTAAGAGGGCAGACGCTAGGCCTGCCCCTACGGCGGCTTTTAATTTTATCTCAAATTTACTTCACCGTATTTCGAGACAATTTTTACTTTGGTTCCGCTGCCGTTACCAAATTTACCCACGTATTGCTTGGTCATGCGGGGGCTGTGGCGGTTTGCATCATCTTTACGGTCGTCGTCGTTGTGAGTGAATGAAACCTTGCGGTCGCCAGGATACTTGAAGCCACCGTAGCTTACCGTAACATCAAAGTTGCAGTTATTATTTTCCATCGGAATGGTCACGGATGAATAGCTAGCCTGAATATCAACATTGTCTGCCGATTCATTCAATTGGTCAATTCTAAATCCGCCCGAAAAACTGAGTTTGATTTTGCTGGAACCTTTCAAGTTGCCGATGCGTCCGCCAGAATAGCTGATTTGGCCGTCGAGGGTTTCTACTTCACCGATTTTCATTTTCCCAAACTTATTGTTCAACACAATATTGTTGGCTTTGTCTAGTTCGAGGGTTGAGTAAGCAATATCGAGGTTGCCGTTGAGTAAGTGCTGAATTTCTGCTTTACCGTAGGCCACATCAATGTCATTTTTACTTCCTGACAAGTCGGTGGCAATAAAACTTCCGTACTTGGACTCAATCACGAGCGGTGCTTTGAAAAAGGGAATATTTGTATTGCCAAAGCGGTTTTTAACCGTCAACGGCGTGTTTTTGGGCATTGATACTGTGTAATCAATTTGTACAAAGTTCTTCTCGCCGTTGTTACTTTTCCAGCTCCAGTTTGAATTGCCGTTTTTGTTGATAATGGTACGAATGCTGATTTGATTGCCTTCTTTTTTATCTTCAATACTGACACCATCTAAGTATTGTTGAACGCGGTCGTCACTGTTGGCATTGGCGGTGATGCTGATGTCAACCCTGATTTCGCTTTTGTCCCAAAGGTTGATTTTTACCTGTCCGAATTGATTATCAATTAGCAAGGTTTCTTTGGTCGAAACGTCATACATTTTAATGACGGATTTCTTTTTCTCGATGCTGCCGTATTCGCTGGCATGGGCGCTGAGGGTACATAATAAGCCGATAATTATTAACCAATAACTGCCTGACTTATATGAGTTTATCGTTTGCATGGTTGTTTTTGTTTTTGATGCGTTGGATAATGTCCAACTGTTGGTTCAATAGGTCAATCTGCCATTGCAGGTTCTGAATCATGGCCTGAATCACCGTTTCCTGATTGGGGTTCTTCGGAAGGTCGGCTTTCAGGTTTTGGTATGAGCGCTCAAGCTGATCCAGTTCTACTGCAAATTCTTTATAAAGGGCGGGGTCACTTTCTGTCATTTGACGCAACTCCGCGCGTTTGTTATCAATCAATTGGGTGTATTGAGTCACTTGTTTGGCGTAGCCAGGATTGGCAAATGCCACTTCGGGCGCCTCAGTAACTCCATAATTTTGATTCACTCGGTAGCCAACCCAACCCAGCCCGACAATGAGCGCAATGGAGGCCGCAATGCGCCAATTTAGGTTTTTGCTGACTTTCCTGAAAAACGGATTATAACTACCGCCATTTTGAAAATCTTCGTGGACAATCTGGTTTAGTCCTGTCTCTTGCGAAGTTTCTTTTGAGGGTACTTCTGGAAGTATATGTTCGCTTGTTGGCGTAATCTCTTCAGCTTTGGGTAATTTTTCACTCAACCGACTCCAAAGGTCATCAGAAGGCTCATGCACATCAAATGCCTCGCGGTTGTCTCTGACGAATCGTTGCAGTTTATCTTTCATTTTCTTTGTATTTTTGGTGCGAAGTGTTGATTATTAAATACTTATAGTAATTAATGCTCTTTACTTGCGGCTCAATTGTTACTTCTATTACTTAATAATTCCAATAATTTTTTCTTTCCCCGCATGTATTGGGTGCGGGAGGTACTTTCGCTGATGTTGAGGATTTCACCGATTTCTTCGTGGTCGTATCCTTCAAACAGATACAGCGAAAGAACGACTCGGTATCCTTCGGGGAGTTGGGCAATTCCTCTTCGAATGCGTTCAACGTCCATTTGGATACCTTCTTCGTCTGTCGGAGCATCGTCGGCAATGTCGTGGTCATCATCTCCGTAGCCATAGCCTTCGATGTCAACAAGTTGCATTTTTCGTTGACGGAGGTGATTGATGGCTTTATTGACCACAATCTGCTTCAGCCACGCCCCAAACGTGGACTGCCCCCTGAACGTATGTAAATTGCAAAAAGCATCCAAAAACGCTTCCTGCAGCACGTCTTCGGCTTCCCCAATATGGTTTACCACCCGTACGCACACGTTCAACATGGATTTCGAATAAAGCTTGTACAGTTCATACTGGGCTTTTCTATCTCCTTGTTTACAGCGTTCAACGAGTTCGACGTGTTTGTCTATGTAATGTTTAGGTTCCAATCGGCTGTATTTTCGAGGTAATGACAATGGATAAAATCAAATGTTGCATCGATTTAAAAAAAAATGTTTTATAAAACATTTTCACCGTTAAGCACGTCAAAACATAGGTACAAAATCTGCAAAATGTGCGTAAAATCCTAAAATCAATTGGCTAACTTTGGCGCAAATGAAGCAGAAAGAGGTATGGTTAGGATATATTATCGTGAAGGCAAGCAGATTAAACGCGAAACCGACGTCCGAGAAATAGGGCATCTAAAAAGCATCTTGTGGATAGATTTACAATCGCCCACGCAGGAAGAAGAAGAATGGGTGGAGACGAAGTGCGATATTAGTTTTCAAACCCCGCAAGAAATTGTCGAAATTGAGAGCAGTTCGCGGTATTTTGAACAAAATAATACCATCAACGCCAACTCCAATTTCCTCAAAATCACTGCAGAAGGCTACGTTATTTATCCTGTCTCGATTTTGATTCGGGAGGGGGTACTGTTTACTTATAGAAGCGGAGATTCCAAGACTTTCGCCGATACAGTGCGAAAAATGAAGGTGAGTCAGGAAACGTTTCAGAGCGGGGTAGACATGTTGTTGCTGCTACTCGAGACCAGAATCGAAAGTGATGCAGATGTGTTGGAAGGTTTATCGAAAGATATTTCAAACATCAGCAAAGACCTGAACCGGGAACAAAAAGCAAAACAGGAGATTCTGCTGAAGATTAACATGATGCAGGAGAATACCATGCTCCTACGCGAAACCATCATCGATAAGCAGCGCGTATTGTCGGGCATTTTGAGAAGTCAGTTTTTTCCAGAAGACCGTAAAGAGCGTCTGCGTATTGTTTTGAAAGATATAAGTTCGTTGCTGGAATACAGCACTTTCAATTTTGAGCGACTGGAGTATCTTCAAAATACGTTTATGGGCTTGATTAATCTTGAACAAAACCAAATCATCAAGATTTTTACCGTTTTCACCATCATTTTTATGCCTCCCACATTGATTGCGGGGGTTTTTGGGATGAATTACAGCATTTTACCCACAAGTACGCATCAGTATGGATTTTGGTTTTCGTTATTGCTGATGGCCTGTTCGATGGCTGGAATGTGGTTTTTCTTTAAGCGAAAGCACTGGATTTAAAATCATTAAGATTAGGGTGGCTAATTATAAAAAGAGAAGGGTAGCCAACGGCTACCCTTCTCTTTTTATAGGCTACAAAGATAAAACTGCTTAGTTTTTCTTCACGGGAGCAGGTGTTGCAGGCTTGTTAGCGGCGGGCTGCTGTGGAGTAGTTGCTGGCTTTAATTGCTGAACTGCAGCTTCGGCGGCGGCTTTTTGCTGCTTTTCGATTTCGGCAGGATCAACGCCTAATTTCTTCAACACAAGGTTGCTTACGTTCAAGTCGTCAGAACCTGCAAACAAAATGATTGGGGTAGTTTGTGCACCACCGTCCATGTTGAGGATGTAGGTATAGCTGTTTTCTTTACCTACCGCTTCGATAGCCGTGTTGATTTTAATCAATACAGGCTGAATCAATTGCTGTTGTTTTTTCTGCAATGATTCCTGTGAAGTACGTTGAAAATCCTGAAAGTCTGTTTGAAGACGGTTAAGCTCCTTTTCTTTATCAGCACGGATGATTTCCGACCACTTAGTTGCGTTTTGCTCGTAGGCTTTATATTTATCTTCAAACTCCTTCTGCTTGTCCTGCATTGCTTTTTGAATTTGTTGCTGCTGGATTTGGAGTTCGTTCTCGATTTTTTTGCTTTCGGGTAATACTGACAAGATATAGTCTACATTGGTCCAACCGATTTTAGGGGCTTGTTGGGCGTTCGTTTCTACTCCGATTAAAGTTACAATGGCTACCAGGGCCACGATGAATTTGCTCTTCATTTTTATCTACTGTTTTGGTTTGGTTGTTTTATTTGGGGTATCCGTTGCATTTGGTTTAGCCGCAGGCGTATTAACGCTGGGCGTACTCGTTTTATTATTTTTTGTGTCTGTTACTAAGCCCAATTCTTCCATCACATAATCAGTGTAATCATGGACGGGGTTTGAATAGATAATGACAAAATCACTTGATTTGTCAAGCAGCATATCCAATCTCCGTTGCCGACATACGCGCTCACTGGCTTTGTATACTTGGTCGGTAATGGGTTTGATGAGTTCCTTCTTCTTTTGAAACAGCAAACCTTCAAAGCCGAAAATTTTATTGTTATACTCTCTTGCTTCGCGTTCTTTGTCGTTGATTTCCTGCTGGCGTTTGCGTTTCATTTCATCGGTCAGCAATACTTCTTCGGCTTGATAGAGGCGTTGGAGCTTGTCTATTTCGGCATATTTATCCTGAATTTCCTTGGCCCAGCGATCCGAAAATTTATCCAATTCGGCTTGTGCTTTTTGATAATCAGGCATTTTTGTCGTTACATACTCCATATCGATATACCCTAATTTTTGGGCTGATAATGAGTAGGTTACTAGAACAAACTGCAAAAGTAGTAAAAGCCGGCGGGTTTTCATACATCTTTTGGATTTTGGATACTGGATATTAGACATTAACTCAGTGTTGTATATCCAAAATATCCCTTCTTATCTAAGTTGTTGGCCAATCGTAAAGTGGAATTGTGGCCCGCTGCGTTTGGTTTGTCCTGGTAGCGGATCAAAACCATACGCCCAGTCGATACCGATGAGACCAAATGCAGGCATAAAGATACGTGCTCCAACCCCCGCAGACCGTTTAAGGTCAAACGGATTGAAATCTTTGTACTTTTTCTGTGGAGCATCGGTTCCCCAGTTGTTTCCTGCTTCGGCAAATACTAAACCAAAAATGGTCGCCGAAGGGTTCAGAGAGAGAGGATAGCGGAGTTCCATGACGTACTTGCTGTAAGCAACCCCTCCCAAGCTGGAGGCAACGCCAGTGTTAGTGGCACCAGTCGTTTGAGAGGCGTCAGTTGTACTCAAACGGTTATAAATCGGAACAAGCGCGCGGTCAGCATATCCGCGTAAACCGATAATATCCTGTGCCAACGCAAACATTCCATAACCCGCTAATCCTGAGCCTCCAAGCACGAATCGCTCAAAAGGACTAATGGAGAGGTTTTGATTGTACCTACCCAAGAAACCTAAGTGCGCCCGGGTACTGAGTACGAGTTTTCCTGCCACGGTCTGGAACCAACTGGCGTCAAACATCCACTTATGGTATTCTACCCATTTGAAGCGGTCTTCGCTGTTGGCAAAGCTGGTTTTACCCGTAATGGCCGAATAAGGAGGAGTGAAGGTGCCACTCAGTGAGAATGAAGACCCGCCACGCGGGAATTGTGGGTTGTCGATTGTGTTGCGCGATAACGTCAGGTTAAGCGTTAAGTTGTTTGAAACCCCGTTGGGATAACCGATTCCGAACAAGTCAAGGCTATCCATTCGGTAGCGCTGGTAAGACAATGCCGAACTCAACACAAAATAACGATCGGGGATTTTAAGACGCTTTCCGAGAGAAACCGTAACCCCCGTGTTTTTGTAAGAACCCAAGAAATTTAGGGCGCTGCTGTTTGAGCGGGTATAAAAATTAGAATAATCAACGGTACGATACACGGTACGGCTGAGGTTGATTCCAAAAGTTACGGGTTTTTTGCCGCCTAGCCAAGGTTCGGTAAAGCTAATCGAATACGTTTGGAACTGACGTCCACTCGCTTGGAAACGTACCGCCAATTTCTGCCCATCGCCGGAAGGTAGGGGCTTCCAAGCTTTCAGATTACCGATATTTTTTGTAGAGAAATTGTTGAAAACCAATCCCAACGTACCTACAAATCCGATAAATCCACCCCAGCCGCCAGAAAGCTCGATTTGGTCACTTGGTTTTTCTTCGACGGTATATTCAATATCTACGGTGCCATCTTCGGGGTGAGGAATAGGCTGAATACCGATTTTTTCTGCATCAAAATAACCTAATTGTGAAAGCTGACGCTGTGTGTTGATGATTTCTGTTTTGCTGAATTTTTGGCCCGGCAACGTAAACAATTCACGCATTACGACGTGGTCGCTGGTTTTGGTGTTTCCGTTTAGAATAATCTTGTTGATGGTGGCCTGTTTGCCTTCAAAGATTCGCATTTCGACGTCAATCGAATCACCTTCGATTGATTTCTCAACGGGGCGGCAGTTGTAGTACAAGTAGCCATCATCCATGTAAAGTGAGCTTACGTCCTGCCCTGGGTTGGCTTCAAGGCGTTTTTGAATTTCTTCAGGATTGTAGATATCTCCTTTTTTGAGCCCAAATACTTTATTCAAAATCTCGGTTGAATGGAGGTAATTCCCCTCCCAAGTTATATTGCGGATATAATAACGAGGCCCTTCCTCAATATTCATGACCAAATCAATGGTTTTGCCATCGGCATTTTGGATGATTGAGTCCGAAACAATCGTGGCATCCCGGAAACCGTTCTTATTGTAAAGTTCAATCAGTTTCTCCTTGTCTTCGTCGTATTTTTTGGGGATAAACTTGGAAGGTGTAAACAAACGCCCGAAACGCATCTGCTTGGTGCCTTTCATTTTGTTGCGCAGCTTCTGTTCGTAAATCTCATTCCGCCCGTTGAAAACAATCTGCCGAATTTTGACTTTGGGCCCTTTAGAAACAAATATTTTTAGGGTTGCATTTCCCCGGGTAGAATCCGTAATTTGAGCAATCCGTACTTTTACGTTCAAAAATCCTTTGTCCATAAAAAAGCGTTTCACGGCCAACTGAGTGTTTTTAATCATCGTGTTGGAAATAATACGCCCTTTAGGAAGCTTAATTTTGTCGTTGAGGGATTCTTGTTCTCCTTTACGGATTCCGTCGTAGGTCACTTTAAACAAGCGCGACTGCTCTTTGATATGAAGCTCAAGCCAGATTTGATCACCTTCAATCTTACGGTAGAGCACTTCTACATCTTCGAGGATTTTCTGGTCCATCAATTTTTTGATGGCGCCAGTGATGGCATCGCCCGGGACTTTGATTTTATCACCAATTTTCAGTCCCGACATTGAAATCATGGAGTTGGGGTCCAAAAATTGATTCCCTGTCACTACGATGTCGGCAATGACGAGCTCTTTGGGATTGGCATAACTAACGGCATCTTCGACGGGCGCGGTTGTAGTACGTTGTCCAAGGCCTAATTGTTGGGCCATTGCTGATACTACAGTGCATAGAAAAACGACCACAAAAGTTGCTAAGCGGCCGGGGCGGTTAAAATTTTTCATAGGTAGGTACACAATTCTTGCGCTCACGGTTCGGTATCAATTCTTTATAATTGCTTTGATTGTACGTGTTTCGAGTTTGGTAAAATAAGAAAAACAAGGGTAGAAATCCGTCGTAAAGAGCATTTTTATCCAAAATGGTATAACGATAAAAGTAGTGCTTTATTTCGCATCGCTCAGAATCTGTTCGCTGGTTTTTCCGAATCGACGTTCCCGCTGCTGAAAAGACAAAATGGCTTCATGCAGGTGGTTACGGCGAAAGTCAGGCCAAAATACATCGTCATAAAAATAGAGCTCTGCGTAGGCCAATTGCCACAACAGAAAGTTACTGATTCGGTGATCACCGCCTGTTCGTAGCATTAGGTCTACTTCGGGGCGGTCGAGGGTAGAAAGCTTGGAGTTTAGTAGGCTTTCGGTAATGTCTTCAGGGCGTAGCGTTCCTGCCTTTACTTCGCGGGCCAGTTGTTGGGTAGCCTGAACAATATCCCATTTTCCGCTGTAGCCGAGCGCTAAAATCAAATTAAGACCCGTGTTTTGTTTTGTTTTATCAATCGCTTCCTGAAGTTCACGCTGACAGGAGTTAGGCAGACTGTCGATGTCGCCAATGCTGTTGAGTCTTACATTGTTTTTTTGCAACGTAGGCAATTCATCAGCAATGGTATGAACCAACAATTCCATGAGCGCCCGTACTTCTGCTTCTGGGCGGCCCCAGTTTTCGGTCGAGAAGGCATATAAGGTCAAGTATTCAACTCCCAGCTCTGCACAACCTTCGGTTGCTTCGCGTACTGCCTTGATGGCATTGCGGTGTCCGAAAACCCGCATGGCGCCGCGTTGTTTGGCCCATCGTCCGTTGCCATCCATGATAATGGCAATGTGTCGAGGGAGTTTAGTACGGTCAATTTGCTCTTTCATTACAAGGGATATTGAGTCGTTTCTTTGCTAAATCAGTAAGTAATAAAAAATAATAATGAAAAGCCCTGATTTATAGTTGACGACTAAAAATAGGGCAGCAAAGTTAGGTAAATTATCAGGGATTCAAAACGGGTCAACCAGTTGAATTTGAGTATTAGACCTTCTTATTTTTCCATTTTCCGCGTTTAAAAAGCACAATTCCGACTACTGCGAGCAGTGATTCGCTAAAAGCAACGGAGGTATAAACGCCTTCGGGCCCCATCTTAAGTTGTTTTGCAAGGATGTATGCTAGCGGAATTTCGACGGCCCAAAAACAAAATAGGTTCATCAGTGTAGGCGTCAGGGTGTCGCCAGCGCCGTTGAATGATTGGCTGATGACCATCCCATACGCAAAAAACAGGTAGCCTAAGCAAACGATTCGTAAGCAGTTGACGCCCGTATTGACGGTTATGGGGTCGGCATTAAACCACGAAATAATGGGGCGGGAAAAAATGAAAAAAACGAGTGCAATGACGGCCAGAAAAAGAAAGTTCAAAAAAGCCGCCCGCCAAACCGAGGCTTCGGCGCGGTCTGGCTTGTTGGCTCCGAGGTTTTGTCCTACCAGCGTGGCGGCGGCATTGGCCATACCCCACGAAGGTAAAATTGTGAACACAATGATGCGGATGGCAATGGTATACCCCGCCACAATGCTTGGGCCAAAATCAGAGAGGATGCGCGTCAGGAATACCCAACTCGCGGAGGAAATCAAAAACTGACCTGTTCCGCCTGCGGCTACGCTTAGTAAATTACGAATGATGGCTATATTGACTTTAAATTGGGTAGCCAATACTTGAATGGTCCCTGTGGTTTTGGCCAGCGCATTTAATTGGTACAATACGCCCACGGTACGGCCGATGGTAGTTGCCATCGCTGAGCCTGCCACGCCAAATGCAGGCACGGGCCCCCAACCAAAAATGAATAGAGGACAAAGCAAAATATTGATGCCGTTGGCAATCCAGAGTGAGCGCATGGCAACGGCGGCATCTCCGCCGCCGCGTAGCACGCCACTCAACGTATAAAGGAGCATAATGGCTGGGCTGCTCGCAAAAATGATTCTTGTAAAGTCGGACCCCGAAGCAATTAATGCTGGAGAGCCTCCCATGGCGCGTAAAATGGCCTCAGCACCAAAAAAACCGCCAAGTCCCATGGCTATTCCCAACCCCAATGAAACCAGAATAACCTGGGCGGCGGCGTGACCAGCTTCAATAAACTGTTTTTCGCCTACTCGCCTTGCTACAATGGCTGTGGCTGCGGTGCTTAGACCGATGGCAACGGAGTACACGAGCGTAAGCACCGACTCCGTAAGGCCTACGGTTGCGATGGCATCGGTGCTGATTTTGGAAACAAAAAATACATCTACTACCGCAAACAAGGATTCCATGACCATTTCGAGAATCATGGGAACTGACAACAGAAAAATAGCGCGATTGATACTTCCAGAGGTGTATTCCTGTTCTTCGCCTTTGAGGGCTTGGAGTAATAACGTAAAGAATTTTTGCATGGCTGTAAATGAGAGCATTTCGTCGATTGGAACGATGAACCAAAACCGTTCAAAACACAAATTTACAAACTTTTTATATCCCACACCGAAATTCGTTTGTCATCGCTTGCCGAAACCAGCTGATTATCAAACGTTGACCAAAGAAGTTTGTTGATGGATGTGCCGTGCCCCGCGTGTCGGGCGCGGTCAATGACTTTGAGTAGTTTAAAGGTAGTGGCGTCCCATACTTTAATAGATTTGTCCATGCTACAAGTAGCCAGCCATTGCGCATCGGGGCTGTAAACTACGTGATTGATGGCAAAAAGATGCGCTACAACATCCTGATGCAAGCTATACTTTTCGGACACGTCCCAGACTTTGAGGTGCGCATCCCGACTACCAGAAATCAAAAATCGCCCGTCGGGAGAATATTGTAGGGTAAACACCGAATTGGTATGTGATACTAATGTATAATGCAATACATGGTCGTCAAGTCCAAATATACGGATGGTATGGTCACTGTACCCCACCGCGAGTTCGCGGGTGTGTGGGTTGATGCTGATACAACGGGCGCTTTGATTGGAGGCTTTCAAGTGTTTACGAACCGCAAATTGGTCTTTGTCCATGATTAACACTACGCCGTCAGATAGTCCAATAAAAGCTTGATTTTCAAAGAATTGAATATCGAAAATGGTGGCAGAAGTCAGGCGAATGGATGACACAACCTGCTTCTCATACGGTGCTATGCGTTGAATTCCTTCGTAGTTTTGTCCTACCCACAGTTGGTTTTGAACCGAATCATACGCCATAGAATATACCGAAGCGGGTACTTGTGCTACCACTTCTCCCCAATCTGGACGGGTCAAATCCCAATGTACGACCAGGCCATCGCCCGCTGCCGAGAAAAAATGGTGCGGTTGGAGGGCCGGTTGGAGGGCGTAAACACAATCTCGGTGTCCCGAAAAAGTATCTATTTTTTGAACTTGGATTTTCGTCATGGCATAAATGAACTCCCAACCTGAGGTTGGATAAGTATAAAATTACGGGCTATATTTACGAATTACAATGAATAAGTACTTGATAACTCCTTTATAATGCCGCTGGTTCGTCAATGGACAGTTTTTGATGACTGTGAAATTTTAGTTTGGGAAATTGCCGAGGCTCCCGAGGTGTTGCTTCAGAACGTGGTGGCGGAGGCCGAAGAGTGGGATGAATTCAAAACCATTTCTCACCCCCAAAAACAATTAGAGTGGCTGACTGGGCGGTATGTCATGCAATTGTTGGTGGAAAGTAAAGGTCTGCCGTATGAAGGAATGGTGAAAGATGAATACGGAAAGCCCCATTTAAGACACCGAATTGCCGAGATTTCTATCACGCATACGGTTAAGTACGTGGGGGTTGCGTTGCATCCTACCAAACCGCTCGGAATTGACATGGAACGCATGGCCGATAAATTGGCCCGCGTAGCACCTAAGTTTTTGTCAGAAAATGAAAAGTTGGAGGCACAGATGGAGCTTCCAAAATTAGTAACCTACTGGTGCGCCAAAGAGGCGCTGTATAAACTAGACGGTGTGCGGCGGCTTAACTTCAAAAATCACATTTTTGTCAAACCTTTTGGGGATAGCGATGCCTACGGGCAGGGCATGGTTTCTGTCCCCGAAATTTCCCAACAATTACACCACTTGCATCGGTTTTGGGTGGAGGATTTCTGCGGAGTCGTGGCTATTTAATAAATATTGTATGTTTATTCAGGCAATGGTTCATTCAGAATTAAGGCCATTTTTTCTATTTCATTGACCTTGTCGGTATCTCCCGTTTTTTCAAACGCCAGTGTCAGATTGCGAAGCACGCGTTTGAGAATGTCAAGATTACTGCAAGGTTGATAAAACGTCTCGTTGGATTTTAGATTCAACTGGGCAATGTAGTGGTCAATGTCGGAGCGCATAAACACCAGCCCTTTATTAAAGACATTGATGTAAAACTGAATCGAATCCTGTTTGTACGTCAGAACAAATAGATTGGGCAAATTGACACCATAAACGGGCATATTGAGCCGCTGCGCAATAATCATATAGATACAGCAAAGGGAAATCGGATTCCCTTTTTTTGTTTCCAACACCACGTTAATCATGGAATTGCCAGCCGAATGGAAATTTTTGGTATTTGAGCCAAACTTTAATTTCGAGAAAAAGACGTGGTTCAAGGCCCGAATTTGGTCGATTGGGTGCATATCAATCTTAAATTCAAGCCAAGTTTCGTAGTAAAACTGTTCAAAATCAGCGCGAATTTTTTCCAGTGAAAGGTCAGGATACTGATAAGTAGCCACAATCCATAGCCCTTCCAAGAGGTCGACGGCTCCGCCGTTGTACCAATTGGTCAATCGTTCGAGGGTCAATTCGTATTGAAGTTCATGAATCAACTCCTCTATTTTTCGCTGTACGTCAGGGCTAAAGCCCGCACTCTCCCATTCATTCTCTAAAAAAGGAATGATTTTGCCTCCCTGTTGCCGAATTTCGCGTTCAACCAAACGAGATACTTCCTTGTCGTCGTCGTCGAGTAGCGAAACCAGCGCTTTGATTTCTTGCTCTGTCATACGGTATGATTTGGCGTTGTTGGCGATAAATAAAAACAATTTTTTTTCAGCGCCCAAATTTTATAGTTTTGTTACTCACTTTTTGCTCAATATATGAAAATATTAGTCACAGGCGGGGCGGGTTTTATTGGCTCACATACAGTCGTTGAATTACAAAAGTCGGGTTTTGAACCCATTATTGTTGACAATTTTAGCAATTCAGAGGAAAAAGTACTGGAAGGCCTCGAAAAAATAATTGGTAAGCCAGTTGTTTGCTATAAAGCTGATTGCAACGATGAAGCAGCGTTGCGTGCGCTTTTTGAAAAGGAAAAAATTGGGGGAGTAATTCATTTTGCGGCCAACAAAGCCGTGGGAGAATCGGTCGAGAATCCGCTTCTTTATTACGGAAACAACATTGGTACTACGGTTCTTTTATTAAAATTAATGAAAGAGTACGGGGTGCATAATTTCGTTTTTTCTTCTTCGTGTACGGTTTATGGTCAACCTGACCATCTGCCCGTAACGGAGGCTACGCCGCGTCAGGAAGCGGCTTCGCCGTACGGCAACACCAAGAAAATATGTGAAGATATCATCCGTGATTTTATCTTTTCGAAGCCCGCCATGAAGGCCATTGCGTTGCGTTATTTTAATCCCGTGGGTGCCCACGAAACGGCCGAAATAGGGGAGTTGCCGCGCGGAGTTCCGAGCAATTTGGTTCCTTATATTACCCAAACTGCGGCGGGCTTGCGTCAAAAATTGACCGTTTTTGGCAGTGATTACAATACGCCTGACGGTACCTGTATTCGTGATTTTATTCACGTGGTCGATTTGGCCAAAGCGCACGTAAAAGCGTTGGAACTGCTGGCGGGTGTGCAGGAAGAAAACTTCTATGATGTATTTAATATTGGTACGGGCGAGGGAGTGACGGTGTTGCAGCTGATTAAGACGTTTGAAGAAGTAAATAACATTAAATTAAATTACAGCATTGGGCCGCGTCGCCCGGGCGATGTAGAACAAATTTATGCCCAGGTCGATAAGTCGCGGGAGGTGATGAAATGGCAAACTGAAAAATCGCTAGAAGATTCACTGCGGGACGCATGGCGTTGGGAACAAAAATTAGCAACACGCAAATAGTTTATATAAAGCTTTAGAATATCCGAATTTTATTCTCAACAACTATGCAAAAAATACTTATTACGGGAGGCGCTGGTTTTATTGGGTCGCATGTGGTACGACGCTTTGTGACCAACTATCCCACCACCCAAATTGTCAATTTAGACGCCCTTACCTACGCGGGTAATTTAGCTAACCTGACTGATATAGAAAGCCAACCCAATTATACGTTTGTAAAAGGGGACATTACAGACGCGGCCTTTATTGATGAACTTTTCAAAACGCATGATTTCACGGGGGTCGTTCATTTGGCGGCCGAGTCGCACGTCGACCGTTCTATTTCCGACCCGATGGCGTTTGTGATGACCAATGTGATTGGCACGGTAAATTTGCTCAATGCTGCCCGTATTGCGTGGAAAGGAAAAGAGGAAGGGCGACGTTTTTATCACGTTTCGACCGACGAAGTCTACGGAGAACTTCACGACCCGAAGGAGTTTTTTGTGGAAACGACCAGCTATGACCCACGGTCGCCGTATTCGGCCTCGAAAGCTTCTTCCGACCATTTTGTGCGGGCGTACCATAACACGTACAAATTGCCCGTGGTGATTTCTAATTGTTCCAACAATTACGGTCCGAATCATTTTCCCGAAAAGCTAATTCCTTTGATGATTAATAATATTCAGAACAATAAGCCGCTTCCCGTTTATGGAAAAGGTGAGAATGTTCGGGATTGGTTGTACGTCGAAGACCATGCACGCGCCATTGATTTGATTTTTCATGAAGGTGTAAACGGAGAAACGTATAATATTGGTGGTTGCAATGAGTGGAAAAACCTTGATTTGGTATTTCTGTTGTGTAAATTAATGGATGAGAAATTAGGAAGGCCCGAAGGTACATCGGCTCAGTTGATTACTTACGTTACCGACCGTGCCGGCCATGATTTGCGCTATGCCATTGACCCGTCTAAGCTGATGAATGAATTGGGCTGGAAACCTTCGGTTACGTTTGAAGAAGGACTGGAGAAAACCGTGCAATGGTATTTGGATAATCAAAAATGGCTAGAAAATGTCACTTCTGGGAATTATCAAAAATACTATGACGGGATGTATGTAGACCGTTGATAATCAAGAAAACAGCAACAAAAAAAGAGAGCCCTTAGGAGCTCTCTTTTTTTGTTAGAAGCGGCATTTAGATATTTTTTCCTGCCTTTTTGGTTTGTTTAATGGTAAACGGAACGCAGATTTCTTCGGGGCAACAGTTATCGCCAGGCTCAATGATTACGGGGCAGCAGCCTTCAGCGGGGCAAGTATTATTATTGGCCGTGAAGGTATACGTTCCTGTTTCAGTGAGTAGTACCTCATTTCCGCTGGCTACTGAGCTGGTTCCACCATCTTTAAACCATTGAACATTCGTGTATTTAGCAGGGACGCTGGCCTGTATTTTCTCCCCTACACACAACTTAAGAGGAACGGTAAAACACTGGCGATCAATGTCATCTTCTCCTTCTTGGGCATTGTTTGGGGAGGAGTCTTTGTCTTTTTCGTTGGTTTTGCTGATTTCGACGGTGTTGAAATGAACACCTTCCTGCACGGCTTTTACCTTGTAGGTCAGCGTGACGGTATCACCGTTGGCGGCGATGTTTCCAATGGTCCATTTGATGACATTTCCGTTGATGTTGGCAATGCCTCGGCTGGTGTTGAATGTTCCGTTGAGCAACTGAACGGTGGTGGCAAGGGAGTCGGTTACTTCAACGCCAGTGGCATCGTTGGTAAACTCATTCCATACTTTGATAGTATAAGTGAGGGTATCACCGATGTGGGCGATTTTGGTGCTGATGCTTTTCTTTAATGCCAAATCGACGTCACAATTCTGGGCCGTGACGATGACAGCAGTGCGCGGTTGATTGATACATTCGGGGGCACCTGTCAACGCTACATAGAAAGTATCGGTAGCGCTTATGATACCAGTTGGTTTGAAAGAGAGTCCTGTTGCGAGTGCAGCCCCCCCTGTTGCGTTAGCGTACCAATTAGCCGTAACTCCGTCGAGATTGCTTCCGAAAAGAACGATTTTGAGGGTAGGGAGTGTATCTCCGATACAGGCCGTGGCATTTGGTGTGAGCAGGTTAATCTGCGGACAACTACAATCAGGGGCAATAAAAGTGGTATCAAACACACAGTTGGCCCGTAGACTGTCGGTTACAATCAAATTGGTTCCGTTGGGAATACCCGTTACGGTGTACGGGTTGGTTCCAGAAAGTGTACCCGCGTTGACTTTTAAGCTGCCATTTTTGTTAGTGATAGAGAAACTAACGCTGTAGACGGCGGTGCTAGGCGAACAGATTGGGGTTGATGTAACAGTCCAAACAGGCTTGATACATGGGATAATCAAAGCAGCATCAACGGTTGGATTGTCTTTGGCGATGCCTGTTTCCAAAGTATTGATGTTGATGATTGGGCTTTCTGCCGTGGTTGGGTCAAAGTCGGAGTCATTTGTGTCGTTACCGCCATTGCTCGTTATATCCTTTTTAGGACTGATTTGGCAGGTGTCTGGCAAAGAATTGAGCACGATTTTGACTTTGTAATTACCTGAATCCAGACCTGAGAAACCGTAGATTCCGTTGGTATCGGTGGTATCGGTGGCCAGTAATGCGTCATTATTGTCATTGTTGAGCAGTTGCACAATTACCCCCTTCACGCCAGGTTCGTTGGCATCCTGAATACCATTATCGTTGAGATCTTTCCAAATAAAGTCACCGATGCTTCCTTTGAGGCAGTTTTTGGTTTCGACGGCTACGGTATCGGCACAGCCTGTGGTTGAGTTAGTTAATATAAATTGATAGACACCGATTGCATCCATGCCTGTTACGACACCCGAAGTGGGGTCGATGGCGGCTATTTTAGGTGTATTGCCGAGCTGAGTCCAAGTTTCGCCGTTGGCGGCGTCGGGCAAATCAATACTGGCAACGGTGTTACAAATAGCGTTGACACCTGTAATATCAGCACCGGCGAGGGGTTTAGCACCCACGGTTATCTGTACCGTGTCTGTACAGCCATCCACTGTGTAAACAAACTTAAAGATTCCTGAAGTATTTGTGGCAAAACTTACATTGGCTACACCAGCGGTAGTACTTCCCAAAGTGGCACCTGAGGGATTGGCAGGACTGGATTGAGCCGTCCAGCTACCCGTTGTTGGGCCAGTACCCGTCAGCGTTGCTGTTGTTCCAGCACAAACTGTTTGTGAATTTCCCGCGTTGGGTTTAGGTTTGACAGTGATGGCAACATAAGCTGTATCCGAACAGGTTGAGCTGTTGCTCTCGCCAACAACGGCATAGTATCTGGTTACGCCGTCGGCTGCTGGTAATTGAGCCACGCTTGGAGTAAAGGTGGTTGAAGTGGCACCCGGGATAGCTGTTCCTAAGGAGGTAGTTGGTAAATTATTGGCAATTGGGCCATACCATTTCTGCGAGCTAACCGTTCCGGAAGTAATATTCATTGTAAAAGCCCCCGCCGTCTCTCCCTGACAAAGTATTTGCGCTGAAGTGGCCGTAATCACGGGTGTTATGCATTCCGTGACACCAATGTCCAATGTATGATTGTTTTCACCATAGCTGCCTGTGGTATATGATATGGTAGCATCAGGGTTGATGTCGCTGTCTAGTCCATCGGTTGTTGCATCTTTTGTGCTAAAAGCCGTACAGGTTGCTAATGCTCCTGCTCCCAACGCGGTTTTTACTTTGATGCTGTAGGCGGTAGCAGGCAGCAGTGTAGTATCTGCTCCTGTGCCAACCCAAGCACTGCCTAAGCGGCTCTTACTGCTAAAATACCAAGTTCCGCTTTGTCCAGCTACGGTAGCAGTTGTAACCGTTGCAAGCAAGGTTGCTCCTTTATAGAGTTCAATCTCAACGCCGTTGATACCGTCTTCACCTGCATCCTGAATACCATCATTATCACTGTCTTTCCAAACGCGATTCCCGATTTCTAAAGGAGCTGGGTTACACAGTAGCTCAGGGTCTCCCAGCCCACCTGCTTTACCAAAGTATTGTGGGTTGTCAGTTGCATTTGGTACAATGAGATATTGATCTGTTTTCGCCCCTGTCGAAGTATTATACCAATGAAGGCCTTGGGTAAAAGCGGTTGCAGCTTGAGTCCCGCTGATAGGATCAAAAACATTGTTAAGGATTTCCTGTGAGCCTTTTAACACAGCTAGTCCCCCCAATGATGTTTCGTTGTGATTAAACGTAGGACTTACATCTGTATCATTATAAGATTCTGCATAGTAGAATTCACCATTACCGCTGGGCCCGTCGGTGGCAGAGGTACTATTGGTAGTATTGTCTAGAACTGCACAGCCAGCGCTGCCTTCCTGTACATAACTGTTTCCTACTTTGCAATAGTGGATAATATCGCCTGCCACATCTACCGACAAATAAAGCGTTGTGGGTGATGCCTGAGGTGTAAGATTTCTAAATCCTCCTTGAAGTCCGAAACGATCCAAAAAACCAAGGTCAAGACCTGTATCTGAAAACTCAATGTCTGACAGGATAGGTTGTGCGAAAGCCCTTTCATTGAAGCTGTTGGCATTGCTGCCTCCGGTAAGCCCTGTTTCGGCCCATGTATCTGCCCAGGGGTTCCAACTCCCAGATAAAGCCGTAGTAAAAACGGTTGCGGCCTCACGAGTATAGTTAAGCGGGAACGAAAGCTCTGTGGTAAAAGCGGTAGGATTGGACGGGTTGAATGAAAGTACGTATGCGTGTAAATTAGCCGCCACCCCGCTTGCGCCTTCAGCACTACATACTACCCCAAGATAACCTTTTCCTCCATGAAATTTCAGTGCCCACGGACGCAATTCACCATTTGTGCAGGTAGGCAATCCGCTAAAATTGGCAATGGGATACTGATTTACGGTTGCTGTCGAGGGAGTAGGGGTATTTGCACTCACATCCATTCGAATAAGTGCCTTTTGGTTAAGGTTCACCATCCATAAAAAATTATCGTTATCGGCTATATCAATCCCTCCAAATCCCACTTTTGCTATTTTACCAAAAGCATCAATGTCCCGGCTGTCATCAGTTGTGTTGTTGGGTAGGGCATTGGCTCCTGTACGATCTACACTTCCCAGATCGATGGCGGCACCGCCGTTGCCTGGAGTAATCCCTTGTAAATTAAATGCATTTAGTAGACTGCCGCCCGCAGAGGTTGAATAGTCAATCATATAAAGACCTCCCATGCCTTGAGGACCAAGTCCAGAATGGCGTTTTAAAACAGCAGAGGTAAAAACCCGTTTTTTTGCTTTCTGCCACGCATTCCCCCATGTTGTTCCGATTTGTAGAATTTGAATGTTACTGCTCATTCCAGTTCTTGCCGAACCCGAACTGTTATAAGGTAATGTTATAAAACCTGGGTGAGTGTTTCCTGATACAGTGTAAATGGCATTTCCATTTTCGTAACAGGCCAGAGCAATCAGCGGGTTAGGTTGACAATATTCTTCGGGTATATTTATTCCTAAATGCGCCCTTGTCGCTGCTCCGGCAGTTACAAACTGTACTGATGTACCATTAAATGTATTATTGAGTCCGTGAAAGCCCGAGAAATTTCCAGCAGGAATAGCGGAGAATTCAATACGGACTTTTTGCCCTGAAGCAGTAGCGCCTGAGTTCGGGAACGCATAGTCACCAAAAGACCCCGTAGTGGTTGTTGCGGTGAGTACTCCGTTTGTTGCAGTAACTGTTATACCTGCTACCCCAATTTCCTTAAATAAAGGCGTCGAGGTAGAATCTTGAGTACCGCTCCCATTATAATCTCTAAATACTTTTCCTTTTACTTGTGCCTGTGAAAAAGATACACTTATGAGCCATATAGATAAAGCTAGAACAAATAATTTTTGCCAGTTTGGCCTACTCTTTAAAAAAATGTAGTAATCGTTTGAGTGCATAAAAGTTGAGAATTTGGCGTATACCCGATATGTGTTTTAGAATGGAATGTTTCTTAATAGTACCTTTTTGAAATAAAAAGCAGCTATTGGAAATGTTTATTTGGTATACAAATTATATGCCAATTGTTTTGCTTTTTTTAAAATATATACCTATTTTAATGAATATTAGTATATAAATTGATGTATATGGATATTAAAATAATCATAATTGCCATAAATAATATCCATAAAATCTTGTTGATATTATTCCAATAAGTTTCTGCAAAAAAGTGTAAATGGTTGATTTGTAGAGGGATTGAAAGGGGGACAGTATTTTCAGGCCTCAAAGCATAAGTTTTGTGGGGCCTTGTACATTTAAAGTGGAAATTTCGTCCTAGCAGTAAAAATGTAGTGTGTAGCCAAAGGTAGGTTTACTTCGTAGCGTCAGTTTTTAAAAATGGGCCGTAGAAATTAAATGCGCATCAAACTGAAAATGCTATATAATTTGCTATTTCTAATCTCAGAATGATTCATTCTTGCGGGCATAGCCACTGTGCAAAAATTAAGCCAAACCCTTTACAACCAAAAAGAGAGAGCTCCTAGGGGCTCTCTCTTTTTGGTTGTAAAGGAATTTTAGATATTTTTTCCTGCTTTTTTGGTTTGTTTAATGGTAAAAGGTACGCACAAATCTTCGGGGCAACAGTTGTCGCCAGGTTCGATAATGATAGGACAACAGCCTTCGGCGGGGCAGGTATTATTTAGTGCCTTAAACGTATACGTACCAGTTTCACTCAATAATACTTCGTTGCCGTTTGCCACGGGTTCGGCGGTGCCCGTTTTAAACCACTCCACTCCCGTGTACTTAGCAGGGACGCTGGCCTGAACTTTTTCACCGAAGCACAACTTTATTGGAACCGTAAAGCACTGGCGATCCAAATCATCCTCTCCTTCCTGGGCATTATTGGGGGAGGAGTCTTTGTCATTTTCGTTGGTTTTACTTATTTCGGCGGTGTTGAAATGGACGCCCTCCTGCACGGCTTTTACCTTGTAGGTCAGCGTGACGGTATCACCGTTGGCGGCAATGTTTCCGATGTCCCACTTAATAACATTATTATTAATGAAAGCAGTGCCGCGCGAAGCATTAAAAGAGCCATTAATAAATTGAGTGCTAACGGCAATAGAGTCGGTTACTTCAACGCCTGTGGCATTGTTGGTAAATTCATTCCAAACTTTGAGGGTATAAGTGAGGGTATCACCGATTTGGGCGATTTTGGTGCTGATACTTTTTTTGAGTGCTAAGTCTACTGGATAATCGGCGAAACCTGCGTCGACTTTAAAATCATTTTGGCCAGCACCGCCCGTGGTCAATGTAGATATTATGTTAGGTCCGACCTCTTCAAAGTCAGAATCTATGTTATCGGTGGAGCTATTGGGAGTAGTAGGACGCAAACCAAGGAGAGCTGTTTGCGTAGCAAAATCGCCGATTTTAAGGAGGTATTTAGTATTTGTTTTAAGGTCAACTTCGTACTTAATATACGAAGGTCCACCAGAAACGGTTGCTGATGAAAAGTAATATTGGCCCCCGTTGGAAGATTGTACGTTGGCTAGGGCCGTGCCATTTGAATCACAAAGTGTGACTGTTACCCCGTCAATCCCGACCTCATTGGCATCTTGTATTCCGTTTTTATTTTTATCCCACCATATTCTGTTGCCGATTTCAATCGGCTGTGGTGCGCACAAAATTTCCAAATCGCCTAAACCATTTGCTTTCCCGAACCCAAATACATCGTCAGTATATAGAACGGCACCTCCGTTGGGGTTTGGCGCCTCTCCGGTAGCATTTCCATCTTTATTGCCATTTGAATTAATGAGGCGTTTGATTCCCCCGGTATTGGGTACATCAGTGGGGTTAATGGCGGTCATGGCGAGTTTGCCACTGCCTGCCAAAAGTGCTAGGCCCGCTTGAGAACTCATTTCATGGTTGCTGCCGTCTTGAGAACGGTCTCCCCAATAGTATTTTCCGCCACCGATGCCAGGCATACTCATTTGTTGAATTGACGCCGTACTTCCACAAACCGAACCGTTGTTTTCAATAATCCACGTCCCGTTGGGGCCGCATGGGCCTGCCCGTAAAATTTCTCCCGGGCCAATAACGGTTACAAAATTGGTATCATTTGCAATAGGAAATCGATTGTTGAATCCCATTTGATCGGCAAAACGGTCGCGAAGGCCAACAATCATGGAACCGTCAACATCAAACTCGATGTCGGTGAGCCAGGCTTGTGGATAAGTTGTGAAATTATTGTCTCTGTCGGGGACCAAATACGGAAGCGGAATCCATGGACGCCATTTTTGGCCTCTTGCGTCGCTGGTGGGGATATCGGCGTTGGAGGCCCCTTTTAGATAGGTAAGGGGAAAGCTGAGAACTTGCGTAAAGGTCCCATTTTCGAAAGCATAAACGGTGGCGGCCAGTCCAGTGGTGTCGCTTTTGTCAAGCGCATCTTCGCGGGTACAAACTACGCCTATGTATACTTTATTGCGATAATATTTGGTCGCAAACGGACGATAACTTTGCCCATTACAGGGGTTAGGAATGGGGTACGAAACGGTATCTTTCGTAGCTATATCCAAAGCGTACAGTCTTCGATTGTTTAGGTTGGTCAACCAGAGGGTTTGCCCATCATCCGAAATATCCAAATCACCAATGCCAACCTTTCCTACGGCGTCGTACGCTGGAATATCATAACTGTCGAGGCGAGCATTGGCCGTAACACTGTCGGGGAGGTCAGTGTGCATGTCAACGCCCGCTACCGAGCCCAAGTTAAAAAACTCAGTGGTAGTTGTATCTGAGCTTCCAAGGGTTGTGACAAAAATGGCCCCTGGGCCTTGTTCGGCAAAACCAACATGACGTTTGGTAAAAGCGGCGGTGAAAATTTGGGCGGTTTCGCGTTTGTAAGCAATCCCCCACACCGAGCCAAGGTCTTTTACGAAGGCATAATGGGAGACAACCTTGGTAGTGTCAATTACTTCAAACGGGACTCCTACCAGTATATCAAGGTTGCCGAGGGGAGTAGTGGCGGCATTGACAGATACAAAGCAAGTCGTTACCAATTGGGGGTTGTCTGTATCGCAATAATGATTAGGGTAATTAATTCCTAAATTAACCCCGGTAGAATTTCCAATAACAAACTGAACCGAAGTATTACTTCCAGTTGGATTAAACGGGCCGTCATAGTCGTTTACGAGAAAATCCTTAAATTCTACACGTAGTGTATCCGAATCAGGTGTATTGGTGAGTGTATAGGAGCCATCAGCGGCGGTACGGGTCGAGTCGGCCAACGAACCGTCTTTCTTATAAGCACAAACCAAAATACCTTTGACCCCTATTTCATTAAAGGTAGCGGTATTTGTTTTAAGTCCATCAGCGTTAAAATCCCGGAAGACTATTCCCTGAATTGTTTGTGCTTCTGCCACTGTTCCTGTTAAACAATAAAGAAAAGCACACTGAACTACGTAAAAAACAACTGAACCTAGCCCCTTCACGCCTTTGGAGAGTGCATACTCGTACAAAGCCCCCATACCCCGAATATTTAATTGTGATAATTTTTGCCAGCGAAACAAATGAGAATATATACCATTTGTAACGATTTTGGAGCAATAAATATACCATAACTCTCGCTAAAGATCGAAAAGGAGGAGGTATATCTTAATAAAGAGCAGAAAAAGAGGGGAATTTTCTTTTTGAAGTAAAAATCAGGGGTTTTTAGTGGGTTTCTTTTGCCCGAGAACTACTTAAGTAGGTAATAAAAGGAGGGCTTCAAGAACCGTACCAAAAAATAAATTTTATAGGTTATTCTTCATTTGCTTGTCTATAACTGAGTGGCAATTAGGGCTTTTTTAGGCTTTTGGACTCAATTAATCAGCTTCATTAGCGAGTTGGTAGAGATTCACGCCGAATTTTAGGTGTAAGAATGTTAGAAATTGTATCAATAGGTATAATATGTAATATTTTATCCCAAAAAGAATTGTTATTGGGTGCTCCCAATTGAGCCTTTGAAGGGAGGCGGGATACGGGATCAAAACCAAAAGTTGTGGAGTAACTTAGATTAAGCATATATCTGAGTTAGCCGATACAGGAAGAATTCTACGTTTCTTACCCCTCTGAACTGACTTCTGAACGCTTTGATTTTGGCGT
>NZ_JAMZEL010000005.1:0-450167 GCF_024158025.1 Runella salmonicolor
AACGCCAAAATCAAAGCGTTCAGAAGTCAGTTCAGAGGGGTAAGAAACGTAGAATTCTTCCTGTATCGGCTAACTCAGATATATGCTTAATCTAAGTTACTCCACAACTTTTGGTTTTGATCCGAACTAGCTAGCACTTTGTCTAAAAACAAAAAAACTCTGCAAATGCAGAGTTTCTCGTGACGAAGGCGAGACTCGAACTCGCATGCCGTGAGGCACACGCACCTGAAACGTGCGTGTCTACCAATTCCACCACTTCGCCGGTTGTTTTGATGTTGCAAAGTAAGCGCTACTTCCTCATTTTCGCAACTTTCAGAGAGTGTTTTTTAGTAAAATCTACAATCGTAGGGGCAGGCCTTTGCATCTGCCCAGTATAAGGCTTGGTAGACGCAAGCGGCCGCCGATGCGGTTATTTAAAGAAAGAAACCTTCGCCCTGCGCGGGAATTTCAACATTTCGGAATCCTTCGGCTTCGAGTCGTTCCTTGAATACTACTTGATTTTCGTATTCGCCATGAACCAAAAACACCGTTTTCACCCGCGTGGGGTCTTGGCATTTCAAGAACTGAATGAGCTCGGTATAGTCAGCATGGGCTGAGAATGAATCCATTACCTCCACTCGTGCCCGTACTTGGAAAGTTTCTCCAAATATTTTCACTTCTGGTTGGCCACGTTTGAGCGCGGCCCCGAGGCTATCAGGCGAGCAATAACCTACCAGTAAAATAGTGCTGTCGGGGTCAAGAATATTATTTTTAATGTGGTGCTTGATACGCCCCGCTTCGGCCATACCCGAGGCTGAAATAATCACGCAAGGCTCTTTGAGGTTGTTTATAGCTTTAGATTGTTCGACATCCGATATGTAGTATAAATTAGGAAAATTGAATGCGTCGCCGTCCTTTTCGATGTATTCTACAATATCGGGGTTAAAATATTCGTCGTGCTTTCGCATGATAGAGGTCGCTTTTATGGCCAACGGACTATCAATAAACACTTTGAGGCGTGGCAGTAATCCTTCATTTTCAAGTTGGTCAAGCGCATAAATTAGCTCCTGCGTACGGTCAACGGCAAAAGCAGGAATGATAAGCTTGCCCCCGCGCGTCACGCAGGTATCGCGCACAATGCGCAGCAAATGCGCTTTCATGTCGGGCTCGGGCTCATGGACCCGGTTGCCGTAGGTAGATTCACAAATAATCACCTGTGCCTGTGGAAAGGGCTCAGGGCTGCGCAAAATTTTATCATTCGGACGGCCCACATCGCCCGAAAAAGTTACTTGCTTTTCAACACCTTGATCTTTAATGGTCAAATGTACCGCCGCACTGCCTAAGATGTGACCCGTATCGGTAAATCTAACTTTTACTTCATCACGGTTCAGCCAAAAATCTTCGTGGTATCCGACCGTCACAAATAACTCAAGCGTTTGGCGCACATCGTTTTCGTCGTACAGTAACTCCAGTACAGCATCCCCTTTACGGCGGCGACGCTCGTTGATGCGTTCGAGGTCTTTTTGTTGAATAAACGCACTGTCGAGCAGCATAATATTACACAAGTCGGCCGTCGGTGGGGTACAGTAAATAGGCCCACGGTATCCCTGACGGACCAAACGAGGCAATAAACCCGCGTGATCAATGTGGGCGTGAGAAAGAATAACAAAATCAATATCTTTGGCGCTAAACCCAAGGTTTTGGTTGAGATCTTGGGTATTGATACCCTGAAAAAGTCCACAATCAAGCAAGATTTTCGTTCCCTGTTCGGTCGTAATCAAGTGCTTAGTGCCCGTTACACGGCGTGCTGCACCATAGAAGTTTATTTTCATCTGTTTTCGGAATCGTTTATCTTCCAAGTATACTAAAAATTTACAAAGAATACTTTGAGGACTGAAACTAAGAAGCAGGAAACATGAAGTAAGAGCGCTAATCGTCTATTCTTTCGTCACTACTTCATCCAAATTGAGCATGGCGTTGGTGGTTACGGTCAGGGCGGCGAGTTCTGGTCTAGCATTGGGTTCGTTGGCTAGTAGTTTCTTTGCACCTTCGGGATTCTTGCGGTATTCGGCCAGTGATTTTTGATACAACTTCATCAGCACTTGTAAGCGTTTGGTCGAAATAGTACGGTACGTCAGGCGGCGATAAGCCTCCCGAATCTGCTGCTGAGGCTGCGAATATTGCGCCGCAATCGTTTCGGAAAAACAATGCGCCACTTCCAGATACACGGGGTCATTGAGCGTTACTAAGGCCTGCAAAGGCGTGTTGGTCCGTAAGCGTCGCACTTGACAAAACTCCCGACTCGGCGCGTCGAAAGTCACCATAGAAGGATAAGGTGCGGTGCGTTTCCAATAAATATACAACGCACGGCGGTAGCGATCTTCACCCGCGCTGAGTTGCCACTTGGCCCCATCGTAGGGCGACAGCCAGATATTATCGGGCTGCAAAGGCATTACGCTTTTTCCGTACATTTTTCGGGACAATAATCCACTTACGGCCAGCATTTGATCGCGCACCTGCTCGGCCGTCAGGCGGACCCGCGCCCCGCGCGACAGCCATTTATTGTAGGGGTCTTTTTCCAACTTTTCGGGTGTCACCGCCGAGCTTTGACGATAGGTAGCCGACAGCACGATTTTTTTCAACGCCTTCTTAATGCTCCACTGTTGCGTTTCCATAAGCTCTACCGAAAGCCAATCAAGCAATGCTTGATGCGTGGGGGCAATCCCCTGAGAACCAAAGTCTTCTACCGTTTCTACAATACCCGTTCCGAACAATTGTTCCCACAAACGATTTACGGCCACGCGGGCTGTCAGTGGGTGGTTGCGCGAGGTCATCCATTGGGCCAAACCCAAACGATTGGGCGATTTTTGTCGCAGTTGATCGTTTTCTGCGCCTTTTACTTTAAAAATATCCGGTACATCAGGCTGAACTTTAGCCCCTTTTACGGTCCAATTTCCGCGAATAAAGACGTGGGTTTGGCGCGCCAAGTCCCCGTGACCATCGTACATAATAGGTGTGTTTTCGACATTACCCGTCAGGATTTGGGCGTATTCTTTTTCAATTTCGGCAAATGCGGGCTGGTCACTTCCCGGTAACGCCTGCTGAAACGTCGCCCATTTAATCTGCACCCATTCTTTGGGTGTTTTGGGGCTTTTGAGCGTCCAGTAAAGCGTTCTTTTTCCAGCATCAGGCAATACTGGCAAAATCACAACGGTATCTCGCCCTGCGCCTCCCGTCTTGGGAACCGCCAACGATGCTACTATTTTGCCGCGCAAACTATCCTGATGAAGTTCTAACAACGCATTTTCGGCGTTGGTCCCAATGGCTATCAAAAGGCGACGTTTGCCCGTCAACGTCACATTTTGCCAACGCGCCGAACCGTTGTCTTGAATACCAAAATATTTGGCATCTAGCAACGACGCATTAACATGTTGGTCAAAATCGTGAGAGTTAACTTTAGGCTCCATGATGCGTACAAACTGCCGAAACTCAGCAAGATTCATTGCTTTCGTCCCATTTTTGGGGGCATTTTGTTGAATCCAGCTTTCAACTTTCGCAATCCTAAGCGAGTCTTCGCTCTTATAAAAACGCAGGGTGGGCGTTTCGCTGGTGACGTCTTCATCACGAGAATTATTGAAAAACGCCATGTATTTGTAATATTCTTCGTGCCTGAACGGGTCGTAAGGGTGGCTATGGCATTGCACACAACTGAAAGTCGTTCCCTGAAAAACATCCCAGGTGGTATTGACCCGGTCGATGACCGCCGCTACGCGAAACTCTTCGTCCTGCGTACCGCCTTCATCGTTGGTCATGGTGTTGCGGTGAAATCCCGTTGCAATGAGGTTATCGTCCGTCGCGTTGGGCAACAAATCCCCCGCCAACTGTTCCGTCACAAATCGGTCGTAGGGTTTGTCTTCGTTGTAGGCTTTGATAAGCCAATCGCGGTAGCGCCAGATGCTGCGCCCGGGGTCGCGCTCGTAGCCTTTGGTGTCGGCATAGCGCGCCAAATCCAACCATGTACCCGCCCAACGTTCTCCGTAAGCCGACGAAGCCAACAGCGAATCGACGAGCGTTTCGTAGGCTTTGGGCGATGTATCACGAAGAAATTGTTGTACCTGCGCATCCGTAGGTGGGAGCCCCGTCAAATCGAGACTTACTCGCCTAATGAGCGTGGCACGGTCGGCTTCGGGCGCAGGTTTAAGGCCTTGCTCTCGTAGTTTTTCAAGAACAAAATGGTCAATTTCATTTTTGGCCCAACGGGTTTCTTCGTCGTCAGTTAAGCCGATTCGCGCCAAAAAACTACCAATCTTGGGTACATCTGGGCGCTCGGTGCGGTTGTAAGCCCAGTGGTTTCCCCATTGAGCACCTTGGTCAATCCACTTTGTGAGTACCTCCACGTCTTCTTCCGTCAACGGCGGACCGTCTTTGGGCATTTTATCTTCGTGGCCTTCTGGCAATAAGATACGCCGCATCATTTCACTATCATCGGCATCACCCGCCACCACGGGTGGTTTGCCCGATTTAGCGGGTTGGTACATATCTTGTTCGAACAGAAAACTTACTCCTCCCGCCTTTTTGACACCTCCATGGCACGCCATGCAATGCTTGTTCAAAATGGGTTTCACTTCGTCGTTGAAATCCACCCGATGTTCAAACATTCCTAAAAACGAAAATGAGCTCAGCAATATCACTGCGACCACTCCCGTAAATATCCATTTTGGTTTTATTGCCATTTTAATCTGCACATTAAACTACCTTTCATAAAGGCAGAAAGTGGGTTTTTCTTACCCGTTTGGAGCGGCTGTTTTGGGTTTTTGTTTATCTTTCATCCAAAAACCTAAACCATGTCAGAAATTACCCAAAACCTCATTGCAAAAGATGGGCTTACGCTGTTTACACAGTCATGGCCCATCGAAACCCCTAAGGGCATCATTGCGCTCGTCCACGGTTTTGGAGAACACAGCGGCAGGTATGCGCACGTGGCCGAATTTTTCAACAAAAATGGGTATTCTGTTTACGCCCTTGATAACCGAGGTCATGGAAAATCGGAAGGTAAACGCGGGCACGCCCCCAAATACGACGCGTATTTAAATGACATTGAGACCTTTCTGGAGTTTGTCACCTATGAAAACTCTTCCGCACCATTGTTTCTTTACGGACATTCGATGGGCGGGAATTTGGTACTAAACTATGTATTACGCCGCAAGCCAGCCCTGAAAGGCCTGATTGTCAGTGGGCCGTGGATACAATTAGCGTTTGAGCCTAAACCCATTTTGATTACGTTGGGCAAACTAATGCGCTCGGTTTTTCCCAGCTTCAGTCAAGAGAGTGGCTTGGCTCAGGAGCATATTTCAAAAGATACAGCAGTAGTTGAAGCGTACAAAAATGACCCGTTGGTGCATGGTTTTATTACGGCATCGGCCAGTATTGGCATTTTGGAAGCGGCCGCTTTTCTCAACAGTTATTCGGATACCATGCCGGTTCCAACATTACTAATGCACGGCGCAGAAGATAAACTTACCTCACAGCCTGCAAGTGAGGCATTTGCGCATCGAGTAAGCGGTCCAATTACCTATAAAAAATGGGATGGAATGTACCACGAAATTCATAATGAACCCAGTAAGTTGGAAGTGTTTAACTACATCCTCGGGTGGATGGAAAGAAACGTTTGACACCCTTCTAAACCAATAAAAAAGCCCTGCCAAAAACAATTAGCAGGGCTTTTTTAGGTACTAACCGTTATGCCAGCGCTCGACGGCAGTAGTAACCTGCCATACCCGCAAAACCTGATACGATTCCGCCAATCAGCGTTGTAATCACTACCAGAACCAGCACATTGGGAATTTTAAAAATGTCGGCTACTTTTTGACCAATGAGTCCTTCATTGACAAAATGTTGATAAGAAGCGTAACCTAACCATAACGTTGCCGCTGCAAAAAAAGCAACTCCAAAAGCTTTTAAGGCAGCATCTGCTTTCCACAAGCATAACACAAAACACACGATAGGCATCAACCACCAAGGGCCAAAATATTGCGCAATGGCACTGAATAGAATGATAAGAACGTAAAGCATAACTTTGAGTTTAGGAGAATGAAAACGTACTGTAATCTATGAAGTACTTAGGAATTACGCAAAAATAGTTAGTTTATACTTATTTTAATAGCATAATTCCCTAGTTTTCAGCGGATTTTAACAAAATATGACCAACTATCTAATTTAACAACAATATCTATGGTATTAAACCGTTCATTTACTCAATTTTAGGGTCGAAATAATCTTAGGATGATTCTCTTCTTTTGACTTCAAATAAACCAGTTCATTCAGCTCTCCCTTGGCCCAGCGGTCAATCATATTGTCATACAAACGGCTTCCTGGGTTTCCAGACTGACCTCCCGGATACAGTCCGATGGCTTTAGGCCACGTTTTGTCCAATTGCACCACCATCCGCCACGACGGTCCATGACCTCCCTCGGTCGTGGCATTGACTATGTTTGCACCGCCACCGTTGATGACATCCATCCGTGAGAAAGACTTAAAAAGTGGCACAAGATGTTTAATATCAGTGCCTTTTGCCTTCCCCCACGCCCAAGATTCTTCATTGATACGTCCGTGTTTGTCAATGAGCGAATCTATCGTAGCCGCAAAGGTCGTGCGAACAATATCGGCGGCCGTTTCAGTCTTTTTAGGAGTTCTTTTATCATCAAACCATTTCGAATTTGGTTGCTTTTGAAGCAAGGCCCACGTGCGGTCACGGGTGGGAAGCATCATGGGAGCTTTTTTATCAGTTGACGGAAAATCATCATCCCATATTGCCAAACGCAGTTCTTTGACCCAACGCTCAAAAATCGTCGGCCCTAGCTCTTCGGGGTCGTTTCTTAGGTTCCAGTTCGCCAAAATCTGATACGCAGGATTGGCTTTTGAGCTTGAATCTTTTTCCAATATTTTGAGCAAATCGGGCAAAACCCGGCGAGCTTCTACGTTAAAATTATCGTTTTGGAGCAGGCGCAGACTGTCGATGGTGGCTTGGGTCATTTTTTCCAGACGCTCATTTATCCGAATTCCTCGCTCACCCGGCGCAAATTTCCACCCCAAATAATAGGGATAAGAAGGGTCAGCAGGAAATTGATTGGCCGAACTTACGTACCCACGCGCTGGATTTTTGACGTATGGATTTTGCTCCACGGGAATCCAATCACGCCAGTCGTGTGCAGGATTAGCCCCATCCAACACAAACTTGCCCTGCTCTTTCCACTTAAGCGGCAAATGTCCCGCCGAGGTAATCGCCACGTCATTTTGATTGCTTGCAAACACAACGTTGAACGCTGGTGAAGCCAAATAAGGCAAAATAGCCCGGTAATCATCGTAGTTTTTGGCGCGATTAATCATGTACAACGCTTTCAACGAATTCCCCACCGCCACGGGCCCAATCCACGTGAGGGCATGACCCACGGGCAAATCTCCCATAAACGGCGTTTGTCCGTCACTGTAAAGAATCGGCCCGTGATGGGTATACCGAACTGTATCTTGCACGGCTTTTGCCTCCCCTTTCACCCTAAATTCATTGACTTTCATGGTCACTGGTCGCCATTGCCCGTCGTGTTGGTATTCTTTCTGCGTTTTGTCTTTGAACTGAATTTGGTAAAAATCAAACACATCGGAGCCCACATTGGTCATTCCCCAGGCAATGTCTTTATTAAAACCAATCCCTATACCCGGCCAGCCAGGCACACACACACCATAGACATTGACGGTGGGCGACACGAGCTGCATCTGGTACCAGATAGAAGGAAGGGATAGACCCAAGTGCGGGTCATTGGAAAGCAAGGGCAATCCAGTTGCAGTGCGCGAACCATGCACAGCCCAGTTGTTGGACCCAATACCGGGGTTCTCTGATTCTATGTCTAGCCGGGCGGCTACGCTTGCTTTCAACATTTCGGGTACTTTGGGCACGGCCACAGGCGTAAAATCCCACTTAGTCCCTTTAGGAATGATGGGTGATTCTTCGATAGGATAATTGGGGAACAAATCTTTGACGACTTCTTTTCCGTGCGCAGCCAATGTATTTGACATACGATAATCATCGGAGCGGGCGTTCATGTCTTTGCGCATTAGCATCTCCACCAAGGCCGTTTTTAACGGCGACCATGCTTCGGGGCTATACCCCAAAATCTTGAACTCAATCGCTAAATCTTTGTATTCAACCTGCTCGATATACGCATTTATTCCCGCCGAATACGACTCCGCAACCAGTTTTGACTCAGGGTCTTTCATGAATACTTCGGCGAGTTTTGCGGCTCCTTCTGGTAATTGAAGACGGCGATTATAACGGTCAAAGTCAAGCGCTAAAGGCCCCATTACTTCACTCAATCGACCAGAAGTAACGCGGGTATAAAAATCCATTTGCCACAGGCGGTCACGCGCAATGATGTATCCTTGGGCAAAAAATAAATCCTCGTCGTTGTCGGCAAAAATATGGGGTACACCGTTGTCGTCGTATTTTACAATCACCTCGCCCTTTAGCCCTTGTAGTTTTAATTCAGAAGAGGATGCTTTTTGGGGCGCTTCGTCATTTTGCCAAAACCCAGTAAAAGGACTAAAAAAAGGCCCTAAAGCGGGAGCAGGACCTAATGGTTGATTGAGCAGGTACGTCAGTCCACCAGCTACCAGCAGACTCAACAACGCACGGATGTACTTCATTGATGAATAAAAAAAATAATTAATATGGATTTTTTAATAAAAAATTGACTTTTGGAACCGCAATTTAGAACAAAACTCGACGAACAACCCATACAGGATTAAAAAAATCGTAAACTAATTTTTAAAAAAGCGACAAAAAACAAAAAGCCTCAGAGAATGACAAAACCATTCACTCAGAGGCCCTTAATTCTATACTTATTAAAAAAAGTCTTTGCGTAGCTTCTATTTCTTTTTGCGTTTTTTCTTTTTCCGCCCTTCTTCCAATTCCTCTATTTCGCGCAAAAGCACCTGCAAGTTTCCAGAATTATCATTCGTAAAATCAATCATGCTGTCGTATTCGGCTTTGCTGATTTGGAGTACATCGATGGGCTTATCGAGATAAGTCTCAATTTCATCCAAAATGGGTTTTTCTTCCGGGCTGCAAAACGAAACAGCATGACCCTTGAGCGTACCACGCCCAGTGCGCCCTACCCGGTGGACGTAGTTTTCGGCTTGTTCGGGTAAGTCATAATTAATGACATAATCTACTCCCGTAATATCAATACCACGGGCACTGATGTCGGTGGCTATCAGCACTTTGGTTTTTCCGCTTTTAAAATCATTAAGTGCCGCCAATCGGTCTTTTTGGTCTTTATCTCCGTGCAGCGTCAGGCTCTTGATTTCCATGCGCTCCAACGCCTTAAATACCCGCTCGGCACGCACTTTGGTCCGAACAAAAACCATGATTTTACTTTCGGGATGCTCATTGATGATGCGTTCGAGAAAGAAGCGTTTATCGTCCATTTCCACATAAGCCACAAAATGTTCAATATTTTTGGCCACGGGGTCTTTGGGAGAAATCTGAATACGAATGGCCCCGCTGTTGATGAGCGAATAGGCTAATTTCTTGATTTTATCGTCAATGGTAGCCGAAAAAAACAAGGTCTGCCGCCGACGCGGTAGGTGACGAAGCAAATCGCGAATGTCTTTGATAAAACCCAAATCCAGCATGTGGTCGGCTTCGTCGAGAATCAGCACCTCAACCCGATCCAGCTTGAGGTGGCCCTGACTGACCAAGTCAAACAAGCGCCCAGGAGTTGCCACCACCACATCAACACCCTTGTTCAATTTGGCTATCTGGGGGTCCTGCGCCACGCCTCCAAATAAGCCCAAGGTTTCTACTAACGTAAAATGGCCAAGGCGGTTAAACACTTCGGTGATTTGCAAAGCCAACTCGTGCGTAGGCACCATCACAACGCATTTGACGCCGTCGGGGCGGCGATTGTTGCGTTTGCGCTCGTTGAGCAAATGAATGATGGGTATGGCAAACGCGGCCGTTTTTCCCGTACCCGTTTGGGCAATAGCCAACACATCTTCCCCTTTCAGAATGGAAGGAATCGCTTTAAACTGAATGTCGGTGGGGCGTTTGAACCCCAGATTCACTAAACTTTTCTTGATTTCGGGGGCAATGTGATACTCTTCAAACTTCATGCGCTTTGCTATTTATAAAACACAAAGGTACGAAGGAGATTGGTCTTTTTGTGCCAAGGCCGTTTTTGGGGCGTTTTGTTTATTTCTGTGCCTGTTTGTTGCCGCTCATGGTTCGCATGTATTTTACCAAATCCAGTACTTCCTGTTCGGCCAGTGCGTCAAACAATCCCACGGGCATCAGCGACGTGGGCATCACCTCCCGCGACTGAATCGACGATTTGTTGACTACCACCGCATCTTGGCCGACCACACGCATAGTCAACTGTCGCTCATTTTCTGAAATAACATTGCCAGAGTACGTGCGTCCATCGCGGGTGGTCACCACCACCAACTTATAATCTTCTTGGATTTCGCCACTGGGATTCAGCACGTTGAACAACAAATAATCCAGATTGGCACGGTTAGACCCCGTCAAGTCGGGGCCAATGTTTCCACCTTTGCCGTACATTTTATGACAACTTCCGCAGGTACGTTGAAAAACCACTTCACCCTTAACCGCATTGGCCGTGGCAACGGCTTTATCGGTAATCATTCGTTGGTATTTTGAATACGATTTTTCCAACGACGGCTCCTGTTCAATGGGCCCCCACACTTCAATAAATCCACTCCCCACTACCCGCAACAATTGTCGAGCGGCATAAGGCGGCACATCACGTTTAGGAATCGTCTGATTTTTAAGGGCCTGCGTTAATTGCCAACCATATTTAGGACGGGATGAAAGGGTCTGTATGGCCTGTTGTTTTTCGACAGCACTAAGGTCTTTATATTTAGAAATCAACAATTTAGCCAACGGCTCCTTGTCATAATCGGCAATAGCCCTAATCACATCCATCCGCAATTTAGGTTCATTCAACAAGTTGGGAATTTCATTTACCAGCTCCTCTCGTTTACGGGCTGCAATGGCTTGCAGTGCCTGTTGGCGCAGGAGTAAGGGCGCATTCTTATTTTTGAGCGTAATCATGGATTTTTGAGTAGCCTCAGTATCCCCAAAACGTTGGGCTATTTGGGTGGCAAGATTTGCTACTTCGCCTTTTTCTTGGCGCAGCTTAGCGTATACGGCGGCCCAATTCGCAGGTGCTTTTAAGTCAAATCGCCCTTCCAATCCATCCCGCATACCTTCCAGAATACTTACCTGATTTTTAGGTGATTTGCCCACCATCGCAATGACCGTTTCGGGGGCATTGGCATCTATCAACCGACGCGCCACGTATTTGGCAATCAGTGAAATCTGCGTTTGTGACGCCAATTCAAGGGCGCGATTGGGATTGGTTTTGACCAATGGCTCCAGGCCAAACCATATCATCTTGGGCAGGTTGTGGTCTTCGTTGTCTTCGCCGTGTTTGGCCAACTGCTCTACAATTTTCCACCCTGATTCAGTATCAATCCGCTGCATAGCTGAGGTCAAATAAAGCCGTACCACAGGCGACGCGTCTTCTTTCGCCATTTTTACAAACGCGGCTAAGGCTTCGGTCGAAGGTGTTTTGTCTTCGCATAACAGTTGAATTGCCCAAGCGCGAATGTATTCATCTCGGTCGGTCAAGGACTTCTGTAACTCTGCCGCCGTGATACTTCCCGTAATATGCAACGCCCACAGCGCCCGAAGTCGGTAATCGGGATTCGCATTTGTCTGAAAAATAGTTTGTAAATCAGCCAAGGCACTTTTGTCTAAACTTCCTTTGGTAGCCCGAGATTGAAGAATCACCCTGGCCCTTCTTGAATGCCAGTCGCTAGGGCTTGTTTGCAGCTCAACCAATTGTTTATCTGACAGTTTAGTCAAATCACCAAAGCGCCCATCCCAGTTTTTAGCCAATGATTCTTTGGGCATAATTCTAAAAATACGACCCGTTTCTCCGTTTATGACTTCTTTGCCGCAGATGTCGGCATCGTGCCAGTCGAGTACGTACAGCCCCCCGTCGGGGCCTACTTCCATGCTAAACCCTACCCATTGGGCGTTGTTGGCCATGAGCAATTCATCGCCGTGTTTGGCCACAAAACCCGAGCCTTTTTTCTCCAAAACATCCGACAAAACGGCGTGCTCGTGGATGTTGGCCATGAAAATTCGACCCTTATGCTCCTCAGGAAACGCATCCGATTGATACACCCGCGCACCGCCATGCGCCGAGCGGTGACTGTGGTCGGCAATCGTGCGAATATCGCTGTAGATATACGGATTAAAATGTTGTCCACCCTGCCGGTGATAAATTCCACCCAGAATGACATGCCACATGTGCGGAATCACACAGGCGCTGATAAACAACTGTCCTTTAGCATCATAATCAATTCCCCAAGGATTGCTAAAACCATGCGCCACCACTTCAAATTTATCTTTTGTTGGATGATAGCGCCACACACCACCGTTGATATCTACGCCTTCTCCCTGCAAAATATCTTCGGGAAATGGGTCTTTATGCTTGTAAATACGGCCTTTGCCTTCGGGTTTTCGCACTTTTGAAGGCGTCGCAAATCCTTGGCAGCCATACAACCAACCATCGGGGCCCCAATGTAAACTGTTGAGCGTTTCGTGGCGGTCGCGGATACCCCAGCCCGTAAGCCGCACTTCAATATTATCCATATCCGCCACGTCGTCGTGGTTGCGGTCGGGCACAAAAAGGAGGTTTGGCGGAGCCCCTAGATACAGTCCGTCAAAGCCAACGGCCATGGCGGCGGGAAAAGCAATTCCTTCCAAAAACACCTTTTTGGTATCGGCTACTCCATCATGATTGGTATCTTCCAGAATGAGAATTCGGCTGTTGCCCGCATTGGAAAATCCATGCCCGCGCGATTCATAGTCACGGTTTTCGGCCACCCACAGGCGACCTCGGTCATCCCAGCAAAAAGCCATCGGCTGCGTCATCATCGGCTCAGATGCCCACGTATTTACTTTAAAACCTTCTTTAAGGGTCATGTTGGCAATGGCTTCTTCGGGCGACAGAAACTTGGCATCGCGGCCTTCCTGCTGCGCTACTCCCCAGAGGGCGTAGGCCATATCCTGCCCACTAAATTCACTCCAAGTGCCCGACAATTTAACATCGTTGAACTCGCCCGTATAAATCACCAATTGATGCTTTATGACCTCCACTTTTCCCTTTTTAATTTGCCAGTCTCCCGTACGAGCCCGGGCAGGTCCAGCCCCCAATTGGCCGTCTACCCGCCAATATTGCGGAAAGCCTTTGTTTTCAGGATGGTCAAAAATGGCAATATGCGCCAAGTCACTGCGACCTTCTACCTGCATTCCAATATCAACCCAAGTGGCGCGTTGCCCTTCAGCTTTCTCATTTTTTTGACGAGCGGCGTTTATCACTTCGCCTTTGATTCCCTGTTTCCACGGCATTCTCACAAACAACCCGCCGTAGTCGTATTTCCCAATCGTTACATCGGTTTGGGCTTCACCCGCCCATTCAAGATTAAGAATATATTTCCCATCTTTCTCCGTCATGGTCCAAGTTTGGGTTTCGGTCAGTACCGCGTTGCCCTTTTCGTCGAGCAAATCGTACACCGTTTCCCACTTTACTTCTGGGCCCTTGCTTCTGATTACTTTGGCCGAAACCCGCCGCCAATAATCCCCCTCAGGATGGTGAAAATAATCACGCCCGTTCACGCGCGTATAGCCCCAATAAATACCCGTTTGGTGTTTGTGGTGCCCCGGACTATACTCGGTCAGAACACCCTTGCCATCGGGGGCCATGATGGGGTGCAGATAAGGACGAAAATCTGCCTTGGCATTTTGGGTCAAAATGGGTTCTTTTCCGTTGAGTCGAAACACTGAAATAGTCCCAGCTTTTTCATCCTGCACCAATCGCAGCTCCGTTTTTTTGGGCGGAGCTTTCACTATGTTGGGGGCTTGGGGCTTAAAAGCGAACCATCCTATACTGCACAGGGCTACCGAGAGAAAAAAATGAAAAGGTTTCATTCTGAAATAAAGTTAGGAACAATGAACGTCATGGTGATTGCTGGAATCAATTGCCCTTGGCAATCAAGTATAAAAGGCAAAAACGCCTTTTTATTCCTGCTTTTATTTAAATATTCCTAAAAGATTTTGAAGAAAACTGAGAAAACATCTCAGCCAATTTGCCGCAAAGCCAAGTGTTCGGCCACCAATGTCCAACAATGGGCTTCACATTCCCAGCGCATCTGAAACCACGGAGAGATGGCCAGACGGTACAACAACGGATTTTCGTAAGCCGTCAACAAACCCGCAATGAAGAAATAAAAACCCTCAAAATCAGCGTTCGAAACGGGAAGCCGGGCTTCGGGCACTCCTTTTACGCCCAACCTCATCAATGACGTCTTTAGGCAAATTTCGTCTAATATCGACAGCGGTTTTTGCAGAAGACACTGAGTATCAGCAATTAGTTTTTCGCGAATAGGCTCTAACTCGAAAATCACAAATGCCCCCATCAAACGCGCAACGTGGTAAATAATCGGCACCGTACGCGGATACTGGTGCGCACATCTGAAGGGCTGATTCAAATAACGGTTGGTTTCAATCACCGACCGGATATATTTCAAACTGTCTGTATCATGCTGATTAATAGGCAAATTATATTCATAAATACAATACAAAACATTAGCCAAAACACAGGCGTCAAACTCGATGTACATGTTTTTACCAAACCACGTTGAATACCCTTTCAGTAGCCGGTATTCGGGATAAGTATTTTGAATGAATTGCTTTGTACCGTTGGCGTGTAAACTCAATTTTTCTTTAAGCCAAAGCACCTCCTCCCGCGTGGGCGCCGAAGTGAGATAAATCATGGCCGTGTCGTCGGTATCATCAGGAATTCGAAAATGCTCAAAATGCCGAAACAAATGGCCGTTCGGAAAATGTTTGGAAGGCGTTGTTTTCCAGAAATTGTAGGTTTTGAGCCCGTCTTTATTCTGAAATTTTGGGTAATTCTGAACGCCCTTTTGCGCAATTTCATCCACCAATCGTTGACTTTGGGCCGAAAGAAACGGTTTCAGTTTTTGCAACGTAAACACAATCACCGCCGTAAAAAACACCGTCGTATCGGGGCGTTGGTATCCAATTAGGCGATTAGTGCGCTGCGCTGGAAATAATCCTTCGTCAAAATACCCCTCTCCTCTCGACTGCAAGGCCGCAATCCGCGCTATGGTTTCATCCAATACATTCATTCTGAAAATTTCAAGTTGCGAATATCGTAAAACATTTTCTGTTCAAAGAAATCAGTCGACAATTTCCCTGTAAATCAGCACATTAAAAGTTTGGCACGAATGTTGTTACTAGCCTTTTATACAAACCTTAATCCCATAAGTTGTTATGAAGAAAATATACACTCTTGTCATCGGGTTACTCGTAACGGGCATGAGTTTTGCCCAACAAAGTTTTATTTTATCGCACATTGACCACCGAGGTTTTGTGAATTTTTCGGGCGGTACCAGCATTCCCGTCAAATCTCTGATGAAAGCAGATCCCAACGCATCTTCGGAAATCAGCGCTTTGCGAGGCTCGTCCATGCAAGTATCGGCGGGGTACCGCCTTACGCGGCGGATAGGAATTATGGGGTCTTTTACCAACTGCCTTAACCAAACAAGCACACTCAAACTCGTTGAAAGTATACAAAAAAGCCATCCAGGCGGCACATGGGCGTCTTCGGGCGGCACGTGGAACTGTTCGCATTTTTTGGCAGGGCCTTACATGACCTTCAAAGCAGGAATTTGGATGTTTGACGCACGCGTTACGGGGGGCTATTCGTGGATTCAGCGTCCCTTCACCGAGCTGAAAGGAACATTTTTTGACGTTCCGCTGACTATTAAAACTGCCCAGAGCCGCAACGGCTCGTTTTCGGTAGGAAGCGGCGCGAGCGTTCGTTGCAAAATCACGCGCAATTTTGCCCTTGCCGTCCATGCCGACTATGTGAGCACCAAAGCGTCTTTCAACGACATTACCAGTACCTTAACCATTGGAAAAGACAAAGGCGACGAAAAAATCAGCGAAGTGCACCCTATCGGCTTACTGAGTGTCGGCGGTGGACTGAGCTTGTTATTCTAAGCCAGTAAATGCTGAAAATTTAACGATATAAAAAAGCAGGGCGGTTGAAGCAAAATCTTCAACCGCCTGTTTTTTTATAAAATCTTCTCAACGCTGGATGGTACATTTGACAAACGAGCTCGGTTGCCAGCCTTTTTTCCAACCCGTTTTGGGGAGGGACTTACGCGCAGTTTTCAACAACCCCTCCGCGCTAGACTGCATTGGCACATACCGTTGGGTCAAATCACTGGCCGACGAATCCTTCAATTTCATTTCAACATTGGTCCAGTTGAATTCCACAAAATTCAGAAATTGCTGAACCGAAGCCCGTAGTTTGGAATCTTCGTCGTAACGAAAGGCCGTCACATAGATGGAACGGCCGTCGGGCAAGCCGACGGAGGTGTGCGTTTGTAAGAAATTATTACCCGAAAAGTTCTTAAACTCGTAGCGCTCTCCCGTCGATACTTTATTCACATCCGCAAAATTTTCTTGTGGAATATACCAGTTAAATTTCCAAAGAATATCGGTCGCTTTGCAGGACTCTACAATGAAGCCGTTGTAAAGTGGAGTATCATTTTTAAACTTATTCTCGCGACTTTCAAACGTCGCCTGCGTGCCCACCTCCTGCGTGATGGACCCGATTTTGCAGTTTCCCATCGCAAACGTCACCCCTGTGCCTTTGGCCAAATGTAGCCTGTCGATGGTTAAATCCGAACCCAAAGGTTGCACATAATTCTTCTTGGCGGGGATTCGGCACACAAATGTACCGATACGGTGCCGCCCGTCGGGCACATCGGGATAGTTAAAATAATACCCGTCGCCATAAAGCTTTAGCCGAACGTCGGTTTCTACCTCGTCAAATACCGCTCCCGTAATGGCTTTATTGAGCCACAACACCGTCATTTCGTTCATCACCGACTCACTCATAAACGCCGAATTGGTATTTTTGACCAACATTTTTTTGATACGAAAACTACTTTTCGGACTTCGATAGGAGGTCCAAGTATGCTTAGAGCCGACCCAAGAAAGATTTTTTTTCAGCATATTGGGGTAGGCCGCGGCATCGGCTACGCCTGGCTTTCGTAGTACGTCTTCCATCACATAGTTGTCGATGCGTACGTTGTTGATGGCCTGCGTGTACAGCACAATAGCGCAGGAATACTTGGCATACAGGTGTTTAATGTACAAACTATCCTTGCGTTTATGAACGGTAGGGTCTACTTGGTTTTCAAACGTAAACGTATAAAAAGGCTTCTCGATGGGCGCATCCCCCCACACTTCTTTGTCCTGTTGCGCATACAAAGAATCAATGATAACGGCCCGGTGGGCGCCCCGCACGTTGACACCCCACACCGCAAAATCATCTTTTTGTAGATTCAGGCAATTAAACCCGTTGATTTCCCGAAAAGCTTTGACCCGTATTCGGTCATAACCGCTGTCACGTTCTTGGTCGCGGGTAAAAATATTTATTGCACACATTGGGATATTTCTAAACGTAATCGACCCCATTGTTAATCGCGATTTGGGGTTATTGGCGGGGGCTGTGATTTGCAGAAACGCCTCTCCGCCTTCGTTTATCGGATTAGCGATTTTAAGATTAGAAGTATTTCCATCAAGGGTTAACGAACCTCCTAACGTCAACTCCTGAATATCTTCCAAATGAAGCACTTTGATTTTGTTAAGTCCATTTTGGGCTTTTAAAACGGTATTTTGGAAGTAGAAACGTAACCTTCTAGGATTGACGAGTTGCTTAGGCGTAATAACAATTGGAGCAATCGTGTAGGTTTTGGCCGCAAAATTGACGCGGTCGCAAGCTGCTAAGGCCCACAACAAACCCTCATTGATGGGAACTGAGGGATTGTCAAGAAACCAGTCAATATTTACACCGTCTTCATACTCAAATATCCGCTTATATCGGCCTTTAATGGCCCGACTGGCACTTTCCAGCACCGTACCACCGTTGGCAATAGACTCATTATCAGTAGCATCGTACTTCCAATCGCCTTGCTTTCCAGCGTCAGTAACACGATAGATTTTATAAGAAGAGGGGTTTTTCAAAGTTATCAATCCACGGAGACTTATGGACTCTATCTGCGCCTGAGCCGAACCTACAAGCACAAACAGTAAAAGACAAAAAATATAAAACGACGATTTAGGCATGGGCATACAGGTGATTCTGGTTATTAACTCCGAATGGCCCCAAAATCGTTTATACTTTTGGGAAAACCTTGCTTAAAAAGCTAAAATAAACATTCTAAGTAGCGGAGTGAATGTCCCCCTCAAATGTTTTTGAAGAGTTGAAAGACTACAAAAAGGTGATTAATAGAAAATGGGTTATTGAAATCTAGCTAATTTTTTCTTTGGAAAATACCAGAACAATGATGCTTTTGACTATTTTAGGTATTTTCGTCCCGAAGGCAAAAAAACCATGCGACTACGGCTATTACTTCTTTTGATATGGATAGGTTGGGGCTGTCAAACGCCCACTGAAAAGAAAACCTATACCATTGGTTTTTCGCAATGCACAGGCGGCGATGAGTGGCGGCGGGTCATGCTCAACGACATGAAACGCGAACTGGCCCTTTACCCTCATTTTCAACTACTGTACAAAGACGCCGCCAACAGTACGGCTACCCAATTGGCCCAAATAAAGGAATTGGTACGGCAAGACATTGACTTACTTATTATTTCCCCCAACGAAACCTCGTCCGTTTTAACGGCTGCCATTGATGAAGTTTTCCAAAAAGGCATTCCCGTGGTATTGCTCGACCGCAAAATCACCTCCGACTCCTACAATTCCTTCATCGGGGCCGACAACCTTGAAATTGGGCGTATGGTGGGTGAGGCAGTTCCTACACTCCTAAAAAACGGCGGTAAAGTGGTTGAAATATGGGGACTTGCAAGCTCCTCACCCGCGCAGGAACGCCACAAGGGGTTGCTGGAAGGCATTGCCAAAGCGCCTAAGATTCAGATTAGTGGCCAATTGTATGGGCAATGGGAACAAGATACCGCCCGAAAAGTAGCATTGGCAAATCTTGACGTACTTCGTGAAGCTGATTTGGTTTTTGCGCACAACGACGTCATGGCGCTGAGTGTTCAACGAGTGTGTCAAGAAGCGGGCATCAGTCCGTTGCCGCTTTTTGTGGGCATCGATGGACTTCCTGGCCCCAAAAGTGGTTTACAAAAAATCATGGATGGTACCCTCACGGCCACGTTTTTGTATCCTACTGGCGGAGAGGAAGCCATCGAAGTCGCCGCCCAAATCTTGGCTGGGAAAGCCGCCAAACGCGAATATCTATTGAATTCCATTCGGATTGACCGCAGTAATATCAAAGCCATCAAAGCCCAGAGCGACAAGTTGTTACACCAACAACAAGACATCGAAAAGCTCAACCAACGAATCGGCCAGTTGAACGATACCTACGCCAGTCAGAAGAATGCGCTGTATGTCATCATTACGTGTCTGGTGTTGGCGGTATTGCTGGGAATTTGGGCGCTGTATTTGGTGAGAGCCAAGCAGTTGTCCAATAAAAAATTAGAACTCCAGAATCGACAAATCAACGAGCAAAAAGACAAAATTGAGGAGGTTTCCAACAAAGCCCGTCAGGCTACGGAAGAGAAACTTCGCTTTTATTCGTACATCTCCCACGAGTTTCGAACGCCGCTGAGTTTGATTCTTACGCCCGTAGAAGATTTACTGATTCAAAAAGCTATTTCACAAAAAGACCTCAAATCGGGTTTGTTATACATCCAAAAAAACGCCCATCGGTTGCTGCGACTGGTAGACCAAATGCTCGACCTCCGCAAAACCGACGCTGGCAAGCAACTTCTTTTAGCATCTGAACAGGACATTGTGCAATTTCTCCGGGACATTGTGACGGATTTTCAGCAGAAAGCCCACAAATCCAAAATTGATTTACAATTTATCACTTCTACTACGCTACTTCCCCTTTGGTTTGACGCCGAAAAGCTCGACAAAGTATTGTTCAATCTGCTTTCCAACGCCTTCAAATACACGCCGAAGGGCGGTTATATCCACGTAGTATTGCAAGAAACCGCCAAAAACGTGCAAATTATTATCAAAGACAACGGCGAAGGAATGTCGGAAACCGAAAAAGAGCGTGCGTTTGATTTGTATTTTAGCGGACAAAAAAAGTACAGCCTCGGCACGGGACTCGGTTTGGCGTTGTCGCGGGAGTTTGTGCATTTACACCACGGCGAAATTGAAGTCACTTCCACCAAAAACGAAGGGACAACATTCGCCATTTCGTTACCCAAAGGAGACACCCATTTGATGCCTGATGAAAAGGCGCTTTTGGACAAAACGGAACGCCCAACTCCTACCTTTTTGGAAGAAACCGAGGTAGTGCCCCCCACGCTAACCGCGGAGGTTTCTGGCGAAACAACCACCGTTGTATTGATTGAAGACAACATTGATTTGAGTCATTATATAGTAGACAAACTGGCTAAAATCGTCTCTATCAAGTCATTTACCACCGCCGAGCGCGGCTGGGAAGGAATTTTGTCTATGATTCCAGACCTGATTATTTGCGACGTAATGTTGCCCGGCATGGATGGATTTGAGCTGACCCAACGCGTCAAAGAAGATTTTCGAACGTCGCATATTCCCGTTTTGCTGCTTACCGCAAAAAGCCAAATCGACGCCAAAATCGAAGGCTCAAAAGCGGGAGCCGACGTGTATTTGACCAAACCCTTCAACACCACGCACCTGACCGAAACCATCAAAACTATGCTCAACAACCGCGCCAAGATTCAGCGGCGGTTTAGTTCAGAATACGTATTTGCCAACGAAAACAAAACCGAAAAACGTTTTCTCAACGAACTCACGGCGCGCATTGAAGCGCACATTGCCGATACTGAATTTGGAGTCGAAAAATTAAGCACCGACATGGGCATGTCGCGGGTGCAGTTGTACCGCAAAGTACACGCGCTGTTGCAGATGAACGTCAACGATTACATTACCGAAATCCGAATCAACAAAGCCAAAGCGCTCCTGCGCGACACCAACAAGAGTATTGCCGATGTAGCCTACGAAACGGGCTTCAACTCCGCTGCCTATTTCACCACGCTCTTCCGCCAAAAACAACATCAAACGCCTTCAGAATTTAGGAAAGGCGTTGGGGTTTGAGAACCCCAAGCGTTCGGTTATGAGTAACCGACGCCACGGTCGTGAACGCCGTTGTTGGTGTTTTTTCACCAACAACCTCCTCTTATCACTTTCTTTAGAGTGCGGAGGCAAACCTACTGCTCCATCCGCCAGCTTCGCCCCTGACCCATTGCTCCCAAGCCATGTACGATTTTTGAAAATAGCCGTAACATTTTTGAAAGAAAATTATCAATCAACGATTATAAAGCCCTAAAAAACAACAGCTTACACATTGTACGAAATTTATAAGTATTTGAAAGAATACCAAAATCCGATGCACTGACGACCTGCTACTTTTGACCCATTCCTTTAAATCTTTTACACGAATGAGTCGTCAGAACAGCATCTTCTTTTGGTCCATTACTGCCGCATTGGGCGGTTTTCTTTTCGGGTTTGATACGGCCGTTATTTCGGGTGTAGAGCAAACCCTCCAACGGCTTTGGTCACTCACTCCTTTCCAACACGGCCTGACCGTTTCTATCGCCTTAATCGGAACCGTGGTGGGGTCGTTTTTTGGCGGCATTCCTGCCGACCGCCTCGGGCGCAAAAAGACGTTGTTCTGGATTGCCGTTTCGTATTTACTCTCGGCGCTTGGCACGGCCTTGGCCCACGATTGGAGTTTGTTTTTGGTGTTCCGCTTTCTGGGCGGTTTGGGCGTAGGCGCTTCGTCAGTAGCGGCGCCGATGTACATCACCGAAATTTCGCCGGCCCGTTCGCGCGGCAAAATGGTGGCGATGTTTCAATTCAATGTCGTTTTCGGAATTCTGATTGCCTACATTTCCAATTATTTTCTACAAGATATTCCGCAGGAAGCATGGCGTTGGATGTTGGGCGTGCAGGCATTTCCAGCGTTGTTGTTTATCATTACGGTGCTCAACATTCCCGAAAGTCCGCGTTGGTTAGTCTTAAAGAAAGGCAAAACCGCCGAGGCCTTGTCTATTCTTCAAATCATTGACCCCGAAACCGCTATCCAAACGCTTGAGCGCATTTCCAACAGCCAAGCCGATACCACTCAACGCAAACCCCAACTTTTTTCGGGCAAGTATAAAACCCCTGTGATGCTGGCGGTGCTGTTTGCTCTTTTCAACCAACTTTCGGGCATCAACGCCATCATCTACTACGCACCACGCATTTTTGAAATGACTGGTTTGGGCAAAGATTCGGCCTTGCTTTCGTCGGCGGGTATTGGGTTGACCAATTTGGTTTTCACGCTGTTGGCCCTGAATGTCATTGACCGTTTCGGTCGCCGTAAGTTGATGCTCGTGGGTTCAATAGGTTTGATTGTGACGCTGGGTTTGGTAGCGCGTGCCTTCTATTTAGAAGATTTCGGCATGACCGTTCCAGTTTTGCTTTTTGTGTACATCGCTTTTTTTGCCTTCTCTCAGGGAGCGGTGATTTGGGTGTTTATTTCGGAAATCTTCCCCAACGAAGTACGCGCCAACGGTCAGGCATTAGGGAGTTTTACGCACTGGATTATGGCGGCCATTGTAGCCTTCAGCTTCCCGTCTATTGCGGCCTATTTGGGCGGCGGCAATACGTTTCTGTTCTTCTCTGGCATGATGCTACTCCAACTGCTTTTTGTCTGGAAAATCATGCCCGAAACCAAGGGCTCTTCGCTCGAAAAAATCGAACCTACCGTTTTTGCTCACTAAGACTTTAATCCTTCTACCAATATGAAAACCAACATTATTTGTTTTGGAGAAATGCTTTGGGATGTGTTGCCCACGGGAAAACAGCCTGGTGGAGCGCCGATGAACGTGGCCGTTCACCTCAAAAATCTAGGCCATAACCCTCAGATGATCAGCCGCATCGGCCACGATGAATTAGGCAAGGAACTCCTCGATTTTCTCAAAGAAAAAGGACTAACTACCGACTTGATTCAACAAGGCGAAACGCACCTGACGGGCGTGGTTAAGGCCAACGTCAGCGACAAAAACGAAGTTACCTACAAGATTGTCCAGCCCGTGGCTTGGGACTATATCCAATGCGATGAAGCCCTCGAAACCACCGTCGCCAATGCCGATGTATTTGTGTACGGCAGCTTGGCCGCTCGCAGTGCGGCGTCGGCCGATACGCTTTTTCGATTGCTCAAAAAAGCGCGTTTCAAGGTTTTTGACGTCAATCTGCGCGCTCCGCATTATGACCAAAATACGCTTGAACAACTCTTGCGCGCTGCCGATATGGTCAAGATGAATGCCAACGAACTAGACATGCTGGCAGCGTGGTACGCGCCCAATGACGACGAGCAAAGCGCCATCATCACTTTGGCTGAAACCTTTGATATTCAAACCATTTGCGTAACCAAAGGCGAGCACGGAGCTATGCTATGGACGGGTGGAAAATTCTACCAAAGTGCAGGTTTTCGGGTCGACGTCCAAGACACCATCGGTAGTGGTGATTCGTTTTTGGCCGCCTTGCTCACCTGTCTGTTAGAAGGTCAATCCCCCGCCGACAGTGTGCAGTTTGCCTGCGCCATGGGCTCGTTGGTTGCCACGTATCGCGGTGCTACGCCTTTGGTTACTGCTTCCGAAATTCATTCTTTTCTCACCCCCCAAATACAATAACAATCTACTATGAACACTAAAATTCTCTACTTAACCAAGATGAAGCACTATCTTCCGGTCATCGCAGCGTGGCTGCTTTCGCTGCAAATCGTTTTGGCGCAACGCGTCGTAACGGGCAGCGTTACGGGCGAAGACAACAACGAGCCACTCGTAGGTGCCAGCATTCTGGTGGCTGGTACCACCATCGGAACTACCGCCAACGCCGAAGGTAAATTCTCGATTTCAGTACCCGACAACGCCACCACGCTCAAAGTTTCGTTCATCGGTTACACCACCAAAGAGGTTTCAATTACTAGAATCAGCACAGTAAACGTCAGCCTCACTCCCGGCGGCGCCCTCGGCGAAGTAGTGGTGGTGGGCTACACTACGCAGCGAAAAGAAGATTTGACGGGCTCGGTAGCGGTGGTTGAATTGGCCCCCATCAAAAACAACAGCTCAGGCAATCCCATGCAGTCTTTGCAAGGACGGGTACCGGGCTTGTACATCGAAAGAGACGGCTCTCCCAACGGTTCCAACAGCCGAATCTTGATTCGCGGGGCCAATACTTTGGGAAACAACGACCCGCTTTACGTCATTGATGGAATTCCGACCACACGCCCCGAAGTGTTCCAAAACATGAACCCAGCCAACATTGAGTCTATTCAGGTGTTGAAAGATGCCTCGGCCGAATCCATTTACGGAGCGCGCGCTTCCAACGGCGTGATTATCGTCACCACCAAAAACGGCGGCAATACCAACGGCAAAATCGAATTTCAGTTCAACAGCAGTGTATCGGCACAATCTGAAAAATCAATGCGCTTCAAAATGCTGAACGCCGTCGACAGAGGCCGCGCTTTGTGGCAAGCATCGGTCAATGACGGCCAAGACCCCGCGGCAGGTTACGGTGAGATTTACGATTTTAATTGGAACAAAAACTTTAGTAATCCCGTATTGACGGGCGTGACGGTGAAGCCTTTCGTGGGCGGCGACCCCAATACACCCGCCGGTGATACCGATTGGCAAGATGTAATGTACAAAACGGGCATCGTGACCAGAAATGACTTTACAGCTTCATACGGCACCAAAACCTCCTCACTCGAAATAAACTTGGGCCACCTCAAGAATACAGGGATGCTGCGGTTTACCAACTACGACCGTTTGAGTGGCAGCATCAATGCCCTCACCCGCGCCTTTGATGATAAAGTGCGCTTTGGCATCAACTTACGCGTTGCCAACTCCAACGAAACCCTGACTGCCAACGACTTAGGCGGCGCTTCCACTACTTCATTGGCCGTTACGTTAGTTCCAACCATTCCTGTTTTCCAAAAAGACGGGGTTACTTATGCGGGGGCTTCTGGAGCAGGCTATTCTGACCGTAACAACCCACTCCACATGCAGGACATTGCCAAGTGGAACAACGCCAACCGTTTGAGCACCTTCGGAAATATTTTTGTAGAAATTCAACCCATCAAAAACCTGTTTTTCAAATCAAATTTGGGCGCAGATGATGCGCGCTTTTTGAATAAAGTAATCACGCCAACCTTTTCGGAAGGAGCGTTTAACCGCACCACCAACAGCTTATTCTTTGACCAAAACCATTTTTTGAGCACTACTTGGTCAAATACATTGCGGTACAATTGGGACCTGAACGACAAAAATCACTTCAAGTTTTTGGTTGGAACTGAATACATCAAAACAGATTTGAACTTCCAAACCACCAAAAAAGAAGGATTTGCCCTGCAAACCGAAGATTATTTTACGCTGAACGCTGGCACAGGCAACACCACCGTAACGGGCGGCTCAACTGGCCACCGTTTGCTGTCGCAGTTTGCGCGGGTTGATTATAATTTTTCGGATAAATACTTAGTGGCGGTCACTATTCGTCGCGACGGTTCGTCTCGTTTTGGTACCGACAACCGCTACGGTATTTTCCCAGCAGCTTCGTTGGGCTGGAGAATTGACCAAGAAGAATTCATGAAAAACAACAGCCTCTTTTCAGAACTGAAAGTAAGAATCGGTGCGGGGCGCGTTGGAAATCAACAAATTGGCGACTTGGCTCGTTTCGGATTGTTTGATACCCGCTATGGCACCACGCAGGCACAGTTGGTGGGTGGTTTTTGGGAACAGTACATGAACATCGGCACGGCCTATGCTTTATCAGGGGCCAATACGGGCACATTGCCTTCAGGCTTTGTTCAAACCCAAGCCGCCAACTCAGCACTGAAATGGGAAACCACCGACGAAATCAACGTCGGAACTGATTTTGCCATTTTGAACAATCGCATCTTTGGATCTTTTGATTATTTTACCCGTAAAACCTCGGGTATTTTGATTACTCCTCCCGTTGCTTCCGCGCTTGGCGAAGGACAGTCAAAAGCCGTAAACGGAGCCTCAAAATCAAACAAAGGCTGGGAATTTGTGCTGGGCTATCGCGGTATGACGCAACGGGATTTGAAATACAATGTTGTGGCAAACTTCACCCACTTCCGGGATAGAATTACCGAACTGCCCGAGAACGTACGCCCTGCCTACGCCGGTAACCTCGTCAATACCATCATCGGTCACTCCCAATTTGACATCTTTGGCTACAAAACCGACGGATTGTTCCAATCGCAATCGGAAGTAGACGCCGCCCCCGTGCAAGTAGGCGCAGGGCCAGGCCGAATCCGCTACGTGGACATCAACAACGACAACAGAATCGACGATTTGGACAGAACATGGATTGGTACTACCCTGCCCGCGTTGGAGTACGGGTTGCGGGTTGATTTGACCTACAAAAAATTTGACCTGTCTCTCTTTGGTTCAGGCGTCGCTGGCCGCAAAGGTTTTGATGTCTATACGCTGTTCAATAATTTAATGAAAGGACGTGAGAACGTAGGCCCCGGCGTATTTGACGCTTGGACACCCCAAAATACCAATACTAATGTTCCCGCTTTGACCCTAAAAGATAACAACGGCGAAGGACGCACTTCTGACTACTTCATCGTCAATACATCTTATTTTAAAATGCGAAACATTCAATTGGGATACAGCATTAACGCCAAAGGAGTCTTTACTCGACTGCGCGTATTCGCCATGGCCGAAAACTTGTTTTGGTTTAAGAGCAAGAATTATTTAAGTCCTGACCCTGAGCGTATTGACCTTGGACCTGTACCTATTCCAAAAACGTTCACTTTCGGTGTTAACGCGTCATTTTAATACATTCTAATTAGAGCAAACATGAAAAAGAAACTATTCTCCACTATATTTATTTCGGGAATACTGGCGTTCAGCTCCTGCGAAAATGCCCTTGATTACACTCCTACGGGCGTATTGTCGTCCTCTGACCTCACCTCACCAACGGCCATTGACGGCTTGGTGACCTCCGCCTACGCCGCCATCGGCAACGGCGATATGATTGGGCCTATTTATAGCAATTGGGTGTACGGCAGCGTACGTTCCGACGACACCTACAAAGGCGGTGGCGGTACGGGCGACGTGGGAGAAATCGACGCCCTTGAGCACTACAATTTGGTCACGCCTACCATGGGCGCTTTCGTGACCCGTACGTGGCAAAATTTGTTTAAGTCCATTTCGAGATGTAATGTGGCGCTGCGCGCGGTCAACACCCTGACAGAAGCCAATTTTCCCAACAAAAAAATACGTTTGGCGGAGTTACGTTTTTTGAGAGCGCACAGCTATTTTACCATGAAGCTGCTGTACAAAAACATCCCAATTTTTGACGAAACGGCCACCGAAGCGGATATTTTAAAGGTTTCCAATACCCTGACCAATGAAGAATCATGGAACAAAATTGCGGCTGATTTCCAATTTGCCATTGACAATCTGCCCACCTCGCAGGCAGAATTAGGAAGAGCCAATAAACTATCAGCGCAGGCGTATTTGGCCAAATTAAGGCTGTATCAAGCTTACGAGCAGGACAGTAACCACAAAGTGACCAATATCAATAAAGGCCGCTTACAGGAAGTAGTGACGCTGACGCAGGCCGTGATTTCTTCAGGAAAATACAGCTTGAGCAAAGACATTGCCGACAACTTCCTGCCCGAAACCGAAAACGGTCCCGAGTCTATTTTCGCCATTCAGTTTACCGTCAATGACGGCACCACTGCGGGTCGCATGAGCTACGAAGATGGTCTGAATTACCCACACGGCGCGCCTCAATACGGGTGCTGCGGGTTTCATGCAGGAAGCCAGAATTTGGTCAATGCCCACACCACCGATGCCAACGGATTGCCCAATTTTGATACTTTCAACAACAAACCCGCCGATTTGGCCACCCAAACCGTTGACCCGCGCCTCGACCATACCGTAGGTATTGACGGGCATGTGTACAAATACGACAACACTAAGTTGTTCAGCAACAGCTGGGTACGCGACCCAGGCGTGTATGGTAATTTTCATACCATGCGCTTTCAGCAATTGGCCACGAGCGGGTCGTATTTCAAACTCGGTCCTTTTATGGGAACCGCTAAAAATTACGATATTCTTCGATACGATGATGTGCTGCTGATGCAGGCCGAGGCCTATATCCAATTGGGTCAACCCGCCAACGCGTTGCCGCTGATCAATCAAATCCGAGAAAGAGCCGCCGCCAGTACGGGCCGCCTCAAAAAACTCGACGGGACCTTTGCTTCAAAGTACAACGTAAAACCCTATTCGGCTACGGGCTGGACGCAGGAGTTTGCTTTCAAAGCTTTGCAATGGGAACGCCGTTTGGAGTTTGCAACCGAAGGTTCGCGCTTCTTTGACTTAGTTCGTTGGGGCATTGCTGAGCCCACGCTCAATGCCTACATCGCCAAAGAGAAAGTGAGCAGAACATACTTGGCAACGGCGAAATTTACCGCTGGACGCGATGAATATTTACCCATTCCGCAGGCTGAAATTACGTTTACCAACGGACTTTATAAGCAGAATCCAGGGTATTAAAAAACAAATACTGATAGATTAGAAACACATGAAAGAAATGGTAGTGGTTATATCTTACTGCTACCATTCTTATTGTAAAAAGGTACATTTGGAAACTTTTTAATGACACATACGAATGAAAAAAATAGCCCCTTGTCTGTTGTTTCTCCTTTTCTCAGTGGCTTGTTTTGCACAAAACAAACCCCAAGATTATCGTCCGCAGTACCACTATACCGCGCCAAAAAATTGGGTAAATGACCCCAATGGAATGGTGTATCTTGACGGAGAATACCATTTATTTTACCAATACAACCCTTTCGGTAATGTATGGGGGCACATGAGCTGGGGACATGCTGTGAGCAAAGACCTCAAAAACTGGGAAACGCTCCCCGTGGCCCTGCCTGAGTTTGACAACGCTGACGGAACCCAAACCATGATTTTTTCGGGCTGTGCCGTCATCGACAGCATGAATACTTCGGGCTTCTTTGAGAAAGGCTTTACCAAAGGAATGGTGGCGATTTTTACGTCGCACATTGAAGGCAAAGCCCAGCACCAGAGTATCGCGTACAGCGCCGATAAAGGCAGAACCTGGAAACGTTACGACAAAAACCCCGTGTTGGACTTAGGCATGAAGGACTTCCGCGACCCCAACGTGATTTGGTATCCCGAAAAGCAAGTCTGGATTATGACCGTCGTAAAGCCACTCGAATACATGGCTCAGTTTTATGAATCCAAAGACCTGAAAAATTGGACATTACTGAGTGAATTTGGCAAGCAAGGCGACATGACCAAGATTTGGGAATGCCCCTCCCTGACCAAAGTACCCGTGGAAGGAACCAATGAAACCAAGTGGGTTTTGATGATTTCGAGTGGGCACCGCCAAAAGAATTACTTGGCCATGCAGTATTTTGTGGGCGATTTTGACGGAAAAACCTTCACTCCCCAAAAACAAAATGAAATCCTGTACGTGGACGAAGGCAAGGATTTTTATGCGGCCATTCCCTTCAATAATTTGCCAAAATCGCACGCCAAACCCGTTATGATTGGCTGGATAAACGATTGGGAATACGCCCGCGAAATCCCGACTGGTGACACGTGGCGGGGTGGGTTTTCGGTGGCCCGAGAGTTTTCACTGAAAAAAACAACCGATGGACTCCGACTTGTTCAACAGCCCATTATTCAACTTAAAAGTGCCCAAAAAGAGGCTCTCAGCGTTAAAAACAAGGTGGTTGATGGCACGTATGAAGTGCCGTTCAAAGGCGAAGTATTTGATTTGACGCTAGAAATCCAACCACAACAGGCCAAGGTGGTCACGCTCAATGTCTTCCAAAGCCAAGGCGAAGCTACGGCCATCCGCTACGATGCCAACACTCAGGAATTATCCCTCGACCGCACGCGTTCGGGACAGGTGAATTTTCATCCGAGGTTTTCGAGCGTGGAGCGTGTGAAAGTGCCGTTGAAAGATGGGAAGCTTAAAATCAGGCTATTGGCCGACAAGTCAATCCTTGAGTTATTCGCGCAGGACGGCGAGCAAGCCCTGACCGAATGGGTTTTCCCTACAAAACACGAAGGCGGAATCACGTTGACGTCGGAAGGTGGAAAGGCGAAGATAACGACCCTTTCGGTTTATACAATTCATTAAAAATGCTAACGTCGGCGAGGTTTGAACCGGGGCGCGCAGCCCTCGCCGACGTTCTCAACTGTTTTCTTAGCCTTTCGTGCGATACAATGTACCGTTTTCAATGACGTAGAGTGTGTTATCCATGGCAATAATGCGCGTTACTGCGCTCAGGAGGCCTTTTTCGCCTACTTGCTCGTAGTTTCCGTTTTTATCAGTTTTGAAAAGCGTTCCGTCAGCTTCTACACTCCACAAAAAGCCACGGTCGGCCACCATCGCAATGGTATTTTCCCAATCTCCCACCTTGCCTACCTGCTGCCAGCGCAGGGTTTTCATGTTGCTTTTATAAAGTGTACCTTTTTCGACCGTCCACAGATGTCCGTCCATGGCTTCGAGCATTTCGGCATCGGTAAACTCCCCATCATTACCGATTTGTCGCCAAGTACCGTCTTTGGAGGTTTCGTAAAGCGTTCCGCTGGTTTCAATGCTGTAAAGCTTTCCATTCAGGCCTACCATTCCCTGCGTATCTTTCCAATCGCCCGGTTTACCCACTTGTCGCCAAACTGCCTTTGAGGGAATTGTCTGGTAAAGAGAGCCATCTTCAATGGTCCAAATTTCGTTGTCCAACGACACCAGCAGGTCGGCATTATCAAATAATCCTTTATCGCCAAGCTGTCGGTAATTTCCCTGTTTATCGGTTTGAAACAGCGTCCCGTCTTTTTCAATGCTGTATAAGTAGCCACCCATGCCCACAACACCAATGGTATTTGCCCAGTCCCCTTTTTTGCCTACCTGTTCCCATCGTTGGGCGTTCAGAAGCAGAGGCGATAAAAATGCCGTACAAACCAAAGTAGCGAGTAATAATTTCTTCATTTTCATTCAACGTATTTTTTTAAGTGTTAGGCTCAAAATTACTACAATTCGGTATAATTCATGCGTTCATAAGGTTTTAGTATTTTAGACCAGAAAACGGGTATTTAGGGTTGATTTTTAGTTGAAAAATTAATAACATTCAAAAAAATAAAAATATTTTTATATTTATGTAAGGAGTTCCGACCTCCCAACTTGTCTTAGTAGTAGATTACGGAAAGGTATATAAATCCTTCAGCAATATTACCCTCAGGCACAAACGATGGAGCAGGCGTACAACGAACCTTACGAAGAGCGAAACCCAAAAGCCTTGGGTGCTCCTTCCATTCCGCTTAACCCAGCCAACCCACCTCTCAAAACCACTTTTGAGTTGGATGATGAATTGTTTATCCGCAAAACGCTGGAAACCAGCCTGCGGCTTGGGGTAGAGTTGCTGTACAAACGCTATTACCAACCGATGTGTACGCACGCGGTGAAGTTTGTCGGCTCGCGCGAAATTGCCGAGGACTTGGTTTCTGAGATTTTCTTTCAGTTTTACGCCAACAAGACTTTTCTGGAAATAGATTCTTCCTACCGTCTGTATTTGTTTCGGACGGTGCGAAATCGGGCGTATAACCATCTCCGTTGGGATTTGAGCCGCAAAGCCGACCTCGGCGAAGCTGCCCAAAAACCCATCCTCGACGAGCAGCAACCCGACCAAATCAGTCAGTTTGAAGAATTATACCACGACGTAGAAGAAGCCGTAAACAAGCTACCTCTCGAACGGCGGCGGATTTATCTGATGCAAAAATTTGAAGGTAAAAAGTACCGCGAAATCGCCGACGAACTCAATCTATCCGTCAAGACCGTCGATGTACAGCTCACCCGCGCCAACCAGTACATTCGAGATCTTTTGAAAGACAAGTGGTTGCTCTCATTATTCGCTTTCCTTACGGGGCTTTTTCACTGATTTTTTATGTAAAACTCCTCGCTTGTAAGGAACAAAAAAACGATTCTTGTCGGGTCACAAAAGAAAGCATCAATGAACGCAGAAATCAACAAAGAATTCATATTCAGCTATTTGTCAGGAAAAACATCCGCCTTACAAAAACAAATGGTTGACGAGTGGGTCAAACACCCCTCCAATGAAGAGCTATTTTATAAGTGGTTGGTCGAGTACGAGTACCAACGTCCTCAATATTTGACGAGCTTGCCCGAAGCCCTTGAACGGTTTCATGCCTACGCCGACCAATTTGACCAAAATCCGTCCCTTATTTTCCCAACGGAAGAAACCCCACTTCCTACACCGCGACATTTCGGGCTATGGATGCTGGCGGCCTGTTTGATTGGAGGACTGTTGGTCGGCAGTTGGGTGTTCAGAAACAATATCATATATCAAACCCACAGCACGGCGTTTGGTGAAACCAAATCATTGGAGCTCAGCGATCAGACCAAAGTGACGCTCAACGCAAATTCATCCCTGCGGGTACCGCGTTTTGGTTTTGGGGCCAAAACCCGCGAAGTGTTGTTGACGGGAGAAGCCAATTTTGACGTAAAACATACGCCTAATCATCAGAAGTTTATCGTCAAAACCAACAAGGGGTTTGAGGTTGTGGTGCTAGGTACGGAGTTTACGGTGTACTCGCGTCAGCAAACCGCCAAAGTCGTACTCAACAAGGGCAAAGTGCAGTTGCGCTACCGCGAAGGGCAAACCCAAAAACAGGTTATCATGAAACCTGGCGACTTGGTGACGCTCGACCAAAGCAATCACCTCCAGCAGGAAGTAACCCCGCAACCCGAAAAATACGCCGCGTGGAAAGACCATCGCTTTGTATTTGATGATACTACGCTGGAAGAGTTTGCCAAAATAATGGATGAAAACTACGGGATTCAGGTCATTATCAAAGATGAAACCCTTTCAAAACGCACGCTCGTAGGGTCTTTTCGCGCCGAAAACGCGGACGAATTACTCGGTATTGTCTCCGAAATTTTCAATATCAAAATTGTAAAAACGGGTAACACCGTGATTCTAACTGATAACCAATAGCCGCTAAACCGTTCTCTACTATGAAAAAAAGCCTACAAAAATCCTGCGGGATGGGTTTCATGCTCCTAGCTTTGTCGCTAAGCGGGCATCCCATTTGGGCGCAAACCTACGCCCGTGCCTACAAGCTGCCTCAAAAATCAGAGGCCGCCGCACCAACCATGCTGAAGTTGAGGGATGTGCTCAAAGACCTCAAAAGTCGCTATCAAGTAGATATTTTGTTTGAGGGTGGCCTAGTAGAAGGCATTACCGTTTCTTCTGATGTCGTCAATTTGAACGCAAATCTGGAACAAAATCTGGACCGTATTTTACGGACATCGGGCCTGAGTTATAAGAAAGTCAAAAACGGTTCCTACGTTATTTTGGAAACCAAAAAATCTCCTAAAACGGCGGAAGCTGACGCCCGATTTCAAGAGAGTGTCAGTCCCGAACAACCCACCGAAAAACCCATAACGAGCGAAATACCGCAAGTGAAGAGTTTGGAAAAGGCGGAGGTAATGGCACAAACCGTCAAAGGAAAAGTTACCGATGAAAAAGGCACGGGGCTACCTGGTGTGAGCGTGTTAATTAAAGGCACCCAGCGAGGCACCACCACCAACGTGGATGGCGCTTTTCAGTTGGAAGTACCCGAAACCGCTGCCGTATTGGTTTTCAGCTACGTAGGCTATGAAAGCAAAGAAATCACCGTTGGCAATCAGACCAATATTTCCGTTTCTTTAGCCCCCGAAAGCAAATCTTTGGGCGAGGTTGTCGTGACGGCCTTGGGGATTAAAAAACAGGCCAAAAGCATCGGCTACGCCACCGCCACGGTAGGTACGGAAGAGATGACCGTAAACCGTACCGCCAATTTTATGAATGCCTTGCAGGGAAAAATGGCGGGGGTAAACATCACATCGTTGGGCTCTGGGCCAGCGGGAACAAGCAAAATCCGTATTCGCGGGCAATCTTCGTTCGGCGGCAACAACTCACCTCTAATCGTGGTCAACGGCGTGCCGATTGACAACACCAACAACGGTGCGCGGGGCGATGTTTCTGAAAAGGGAAGCAATAGAACCTCCGACGGTGGCGACGGATTGAGCAGCATCAACCCCGACGACATCGAGGCCATGACGGTCTTGAAAGGGGCAGCCGCGTCAGCCCTTTACGGGTCACGAGCCAAAGATGGGGTTATCATGATTACCACCAAAACACGCGGCACAGGCTCGGGGATTTCGCTGAGTTACAACTCTAATTTTACGTCTGAAACTCCGTTGGATTACACTGATTATCAATACGAATACGGACAAGGCGAAAACGGCGTTCGCCCTACGGCACCTTTTCCCACCTCAGGTCAGTGGAGTTTTGGAGAGAAGTTTCAGCCTGGCATGACCCATATTCTTTTTGACAACATCACCGTTCCGTACGAGCCGCAGCGCAATCAAATCTCAAAGTTTTATCAAAAAGGTTACACTTGGACTAACACCTTGACCCTGTCTTCGGGCAACGAAAACGGGGGCTTCAGTCTTTCGGTTTCCAACTTAGACAACCGTACCATTTTGCGCAACTCTGGCTACGACCGCCGAACCATTAATTTGGGTTTTACGCAAACGCTTAAAAAACTGACCGTTTCGGGCAACGTTAACTACTCTAACGAGTACCGCAAAAATCCACCAAACATTGCCGAGCAGGATTACAGCCCAGTAATTATCTTCAACATGGCCAATTCGATGCCGTTGGATTTATTGGAAAAATACGCCTCCGATGCCAACGGCAACGAAACTGTATGGTCGCGCTTTACCAACCGTACCAACCCTTATTTTGCCCTCAAACGTTTTGATAACATCCGCAACGACCGTGTGTTTGGCAACCTGACCGCTCGCTATAATTTCACCAATTGGCTGTTTTTGCAGGGTCGAGTTGGTCAGGATTACTATTCTCGTGAACAGGATTACAACTTGCCCACGGGCACCCAACGTCAACCCGCCGCTCCCGCCGGATTTGTGAACGGCCAATACGTGCAGGATGCCCGCAACGTGCGCGAACTCAACGCTGACTTCTTGTTGGGAGCCAATAAAACCTTCGGTGCTGTGGGCGTCAACGTGAACGTAGGGGGCAACCAAATGTATCGCCGCATCAGCCGCCATAACGTATTTGTCCAAGATTTTTACACCCGCGACCTGTACACCATCGGCAATAGCCGCCAGCGCGACGCTACCTATGAGTTCTCGGAGCGTCAGGTAAATTCGTTGTATGCGTCGGCAGAGGTTTCATTCAAAGACTATTTATTCTTAAACGGAACCGTCAGAAACGACTGGTTTTCAACCTTATCGCCTGCCAATCGCAGCATTTTATACCCTTCCATTACGGCGAGTTTTGTGTTCTCGCAGGCATTTGCTACCTCTTTACCCTCTTGGATTAACTTCGGTAAAATTAGGGCTGCCTACGCCGAAGTGGGAAGCGACACCGACGTGTCGCCGTATGCCAACAACCTTTTTTATGGCATCAATCCCCAGCAATTTCCGTCGCCGAGCGGCGTAGCACAGCCTTTGGGAAGCATCAGCGGCTCAACCGTTCCGAATGCCAACCTCCGTCCAATGCGGGTTTCGGAGAAAGAGTTTGGATTAGAGTTGAAGCTGTTTAACAACCTGATTGGATTGGATTTTACGTACTACGACAAATTGTCGTCCGACCAAATCCTCCGCGCTCAAACCTCCAACGCGGGCGGCTACCTCAATCAATTAATCAACGTCGGCCAAAGCCGTAATCAAGGTTTGGAAATGTTGGTCAATCTAAACCCCATCAGACGTCAGGATTTCAGTTGGAATTTTATTTTCAATGCGGCTTATAACAAAACCAAAGTACTTGATTTGGGCAGTGGCGTGAGCGACAATATGATTACCGTCGGCACGGGTGACTTTACGGGTGAACTGCGCCAAGTGGTAGGCCAACCGATGGGACAATTGTTTGGCTTTGGCTACCTCCGCGACGCCCAAGGCCGTCAGGTATTTGATGCTGGTAATGGCCGTCCGTTACGTACGCCAACCCAGATTGCGTTTGGCAGTGCGCTGCCGCTGTGGGTGGGTGGATTTACCAATAACCTCACATACAGAGGCATAAGCCTTTCATTCTTGATTGATTTCAAACTAGGCCATAAGATGATTTCGGGCACCAACCACAACGCGTGGCGGCACGGATTGCACAAAGCGACGTTGGTGGGAAGGGCCGAAAACTTCGTCATCGGAGATGGGGTAAACCCCAACGGCGAGGTCAACAAAACCAAGTCAGGCGTGCAAGCCTATTACGAAACGGTACGCTCTCAAAACATCGCCGAAGAGTTTGTGTACAACGCAGGTCTGTGGCAATTACGCCAAATCACGATTGGCTACGATTTCACCAAATTCCTCCCCACAGCCATTCCGTTCATCAAAGGACTTCGGCTCAATGCCGTCGCCAACAACGTGGCCGTGCTCAAAAAATGGGTTCCCAATATCCACCCCGAACAATTCGGTTTTCCTTCCGATAACCTGATTGGACTAGAAGCCACGGGATTGCCCGTTACACGCAGTATCGGATTTAATCTGAATGTTAAATTTTAAGATTCAAATCACCAAAAGAGAATCAAGATGAAAAAAATACGTATTTATCTCCCAATAATCGCCTGTTGCTTTCTGGCTTCCTGCGACAAAGGATTTGACGAAATGAACGTCAACCCCATTGCCCTGACCGCTGTTGACCCCGGATACCAGCTCAACACCGCTATCGTCAACACCGCGCCGGGTTACGGTAATTTGAGTTACGAAACCACCATCGTCAAGCAAATGATTACGCCTTTCAGTGGTCAGGGTTCGGCGGCAAACTTCAACCAGGACAATCGGGGTGTAGCCTCTGGCAACTGGAATACCTACTATCAGACCAATATCAAGGAATTGACCGACGTGGTGGCCAAAACCAAAGACCTCCCTGCGCGTTCTAATCTTTACAACATGGCCCGCATCTGGAAAGCCTATTCCTTCATGTTGTTGACCGATACCTACGGCGACATTCCCTACACGCAGGCAGGCAAAAACTATCTGGAAGGCATTGCCACTCCCGTTTACGACACGCAGGAGTCAATCTATACCGCTATTTTGAGTGAATTGGATGCCGCTTCGGCTGGTCTGGATGCTTCCAAAGCAAGAGTAGCCAGCGATGTTTTGTACGACGGAGATGTGACCAAATGGAAACGCTTGGGCTATTCGCTACTGCTGCGCGCGGCCATGCGCCTATCAAAAGTTAACCCGACCAAAGCTGCCGAATACGTAGCCAAAGCCGTGGCGGGTGGGGTCATGCAAGCCAATGCCGACAATGCCATCATTCGTCATAACGCCAATTTTACCAACCCTGTGGGTTCGCAACTCAACGGCGGCCAATCGGCTTTCTTTTATTTGGCCGAGGATTTTGTCACTTTTTTAAGCAAAAACAATGACCCACGTTTAGCTTCGATTGCGGTTAGGTACGTGGGGGCCACCAGCGGCGCACAGCAGGTAGAATCCCGTGCTAATCGCACACCAGGGGTTCAAATCGGAGCACCTTTGGGCTACGACAACACCACCATCAGCGCAGCCGTAACGGCCAACAAACTGGCGAGTCTGTGGGATTACAGCCAACTCGACCGCACCCGCATGGCGGGTCTGGCCGCGCCAAGTTTTCTGGTTACCTACGCCCAAACGCAACTTTTACTGGCCGAAGCCGCTTTTCGGAAATGGACCACAGGCGACCCCACCGTCTTGTACGCCAACGGTATTCGGGCACACATGCAGCAATTTGCAAATTATGGAGCAAGCACGGCCATCGCCGACGCCGCCATCACCACTTACGTCCAAGCCAATCCGCTCGCGGTTGGCAAAGAATTGGAGCAAATCAACACCCAATACTGGGTTGCTTCTTTTCTGATTGGGCCCGAAGCATGGGCTAATTTTCGTCGCAGTGGTTACCCAATTTTGACGCCAAACCCTTATCCGGGCAGCGACCTTAAGACCGAGCCATTTATTCGTCGCCTGACTTATACCGACGCCGAGCTGAACGTAAATAAAACCAATGTAGAACAGGCCATTAGCCGCCAAGGCCCTAACCTTTTAGATACCAGAATATGGTGGGACAAGAAGTAAATCATCTTGTTTTCATCCTTTTTTATACATGAAAAATCTAAAAAAACGACTCCAACAAGGAGAAACCCTCAACGGGTGTTGGTTAAATCTTGGAAGCCCACTCACGGCTGAAATCGTAGGACTCTCAGGGTTCGATTGGGTCTTGATTGACTTAGAACACGGTGCCGGTACGGAAAAGGATGTATTGGCGCAATTGCAGGCGCTGGAAAGCACGCCTACGGCCGCCTTTGTGCGCGTCGAGAGCAGTGATTCTGCCCGTATTTCACGGGTGTTGGACATGGGTGCGGCGGGCGTTATGTGCCCCAAAGTAAACAATGCTATCGAAGCCAAAAAGGTAATCAACGGCCTGCATTATCCGCCGTTCGGCAACCGAGGCGTGGCCAAAATGGTCCGGGCAACGGGATTTGGGCAAAATTTCCAGGCGTATTACGACGCCTCAAAAGAAAGCCTTTTAGGTATTATCCAAATCGAAACCGTAGAAGCCCTGAACCATCTGGACGAAATCGCCGCGTTGGAAGGGGTCGATGTACTTTTCATCGGGCCCGCAGACCTTTCGATGGAACTCGGGATTTTCGGTCAGTTCGACAATCCAATTTTCATCGACGCCCTCCAAAGAATCATTCAGGCCGCCCAAAAATCGGGCAAATCGACGGGTATCTTGTTTTTCAATCCCGACGATTACCAAAAGTACCACGACATGGGCATCCGTTTCATTGCCTGCGGTGCCGACGCCACCTTTGTGGCCGACGGCGCACGGGCCATGGCTAAAAAATTAGCAGCAGCCCGGGCAACGTATACCTAGTACCGAAGCTTTCCGACGATTACCCACCAACCAACCTCCGTTCCTAAACCTTTTTTTGAATGACTGATCCCATTTTTATCCTATCCGTTGGTGTTCTTATCGTAGTCGGTGGCATCATTGGGCTTAAATTACACCCCTTTTTGGCGCTTTTGTTAGGGGCATTTGTGGTAGCGTTGATGACGCCTGCTGCCGTCATTGAGCAGTTTGCACTGGCCAAAGGCACTGCTCCTGCGGCGGCATTGGCGTTATCCAAAAAAGGCATCGGCGAGCGCATTGCCACCGAATTTGGGAATACCTGCGCCAAAATCGGTATCCTAATTGCCATGGCCGCCATCATTGGCAAATGTATGCTCGAAAGCGGCGCCGCCGAGCGCATCATACGGTCAGTTTTACGCCTCACGGGCATCGACAAAGCACCCGCCGCGTTTTTAGTGAGCAGTTTCTTTTTGGGTATTCCCGTGTTCTTTGACACCGTTCTTTTCCTGATGATTCCCTTGGCCAAAGCCATGACGTTACGGATTGGCAAAAACTACCTTTTACTCGTTTTGTGTATTATGGCGGGTGCGGCCATGGCTAATTCACTGGTGCCACCCGCCCCCGGACCGTTGTTTTTGATTGGAGAAATGCATATTCCGATTGGTTTGATGATGATTGCCGGCACGATTGTCGGGCTGTTTACCATTACTGCTGGCTATTTTTTCGCCCTGTGGGCCAACAAAAAATGGCCGATTGAACTGCGAGATTCATTGGATGCTAAGCTGGAAGACCTCAAATCCATTGCCGCTAAAGAAACCAAACACCTGCCCGGGTTGGGCGTTTCGTTGCTGCCAGTACTGATTCCCATCGTGTTTATCTGCGCCGACACCTTCCTGAGTAATCTATTCAAGCCGGGTGAGACCCAATCGCCCTTTTTGAGCAATCTCATCACGGTTGTAAAGTTTTTCGGCGACAAAAACATTGCCATCGTCACGGGCGGGATTGCCGCTCTATTGCTATTGGCCAGCCAAAAGAAAGACAACAAAGAGGGCCTTACACCTTTTGTGCAGGCAGCTTTGATGAGCGGCGGCGGCATTATTTTGATTACAGCGGCGGGCGGGGCTTTTGGCGGAATGTTACAACAAACAGGCATTAGCGCCCGCATTGCCGACATGACCAAAGAGTACCAAATGGCCCTCATTCCGATGGCGTTTTTCATTGCCGCCGTGGTGCGTACCGCCCAAGGTTCGGCTACGGTTGCGCTGATTACCGCGTCGGGAATTTTGTCGGGAATGGCCAATAATGCCAATCTGGAGTTTCACCCCGTGTACTTGGGCCTAGCCATCGGCTGTGGCTCTAAGTTGGTGCCTTGGATGAACGATGCAGGTTTCTGGATTATCTGTAAACTCAGCAATTTGACCGAAAAAGAAGCCTTGAAAACCATTTCACCTCTACTAGTAGTGATGGGATTGACGGGCCTCGTGGTCATCATGATAGGGGCAAAACTATTCCCTTTGGTGTAAAGATTCTAACGTAATTATAACTCAATCGCTCTTTGTCCTCTGCGGGGCTCTGCGTGATACATTTATTTTTAAAAATATGGAAAAAGTAGGATTTATCGGACTAGGAATCATGGGAAAACCCATGGCTTTGAACTTACTGAAAGCAGGCTACCCCGTGTCTGTTTTGAGCAAAAGCAGCGCCGCCACCGAATTGACCGAGGCTGGCACAACAGCCTTTTTGACAACTAAAGAACTAGCCCAACACTCCGACGTCATCATCACGATGTTGCCCGATTCACCCGATGTGGAGCAGGTGGTTTCGGGAGCCGACGGCGTGTTGGAAGGCATTCAAGCGGGGGCGTTGTTTATTGATATGTCGACCATTGCACCAGCTACGGCGGTGAATATCTACCACTTAATGCAGGCCAAAGGCGTAGAGGCCTTAGACGCTCCCGTTTCGGGCGGACAAGTCGGGGCCGTTGGCGCCACGCTTTCAATCATGGTTGGCGGTAGTGCCAATGCTTTTGAGCGAGCATTGCCGTTGTTTCAGGCCATGGGCAAAAACATTGTGCATATCGGTGAGCCCGGCGCGGGTCAAACTACCAAAGCCTGCAACCAAATGATTGTCGGCATGACGATTCAGGCCGTGGCAGAGGCTTTTGCCTTGGCCCAAAAAGCGGGCGTTGACCTCGAAAAAATGCGGGAAGTATTGCTCGGGGGCTTTGCCCAAAGCCGCATTCTTGATCTCCACGGCAAACGCATGATTGACCGTAATTTCAACCCCGGCTTTAAAATAAAATTACACAAAAAAGACATGGGCATTGCCCTCCAAACGGGCGAAGAATTTTCCGTGCCTCTCAAAGGCACGGCGTTGGTAGCGGCCCAAATGGAAGCCGCCGTAGCGCAGGGAAACGGCGAACTCGACCACAGCTCGCTGTTATTGCTACTGGAAAAATAATCTTTCAACGCCCTTTATCCAACTGTAACCTTTAACCGTGGCTTGCCACTTACTACGATGAAACGTACCGATTTCCTAAAAACAATGACGGCAGGCTCCGTAGGAGCGGCCATTTTCGGGCCCGATCACGCCAAGGCCGCCACCTTACCTACTCCACCCAAAAAAGTACTCATGAAAGTGGGTTGCCAATCGGGCGGCACGAGTGTGGAAAATCTCGAATTTAAAGCCCGCCACGGGGTATTTAATATCGACGGAGGCTCTCCAAAAATCATTCCCGGCAAGGGATGGGACTTGGAAGATTCATTGGCAAAAAAAGAAGCCTGCGAGAAGTACGGCATCAGCCTTGACGCTTACCACTATCCGCTGACCTCGGCAGGGATTGATAGAGTAGCCTACCCTAATATAATGCTCGGCAAAAGTCCAGAGCGCGACCGCGAAATCGAATATCTTCAGCAGATGATTCAGGTAGCGGGCAAAACGGGCATTAAAGTATTGAATTACAACACCACCATACTGCCCGTGCTTCGCACTGGAAAATACACCGACCCCAAACGCGGCAATGCTGAATACAGCGCGTGGAATTATGAAGAAGCGTTGAAAAGGAATGACCCCAAGACAGTAGCGGGGGATGTTTCTGTTGATCAGATATTTGAGCGAATCACTTACCTACTCGACCGTATTCTGCCCGTTGCCAAGGAGTATAAAGTTAAATTAGCCAACCACATCGCCGACCCACCAGTACCTGCCGCTTATCGGGGCGTAATGCGTTGGAATAGCCCCGATGTTTTTAAAGGGATTCAACGTTTTGCCAAACTTTACGACAGTGAATACCACGGGTTTAATTTTTGCATCGGCTCCATTGCCGAAGGTTTGAAAGACCCCAAAAACGACATTTATCCCATCATCAAATGGGTTGGCGAACGCAATCAGATTTTCAATGTCCATTTGCGAAACATCAAAGGCAATTTTAATAACTTTCAGGAAGTGTACCCTGACAACGGCGAAATGAACTTTGCGCAGGTAGTCAGAGCGTTACGGGATGTGGGCTATGCAGGCATGGTCATGCCCGACCACGTGCCCCACCACCACGACCCCGCCGCCAGTTTACAGGCTTTTTCGTTTTGCTACGGCTACATTAAAGGACTACTGCAAACCGTTTCGGAAGAAGTGTGAGGTTTTTAACATTACACAGAGGAAAATAGCATTTTTATAAAGAACCACAGAGAGTATTTTCTTTGTGGTTCTCATCTTTAACTCCGTGGCTCTCTGTGTAATAAAAATCGCTAATAAAATATTTTTAAAAAATCACTTTTCTTATGTCATCTACATTTGGCCCCCGTATCAAAGAAATCATCATTACGCCCATTGCCGTTGTTGACCCGCCCCTGCTCAATGCGGCGGGGCTGCACGCTCCTTATGCGCTTCGTACCATCATGGAGGTGATTACCGACGATAATATTTCGGGCATCAGCGAAATACCGGGGAATAAAGATATTGATGCGGCTTTGGAAGAAGCCAAAGCGTTGCTCATCGGTCGGGATGTATTTCAATTAAATGAAATCAGGCATGTGTTGGTGGAGCGTTTTGGTACTGACACTTCGGCCCAACGCGGCGAAACACCTTGGGACCAACGCAAATTGGTGCATATTTTCAGCGCCGTAGAAGTGGCCTGCATGGACATCATCGGTAAAGTAACAGGACGGCCAATTGTGGATTTGCTGGGTGGAAAAATGCGCGACCGCGTGCCTTTTTCCGCCTATCTTTTTTATAAATACGAAGGTGCGGGCGGAGAATTAGCTTTTGACATCGACCCCAACGCGACGGGATGGGCCGCTGCCCGACAGGCAAGTGCCTTGAATCCAGCAGAAATTGTAGCCCAAGCCCAAGCCATGTGCAAGGAGTGTGGTTTTCAATCTATTAAACTCAAAGGCGGCGTGTTTGAGCCGCGTCAGGAGGTAGATGCCATGTTTGCATTGTACGATGCCTTCGGCCCGAATGTCCCGCTCCGTGTTGACCCCAACGCCCTCTGGACCGTAGAAACGGCCATCAAATACGGCAAAGAAATGGAGCCGATTCTCGAATATTTAGAAGACCCCACACGCGGGCAGGAAAACATGGCGAAGGTACGCAAAGCCCTCAAAACGCCGCTTGCTACCAATATGTGTACCACATCGTTTGAGGATATTCCCAACAGCATTGCCCTTGGCTCGGAAGATATTATTTTGAGCGACCATCATTTTTGGGGCGGCCTGCGCGCCTCCATGACCCTTTCGGGCATTTGCGAGACCTTTGGGCGCGGCTTGTCGATGCACTCCAACAGCCACTTGGGCATTTCGTTAGCGGCCATGGTGCATTTGGGCGCGGCATTGCCAAAAATGACGTATGCCTTAGACACGCATTACCCTTGGCAATCGGACGAAGTTATCGTGGGCGGGCGTTTTAAGTTTGAAGAAGGCGCCGTACTCGTGCCGCAAGAACCCGGCTTGGGCGTAGAGCTTGACCGCGAAGCGTTGGCAAAACTCCACCAAAATTATCTTGCTTGCGGCCTCACCAAACGTGACGACGAACCCGAAATGCAAAAAAAGGTTCCCGGCTGGAAATTCAAATCGGTTCGCTGGTAATGCCTCTGCGTTATTGCTTTGTTCTGAAAATTCTGGTACTTTGTAAAATAAAGGGAGACTTTACGAAACAAAACGCAACCTATTTTTGAATGAAGTTAACGTGGACATTCTATCCGAAATATCAGGACAGCATCACCCTCACCGTGGTGTACGTGCCCGAATTGGATAATCATCACTTACCCAGGGGCGGTTTTTTATACGAGCCTACCAATACGGCTTACGTCAACTACGACTCTTATCGCTGTTTTGACAAAGGCGACACCAAGATGAAACAGGACGCCTTCGGGCAGCTTGTTAGAATCTTGGAGCCAAAAGTCGTATTGCCCAATGAGTTGTTGCTTGATTTTAAAACGCCAGAGCGGAGGGTTTGACGGAACATTTCATTTATCCTTCGCTACTACTCTACTGTTCATAAAAAGAGTTTCCACAGGCATGGGTTTTGGTTTTGCCCCATTTTTTAGTATTCTCTTCCCTAGTCAGCAATTTAATGTAGCCCACAAAAGGCAGGCGTGCGTCTGCCAACTTTTTCAACGCCACTTCATCAACCTGTACAAAGTAAAAAGTCCATCCGCTGCATAAATCATAAGAGAGGCAGAGTGTTTGATTGTGAGGACAATAGTTAATCAACAAGTTGGCCTCACTTACCTGTACTTCATAAAACTCGTACTTTTTATCTTTATTTTTTCGGTAAAATCCATACAGCTCCCCTGCCATTTGCTTCTGGATTTCGATAGCACTTTCTCCTTTTTTCGGGCTATACTCGAAGGTTTCAGGATACGATGTTGCCAATGAACAACTCATTAACCAAATGGCAAGCGGTAAGAGAAAAATACAACTTTTCATGTTTTTTGAAAGTCTCAGGTGTTTTTACCTAAACCAGCACTGGTTCATTAGAGAAAATACTGCCCAAATTAGCTGCGAATCCTATCACCAATACCACTAGACAAAAACAACCTCCCTGGTTATCAGAGAGGTTGTTTTTACTGTTAACTTCGAGCCTCCAACAGGACTTGAACCTGCGACCTACGCATTACGAATGCGCCGCTCTACCAACTGAGCTATGGAGGCTTATCATTATACCACCTACACATCACCAACGCTCCGCTCTATCGAAACGTCGAACCGCAACTGGGCTATGGAGGCTTATTATTATACTACCTACACATCACCAATGCCAGGCTCTATCGAAACGTCGAACCGCAACTGAGCAATGGAGGCTTATTAATTCCCAAATAGGTGTTTGCAAAATAAACAAACGCTTATCTGTCATACAAGATTTTATCTCAAATTTTGTGCCAAATTTCTCTTTTGCAAATCTGCAAACCATTCCTAAATTGCAGTCTATTTCCTAAAACCTATGATGACTCGAAAATACGCCTTAGTGTCGGTGGGGGAACTCCTTGCGGACTTAATCGGAACTGAATTTACGCAAAATCTCGCAGATACCGAAATCTTCAAACGATTTCAGGGTGGCAGTCCCGCCAACCTTGCCGCCAACATGGCACGTCTGGGAAACTCAACGGCCCTAGTCGCTTGCGTTGGAAATGATAATGTGGGAACGTACCTCGTAGAAAAAGTAGCCGAAACGGGTGTTGATACCACTTATATTGGCCGAGACACCCACGCGCCCACTAGCATTGTGCTAGTATCGCGCACCAAAGGTACACCCGACTTTATCGCTTATCGCACGGCCGACCGCATGATTCAAGCCGCGTATATTCCCGATGATTTACTTCAAAATGCCTCATTTTTTCATACTACCTGTTTTGCTTTGAGTCAGGAGCCCGCCCAAAGTGTCGTTGTAGCCGCCGCCCCGCGCGCCAAAGCCGCTGGGTGTATTGTGAGTCTGGACGCCAATTATGCACCTTCCATTTGGCCCGACCGCACGCAGGCACAGCAGGTTATTGAAGATTATTGCAAAAACGGGGCTTTCGTAAAACTCAGCGAAGACGATGCCGAGCGCATCTTCGGGCAAACCCTTTCCAATGATGCCATTATTGCAAAATTCCACCAAATGGGCGCACAATTAGTGTGTTTGACATTGGGAGGCAAAGGCAGTATTGTCTCCTCTGATTATGGGAAACAATATGTAGAGATTGCAGGAAAGCCCATTGAAGTAAAAGATGCTACTGGCGCGGGCGATTCGTACTGGTCTGGCTTTCTGACGGCGTGGTTGGATGGCAAATCACCCGCCGAATGTGCGCAGGCTGGCGCCAATATAGCGGCCCTGAAAATCAGCACCGTGGGACCACTACCTGCTAAAGTTGACAGAGCTATTTTGTATAAAGGATAATATCGTCACATAAAAAAATAGCAGCCCCAAAAGGCTGCTATTTTTTTATTACAAAAGTATTTTTTTAGTTTACCACGTTCAACCGGTAGAAAAAGGGAGAGCTGTAAAAAGCTCCTCCTGTAATATTCAACCCTGTATTGGCCGCATTAAACGACTTACCGTTGGTCAATTTCATGGTAGCACTGATTTCAAAGCGGTCACCAGTTGATACATCAGCGGCGGTCAACTTTGTAGCTGTTAGAACATCCGCACCCGTGATTACGAGGGTATGTCTTGGATAGCCAGTAGTAGCATCTTTGGTATATGAAGAAGCAGGGATAGAACGCAGCGTAACATCTGAAGTGCTTTTATTGCCATTGGCAGGGGTTGCATCTACAAATTTTACGGTTAAATCGTAGGAGGAAAACAAAGCTCCTTTATCAGGAGTAACTGCTTCCAATACGGCCTCCATTTTCGTCCCCGCCATGTTGGCTTTACTTACACTAAATGTAGCAGCCGCTACTGGATAAGGGGTCACTGTACGCATGTATCCACCTTGCTCCAAGTTAAAATCATCGAGTTTTTCCACCATCTCAGTCTTACAAGCCCCAAAAAATAGGCTTACGGCTAAGATAAGCGAAGAATATTTGATTAGTTTCATTGTCATATTAGATTTAAAGTGATTTGGTGATTAGGTAATGAGTTATTTGATAGAAATCAATAACTCATTACCACCAACTTTTTATTTCAACATGCCAGCAGGATTGGTATCCCAAAATACAGGCAACGTCATATTAGCCTTCTGTTTGGCGTTAGAGTTACGGGCAATATACGAAGTTGGGTAGTAGAACGAACGTATAAATCCACCCACGTTTGGATCTAAGCCTGGCTGCAAATTAGCAGGTTTACCAGTACGACGGTACATGTTGTAGGCTTCAATACCATTTCCATACAGTGAAAGCCAATACTCCGTTGCAATGATATTGAGGCGATCGCTATCAGCAGTAGCTTTGTCGTAAGCGTCCAAGGTTTTGGCTACGTATTTGTTTACTTCATCCGCCCATACAATGCCGTTGGCAGCTTCAAAAGTGCCAATTTTACCAGCTTCGGTGCTACCAAGAGCCAAAGCTCTAACATCGGCCATTGATTTACGAATACCAGATTCAAGCAGTTTCTTAGGATCTCCTGCCGTTTTCAGCGTCAGTGCTGATTCTGCCAACATAAAATCTACAAAAGATTGCATCATGATTGGGTGAATACCAGCTCCGCCAGCACCTGCTCCCAGAGAAACACCTACACCTGCGTTGTTGTCATAAAGACCTCCTGCGGGATAAAGCCCCCATGCAGTACGCAACAAACCATCTGGTGGTATACCTTCGTTGCTCAGGTGGTCGCGTCCCCAATAACCTACCCCTGTAGGGAGGCAGAAATAGTCACTGATTGAATAATGACCAGGTTTTGCATTCGTAATGCAGCGCAAGGCATTAACATCGGTTGGGTTTCTGACAGTCTGACGATAGAAGTAAAAACGAATACGTGGGTCACTACGGTCATACATTACACCCATGTATTGGTTTGATTGATAATCACCACCACCTGTTGGGCTGTACTGAGCTGCATAGCGTGGGTGACGCGTATCAGGGTTGGTCAAGTTAGTACCATATTTGAAAACAAAGTTTTCGGCATTAGCAGAAATCAGTTTCCCACCTGCAATCAAAGCATCAATTTTAGATTTTGACCCTGCGGCATCTTTCAAACGAAGGTTTAGTAACATCTTTAATTTAAGGGAGTTAGCAGCACGAATCCACCGATCAGCATTCCCCGCGAAATAAAGGTCACTAGTCAAACCTGCTTTAGATTTTGCATTCATATTTTCGACGGCCTTATCTAAGTCAGCAATAGCCGCGGCATAAATCCCTTCACCAGCATCAGCTTTTGGGATAAAATTGGCGGGGTCGAGCGCTTCGGTGAAAGGTACGTCGCCATAATGATCCACCAAATTGGCTAATACCATAGCACGAGCGATACGTGCTACTCCAGCGTGTTGAAACAACTCTGCTTTTTCAGCCAGTGGAATAATCGTCTTTACGTCGTTTAGGATTCCAGCATAAGCGGTATTCCAGTTTCCATCCTGCCCCCCTGGAGAAATAGCGTTGTCATAAATGGCAGCCCCTTGGTTAAGCATCCGAGTAAGGCGCATCCCTGCGTCGCTAAATCCGTTAAAATGACCAGCCAGACTAATTTGGATGTTATTGAGCAAGTAATTGATGTCAGTACTGCCAGTAGTTACGGCGTTGGGGTTATCCAACAAATTGAGCTCACAAGAACTCACTACAACCGTAAGCAGTGCCAACAAGGATATTTTAATTTTCTTTATCATTGTTGTTGATTTTAAGTTGATTGTTGATTTTAAGTTGCTATTGCAATTGATTTTAAGTAGCATTTTCAATGTAAGCATCAACTACTACTTTGAATCCATAAAATCTTCTTTCATTAGGTTAGAATGATAATTTCAATGTACCACCGATACGGCGAGCACTTGGTCCAGTCAAGAATTCAAAACCAAGTCCATTGCCGACGCCTAAGCCTAAGTTATCCGTATCAAAATTCAAATACTTTGGAAAGTTAGGAGCTAGATACCAAAGGTTGTTACCTGTCAAGGCCACCGACGCACCTTTAATCCCTATTTTTGAAAGAGGTCCTTTAGGTAACTGATATGACAACGATAATTCCTGCAAACGAATGGTAGTAGCATCAAAAACACGACCTTCATCACCAAAGAAATACACGTTGTTGAAGCCTACATCGGAAGCTGTTACTTGGTGGGTATTTGCCGAGCCATCTGCTTTCACTCCAGGGAAAATAAACGTCTGAGCACGGTCGTATCCTACCTCAAGTCCAGTGTCTTTGCTCAAACCCCGCCCTAAAATTGCTCCTGCTGTAGAAGAGTACATAGCCCCTCCGTGGCGGTAGGCCCACATCATGTTGAGCGTAATGCCTTTGTAGCTAAATTCATTGATAAAGCTTAGATTAAATGCAGGGTTAGGGTTACCTAAAATAATGGGAGAAGTAGTAGTTTGTAAATAACCCTGACCATCAATCAGAAGTTGTCCTTGCTCATTACGGCGGTATCCTGTTCCTTTGATAATATTGAAAGGTTTTCCAACAATGGCGTAGTTACCCAATGCCGAGCCAAAGCCCGTTACTTGTACTTCTTGTAACGTACCACCCAAATCAAGTACTTTAGGGACGTTGCGCGAATATACTAGCGTAGGCTCCCAAGAGAAGTTCCCACTTTTAACCGCCGTACCACCAATACTCAATTCGATACCTTCGTTACGCAACTTACCAATGTTGATGGTTGTAGCGGTAAATCCAGTAGAAGCATCCAACGGCGAATCTGTGATCAAGTTACGAGTATCGCGACGGTAAAAAGTTAAATCTGCATTTACGCGGTTGTTGAGGAATTTACCTTCCAAACCAAATTCGAATTCGGTTTGTAGTTCAGGTTTCAGATTAGAGTTCCCCAAAACATTGCTCACCGCATGAGTCTGCACCGCAGCACCAGCTGAATTCAAGAAACCACGGGCGCTTTGGTCGAGAATATTACGCGTACGGTAGGGGCTTGGAAAACCCGCTGAAGTACCCACCCCAGCGCGAACTTTTAAAAAGCTTAAAAAGTTACTTTGCAGGCCTTCAAAAGCAGAGGTAGGAACAAAAGAAATACTACCTGAAGGATAGAAAATGCGACGGTTCTCCTTTTCAACGGTCGAGGTCCAGTCATTACGAGCCGCAAAGTTTAAGAAAAGGTAATTGCTGTAGTCAGCAGTTAATTCGCCATAAATACCCATACGGGTTTCTTCGGTGGTAAAATCTTGGGCAACGTTGTCAATGAAGTTACTGTGGCGGAACAAGTTACGTGCCAATTGGTTTTGGCTCGTTACCACGTTTCCTCTATATGTATCATTACGAATGTTACCACCTAATTTACCCGCTACGTTTAATTTAGACGTGAGTGCCTTTGAATAAGACAAAATCAAATCGTTGTTCCAAATGGTATTCTTTATATCAAAAGTATTGTAAAAGCCATTGACCAGCTGTACACCGCCCTTGTTGAATTTATACTCCTGATTTTCAGAATAAGTATCCAAACCTACCCGATACGTAAGTGCCAAGTCTTTAGCCAAGTCAATATTTACTGAAGTGGTAGTAAAGATGCGGTTTACGACATCGGTCGTTTTATAATTTTGCAACATCCAGCGGGGGTTAGGGATGTCATTGCCCGAGCGAAAATACACGCTACTACCATCTACTGGGCTTTCGTACGGCCAGCCCATCAAGTCCACTTGGCGAGGTGTAAACATCACGTGAGAGATGATTGAAGGAAAGCCACCGTTCGAACCGTTACCATCACCACTATTCAAAGGTGGGGTAGCTTGATCTGTATTAGCGAAATTGAAGGTAGTATTGATCGTCACTTTTTTGCTCAGTTGGGCATTCAATCCTAGGCCCAAGTTCAGCTTCTTCAGATCATTATTGGCAATATACCCTTGCTCGTTTACATAACCTGCCGAGATATTGTAGCTTACCTTTTCTCCACCACCCGAAATATTAAGTGAGGTATTGGCTATTTTTCCAGTACGAAAGAAATCTTTTACGTTATTAGGAAAAGTTTGCATGGTGTATGGACTAACAGAAGCCACATAGTCAGCCATAGCCCCTCTCAACGCAGCGTTTGACAAGAATGCGTAAGGGTGGTTGGTTAAAGCAGTATTGGTGTTTTGTGAAGGATAAATTTTAGCTTCTTCAATGGTAGGTCCCCAGTTAGAAAAGAAGTATCCCAAGTTTTGTTGGAATCCACCTACATATTGATTTTGGTACTGTGGCAAATGGGCAGTGTTGGTAAAAAAGGATTGTGTAAGGCTATATTCCGTTTTACGGGCTTTTTTACTCCCCCCTTTGGTAGTTACCAAAATTACCCCGTTACGGCCTTGGTCACCGTACAATACGGTTGCCGCCAAACCTTTCAGCACGTTAATACTTTCAATACTGTTAGGGTCCAAATCCAAAAAGCGGCTTGACGCCGATTGACCTCCCCCTGTAAATCCAGCACGTGAGTTGGTATTTGAATTGAAAGGTACACCATCTACTACAAAAAGCGGCTGGTTAGACCCAGTAATAGAAGAATATCCGCGAATTGTGATGTTTGTACCCGTTCCCGACACACCAGAAGTTTGGGTAATATTAACCCCTGCCACTTTGCCCTGAAGTACACGACCTACGTCAGCCTGCGGACGGTCTTGAATACCTTTGGCATCTACCGAAGCTACCGAATAACCTAATGCACGTTTTTCGCGTACAATACCTTGGGCGGTTACAACCACTTCAGAGAGCTGCTTGGTATCTGCGGCTAATTTAACATCCACTGTCGTACGATTACCGATATTAATCTCTTGCGAAACAGTACCCACAAAACTAAATACCAAAGTGGCACTAGTCGGAGCCTCGATTGAATAACTTCCTGCGGCATCGGTATTCACACCTTTGGATGTACCTTTTACCACGACCGATACGCCTGGCAGGGGGCTTCCATCCTCTGCCGAGGTCACTTTCCCCGTGATTTTACGGTCTTGAGCTACCCCAGTAGCCCAAACCATGCACACAAGCAGAAAGTTGATACATAAAAATTTCCTCATAAGGGTAATTTAGTTTGGTTTGATTAAAGTGAAACATGTATGGAAAAATCGCTGAAGCGCTAAAGTGAAGGCAATAGAAAAACCGAGCAAAACAAGTTTGTTTAGCCAATCACAGTTTTGAAAATGTTGCCTGTTCCTATCCTAGATCAGAGGGATAGAAAATTTGGGGAAGTAAGAGATAGAGTTACGATTCATAGGGTACTTGTTTAGTTAGGTTAAGAAAATTTCTGAACGTAAAGTAAAATAAAGAATATAACAATTCAAACAGTGGGCTTATTGGGGAAATGAGAAATTTCAAGCCCAAAAAGAATGAAATTACTTGTACTTACAGTAGATAATATTGTCAAAAAAGGCCTTTTTAAGCAAAATTTCTAAGGAATTAGGGCCTATTTACGGTATTAACAATTGTCCCTAAAAGTCAAATCCAAAATTGTTTCTTTTAAAAAATTCTTTAAAAAGTACAATAAAAACCTTGTAAAAAATCAATTTAACCGCAAAAAAAATAGCCCTATGCGAAGGAGTTTGTCTAAAAAAAAGGGGGGTTCGTCTATTTTAGTGAGTTATAAAACAGCATTTATTGCTTTGGTAAATTAGCGTAATCTTCTAGCATACGCAGTTTATCGGGAGACTTGGTGACGGAATGGTAGCCAACCAGAAAAATTTCGCGGGCTTTCCGAACATCAAATATGTCGTATTTCCCTACCTCTTTTGGTTCAAACAGCAATTGGCACTGTAGAGTACGTTCTTGTGTTTTATTGCGAACGGCCAGCAATAAACTGCGCTCAATGACGGTCCGCATTGAGCGGATTGGCTTATCTGGAAGCGGAGGGTTACAATTGACCCCAATTAAGAAGTTTACTTCATCTTTTAAGAGCGGCTCGATGGGTAGATTATTCAAAACGGCACCATCCACAAACAGCCGCTTATTGTGGCGAATGGGTTCAAAGATGCCCGGCAAGCAACTTGAAGCCATCAGCGGGCGAATCAACTCCCCCGATTGAAAATACACAATTTCGCCAGCTTCTATGTCGGTGGCTGCAACAGTGAGAGGGATTTTTAATTTTTCAAATGAATTATGGGGTAACAACTCCCGATAAAGCTCTTCGGCTTTGTCCATTCTCAATAGGCCAGGGCCGTTAAACGAAGGACGAAGGTATTTCAAAAAGTTGATTGTAAGCAACTTAGCAAGCACTTCATCTGGACTATGCCCGTGGGCGATAAGCGCCCCAACGATGGCCCCCGCGCTCGTGCCCGAAATAGCAGCAATATCTACCTTTCGCTCCTGTAACGCTTTTATTACCCCAAGGTGCATGATGCCTCGGGCACCTCCTCCCGACAGTACTAATCCTATCTTCATTGACAAAAAAACGATTGTTAGATTCTAAATTAACGTAAAATCAGCCAGAATATAACTGAATTAACAAACGAACTCTCCCAATTAAATGTTTCCTTCACGATTTACTTACCTTTGCACCCTCATTTATTATTTAGAATCATGCCCATTGACTTTGCACAAATTCCATCGCCTTGTTTTGTTTTGGAAGAACGTCTTCTACGCCAAAACCTCCAACTTATCCGTCAGGTCATGGATGAGGCTGGATGCCAAATTATATTGGCACTGAAAGGCTTTTCTATGTATAGCGCATTCCCCATTGTGGGCGAGTATCTGCCAGGGGCCACCGCAAGCTCACTCAATGAAATAAAGCTTATCAATGAATATTTAGGCTATCGGGCGCACACCTACATCCCCGCTTATCAGGATGAAGAGTTTGGGGAAGTATTGGAACGCAGTAGTCACCTCACTTTCAATTCATTATCTCAGTGGGAGCGGTTTAAACAACGCGTCAACGACTATAATCAAACTCACCCTGAAAAAACTGTTTCGTGCGGAATCCGAGTGAACCCTCAGTATTCTGAAGTGGAAACCGACATGTACAACCCCTGTGTTCCTGGGTCTCGTTTAGGGGTAACACGCAGTCATTTTGGAGATACACTGCCCACAGGAATCGAAGGGATTCACTTTCATACACTTTGCGAAAATGGCTCCGACGTACTAGAGCGTACCCTCGAAGCCCTCGAAAGCCGCTTTGGCGACCTGCTCCACCAAGCCAAGTGGCTCAATATGGGCGGCGGGCATCTTATGACCCGCGAAGGCTACGATATACCCAAACTTATCTCACTCGTAAAAGCAATAAAGGAAAAATACAATCTGGATGTCATTTTAGAGCCAGGGTCAGCCATTGCGTGGCGAACCGGGTATTTGGTATCGACCGTGTTGGATATGGTAGAAAGCCAGGGAATCGAGGTTGCCATCTTAAATACTTCTTTTGCCGCCCACATGCCCGACACCCTCGAAATGCCTTACAAACCGCGCATATTGGGTGCCTATCACGAACCAGTAGCCGATAAACCTACCTACCGACTAGGCGGTATGACCTGCCTCGCAGGCGATTTTATGGGCGACTATTCGTTTGACGAACCTTTAAAAATCGGAGATACGCTGGTCTTTGATGACATGATTCACTATACAATGGTGAAAACTACCACCTTCAACGGTGTCAATCTTCCTTCCATCGGCATTTGGCAGGCCAATGAGCGCTTCAAATTGGTAAAGACGTTTGGGTATGAAAGTTTTAAAGATAGACTTTGATATCGTAAGCAAATTGATAGACAAGGCGGGGTAGTTTTTAAAAAATTAGCTTTTCGTATATAATATATTAAATTAATCGAGTAAATTTGTTTATGCCTCTCTCTTATAACCTTTTACTCAATAGTGTGCTAGTGCTATGATCTCAAAGAAAGCAAAATATGCCCTTAAAGCACTCAAAGTGCTGACCGAAGAATTCGGAAAAGGTCCCGTTCTCATTTCGCACATTGCGGAACGTGAAAATATCCCAAAAAAATTCTTGGAAGCTATTCTTTTAGAGCTGCGTAACCACGGGATTCTGTCCAGCCAAAAAGGAAAAGGTGGCGGGTATTTATTACGCGTGGAACCTGCAAGAGTCAATTTCGCCCAGGTCATCAGGGTAATTGACGGCCCTATTGCGCCAACACCCTGTGTATCGCTTCATTTTTATGTCAAGTGTGATGACTGCGTCGATGAAGCCACCTGCGCTCTGCGCCCCGTAATGGAGCAAGTGAGAGATGCCAACTTAGGAGTCTACGAAGGCACTACTTTGCAGATTTTTGTCAAATAGGCCTACATCCTCATTTTTTCTTCCAAAAACACCGCAGTGTAATTGTCCGAAAGCTTCACCATTTCTTCGGGTGTTCCCTCGAAGGTGACATAGCCTCCCGCTTCGCCACCTTCGGGGCCCATATCAATAATCCAATCTGCCGATTTAATCACCTCAACGTTGTGCTCAATCACAATCACGGTATCACCTTGGTTTACCAACGCATTGAGCGCTTTCAGGAGTTTTTGTATATCATGAAAATGCAGGCCAGTGGTGGGCTCATCAAAAATAAACAAGGAGCGTCCTTGATTGGGGTTTGATTTGCTCAAAAAGAAAGCCAGTTTTACGCGCTGCGCCTCCCCTCCCGAAAGCGTGTTGGACGATTGACCTAGTTTTACGTAGCCGAGGCCCACTTCCTGAAGCGGCAAAAGGCGGTCAGCGAGTTTGGGTTCATCGGCCCTGAAAAAGCTGATGGCTTCATCAATGGTCATATCCAAAATATCGGCAATGTCAGCCGAGCCTTGGTCGGGACGTTGGTACCGAACATCCAAAATCTCCTGTTTGAATCGTTTTCCGCCGCAGGCTTCGCATTTGAGGTAAATATCGGCCATGAACTGCATTTCAATCTTCACTTGCCCTTCTCCTTGGCAGGTTTCACAGCGGCCTCCCTCGATATTAAAAGAAAAATGAGAGGGTTTATAGCCCCGCGCTTTGGCCAAGGGCACCTCACTCATCATCTGTCTTATGTAATCGTAAGCCTTGATATACGTAACGGGATTGGAGCGCGACGACTTGCCGATGGGGTTTTGGTCTACCATCTCAAGATTGTCAATGCGGTCCAAACTTCCCGTCAGATTAGTGTACTTTCCTGCTTCTTCGTTGTATTCTCCCTTTTGGCGGGCCAAGGCTGGAAATAAGATTTTTCGAACAAGCGTCGATTTACCAGAACCTGATACGCCCGTTACTACCGTAAACGTCCCAAGCGGGAACTTTACGTCTACGTCTTTGAGGTTATTTTCCCGCGCTCCCGTGAGTTCAAGCCAATGGGTTGCCTTTCGGCGAAAAGTAGGTACAGGAATTTTATCTTCACCCCTCAGGAATCGTATGGTATGAGAATGAATGCCTTCAATAGGGTTCAGAATATCCTCCCAGCTTCCCTGCCATACCACTTCGCCCCCTAAATTTCCAGCGTCGGGGCCAATGTCAATGATTTGGTCAGCGGCGCGCATTACTTCTTCTTCATGCTCTACCACAATCACCGTGTTGCCCATGTCGCGCAGAGATTCCAGCACGCCTACTAGCTTGCGGGTATCGCGCGGGTGAAGCCCAATACTCGGCTCGTCCAAAATATACATCGAGCCAACCAGTGCGCTGCCCAGAGACGTGGCCAATTTTATCCGCTGAAATTCTCCTCCTGAAAGCGAATTTGTCAAACGATTGAGCGTTAAGTAGCCCAATCCGACGCGTTCCATGTATTCCAAACGGTTTTCTATTTCAATTAAAATACGTTTGGCAATGCTAAATTGATAATCAGGCAACGAAAGGTTCTTAAAAAACTGCAACACCTCACTAATGGGCAACAACACCAAATCAGTAATGGAAACACCACCCATCTTTACATACCCCGCATCTTTGCGCAAGCGCGAACCACGGCACTCTGGACAAGTAGTACGACCACGGTAGCGGGATAGCATGACGCGGTATTGGACCTTGTGGGTTTGCGATTCGAGGTGTTCAAAAAATGCGGTTAGCCCTTCAAAATACGTATTTCCCGTCCAGAGGATGTCTTTTTGCTCTTGGGTCAGGTCTTTATAGGCCCGGTGAATAGGAAAATCAAAACGAATACCGTGGCGCAGAAGAGGCGCTAGCCACTCGGCCATTTTTTCGGTTCGCCAAGGGGCAATTGCTCCTTCAAATACCGAGAGGTTTTTGTCGGGAATAATCAAATCAGGGTCCAACCCCAACACTTTTCCAAAACCTTCGCAACGTTTGCAGGCCCCATAAGGGTTATTGAAACTAAAAAGATTGACCGTAGGCTCTTCAAACTTCATTCCGTCGAGTTCAAACTTATCCGAAAACGCCCGGCGCTCCCCTCCTATCACGTCGACAATACACAGGCCTTCTCCCTCGAAAAAAGCCGTTTGTACCGAATCTGACAACCGAAACTGCGTATCTTCATCGTCGTGTTTGACCGAAGCCCGGTCGATAAGAATAAAAAAATCAGCGGCAGAAAACGCGGCATACTCCTTAGTTTCTATCAATTCCTCAATAGATTTCGTTTCCTGATTGACAACGACCCTTGTGTATCCCTTCGAGAGTAAAATACTTAATTCTTGGGCTAGGCTTCTCTCTTCCTTCACAATCAAGGGTGCCAACACCATCACACGCGTACCTTCTTCGTGGTGCAGCATAAAATCAACCACGTCGGTCACGGTATCTTTTCGTACGGGCAAGCCCGAAATGGGCGAATAAGTAACCCCCACCCGCGCAAAAAGCAGCTTAAGATAATCATAAATCTCGGTGGTAGTACCTACGGTAGAGCGCGGGTTTCGGGTATTGACCTTTTGCTCAATAGCCACCGCTGGCGACACGCCCTTGATATAATCTACTTCGGGTTTTTCCATTCGCCCCAAAAACTGACGCGCATAGCTACTCAAACTTTCGACGTACATGCGCTGCCCTTCGGCAAAAAGCGTATCAAAAGCCAATGACGACTTTCCACTCCCCGATACCCCGGTGACCACAATCAATTTATTGCGGGGAATAGCAACATCAATGTTTTTAAGGTTGTTGACGCGAGCGCCTTTAATGATAATGTATTGCTTCGGATTGAGGGTTTCGAAGTCTATTTCGGAAGTATTTTGTTGGTTTTCGGCTACGTTCATGCGGCTGATTGCTAAAGGCACAAAGTTAGGGAATGCCCCTTCATTTACTAACCGTAGTTTTTAAAAAATGGTTTGTTTTTGGTCGAAAACTGTTGGCTCCCATTGCTTTAAAACACAGGTATTTCTCCCCACATTTAAACAGTCAAAACAATCGCTTTCTACGCTCATCGCTTTGGGTAGAAAATCCGCTTGAAATGCTTGATAGGTTGTATTTCCATCTGGCTGCTATTCACAATCGGTTGCTGTTTTCCAAAATTGATTCTTCCTGTATTTCACCGTTAAAAATAATTCAAATCAATGAACCGCAGAAAATTCTTAGAACAGACCACACAGCTTTCGGTGGCAGCGGGCGCCTTTGTACAAAGTATTGAAACCCGTGCCACGAACCATGTGCGTAAGTCGGCCAATGAAAAAATCGTTATTGGTGTCATTGGTTGCAATAATATGGGTAACGGAATCATGAATCACGCCCTCAACCAACCGAATGTGGAGTGCGCGGCAATTTGTGATATTGATACCAACATTGGCAACAAACGCGCCGATGAAGTAATGCGTAAGCAGGGAAAACGACCCCAACTGTACGGGGATTTTAGGAAATTATTGGAAAACAAAGACATCGACGCGGTCATTATCGCTACGCCCGACCATTGGCATTGCCTCCCCATGGTTGAAGCCTGTCGGGCGGGCAAAGATGTGTACGTAGAAAAACCACTGGCCAATTCAATCGGCGAATGTAACGTGATGGTAAAAGCAGCGCGGCGCTACAATCGTGTAGTACAAGTCGGGCAACAACAACGTAGCGGAGAGCATTGGCAAAGTGCGATGCAATTTATCCATTCAGGGGGCATCGGCACGCTGCGGAAAGTACACAGTTGGGCCAATTTTAACTATGCAATCGGCTCTCGAATCGTGCCCGACGAACCAGTCCCCGCCCATATTGATTTCAATCAATGGCTAGGCCCTGCACCCCTGCGTACCTACAACCGAACCCGACACCACGGTTCGTGGCGTTTTTTTTGGGATTACGGCGGTGGCCTCATGACCGATTGGGGCGCTCACCTGTTGGACATTGCGCTGTGGGCCAAAAACATCAAAACGCCGCCGCTGTCGGTCGCTGCTTCGGGCGGCAATTTTTATTCGCCCGACTTTGCCCACGAAGCGTTTGATACCTTGAGTGTAATGTACCAACTTCCCGATTATACCATTTCGTGGGAACAAACCGCTGGCACCCAAAACGGCCCTTATGGGCGCTCTTATGGGCTGGCTTTTATCGGCAATGACGCCACGCTCGTGATAGACCGGGGCGGTTGGGAGCTGTTTCCAGAAATTGACAAAGGCGGGTATAAAGTGCCCGCAATTCCCAAACGAAGCGGCAAAGAAACGCACGAAGAGCATGTAAAAAACTGGCTAGAATGCATCAGAACCCGCAAAGAAACGAATTGCCCCATCGAAAACGGCCGATTGGTTGCCTTGTATGCTCACGCAGGCAACATCGCATTGCGCACCAATTCGCGCCTGGAATGGAATGAAGCGGCGCAATCGTTCGGCAAAAATAAAGCCGCCAATGCCCTCATTACCCCCACTTACCGTGCCCCTTGGGAATTTCCCCAAATATAAACTGTGTTTCAATCTGTTCATTACAAAGCATATATCCATAAAGAAGTAAAAAAAGCAGCCTCTGCCCTTTTTGCTAAAAAAGCACATTCTAAACCATGAACCTTTCCACTTCCCGTCGCGATTTTGTCAAAACCGCCGCTACCACGTTGCTGGCCCCTTCTATTATCACTTCGGTGAACGCCCAACCGGCCGACGGCATCATCGGCCACGGGTCACACCGCTATAAAATCAATGCCGATTGGGGTAAATTAGACTCCTCAAAATTTCCCGTCAAAAACTGCCATGAAATGGTCATGGACAGCAAAGGACGGCTTATTATGGTCACGGATGAAACCAAAAACAACATTTTGGTGTACGACCGTTCTGGCAAACTGCTAGACAGCTGGGGGCATGAATACCCTGGCGGACACGGCCTTACGCTCTGGAATGCCAACGGCGAAGAGTTTCTGTTTATCTGTGACCCCAACTCCAACCGCGTTACCAAAACCGACATCAACGGAAAAGTAATTTTCACCATTGAGCACCCGTCCAAAGTTGGCGCTTACAAACCCGAAGAAAAATTCCTGCCTACCGAAACTACGGTTGGGCCCAACGGGGACATTTATGTAGCCGACGGGTATGGTTCACAGTGGATTTTACAATATAGCTCTAAGGGCGAATTTATCCGTAAATTCGGTGGCCCCGGCGACGGCGACGACCAATTTGCCACCGCCCATGGTATCACGGTAGATTACCGAAATAAAGCAAACCCCACGTTGCTCATCACCTCACGGGTGCATAATTCGTTCAAACGTTTCACATTGGACGGCAAATATTTATCGACCATTTTCCTCCCCGGCGCGTTCGTTTGTCGCCCCGTGATTCACGGAGACCATTTGTTTGCGGGCGTTTGCTGGTCGCGTTTGCGCTACATGAACCAAACCAACAACTCGGGTTTCGTCACGATTTTGGACAAAAACGACAAAGTAGTTTCAAACCCGGGCGGCACCAAACCCGAATACCGCGACGGAAAACTTCAGATGATGGTTCAGGATGCGGCGGCAGTAGGTGGCATATTGATGCACTGCCATGATGTATGCGTAGACAATGACGAGAACATCTACATTTGCCAATGGAACGCCAAACAAACGTATCCCGTCAAATTGTCGAGAGTATAATTTTGGTTTTATAATTAAAATAACAGAAAATGGGCCGTGGATAATTCTGCGGTCCATTTTCTGTTTAGAAAGGAAATGTGGCAATATTGGGGAAATAGTTCTACACCAAGAAGGGTTAGCATGATATTTTTAAGTTAATTTTCGGGAATTTTTATTCTCACCGAACGTACAAAAAACTACATGCTATGAAATTTTTGCTTACCGCATTTTTGATGGGTCTTTCTCTTATCTTACAAGCCCAATGCCGTCCTGCTACCGCTGCTGAAAATGCCGCCTACGAACGGGTAGTCAAAGAACTCCAACGCCAATTTACCAACGTCACTCCCAACGGAAGCTGGCGGGTTTTTGACGAAAAACATTCAATAGGCAACTTGGAAGTAACCTCAGAATGGGGCGGGTTTACCCACCTCTGCACCGACCGTTATGACCTCATCATGGAAAACAGCGAGCTGGCCGTGGTTCGGAAAGCCGAACTGGATACCGTCAAAGCCGCGCCCACCGTACCTACTTCTCTATACGTACACCGCGATACGATGTACAAAGAAAATCCAAATGCAATTGTGCAACGCGCCAGAGATACCTACTCGGTGAGTGTTGAAATGAACCTTGGCAACTATCGCCTACAACACCTCGAAAGTGCCCGAATTGTCGAGAATACCCAAGCCATTTCCGTACCCAACAGTCCCGTAGCGCTTGAAGTACGTCTCAAGCCCGATTTACAGGGGGCAATCGGCCGTCAGGAAACCGTCATTTTATTGGGTGGATGGAATCCCCAACTCATCAAAAATGGACAGGATACGCGCTATCAACCCAAGTTTAAGAAAGGTGGTAAACTAGTGGAAAATATCGTAGTCACAATTACGGCACCCGTCGACATCGCTCGTCAGATAGTTGCAAAAATCGACTGGAAAGCGATTGATGGGGTTTTGTTGAAATAACTCAAAACCGAATCGTCAAAGCACCCAGCGATAGCCCCGCCGCACTGCCGATAAGCAGGATTTTATGGTCCGACAAATCCTTTTTTTGTTGGACCAAATCGCACAACCCTAAAGGAATAGAAGCCGAAATACAGTTGCCATAATGGGCCAATGTATTAATTAAACAGTGCTCGTTTAGGTAGTATTGTTTGGCAAAAATCTCATTTCCAAACCGACTGGTTTGGTGCGGAATAACGTAATCGTATTCTGTCAAGGCCAGCCCCGAAAGCTGCTCATATTGGGATAGAAACGGCTTCAATTCTTGCAAAGTGAGCGAAATAAGGCGTTTCCCATCCATTCTGAAATAAAATGATTCTTCAGGTGTATCGGCCGCCATACCACGATTTACGCTTCCGCCCGTGGGTATCCAAGCCAAATCGGCGCCTTCGGGATTGTTGATAAAATAGGGAAAAACGGGCTCATAACCCTCGTCACTTTTGCTCAAAATAACCGCCACCGCAGCATCGCCCAATAATCCATACGTTTTGGGGTCTTGGGGATTCAGCGCGCGCGAAGCCAACTCAGCAGATACGATGGCAATGGTGCGCACGGCGTTGCGTTGGAAATACAAATGCGCAATATCGAGTGCATTCAAAAAACTCAGGCAGGTGGAATCCACGTCAAAACAAGGAAATTTAGCCGTTGTCCCCAACGCTTTTTTGATACGCCCTGCATTGTGCGGAATGGGGTAATCGTAGGAGGCCCCCGCGTAAATCAACAAATCTAGGGTATCGACCGACAGGCTAGCAGCAGTCAGGGCCTTCTGTAAGGCCGTAGCCGCCATCGAAGCCACGGTTTCGTCGGTTGCTGCCCAATGCCTCGTTTTTACGCCCGCATTTTTTTCAATCCAGCCCGCAGAAAGACCCAGTTTCTCCTCCAATTGCGCACTTTCAATGGCAACTCCAGGCAGGTATTTCTCAATGGCTTGAATCTGAATTTTCATAGAATTTTCTTAAACGTACGCACTACACGGCGATGTTTTGCACCTTTCTCATTTACTTTTTCTTCGGTAAAAACAACCACGGTATTTTTTATACCCTGCCCTTCCAACACCTCCAAAATAGCCGTTTCTATTAACTGGCTGACCATTGCTTTATTTTTCGGTTCTGTTTCTACCGCCACTTCTATCCTATCTGCGGTCACTTGCCTAATACTGTAATGACTAAAATCGTCGGTGGCGCGGGCAATTTTTCGTACCAGCGTATCGGGGAATATTGAAATTATTTTTCCTTCTTGGTCAAACAGAAGCACATCATCCATTCTACCTTCGATGCGCTCAATGCCCATCATCGCCGACCCGCAAGGGCAAGGCATAGTACGTTCAGCCAGAATATCCGTCATTTCGTACCGAATAATGGGCTGCGAAGTACGCGTAAAATCCGTTACGATGGGAATAAACCGATATTTGCTCACGTATTTTTTTTCAAAAATGGCCACATCTTCGTTGAGGTGCATCGTTCCGTGCGCACAACTTACCCCCAAAAAACCTTCGGTGCATTGATACACTTCAGTGATTTTAAGGTCAAACACGCGCTCAATCACCGTGCGGTCGTCATCATGCAGCACTTCGGCAAAAGAAATAATTTGGTGAGGCGTAATGCTGAGATTCCCTGCCTGCTGCGCCTCGGCCAAATACCGTAAAAGAGACGGTTGAGCGGCAACAATATCGGGCTTTAGGAGGTCTAGCTCGGCCACCAGTTCTTCGGTCTTTCTAAAAATATCAAAGAAGTAAAACGCCAACACCGAAGATTGGACCGAGCTGTACAAATTGCTGTTGGCCCGCAGGAAAAACGCCACTTTTTGACGCTTAAAAATCGACCATTTCACCACGCGGTGGAGCACCATCGCTACCCACTGCGCTCGCTCAATCTTGGAGGCCAGAAACAGCCCTCGCTTCCCGCTTGTTCCCGTCGATAGCCCTACCGTAATACCGTTAAGCTCCGACGCAAAATCGCGGCTTTCTTCCGCTTGGAGTGCTATCTTCATTGCCTCTTCTTTGCGTATTGCTACGGTGTTTATTTCATCAAAATGTTCCATAAACAACTCTTTACGCATCAGTGGAATTTGGTCTAGGGAAACATTTAAATAGGGGCGATAAAAAGTGGATTTAGGCAGTATAGTCTGGGCAAAACGATGCCAACTCCGTTGTTGAAAACGTTGTAGCTGCGCTCGATTTCGGAACAAGCCACGCAGCTTAATTTTAGCCAAAAAATAAATAATTTGAAGTTTGAAAAACATAGGTATCAATAAAACAGCCTCAGCAAGGCTCGAAAGTTTTCAAGAATTGAATGAGGGAATATAATTCAGCGTTTCGGGACAATGTGTAAAAAGCAGTCGATGCGTGGGGAAGGTTTGCTGATAGTTGCGCAGGGCCGAAAACGTAGTTTTATAAGCCGCCCAATCGTCAAAAAATAGTTTTACGGTGGGGCTTGGTAAAATGCCCGCGTCCAGAGCGCTTTTGCGCCACGCAGCATCGGTGGCAAAAAATAACGTATGGTCAGCCGTGTGAATACGAATACCCAGCTGCCCACGCGCATGTCCTGGTAGCTGCGCCAATTCAACCGAACCATCCCCAAACACATCCTGAAATTGAAGGCTAGTCGGCTCATCGGGATTCTGCATTATGGCTTTATTTGAGATTACAGAATCCTCCGTTATTATCCGCGCCCTCTCTCTCAAATCATTCGGAATCAGCGCCTTTACTATCCCGTGCCTGACCGCCCCCAAACCCTTCACCGACAACACTTGTTGCATAGCAGCCGAATGACAGACAATGGGTATTTTCGGAAAATCCAACATTCCCGCCACGTGGTCGGCGTGAAAATGCGAGATAATCATTCCGCTCAAATCCGACGGTTTGATGCCCACCTGCGCCAATTGCGCCATTGCCGTTTCTTCATTCTTAATAAAAGCTGGGGTAGCCCAGCCGTAAAATTTATCAGGAAAATGCCGTGTTGCTTCCAGAAATCGGGGAGCATATCCCGTATCAAACACATAAAGTCCGTGCCGTGGGTGTTCAATCAACATCCAAACAGCATAAAAACGGGCCTTTCCCCGACCGTTTTTGGGGTCCACAATCCGATCATGGGCGGTGCAATACCCCGACGCAAAGAGGCGATAACTTACGGTTGTTGGGTTCGATACCATTCAATAAACTCGACAATTCCTTCCCGAGTAGTTTGTACAGGGTGATAATTCAACAAGGTTTGTGCTTTGGAAATATCCATAGTCAGCGATTTTGCCAATACGCCAATGCCATACCGCGTCAGCGTAGGCTCAGGGCCGCTGGTAAGTTGGGCTTTCAGCTCCATCAATCGGGCCGCTGCATCGGCTATTGCCAAGGGCACGTGTTTTGTTACGGGCCTCAGGCCAAGTTGTTTGAGTAAAAAAATGATTTCTTTCCACAAATTGACCGGCTCTCCATTTGTGATATTGTATGCTTGCCCCCAAGCCTCCACGGGAGCTTTAAATGCACAATTCACGGCCTCAATAACGTTCAGTGCCGTGGTCAAATCCACGATATTTTGGCCGTTGCCAATGATTTTTAGGCGACCGCTTTCGTAGGCTTTCAATAATCTAGGAAAGATAACGGTATCTTCCGCCCCGATGATGGCACGCGGGCGCAAGGCAATGGTTTGAAAAAAGGGAGAATGTTGGCTCAATACTTCCTGCTCAGCTTCCCATTTGGTGGCGGCGTATTCATTGACCATTTTGGTAGGCAACGGGTCGCTTTCCGAAACATTCAATCGGTGCCGAGCGTTAAAATAAATGCTCGGTGTAGAGATAAAAATAAACTTTTTAACGCCCGTTTTTTGGGCTGCTTTCAACAGATTTTGGGTAACAATGACGTTAGCTTTTACGAATTCTTCACGCTTGCCCCACGGCGCCGACAACGCGGCACAATGCACAACCGCTTCGGTTTCAGCGAGCAACGTTTCACAAAAATCAACGTCTAATAAATCTCCCGCTTCATAACAACACCCCTGCCTTTCAAATTCGACTATCCGCTCGGTGCGCCGGCCCGTTCCCACCACCCTTTGTGCGCTCTTTCGATGCGTAAGGTGTTTTAACAAACGCCCACCTAAAAAACCTGATGCTCCAGTGATAACGATTTTTTGCATTCACGAAGCTAAATCTTAAAAATCGAATATGCTAGATTTCGGGTAGAAGATACATCAAAGACATGGACAGTATCCGTTTTTGGCACCCTCACTCGAACTTTGTAGTTGAGGACACCCGTGGGGAGTTTTCCTGCCAAATGCGTAAATAGAAAGGTTTTTTGTTGCTCATTATAAGAGCCCATTACCATCGGAAAAGGTAGATTATTTTGAAAAAAACCGCCCATCCACCAGCCGTTATAGTGGGCTTCATACGGTTTTTTGGCATATCCTCCTTCTATCCAAGTAGCGCCTCCATCCATACTTACATCGGTAAAGACCAAGGTATGATTTTCGATATGCGTTTTGTAGGGGGCTATTTTTTTTTGCGCCAAAATAATGCTTTCCCTAACCATCGGATTCACCTTGCCTACGGTATTGGCTTCCCAATTCACGACACCGTAGTTTTGTAAATTGGCAAAACCTACAACGGCGTCGTAGATTCGCTGTTCAAAAATATCGGTCGTTGCCAATGAATAAGGGCTAAAGTTGTAGGTTCGGGGAGTGGGTTCCCAATTGATAAAACCAAGTTTAGTCGGTTCAAGATAGCGGGCACAATAAATGGTATTCCAAATCAGCAGCAGAAAATGGTCGTCGGTCTGCCAGACGAGTTCGGGCGACGTCGTTGTCAGCTCTAGAGTGTGCGTACCTACGGGAAAATTAGCTTCGGCAAACCCACGCCAATGCTGAAACGTAACCCGGTAAGCTTGGTTTGCCGCCCGCAGGCTTCCATCTTGGGCATGAAGCGTAACGCGCACACGGCGGTTTCCGGTGGTGGTATCTACACCAATATCAACAATGTGGTAACGCGTAGGAGCCCCAGGCGTTACGTTGGTTTTAGGGGGATTTTTTAATCGAATTATGTCTGTATTTACCCATTGTTTGTACTGAGAGTCGTATTGCAAGATAGCCCACATCGCAAACTGCTGCACAAAATCCCAGCCTTCCATGTAATTCAACTCCTCATTTACGGCCCGATTATTGAATTTATTTCGCAAATTCCAGATAGGATTGTTGGCGGTGTTGTACGTAACATTTCCATTATCATCGAATTGTCTAAAAATAAAAGGATCTGCCTGATTGACGGGACCCGCGCCATATTGCCAAATCTTTGAGTTGTTGCTATAATACCGTGTTTTGTAAAACAATTCGGTAAACACATAACTCCAACGATGCTGTACGTAGTCAAAAAATTGGGAATCGGTCAAGTCTTTAAAGGCAGGGTCTGTGCCTCCGTTGAAGGCATGGCGGTATTTTCCATTGTCCCATACCTGCCGGCCTCTGAGAATACTTATCCATTCTGCATTGGAGAACGTTTCAATGTCCCACCGCAAAAAGCCGATTCTGCCATCACCCGCGTATTTTCCTCGGCGATCCAGTTCATGCTCGGTCAGTAAAAAAGGGTTCCATTTACTGGCTTCATTGACGTCGTCAATGGTCACAAAAAGAAAAGGTGCATCAAAGCACTTAAAGCGCTGCCCTTGTGCCGAAAGCAGCCGATTAGGGTCAGGGTTGTAAATAGGGTTTTTAGGAAACGATTCTCCATCAACCGTAAACGCATCCCTAAAAGCCCCTTCATTGATGTCGGTGTATCGATTTTCTTTCGGTTTACCTTCAACGGCGCTACCAAAAAAAGCTTTAAATCCATAATCTCGAAAATCGGTAACATCATCCCAAACGACTTTTTGAGCCTCAAAAAGTTTGAATAAATGCCGAAACGGCTCATTGGAAGCGCTGCTAGACAAATCAAATTTGCCAAGTTTTTGCGTGGGTGTATAACCAGACGGGTATCCACCTTCATCGGGTTCATAGATTACTTCTTTCGGAATTCCTTGACTGTGAGCCACTACCGCCATTAAATGAACCAGCAGCAAAACGTAAATCTTTTTTTTCATGATGATTAAAATCGAATTCCCGTAAAAAGACCATTGTTTACCATCCAAAGCATTTGATCAAGGGCATTCACTTCGCCATCCAAATTAGCGTCGCCGGGCAAATAGCGGGCAAATTGCCCGTTTTGTTCTTGCCAAATGATGACGTCATTGGCATTTACCTCCCCTAGCTTTGTTTTTTGTAAATCTCCCGCATACATCATGTAGCGATTATCAAATCGTTTCTGCCCAATGGATGATATTCCAGGCGGGATGTAAGATTGCTGAATGGTAAAATCATAAAAAAAGTGATCATAAATAAACAGCGCTGGCGTACCCGAAACAATGCCGACGTGGTTGCGGTGTTCAACGGCAACGTAGTAATTGGTGTAGTTTTTTAACTTATCAGGGCACCCAATCACCACACTCAACCCATTTTTTTGTAATACGGCCGCTGCCTTAAAAACCGTTGTGGCGGGGTCATTGGGACTGGTACGTAGCGATACCAAAATCCAATCCGTTGCGTTGGCAGCGTAAGGAGCCGTCGTTTCGGTGCCATTATAATTCCAGGGCGCGCCATAATACGGTTGCCTTGCAGGAGTTGCCACCCCTAAAGCATTAATGGGCGTTTGGCCTGGCAAAAGGCCTTTTTGGTTTAAGGAGGTTGTCATCTGTCCTATTCCTTTTTGATAGGGTCCTTCCAATAAAAGATATAAGCTGCCCACACTTTCAGGAAACGGAATGGTTCTGACGGTTACTTTGGCGGTACTGGTACAGCCTGATGTCATCTGTGCCGTAACATAAAAATCGGTAACGGCGCTAGTAAGCAGTGCATTTTCAGGGTTATCCACAATGGTACCTGTTACACTCCCCTGCCGCCATACCATCGAGACAAAGTCAGCGGAGTTGGTAACCATTTTAGGCAGAGAAAAAGGGCCTTTATGACAAATGGTGGTATCGGCCGTCACTAATTTGACCACTGCACAGGGCACTAATTTCCATATCTCCCCGCCAATCTTCCCATCATCAGCGGTAAAGTATACGGTATCGGCCACCGACATCATATTACTAATTCCACTGCTTGTACTCCCCACCCGCAGTTCTTTCAAAGCAGCAGTCCCCGCCTCTTTTCCGTCTGATTTCCAAAGCTCTTGGCCTTTCTCTCCGTCGTTTGCGGAAAAATACACGATTCCTTTTCCATCGGTAAAAAACAGGGGGTTACTCGCGGAGGCTCCGCCACCAAGGGCAATTTTTTTCACCATCAACGTACCAGTTCCTGTTCCATCCGACTTCCAAAACTCACGCCCCGTTATCCCATTTATTGCCGAGAAGTACAAAGTGCCGCGTATATTACTAAGGTAATGTGGATTAGAACCTAAGTTACCTGCTTGCATATCTGCCACCAATACAGTTCCAGCGGCGGTACCGTCTGATTTCCAAAGCTCATAGCCGTTGGTTCCGTTATTGGCCGAAAAATACACGAGGCCGTTTAGCTCGGTCAAAAATTGGGGCATCGAGCTTTGGTTACCACTCCAAATATCTTTGACCAGCGTCGTTCCCGCAGCGGTGCCATTCGACCTCCAAAGTTCATAGCCATGGGTCCCGTTGTCGGCCACAAAATACAACGTGCCATTTACGTTGGTAAGATGCTGCGCTGCGCTGCTAGATGGCCCAGCATAAATATCCTTAATCAACGTTGTCCCCGCTTCGGTACCGTCAGTTTTCCAAAGTTCGTAGCCATTTGAACCGTCATCCGCGACAAAATATAAAGCGCCATTTACGTTGGTCAACCCTTGGGGATTACTCCCTCCATTGCCCAGCAGAATGTCTTTTACCAATACGGTTCCCGCTTCGGTGCCGTCAGATTTCCAAAGTTCGCTCCCGTGAACAAGGTCAGTAGCCACAAAATACAACACGCCGTTGACGTTCGTAAAACTTTCTGGCATACTACCCATACTGCCCGGATATATATCTTTTATGCGCACGGTTCCACTTGCAGAGCCATCTGATTTCCAAAGTTCATAACCAAAATTTGACTGGTCGGCGGCAAAATAGAGAAGATTCCCTGCGCTGGTCAATCCATAAGCAGAATAAGGCAAATCGGTTACTTTTATCGTTTCTTTAGCTGTACCATTCGACTTCCAAAGTCCAACGGTAGTGCTGTTTTCTTTGGCCGTAAAAAACAGCGTACCTTTGTGATTCACCAAAAAACGTGGATCACTGCTCAAGGTTGTCCCTGGGCGAATAGGATCAGTAAGGGAATTAATATCTTTGAGAAGAACAGGAGTTTGTGCATACATCACACCCGTAAGAAACAACAACCCGCCGCCGAAAAAACACCGCTTTGACAACAGGTTATTGACCGCGAAAGCCCACAGATGGACGATTTTGTAGATACACATTTTGATTGGCATCGAGTTTCTTGCGCTAACATTTGAATAAAGCCTCAAGCGTTAGAGCAAGAAAAATGCCAAAATGCGTTGTATCAACGGGTCTCAAAAAAGAGCCACTCAATGGCCTTGGGGAACTCTTTCCCCCATCGGGTTTCGTTATGCTCTCCTTTGGGGTCAATGGAGAGTTTTAATTGCAGGCGCTCTGGCGACCATCCTTGTCGCTCTACAGCCTCTTTGAGGCGTTCTGTGCTTTGAATCATGTACCGCCCTTCTTTACCTCCTGCGTATACATAAATCTTCGTTTCCATCGGATTGAAAAACTCAATGGCGTCGAAGTATATTTTTTCAGAAACCCATAAAGACGGTGAAAATATCATTAAACGACCAAGTACTTCGGGGTACATCAAACCCGCATAGATACTTATCAGTCCACCCATGGAGCTTCCTCCCACGCCTGTATGCTGGCGCTCAGGACGGGTCCGGTAGTGTTTGTCAATGTACGGTTTTAACGTACGTACGATAAAATTGGCATATTTTTTTCCAGAGCCTTTCCCAAATTTAGGATTGGCATAGGGGGCAAATTCGTGCAAACGGTCTTCGTCGGCATGGTCTATGGCCACAATAATCACGCTTTCTTTGCCCTGAGCGGCCAGAATAGCCATCTTTTTATCGATTTCCCAATTTCCATACACCGAGCCATCTTCAAACAGGTTTTGACCGTCTTGAAGGTAGACCACTGGGTAACGTTTTTCAGAAGTATAATAATCGTGGGGAAGTAAAATGCGAATGCGGCGCGTGCGCCCCAGCTGTGGCATTTCAAATTGTTCCGCAACCGTTTCTACGGTCGGAATGAGGAGTGGGTCAAAAGAGCGCCCATCTTTACGCCAGTGGGGTACAAAATCTTTTTGGGACTTTGTTTTTGCGCGAACTCTGCGATTTTGAGGTGCCTCTCCAAAAGAATCAAGCTCTACTTGATCCCACCCTCCACGGGTGTATTTATATTCGAGCGGTTTATCAAACAAAAAATCAGACGGAAATTGAAATCTATATTTACCCGGCTCTACCTTCTGCATTCTAAATCGCTCAATGTCGGGAAACCATTCACAAAAATTTCCAGCAATATATACAGGCCGCTCGTCGTCAACGGCAGTCGTCAACTCCAGCGCCAAAGACGCATAACTGTTACTCATCACTATTCCATCATAAGTTAGTGTCACCTTAACACTTACAAAGGTACTAAGGTTCAACGAAATCTTTAAAAAACTGACGATTGATTCTGCGGTTTTTTATTTTTCTGAAGATTGCCGATACCAATAACGGATGACTACTTTTTGTAATTCTCTCTTTATGATCAACTCCGCCAAAGGGCGCAGCTTGGACGTCAGGCGCTCCGGAATGTGCTTTTTTAGTTGTTTTTCGGTTAAATCAACCCGATTTAAGACATTTTTGAGTGTTCCCCCCTTGGCCAAATGCGCATCCAAGGCCTTCACGAGTTTTTCACACAATTCTTCAAAAGAACAATTCACCAATGACTCGGGTGATAAGGGTATTTGTGCCGTCTGAAAATCTTTTGTTATTTGAAGAAGCAAATCTCGCAGCAAATCAGGCATATTTAGATACGCTTGAATGGCTTCATTTGTATTGACAATCAAATCATCCGATGGTTGTTCCATAAAATGTAATTAAGTGTTATGCTCCAAAAGAAGAAAAAAGTCATTTGGTCCGCAACGTTTCACAAAATAAAACTTTTCCCTGCAACCTTCCGTTATTTATACGCCACATAAATCATTTTCTAAGTTATGCCTTACCCGTTTTTGCCCCATAAAACCGTTGGAATCACCCGCTTCACCCTCGCAACGCTAACCTTTATACTCCTCTCGTTTACCCTTAGTTGGGCACAACCCAAAGTAAACGTCGCCCAACTGAAGGCTAAGTTTCCGAATGAAGAAATGGCGTATCTCAACCGCTCCGAACAGGTAACGGTAGATTTGGTTAATGGGGCCTTGCAAATCGACGTTTTGCACCAGGAAGACCGCGTGTTTTTGGATGAACGCGCCAGCGTTTGGGCCGACGAGCGCATTTATTTTTCGGATGCGTTTCAAGAAATCAAGGATTTGGAGGCCATTTCGTACGTTCCTGAAAAAGCAGGATTTAAACGTACGCCCGTCACCGACTTCAAAACCGAACGCCCCAGCCCGGGAGGAGGGATATTTTTTGATGATATGCAGGTTAAAAAATTTACGTTTCCAGGGGCAAAACAGGGAGGCATCGGCACCGTATCTTACCGTGAGCGCATCAAAAACCCGTACATGCTTTCGGGGTTTGTATTTGGCAACTACGTGCCCGTAATCAACAGCGATTTTTCAGTTACGTTTCCAGCCTCGGTTAAAATATCCTATAAAACCTACGGCGATATGAAGGGGATTACGTTTAAACAAACCACCCTGAACGGCAAAACAACCTACGCTTGGAAAGCCCAAAACCTGAAAGCTTCTCCGCTCGAAACCGAATCCCTCTCCCTGCGGTATTATGTACCGCAAGTGCTTTTATTCATCGAAAGTTATACCGTCGACGGCAAAACCACGGAGGTATTGGGAAATGTACAAAAGCTGTTTAATTACTATAAAAGTCTGGTCAAAGACCTCAACAAACAACCAAATGCTCCTTTGCAGGCCCTCACCGACTCTCTGACGCGGGGCAAAACAGACGAAGAAAAAATCAAGTCGGTTTATTATTGGGTGCAAGACCACATTAAGTACATTGCTTTTGAAGAAGGCTTGGGCGGTTTTATTCCCCGTCAAGCGGCCGACGTTTGTCAAAAACGCTACGGAGATTGTAAAGACATGGCTAGTTTGACTTCTACGATGCTCAATTTGGCGGGCGTTCCAGCACATTTGGTCTGGATTGGTACGCGGGATATTCCGTATCGTTATGTGGAAAACCCCTCGATGAGTGTTGATAACCACATGATTGCGGCCGTTAAGCGCGATGGTAAATGGCAGTTTTTGGATGCTACCGACGACCGCATTGATTTTGGCCTACCTACATCTCACATTCAGGGAAAAGAAGCAATGATTATGACCTCTGAAGACAAATATGAAATCGTAACTGTGCCTATTGTTCCAGCTGTACAAAATTTCCGAAGGGATTCTATGATTCTTTCCATCGAGGGCAAAACGCTGAAGGGACAAGGCACGTTGATGTTTGAAGGTTTGTGGAAAACATCCGTAAAATCGGCGATTCAATACCGCTCGGAACCGCAACGGGATGAGTATTACAAAAACATTCTCAGTCGTGGCTCCAATAAGTCGACGCTGGAAAAACGGACGGTTTCGGGCATCAATCAGCGGGATGTTCCTGTGCAATTTGACTACACGTTTCGGGTGCCCGACTACGTGCAGGAAGCGGCGGGCGAGTTGTTTATCAATCCCCACTTGATACGTACCTGGGCGGATAAACGCATGGAAGATACGCGTAAAAATGACTGGAAACACGAATTTACGCATACGCAAGAAACCGTCGAAATCTTACCGATTCCCGCAGGGTATGAGGTTTCTTACTTGCCCGAAAACAGGTCGTTTGCCAATCCTGATTTTGGGTTTGCACTTAGTTACGAACAGAAAAATGGGCAAATCATTGTTCGTAGCAAACTAACACTTAACACATTACTTGTCAAGAAAACGAGTTTTTCTGAATGGAATAAAATGGTAGAAGCGCTGAATGAAGCGTATAGCGAAGTGATTTCGTTGAAGAAAAAATAAAAAAAGGCTTGGCAAGACTGGGCGTCCCCGACTGGGCGTCCCCGTTTTTAAAACTTGCCAAGCCTACAAATGACTTATCGCTTTTTACCCATTTTCTTCTCCACCCGCGTTTCCTGCTTTTTGGGATTGCTCAAAAGTCGATCGGCTAAATCGGGGCGTTTCAGTTTGTTTAATCGGCTTCTAATCAGGCTTCTAAATTCGGGCTTGTACCAAAAGAAATACCGATTTTGGTCTAGTTTTTCTTCTTTTGTTTTGGCCGTAAAAACGGGCTTCAACGTATAGGGATGAACGCCCGAATAGTAAATCACCTCCGCCACGGTCATGGGCGTGGGTGTAAAATCCTGCACCTGCTCCAGCCGGAAGCCAAGGTCTTTGGTTTCGGCCGCCAAATTGGCCATATCTGCTTCTTCGCAGCCGGGGTGAGAAGAAATGAAATACGGAATCAGCGGCTGGTTCAGATTATGTTTGTCGGAAATCTTATCGTATTTCTGTTTAAACAATTTAAAATACTTAAACGACGGCTTACGCATTACACGCAGCGTGTCGTCAGAGGTGTGTTCGGGCGCTACTTTCAACCGGCCCGACACGTGGCGCGTAATGAGTTGCTCCATGTATTCGTCGTGGTTGTTGTCTTTGTTGTTTTTGTTGAAATCATCCACCAACAAATCGTAACGAATCCCCGACCCTACAAAGGCCTTTTTCACTTTCGGATGCGCATCTACTTTTTTATATAATTCCGTAATTGGCTTGTGGGAGGTATCCAAATTTGAACAAATCACAGGGTGAATACAGCTCGGACTTGTGCAACGCGCACAAATAGCTTCGTCTTTGCCTTTCATGCGGTACATATTGGCCGACGGCCCGCCCAAATCGGAGATATAACCCTTAAATTCAGGGTGTTTTGTTACCTCCTCCACTTCTTTCATGATTGACTTCTCGCTCCGTGATGCGATGAATTTTCCCTGATGCGCCGAGATGGTGCAGAAACTACACCCACCAAAACATCCCCGGTGCATGTTGATGGAAAACTTAATCATTTCGTAGGCAGGAATCGTGCCGCGCGTTTTGTACTTGGGATGCGGCAAACGCGTATAAGGCAAGTCAAACGATGCATCAATCTCTTTTTCGTCCATGATTTTGAACGGCGGATTGATGACCAATGTTTGGTTGCCCACTTTCTGGATGATTCGATTGGCCTGCCATTTATTGGATTCTACCTCTACAATCTTGAAGTTGGCGGCGTACTTGATTTTATCTTGCAAGCATACCTCATGGCTCGCCAGCTCGACCGTTTCCCAACCTTTGTCGCTTGGCAACTCTGCTTCCGAGTCTTGCAAATAGGCGATTTGGTTCACGTTACGAATGGTATTCAACGGAACTCCTTCGCGCACCAACTTCAACAGCTCACGCAGGGGTTGCTCACCCATGCCATACACCAACAAATCGGCTTTAGAATCGGCCAAGATGGTGGGCATCAACTGGTCTTTCCAGTAGTCATAATGCGTTACACGGCGCAATGACGCCTCAATCCCGCCAATCAATACTGGCACATCGGGATAGAGTTCTTTTAATATATTGGAGTAGACCGTGGTGGCATAGTCTGGGCGAAAACCCGCCTCGCCGCCCGGCGTGTACGAGTCGTTGGAGCGCAGGCGTTTGTTGGCCGTGTAGTGATTCACCATCGAATCCATGCAGCCCGCCGTGACGCCAAAAAAGTATTTGGGTCGACCGAATTTTTTAAAATCCCGTAAATCGTCTTTCCAGTTGGGTTGGGCTACCACCGCCACCTTAAAGCCTTCGCTTTCCATGATACGACCGATGACGGCCGTACCAAAGGCAGGATGGTCTACGTAGGCATCCCCCGAAACCAACACAACATCCACTTCGTCCCAGCCTCTTTTTTCAACCTCTTTTTTTGTCAGGGGCAACCAGTCGGTGATGGGTCTTTCTATCATACAACGTTTCTTTTTCTTGCGGAATGTAAATTGGCGTGTTGTCATTTCACGCATTTATTCAACCAAAGTTATACTGAAATAGTTTTGGTCTTCATTAAATACAAAAACAGTTCACAATCAACAGATAAGGTACTTATACTGTAAATTGTGAACTGCAAATGATTGAAAGGCAGCGCTAAACACCGCCCCTGCGGTTATCGTGCTACTTCGATATTGACCATTTTACCTTTGATGGTATTGCCGCTCATGGCTTCCACCACTTTGCGGGCGTCGCGCTCGGGAACATCCACAAACGAGTACGCATCAAAAATATCAATTGAACCAATCACCCGGCCGGGAATACCCGCCTCGCCAGCGATAGCGCCCACGATGTCGCGTGGTTGAACGCGGTCTTTGCGGCCTACGCTCACAAACAGGCGAACCATACCCGGTTCGTTACGTTTTGGACCACCGCCTTCACGGGGACCTCTATCGCCGCCACGGTCGCCGAAACGCCCTGAGCCACGCTCTTCGCCTCTTCCGCCGCGGTCTTCAAAACGGCCACGTTTCTCAAATCCTCTTTCTGATGGGCGACGGTCACGATCAGCATCCCATGCCAAATCATTGTCGGCAAATTCGCTTTTCTGAACACCCATGTTGATTTTGACCAATGCGGCCACAATCTGCTCCGTAGTGAAGCCAGTGGTATGGTGCAACATCCCCAACATATCTTCGTACAAATCCAAATCGCCAGTCGAAACCGCCTCTTCTACTTGCGAGATAAAACGGGCTTTGCGTACACCTACGATGTCTTCAAAAGTTGGAATAACTCCTTTGTCGATTTTTACCTTAGTATAGGTCTCAATTTGGCGCAAACGGTATTTTTCATCTTTGGCTACCAACGTCAGCGCTTTACCCGTTAAGCCAGCACGGCCAGTACGACCGATACGGTGAACGTAGTATTCTTCGTCGAGCGGTAAGTCAAAGTTGATAACGGCGTCAATACCCGACACGTCGATACCGCGAGCGGCTACGTCGGTGGCTACCAAGATATTGGCGGCTCCCGAACGAAACTTCGCCATTACTTGATTCCGTTGTGTTTGGCGCAAATCGCCGTGCAAACTTTCGACCGAATATCCTTTGGAAGAAAGTTCTTCGGTTACTTCGTCTACTTTGCGTTTGGTGTTACAGAAAATAATAACCTGCTTTAAATCGTAGGCATCCAATACCCGGCAAGTCACTTCAATTTTGCCCCGTTGTTTTACTTCAAAATACGTTTGCTCAATGTTTTCGTTGGTAACTTCCTTCCGCGTAATTTTAATCTGGACGGGATCTTCCTGGAATTTTTGAGCAATGCCCATGATGGGCTTCGACATGGTAGCCGAAAACAACACCGTTTGGCGCTCATCGGGTACACTTTCCAGAATGGTATCAATATCTTCACGAAAGCCCATATCGAGCATTTCGTCGGCTTCGTCTAATACTACATAATTTACGAAATCTAGCTTAAGCGCCTTACGCTCAATAAGGTCCATGACACGACCGGGCGTTCCGACCACAATCTGGGCACCTATTTTCAACGAACGAATCTGACGTTCAATCGAATCACCACCGTAAACGGTTTCGAGTTTCAACCCTTTTTTGTATTTGGCCAAACGACGTAACTCTTCGGTTACCTGTACTGCCAACTCACGGGTAGGACACAACATTAATACTTGGGTACGCTTATCGGAGATATCCACTTTTTCAAGAGCAGGAATACCGAAAGCGGCGGTTTTGCCCGTTCCTGTCTGGGCTTGTCCCAATACGTCACGGCCTTCCAAAAGGGACGGGATGGCTTCTGCCTGAATGGGTGAGGGTTTGGTAAAACCCATTTCTGTTACTGCTTTCAGAACTTCTTCTGAAAGGCCTAATGAATCAAAAAGTACTTCCATTGATTGTTTTTGCGTGCTTACGCACAAGTTAAACGGTTAATAGTATTCCCGTTAATTGTTCGAGCGGTAAGCACAACGTGGCATAGAAGGGTTTCTAGCCGGCGAAAACCTTTCAACAATTACCTTCCCTCGACGAGTTTTTAACTCAACCTATCGGCGGATACGATCAATAACAGGATTTTTAAAAATTGCCCATGCACTGAACACTCATGAAATCTCAATGAGCCGGTGCCAAATAATTCGAAGCGTGATTTTCTAACAGACAAAGATGGGGACTCCAATACCCCATGGGAGAAAAAGACGCAGAGACGTTAAGAAGCGCTCGGTGCAGTTATTTTATGCAAAAGTAAGAAGAATATTGGATTTTTCCCAATCAACGCAATAAATTTTGTATTTTTTTAATATTACACCTCACTTACACTTCCTGCTTCGCACTTCAAGACGCGTGCGGGGTACTTTTTTAGAAAATCATAATTGTGGGTAGCCATCAAAATGGCGGTTCCTGCGGTATTAATACTCTGAAACACCTGCATGATTTGTTCGCCTACTTCAGGGTCGAGGTTTCCCGTCGGCTCATCAGCCAACAGAATCTGAGGCTCGTTGAGCATGGCCCGCGCAATCACAACCCGCTGCTGCTCCCCGCCAGAAAGTTGATGGGGCATTTTCTTTTGTAAAGTACCCAACCCTACTTGCATCAGCACTTCCGAAATTCTGTTCTTGATGGTGGCTTTGTCGGTCCAGCCAGTGGCTCGCAGTACAAACTCAAGATTTTCTTCCACGGTACGGTCAAAAAACAGTTGAAAATCTTGGAAGACAATGCCGATTTTACGCCGAAGGAAAGGCACGTCGGCTTGTTTGAGCTTTTGCAACTGATAGCCAACCACCGTTCCAGTACCTGACTCCAGCCACAGGTCGGCGTAGAGTGTTTTGAGCAGAGAGCTTTTTCCACTTCCCGTTCGTCCAATCAAAAAAACAAAATCGCCTTTGTTTATTACGAAATTTACATCTGCCAATACCAGCTTATTGCCGTTTTGATAAATGTCGGTATTTTCGAGTTGAATAATCGGTTCAGATGAAAAAGCAGTCATAGTTTAGTAGGAAGTTAGCAGTTAGCAGTAGGCTGTTAGCAATAAAATACTGCAAACTGCCTACTGCCAGCTGTAAACTATTTTTATTGGTTTCCTTTTTTGTAGTCAGACAGGAATTTCTCCAAGCCGATGTCGGTCAGAGGGTGCTTGAGCAACGAGGTAATAACGCTTAACGGGCAAGTAACCACATCGGCGCCCAATTCAGCACATTTCAAAAGGTGGATAGAATGACGAACTGATGCCGCCAAGACTTCGGTCGTATAACCGTAGTTTTGATAAATGGTTACAATCTGCTCAATCAAATCCATCCCGTCCATGGAAACATCGTCCAAACGGCCAATGAAAGGAGATACGTAGGTAGCGCCCGCTTTAGCGGCCAACAACGCCTGCCCTGCCGAAAACACAAGGGTACAGTTGGTCTTAATACCACGATCTGAAAGGTGTTTGATGGCTTTTACTCCATCCTTAATCATCGGTACTTTTACAACAATTTTCTCGTCAATTTCAATCAACTCATCCGCCTCTTTGATCATCCCCTGAAAGTCAGTAGCAATTACTTCGGCACTTACGTCTCCATCTACAATGTCACAAATTGCTTTGTAATGGGCCATGATGTTGGCTTTGCCAGTGATTCCTTCTTTTGCCATCAAAGATGGGTTAGTAGTAACGCCATCCAACACGCCCAGTTCATAGGCTTCCCGGATTTCACTCAGATTTGCGGTATCAATAAAGAATTTCATAAAAGTCTTTTTAAGTTATCACTTGCAAAGTTAGCCTAAAGTACCCGTTCTGTGAAATGTTTAAAGTAAAAATGGCATAACTATCTCAATATTGGATAAGGGAAATTTATTCTACTACCAACGCACCCCAATACATCAATTCTTTGATGCGGTCTGATACCAACTGTCGAAATTTCTCTAATTCGGTACTTGCTTCTTCGACCTTAAAATAGGGCGCAACCCTTTCAATCGCTTCTTGAATAGAAATAGGCTCTTCTAAAAATGCGTCTAACAAGACCATATTAAGCGGATCTAAAGAAATGCTTTTATCAGTAAGTGTGTAAATATCAGGAATGATAAGTATTTGTTCTAAAATACCATCTTGGTTGGTATTTTCCATTAATTGCACCTGTTCTGGAAATCGTAGTTTTTGTACAAGAAATGACAATAAAGGCAAACTAAATAACTCTTGTACCTTACGATATTGGCGTACATCTTGCTCATAATGTGCACGATACGCCTCTTTGGGGCTATTGGCACCTGAGCCGTTTAATCCATCAGTCGGTTCAAAACCGACCGACGAATGGGAGACTTGCCCATAATAACGACAATCCAATGCTACACCTGCGGCTTTGCATACCTCAATGATTCTGTAATAATACTCCGGATAGTCTTGTCGTAGCCGCCGTGCCAAGTGGCGGCAGGTTTCGGGTTGGCGTTTGAAATCTCCTAAGGCATGGATAAATTTGGTTTGGTAAGGTACGCTCTCAAACCGGGCAAAGCCTCGGTATGTGGGGTCAAAATCTTCTTCCCGCTCAATAAAGTACGTTACGGGCACCCCATGCTCTTTGGCCAGACAATAATACAAAAACTGCTCAAAGCCAATGTTAAATGTACGACGGTTTATTTTGGGCAGGGCCTCCTGGTTTTTATGAATAAGTTCAAATGACAATTCAGCATATTTTTTGAAAATATCTGTCCGCGTTCCGCCTATTAGTCCAGTATTGCAGGAGTGTACGGGAATTTCGTTCATTTGCCGACGCATACAGTCAGGAATATAAGCAAAATGCTGTTGCATCTCGCTTAGTGTTTGGTAATAATACTGAAAATCCACTTCGGGATTTTGGGCAATTAGGGCTGCCTCCTCAAAACGACTCCCCAATGCCTCCCACAAATAAATATCCCCATCTACATGCATAAATGGTTTATTTGGGAGACTGTACGTGAAGATTTTCCCCAATGCCCACATATCTTCTGGATACCCCTGAAGCGCGTCCAAAGCGGTATTGCAATGCGAATATGGCAATGCCAATGTATCTATTAATACTTCTTTGCCCCTGCTGTCTGTAAAAATTTCGACCTGTCCGTAGTGCTCACGCAATGTAAGCACACTTAATGCCCACGACATCCAATGAATGATATTCGGCGGATAACCAGCCAGCCGCGTTGTGAATTTGACGCTCATATGCTATATTAGACCAGAATGATTGCATGATTTTCATTTGAACATTTTTTATGTTTTTTTTCTAAAAACCAACAGGTATATATTTCTAAAAATCAGGTATATATAAACAATAACCCTTTTAGGATAATTTTTTTTATGCTAAATTATTTTCAACAAAACAGCATAAAAAATTTGATTTTTCGTTTTTTTTTTTACGTGTTTTCCGATGTCGAAATAAGCCGTTGCATGGTGCAGCAGCCCTAACCCTTCGACAACAAACACTCATGAAAAGTAAATTTTCAGGTTTAAATTTTGATTCAGTGGAAGTGCTGACGCAGGAGGAAAAAAAGAAGGTAAAAGGTGGGTATGGAGGAACTAGCACCAGCTATAGATGTTCAAATGGTGGTGTTACTTACTCTACTTTATCAGAATGCCAAAGCCATTGCACTGCCTGGGGTGTTGCGCCCTGCTCTTCAAATCCTTCAGCTTGTGGAGGTTCTACAGTAGGGTATTATGGCTTAAGTGGTTCAGGAACTTGTTCTTTAGTCTAACAAATATCTAAAATGAAATCAAAATTTGCAGGTCTTAACTTCGACTCAGTGGATATACTGACACAGGAAGAAAAAAAGAAAGTGAAAGGCGGATATAGTGCCGCAAATGGATACACTTGGGAATATGCATACGATCAGAATCCTTATATCTGTCTAAGTAATCCTGGCTTCGATAAAGTTTGGTGCACGGAGAGTCGTTGTAATGCCAATTGTGGAGGCTCATGCGTTCCTTATAGAAGAGCCGACGGCCAACCATCTAATATTTGTACTCCTTAATTTTAAGTTTAGGTGGCTTATTTTAAACCACCTAAACCTTTTTTAATTTAATAGAGCCTGAGCCCATGAACCCCACTAAGTTGTTATTTATTTTTTTTATAGTCACTTCCTGCAAAGTCAGTAAAGAAATAATGCCTGATGAAACTCCGATTATTGTAAAAAATGAATTCGAAGAGTTTTTAACAACATTTAAAAAAGAGGCAGAGCTGCGGGGTAAAAAAATAGATATATCAGCATTAAAAACCCGCTTAGACGCCACACTGACAAAGGGTTATATCGGACTATGCGACCAAAAACTCAATGAAATCACCATTGATTCAGCAACTTGGAGGAGGATGAGTGTTCATGAACGTGAGCTTTTATTATATCACGAGTTGGGGCATTGTGTATTAGGAAGAGGCCATAAAAATAAGGCTTTCCAAAACGGTGAGTTCAGTAGTATTATGAGGTCGGGTGATTCAGATCCTTCTAATGCGGGTATTTATTATTTCAGTTTTCGTAAGAAGTATTATATTGATGAATTGTTCGACGAAAATACTATCAAGCCAGAATGGGCAGATAACCAACTGCCTTATCAAGGCAATATGGCTTTTCAAAAGAAACTACTTTTGAAAGAAACATTTGACGACAACCGAAATCAATGGACAATCGCTGATACGAAGGATACCACGATAAAAATTGAAAACGGAAGCTATTCTGTCCTGACACGAGTACCTGTAAAATGTCCTTTCAAAATCAACCTACAAGAAAATTTTGAAATTGAATTTGAGTTTAAGATTCTTCCCAATCCTGAAAACAGGGGACTTTCTTTTTTCTACTGGGGCAACTTTCTTACCAATAAAGGAGTCAATGCTGTAATGTATTTTGATAACAAGGGAAATAGTCTTCGCTTTCCACAATTTAATGTTATTCCAATAAATATTTATACCGCTAACATCAGCAATGTAGAATACAATAAATTCACTATCAGGAAGATAGGAAACAAATATTATTACTACCTCAACGAACAACCTTTTTACTACTTTGATGAAGTCAATATAGACACAGACACCCCCCTTTGGTTTGGATGTTTGGCTTCAATGCAATTTGATAATATAGTATATTCTTCAATTTTAAAATAAATAATTGAAATTTAAAATCATAATTTGGTGTCTAATGGAAAAATGGTTAGATAAAGTTTTAAGTTCATTAAAAATAAATTATACAAATTTAACTATATAAAATGCTATAAATAGGTGGCCGCCTTTGAATATTAGGAATTTAACTCATTTTTTTGATTTTTTAAAATACCCAATCTAACCATTCGCCTAAAACCAGACCAACTCTCAGAAATCAGCCTCCCCGCAATAGCCCACTGTCAAACAAAGGATGATTCCTATTTTGTACTACTCCAACGCCTGCAAAACAATCAAATCAGCTACTATCTTGAAAGCAGGGGAGAAGTAACCGAAACCATAGAAGCCTTTTCGGAGAAATGGAGTGGTACAGTACTGCTACTCGCCCCAGATGAAAACTCTGGAGAGCCCAACTACGAGGAAAACAGACAAAAAGAACAAAGAACAAAACTCGAAAAAGGGTTGATGTGGGGGGCACTTGGGGTTGTTGTTTTGGTCGGCATCTTCCTTCAAACTCACCTCTATTTGTCGGGCATTTTTTTGCTTTACGGTATCGGAACTGTAGTCTCCGTTTTACTACTACAAAGCGAGTATGGCAAACGGATAGAATGGGTAGAAAAATTATGTCATTTGGGAACCCCTCCCTCAGAGGAACAGGGGTGCAATGCAGTCACACAATCTTCGAGCAGTAAGATTTTTGGATTTAGTTGGGCAGAAATTGGGTTAGTGTATTTTGGAGGAAGTGCCCTTGCATTGAGCATGGCACAATTAACCTTGATGCAGGTTTCACCACTCCCTCTTTTGCATTTTATTACACTTCCCTATATAATCTACTCACTTTATTATCAAGCATTTGTAGTACGGGTATGGTGTATGTTGTGCCTGATAGTACAGGGCGTTTTGATAATGATTGCGGTAGCGTGGCTTGGACATTATGATTGGCACTTACGGGATGTCTCTGGAATCAACGTAGTAGACTCTCTGCTAACAACAGCCAGTTTTGCACTTATAGCAGCTTTATGGCTTTTCTTTAAGCAGGTATGGCAACGAGAACGGCAGTTAGTACCTACCAAACGTGCGTTGGAACAGTGGCAAAACGACAGTGATTTGTTTTTATCGCATTTGTATGTGCAGCAGCCTGTGCAGATGAATCATCTTCCGCATGAAGATCAAATCGGCAACCCGGAAGCGCCTATTACAGTGACAATGGTAAGCAATCCACATTGCAATCCGTGTAAAGAAGCCTACACGGAACTTACGGGCTGGGTGAAGTATTTTGAGGACGAAATGCAGTTGAGAATTAGACACATCAATAGTGGTGAAGAACAATACCAACTGCATGAGAAATGGGCAAAGGAAGTAGGGATAGAATTTACACCTACGCTATTCATCAATGGGTATCGGCTTCGGCCGCCTTATGCTTATCAAGATGTATGGAAGCATGTACGGGTGCTGGCGGAAGTTCAAAATAAAACAATAACTATCTAATTACTAAACAAATGAAATCAAAATTCAAAGGACTAAATTTCGAGTCGGTAGAAGTGCTGACACAGGAAGAAAAAAAGAAAGTGAGTGGTGGGTATGGCACCACGAAGCCTGTAGTTCACAAATGGTATTGTCCAGGTCAAAGTGCTGGACCAGTAGATGGCGGCTACGCACCCACCACTCAGGGATACGATGCCTGTATGCAGGCTTGTAATATTTTAAACTATTCACAAAGTGCTAATGGCCGGCAATGCCAATATGTATGAAAACCATTTTATTGATTATTATTTTGGTGCCGTTGATTTGGGGGTGTTCAACCCCCAAATCAACCGTTAGACAAATGGTTTTTGCTGGAAATGTACATCCTTTTCTGACACATGACTGCCTGAAAAAAATGAAAACCGCTGATAGCCTTTGGGCATTTAAAAAAACAAAAACGCTTCAGATACATAAACCAATCAAAAAAGGGAATGTCTACTATGTCAACGTTTTATTTACCGATACAGATGGCACATTACTGGAATTCACCGATAGTCGAGGGGTAGATTTGCGTCTGCGTGTGGTTCGCGAATCAGGTAAATGGAAAGTACTATTGCCACAATGTGTTGATTTGAACAGCGGTTCATAAATTAATTCAATAAACAGGAAATCAGTAAACAAATGAAATCAAAATTCAAAGGACTAAATTTCGTGTCGGTTGAAGTGCTGACAAGAGAACAACAAGCTAAAGTCAAAGGAGGATATCAGAAGATATTGTGCAGTTTTACAGTCTGGTATAGTTTGGGCAACAACCAATATTTTAGTGTATCCTCATTGACTCCGTGTTCACGTGAGAATTTGAGTGATTGTAATGGAAATTTGAGAAGTGATTTGGAATGTAATTATCCAGGTGCTTCAAATTATCAGGGACATGGATGTTACACTGTCGGATAAACTAATAATGTCATGAAATTTCAAGTAGCGATTGCCTTTTTTCTAATCTTTATTGTTGTACAGAAAGGAGGAGAATGCCAAAATCGTGATTCTGTCATAACAAAAGTATATGACTTACAACCTGAAAGTTTTGGTCTTAAAGGCGGGGAAGAAACTGTTTATACTTTCACGGAGAAGTCGCCTGAATTTCCAGGGGGAACGGGGGCTTTATTTCAATTTATCAAAGCCAATACAAAGTACCCCCAAACAGCACAAAAAGAAAAAGCTTCGGGTACTATTCTTCTGAAATTTATTGTAGAAAAAAATGGACTTATCTCAGGCGAAAGGATTCTCTACGGAGACAGGGCGGATTTTAAGCGAGAAGCTCTCAAATTAGTAAAGCTAATGCCTCTTTGGCAACCGGGTTCTCAAAATGGAAAACCTTTGCGCACTTTTATGACCGTTCCTGTGAAATTCTGCTACGGAGGATGTAAAGACTAACTGGAGAGTCAATACATATACTCCATAAACTAAGTAGTTAATTTTCGAAAAGTGGCAAAATTCCCTTTTTATAGGCAACTCGACGCGATGGATTGCGGGCCTACCTGCTTGCGTATGGTGGCAAAGTATTACGGTCGGAACTATTCAGCGCAAGAATTACGAGAATTGACACAAATAGGAAAAGACGGAGTGAATTTGTTGGGGATTTCTGAAGCAGCCGAGGCAATCGGATTTCGAACGTTGGCTATCAAACTACCTTTACATAAACTTCTTTCTGATGCTCCTTTTCCCTGTATTGTTCACTGGGGACATAATCATTTTGTGGTAGTGCGGCCCGCGCGGCGTACCGTCCCAAACCCCCAATGGGGGCTTTTTAATTCCCTTTCTCTTACAAGGACAAAGGGTCGAAACGGGACGTCGCGTGGAATAGAGGTGGCCGACCCAGCACAAGGGCTTATTACTTACACCCGTGAAGAATTTGAAAAGCAATGGGCAACAACAACATCTGGCAATGAGAAAGTAGGAATCGTGTTGCTGCTTGAGCCTACACCTGCGTTTTATGAAGAAAACGTTTTAACAAATCTTAAAGAAGGGAAAGAGCAGAATCATATTGGGTCTGCCCGAATCGGGGGGTATCTCTGGCAGCATCGTCGTTTGGTAGGTCAATTGGCTGTTGGTTTAGTGGTAGCAAGTTTATTACAGCTAATTTTTCCATTTCTAACCCAATCGGTGGTGGATGTAGGCGTACAAACGCGCAATCCTTCCTTTATTTTGTTAGTACTGCTGGCGCAATTGGCCCTTACGATTGGCCGTACCTCTGTCGAGTTTATTCGGTCGTGGTTATTGATGCACTTGAGTACCCGGCTTAATTTGTCCCTGCTTTCTGATTTCTTGATCAAACTCACTCGTTTACCCTTGTCGTTTTTTGATTCTAAGCAGTTTGGCGACATCATGCAACGTATAGGTGACCACCATCGCATTGAGCAGTTTCTGACGGGTCAAACGCTCAATACTCTATTTTCACTCTTCAATCTGGTCATATTTGGAGCAGTTTTAGCCTTTTATAATCTTACAATTTTTGGGGTTTTGATGATAGCCGCTGTATTATATGCAAGTTGGGTTATGCTCTTTCTGAAATTTAGGCGTAAGTTAGATTACCAACGGTTTGGTATTGCAGCCAAAAGCAATGGTTCGTTGGTTCAACTTATTCAAGGAATGCACGATATTCGACTGGCGGGTGCCGAAACGCCCATGCGTTGGGAGTGGGAACAATTGCAAACTCAGTCGTTTAAATTGGGAATGAAAGGGCTGTCGGTGTCTCAATGGCAACAGGCAGGGGCATTATTGATTAATGAAAGCAAAAGTATTTTTATTACTTTCTTATCGGCACAAGCTGTAATGAATGGCCAACTTACTTTAGGCGGTATGTTAGCAGTTCAGTATATCATCGGGCAAGTAAACGGTCCTATTGAACACTTGATCGGGTTACTACAATCAGGGCAGGATGCCAAAATTAGCTTGGAACGCCTGAATGAAATCTATGAATTGGAAGATGAAGAGAACAACGATTTGTTGCGCGGACTTTCAAAGGACAAGTATCTCTATTTGAAAGACATTACTTTTACCTACACGGGCGCAGGCAATTTACCTGTCTTTAAAAACCTCAGTTTATTTATTCCTCAAGGCAAAACTACCGCCATTGTTGGTACAAGCGGTAGTGGTAAGACGACGCTACTTAAACTACTATTGCGATTTTATGAGCCTACACAAGGACAGATTCGGGTAGGAGATACCGCCCTTACACAGCTATCTCACAAATATTGGCGCAGTCAATGCGGTGTAGTGATGCAAGAAGGTTTCACATAAAACGCTTCCTTTCAAAAATAACCTTAACGCTTCTGCCGAAATCATAACGCAGGAGGTGAGCGTCGCGGAACGTATGTTTTATCAACTCAAAAAGTTAATAAACAAATAAACTGTGAGCTAAAGGAAGATAATGGAGTCTTCCTTTTTAATACTCTAAACTTGTATTATAAAAATTAATTATTGTAATTTGCCGTCTGGTTAAAGCATTTGTGACAACAAATACTTGGAACAATCCAAAAACCGTAGTAGTGAGTGCGTTACAAATTGCGAAAACCAATTAGGTAATTATTCACAAAAACCAATTTTCAACCTATGATGAACAGTTTCCCCTTAGCAGGTCGGGCTTCTTTAGCTCGACAGAGGGCCTTTGTCAGCAAATTTTTGTTGACAGTCCTAGTCTCAGTAGTATCGTTGGGGGTATGGGCCCAGGACAAACAAGTGTCCGGTAATGTAAAAGATGCAAGCGGTACCGGTATGCCGGGTGTCAGCATCGCCGTAAAGGGTACCCAGCGAGGTGCCAACACCGACGTAGACGGTAATTACAAAATCTCCGCACCCGACAACGCCACACTCGTGTTCAGTTTCGTAGGTTACAAAACGCAAGAAGTTGCCGTAGGTAACCGTACCACTGTAGATGTTAGCTTGGTCGAAGACAATCAAGTATTGAATGAAGTGGTAGTTGTGGGGTATGGTACCCAAAAACGCCAAGAAATTTCGGGTACAGTAGCCAGCGTTAACTCAAAAGATTTCAACGCTGGGGTCGTAGCCAACCCGCTTGCCGCCATTCAGGGTAAGGTAGCTGGTTTGACCATCAACCAAACGGGTTCTGACCCCAACTCACGCCCAACGGTACGTTTGCGCGGGGTAGGTTCATTGGCCGCAGGCTCTGACCCTCTTTATGTGATTGATGGTGTACCGGGTGTACCCATTCAAAACATTGACGCAAACGATATTGCTTCCGTAGACGTACTACGTGATGCTTCATCGGCCGCTATTTATGGGGCTCGTGCTTCTAACGGGGTTATTCTGATTACTACAAAACGTGGTAAATCAGGACGTGCTTCGGTAGATTACAATGCCCAGTTTGGTGTAGACATGGTTGCCAAAGCTCCCGATTACATGAGCGGCTCAGAATACCGCGATGCCGTGAAAAAGTTCGGTTTTACTTTAGTTAACGATCAAGGTGCCAATACCAACTGGTTTGAAGAAATTACGCGCAAGGCTCCAATCATGAGCCACAACTTAGCGTTTTCAGGTGGTACCGAAAACTTTAGTTACCGTGCCTCAATTGGTTATTTAAACCAACAGGGCTTGGTGCTGAAATCAGGTTTTGAGCGGGTAAGTGCCCGTATCAACTTAGACCAAACGGCCCTAAACGGCAAATTGAAAATTGCCACTAGCCTGTCTTTGATTAACGGTAAACGTGATTACGTAAACTACGACGCTTTTACTTATTCAATCACCAACTTGCCTACCGATCCCGTTTATACAACCGACCCAACTTTCCAAACACCTGGTAGCATCTCCGCGGGAGCAGGTTATTTCGAGCGTTTGGGTGAGTTTGGCGCGTTTAACCCTGTAGCGCTTTTAGAGCAAACTACCAACTACTCTAAGTCGATTGAATATTTAGGAAATATCAACCTAAAATATAGCCTGACCAAAGATTTGGTATTTGGGGTAAACGGTGCGATGAAAGGGTCTAAACAAGATGGCTTCTTCTACATATCACGTATCCCTAAATCAGCACAGGCGGGCTTAGGTACTGCGAGCCGCTCAACTGGACCAGTTGATAATGGCCAAAGTGAGGATAATCTGTTAGAATTTACGTTGAACTACAACAAAACATTCAATGGATTAACATTTGGCGCTTTGGGAGGATATTCATATCAGGATGTAAACTTTGAAGGATTTAATGCGGTAAACAACAACTTTATCACTGACGATTTATTGTTTAACAACTTAGCGGCTGGAGCTGGTGTATCGCTTGGCCAACGGGCAAATGATGCCGTTGGTTCTTTCCGTTCAAACTACAAATTGATTTCTTTCTTTGGTCGTGCTACTGCAGCTCTGAATAACAAGTACTTTGCTACTTTGACCGTTCGTCGTGATGGTTCAACTAAGTTTGGACAGAACAACAAATGGGGTCTTTTCCCATCGTTGTCAGTAGGTTGGGCATTGTCTGAAGAAGCATTCCTGAAAGGTAATCCAACCGTCAACAACCTGAAGCTTCGCGTCAACTATGGTCAGACGGGTAACTCTGAGGGTATTGCACCTTATCGTTCTTTGGCGTTGGTGGGACCAAGCAACAAATACTACGACAATGGTAACTGGTTGCCTACCTACAAGCCTTCGCAGAACCCTAACCCAGATTTGAAATGGGAAGTAAACGAAAACTACGGTGCAGGTATTGACTTTGCCTTGTGGAACTACCGCATTACTGGTTCATTGGATTATTACATCCGTAATACCAAAGATCTATTGTACGAAATTGCCGCTCCGCTTTCTATCAAGCCGTTGTATCCCACCATCCTTGCCAACGTAGGTTCAATGCGTAACCAAGGTTTGGAATTATCGTTGACTGCGGGTATTGTAGAAAAAGGGGACTTCCGCTATGAAGCAACGCTCGCGGCCGCTACATTGAAAAATGAGGTAACAGCGCTTGCCAAAGGTGAATTTATCGGCTCTGATAAAATCTTCTTGTTCTCAGGTTTGGGAGCCGCCACTCGGGGTACTTCCGCTGTGCCTTTCTCGCTCATCAAAGTTGGTTTGCCAGTAGGAGCTTTCTTCGGCGGTATTGTTGAGAAATTGGACGAAAAAGGCCAATTCATCTTTAAAGATATCGATGGCGACGGTAAAATTAGCGAAAACGATGCAGATCGTGACTTCCAAGGAAGTCCACTTCCTAAGTTTACTGCTTCTTTGACCAATAACTTTACGTACAAAGCATTCTCGTTGAGCTTCTTACTGAATGGTCAGTTTGGCAACAAAATCTTCAATGCCGAGCGCATGATGTATGCCAATCCAAACAACCGTCTTCCTGCTGAAAATACCATTCGCGAAGCGTTGACTTCACCCGTTCGTGATACACGTACAGGTGCATTCAGTTACTTCGTAGAAGATGGCAGCTTTGTACGTTTGGCTAACTTCCGTCTGGGCTACCAAATTCCTGGCAAAGGCGTATTGAGCCGTGCACAGGTGTATATTTCAGGAAACAACCTGTTTGTATTGACCAAATTCAAAGGTGTTGACCCTGAAATGAACACAGGTTTTGCTACCGCTGGTATCTATACCAAGCAGCAATTCCCTAAAGCACGCGGTTTCCAAGCTGGCTTTAACCTATCGTTCTAATTAACACGACTTTAGAGGTATTTGAAAAATCTAAATTTCTCTAAACATCGTACATAAACATACTGTTACACTATCAACTTGTAACATCAAAAACTAACTGAATAAAAATGAAAAAAACATTCTCTTACCTTGCATTGGCGGGTGTGCTTACGATAGCCTCTTGTACCAATTTGGATGAGTCAGTGTATGGAGTTATACCTAAAGAGGGCTTTGGTTCAACTCCCGAGCAGTTGGCTTCGTTGTTGGGTCCTGCTTACTCTGGATTACGGGATTATGCATGGAATGCCCACAACGCTGAAGTAACTACTGACGTAGGCTTAGTACCTACTCGCGGAAAAGACTGGTATGATGGTGGTAACTGGTTGAACTACAACCGTCACACTTGGACTACCACGCACGGACCCATCAACGACATGTGGGGATGGATTTTTGAAAGCGGTATTAACACCATCAACAACCTGATTCCGCAAGTAGCTGGCAACACAGTGGCGATTGCTGAATTGAGAGCGGTTCGCGCTTTCTATTATTTCCTTGCCATGGACTATTTCGGTAACGTTCCGTTGATTACAGAATCTACTTCAGGTACTGTAAGCACCACTCCCCGCGCGCAAATCTATGCGTTTGTAGAGAAGGAATTGACCGAAGCACTGCCTAACCTTTCTGACAACGTTGGTGGTTCTTACTACGGACGTATCAATAAATTGACGGCTCAAACATTGTTGGCCAAAATTTATTTGAACGCTGGTGTATACAAAGGTACTCCAGAGTGGCAGAAAGCCGTTGATATGTGTGACATCGTCATCAAATCAGGAAAATACAAGTTAGAGCCCAACTTCCTTGCCAACTTTGCGGTAAAAAATGAGGGGTCGACCGAAAACATTTGGGCTATTCCTTTTGACCGTATTCAGGCAGGTGGGATGACCATTACGTACCGCACATTGCACTACCAAAGCCAAAGCACTTATAACTTGAGTGGCCAGCCTTGGAACGGATTCTGTACCATTGCTGAATTCTATAACTCATTTTCAGACAATGACTTGCGCAAGAAAATGTGGATTTCAGGCGTTCAGTACGGTGCTGATGGCAAAGCGTTGAAAGACGACAACGGTAAAGATTTGGACTTCAATCCCGTAATGACCAAAGACGAAATGACTTCGGCTGACCCTGAGTTTCAGGGAGCAGGTGTGCGTCTCGGAAAATACGAAATCCAACGCGGCAACACAGTACCTGACCAAGATAACGACTGGGCAATGTTCCGTTTGGCCGATGTTTACCTCATGCGCGGAGAAGCCCTTTTCCGTCTTGGAAAAACAGCGGATGCCTTGGCTGATTTCAACATCGTAAGAGCTCGTGCTGGTGTATCAGCTTGGACTGTTTCTCAATTGACACTCGACAATATTCTGGCCGAGCGCGGTCGCGAATTGGCGTGGGAAGCATGGCGTCGCAATGACCTGATTCGCTTTGGTGAATTCAACAAAGTAGGTGGTAAATTCAGTTCTAAATTCATGAAAGAACCAGCTGCCAAGACGTTGTTATTCCCAATTCCTCAGCAACGTCGTGATGCCAACCCTGGATTGGCTCAGAACCCTGGCTACTAATTTATAACGTTATACGTTAAATCAGCTAACTGATACAAAGCGAGTGAGTCTAATAACTCACTCGCTTTTGTTTTTTAGTTAATTTTGTAAAAAGATTTACCGCAAGTGATTGCCACAACCTAATGATGAACAAAATCAATTATTCACCCTTTTTAGTCATTTTGCTCCTGTCGGCGTTCATGTCGGGTTGTACTAAAGACCCCGACAAAAATTTGTTCGAATCCCTTCCTGCTTCTCAAACAGGAATTAATTTTACCAACCGTTTACTGGATAAAAAAGAACTGAATATTTTCAATTACCGTAACTTTTACAACGGGGGGGGCGTAGCCATCGGCGATGTAAACAATGATGGATGGGCCGATATATACGTGACCTCCAATTTTGAAGAAAATCACCTTTACCTTAACAAAGGAAAAAACGCCAACGACCAATGGAAATTTGATGATGTAACCCAAGCCGCTGGCGTGGGAGGTACCAAAGCATGGTCGACGGGTGCCACTTTTGCCGACGTAAACGGCGACGGGCTCATGGACATTTATGTTTGTAACGCGGGTAATATCAAAGGCGATAGCCGAGGGAATGAATTATTCATCAATCAGGGCATCGGCCCCGACGGTATACCAAAGTTTGTGGATAAAGCGGTAGAATACGGCCTGCTCGACGGAGGATTCTCCACCCACGCGGCTTTTTTTGACTATGACCGCGACGGCGATTTAGACATGTATCTGCTCAACAACAGTTTTACGCCCGTTGACAAACTACAATACCAGAATTTCCGAAAATACCGTGACCCTCTGGGTGGACATAAGCTGTTTCGGAACGAGACAATCAGTGCCACGTCCAATAAACTGTTACCAAAACCAGTGGTAAATGATTCAGCATCCGTGGCCAAACCCGTTTTTACGGATGTAAGCGAAGAAGCGGGAATTTATGGCAGCTTGATTGCTTTTGGGTTAGGAATCACCGTCGGTGATGTTAATGAGGACAATTGGCCCGATATTTATATTTCAAATGACTTTTACGAGCGCGACTACCTCTACATCAATCAGCGCAATGGCACCTTCAAAGAATCATTGGAAGAAAGCATGAATCACATTAGCCTGTCGTCGATGGGCGCGGATATTGCCGACATCAATAACGATGGATTGCTGGACATTTTCGTAACAGATATGCTTCCTCGCGATGATAAACGACTCAAAACAACCTCCGTTTTTGAAGGGTATGAATTGACCGAATTCAAAATAAAGCAGGATTATTGGCACCAATACATGCGCAATATGCTGCACCTCAATCAGGGTGTTAGAAATCAGAAACCAGCAATCGGGAGTAAAGAGTCCTCCTCTGTTGCTGCCACTACTTTTACCGAAGTAGGGCAAATGGCGGGTGTACACGCCACCGACTGGAGTTGGGGAGCCTTGATTTTTGACATGGATAATGATGGTCAAAAAGACTTATTTGTGGCTAACGGAATTGTTAAAAACTTGACAGACCAAGATTACGTGGCCTTTTTGTCCGACCAAAAAAATATACAGGCCATGATTGAAGGCAGAATACAGTTTGATTATCGCAAGTTCGTAGACATGATTTCAACGACGCCTATCTCGAATTTTGCATTTCGTAACAAAGGTCAACTGCAATTTGAAGACAAAGCCATGGCGTGGGGACTCGGTGAACCCAGCTTCTCAAATGGTGCCGCCTATGGCGATTTGGACAATGACGGCGACTTGGACTTGGTAGTGAGCAACAACAATGCCCCCTTGGGCGTGTTCCGCAACCAGTCGGTAGAAAAATTAAAGACTCATTTTTTGCGCGTAAAACTAAAAGGTAATGCTAAAAACCCCCACGCCATTGGGGCCAAAGTTTACGTTTATCAAAAAGGACAGACGCAGTATTTACAGCAAATGCCCAATCGCGGGTTTCAATCATCCAGCGACTTAAACTTGGTTTTTGGCCTTGGTACCAACCCAGTGATTGATTCGCTGAGGGTTGTATGGCCCGACGACAAAATGCAGTCATTCAAAAATCTGAAAGGAGACGTTGAACTGACCCTGAATCATGCTGATGCAAAAGACTTATGGAAATTGCCCGCTGCTTCAACCATCCCCCCCCCTTTCAATGACATTACAAACGCCTCTGGATTGGATTTCAAACACGAAGAAAACGACTTCGTAGACTACAACCGCGACGGATTGTTGAAACAAATGTATTCTACGCAAGGCCCAGCCCTAGCCATTGGCGACATTAACGGCGACGGATTGGACGATGCCTACATTGGCGGAGGTTCTGGAAAACGACGCGCGCTGTTTATGCAACAACCCAACGGCAGCTTCGTAGAAACTTCAAAAGCTACTTTTGCCCCCCCTGCCATTGCCGATGAAACTGCCGCTACCTTCTTTGATGCCGATGGTGACAAAGACCTAGATTTATACGTCGTGACGGGCGGAAATGAGTTTATGACGGGCGAAGAAATCTTGGCGGACAAACTCTACCTCAACGACGGCAAAGGCAACTTCAGCCTCAACCAAGGGCTGCCGGCTGTTTTTGAAAATGGCTCATGCGTGGCCGTGGCCGATTATGACCGCGATGGTGACCTAGATTTATTCGTAGGCTCTCGGATGATTTCTGGTCAATATGGCCTCAGCCCGCGCAGCTACCTACTCCAAAACAATGGCAAAGGCAACTTTAAAGACGTAACCAAAGAGGCCCTATCCAACAACCAACTGGGCATGGTAACGGATGCACGCTTTGAAGATCTAAACAAAGACGGTTATCCTGAACTCATTGCCGTAGGGGATTGGATGCCCATCATGATTTTACAAAATCGAAAAGGAAACTTCCCGCAGTCCCAGAATATTCCCATTAAAAATTCAAACGGTTGGTGGAATGCCCTAGAAGCAGCCGACGTAGACGGTGACGGCGACACCGATTTTATCGTGGGAAACTTAGGACGTAACACAAAGCTCCAATGCTCAGAGACCCAACCCGCCGAGCTGTACATCAACGATTTTGATCGCAACGGTAGTGTAGAACAGATTATTACCTGCTACAATCCCGACGGAAAAACGTATCCGATGGTACTAAAACCCGATTTGCAAAAAGTATTGCCCGTAATAAAAAAACGATTTGTTCGCCACGAAGAGTACGGCGGTAAGCCCATAGATGCCATTTTTTCGCGAGAACAAATGGAAGGCGTACAAAAAAGAGTGGTGTATCAATCCAACAGTTCGTTGCTCATCAACAATGGCAAAGGCGCATTTACCTTGCAATCGCTGCCGCTCGCTGCTCAATACTCTCCTATTTTCGGAATCGTGACAACCGACTACGACAAGGACGGGAAAACTGACATTCTATTAACGGGAAATTTCTTCGATGTATTACCTGAAATCGGCCGTTATGACGCAAATGATGGATTGGTTCTGCGAGGATTGGGGAAAGACAAAAACGGTCTGCCGCAGTTTGCCACCGTCAAGCCTGCACAATCAGGTTTTTTGGTCAAAGGTCAGGTACGAAAAATGCGAAAAGCGCGCAGTGCCAATGGCAAAGAGTTGATTATTCTGGCCAAAAACAAAGACAAAGTTCAAGTAGTAGGGCTGAATCAATAGTCCTTTGATTAACTCAGTAGTAGAAAAATAAAACCTGTGATGAAAAAAATAAAAGGAAACACCTGGGGTGTTTTAATTTTTAGTCTGTTTTTTCTAACCAATTGTTCCAAAAACTCCAACAATAACGCGGATGGGCCTGCTCTTTTTGAGCAAATCGCCCCCGAAAAAAGCGGTGTGACCTTCGCAAACATAGTGCGGGATACCAGAGAACTTAATATTTTGGACTACCTGTATTTTTATAACGGCGGCGGTGTAGCCGTGGGAGATGTTAACAATGATGGGCTTTCAGATGTGTTTTTTGTTTCTAACCAACAAAAAAATCACCTTTACCTCAATAAAACGAAGGCTGGAAGCGGGATAAAAATGGAAGACGTTTCAGAAAAAGCCAACATCGGCGGAAACGCCAATTGGAAAACGGGCGTCACCATGGCCGATGTCAATGGAGATGGCTGGTTGGATATTTATGTATGTGCCGTCAGCAACTACAAATCATTTAAAGGCCATAATGAGCTGTTTATCAACAATCAAGACGGAACTTTTTCCGAAAAATCGAAAGAATACGGGTTAGATTTTCAGGGGTTTTCAACCCAAGCCGCCTTTTTTGATTACGACCACGACGGCGATTTAGACATGTATCTGCTCAATCATGCCGTACATACATCTATCTCCTACGACCGCGTCAACGTTCGTGCGCTCGAACGCGATGAATTGGCGGGGGATTATCTTTTCCGCAATGACGGCAAGGCTTTCACCAACGTGAGCATCAAAGCAGGAATTTACGCGGCCCCCCAAGGCTACGGACTGGGAATCTCGGTGGGTGACTTAAACAACGACGGCTGGGAAGATATCTACGTTGCCAATGACTTTCACGAAGACGATTATTATTACATTAATCAAAAAGACGGCACCTTCAAAGAAGCGCTGAGAGAGCACTTTACACACACGAGTAAGTTCTCGATGGGCAACGACATGGCCGACATCAACAACGACGGCCTGCTCGATATAGTCACCGTCGACATGTATCCGCAAGACCCCAAAGTCGAAAAATCGTCGATGGGCGAAGACCCGCTCGACGTATATTTGTACAAACTGCAATTCGGCTATTATAACCAATACACCCGCAATACTCTGCAATTAAACTTGGGGGGCGAGCGCTTCAGCGACATCGGTGCCATGTCGGGTATCTCGGCCACGGACTGGAGCTGGTCGCCGCTGCTGGCCGATTATGACAACGACGGCATTAAAGATCTGTTTATCAGCAATGGCATTGAACGCCGCCCCAACGACTTGGAATACATCAAGTACGTATCCAACCCAATGGTCGAAATCATGCTAGAAAAAGGCAAGAAAAGCGATAAAGAAGCCTTGGACAAAATGCCCAACGGCCGCTGGCACAACTACCTTTACAAAGGGACCGACAGTCTGCTTTTCGAGGACAAATCACTGGCCTGGGGATTCAAAGAGTTTAACTGCGCCAACGGGGCCGCCTACGCCGACTTAGACAATGACGGTGATTTGGAACTCATCACCAATAACCTCAACGCGCCCGCTGGAATCTACGAAAACAAGGCGAATGAAGTGTTTAAGAACGCTTTTCTGAAAGTTAAACTTCAAGGACAAAAAGAGAACGGCTTTGGAATTGGAGCAAAAGTGTACCTTAAAACCAGTGGCAAATGGCTATACCAACACAACATGCCCACGCGCGGGTTTATGTCGTCGGTAGAACCTTGGTTGACGTTTGGATTGGGAAAAGCCGCCACTATTGACTCACTCGTGGTGATATGGCCTACGCAGAAAGCCCAGATTCTGACGAATGTAAAATCGAACCAAACCCTAACGTTGCAACAAGAAGCAGCCGCTAGCCAATGGAAATTACCTGCGGATAAAGCGCCCATTTTTGAAGACGTAACAAAGCAATATCCCGTTGATTTTGTCCATAAAGAAAACGAATACTACGATTTTACGCGTGAGCCACTCATGCCCTTTAAGATTTCTACGGAAGGCCCCAAGATGGCCGTTGGCGATGTAAACGGCGACGGATTGGATGATTTTTACGTGGGTGGCCCAAAATATCAAGCGGGAAAATTGTTTGTCCAAAAAACAGACGGGCAGTTTACAGAAAGCAAACAGGGGGCGTTTTTGACGGATACACTTTGCGAAGACATCGACGCGTCTTTCCTCGATGTCGATGGCGACAAAGACCTTGATTTGTACGTAGTAAGCGGTGGCAATGAGTTTTTTGCGCAAGATGAGCCGCTACTCGACCGGCTGTATCTCAACGACGGCAAGGGAAATTTTGCCCGTAACCGAGCCGCCTTGCCCAAACTTTACGGTAACAAATCCTGCGTCAAAGCGGGCGATGTTGACAAAGATGGCGACTTAGATTTATTTGTCGGCGGCCGCATAGTGGCCTTTCACTACGGACAAATTCCCGATTCTTATTTATTAATCAACAATGGCAAGGGTATTTTTACTGACCAAACCGACAAACTCGCGCCTGAGCTTCGTAAAGCGGGGATGATTACGGATGCCGCTTGGGCCGATATTGACAACGACAAAGACGTTGATTTGGTGATTGTGGGCGATTGGATGGGCATTACCGTTTTTGAAAACGACAAATCGTCGTTGGACGTAAAACATACTTCGTTGGAAGACAAAAAAGGGTTTTGGCAAACCATCAAACCAGCCGATTTGGACGGCGACGGCGACCTAGATTTTGTGGTGGGCAACTTAGGAACCAACTCCAAATTCAGACGACATACCGACGCTAAGCTCCGCATGTATGCGGGTGATTTCTTAAAAAGTGGGGCTAAATACGACCAAATTCTTGCTTATGGCGAAGGCGACGAATTTTATCCCGTTGCGTCCAAAGATGAGCTCGGGAAAACGCTACCCTTCTTAAACAAACGCTTTCCCAACAACAAAGATTTTGCGGGAAATACCCTTGGCAAAATCTTTAAATCGGCCGAATTGAAAGCTGCTGAGGAGCGCGAAGTGAATATATTTGAAAGCGTGTGGATTGAAAATACGGGCAAAGGTGAGTTTACATTGCATTACCTCCCAAGCGAGGCTCAGGTATCCAAAATCTTCGCTCTTAACATCGCCGACGTTACCAAAGATGGTAAGCCCGACATTTTATTGGGCGGCAATTTCTACAACGTCAGCACCTATCAAGGACGCTACGATGCAAGTTATGGACTGGTATTAGAAAACAATTTTGCCAAAGCCAAAGGGAAATTCACTCCGTTGTTGCCCACAAACTCTGGCTTCTTATTGACTGGTGAAGTGCGTGATATTCAACCAATTAAAAATGGAAAAGACACACAGTTTTTAGTATCGCGCAGCGGGGCTAGTCTGTTGATGTTTAAAACTAAATAATCCTATTGACGCCGCAAAACATCCTTATTTTGGGGGCAAGAGCGCCCATTGCGCTTGAGATGGCGCGGAGCTTTGGCAAACAAGGCCACCGCGTCATCATGGCAGATTCGTTGCGGTTTACCTTGGCACGGTGGAGCAAATACGTGTCGACTTATTACCATTTACCACCGCCCGCTTACGCGTTTGTATCTTTTCAGGAAAAACTCAGGCAAATCATCATCGACGAAAAAATAGACCACTGCCTCCCCACCTGTGAGGAGGCTTTTTTCGTGGCCATGGCCAAAGATTCCCTGCCTTGTCAAGTCTGGACGGCTGGCCTTGAATTGATGCATCAACTCCACCGAAAAGATACCTTTATTGAATTGGCGAAGGGATTTTTTTCCGTACCTGATACAATAAATGCAGCGGATTTTACCGATTTTGAAAATGCAAATGCCTACGTTTTCAAGCCCATTTATTCCCGCTTTGCCAATTTTACGCTCCTCCGCCCAACGGTTGCACAGATAAAACAAATCCCTGATTCAACGGCGTGGGTAGCCCAACGATTTGTCAGTGGCAAAGAAGTCTGCGTTTATTCCATTTGGGCCCACGGAAACCCCAAAGCCCTTACAATTTATCACCCTAAATACCGCGTCGGAAAAGGCTCAGGGATTTATTTTGAACCCGTCACTCATCAAGCACTTATCTCTTCCATCAAACGATTTGGGGAAGCGATTGGTTATCATGGCCAATTAAGTTTTGACTTTATCATTCAGCCCGACGGTACGCCTGTGGTGCTGGAATGCAACCCGCGCGGCATCAGCGGGGCGCATTTGATTGGCGATGATTTGGCGCGCTGTTTTCTGGACGATTCTTTCCAACTTCTCAATCCGAGCCAAAAGCACATGGCCGTCAAATTTGCTTTTCTGATTACGCAGCCGCATCGGATGTTGAATCGGGATTTTTACCTAGCCAACGACGTGATTTTCAGCGGCCATGACCCCTTACCGTTATTTTTACAACCGTTGAGTTTGGTAGAACTCTTAAAAATCAAGTTCTTGCAAAACAAAACGCTGTTACAGGCTTCTACTCAGGATATTGAGTGGAATGGGTAACCCGAGCGTTTTTAGTATATTTGTACAAAAAATACAAAATTATGACCGTCATTATTAAACCCAATGACTCAAAAGCTGAAATTGAAAAACAGCTAAAAAAGTTGAAACCCGGCAAAGGCTTCAATACAAAAAAATATTTCGGTAAAATCAAATGGGGACAAGACGCCGTTGAATATCAGCGAGAATTACGAGAAGGATAAATGGATACAATTTTTGCTGATACCAATAGCCTCATCAGACCCATTGGATGGGAATGAAATTATCGACAAAATTCTCTCTAACAAAATCATTTTCATCTCTGAAATGACTGAAATGGAGATGTTATGCAAATTCGATTTAACAAAGTCGCAGCGCAAATTAATTCGTGAAATGCTTGATGATTGCGTAATTGTCCCCTTTAATGCTGCTATTAAACACAAGGCGATTCAAATCAGATTAACTACACGAATGAAATTAGTAGACTCAATTATCGTAGCTTCTGCCGTTGAAATGAAAGCGAAACTGGTTACTTCTGACCTAAAATTTGAAAGTGCAAAAAATATAGTGGAATTAATCTTGATTCAAGCTTGAAGAGCAACGCTAGATGATCAAGTGGCTGCTTCCTTCGCAAATTCCTAACCCACAAATACGGGCGTGGGCAGAATTGTTTGAGCAGCATCCGTCCCAACAACTCATTGAAAACGTTCGTACCGATTTTCGCCTTTTATCCATCAACGACCGCTGGTTTCTGCCCGTCACTATCAACGATACTGAGTTTGATAATTCTTACGTATGCTCGCCCTACACCGCTTGCGTAACCTACTCAATTGAAGAACTTGACCGAAATATCCGAAATCCTTTTCTGAACAAATCGTTGAATCTACTCCTGAAAGGCACGTCTAATTGGCTGATTCGCAATGAAATAAACAAAACTATTCACGTCAATAATTTTCTACTTTCCACCAACCCTTACCCCGATTGGCACGGAATCTATTTGCCGCAAATTGTCCGTTTTTTAACCGAACAATTCCCGCAACACACCCTCATTTTTAGGTCACTCAACCAAGTTCAACACTCTCTTTTGCTGCACGAATTTGAACGATACGGGTTTCGAACTGGCGCTAGTCGGCAGGTATATTATTTTCATCCCAACGCCCAAACCTGGTCTAAACACAACAACATTGGCAATGACCGCCGACTGGTACAAAAATCTGAGCTGACTTACGTCTCACCCACAGAAATTGGTGATTATGTTTCGCAAATCAGAGAACTTTATAATCAATTATACATCCAAAAATACTCCCAACACAATCCGCGCTTTACGGAATTGTTTTTTGAGAAAGCATTTTCCAATCAACTTTTTCGGTTTGAAGGATACCGCAACGACGAAGGGCTATTGAAATCGGTCGTGGGTTTGTTTGAATTAAACGGCACTATCACTTCACCCATCGTAGGTTATGACACATCCGAAAGTCCCAAAAAAGGGCTCTACATCCAAGCCATTGATTTGATTTTCAAACGAATGCACCAAACTGGCCACGTACTGAATCTAAGTTCTGGGGCAGCATCTTTCAAGCGATTACGCGGCGGACAGGGCCATTTGGAATATTCAGCCATTTATTTCAACCATTTGCCAGCCGCGCGGCAGCAAATGTGGAAAACGCTGTTATTTTTACTCAACAAAATCGGTATTCCGTTGCTTGAAAAATATGAGTTATAGCGAAAATACCTGGTGGCCGCTGGGGTTTGAGCGTGATTTCAAGGCCAATCAGCCCTGTCCTGTTTCATCACCTTTTGGTGCGTTGGTTATTTACAAAACCAATAACCAATGGGCGGGATTCAAGGATAGTTGCCCGCACCGTGGTGCGCCGTTGTCACAGGGCTGGGTGCAAAACGGTGAATTGGTTTGTCCGTATCACGGCTGGTGTTTTAACAATAAAGGCAAAAATACATTTGTACCCGTCATCAACAAAGCCACCGATGCTGCGTTGGAGTGTATTTCGCTTCGCGTAGAGGGTGGTATTGTGTGGGCAACCACTTCTGAAACTGCGCCATTCCCTGCCATTTCTGCCTTAACACAAGATGTAATGCTGGGGGGAAACACCACCGCAAACTTGCTCAATACGTTGGAGAATTTTCTAGAAGGTAGCCACACACACTACGTACACAACGGTTTTATTCGCTCAGAAAACACAAAACGCACTCCTCTCAAAGCGCGTCTTTTTCCCAAACCTAATGGTTTTATGGTGGTATATGAAGCCGAACCAGCCAAAGGATTGCTCACTAAACTATTGCCCAAAAACTACCAACTTCTGACCCCAACGGCGCATTATATTTATCCCAACATCGCGATTTTGGAATACCTCACCCAAGACCAACAGCCGCTCATTAGAATTGAAGCCTGCCTCAATGAATCCAAAGCGGGATGTACTTATGCGGCGCGGGTATTTCTGCGACGCCCTTGGTTGCGTTTTTTTGGCAAATGGGTCGTAAAAAAGCTCTTCGGAATCATTATCCAGCAAGACAAGCGCATCCTAGAAATGCAGAAAAACAACCTAGATAACTTCCCACAACGTAGTTTTGTGTCTACATCCGCCGATACCGTGGGCAAGGAGCTGTATTTTTGGTTGTATCAACCCCATCAAAAGGCATCAGAAATCGTTGATTTTGAGGTGTATTGGTAAATAATTTAGTTTAATGACGGATTTTGCGGTGTTTTTGGAAACGTAGATTTTGAAGCAAAAATCAATACGTGGACCACTAATCCCAGCACAATCAGCAAAGACAGTTCAAATCGGTTTTGAGAAGCCGAGCCAAGAACGATTTGTCGCGAGCTGTTTGCCACTTTTTCCCCCTCTGAAATTTGAATATTGGATAGAAGATTCAGGTCATTTGACATCACATAAAATGACTTATTCAACACTTTTTTGGCGTTTACGATGTCTGTTACCCCATCATTTTGGTAAAAATAACGCTTTTCCAAGCGCAAGTCTTCGGCCACGTGAGATTTGAATTTGCGGAAAATAACCTCCTCCGCAGGCGTTAGCTTGGTTTTTTCAAATTCATAAATCAGCGCATTAATCGCCTCATTGTGACGAGAAAGTTGCCCTTTAATCCGATTTACATCCTCATACGCCACACAGCCATCAATGACTATCTTCTTATCTGATAAGTGATGATAGAATTTATAAATGTAGCTTTCTGCCAGCAGCCGGTCCTCATAAACCGTAGAAAACGCCTCGCCTAACTGCGTAAAATTTTGTTTGTCAAGCAAATTTTTGACAAATAACAATCCAAAAATAACCGTCAATAGCACGGCAATTTTTAATTTTTGTTGCAAACTATACGCCCATTTCATGGTGAGGAAGGTTAAAAAGTGCGACGAATCAATTATTGGAGCTATTTTTCAAAGATACAAAATCTGTATTAAACCCAAGGAAAACGTTTTGGATAAAATCACCGTATATTTGTAAAAACCATTATCTATTTCGGGGAGATGAAACAGTGGCTAAAAGTAGGAATGTGGCTGAGCATTGCCGCCCTGACGGGATGCGATTTGATATTGCCCAAAGCCGAGAGAACCAACGACAATCAGGCAACAACGGGAAAATGTCTGCCCGACCAACCCGTTTCTTTTTTGGAAGAAACCAACACCGAACGGGGTTTTTATAACCCTAAAGACAGCCTTTACTACGGTACTATCGTTTATGGCGTTTTTTACCGAGGCGGAATTACAAATCCGTGTGAGTTGGTAAAACGCCCGTTTTCCTATAAAAATGTTATTTCACGAAAGTTCAAAATCGTTTGGGAAGGCCCCAAAGGCGTCACCTCCGACCGTCAGGCTACGCGGGCATTGATTCGTTTTACAGACAAAGGCTACCAGGATGACGTAGATCGTGACTTACCAAAGCCCGATACGCTTTACCCTTTTCCGTACGAAATCACGGTCAAAGAAGATTCAGGCTACGTGACCCTACCCACCGCCCGCGAGTACAAATTAGCCCTCCGCAAGGGTTATTCAGGTTTACTCAACGAAGTTAAGTGCGCCGAGGTAAGCCTTTCGACAACGCCTGCTTTTGATACACAGCGTGTTATTTTGGAAAATGCCGCCACGGCCAGCTGGTCGTCGCGTTATTTTTTCAAAGCCGCCGATTTTGCCCCCAACGTTGAATACATCGTTGTGCGTGAAAAAGAATGTGCTACCTGCGACGTTCCCGCACCTACCCTCACCGCTTCTACCACCACGGTTGGAAAAGGGGAGGAAACAATTCTCTATTTTTCAGGATGTCCCGTGGTAGATGGGGCACAAGGGCCCTTGGAATGGTTTTCACAAACCGATGGAAATGCCAAAGAATTGGTCCAACGCTTCAGCTATTCGGCCCGCAATGAGCGCCGATTTTATCCCCAAGTGACCACCACTTATTACCTACGCTGCCAAGGAGATTGGTTTTGCAAACCCCAAAAAGAAGTAAGTGTTCGGATAGAAGTAAAATAGTTGGAAGCTATTGGTTATCAATAGCTTCCAACGGACTGCTATCTACGTTTTCGGCGGGCGCCTTTATCTTTGGGCGATGAGCCAGCGCTGCGTTGACGACTCCGTTCGGTGGTATTTTTAAACGATGAAGTACTGCGCGTTGGGTTGGCATCGGCCAACACCAAATCCATGCTTCTGCGCGAAATATTGGTCTCTTTAACCTTTACTTTTACGGCATCACCAAAAGTGTAAAACTTTTTGGTGCGCTGTCCTACCAAGCGGTAGTTTTCTTTGTCGAGTTCGTAATAATCGTCGTTGAGGTCATTCATCCGCACCAATCCTTCAGACGCGGTGTCGGTGATTTCCACAAAAATCCCGAATTCAGTCACGCCCGTAATGATGCCGTTCCAAACACGGTCTGGCTCCATGGAAGCCATAAACTCCACTTGTTTGTACTTGATACTCGCACGCTCGGCATTGGCGGCCAATTGCTCCCGCGCCGAGGAATGCTTACAGGCCGGCTCAAGTTCGGCACGGTCGGGTGAGGGCTTTCCATCCAGATAATGTTGCAACAAACGATGCGCCATCATATCGGGATAGCGTCGAATGGGCGACGTAAAGTGCGAATAACGCTTAAACGCAAGCCCAAAGTGACCCGCGTCTTCGGTGCCATAACGGGCCTTGGCCATGGTCCGAATTGCCAACTGTTCGAGCGCATTTTGTTCGGGCTTGCCTTCGAGGTCTTCCATCAACTGGTTCAGCGACTGGGCGGCAAGTTTTTCATTCTCAAATTTCATTTTATACCCCAAACGCCCCGCAAAAGCGGCAAATATGCGGAGTTTCTCCATATCAGGCTCTTCGTGAACTCGATACACCATGGTGTTTGGGTTGCCTTTGTCTTTTGATTTTTGGTAAATGAATTCAGGTACTCGTCGATTGGCCAAAAGCATAAACTCTTCGATGAGTTTGTGCGCATCTTTGCGCACCTTGGTATAAATCCCGAGGGGTTTTCCTGCTTCATCCAACCGAAATTTCACCTCAACAGTTTCAAAATTAACTGCTCCTTTGGCAAATCGGTCTGCTCGAAGTTTGTGCGCCAATGTGTTCAAAAGCGTCAATTCTTTGGCATACGGCAACGGTGCAGAAAGGTCAATGAAGCCCTCTTCTTTGGCGGCTTTATCAGCGGCAGCCTGCATTTCCAAGATTTCCTGCGCTTCTTCGTACGAGAATCGTTTGTCGGAGTGAATCACCGTACGTCCAAACCACTCGTGTTTTATCTTAGCTTCGGGCGTCATTTCAACCACCACCGAAAACGTGAGTTTATCTTCGTTAGGGCGTAGTGAGCAGAGATTATTGGAAAGTTTTTCGGGCAGCATTGGCACGGTTCTATCCACCAAATAGACCGACGTGGCGCGGGCGTAGGCTTCCTGTTCCAAGGCCGTTCCGGGGCGCACATAATGCGTCACATCGGCGATGTGGATGCCGATTTCGTAGTTTCCGTTGTCTAAAAACCGCACCGAAAGCGCATCGTCAAAATCTTTGGCGTCGGCAGGGTCAATGGTAAAGGTCGTGATATCGCGCATATCTCGGCGACGCCCTATTTCTTCGGCAGAAATGGTGTCGGGAATCGCGTTGGCTTCGGCTTCGAGCTCTTCGGAAAAGCGAATCGGCAAGCCAAATTCCGCCAAAATGGCGTGCATTTCAGTTTCGTGCGAGCCTGCTTTTCCGAGCACTTCTACTACCTCCCCTTCCATGCGGCGCGAGCGCGTAGCGTACTGGGTCAGGTGGATGAGTACTTTATCGCCATCCTGTGCCCCTTTAAGTTTATTTTCAGGAATGTACACATCTTCGTACATCCGGCGGTTGTCTAAAGCCACAATGCCGTACTTCGGCCACAGTTCGATTTCACCCACAAATTCTGTTTTTCCCCGGGCAATGACCTCTTCTACGCGTCCTTCACGACGACGACCGCTGCGATAATCGCTGAACAGAGTAATGCGCACCGTATCTCCATCAATGGCTCCGCGCAAATCATCGGAGTCCACCCACACGTCGGCATTTTCCGAAAGTTTGGAGCCTTCGGGCAACGGCGAATCCATGACAATAAACGCGTAGTTTTTGTTGACGTGTTCTACTTTTCCAATCAGCACATTGGCACTTACGTTGGATACGTACAAACCTTCCGGCGTACGTTTGATGCGTCCTTCTTCAATAAGCTCATCGAGTAACCCATTCAGAATCAACTGCATTTTATGGTCATCGGCGTCAAAATGGTCGTGAAGCTGTTGCAGTTCAAATGGCTGTTCGTTATTGATTTCAAAAAAAGCGGCAATCTCTGATTTGAATTCATCCAAAAAAGTAACAATCTTTTTTTGGGAGCGAGTTTTTTTGTTTTTTACCTCGCTGTTTTTTTTTCTTTTATTCATACTTAAAATTACTTCTGCTTAAATAACCATTTTTTACGGAAAAACATTACATAATAAGCTCATTGATTCCCGTCGGCTCGTCACGTTGCGGGCTTTGCTACACTTTTGGGATACTTATAGCTGCTTACCAAAAGCTACATTTCAATGTCTCTATCCGTATCTTTTTTACCCCATTAAAAGACAAAACCCTACGAAAGATAGTTATAAATACACACACACTGCCCCGACCCTCTTAAATTTATGTACAACGGTCCAAATCTAACATTGCTATATTTACGTAATTATAGATAACCATAAACATTATCGCTTTATGTCGACGTATTACAATTCCGAAGACCTCAAGAAATTTGGTAGTATCGGGGCCTTTGGGGCGAAAGATTTGGCCAACGATTTTTTTAAGTATTACGGTGACGTATTTGCCGAAGGGGCACTCACCTCCCGCGAAAAATCGTTGATTGCACTGGCCGTGGCTCACGTACTCAAATGCCCGTATTGCATTGACGCTTACACGACCGATACGCTCGAAAAAGGCTGCTCAGAAGACGAAATGATGGAGGCAGTTCACGTAGGGGCGGTCATGGCAGCGGGAATTACCCTGGTACATAGCACCCAAATGATCAATAAAGCAAAAGAACTAACAATGTAATTGAGTAGTGAGGAATCAGAAGTGAGTAAAAAAACTTCTCACTCCTCACTCCTGCCCACAATATGAATCCTGTCAAATCACTGAAAGCCCGAAAGCATGAACTGGGCGAATCTGCGTTTCAATTGGAGGTGTTAAACGACCGCCTTACTTTGGGGAAACACCTCCCGTCTTTTCGTGAGAAGCTAGAACCTATTGGCCTTTTTCCGCTGAAGCCCACCGAAATCGACATTTTTCAAGTCAACATGGGGAAAATGTGCAATCAGGTATGTAAGCATTGCCACGTAGATGCGGGGCCAGACCGCAAGGAAATCATGACGCAAGAAACCATGCAGTTGTGTTTGGGTGTTCTGCAAAAACATAAATTCAAGACCATAGACCTCACGGGCGGGGCACCTGAGATGAATCCGCATTTTCGTTGGTTTATTGAGCAAATCAGGGCCATCGACAATGACATCAACATCATCGTTCGGTGCAATCTGACCATTATTTTAGCCAATAAGAAATACCACGATTTACCCGATTTTTTTAAGCAACACCGCATTGAAGTGGCTTCGTCGTTGCCGTTTTATACCGCCACCCGCACCGATTCGCAGCGCGGTGATGGCGTCTTTGAAGATTCCATCAAAGCCTTGCAAATGCTCAATGCCGTAGGCTACGGGCAGGAAGACAGCGGCCTAACGCTTAATTTGGTCTACAATCCAGCCGGCGCTTTTCTGCCGAGCGGACAGGCAGGCATGGAAAAGGAATTCAAACGGGCGCTAAAGGCCAAATACGGCATTGAATTCAATCATTTGTTTTGCATCACCAACATCCCCATCAGTCGCTTTTTAGATTATTTGTTGGTGAGCGGCAATTATAGCGAATACATGGAAAAGCTCGTCAACTCCTTCAATCCGACGGCAGCGGCCAACGTCATGTGCCGTACTACGCTGTCGATTGGTTGGGATGGATACTTATACGATTGCGATTTTAATCAAATGCTGGACCTCAAAGTAGCGGGCAAAGCCAAGCACCTGCGGGATTTTGACATGGAAGCCTTGACCCAACGCTCCATCATCATCAACCAGCATTGTTATGGATGTACGGCGGGAGCCGGCAGTTCGTGTGGCGGAGAAGTAGCCAAATAAGTGTTTTGCAGCTTGACAGATAAATCGGTATCGAATGACTTCGGTACCGATTTTTTTATGTTTGAATGGCATTTTTTTAACCACGGAGGCACAGAGGCGTACAACGCGGAGGGTTACTATATTTTTGATTCATTCTAAAAAGTGCCATATATCGCACTATTGGGCCGTATAATTCATCGAATACAAGATAATTTCAAGAAATAGTGCATTAAAATGCTCTTTTTAATATAATTACTGAATTTGATTGTATATTTACACAAAAAAGAGCGGTATAATGCACTTTGAAGAGCTAATAAAATCAATCAAAGAACGCCGACAAATGATGCAGGTGACGCAGGAAACCCTTGCGGAGTTGTCAGGCGTCGGTTTGCGTACATTAAAACAGTTTGAAAGCGGCAAAGGGAATCCTACCCTGCAAACCCTGCAAAAGCTGGCCGATGTGTTGGGAATGGAACTCAGCTTACGCTTAAAAACGATTTCCCGTAACCCATGAGACAGGCCAAAATACTCTTACGAAATGAAGAAGCGGGGATATTGACCCAACACGATGACGGCTCGTTTACGTTTCGCTATCATGATACCTGGGCAGACAGCAATAAGCCATCCATAAGCCTTACGTTTCCCAAGACACACCGGGAATTTAATGGAGATTATTTATTTCCATTTTTCTATAATATGCTGCCTGAAGGTTCAAATAAGCAAGTCGTTTGCAAACACCATCGAATTGATGCCGATGATTATTTTGGCTTGCTGATGGTTACGGCGGCCACCGACAGCATCGGTGCCGTTCGGGTTATTAAATCGGAAATGCCATGAATGTACCTCAACTTACGCATTGTCCAGGAACCTTAGCGGAGGGTTTCAGCACGTATAGCAAAGCCTGTCTGAATAGGGTATTTTATGGCAAAAAGGTGCATCATGTATTGCCCTACGATTCGCCGGCGTTCAATCCTGACACCGATGACCTGTTTGAAGAGAACAGAAAACGTATGTCTATTTCAGGCGTACAGGAAAAATTTTCGGTTGTGCTTGAAAAAAATAAATTGAGACTTACCCATGAAGGCGAGCGTGGCACCCATATTCTGAAACCTATTCCCGGGGCAGGCAAAAAACCCGACCAAATGCCCGCCAATGAGCACCTTACCATGCAGATTGCCCGGCAGGTCTTTGGACTGGAAACGGCCGAAAATGCTCTGATTTTCTTCAAAAACGGTGCTCCCGCCTATATTACCAAGCGTTTTGATATTCGGGAGGATGGAACAAAAGCGGGACAGGAGGATTTTGCCTCTTTGGCCGGCCGAACCCCGCAAACCCACGGTGCGCATTACAAGTATGCAGGCAACTACTCGGAGTTATTTCAATTGATGCAGACCTATCTACCAGCCTACCCATTGGAAGCGCCTAAGCTCCTAAAAATCCTGCTGTTCAACTATCTCTTTTCCAATGGCGATGCGCATTTCAAGAACTTTTCAGTGCTCGAAACCCCCTTGGGCGACTATCGGCTAAGCCCAGCGTACGACTTACTGAACAGCCGCATCCGCATGGAAGATAAAGACTTTGCCTTGGAAGATGGACTTTTACCCAGAAACATGGCGCAGGGAAAAATGCGTCAGCAATTTGCCACGCTGGCTACACAGGCTGGTATCAGTGAAACTATCTTTAATAGTCTGCTTACTACCTTGCTATCCCGCTCCGAAACGGTTGAAAAAATGGTTGCCGCCTCTTTTCTCAACGATTCTACCAAAAGAAATTATTGGCAGGCTTATCAGGGGCGGTTGAAGCAATTGGGGAAAGATTGAGGATATTCGGAACACGGAGAAGATGCTATGTAGAGATTTAAGTAAATGAGCAGAGTTAAAGAGGCTTTATCAGCAGTTGTAAGATACTCCTGAAAATATATCTCAGCCTAAAGTCGGACCGCCGCGCGGCATGGGGTTAAAGCAAAAGTGAATCATTAGGAGTATCAGGAGGCACCTTAAATTGCTCTTTCTATGCAATCCTAAAACTCAATAGCCACGCCCTGCAAAGCCGTTTCTTCGTCAGGCAGGATGTCGCAGTTGTCCCAGAGGCCCGTCAGGAGGGTTTCGGAATAGGAATAGGGCAGGCCGTTTTCCATCATGAGTTGGTTAGCCTCGCCCGCATCGTACTCAAAACTTCTGAATTCGTACGAAAAGGTGTCGTTGGCATCGTCCAACATTACGTACCACACGCGGGGGGTGCCGTCGTTGGCGGGCATTCCGATCACGCCGGCGTTGAGCCATAATTTATCTTCCCGGGCATCCGCAAACGGCAATCCGCAATGACCGGCCAGAATGACGTCTGCTTTTGCCGCTTCAAAATTGGCCGCTTTTACTTCCCACGGCGTAGACTTAAACACAAATTCCGAGATATTCTGCATGGAGCCGTGCAGCACCTTTACCCGTTTTTGGGCGTATTCAAAGTCAAGGAAAAGGGGTAACGTTGCGAGGTAGTTTAGGTTACGGCGGGTCATCCGAACGGCGGTGTACGGAAACCACTGTTTGGCAAAAAAATCACACCGACTGCCTTCGGAAAAATTACAGCCGCAGTCGTCGGTGCCGTTGAGCAGATTTTGTTCTACATTGCCCTGAATCGCCCGAATGCCCCAGTCTTCCAAAAAATTCAGGCACTCGACCGGCGAAGCGCAGTAACCGGCAATATCGCCCGTGCAGATGATGTTTTGCGCGGGAATATTTTCCTTCGTTGCCAATTGATACAATTCTTCCAACGCCTGATAATTGGAGTAAACACCCCCAAAGATCAGGACTTTTCCGCGCAGGGTACCGATATGTTGCGTTTCAGGCGTCACTTTCTTTTAAACAGAACAGGTATAAAAAACAACGTAAAGCACCCTATTGTTCCGACGACGTTGATGCTGAGCAGGTCGGCGTATTTGCCTTCGGAAAATTGAATCCAATGAACGTCTTTGACAAAAATCGTGGTCAGCCCACACGCAATGCCGAACAAAACGGAGCCATAAAAAGACCATTTCGGGGCTTTTATCCACCAAAACAGAAAAATCGGGGCCAATCCTAGCACCATCGTGCCGCTGATGGTGGTGGCCGAAAGAATTTCGGGATTTAGAAATACGGGCAATGTTCCGAACAAAGCGCACAGCACCATCGTGATGCGCCCTTTACGAACGCTGATTCCCTTTTCTTTGAGCAAATCCAGATGAATAAGCTTCGTTGACGACGAAAAGGTAGAATCAATCGTAGAGGCCGCCGAGGTCACCATGATGGAATTCATCATCAGCGCCATGGGCAAACCAAACAGTTTGGCTACTTCCACCGTGGCGGGGGCGGGCAGGCCTTTCATAGAACCAAAAATGCCGACAAAACTGAACAGGATGATGCACGACATTCCAATAACGGTCGCCATCGCAAAGGAAACTAACGTAGTGCGGGGCGGCGCAATAAAGCCCCGGTCGGTCATGATGGGGTCGTGGAAAGGATAACTCAGGGATTGCAAAACCGCTACGCACAGCAGATTAAGGCCCTGACTCATTTTCCATTCGCCTTTGCTCGCCAAGGTCGTGATACCACCGGGTGTTTGGGGAATCAGCACGGCCAAAATGAACACCAAAAGCACCATAAACAGCACCAAGTGAATCATATCGGTAAAGATTGAGCTCCGCATCCCACCTTTGAGTGTGTACGCCAACGTCAGAATCGTAAACACCGTGATGGACGAAAAATACGGGACGCTCCCCTGCTCGCCAAAATAGGTACCAATGATGATGGTATTGGACCAAATCTCGTTGATGAGTCGGAAACCAATCAGCAACGAAAACAGCCCTACCGCCACTTCCCCGTAGCGCGTTTCCAGGAAATGATGGATACTGCGAAACTTCCCTTTGATGCGCATTTGGTAGATTAGCACGCCCGCTACCATAAACGAAAGGTAATACCCCGCGTAGGCCACCCCGCCCACAAATCCGAAGGCATAGCCCAAATCGGCGGCGTTAGTAATGGATTTGGCAAAGAGCCACGAAATCACCAAACTGCTCGTCAGCCACAGCGAATTGGGCGGTACGTTGTCTTTGCTTCCTTTAAAAAAATCATTGGTTTTACTCGTCAGCGGTGAGACCACAAACAACAGGAGACTCGACCCGATCATAATCACCCACTGCCACGTAATTGCATCCATACAAAATTATTTATCCCACCAAACGGGCGAATTTACACTGTTGTTATTGGTTTTGGACGCGGCCGTTCTAAAATTAGCATTATTCAGAGCATCTTCGGTGGTAGGATAAGGCAATCGCACCGGTATCAGGTTTTGATTCAAACTCGCCGAGATGGTTTTCAATTTGGGGAAACCCGTCCGACGGTACTCGATCCAACCTTCGTAGCCGTTGATGATGTTGGCCAACCATTTTTGCGTAATAATCTGCTCAAGGGGGTTAGCCCCGTTCTGCTTATAAGCCGCTGGGGCGGTTTTGAGGTAGGTATCGAGCAACGTAGCTCCCCAATACTCAAAGGCCTGCGTTACGCCAGTTTCGTAGAGTTGTTTGGCGTCGGCGGCAATAAAACCCTTTTCGGCGGCTTCAGCCATCAGGAAATTGACCTCAAAACTCGTCAGGAAATTGGCTTTCAACTTCCCGGCTTCTTCCCGGAAAATCCGTCCCGCAAAGGAATAATTCCCGACCGATATGGAAAGTTTGGACGCATCCGGCCCGTTGAGCAATCCTTTGTAGACGTTGGCATTATTGGCCGTGGGTCGAAAGAATATCTGCCTCCGGGGGTCATTTAGTTTGGTCAAAATCTCTTCGACCGTTTCCGACATAATGAAGAGATTAAAGTCACCAACGCGCGCCGTAGACATGCGGAAATTATTGGGCTGCGAGGCCGTAAATTGGTACGCCGCGTTTTCTGAAGGTAATTTGATGTAGTCTCCGCCTGCGTAAATTTTTGCCAACTCAGCGGCTACATTTTCCTGCGCCGACAGTCTCATCAAGTATTTGAATTTCAGCGAATTGGCCAACTTTCGCCACGCCGACAAGTTACCTCCAAAAATAATATCTCCCTGCAACGCCTGCGCCCCTTTGTAAGCACTGATGACGTTCACGGCTTTGGTGAGGTTTTCAATGATGCCGTCTTTGCCCAAATAAATATCCCGTTGTGCGTCGTATACCGGCGTTACGTTTCCCTCTTTTCCTTTCAACGACTGACTGTAAGGCACATCGCCGTACAAATCCGTCAGTACGCCCGTCAGGTACGCTTTGTAGATCAGGGCCGGGCCTTCGTAGACCGCATACGCCGGATTGGAGCGGGATTTGGTAAGTAATATCTCGTTGTCGCGGAGATTTTCGTACAGAAACAGCCAGGGATTTCCGCCGTATTGCGCTTCGGTAAGGCTATGACGGTCGAATAGATTGAAGTCAATGGCGGTGAATAACTGTCCCAGCAGATTGCCTGCCACAAAACCTTCGTACGACATTTGGTCAGCGTAATCGAAGAGCACTTTACGCAACAACAGCTCCGGCTGCACATCTACGGGCGCTACGGGATTAACGTTGATCTTTTCAAAATCGTTGGTGCAACTCCCCAACATCACCAACACGATGACTGAGAGATGAGCGATATATTTTTTCATGATTGAATGCATTTGTACAACAAAAACGTCGATGATTTAGAAGGTCAAACTCAATTTAACACCCAAGCTGCGCGAGGTAGGATAACTCATATCTTCTACTCCCGACAAAAATTTCTGTCCCTGAAAGGCCGTTTGCTCGGGGTCAAAATGGCGCATGTCGCTAATGGCAAACACATTTCGCGCTACCAACGAAACACTGATGGATTGAATGTGCTTTCCCAACACAGAAGCGGGCAGTTGATAGCCCAATTGCACTTCTCTCAGTTTCACATACGACGCATTATAGGTATTATTTTCTTCGTGGTTGCGGTCATAGTACTGACGATAATACGTCTCGGCCGACACAGCCACGGTATTGGGCTGATAGACGGGGCTTTCGGCGGTACCGGTATTCACCACCCCTTTGGCCACAATACCCGCTTCGGGACGGTCGGCAGTTTCGATCAATTGGCCACCCACAGCCGCCAGCGCCAGCGTGCGCGACACCAAAATTCCGCCCTGTCGCCAATCGACCAAGAATGCGGCGTTGATGTTTTTATAGGTAAAATTGTTATTGAAACCCACCATAAAATCAGGATTGTAATTACCCAATTTTTTCAGGGTGTTATCCGCAATGTACCCGCCCGTTTTGTTGATAACAAAGTCGCCATTGGCGTTTTTCAGATAGCCCGTCCCACACATATCGCCCATTCGTCCGCCTTCCTGCACCTGATACCAAACTGTCTGATTGACAATGTCATACACACGATTATAAGCCAACGTAATGGTCTTGACTTGCTCAGGCAATGATTCTACCCGATTGCGATAAGCGGTAAAATTGATCAACGTATTCCATTTAAAACGCCGCCCACGCACCGGAGTAATATCTGCGATTGCTTCCAGACCTTTGCTCCGAACCGCGCCGCCGTTGACATTTTGCTGTACATACCCCGACGATACTGCAATCGGCAGCGAGAGTATCTGATTCTTATTCAACGAATTAAAATAGGTTACATCCAATTTCAGGCGGTCATTAAAAAACCGTACATCCGTTCCAAATTCCACCGACGTGATGCTCTCGGGCTTGAGATTGGCATTGGGAATAAAGTTTTGGTCACTGAAACTCGGCAACCCACCCACGGGCGTACGCGACGTAAAAGTTCCGTTGGTCTGAAACGGATTGGTGTCATTGCCCACCTGCGCGTAACTCGCCCGGACTTTCAGAAAAGAAATAATTTCGGGCAATTTGATGGCGTTGGAAACCACAAAGCCCGCCGAAACCGACGGATAAAAAAACGACGTATTGGCCACCGAAGTAGCCGTAGCCAGCGCGCTCGACCAATCATTGCGGCCCGTAATATCCACAAACAGCATATTCTTAAAGCCAAATTTGGCAATGCCGTAGAAGCTGTTGATGCGTTTGTTATCGGCATTTTGAAAGTATTCCAGCGGCGATGAGGCATTGGCCAACGAATACACGCCAGGTTGCGCCAGCGACAGGGTTTGAATCTGCTCCAAGTTGGCTTTACGGTTCATTTGATTGCCTCCCAAGGATACATCTATCGAAAAATCGCTGAGTGTTTTGGAATAATTCGCCAGAAAATCGGAGTTTATTTCCCGATAAAAAACGCTCTGCTCGGCATAAGCCCCCGTTTTAAAACGGTTGGAACTGAACGCTCTTCTGAAAGTCCGGTCTTCGTTTTGGTAATCCATACCCGTCCGTACCGTCAGCGACAGTTCTTTGGTGAAGTCGTATTTCAACGACACATTGCCAAATAACCGGTCGCGGTTGAACGCGTTACGGTTTTCGAGTAACGTAAAATAGGGATTGTCGAAAAAGGTGTAGTTGTACGAATATTGCTGCACATTTTCCAGTCCCGGTTGCCAGTAATCCTTCAAGGAGTTTATATCCGTAGACCTTCCCAACCAGCCCACCATGGCATAGTTGGTGTTTTCGGAGCCGTATTTGGTCGCGGGGCGGTTATTGCTGCCCGTATTCACATAATTGAGGGTCGACAGAATTTTCAGCGACGAGGTCGGGCTGAAGGTAAAAGCCGCCGAAACGGTTTTACGCTTTAAATCCACGCCCGGAATGATGGATTGGCTGGCTAAATCGGTCAACGACAAACGCGCATTGTTTTTGTCATTGCCTGCCGTAAAGGCCAGATTATTGATGCGGGTATAGCCCGTTTGATAAAAATCTTTGACGTTGTTGGGATGAGACACAAACGGCGTTGGCGTAATAGGCTGTCCGCCGTGAATCGCCAGATCACCGCCGCGCACCACGCGCCCGTCGGGCAAGGTAACGGGGCTGTCAAACTGCGGAATCAAAAGCCCGGCGTCGAGTTTTGGCCCATAACTGTAGGTGATATTATCATTGACACCACCGCCCAAGCCGTCTTTGAACGCAAATTTGCCACTGTTGCCCACGCCATATCCATTCTGAAAAACAGGCAGTTTGAAGGCCGTTTCGGCATAGTTGGTTGAGTTGAACGACACGCCGATGCCTTTTTGATTTCCTCCTGTTTTGGTCTTGATGATGATGACCCCGTTGGATGCCCGCGTTCCGTACAGGGCGGCGGCGGCCGGTCCTTTGAGCACCGTTACTTTATCGATGTCGTCGGGGTTGATATCCATGGCACCGTTGCCAAAGTCAACCTCCTGAAAACCAGCGGCATCGTCGTTGACGTTATTCACTACGGTATTATTGTTAATAGGAATCCCATCCACCACAAAAAGCGGATTAGAGTTGGTAAACGAAGACTCGCCCCGAATGGTAATCTTGGTCGAAGAGCCCACGCCTGTGGTTCCAGCCGTGATGTTTAACCCCGCCACTCGTCCAGCCAAATTATCCAGAAAATTGGTGGATTTTACCTTGCTGATTTCCCGGGCATCCACCTGCTGCACTGCAAAACCCAAGTTCTTAGACTCACGCTCCACGCCCAACGCAGTGATGATGACCTCGTCTAATAATTTACCCGGTTTCAGATAAACAGTCACATTGGCTTGATTGCCGATAGTTACTTCGGTAGTCTGAAAACCCACGAAGGAAATTTTAACTTTCTGGGTGTTTTCGGGAATAAGCAAACTAAAAACACCATTGATATCGGATATTACACCCTCATTCGGTCCCGTATTAACAGATGCTCCCGCCAATGGTTGAGCGGTTTCGGCATCCAAAACCGTCCCAGTCAATTTTTTGAGCTTTTGGGCCATCACAATGTGCGAACCCACGCAAAACAGCAACAATGAAAAACTAAAAATTTGAATGGACTTTTGTAAGTATAATAGCTTCATCGTAAAAAAATATACGTTTTAATAATATACGGTAAAACCCCATAAAGAGTTTTGACTTTTATGCACGGAGGTATTTATCCATGAATAGCACAATCAATTACTGATAAAATTAAATTATTTTTACCTTTGTACCACTAAAACAGTATGCTTGCCTACTACCTTTGAAGCACAATACGAATGGAAACCTACGGAAGAATTTTGCTCATTGCCATGCCCATTTTTTTGGGGTTGGTTTTACTGGAAAAAATCTACGGTTGGGCGGTCAAAAAACAGCCTTTCCGCACCATGGATATGCTTTCGAGCATGAGTTCTGGCTATACTAATATCATCAAGGATGTGTTGGGGCTGAGTGTTTCTATTTTAACGTACGGTTGGATGGTCGAACACTGGGCCATTTATACCATTCAGTCCACGATTGCCACTTACGCCGTGGCGTTCATCGCGCTTGATTTTTCGGGCTATTGGGTTCACCGTATGAGTCACGAAATCAACTTTTTTTGGAACAAACACGCCATCCATCACAGCAGCGAAGAGTTTGATTTGGCCTGTGCGCTCCGGCAAAGCATCTCGTCGTTTGTCAGTTTGTTTACCATTTTTTTGCTACCAGCTGCGTTGTTGGGCATTTCGCCCACGGTCATTTCCATTGTTGCCCCTTTGCATCTTTTTGCCCAGTTCTGGTATCATACCGTGTATATCAATAAAATGGGCTTTTTAGAACACATCATCGTCACGCCTTCACACCACCGCGTGCATCATGCCATCAATCCAGAATATTTGGATAAAAACCACGGACAAATCTTTATCATTTGGGATAAACTTTTTGGAACATTTCAGGAAGAATTACCCCACGTTCCGCCCGTTTACGGCATTACACGACCAGCCCAAACGTGGAATCCCATTAAAATCAATTTCCAACACCTATGGCTACTCATTCAGGATGCATACCGAACCGACAGTTGGCGGGATAAACTTCGTATTTGGTTTATGCCCACAGGTTGGCGCCCAGCTGATGTTGAGGAAAAATACCCCGTTTCTAAAATTGATGACCCTTACCATTTTGAAAAATACGCCACTAAAGCCTCCACTGCCCTTTTAGTTTGGACGTGGGTTCAGTTTTTGTTTACGTTTGCCCTCATCAATTATTTTTTTATGAACATTGCCAAAATAGGCACGCCCAATATTTTTGTGTACGGTGGCTTCATCTTTCTGAGCGTCTTTGCCTATACCGAACTCATGGACCGCAACCCCTACGCCTTGGCATGGGAAGGACTCAAAAACGGCATAGGGCTTTGGTTGATTTACACAACCAATTGGTTCGGAATAGGGGAGTCACTGCCGTGGATTACACTCGTTCTGAGCGCCTATTTTGTCGTGGCTACCATCATTACGGGCCTCTTTATTTGGTTTGACATTCGCAAAGATGCCACCGCTCAACCTGAAAAGAGATGGGCAACTGCCTGATAATCTTTGGCCCGGGCATGATTTTTTAGTGAACTGATTAGTAAAACCGCTTGTTGTTATCAGTTCACTAATCGGTTTGCCTCACTTTGCGGCAAATACTTTACAATTATGAATCGTTTACGGGTTGAAAATTCGGGATTTGCTCCCTACCGATATATATGCCTTTTAGAAATTTTTCGCGTTGACTTTGAAGGAAATCCTCTGCCCTACGTCAGTCGCTCGACGGGCTTTTTGGTTGACAAAAATGTTATTGTTACGGCGGGACATTCGCTGAATGAAACAGAATCACGCATCAGTCATTTTAAGGTGTATCCCTTCATCAATGCGGTGTTACCACCGCATATCTATTGGGTAGACATTCCCCCCTTCACGTTTAAAATCCACTCAATTCCTGACTACAAAAATCCAAATTGTTACGTTAAAGACGATTTTGGCGCAATAATGCTTGATACGGACGCCGTTTATCAGCAGATGGGAGGGCACTTTGATTGGAACGAGAACTACTTGGTAGCCGAAAATTTAACCGAAAACAGCCCCATTCACATCGCAGGCTACCCCATCGACAAGGCTGATTTTGAGATGTGGAGGGAAGAAGGCCGAGTCATTGAGGTTACGAAACACTGCCTTATCCATTCATTCACCACGACCCAACGAAACAGCGGCTCACCAATATGGATTGAGCACCAAGGCCGATTCATGGTCGTGGGCATACACGTATCTGGCAACGCCGCCTCTTGCGGCTACCGGCCCGAAAACCGTAAATTCGGAAGCGCCGTGTTGCTCACCAAGCACGTATTTGATACAATTTCGGGGTGGATAGCTTCTCGTAATCAGACTTTTTCGCAACAGTCTTTTAAACACTCTTCGTACATATTTGGTTAAAATGACAAACGTAAACTTACTATGTCATTTCAGGGAAAGAATATTTTGATTGTCGGGGCAAGTTCAGGCATTGGATACGCGCTTGCCAAAAGATTGGAAGCCGAAGGAGCTGTGCTTTTTACCGCCTCGCGAACAGCCCCCGAAAATCTAAAAAGTCAACACATCACTTGGGACGTAACCCAACCAGCCACGGGTATTTTTGATTCCTTGCCTGATATACTTCACGGAATTGTGTATGCTCCGGGCACGATTTCGCTCAAGCCCTTTCAGCGCTTTTCGACGGCCGATTTTCAAGCCGATTTTCAAATCAATGTGTTGGGCGCAGTGGCCGTTTTGCAAGCCAATTTAGGCAGATTACGTAAAGCAAACGGCGCATCTATTGTGCTTTTTAGCACGGTAGCGGTACAGACTGGTATGGGATTTCACGCGTCAATCGCTACTTCCAAGGGGGCAATTGAAGGACTCACGCGTTCGTTGGCGGCAGAATTTGCAGCAGCCAAAATTCGCTGCAATGCCTTGGCACCTTCACTCACTGATACGCCTTTGGCGAGCGGTTTGCTTTCGAGCGATGAAAAACGGGAAGCCTCGGCCAAGCGGCATCCACTGGGGCGCGTTGGCACTCCTGATGATGTAGCATCGGCCGCAAAATGGCTGCTTTCTGACGAAGCAAGCTGGGTAACGGGGCAGATAATTGGCGTAGATGGAGGCATCGGGAAGTTGAAATAACTCCCCGATGTTATTTTTATAAGAAGTAATTCTGACTTATCGAAGGTCAATTACCTCTACCCCTTTGAATTGGGCAGGGTCAAAAGCGAAGAATTTATCTTCTACTTTTACGTTGGGCGTAAGCTTATCCACTTTAAACGTCAGGCGCTGTCCGCTGCGCTGGATTACTTTCCAACTTCTGACGGATTTGTCTTTTTTGTCTACTTTAATCTGAACTTTAGACACTTTACTTTCTTTCTTTTCGGGCGAAAGCTCTACTACTTCATACACGCGTCCGCTTTCGGTTACTTCTTCGATAAACACGTATTTGTAGCCTTTTTTGTAGATGGTATACACCTTCGTCGGGTCAATGTCGCCTACTTCTTTGGGGTCGTAGGTATTGATGGTCGCTTCGTTGCTTTCTTTGATGTAGGTGGTCATCACCTTGCCATCATTGAAAATTTCTTGGCCAGCCATTTTCAACCGAAACTTCGTTCCTTTTACGGTCGCGTCCCCTTTCAGGGTTTCTTTGGAGCCTTCATTGGTATACGTGAAGGCAACCTTGAACGAGGTCATTGTTTTGTACTTATTGCTCATCGCGTCTAAGATAGCGGTGGCACGTTTGTCATTTTGGGCTTGGAGGAGCGTAGTCGCAAAAAGCGATGCTATAACCAAAAAGTTTCTCATTTTCTTAGGTTTAATTACTCTTTTTAGACAGTTTTTCCTTTTGATGGTTTAAAAACTGTACCGTAATAACAAAATATACGTTGCAAAGTTACCACAAGTCCGTTAACAAGCGACAAAACCTTTACAAACAGCTACGTGCTGTTCGATGAAAACGTCAAAGGCTGGCTTATACTTTCTTCAATTAAAAGTTTTTAAGCATTTGTTCCAACGATGCAATATCAGTAATGAGTACTTCACGCGCTTTGCTTCCCTCAAAAGGCCCCACAATACCCGCCGCTTCCAGTTGGTCCATGATGCGCCCCGCGCGGTTGTAACCCAGTTTAAGCTTGCGCTGAATCAACGATGTACTTCCCTGCTGACTGATGACAATAACCCGCGCGGCTTCATCAAACATAGAATCACGGTCAGTCAGGTCAACGGCTTCGCGGTCGGTTTCTTCATCGTCTCCGCTAAATTCGGGCAGATTGTAAGCCGACGGATAACCACGTTGGTTTCCGATAAAATCACACACTTCATCAATTTCGTCGGTATCGGCAAATGCACATTGTAAACGAATCATGTCTGAGCCCGACGAAAGCAGCATGTCTCCCATACCCACCAGTTGCTCAGCTCCGCCCGTATCCAGAATGGTGCGAGAATCTATTTTTGAGGTAACTCTAAAAGACAAACGTGCGGGGAAATTGGCTTTAATCAAACCCGTAATCACGTTGACGGAAGGGCGTTGCGTCGCCACCACCAAGTGAATACCAATGGCCCGCGCCAGCTGCGCCAAACGCGCAATGGGCTGCTCTACTTCTTTGCCGGCGGTCATCATCAAATCAGCCAACTCGTCGATGACCAGCACAATATAAGGCAGGAAACAATGCCCGCGCTCAGGACTCAACTGCCGTTGCGTAAACTTAGCGTTGTACTCTTTGACGTTGCGAACGCCCGCTTCTTTCAACAAATTGTAGCGATTGTCCATCTCAATACAGAGGGAATTGAGCGTATGAACCACTTTTTTGGTATCCGTAATGATGGCTTCTTCGCTGTTGGGAAGCTTGGCCAAAAAATGCCGCTCAATTTTGTTAAACAAGGTCAATTCCACCTTTTTTGGGTCGACCAGTACGAATTTTAGCAACGCCGGGTGTTTTTTATAAATCAACGAGGCCAACAACACATTCAACCCGACTGATTTTCCCTGCCCCGTGGCCCCCGCCATCAATAAGTGAGGCATTTTGGCCAAATCTGTGATAAAAAACTCGTTTGAAATGGTTTTTCCTAAGGCAACGGGCAAGTCAAACGTACTTTCCTGAAACTTCTTACTCGCCAATACCGACCGAATAGAGACCATTTCGCGGTTTTTGTTGGGCACCTCGATTCCGATAGTTCCTTTGCCGGGCATGGGCGCAATGATACGAATCCCCAACGCCGCCAAGCTCAACGCAATGTCATCTTCTAAACTTTTAATTTTGGAAATACGCACCCCCGCTTCTGGAATAATCTCGTAAAGCGTAACCGTCGGCCCAATCGTTGCTTTGATGCTGGCAATGCTGATACCGTAGTTACCGAGCGTTTCTACAATCCGGTCTTTGTTGGCTTCCAACTCTTCCGCCGTTACTTTTGAGCTCCCTTCACCGCGATTATGCAACAAATCAAGCGTTGGGAATTGGTAATTAGGCAAATCAAGCGTTGGGTCATAAGGCCCGTGCTCGGCTACCAAATCGTTGGCTAAGTGGTCAGCATTCGCAAAGGGTACTACGGGAATTTTTGTGGTTGTTCCTGAAACGGGTATCTCATCCGCTGGGCTTTTCTCATCTGTCATCTCATCCGCATTTTCAACAATCAGCGTCAACCCACCAGAGACTGGTTTGGCCGCTGCTTTTCCGTTGGGTAGGTTCCCGTTCAATTCAATCGTTTTAGCTCTTTCAGCTTCAACGGTCACGGTTTCTTTTTTAGGCTGCGCAACGGCGGGAGCCATCACTTCTTCCTCCTCGTCTTCTACGGTTGGTTCAGGATATTTATCTTCTTCCGAAACCACTTCCAAATCAACAGGCCTTACTCTTCTTTTGATGGGGTTCTCAAATCGGTCGGCCAATTCATCAAATGAATTAATGCCGTGAAAATACACCAGCACCGTTCCGAAGCCCCCCAAGACCACAAAGAAGCTACCCCAGCCGATGTAATGGTCTAGTAAACTATTGATTTCGTAGCCGATTCCACCGCACAGAAAACTCATCGAACGCACCGAATCCGTTTTTAAAACGAGAAATCCGAAAAACAGACTAAGCAAAAAAATGTACACTAAGGTGAGTTGTGTGGTGCGTTGGAGTGGTAATAATTCACGCTTTTGCGCAATTTTAAAACCAATCAGAAACAGCAAAAACGGGAACCCTAAGGCCGCTATCCCAAACCACCGAAAGATAAAAAAGTGGGAAAGCAACAGGCCAAAAAATCCCATTCCGTTTTGAGTCTCCCGGGAAGAGATGCGAAGTTTGGTGGTAAAAGCAGAATCCACCACGCTTTGGTCTGCCGCACCCGTAAACAGATACCACACAAAGGCGCCCAGCATGTACAGCGACAAAAACACCAATGCCCAACCCCACATTTTTTGTTTGCGCGGATCTGAAGGCATTTGCTTAAACGGGGCTTTCGGTTGCCCCATCTCGCTGCCGGCAGTGCTTTTTCGCTCACGCTTTTGGGGCGTTGAAGGAATAACATTCTTAGCCATCTATGAAAAAAAGGTTAATGTTTATCAATGAATCGTTAATGAGCGCAACTATCAAAAACCGATCAAAACGAAGACAGCCAGTGCGTACGGGTTCCCTGCATCATCCAAGATGATGTATTCAAGTAGGGGGTATTCATGCGCAAGCGCTTTTTATGGGGTAAAATTGAAGCTCTATTTCAAGGATTTACAAATCCGCTTGGCCAAGGCCGGTCCTTCATAAATAAAACCCGTGTAAATCTGCACTAAACTCGCTCCTGCATCCAATTTTTCGCGGGCTTCTTCTGGTGAACCAATCCCTCCTACGCCAATGACGGGAAAGGAGTGATTTGACTTCTCGCAAATATAACGAATAACTTCGGTCGAACGATGTGTCAACGGGGCTCCGCTTAGCCCACCAGCTCCGATTTTTTTTAGGGTTTCGTCGTCGGTTGCCAAATCTGCGCGACTAATTGTCGTATTTGTGGCAATAACACCCGCTATTTTTGACGTAGTGACAATCTCGATGATATCGTCTAATTGGCTATCCGTCAAGTCGGGAGCAATTTTAAGAAGAATGGGTTTAGGGGCCTTTCCTACTACGGATGATTGCCGATTTTCCAATTCTTGACTTCGTTTCTTTAAGGCCAGCAAAATCTTGGTCAAAGGCTCTTTTTCTTGCAAATCGCGCAGGCCAGGCGTATTGGGCGAGCTTACATTCACCACAAAATAGTCAACGGTATCGTAAAGCTCGTCAAAACATTTGAGGTAATCGTCGAGGGCATTTTCGTTGGGCGTCACCTTATTTTTACCAATATTTCCCCCAATCAGGATGTTGGTTTTACGTTGACGCAGTCGCTTGGCCGCCGCCGCCGCTCCCTGATTATTGAACCCCATGCGATTGATGAGCGCCCGGTCGGGCTTCAACCGAAATAACCTTGGTATATCATTTCCAGGTTGGGGCAAGGGCGTTACGGTCCCGATTTCAACAAAACCAAAGCCCAAACACGCCATCTCTTCCACTAGCTCCGCATTTTTGTCAAATCCAGCAGCCAAGCCTACGGGATTTTTAAACTTCAGGCCAAAAACTTCCCGCTCCAGCGAAGGGTCTTCATAGGTAAACAATTGCCTGAACAAAAACGGAACGCCTGGAATTTTAAACAAGAATTGGAGGGTTCCGCACACAAAATGATGCACCTGCTCGGCATCAAAGCGAAACAAAATCGGAAGGATGAGCCACTTATACATGGCCACAAAAGTAATAAAAAAATAATCGTCGGACGGTTTTAAACCGTCCGACGATTGGATTACGGCCAATTAATCCTTAAAATACCTGTTGGCGATAAGGGATATTGAGTCGAATCCCAAACGTAGCCGAGGTTGTACTCAAGTTTTGAGATTCCAACGGACTCTCCTGTTGGCGTACCATCAATCGACCATCGATGAAAAAATTATGTTTGAGCATATACGACATCCTCATGTCGGCAAAAGTGGTGTTGACGGGCGTTCCCTGGCCGATAAAATTGCCTACGTCCCGCGCCCGAAAGTCATCGTAGGGGCGATAAATATTGCCGCCATAATTCCATGAATCCGAATCTACGCCTCGCTTAGAGTAGGTAAACGTACCGTAAACCGTCAAACGGCGTGTGGGCTGATAGCGGAGTAAGCCCACCACTTCCCAAAAATTTGCCCCCAGCGGGTGCGCCAATGATTGGTCGTAATGCACGTAATTATTGAACCCATTTTTGTGCGAATACGTAAAAGGACGCGCCACATTGTATTCGGCCTGTAAATCTAAGTTCTTGATACCCAAAGCATCCACGTATTTAAGACCCGCCTGAAATGCATATTTTTTACCCCAAGAACCATTTTTCCCAAAATATTCGGATGTTTTGAACTCATCCAACATGAATTGGCTATAAAATCCAAAGTGTTTGAGAAAGTTCCAACGAAAATCCACCCCCAGCAAGGCATTGTCGGAACTGCCCAAATAGGTTTCGAGGTAGCGGTAAAAGATGATAGGATTGAGATAATTGAGGTCAAAGGTGTTGTTTTCTCTCCCAAATACTTCCGCCTCATAGATACCCAAACTGATGTTTTTGGATAAGTTGATGCTGAGGTGGTGAATAGCGGCAAATTTTTTGTTGATGGGCTCTTCGGGCCTCCGACCCACTTGGTTGTAGAGCATATTCGCCCAAAGGTTGGTGTACTGGAATCGCCCCAGCTGTGTCGTCATTTTTAAGAATAAGTACGGCGAACTCCAGTCCGAGAGCAACATAGAGCGGTATCCGCTCCCCATCACGTTTTTATCGTGTCCAAATTGAAGATTGATTTGTTTGATAGGATTGAAAGTAATGTATCCCCTGGCCGAGATAAAATCTACCCCATACGTGCGGATGCTTTTGACAAAACTTTCACCGGGCAATACATACAGCGGATAGCCCAAATAGATTTCTCGAACGTTGAGGGTATAATCTCGTACATACTTACCAAACATTCCTTGCGTATCGGTAACGTAGGTATAAAAACCCAGTTTTTTACCAATAACGCCTCGCATCTCAACCCCCCGTGCCGTCAGCCACAAGTAATCTTTGGAGCTGTTTTCTCCGCCTAAAATCAAATGCGTGACCGGGCTTAAATGCAAATCTAAATCCTTGTTTTGAACAGAATAAAAATCAGAAGGCCGCTCGTAAAAACGTTTCATAAACCGTTTTTGGCTCATTGGCGTTTTGTTAGTAGACCACTCCCAGTTATCCTGCCGTAAATAATGAAGATTAAAATAGTCTATGTCGTTGAGCGGCATGGTACGGTCAGCCTCGATACTGTCTAAAAGACTCACCACCGCCTTGCGCTGAAATGGCTTCACCCCAATATGAAAATCTTCGGACAAGCGGCCCCGACGAATTTCAAAACGGTCAATCAAATGATAGTAGTCATCATTGAGTGGCACAAACTGTGATTGGGCAAAAGAAGGTATTTGTAAAACCAACAACCATAAGAAACCGTAGAAGCTACCCCGCACAAAACACCGCTCTTTTTCCGTGCTTCTTCCCTGTTTCCGTAATCCCATAAGCAGTAGTAATTGTCTAAAACTCATATACGCTGTTAAATTATATCGCTACTTGGCGCAAATTAAGTTATTTTTGTAGCTCTTTAAACAATAGTTTATCCTCTTGAGTAAGTCTTCAAATACCGTATATTTTCCAAATCTTAACGGCGTGCGCTTTATTGCCGCCTTTTCGGTACTCATACACCATATTGAGCAAGTCAAAGAAGTGTTCAAAATTCCGCATTTTTATGATTATCACCTCATAAAAAGTATGGGAAAATTGGGGGTTGATTTATTTTTCGTACTGAGCGGCTTTTTGATTACCTATCTTTTGCTGCACGAAAAAGGCCGTTTTGGGGCCATCAATACCCGTGATTTCTACATTCGGCGTATTTTGCGGATTTGGCCACTCTATTTTTTAATTGTCATTTTAGCTTTTTTTGTCTTTCCTCATATCCCCTTTTTTGTAGCACCAAACAACGAGATTTCGTTCATGGCCCACAATTTTTATGAGCGTTTGTCACTTTTTTTGATTGTTTTACCCAACATTGGCTTCATCCTTTACGGCTCGCCTTACTTATCGGCCCAAACCTGGTCCATTGGTGTAGAAGAACAATTCTATTACCTCTGGCCTTGGATTATTCAACACCTGAGCTGGAAACGCCTGTTAATTACACTAACCGTTTTTTCACTGGGAACTTTCGGTGTGTTTTATATTTATTACTATTGGGTGGGCAATACGTTCTATGCAAACAACGTGCCTGAAATTATTAGATTCTTTTTCAGTCAGTTCCGCATTTTAACCCTCGTCACCGGGGGCGGCTGTGCGATGCTGGTCTACTACCGCAAAGAAAAAATCCTCAATGTACTTTTTCGCAAAGATGTCCAAATCGTAGTTTACGGTCTGCTGCTTTTTTGTCTTGCTACGGGTGTTCACATCAACCACGTCAACTTAGAATTTTACGGGCTATTTTTTGCGTATTTTATTCTCAACGTTTCGAGCAACCCCCGCTCAATTGTCAACTTAGAATACGGCTGGATTTCGTACCTCGGTAAAATCTCTTACGGACTTTATATCTACCAAACAGCTTTTATTGTGTTAAGCGTCCACCTCATTCAATGGGCTTTTGGCAAAGACTTACCGCACCTTACCTTCAACCTCATTCTTTATCCGCTGGCTACTTTTCTAACCGTTGGCGTGTCGTCATTGTCGTATCACTATTTTGAAAAACCTTTTTTGAAACTGAAAGAGCGATTCAGCTCGCACTCAACGACTTGACAACTGAATCAGTTCCGCCATTTTGTACGATTTGAGGCCCATCCGTTGGGCTTCGGCCAGCACATTTTCCAACCGACTCACCGAAAACGCGTACGGCTCATCTGATGCCTCAAACAAAGGGCGGTGCCCCAAAAGCATCAGAACGGAGTGTGTATTTTTGGCACGAATCAAGCCGTCCTTCAATTGCGCATCGGTGATGTTGGTGTATTGATCAATCAACAGCGAATGTACTTTAGGGTTGCCGTCAAAATGGTAGTAAATATCGTCGATGGCAAAAACGGGCTGCCGAAAAGTAAGCCAAGACACCCGTCGCTCGGTCATGGACACATCACGCAACAGCGTAAAATAATCTTTCAACAAGCGTCGGTCCGTGTACCACGTTTGTTGACCGCCAACGTGCGCAAAAGTCACAGGCTTAAAGCCAGCTTTACGCATGGACAGCAGCTCGGCTTCAATTTCATAACGATAAAAATCCTCCAACGCTCCCCCGCCCCGCAGCCAATCCAACACCCTAATATGCGCGGCTCCGTGGGCGCCGATTTCGTGGCCGTCGAGCACCAATTGGTGCAACTGCTCAATTTCTTTGGGCGTAAGGCTGTCAAACTGCGTAACGTAAAAAGTAGCCTTGGCGTTGTATTTCTTTAACAAAGGCCGCAGGCGGGTCCATTCTTCTACGTAGCGATCATCAAACGAAAGCGCAATGCCCGCAGGCGGGGTGTTTGTGTCCAGCGTTGAATCTTGGCATCCAGATAGGCCCAAGCCAATAATTGGCAACAGAAGCAGTAGCTTTTTCATGCGTTTTGTGAGCGGAGATTTGGGTGGATTCCAAACCCTGTTCTATTTCACTTTGCTTTTCCGCGAATGAGTTCGTATTATCGTTGCTACAAATGTAACGCCACAAAACCAAACCGCCTATTTCCTCTTCATTATGTTTGTCCTTACTCAACAACCATCAATTGCTAATCATTTTTTAGCCGAGCTGCGCGATGTCAATATTCAGCAGGACCGCCTGCGTTTTCGTCGTAATTTAGAGCGGGTAGGCGAACTTTTGGCCTATGAAATCTCAAAATCGTTGCCGTATCGTCAGGTCGATGTTGTTACCCCATTGGGCAAAGCCTCTACGCGGTTGTTGCGACAACCTCCTGTGTTAGCCACAATTCTACGCGCCAGTCTGCCTTTTCACCAAGGTTTTCTGCATTTTTTTGACCAAGCCGACAACGCGTTTATCGGTGCTTACCGAGGGCATCACATCGGCGACGACGAGTTTGAAGTAGAAATGGATTACATCACAGCTCCCGATTTGCAGGATCGCACGCTGATTTTGATGGACCCGATGCTCGCCACGGGACGTTCTATTGAGAAAGTGTATCACGCCTTGTTGCGTTTTGGAATTCCCGCCCAAACCCACATTGCTGCCGTCATTGCCAGCCCAGAAGGAGTGTCGTATCTGCAAAATCGGATGTCTGAATGCCGCCTTTGGGTAGGAGCCATTGACGAAAAACTAGACGCGCGCTACTACATCGTTCCCGGTTTAGGTGATGCGGGCGACCTCTCGTTTGGCCCTAAACTATAACTTTTCGCTCATCCAAACCATGTATTTACGGGGCTATCACATCAAACTATTGTTTTTATGGTGGGGCCTCCGTTTTTCCACATTTGCCCAAATCCCATCACAACTCACCTTTGATAACTATACCCAACGAGAAGGACTAGCCTCCGATATTACGGTCGATGCCCTAAAGGATAAACGCGGTTTTCTCTGGATTGTAACCCGCAATGGATTGTGTCGTTATGACGGCCTTCATTTCAAAAATTACACCTATAACCCCACCGATATTCACGGTATCAGGGGGCGTAGACTCTACGCCATCACCGCCGACTCTACGGGCCGAATCTGGGTTAGTATGGAAACTGGAGTGTGCTATTATGACGAAACACACGACAACTTTCAGTACGTTTATTATAAAAAAAACAACGGGAGGTGGGTTTTTATGCCCATTCTGGCCGATGGCCCAAACATCTGGATAGCCGCCAACGGCGCAGGCCTGATGAAGTACAATTGGGTAAAAAAAAGACTCTTTGCCACGAAGCTAAGCGAGCGAAAAACCAACTATTTCTTACGACTTTTTAAGAGCCGTAAAGGAGACATTTGGGTAGGCACAATTCACAGCGGCTTGTTTAGGTATTTTCCTAAAACCAATACTTACAAGGAATACGCCCACCAAGACCCAAACACCGAATACAGCGAAAAAAACGAAATCAACAGCATCACGGAAGATGCCGAAGGTAAAATTTGGGTAGGGTCAGAAGGCGGAGGCGTTCAATCTCTTGAGGTAGAGAGTGGCCAATTTGCGTTGTATTTTCCCGAACAGAAAAACCTCAAAAAGCCATTTGCAGTCATAAAAAAGGTAGCATTTTTTCCTCAACTTACTGGCGACTCTATTTTATGGTGCGCCACCTTTGGCAAAGGGTTATTTACATTTAATATCCACACGCACGTTTTTACCAAAGCACTCGTCAATCCTCCCCTTGAAACGAATTTGGTCAGTCCATTTGTCAACAATTTTTACCTTGACAATCAAAAAAATCTGTGGATAATGACGCAAATGGGAGTCAGTAAAGTAGTTTTTGACGACAATCGAATTCGTTCTCTCAAGTTGCCTTTCCTACAAGAGCTGGGAAACCCTTACATCGACAACAGTATTTTTGAGCTAAAACCCGACCCCCACGATTCTAATATTTTGTGGATGGCTTCGTGGGGCTGCGGCGTGTTGAAATACGATTTTAAGCGTCAAAAACTACTCAAATATTATCTGAATACCGATGCCAACGTGGGGCACCGAAACCTGCGCTCGGTCTATTTTGACCACCGAAATCGGCTATGGGCAGGAACCGAAGACGGGCTTTTTTGGTATGACCCCGTTCATGATTCTTTTCAAGAATTTGCGCTTCAACCTTCCCATCAAGGTGCCAAGAAAGTAATTTATGACATCGTCTCCGACGCTTCTAATACGCTTTGGGTGGCTTCGAGCGGGGGCATTCTGCGCATTGATGCCCAAACCCAGCGCGTCCAACAGTTCAGCACGGAAGCGGGGCTTTCTGATTTTGTTGTCAACCGATTATTACTTGACAATCAACAGAATCTTTGGGTAGCAACCCGAAAAGGGCTCAATTATTTTAATACTAAAACGCACAAAATCACGCAGTTTATTCAGCAAAACCCTACCAACGACGACCTGAATGTGGTTTTAGGAATGGCTTTTGACCAAAAAGGCAAACTTTGGATTGCCGCGCGCGGCGGCCTTTCGGTGCTGGATGTTCCGCAAAAAACGTTTAAGAATTTTACCGAAAAAGAAGGTTTCAATGCCAGTCAGTGCAATGACTTATTTATTGATTCTGACCAAAATGTGTGGATAAGTACGCAGGGAAATTTGTATGTTTTTGACCAAAAAAATCGGAATTTTCGTCAATTTACGGTAAATGACGGCTTATTCGGCAGTTTTATGTACGACCGCATCAGCGCCGTTAATGGGCAACTTTTTGTTAATTTCATTGGGGCAGTCAGCTACTTTCGCCCTTCAAAGTTGCTCCAAAACCCCGCCTCAGCCCCCTTGGTTTTTACTGGTTTTAAGGTGCTGGAGCAGGAAATTCCTTTTAATCAAAACCAAGTAGCCTCCTCGCCCATCAATATTCATTATGACCAAAATATCATTACCTTTGAATTTACGGCCTTGGACTTTATTAATCCCCAAAAAGCCGTATTCAGCCATAAACTAGAAGGATTTGCCAACGACTGGTCAGCCCCTCACGCCAAGCATACCATTACATATACCAACCTCGACGGCGGAGACTACACTTTTTGGGTAAGAACACTCAATGATTCAGGAAAATGGAATGCCCCTATTTCCTTTAAAATATCAATTGAGCCGCCTTTTTGGAAAACTTGGTGGTTTCGTGCCCTGACATTGACGTCTCTCTTAGGGATTTTGTACTGGTTTTATCGGGCAAAATTGATCCAAGAACGCCGAGAAGCAAGCATTAGACAACAACGGGCTGAAGCAGAAAACAAGGCGCTACGGGCGCAAATGAACCCCCATTTTGTGTTCAATTGCATGAATACCATTGAGTATTATATACTTAGCAATCAGGCAGATAAAGCCTCCGCTTTTCTACAAAACTTCTCTCTTTTGGTAAGAAACATCTTAGAAAATTCACAGTATGACCTGATTCCGCTCACGCAGGAGCTGGATACGCTGAAACTGTACATTGAGCTAGAAAAAGAACGCGCCGAAGGGGCTTTTTCTTACGACATAACGCTGGATGAAACCGTACCTAACAAATGCCAACTGCCACCGTTGATTCTACAGCCGTTTGTTGAAAATGCCATACTGCACGGATTAAGGCACAAAACAAATGAAAAAGGACAGCTTTCCATTAGAATTTGGCAGGCCGATAAAAGCCTTTGGGTCGAAATTCAGGACAATGGTGTAGGCCGAAAAGCGGCCGCCGAAATTCATCAAAAACAACAGCGCAAAAAACAATCGCTCGGCATGAAAGTAACCGCCGATCGAATTTCGGCGCTTCCCACTACCGAAGGACAGCCTCGGGGGGCTTTTAAGGTGGAGGATATTTTTCCGACGGGTACGCGGGTTACGATTCAATTACCCCTTTATTTGTAAACAATAGTACAAATTTCAACTGATTAATTTATGGCAAACATTATCCTTTTGTCTTCCGAACAGGGCCTTACTAACTTTAAAAATTACAAACTCGCCCAAATCGACGGCACCAAAGCCCAAACATTAAGCGATTTTTACAACGAAATCGAAAAGGCCCTCAACCTGCCTGATTTTGAGCCAGATATGGATTTATTGGACGGTTTACTGAATGATTTATCGTGGATTAAACAAGCCAATATAGCACTCTACATCACACATTTTGATGCTTTTTTGGCCCGAGAAAAAGAGAAAAAGATGGTTGAACTGCTCAGCCTGTTGGATGCCACCGCCGAAGATTGGAAATGGCTCGACGATGATGATGACATCCCGAAGAAAAACATCAAAATTCTGATTCAACACAGCGAACGGGCAACGGCTATTTTAGAAAAAGAAGAAATCGCTTTTGTTACCATGTAAAAAGTGTGTTAAATCGATGGATACGGTCTGACGGTTCAAAACCGTCGGACCGTATCCATGGATTTAATAAAAGGCGTCTTCAATGTGCTCAATCCGGGTGGTATGCTGCGTAATAATGACCGAGATTACGTCAAAACGAATGTCACCCTGCCAGTCTATATCAAAAATATACTGCTCGGCGGCTTTCATGATGAGCCGGCGCTTGGTGGCATCCACAAACTCCTCGGGCATTCCAAAACTGACGTTGGTGCGGGTTTTTACCTCAACGAAGGTCAGGATTTTGTTCTTTTTGGCAATAATATCAATCTCCGAATGGCGAAAACGATAGTTACGAACCAAAATTTCGTAGCCTTTGTCCTGCAAAAAAGCCGCCGCTTTGTCTTCACCGAGCTTGCCAGTGTCTAAATGTTCTGCCATAATTTGCCCTGTTACGCTTGAGGGTTAATAATTTACTCCCCGCCTCTCATGTACACCTTCTGGTACTGCAAAGGTGACTTCCCCGTTTGGTTTTTAAACTGGCGATTGAAATTTGAGACGGTGTTGAACCCGCTTTCGTAACATATTTGGGTGACAGAATATTTTTCTTGCACCAACAGCTTGCACGCATGACCGATGCGAATTTCGCTCACAAAGTCCGAAAAAGTTTTGTTGGTACGACTTTTAAAGTACCGACAAAAAGCCGCTTCGGTCATGTTGGCCAGTGCAGCGACTTCGTTCAGACGAATCTCTTCTTTGAAGTGTTTCATCACGTATTCATACACCCGCTGCATCCGCTCGGTCTCCGATACTTTATGGGTATTGACGTAACCCACGCTCGTAATATACATCACTTCCGAAGAATTTGCCAAGTGATGTAGCGTGGTCAACAATTCTAAAATGGTCTCAAAACCTTGATTAGACGCAATTTTTTTGAGGTTTTCTCTTACCATTTGGCGGGCTGCTCCCCTGATGTCCAACCCTCTTTGCCCTTTTTCCAACAACTGTTTTAAAACGTGCATTTCGGGTTTATCAAAGAAACCCTCGCCCAGAAAATCTTCTGTAAAGTACGCCACGATGCCGTGGGTTTTTAGTTGTGAGTTTCCCTCAAAATACGCCCGGTCGCTCCGCCAAAGGTGCGGAATATTAGGCCCTAAAAAAACGGTATCACCCGCCTCAAAGTGCCTGATATCGTCACCAATGAAGCGCGTACCAGTTCCTTCAAGCACCGTAAAAAGTTGGTAATGTGGATGAAAATGCCAATTGGGGTCAAAATGAGCTTCTTGCAGCTCAATCGTCGTAAACGATGCCGATGGCAGTTGTAGTTCTTTTCTTACAGGAATACGCATCTCATTTTTTGGGGTCGTTTTGGGTTACTACTTGCCTTAAGTGTTCGCTGTCCCAGCTTATATCTGTCTCTTCTTTGGCCAGAAATAAGTCGTTTTGCAGGATTTGCTCCTGCCACTGTACTTGCTCACGTACCGATAATGCATACTCTTTCACATTATGGCGATTTTTTGATAGTTTTTCTAGCGATTGCTCATCATAATGAATAAATTTTTGTCCTTGCCGGGTGGCGGTGTATTTTCGGAAGCCCAACTTGACCATTGCATCCACCCCTAACCTAACCGCCGTATCGAGCGTTTCGCGGTAGATATGCTCCACGTGCATGTCCATAAGGTCATAGGCATCATAGCGATTGCGCGCCCGGGCAAAAATGCGCAGATTAGGATATTTTTTCTTGGCGGTTTCAACCAAAAGATGGTTCAGTTCTGGCGGGTCGATGGCCGCAATCAAAATGGCCGCTTCTGAAGCCCCAGCGGCTTCCAGCAAGTCCACTCGGGTAGCATCGCCAAAATACACCTCAAACCCCATTCGACGCAGTAAATCTACCCGGTCCGAATCATTATCTAAAATTGTAGCTTTGATTCCATTGGCTCGTAAAAACCGCCCGACTGTACTCCCAAAATGCCCAAATCCGGCGATGATTACTTTGTGTTGGGTATCAATCGTGTCAGACTCTTCCTGCTCCTCTCCCTTGGTTTTTACCCCAAAATAAGGCTCTATCAACTTTTCATTGAGCAATAAAACCAACGGAGTGGAAGCCATCGTAATGGCAACGACGGCCATCAGTTTTGCATTCCAAACGGCATCCAATAAATTAATTTGGCTAGAAAATGACAACAAAACGAAGGCAAATTCTCCCACCTGACTAAGTCCAAAAGAAAAGATGAGGTTTTGGTCACTGCTCATTTTGAACAGTTTGCCCGTAATAATCAAAACGATAAATTTTAAGACCAGTACCAACACCACCAGCAGCGCAATGGTGGCAGGGTCGCTCATGATTTGGTCAAAATCAATGGTGGCACCCACGCTCACAAAAAACAATCCAAGCAATAATCCCTTAAACGGCTCAATGTCGCTCTCCAACTCATGCCGAAACTCGGTATTGGCCAAAACCATTCCAGCCAAAAATGTGCCCAACGCAGGGCTTAATCCTACCGCCTGCATCAGCGCCGCTACGCCTACCACGATAAACAACGCCGCTGCCACAAACAACTCGCGCATTTGGCTTTTGGACACAAATCGCAGAAAAGGAACGACCAAAAACTTCCCGATTAACAGAATCAATCCCACTACTACAAAAACCGAAATCGCCTGAATCCAAGCGGGTTGCTCCGAAAAAAGCGACGCATGGGTCTCTGCCCCCGCATGTGGTGTACCCAAAAGCGGCAAAAGTGCCAAAATGGGAATGACGGCAATATCTTGAAAAAGAAGTACCGAAAACGAGGCTTCCCCAGCGATGGTTCTTGAGATATTTTTTTCTTTCAATGTTTGCAAGACAATCGCCGTCGAAGACATCGAAAACGCCAACGCCACCGCTAAGGCCATTTCCCACTGCCATTTCATCAACAGAAAACTGATAAAAAGCAAGACCGTTGTCCCCGCTACCTGAAGTCCTCCCAAACCGAGAATGGCTTTTCGCATTTCCCAGAATTTGCGGGGATTAAGCTCTAAACCAATCAAAAAAAGCATCATCACCACCCCAAATTCTGAAGCGTGCATGATGTCTTGCCCGTTTTCACCCACAAAACCCAACACGAAAGGCCCAATCAATATACCTGCTACCAAATACCCAAGCACGGAACTCAACCCGATTTTTTTGGCAATAGGCACAAGCACAATCGACGCCCCCATAAATACTAATGCTTGAAATAAAAATCCTGTGCTCATTTTGTGGTCGCTATTTTTTTGAGAAGATCATTAATGTACGTGTGTTGATATAGGTTTGGTTGGTATTGAATATCCTGCCAATTGTCTAAAAACAACCCAAGCTCAGTAGCATAGTCCGCAAAACCCTGTTTGTCTAAACGGTGGGTACCGTGAATCACAAAAGGAGGGAAATAATTCATCTTGCAGAGATTGGCCGTTTGTTCAAAAGGCCGAAGAAACTCTCTGATAGTAAACCGATTATGACCACTTTCTTGATACGCCTGTACACCTCCCCCTACCGTAATGGTCTGTAAAATAGATTTTCCTTCTAAGGCATCTCCACCTGGCCCATACGCCCAACCTACCTCCAGCACCATGTCTATCCATTGCTTCAACAACGGCGGACAACTATACCAATAAAAAGGATGATGCCAAATAATCATCTCGTGTTGTAAAAGGAGCTCTTTCTCGTACTCCACATCAATGTTAAAATCAGGATAGCGTTCATATAAATCATGAAACGTGACATCCTCTCGATCGGAGTACGACTTTAAAATCAAACGATTGGCTCGGGATCTTTCCAAAAGTGGGTGCGTGAAAAGAACAAGAACCTTATTTTTTTCAGGAAGCATGATTGAGTATATAAGGTATAATGGGTTGCGTAAAATCGGATGTAAAAGCCGAGGTGCTGGCTAATTCAACACAGTGTTTTTCATCGTTGTTAGCGAATATTGGCATTTTTTGCCACAAAAGAAAGAAAATCTCTTTTTTTCAGTTAAAATATAGTCATATTTCTACATCAATTCCCAAGCGCTCTGATACGCGTCGAGGCCTTCGACGTAGGTAATAAAATCGGCGTAAAACGGAAATTGAGCCAAGGTAGCGCTGTCGCCCACTACGACGAGTTTCTTGCGGGCGCGGGTCATGGCCACGTTCATCCGGCGGATGTCGGCCAAAAAACCAATGATTCCTTCGCTGTTGCTGCGGGTCATGCTGATATAGACCACGTCGCGTTCTTGTCCCTGAAAACTATCCACGGTATTGACGGCAATCTGAGCCCAATACGGTTGCAGTTCGGGCACATGGCTGAGTTGTTCGGCCAGTACCTGAATCTGCTGTTTGTAAGGCGCAATCACGGCAATACTCGGAAAAGTTTCACCCGTTTTTTTAGTTTCCCATTCGGCCGTAAGCAGCACGAGGTGCTTGAGGAGCAAGGCCGCCTCTTCAGGGTTGGTACTACTGGTGCCTTCCAACTTTTCTTCAAAGCCGCAACCAGCAGTGTCAATAAACAACAGGGGTTTATCGTCTGCAAAAAGCCGCCGCTGCGCCACCGACGCGTGCGCTTTGAGTTTGTTATGATAAAAGATTTGGGAAGAATAACCCATAATCTGCTCATTCATTCGGTATTGTTCTTCGAGCAGCGTAACGGCCTCGGGATGCGTGTTTACGCACTTTTCGAGCAACGTTGTACTCAATCCGTTTTTGGCCGCAGCATCCGATTTTATGGTGGGAGATAATTGGCAATGGTCGCCCGCCAGAATCACTTTTTGGGCTTTCAGCACTGGAATCCAACACGCAGGCTCAAGCGCCTGACCCGCCTCATCAATCACGACCGTATGATAACGCAACTCCCTGACGGTGTAATGATTAGAACCAACCAACGTAGCCGTAACCACCTGCGCTTTGACCAACAAATCATCGATGATGTACTGCTCAGTATTGCCCACTTCTTTCATAATCTTGTGGGCTTCGTCAAAAAGCAACTTGCGTTGGTCACGTTCGGATTTGCCAAAATTACGTTTATACTTGTGCGCCATGCCCTTAAACTCCTGCGCCTGTTTTTTAAGGCGCTTCGCTTCTTTCATTTGGGGGTGTTCGGCCATTTTGCTGTCGAGCGTCAGCGCCATCAATCGTTCGGTGACGCGGGCAGGATTGCCAACGCGCAGCACATTGAGCCCTTCTTCGTGCAGTTTTTCACTCAACAAATCTACCGCTGTATTGCTCGGCGCCACTACGAGCACTTTTTGATTTTCGGCCTTGACCAACGCCTTGATTGCTTGCACCAAGGTCGTGGTTTTCCCCGTTCCCGGAGGCCCGTGTACGATAGCAAGCTCGTTGGCACTCAAAATTTTATGGACGGCAGATTGCTGCGAAGAATTCAGTTTTGGGGCACTGAAGTAGGGAACCTGCTCTTGAAAAGTCGGCTTTTTTTCTCCCGTTAAAATATGAACCAGCCTCGCAGTGGGTTCGCTTGTGCTTTTGTCATACACCGCCGCCGCCTGCTTTAGGGCGGATTGCATTTCTTCGTAACTGTTATCGTCAAAAAGAACGTCAATGCCTAGTTTCCCATCCCTCGACCACTCTGGCAGCTCATCAGTGCGCAAGGTTATTTTCAGGCGATTGCCGTTTTGATGCGTTACGGTTCCTTCAACACGGTCATTTTTGGGGTCGTGGTTACAAAAAAATACGGCAGGCATCCCAAACCGAAATTGATGCGAAATATCTTGGTGAGTGGTGCGTTCGAGTTCAACGGTCAAATAATCTCCCCGGCTCATTTCAGATCCTCTGATTGCTACCGGATACCACGTCAGGCCGTTGGCCCGGCGCTCGGCCACGGAAGATTGCTCGGTGAGTTTACGGTACTGATTATGGTCTTCTTCCCGTTCGGTTTTTAATAAATCAAGCAGCTTTCTAAAATACTCCATGCCCAAAGGTACGAGATAGTGGCCTAAATGACGTTTTTAACGCGTTGATTTTTCCATTTATTGGCTTTTTAGGGGCTATTGAATTAACTTAATTTTAACAATAATTATATTCATTTATTTATTTTTGGTCAAAATTCAGTCAAAACAAGCAAAAGGAAGGGAAGTTTTTAGCATTATTTTACTATTATTTTGTACTTGAAATTTTTTGCCCCTGTCCATTCCTTTTCCGTATGAAATTCAGCATGAATCTGCTCCTATGGGGCACCCAAATTGACGAAAGCCTTTTCCCAACGCTTGACCTGATTCAGGAGATTGGGTTTGAAGGCGTAGAAGTTCCGATTTTCAACCCCAATCCCGACGCTTGGCATGGCTGGCGCAAAAAACTCGATGAACTCGGCCTTCACCGCGAATGTGACACCTTTTGCGGCCCTAATGAAAACCTCATCAGCGCCGATGCTTCCATCCGCGCCAATGCCCTTACCAACCTCAAAAGAACCGTCGACTGCGGTGCCGTTTTGGGCGCCACGAAGCTCATGGGGCCGTATCACTCAGCATTGGGGGTTTTTACGGGCCACCCCGCCACGGCCGACGAATGGAAATGGGGCGTAGAAGGTATTCACCAACTGGCCGAGTACGCCCAAAATCAAGGCATTTTGCTCGGATTGGAGTACTTAAACCGGTTTGAGTTATACCTCACAAGCTGCGGCGACGAACTCATTCATTTTGTGGACGACGTCAATCACCCCAACTGCAAAATCATGTTTGATACCTTCCACGCCAATATTGAAGAGAAAAACATTGGCGACTGTATCCGTAACATGGGCGACCGCATTGCGTTTATTCAACTTTCCGAAAACGACCGCAGTACCCCGGGCAAAGGCAATGTTGACTGGGCGGGGGCGTTTCAGGCCATCAAAGACATCAATTACGACGGTTGGCTGAGCATTGAAGCCTTTAGTCAGAAGCTTCCTGCGGCCAATATTTGGCGAAAAATGTTTGACTCTGAAGAGCAACTGATGCGCGACGGACTGGCATTTATCCGCAATTCATGCAACCGCATAGGGATATAAAACACATTTTTTGATAAAAAATCAAACCATATCATGTCTAAAAAAATCAACATCGCCATCGTAGGACTCGGTTTTGGAGCCGAATTTATCCCCATCTATCAGCGTCACCCAAACGCCAATATGTACGCCATTTGTCAGCGGAACGTTGAGAAACTCAACGCCATTGGTGACGCTTTCAACATTGATGTGCGTTATTCCAATTACGATGAATTATTGAAAGACCCCAATATTGACGCTGTTCATATCAACTCGCCCATCCCCAACCATGCCGAGCAAACCTTAAAGGCATTGCGCGCGGGAAAACACGTGGCCTGTACCGTACCCATGGCTACCTCGGTAGAAGATTGCATGGAAATCGTAAAAACCTGTAAAGAAACGGGCAAAAAATACATGATGATGGAAACAGTAGTGTACGCCCGTGAGTTTTTGTTTGTGAAAGAGTTGTACGAAAAAGGCGAACTCGGTAAAGTGCAGTTTCTGAAAGCATCTCACCAGCAAGACATGGATGGCTGGCCTGACTACTGGCCCGGTTTGCCTCCTATGCACTACGCCACGCACTGCGTAGGTCCAGTAGCGGGCTTGCTGCGGTTGGAAGCAGAATATGTTTCGTGTTTCGGTTCGGGCACAATTCGCGAAGAATTGGCCAAAATCCACAACTCACCGTTTGCCGTGGAATCAGCCCATATCAAGTTCAAAGACAGCGATTTGAGCGCTTATGTGTACCGTTCGTTGTTTGACGTAGCCCGCCAATACCGCGAAAGCTTTGAGGTGTATGGCTCTAAAAAATCATTTGAATGGCCGCTTATCGAAGGCGAAGAAGCCGTGATTCATACCGCCAAAAAAGAAGAGCACGAGATTCCAGAACGCGTAGCTACGCCCGATTATGCTCATTTGTTACCCGAAGAAATTCAGGCATTTACCACGAGAGGCGTGTATGATGTTGAAGAAAATACGCACCTTTCGTTTACCCAAGGAGCTGGCCACGGTGGCTCACACCCGCACTTAGCCCATGAATTTTTGACGGCTTTGGTCGAAGACCGTGACCCATTCCCCAACGCGGCCCAATCGGCCAACTGGACATCGGTAGGTATTTTGGCGCACGAATCGGCCATGCAGGGTGGCAAGATTATGTATTTGCCTGATTTTAATGCGTAACTTCGAAATCATCTGAATGAACCATACAATGAAACGTCTCCTACCCATTGTTTTACTCGCGATTTTGACGTGGCAATGCGCTACGCAAAAACCAAACGTCGGCAAGGTTTCAAACCTTGCCGACGTTACTGCCGACGTTACTCCACGCCGGTTGGAAATTCTGTTTCTGGGCGACAATGGACACCACCGCCCCATCGAGCGTGTGCCCGCCATCATGTCTGCGCTGGGAAGCAAGGGCATCAACTTTACCTATTCTGACCAATTGGAAGACCTCAATCCGACCAATCTGGCAAAGTATGACGGTGTATTGCTTTATGCCAACTGGGATACTATCAGCAAACCTCAGGAGCGTGCATTGGTAGACTACATTGCCAGTGGCAAAGGGTTCATTCCAGTTCACTGCGCATCGTATTGTTTCCGCAATTCCGATGAATTGGTAAAAATCATGGGTGGCCAATTCTGGCGGCACACGTGGGACACCATTCGTCCGGTTTGGACCAATCCCAACCACCCTGCTATCATGGGCGTGAAGCAGTTCAAAACACTGGACGAAACCTACCTCCACAGCAAACTCCAACCCGACAATCTGGTATTGACCGAGCGCGAGATTCAGCCCGACCAGTACAAAGATAAGCCCAACGCCAAAACGGAGCCATACACGTGGGTACGTACCCACGGCAAAGGCCGTATTTTCTACACGGCTTATGGTCACGACGACCGCACTTGGAGCCAGCCCGAGTTTATGAAAATGCTCGAAAAAGGAATTCGTTGGGCCGTGGGTGACCAAGCCGTCAAAAACCTAGATGCACTTGACCCGCTACCGTTTACGTATAAAGAAGCCAAACTTCCCAACTACGAAAAACGCCCTGGCCCACAATTGCAGCAAAATGCCGTCACGCCTGAGCAATCTATGAAACACATTCAGGTGCCCGCCGATTTTACCTTGGAGTTGTTTGCGGCAGAGCCTAACGTAATGCACCCCATTGCCATGAGCTGGGACGAGCGGGGTCGTTTGTACGTTTTGATTACCAAAGATTATCCCAACGAACGCAAAGATACAGGTGGCACTGATTACATCCTCATTTGCGAAGACACCGATAAAGACGGTAAAGCCGATAAGTTTACGCGTTTTGCCGAAGGATTAAGCATTCCAACGGGCATGGTATTTGCCAATGGCGGGCTCATCGTCAGCCAAGCACCGCACATGCTTTTCCTGAAAGATACCAACGGTGACGACAAAGCGGACGAAAAGAAAATCCTTTTCTCGGGCTTTGGTACGGGCGACACCCACGCGGGTCCAAGTAACTTACATTATGGTTTTGATAACTGGATTTGGGGTTGTGTGGGCTATTCTGGATTCGAAGGAAAACTCAAAGACAACACCGACAGTCTGAAATTCGGACAGGCATTTTTCCGTTTCAAACCCGATGGTTCTAAAATGGAATGGATGACAAGTACCTCCAACAACACGTGGGGAATGGCTTTCAACGAAGCTGGCGATGTGTTTGGCTCCACGGCCAACAACTCACACGGCTGGTACATGGCCATCCCGCACCGTTATTTTACGGGCAATACAGGCATGGGCCGCGACAACGGTAGCCGAGGTACCGATACCCACAAAGACATGAAGCCTATCACCCCACGGATTCGTCAAGTAGACGTTTTTGGGGGCTTTACCGCCGCCGCAGGACATAATTTCTATACCGCACGGGCCTTCCCTAAGAAATACTGGAACCAAATTGCCTTCGTCGCTGAGCCTACTGGTCACGTACTGCACCAAAACCAAATGGTAAAAAAAGGTACTGATTACGAAGACAAAGAAGCCTTCAACCTGATGGCTGGAGCCGACGAGTGGTTTTCGCCCGTTTTTGCCGAAGTTGGACCCGATGGGGCCGTTTGGGTAGCCGATTGGTACAGCTTTATTATTCAACACAATCCTACTCCACAGGGCTTTGGCAACGGAAAAGGAAATGCTTACGACACCGATCTTCGCGATTATACCCACGGACGAATTTACCGAGTAGGCTACAAGCAGGCACCTGCTTACACACCAATTTCATTGAGCAAAGACCGCCCAGCGGAATTGGTAGCAGCCCTGAAAAACTCTAATATGTTTTGGCGAAATCACGCCCAACGTATGTTGGTGGAAAGAGGCAATAAAGACGTTGTACCACAGCTGATTGCGTTGGTCAATGATACATCTGTGGACGAAATTGGCCTGAACCCTGCCGCAATTCATGCCCTCTGGGCGCTAGAAGGTTTGGGAGCTATGAATGATGAAAGTGTTTTGAAAGCCGTTACTTCTGCTTTAAAACATCCAAGCGCTGCCGTTCGCAAGAATGCCGTGCAAATTCTGCCTCCTACGGCCGCTACTGCACAAGTGCTGTTGGCCAATAATACGCTGAACGACAAAGAGCCGCTCGTGGTGCTGAATTCTCTTTTGAAATTTAGCGAAACGCCACTAACTCCCGAAGCTGAAAAGACCATTTTGGCTCGTTTCGAAAGCTCGAATGAAGCCGATGACCGTTGGCTTCCAGATGCATTCTCGATTATCCTGAATGCCCACGGCGGAAAATTAATGAAAGCCTATTTGGCAAAACGTACCGTCGGCATGAAAGCAGAGGTCGCACCGTCGCACGGCGGACCGTCGCACGGTAAGGCATCAGCTCCCATGAACCATGACCACAGCGCCATGCACGGGCCCAATGCCGCCCCACCGCAAGCATCGACTACTAATCATGCGGCACACGCCGCCACCAAGCCTGACTTTGCGATTACCAACATCACCACCACTCCCGCTCAGCCTTTTGTACGAGAGTATGCCGCCATCGCGATTGAAATAACCAACAAGGGAACTGCCATTCCAAAAGAAACCGTTCCTGTGGTGAAAGTTCAAATCGAAGGCTTGGGACTCAAAATCAATTTGGTAAGTTATCAATTGAAAAATGGTATCGGCGCGGGTGAAACCATTCAATTGGTCGAAAGTAACAACGGCCCTTGGGTTGGACGGATGGGATTTACGGCCGAACAAGCTGGTAAATTGCGCATTAGCGCCAGCATCGACCCCGATAACCTGATTTCCGAAGAAGATGACGTTAAGAACAACTCGTTTGCCAAAACCTTTGAAGTAAAACGCCCCGCCAAACTTTCCGACTTTGCGTTGGAGCGCGCCGCCCGGAGCTATGCTTCCTCTACAGTAAGCCCAGATTCGGTTATTGCGTTGATTGTCAAAGCCAATACGCTAGACAGCGAAGCTCGTTATGCGGTGTTGAAAGGAATCGTAAATGGTTGGAATCCACGTCGTAAAGTGACAACCAACGATGCCAACAAAATGCTGTTGGTCAGCACCAAAGAAACTATTTCGGAAGATTTGAAAGCCAAATTCACGGGAATTGTGGAGTCTTTCGGGGCCAATGCCTTGGTTCCCGTTGACCCGAACTTGCAGGTTATCAAAATCAAATCCATCAAGGAGGCGATGAAGTTTGACATCAAAGAGTTTACGGTCATTGCGGGCAAACCCGTTGAGTTGGTTTTTGAGAACCCCGATGCTATGCAGCACAACTTGGTGATTATCAAGCCAAAATCAACGGATATCGTAGGAAATGCTGCCGATAAGATGATTACTCAAAAAGATGCGGCCGAGAAAAACTACGTTCCTAATTTGCCACAAGTAATCGCGTTTACGCCGTTGGTCAACCCCGACCAAACCTACCGCCTTACCTTCACGGCACCAACTGAACCAGGAAATTACCCGTACATCTGTACGTTCCCCGGCCACTGGCGCCTGATGAGCGGGGTGATGAAAGTGGTGAAAGAGGAAGTGAAGACTACAAGTAAGTAGTCAAACGTATAACAATACAAAAAAGCGGCGCTGCACGATTTGCGGCGCCGCTTTTTTGTATTGTTACACTTTTATAATGATTCCTTTTTTATACATCACGTACAGAATCACAAACCAAATCGTGATAAACGTGAGCGCTCCTGCCAAGGAGGCGTTGTAAGGGTTATTGAACCAAACGCTTATCAGATTTTTCTGCATCCAAACCTGCGAACCTACGGGCCCTTCTGGCGTATTGATTTTAAAAAGCGGTAAGGTACGAGGAATAATCCCTGACAGAAAAAAGACTGTAATGGCATTGACGCCAAAGGCCACGAAAGGAGCCGTCCAGCGGCGGTAGCCCTGCACATCAATCAACCAATAACAGATAGCTAAAGCGACCATGGCCCAGCCCCCCGCATAAAGTACAAAAGAACTCGTCCAGAGGGATTTGTTAATAGGGAAAAATTCATTCCAAATCAGCCCGCCGATGATGAGCGCATTGCCCCAAAGAAATAGCCACGCCATCTTTTCAGCGTCGGTTCGTTGGCTTCGCAACCATTGCCCCGTCAACACACCCAACATGCCAGTGCCAATGGCGGGGATGGTGCTGAAAATTCCTTCGGGGTCCCATACTTTTGCCGACCGCCACAAATGCGCCGTGGTCAGCAGATTGCGGTCTACCCACGCGCCCAAGTTGGTGGTAGGCTCCAAATTGGCGTATCCTATCCCTGGCACGGGCACCAAAGTCATCAATAACCAGTAGGCACTAAGCAGTATAATAGTGGTAATAATTTGCGTGTTGCGCGATGTTTTGATAAAAATCAACGAACAAACCAAATACACAAGGGCAATCCGCTGCAAAACGCCGGGGATACGCACGTTGGCAAAATCAAACTTTGGATACAAATTCAGGAACAATCCCAAGCCAAATAAAATCAGACTGCGCTTGATGATTTTAGGGATAGATGGCGTGGTCTTGGCCATGGCGAAGGATATAGACACCCCCACAATAAACAAAAAAAAGGGAAAAATGAGGTCGGTGGGCGTGCATCCGTGCCAATGAGCGTGGAGCAAAGGCGCATAGACGTGCTCCCAATCGCCGGGGTTATTGACCAAAATCATGGCCGCGACGGTCATGCCACGAAATACATCCAAAGAAAGTAAGCGGTTTTGCATAGTTTGATGACGGAGGGGGTTTACTATGCAAGTTAAGCAAAATTATCAGTTGAGATTGCCGCCGGGCTTTAAGCCACTGGGCACGCGTTGGGGCACCGAACGGTCAAATTGGTCGTCATTGAGGGTATTCAGAAATTCTACAATCAACGAAATATCTTTGAAATCCACTTTGAGATTTTCAACAATCGGGTCGAGTTGCTCTTTTTTCACCTTCGGATTACGGATTTTATCCCCCGCCAAATCTTCGTAAAATTCGAGCACATGTTCCAGCGTTTTGAGCGTACCGCTGTGCATATACGGTGCCGTATAGCGCAAATTTCGCAAGCTTGGCGTCCTAAATTTGTATTGATTGTCCACCCCAGCATCCGACTGTGGTAGTTTTTCGTTATCAGCCACGCCCAATGCGTGCAATTGATAATCCGAAAGCATCGGGCCATTGTGACACTTGGCACATCCCGATTTCAAAAATGCCTGCATTCCATCCACTTCATTGATAGAAAGTGCATTTTTATCGCCCCGCAAATATTGGTCAAAACGCGAATTACCACCCACCAACGTACGCTCGTAAGCGGCAATGGCTTTGGCCATATTTTCTACCGTAATGGGTGATTCCATCGGAAAAGCCGCCCGAAAAAGGGCTTGGTATTCTTTGTTTTTTCTCAACCGATTCACCACGCTGTCAAGCGCTACTTCCAAAGCATACTGATGCCCACGCATCTCTTCCAAGGCTTTGACAGGCTCCAACGCCTGATTTTCAAGGCTTTTGACCCGCACGTCCCAAAACATGGGCGCGTTGGAGGGATTAGTGGCGGTAGCAAGCGTAACCCCATTAAAGGCCGCATTCAGAATGGTTTGCGAATTTCGTTTGACGAAAGGAATATCATTTGGAACGTTAAACGTTCGCTTACTGCCCATACCTCGCCCATTTGCACCGATGGAAAGCTCAAGACTTTCGGCAAACCCAAACTCTGGATGGTGACAGGTAGCACAGGCAACGTCTCTATGACCAGATAAAATGGGATCAAAAAACAGTAGACGTCCAAGAGCCACTTTCTCATCTGACGGAGCATTATCGGCGGGAAAAGGCACTTCGGTGGGCAAAGCGGCCAATTTGCTTATATCGTCTTGCTCCACCATTTTCTTTTGAGTCTGTTCTTCTCCACAGCCCCACACCGTCACCGTCATCCATAAAGCCACCGCCGTCAATGGACGCAAAGCCCGTTTATTCATACATTTATACCTGATTTTGGAAGGCAAGAGTACAAAGATGCTGAATATCAGGCAATGACTTGTGTCACTCTAGCTTGTAGGTTACAAAAATAATCTTTTTCCCATCCGGCGACCAGCATGGCACATTCAGCGTGCCTTGTCCACCCACAAAAGTCTCCGTTAGGTCTTTGACTTGTTTTGTTTTAAGGTTCAACAAACGCAATTTTACTTCTTTTCCCAACGGATGTGTTCCTTTTTGGTCTTCCAGATAAGACATATATACCAGCCATTTACCATCGGGGCTTGGGTGCGCAAACCAGTTATCAAATTCATCATCGGTGAGTCGTTCTTGGTCAGTTCCGTCGGGCTTCATCCGAAAAATCTGCATTCGGCCCGTGCGATTGGAGTTAAAATAAATAAACTTGGAATCATGCCCGTATTCGGGGCCCTCGTCCAAGCCCGTAGTACTAGTCAACCGAATCTCATCGCCTCCCGCCGTGGGTAATTTATAAATATCCCATTCGCCATTGCGCTGGGCCGAGTACAGTATATTTTTCCCCGAACGACTCACGCTGTGCCAAAAAGAAGGGGCTTTTTCGGTCAATAAAAGGGGTGTTCCACCTTCGATAGGAACTTTAAAAATGCGGGAGTTATTGTTGATACCCGCCCGAACGTCGTTGTAACTAAAGAAAATGCTTTTGCCGTCGTAGCTGATGCCGTGCGCGTTGTTGCAACGATTGGCAAATTCGGTGTCAACTACACCCAACGATTCACCTTTTAGGGATATTTTCTCCAGCAACCCTTTACTGTTAATGATAAAATACTTTCCATCCCGCGACCAATTGGGTGATTCCAACAGGAAACCAGCCGTCAGAATCACCTGTCTTTTGCCACTCCTAACGTCCATTACCTCGACGTTACTTTTTATTTTTCCAGTAACGGGCGCTTGAGAAAAAGCGAGTTGCACACTTAAAAGGCTTATTAAAACAATGTATTTTTTCATAGAGGGCGATGTTAAACAGCGTATATCCCGAACAATTGCATAAACTTTGCCAAAAGCAAAAAACTTAGATTTTAGCTCATCATTAACCACAAAAAATGAGAGAATTTAAGTAATCAAATCTACTTAAACTCTCTCATTTTTTATACTCTTCTGACTTTAATTAAAGCATAATAAGGATTTTTTTCGCAAACATCCCTTTCTCCCTTATCCGGTCTCTGTCGTATCCCACTTGCAGTCGTATTTCAAGGATACCAATCCAGTTTCATACACTTTTGAGTCGGTCAATGTCAGCCATCTTCGTTCTTTTAAACTACTAAAAAGTGGCTTTCCAGCCCCCAAAATAATGGGGTGAATCGACAGCCAAATCTCATCTACCAGGCCAAGATTCATGAGGGTATTGGTAAGTTCAGCGCCCCCAAAAAGCCAAATATCTTTGCCTTTTTGGTTTTTGATTGCTTTAACTCTCGCTTCAATATCTCCGCTGATGAGTGTTTTTTTGGGGCTTATATCGGCTTCGGTGAGGGTGGTGGAAAAAATATATTCCCTCATTTTGGGAAGCCAGCTCTCCTGCCCATCCCCTGCCAAGGCCATTTCGTAGGTTTTTCGACCCACAAAAATGCTATCTATCCGCGTAAAAAACTCATTTAATCCATAATCCTGATCGGTAAAGCACCAGTCGTATTCTCCATTGGGGCCTTCAATGTAGCCGTCTAAACTTACAGCTAGGCCTAAAACAATTTTTCTCATAGTTATCGGATTGTTTCTACTTACCTTTTTCGCTTTGGTTTTTCTGCAATGATATTGTTGTACGCAGTTTCAATGGCTTCGATAAAAGCACTCTTCCTGACTCGGTTGAGGTCAACGTGCGTCCAACCATACACTCCCCATTTGTTGGGGACGGGATAAAATGACGTGTCTTCGCAGTAAATTACCTGTTGTTCAGGCGTTAGTTTCAAGGTTACCCACTTGCTTTCGATGTTGAACGTCGCAAAAATTTTGCCGTTGATTTTGTAAGCAGGTTTATCAAAATGAGGTACCTCCACCGCGTTGGGCATTGAAGATAAAATCTCATGGGCTTGTTCTAAATCAACCATAGCATAAAAAAACAATGAGCTGTCAAAAGGAATGGGGAGCAACGAAATTACTTCATAGGTCGACGTTTACTTCTCTAGGTCGCGAAAATACCGCAAGGTTTCGCCATAATTCAACCCCATCATCATGCCCTTGATCATCATCGAAATGCGCTTGGTTTTGGTTTCTATCGTCTTGGCCGATTCAATCCATTTGCTGTAATAATTTTGGTGACTGGTAGGCAAACTATTGAAATACGCCAGTGCTTTAGGTTCATCTTCCAAACACGCCAGCAAGTCGTTGGACTGTGGCAAGGGGTCGGTATCTATTTCAAGCTCGACCTCGATGCTTGCGCCTTCTTTTTTTCGGATGCCGCGACGCATGTCGGCATTGACAGGAATGATAAAACCGCCCTCGCCCATGGGCAAAAGAGCCACCAGTTTGATAGAATACCCATCTAACTTGCCCTTTACCCGGTACGACGTTCTAACGCCAGGGTTGAGTTCGTTGGCAATATAGGGTGGAATTTCAAAATAGGTCCAGCCCGTTTTTTCGCCTTTTTTATCAAATTTTAGCAGCAATGCCTTGAAAGAAACCATTCGTTCATCGGTTGTCGGCGGCCAATTTAGCCCTTATTCAGTTTATTAACGAAGCGCTCACGCTTTATTTTCCACCAACTTTTGCATTTCTGCCAAAAGAGCCTGCCAGTTACTTTCAGAGTGGGCAAGGGCTTCTTCGTCTTTCAGATTGTCCTGCGTGATGGTCAACCGTGTTCCACCCTCGGCGGCTTCCAAGATGTATTCAATGTTGGCATAATTTTCAGGGATATCCTCCGTACCGCTGAATGAACTCCAATAGTTGTACGACAGATAACGCTCAGGTTCAAAGGCCAATACCGTTCCTTTGTCTTCGTATGCCACACCATCCCACTCACCCGTAAAGCGCACTGGTCCACCCACTTTCCAATCGGTAATCAAGGTGGTTCCGAAAAAATATTCCTTTACAACGGCAGGATTTGTAAGGGCATCCCAAACGGCAATAGCTGGGGCATGAAGGAGAATTGATGTTTTCAGGGCTAATTTTGTGTTCATAAAAGTGCTGTTTTTTTGATTTGGTAGCAAAGAAAACACCCTCCACTGACAACCCTATGTCAGTACCATTCGCATTTCTTGTTGTTTTATATAATCGTTGAGGTGCTGGTGGTTGGCTTTTCGAAAAGGCTTATACGTATTCTGTAATTTCAAGATGCGGGCCACTTTAAAGTCACGGTATTCATTTCGCAGCCAACACCACCCAATTACGTGCCACGCCATAGAATAAAAAACCATCCCAATCGGCTCCATTTCACGCAGGCTTACCTCCTGACCCGCATTTTGATAGTGTAGTTGTAAAATGGTCTGGGTCGTAATTGACGTTTGAATTTCGGCCAAGTATTCAAAATTATGATTGGGGCAAGACGCACTCGTCACCACCTTATCTTCCAGATGTTCAACGTGTTCTTTCTGCTGATGTTTAAGCACGGCCTTCACTTTATTGAGCGCCGAATGATAATGCCGTCGGATAGATTTGTCAGTAAAGCGCTCCACAATCGACTCCACCAACACCAGCGCATTGGCTTCTTCGGTGCTGAACATCACGGGGGGCAAAAAATAGCCCTGCATGACATAATATCCCTTGTTTGACTCAAACCCAATCGGAATCCCAATCTCATCCAATGCCTTTAAATCACGATAAACGGTACGAACACTCATACCAAAGCGCTCAGACAATGCCTCGGCTGAGGTATATTTTCGAGATTGCAGCGTAATGGCAATAGCCAATAAACGGTCGATGCGGTTCATGGGGAATAACAGAAAAATGATAAACAGAAAAATTCAAAATGTAAAAGTATTGGCTCGCAGATTCAAATCGGTTAGCCTAGCGGCAATGGAACAACAGAAAAATGATAAACAGAAAAATTCAAAATGTAAAAGTATTGGCTCGCAGATTCAAATCGGTTGGGGAATACGAGGGTCAAATGATTTATTTTTAAAATTAGAAAAAAAAATCTTCTTAGCTGTCCAGTTTTGATTGAGTCGTTCGTCATTCGTACAAATTCAATAAATTCGTTCACAAAAAACACAACTTACCATGAACAAGTACATGCTCGCCTTCTGGAATGCCATTCCTTCTGAAGAGTCTTTTGCCCAACTGTCGCCCGAAGCGATTCAGGTGGAAATCGAAAAATGGAATAATTGGATTGGAGGAATTGCCGCCCAAGGCAAAATGGTCGCCACCGAAGCACTGCACAATACGGGGAAAACGGTCTCTGGCTCCGCCAACATTGTTACGGATGGCCCGTTTACGGAAGGCAAAGAAATCATCGGCGGCTTTATGATTCTCACGGCCGACAGCCTGGAAGAAGCCGTAGAATTATCAAATGGCTGCCCTATTTATGACTCGGAGGGACGGGTAGAAGTGCGTCAAATTCAAGTTTTTAATTAATCTTCAGGATGACGGAAGTTAATCGTATGGCGGAGCATCTTTTTCGGCATGAGTCGGGAAAGATGCTCGCTGTACTCACGCGGGTATTTGGTTTTTCCAACTACGACACCGCCCGCGATGTGGTTCAAGATACTTTATTGGCCGCTCTGGAACAGTGGAAACTGAACGGCATCCCTGAAAATCCAACGGGATGGCTCTATACTTCGGCCAAAAACCGAGTGCTCGACCGGCTCCGTAGAGAGAAAAAAATGGCCGAAATAAGCCCCGACATTGCCTACGAATTCCAATCAGAACAGCAAATGCAGCAGCACATAGACCAATTGTTTCTGGAACATGAAATGGAAGACAGCCAGCTGCGGATGATGTTTGCGTGCTGCCACCCAAGTTTACCACCCGAAGCCCAAATAACGCTTATTCTACGAACACTCTGCGGGCTAAGCATTACCGAAATCGCCAACGCTTTTTTATCCAACGACGAAAACATTACCAAACGCCTCTACCGGGCCAAAGACAAAATCCGCAGCACGCCCATTGAGTTGGAAGTGCCCTACGGCAATGAACTTCCAACGCGACTGGATACGGTTTTAAAGGCTGTTTATCTGCTTTTCAACGAAGGTTACAATTCGCAGCACCCCGACCGGCTTATCAGGCAAGACCTGTGCGAAGAAGCCCTCCGACTAGGCACACTATTGAGTCAGCATCGGTATACCGACCTCCCCAAAACCGCCGCGCTGCTATCGTTGATGTATTTTCAAGCATCAAGGTTTGATGCCCGACAAGATGAGGAAGGAAATATTATTTTGTTAGCCAATCAAGACCGCCAAAAATGGAATCGGACGCGGATAGACGCAGGAATTGCCTTCTTAAATAGAGCCTCTCAAGGACCCGACATCAGCAGCTACCACCTCGAAGCCGCTATTGCTTCCTATCACGCCCGGGCTGAGCGTTTTGAAAGTACTAACTGGCAGGCCATTATGTATCTTTATCGGCTGTTGGAACAAATCAATCCGAGCGTAATGGTACAATTCAACAAAGCCATTGCCACGGGGTTTGCAGAAGGGCCACAACGAGGCACGGAAGCCTTACTGAACATAAAAGGGCTTGAAAACAATGCTTATTATCACACAGCATTGGGCGACTTTTTTGCGCAATTGAAAGACCCTAATAATGCGAAAACACACTATGAAGCCGCCATTCTGTTGACAAAGTCAAAGGCTGAATGGCAGTTGATATGGAAGAAAATAGATATGCTCTAATTGAGACTTTTTGAGCAAATTCAAAACATCGGTAATACCAACACGCCAACTATTCTATACTTCTTCCGATAAAGCCTACCAAAAACAAGCCTGCCGTTTTACAACGACTGAACGGGCGGTTGTTCCGTTACAGCTCCTTCAAATGACGTTTCATCAGGGACGCTATTGAAAATCCCCCTTCCCATTGCCCAATTTTGTATCGTCAATCGGCCAAACAAAGGCCTCTTGACGCAATGCAGCCATAAAACATACCGCAAAAACCCTCCGTTGGAAACGCCGCCGTTTGCCGCTGCAGTGCTATAATTCAGCCATTTTTTCCAACAATTTCAAGTCATGAAAACCATCCTTCGTTTCATTTTTATCGGTCTGGCCGTGGTGGTCACGGGCGTTAGTCTTGTACTGGTCTATGTTAAATTTTGGTTGCCCGATGTAGGTGCCGCTCCCGAATTAAAAATCAATACTACGGCCGCCCAGATTGAACGGGGGCGCTACCTGGCTAATCACGTCAGTGTGTGCATGGATTGCCACAGCACCCGCGACTGGAACCTTTTTGCAGGCCCACCCAAGGCGGGCACCGAGGGCAAGGGGGGTGAGCGCTTCGGCCCAGAGATGGGATTGCCGGGCACTATTTATTCGCGCAATATCACCCCTGCTGGCGTGGGCCACTGGACCGACGGCGAGTTGTTTCGCGCTATTACCTCAGGGGTAACTCGCGATGGCAAAGCCCTGTTTCCATTGATGCCTCACCCTTCCTATGGCCGTATGGATCAGGAGGATATCAAATCCATCATTGCCTACCTCCGCTCTCTCAAGCCCATTTCAAACGAGGTGCCTGATTCAGAATTAGAATTTCCAATGAATTTTATTGTCAATACCATTCCGCAAAAACCCAATTTTCAAACTCGCCCCGACACAACCGACCAGATAGCCTATGGACGCTACATGGTCAATGCCGCTGGCTGTGCCGAGTGCCACACCAAAAGAGAAAAAGGAGAACATGTGGCAGGAATGGAATTTGCGGGAAGTGCAGAATTTGCCTTACCGGGGGGTATTGTACGTTCGGCCAACCTTACGCCTGATGCCGAAACTGGGCTAGGACGCTGGACCAAAGCTGCCTTTATAGCTCGTTTCAAAGCCCTCGACCCAGCCACTGGCTATAAACCACATCCCGTAAAACCCGGCGACCGACAAACGATTATGCCTTGGCCAATGTACGCAGGGATGAGCGAGCAGGATTTGGGGGCCATTTATACCTACTTACAAACGCTTAAACCTATCCCAAACAGGGTAGTAACCTTTACCCCTACCACTTCTGAAAAGGAGACCATTGCATCAAAATAATCAACTAACAGTAAAACAATCAATTTCTCACAGCCATGAAAAATATTACAAATACACTACTGGGCCTCGCGCTCATCACCCTCTCGGTTTCGTGTACCGAACCCGACCCCGCTCCCACCCAATTGCCAGAACCCACTGGACACGTTACGGCACAGGGCACCCCAGACGGTACGGCCATAACGGCCGCAATAGGCCCCGCCGGAGGGGCTATTGAGTCGACCGACAAGCGTATCCGCGTCGAAATTCCCGCTGGTGCATTGACCGCTACTCAGACCATTACCTTACAGCCCATTACCAATAAAGCTCCTAACGGCCAAGGACAGGCCTTCCGGCTTACCCCCCACGGATTGCAGTTTGCCAAACCAGCCACTATTTCTTTTAAATACACCGATGAAGACCTCAATGGTACTTTTGCCGAAGCATTGGGGATTGCTTACCAAAATGATAAAGGGATTTGGAAAGTACCAACCGGTTTAACGTTGAACAAAGAAGCCAAGACAGTTACTATCAAAACAACCCATTTCAGTGATTGGAGTTTCTTTGAAGCCATCAGTCTTGAACCAGCCTATCGGTATATGGATCCCGGAGAAAAGGGCAACTTGGCCGTCAGATACGTGCTTCCGGACGAATTTCTTTTAGTACCCATTGGCGATGAAGCTCAGGAATTGGAGTTGCTCAATCCGGAACATCTACTGGATGCCAAATATATCGACAAGTGGGAACTGAAAGGCGACGGTGAACTGAAACCCACCAACAGCACGGCGGTGTATCAGGCACCCAACCACATTCCGGGGCAGAATCCGGTACGGGTGGAAGTAAGCATTAAATCCAATAGAAGAGCCGTCGGACTGCTGATTGCCCGTATCTACGTGGCTCCCGAAGGCATTACGCTGCAAATAGACGGCGGTGATTGGATCACTTACCGCGGAGGCGCTAATTTTAACCATATTCAAAACGTGATTGAAGGAAAAAACGGTAGCCAGTACGTTTCAATGGGTTGGTCTGGCGGACGGCAAGGGCAGTTTCACTGGACACTCAATACCCAAGTTTCCTTTGTGCTTTACACCGGCTTCAGACACTACCAAAACCGCTACGGCACGCGGCCTGACGTAAGCGGCGGAACCCTGAACATAGACACCGACCAATGGCAGGGCTACGTTCTCGGCACCTTCCATCTGGAACCTGCCGGCTGGTATCAAGCCGACCCTTACAATCCTGTGGGTACGTCACAAATTCGGGGAATATTCAGAGTAAAAAGTGTGAATTAGTTTAATTATCAACGATTTATAGCCATGAAATACATCCCTATTCTTTGCACCCTTCTCTTTTTGGCCGCGTTGATGGCCATGCGCCCGCTTGATGCCTTGACCGATACGGGAGTCACTTTTGAAAATGTGCGTCAGGGAGTATTGGACAATTTGGCCGAAGAAAAATACTTTTTATTTAACAGCACATCGGCCATGCGTAAAATCGCCAAAGGGATTCCCGAAAACGCACAGGCTACGACCGTAAGAGCTTTAGGCAAATGGGTTCGTTCGTATGTTGAGTCTGATAATTTCAAACAGGAATATCGGCAATGGCTCAAACAAAAATACCCCGTTGACGAAACTTACAGCGACGCGGTTGTAGCACAACGCGAACAGGCAGTAGGTGGAATGGATGCGGCTATTAGCCAACAAATGGCGCTGATTCAGCAAACGTATGCGCAACTCGACCCGGCCATGCTGCAAATGGGCATCAAGTCACAACTTTCTCAACAGGAAGCCCAATTGGCTACTCTTGAAGGCGAAGAACGCGCAGCAAAAGCCCGCGAGTTGGCGGAACTCAAAAAGATTTTGGCCGCCACAGAAGGGAAATCTACGGAATTTAAAAAGCAATTTATGGCTTACCACAGCAAATTGCTGAAACAGGGAAGCGACCAAAGCAAGAGTCAACAACAAAAGGATTTGGCCAACGCCCAAGAGCGCAATGTGGAATACAAAAAACAGACAGCTATTTTGGATGCCCACAGCGATTTTCGGCCGCTGTTGCGGCAACGCCTCAAAAACTTTATTGCCCTTTGCGATGAAGTTGACTTCAACGCCAAACTGGTACCTTCGGGCAGAAAACAGGAATTTATCAACCCATTGTATCAGCGCAAACCCGCCGAATGGAAGTTTTTGTACCGTCTTGGTAAAACACCCGTGCTGGAAGCCCGAGCGTTTGCTCAGGAATGGTTAACTGACTTAAAATAGAAGGCATCCATTAAGAACCACCTACTTTTTATCTTTACAAAGTATGCTCAGCAAACAACCCAGTTTTATGAAAATCGCTATCATTGGGGGAGGAATCGCAGGTCTGACCACCGCGATTGCTCTCCGGCAAATTGGAATCAACGTAAGCATTTACGAAGCCAATCAGGAACTTCGCCCCGCAGGAGCAGGTATTGCCTTGGCTGCCAATGCAGTAAAAGCCTTTGAATTGCTCGGTCTCAGCGATAAAATATTGGCTCACGGAAACCCCTTCGAGCTCTTTTCTATCTTAGATAAACAGGGGAAAATCATTACCGAATCAAATTACTTTGCAGCCGTCGAGAAATACAAAGTAATAGGCAGTTTTTCCATTCATCGTTCTGATTTACAAAAGACGCTTTTAGAGGCAATCGAGGATATTCCACTGTACTTAGGGCATCAATTTCTTACACTCACTCAAAACAATGAAGGAGTCACCTTGGTGTTTCGTAACGGCCATACTGCTACTTTCGATTATGTTTTGGCGGCCGATGGTATTCATTCTGCCGTTCGTCAGCAATTGGTACCCAGCACCAAAATAAGATACGCTGGGTACACCTGTTGGCGAGGAGTAACCGACACTGCTCCGTCAGGCCTAAACCCCAAACAAGCCACCGAAACGTGGGCATCAGAAGGAAGATTCGGCATTGTGCCGCTTCAGGGAGGGCGTATTTACTGGTTTGCCTGCGTCAATGCACCAACAGGCGATGAACCCCGTTTCCGAAATTTTACCAAAACTGATTTGTTGCACCATTTTGGTCAATTACACGCTCCGGTAGCCCAAATCATTGGCCTTACGCCCGAAAAACGGATTTTGCACAATGATATTATTGATTTAAAACCGCTTCGTCAACTGGCCTACGGCAAAGTATTGTTGATGGGCGATGCCGCTCATGCCATGACCCCCAACATGGGGCAAGGGGCATGTCAGGGAATTGAAGATGCGGTGGTACTTCAACGGCTGATTAGGCAATACCCAACCGACTTGTCGGAAGTCTTTCAGAAGTTTGAAGCAGTACGTTTACCTCGAACAACAACCATTGTGAACCGCTCTTTTACACTTGGTAAAATTGCACAGGCGAGTCAGCCCTGGCTGGTTGCTTTACGCAATGCACTTTTCAGACTGATGCCTGCTAGTATGAACAATCGACAGTTAGATTTTATAATGGATATGAATGCCGCCTAAACCGCTACACTCAACCCATTGAGTCATCGGAGAACATTGGCAAAATCAGAAAACTAAGCCATGAAAAATATTCATTTAAGCCTGTATTTGATGCTGGGGCTACTTATCCTCACCCAAAAAAATACACAGGCGCAATCGCTCAGGATCAGTTATTACGGCGAAACCATTACGCATTATGGCCTCAAAACTGCGTATGAATACCCAATTTTCAGTAAAATAAAAGAGCGTAATCAATCGCGTAAAATGCTTTTGATTGCGCCAAGCGCGGCACTTTACCGCCATCCGCGTAATCATTTCGGTATCATCATAGCCCCCGAGTTGATATATCGACGTATAGGCAAACGGGGTACGCTGCTTGAGGCAGGCATTGCCCCTGCGTACTTTCGTTATTTTTTGGAGGGTTCTACCTACCAAGTAACCGCAAATGGTGAATTGGAACGCATACGCTATGCTGGAGGAAATGCTTTCTTGCCTACTGTTTTCGTAGGCACTGGACGCGCTCTTTCTGTGCGTCGCGGCCTTTCTTTTGATTGGTATACTCGACTGAATATCAGTCAACAACGCCCCTATAACACATCCGCTCTTACCCGATTCAGTCTGGAAATAGGGGCTATTTTTCCCTTCAAAAAGCAATGAAAACAATCCATAAGTTATTTACGAGCCTCGCAATTATCCTAATTTTGGTTTCCTGTAAAGACCAAGATGTAGAGCCAACCGAGCAAAAAACACTTTTTCTCCGTCATAAAGGAGCCGATATGCCCGTTTGGGTACACGGAAATGCCCAATCAAACAAAATTGTGCTGTATTTGCACGGTGGACCGGGCGATTGTGCGATGTGTTACCGGTATTATTTTAAAGAACTGGAAAACGACATGATGGTGGCCTATTGGGACCAACGGGTAGCGGGAGCATCGTCTGGTAAAGTAGATTCGGCAACGTTACGCTATGCTCAATTCAGTGAGGATGCTTTTTATGTTGTCAAACTGCTCAAACAACAGTACCCCAACGCTCAGATTTATTTGTTAGCGCATAGTTTTGGCGTTGAGCTGGCTTGGCAGTTTTTGACCACGAACAATAATCAGCAAATGATTTCTGGATTAATGGCCGTCAATGGGATGTTTTCTTATTATCGTTGGCTGTATCATGTTCGGGAATGGGCATTGCGTGAGGCAAAAAAGCAAAATAATGCCGAAGCAGAACGTGAATTAATGGCCAATCCAGTAACTCTTGAAAATACAGCAACCGTTAATTGGGAGCTTATTTATCGGTGGATGCACAAACTGGGCGGTAATCCAGTGTCTCTGTATGACGATAAAAAATACCTAGCAAATTACGCTTTTGCTTCACCCAATACCGCTTTAGCGCAGTTTACTCATTCCAAAGCCTACAGTTATTACGGTGAAGTTGAAAGTCGTCTTTTTGAAAAAGGAGCTTTATTGAAAAATATTCGGATTCCAGTCAGGCTGTTTTGGGGAGTAAAAGATGGTGTAGTACCCGTAGAAGTAGGACGTGAAACCCAACAATTGCTGACCAATACTTCGGTGTCAACGGTGGAGTTCAGTCAATCATGGCACGAACCTTTTATCACTGAAACTCAAGAATTTAATAATGCCGTACGCAGTTTTGTGAAGTAATCATTTTCAACCATCGCATCGCGGGGCCGCGATGCGATGGTTGAAAAAAGAAGGTTTACTCAGAATATTCCACTGGCTCCAAAAAGCCCATTTTGCCCGATTGATAATCCTGAAGCGTTTGCATGATTTCGGCTTGCGTGTTCATCACAAACGGACCATAACTTGCAATCGGCTCATTGATAGGCTCTCCGCCCAAAATCAATAACCGCGCCCCTTTTGTGCCAGTTGACACCGAAATCCATTCTCCTTGCTGACTGAGTTTGGCAATGCGCTTGGCAGCGGCTTTTTCGGTATTGTTCAAAACCACTTCTCCCTGCGCCACATGAATCGCCACGTTGAATCCTTCGGGCAGTTGCAGCTCAAATTGACTTTCACCTGACACAATCACCTCCGCTAAAAGTACGGGCGTGTAGGTAAGCGCGGGCCCTTTGATTCCGTTCAATTCGCCCGAAATAACACGTAATTGGGTGTTTTCATTGACCGCAACCGCTGGAATTTGGGCAGAGGTAAGTTCCTGATAACGCGGCTTCTCCATTTTGTGCGCCCTCGGGAGGTTCACCCACAACTGCACAAAATCCAAAATCCCACCCTGACGCGAGAAGTTGGCCTCGTGTTTTTCTTCGTGAACCAAGCCCGATGCTGCCGACATCCATTGCACATCGCCCGCAAAAATAACACCCTTATTACCTGCCGAATCGCGGTGCTGAAGCGCGCCTTCAAACACTACTGTGACGGTTTCGATACCTCGGTGTGGGTGTTCATCTACGCCTTTCGGAATCCGTGAAGGCTTCACCTGCATCGGGCCGTGGTGGTCGAGCATCAGAAAAGGGCTAAAATCTTGAAATCGTTGGGAAGGAATCATGCTTTGTCCTACAAATCCATCGCCCACCTGCTGCGGACGGCCTTCCCATACGTACGAAATGGTTTTGAATGTTTTCATTATGCTTGGTTTAACACCTGATTAATGTGATTGATTTCGTCCTGAAAAACACTGTGCGGGGCGTTGGGATAGATTCGTTCCGTTACGTTAGCCCCTAAATTTTTGAATACTTCGGTACTGTCCTGAACGCGGTGCAAAGGCACGTGCGAATCTACATCCGAACATCCCAAAAAGATGGGCGTTCCTTCAAAATCGCCCGAGTAACGCTCCGTCTTGATAGAATCGCCAATGACGCCACCGCTTAAAATAAACACTCCTCCCAACGGCTGCGCATTCCGCGCCGCAAACTCTGCCGTCAAACACGCGCCCTGCGAAAAGCCCAACAAGTAAATCTGCCTCGAATCAAAACCTTGCCGCTTGATATCTTCCACCAGTTGGCTCAACACCTGCAACCCTGCCGATAGGCCCGGTTCATTTTGATTTTCGGGTGCCAAAAAACTGTACGGATACCAAGTGTTGCCCGTAGCTTGAGGCGCCACCAGCGCGGTGTTTTCCACGTTGAGTTCAGCGGCCAAACTCAGGATGCTTTGCGCACTCGCCCCGCGTCCGTGGGTCATGATGAGTACGCGTTTGGCTTGGGCAAGCGGCTGGCCCGCCCAAACGGTATTGTTTATGTTGTGCATGTTAGCCCCACCCCTGCCCCTCCCCAAATTGGAGAGGGGTAAAGAGTTGTTTAGTGGTTGATATTATATTTTTTATAAACAGCTTCCAGCGAAATTGGTTGCAACAATTGCTCAATTTGCGCACGATTGCGTTCTTGCCAAGGCGGCAATTTGAGGGCTTCACCCAATTTTGCTTTTTCTTCGTCCAATAAAAAGCCAGGAGGCGTAGTGGCTACCTCAAATAGCACCCCACCCGGTTCGCGAAAATAAATGGAATGAAAATACTGACGGTCAAGTACATGCGTTGGCATAAAACCCGCCGAAAGCACCGCTTCGCGCACTTCCAGTTGAGAGTTGTCGGTCGGAGTATCAAAGGCCACGTGGTGTACGGTTCCCGCGCCGTTCATTCCCCAACGGTTGTTGTTGTCCCAAACAATATCCACAAACTGACCTGCGTGACCGCCTTTAGGAGCATAACGACGACGAGCGCCTGCTTCGGCAATAAACTCATAATTGAGTGAATTGGCCAGCAACGCTTCCGTGCGTTCGTAGGTGGTTTCCCACAATTCGATATTCCAAAAACCACGAATCGAATACTCCAACGGAATATGTCCGTAAGTAAAACCCGGGCGCGTATCCACGTCGTTGGCGACCAATTCCAGGCCTAATCCATCGGGGTCTTCAAAATAGATAAACACTTCGTTGAACCGTTGTTGAGGATTTTTGTACAAAATGCCGTATTGGTCAAAGCGTTTGGTCCAGAAGTCGATGGCCGACGTAGGGATGGAGAAAGAAGTGGTAGCCGCCTGTCCTTTGCCGTGGCGTCCTTTTTGGCTGCCTTGTCCAAACGGAAAGAAGGTCAAAATACTGCCTGCATTGCCCGTTTCGTCGCCATAATAAAGGTGATATACGTCGGGAGCGTCAAAATTGACGGTTTTTTTGACGAGCCTCAATCCGAGTAAACCTACGTAAAAATCCACGTTTTGTTGAGGGTCAGCGGCGATGGCCGTTACGTGGTGTATGCCTGTGATTAAATTGTTCGTTTCCATTGTCTTGGTTGTTATTGCTTAAATAGCGATTGTTTCTTTTGTTGGTCAACTTTTCTGTTTTATTGACTCTGCAAAGGTCATGCAATAATATAGGTTGAACAATGGCGAAAAGAAGGAATGCGTTGTCAAAATCATGGAACGCAGTCGTTCGGCAGAGCCGAGTGATGTCTATAAGTAGGTGCCTCCAGTCTTTAATATGTTTTAATGGCCAGAGGCCTTGTAATAGTCGTCACTCGGCAGAGCCGAGCGACTGCAAGCGGATTCTCAAATCCGCCAGTGAGGTTTCTCAAAACCGAGTGCCCATTCATCGTCCTTTTCCTAAAAATTTATCCAGGTTATTGGTTTTTACATAACCATTATTTTAATTTACGTAATTAATTACGTAAATAATTTATTCATGGAGTTATATCGAACATTAGGCTACGTGGCCTTGGGAAGTTATATGCGCCGACTGGGTGAAATCAGCCAGCAAGCCTCCGCACAGATGTATCAGATGTATGGAATGGATTTTGAGGTAAAGTGGTTTCCAGTATTTTTGGCCGTGGCCCAAAAAGAGGCCGAAACGGTCTCGAAAATCGCCGAATGCATCGGGCAGTCGCACGTGGGCGTTAGTTTGATGGTCAAGGAAATGGTAAAAGCAGGCTTTTTGGAAAGTCAGAAAGGATTGGTCGACAAGCGCGAAACCACCGTTCGGCTGACCGAAAAAGGGGACCAAATGCACGCCCGCATGAAAGAACTGCTGGAGGATTTGGAAGACACCATGAACGAAGTAAAAAACGAATGTGAAACCGACGTGCTACGCGCTCTGATGGAATACGAGCAGGTGATTCTGCGCAAAAGTCTACCTGAGCGCATCAAAAGCAGATTGAAAACGCGCGAACGAAACAAGGTCAACATCATTTCTCTGGACCCTCAAAACGAAATCCATCGCGCAGGATTCAAGCGCATCAACTACGAATGGATTGAACGGTACTTTAAGGTCGAACCCCTCGACATGGAATCGCTCGAAAATCCTGACATATTCTACATCAACAAAGGTGGACTGGTGTTATTGGCTGAATATCAAGGCAATATTGTGGGTACTTCGGCGCTCAAACCCATGACCGAAGACAGCATGGAGCTGTCGAAAATGGGCGTCGACAGCAACGCCAAAGGGCTGGGAATCGGCGAGTTGCTGGGACAATCCATCATTGACGAAGCCCGAAAGATGGGCTTGAAACGTTTGTATTTGGAAACAAATTCGCGTTTATTACCAGCACTGAATCTGTATCAAAAACTGGGCTTTAAAACAGTCAAAGATTTCAGCTCGCCTTATTCGCGGGCGGATGTGGCTATGGAGTTGTTTTTGTAAATCCCACACGTTCTTCATTTTTCGTCTAGTTTACAATTGAATCTCCGGCAGCCCCGCTTCAATAGCAGCGCGGTTGTGTTCTTTGTCGTTTGGCAGCATAAGGTGCGTGCCCAATTCTTCGACCGTCTCATCGACGTCAAAGCCCGGGCCGCTCGTGGCAACTTCAAACAATTGGTGCGAAGGCAAACGAAAATAAATGGAGCGAAAATACTTACGGTCTTTGATTTCGGTCACTTCCATGCCCAACTCCTCGACCAGTCGGTGGCGCAGCGCCTGCTGCGCTTCTTCGTTATCAATTTTCCAGGCTACGTGATGTACAGTACCGATGCCATTTTTGCCGCGTGGGGTGTCGGCAGCGGCCCGGAGCAGCTCTAGGGCGTTTCCTGATTGACCGCCTTTTACCTCCAGACGAATCCGGTCGCCGTCTTGTGCCACTTCGGTCATGTTCATTTCGGCGGCCAAAAAGTGCCTTACGGGCTCCCAATCATTCTGCGCTACCCACAACGTGACGTGGTGAATGCCCCGAATGGCCACTTCTTCGTTGACTTCATCGGTGATGAAAGGCGTACGGGTGTCGTTATCGTCGGCAATTAATTCAATTTGAAGTTCGGCAGGGTCACGAAACCACAACACCTGCTGCCCAAAACGAACTGATGAAACCACGGTAATACCCGCATTTTCTAAACGGCTTTTCCAAAAACCCAGCGCCGTCGAAGGAATCGAAAATGTGGTGGAAATAATCATCCCCGTTCCTTCCACACCTTTACGAACCCCCTGATTTTGATACGGAAATGTGGTAAAAATGGTACCGGGCGTTCCTATCTTATCGCCGTAATACATGTGATATACGGCATTGTTATCAAAATTTACCGTTTTTTTTACCAGCCGAAGGGCTAACAATTTGGTGTAAAAATCGTAATCTGCCTGCGCTTCGTTGACGGTGGCGGTCACGTGGTGAAGTCCTTTGATGAATGGCTTGGTTTCCATGGGGGGTAACGGTTTTTTTTGATTGCAAAATTGACGCAAAGAATCACCTCTATCAACGTAAAAACCACGGAAGTTGTTGGCGTTTTTACGGTTCGGCGTTTTCGCGGAACTCACTAAACGCTATTCCTTCGCTTTTTTTGAAGAATTTGCTAAAATGGGCAATGTCGTCATAGCCCAATTGGTAGGCGATTTCTTTGGCGTTGAGTTCCGAATAGCGCGCCAATCGCTTGGCTTCCAGCGCTAGCCGGTTCTGAATAAATTCTTTGGCCGACGTACCCGTTTCACTCTTAATGACGTCGTTGAGGTGATTGGCGGTCAGGTGTTGGCGGTCGGCGTATTCATTGACTTTATGGTATTTCCGAAAAAAAAGCTCAACATCATTTTTAAACTGTTTTACAATCTCCGCCTGACGATTGTCCCAGGTTTTGTTCAAGACCTTTTTGTCGGATTTGAAACGTTTGCATTGTAGTAAAAACAACTTTAGCCACGCGCCTACCGCTTCCCATTTTTGAGAGCGTTCCGACTGCGCTTCGTCTGCAATACCCCTGACCAACGGCAATAACTGATTTATTTCATCGGGGGTCAGTTCCAACGGCAGCGACTCATCACAGTTGAAAAACAGGTCCATATCGTACAACTGCGAAGGCGAAAAACTGTATTGCTGCAAAAAATCGGGTCGAAAAAGTATAACGTGCCCGCGCGGATTGGGCTGTGTCACGGTCAGGTGGTGGATTTGTTCAGGAGAGACAAAATACACCGTATTTTCCCGCAACGTATATTCTTTAAAGTCAATCTGGTGGACGCCTTGGGCACGCTCAATCACAATGACGGTGAAGTAATCGTGCCGATGCGGCAAATCGGGGGTTTGAGCGCGGCGTACTTCTACCTCTGCCATGCTGCGATACGCAAACGGAGTAGGGAGATGCGCCTGCCGAATATGGGTTTCAGGTTTTGGCATGGAGGATAAGAACAAAAACGGCATGACTTACGCCATGCCGCGGGTATCCATTAAATATCATCTGAATCGTACACAATGACCTTTTCCCACAAGTGCGCACAGTTTTCCACAAATTTATGGTGAATGGGGTGGTCTTGGTACACATCCTGCTCGGCTTTGGTTTCAAACAGCATCAGCCACGACACCGAATACGAACGGTCAATAACTCCCCGGTGCGTATCGGCTACTTTGCCGATGTGGGCAAGTTTTACACCCTCAAGTTCGGTTAAAGTCTGAAGGCCTGCCACCAATTGGTCGCGGTCGGCGGCGCTGTCGGGATTTTTCAAAAAAAAGAAAACGTGATGTACAAACATGGTTTTGGAAGGGGGTTTTATAATGAGAAGCAATTCTACCCAAAATCTAACCATCTCAAATCACCTAAAAGTTCACCATCAAGCCCATTTCAGCACAAAACAGCGCAGTCTATTTTATACAAAAAAAGAGCCGGGGGACAAAATCTCCCGGCTCTCACCCATTCCTAAACCCTTTACCTTATGAAAAATCTACTACACTATTTTTTGATTGGAACCGTGCTGGGTACTTCATTGTACCCACGATTACCGCTCATATTTTTGCTCTTTGAATAGTCGATGCTTTCCTCTTCGGAAGTGTGCGCAACATCAGACTTGATTTTACTTTCTTCGGGCGTTTTTTCTGGCACAATTGCGTCCGAAAACAGCGCATCGGTTGAGTTTTCTGTATTTCCGGATATCATTTTTGTTTTATCCGCGATTATTTCGTCTTCAATCAATGTCTTTTTCATGGCTATTGTCTTTTCTAACCGCCCGTGTATTTTTCGGCTTCTTCGGCCTTTTTCTTTATCTCTTTGTACAACTTAATGTCTACTTTTTCGGGGTCTACGTCAGTTGTTTTTGGCAATGTTTCTTCCTCTTTTTTATGGATTTCGCCCGTTTTGGGGTTCTTTTCAAAATCCTGAGGAGTGATGAGGCTGTCTGGCATATCGTTCTGTTTTTAAGACTTATTAGCCATTTTTCTTACTAATCTTATCTTGTTCTGCTTGGCGCTTGGCGTCTTGTTTCAAGGTTTGATTGGCCACAATTGCTATCTCAATCCGCTGATTCATACGGCGTCCTTCATCGGTGCCATTAGATACCTTGGGCGTTTGTTCGCCAAAGCCTTGTGTCACCATTCGTAATTGCGGCACGTTGTGGGCCAGCAAAAAATCCGCGAATGATTCGGCTCTTTTTTCGGATAAAATTTGGTTTTGCTTGGCATCTCCTACTCCATCCGTATGACCCGCAATCAACAGCTCCGTATCTTTGTAGGTAATCAGTGTTTCGGCCATTTTTTTCAGTTGTTCCTGAGGTGTATTAGAGAGGGCATAACTATCACTTTCAAACAACACAACTGAACTCACTGTAATCTTTATGCCCTCTCCGATACGTTCTACTAAGGCTATTCCGCTCAAATCACGGTTCAGGACTGTAGCCTGTTTTTCCATGTATTTTTCAATAACAGCGCCCGCAGCTCCACCGATTGTTGATGCCACGATGGCAAAATTGGCGGGGTTTTTAGACCTGCTGATTGTCTGTTTGGATGCTCCCGAGGTATCGTTCCCCGATTTTCTAACGTTTGGTGTGGATGTGCAGCCGGAAAGCCCTGCGATAAACGAAAGATTCATCGCAAAAATGAACAATCTTTTAATCGCTATATTGATATTAATTGTTTTCATGGCTTGTTTTCCCAATTAGACAGCCTGCCTCTCGGCTTCGTCACTCATCTTGGTGATAATTCTGTATATTGTATTTCTTTTGAATCTGACTGTGAAATAAGACGCTAGGCTGAACTCAATATATCTCCTAAAAAGTCGTGCCGGGCATCAATATTCAAATGGGGTTACGTTGGAATTTTTATAACAAAGTATGCTGTTCGTAGTTATTTAATCCGGTGGGAATTCAGTTTGACCTTTCGAAAAAAATCATCCCGCTTTTGTTGACTAAATCTTCTAATCGAATCCGCAGTGTGCGTAGTGGGTGAATGCGATAGATACAACATGCCTACCGAGGTGGCCAAACCCACAAATCCGGTAATAGTAATTAACAAAGCAATTTCCATAACATTAAGTAAATTAGAGTTTTACGATGTCATATCTACGCACAAACCACTTTTATATATAACGCTGAGTAAAGTAATACTTCGGTGTTATATCTACGCACTATATAGTTCCCCGGCGAATAAAACCGATGATTAGCGAAATAACGGCTAGTACCAAAAGGATGTGAATAAGTCCTCCAGCACTGTAAGCAAATGTTCCAATTAGCCAACCAATAACCAGAATAACAGCGATGATATATAATAGAGAACGCATGGCTTTTAAAATTAAAAGGTTTCATTTTTTTAGACGACTATATATTTAAAACACTTGTGCCACAAGGCAATACGAGTAAAAAATGTAGAAAACTGGGTTCTATACAACCTAATATGAGGAATATTTTCCCCGCCCCATATTAGACAACCGCTATGGAATAGTTATTGACTTCCGCCTACTAACCTTAACTATCACTTATATGACAACGCTTTGGAATAAATCTGCCGTAAAAACCTATCAAATTTTGAATTGGGTCTTTTTTTTAGCGATGGTCTTTGTGAATTACCTGGCAAATGCCTTGCCGATTAATGACAAGACCACTGGTCAACTCTCTAATCAATACCCCAACCTGTTTGTCCCCGCCCCCGTCACTTTTTCGATTTGGGGCGTGATTTACCTGTTGTTATTGGTCTTTTGTATCAAACAAAGTAAATCACTCTTCAGCGCTCAGGTCGACCCCGCCACGGCCGAAACGGTCACCGTGATTGGGCCTCGTTTTATCATTACCTGTATCTTGAATATGGTTTGGATTCTGGTCTGGCATTATGAATACGTGGCTTTTTCGGTTTTCATAATGGTATTATTTTTAGGCCAGTTAATCAATATCAACGCCCGAATTGACTCTCTAACGCCTTATTTAGCCAAAAACTCCCGTTTCTCCGTCAAAGCACCATTTGGACTTTATTTGGGGTGGCTATGCATTGCCACCGTTGCCAACGCGACTACTTTGTTAGTGATTTTAGACTGGAACGGCTGGGGACAAAGTGAAGTATTCTGGGCCTCCGCCATGGTGCTGGTCGGGGCGATTATCGGCAGTTTTGCCTTGCTGAAATTAAGAAATGCTTACATCGGCATATCCGTGATTTGGGCGCTTATCGGGGTCATTATCGCCCGGCTCGACGCAGACGTATACCATCGTTTTGTGGTGTGGTCTTCGGTATTCGGCATTATCGTGGTTAGCGCGGCGGTCATTGCAGAAATCACAGGTTCTTTGTTCAGAACCAAGAAAGTAAAAATCGTCGAAACAACCCAAACCATTATTAGCTCCAATTAACGTAATTGTACAAAATAGACTTTCCAAGTTTTATTCAAGATTCAAACTTGGAAAGTCTACAAGTAACAATTAGGTTTCTAACAACTTAGTCTAAATCACCAATTACGGTCAAATCAGTCTCTTCGAGTATACCTTGATTAATTCAAAGGAAACGTAACGGTAAAAGTTGTTCCTTTTCCTTCCTCCGACTCGACCTCAACTGAAGCCCGATGGGATTGCAAAATAGTCAGCGTGGCCGCGAGCCCCAGCCCCAAGCCGTTTGATTTGGACGTAAAATAAGGTTCAAACAGGCGGTTAATGTTTTCTGGACTTATTCCAGAACCATTGTCCTGTACTTTTACACAGCAGGAAGTTTTAGACATATCCGTCGACAACGTCAACACGCCTTTGTTTTCTTCCATGGCCTCAATCGCGTTGATGATTAAATTGAGTAACGCGATTTTAATTTTTGGTTCGTCCAGTAGCAACAAACAGTCATTTCCATAAACTTTATTGAGTATAATTTTTTTTAGACTCAGTCTGTCTTCGGCCTCGTTGACGGTCTGATCCAATAATTCATGAATAGAAATTCGCTTCAATACGGCTTCATGTGGCTTAAACGAATTGAGAAGCTCCGTGATAAGGGTATTGATACGCTTACCGTTTCGACGAATAATATCCACAAATAACCGCTGGTCATCGTCCTGTAAATCAGTCTCCAGCTGGTCGAGCGATAAGTGAATGTTGGTGAGCGGATTACGGACTTCATGCGCCAACGTACGCACTAAGCGAGCCGTCGATGCTGATTTTTCGGCTAATAGCCTGTCACGCTCTACTTTTTTTCGCTCAGTAATATCCTGAATAACAAGTAGATAGTACGCCTTTCCTTCACTATCATTTTGTTTGCTGGCGTGCAGAGAACAAAGTACGCGCTCCCCGCTTTTGCGCACCAGCCACATTTCCAGATTTTCGACCAAGCCCTTTTCTTCCAGCGCGTGTACATACATGGAGTGCTGCGCCGGAATCGCAAACAAATCCTGCGAGTGCAATTGCAAGATTTCTGCTTCGGTATACCCCAATAGGTCAAGGGCAGTATCATTGTGATAAAAAACGAGCCCTTTGGGCCATTTGAGCAAAACGGCATCTTTCAACTGGCCAAAAATTCCCCGCAAACGCGTTTCACTTTCGCGCAAGCGCTGCAAAACCGCCGAGCGTTCGAGGGCGTATCGGATGCAGCGTTCCAGCTTTTCGGAATCCAACTCACTCTTTACGAGATAGTCCATTGCGCCTAATCGCATGGCCTCCACATCCACTCGCTTATCACCTTTACCCGTCAGGAGCACAATCGGACAGCTTACGCCGCTCTGAATCGCCGCTTTCAAAAGGTCAATTCCAGTTTTGGCACCAAGCAGAAAATCAAAGAAACATAAATCAAATTTGGCGTGGGTGAGTTGTTCAATTCCTGCGGAAAACGAACCCGCCCACGTAATGATAAATTTTTTGTTGCGAATATCTTTGAGATAATCTGACGTAAGGAAAAAATCATCTTCATCATCATCTACAATGAGTAGTCTAATGGTGTCGTTCTGCATCAGTCGAGGGAGTTGGGAAGTTGAACAATATCAAACCAATAATGCCCGACAGTGCGGGCTACTTCTATAAATTCTGCAAAAGACACGGGCTTTGTAATGAAACAGTTGACGCCTAAATCGTAGGTTTGCAACACATCTTGCTCGGCCTTCGAAGTAGTGAGTACCACAACGGGGATGGCCCGGAGGTCAGGGTCAGACTTGATTGCCTTCAACGCCTCCCGCCCGTCCATTTTGGGCATATTGAGGTCTAGCAGGATAATTCCTGGACGGGGACTATCGTCAGGATTGATGTATTTATTTCGGCGCTTCAAGTAGTCCAACAATTCCACACCATCACTTACAAAGCGAATTTCGTTCAGCAGATAATTCTCCTCAAAAGCCTCCTTCGTAAACATCCGATCATCCTCGTCATCGTCGGCAATCAGAATCATAACACTTTTTCGCGCTTCACGAATCTCTGTGGTGTCCATAGTACGTCAGATTAGTTATAAGCAGGGTTGTTTTTCACAGACCAGCTCACCTTGTCTCATGCTGTCTGAGGGGTAAATAAAAAATAAATTCGGCTCCACCACCTACTTTTCCGTGCGCCTCAATGTACCCATGATTGGATTCTACTATTTTACGGCAAATGGCAAGCCCCAAACCTGTACCTTCGTATTCGGAGCGGCCATGTAAACGTTGAAAAATAGTAAAAATTCGCTCGGCATATTCTGGTTCAAAACCAATTCCATTGTCAGAAACACTTACTCTGTAGTAGGTTTCATGGGGGTTAATCTGCATGATTCCCTTGATTTCCTGAATGTTGGCCTTACGCGCCTTCACTGTTACCACTGGAGCCACCGATGGCTGGGTAAACTTCAGGGCATTCTCAATTAAATTGAGAAACAGTTGATGCATTTGTACTGGGCGTGCCTCAATAGTAGGGAGTTTATCGATACTAATAGTGGCATTTTTGTCCTGAATTTTTACTTCCAAATCTTCAATTACATTCTTTACGACTTCTTCAAGCGAGATAAAAGCAAGCGATTCGGTTTGCCGCGACACCCGCGAATAAGTAAGTAAATCTTCAATCAGGCCATTCATACGATAGGCTGCGTTGGTCATTCTTTCCACAAAAAACTGCCCCTCGGTCCCGAGTTGTTCTTTATATTTTTTATCCAACCGTTCGCCGAATGCAATGATTTTACGCAGGGGCTCCTGCAAATCGTGCGAGGCTACGTAGGCAAATTGCTCCAAGTCTTGGTTGCTTTTTTTGAGGGCTACCAGCCGGCGTTCCAATTCTTTTTGGTAAGTTTCTATTTCGGTACGGTCGGCGGCTACGCCTATCACGCGTTCCAATCGCCCATCTTCTCCGTATTGGCAGCGCGCCCGCAACGTGAGGTATTTTAGGTTTCCAGCGGCATCAATGATGCGGTGCTCTATTTGAAAAGTATCATTTTTTTCGGCCAATACCGTTTTGGAATAATTTTGAACGCGGGCCAAATCTTCGGGCACAATGAAGCTTTCAAAAAAGGCCCTCGTCACGCATTTGTCAGGATAGGCCTCTGGCGCAAGGCCCATCAGTCTAAACAGCCCCTCAGACCACCGAATCCCCTTTTCATTCTTTTGCCACTCCCAGCTTCCACATTTAAAAATAACCTCAGTTTCGTTGATTTGGTACTGCTTTTTTTGCAAGTCCATCTCATGAGCAAGCGCATCTGTGACATCTTCGGCCACATTCATGATGAGGTGGTTTTTTCCTTGCTCATCGTACGTCAATACCGTTGCTCGGCTGCGTATACTGCGAATACTGCCATTCTTGTGGCGTATTTCAAACGTAAATTTAGCCGTTTCTCCTTCTTTCAGGGCCGCAAAGCGTTGGTAGGTTTCTGCCACAAAACGGTTTAAGTCAGGATGGATCAATACCGAAATCAACGACCCGCCCATTTGCTGAATGTCGTCGTAAGTATAGCCCAGTATGTCTTGTACGCGATTGCTGATAAACACCATTTTGCGTAGGTTCACGTCAATGATGTACACCAAATCGGGCGAAATCTGAAACAGCCTTTCTACTTGTTTCCCGGTTAGGTCAAGTCGAAAGGGGTTTGGGACAGCAACGGGGACTTCGGCAAGCGGCATCAGTTACTTAAGTTTATATTTTTCATTTTATTGTAAAGCGTTTTCCGATCAATGCCCAAGGCCTGAGCCGCTTTACTTTTATTAAAATTCACCTGTTTAAGTACGTTCAAAATCATTTCATATTCGGCTTCCAACGCCGCCGATTTCAGGTCAACCTTCGAACTGGTGTATGGCTTGGGAGCGGCGGGCGCTTCGTAATAAGGCTGAGGGGGAGGTAAATCTTGAACGGAAGGGGTTGTTGAAGTCCCTGAATCAAAAAAGAGCAGTTTTTCATAATTTAACAATTCAAACGGCAACGTACGGGCATCTACGTAATCGCCTTCGGTGAGGAGCGTAGAGCGCTTAATGACGTTGCGCAATTCGCGTAGATTGCCCGGCCACGGGTATTCGCGAAAGGCCCTTTCAACTTCGGGCGTAAATCCTTTTACCTGCTTTCCAAGTTCAATATTTGTTTTATCCAGAAAGAATTGGGCAAAAATCATCAGGTCAGACCGGCGCTCACGCAGGGGCGGCACATCAATGCTAAACTCATTGAAACGGTAATATAAATCTTCCCGGAATCGGCCGCGGCGGGCGGCATCCATCAATCGCTCATTGGAAGCCACAATCAAACGCACATCGACGTCAATTTCGCGGTTGCCGCCAATGCGCCTAAGCTTTCGTTCCTGCACCACCCTCAAAAGCGACACTTGAACGTCGTAGGGAAGATTTCCTACTTCATCCAAAAAAAGTGTTCCTCCGTTGGCCATTTCAAAGTGGCCGATTTTCTGGGCGAGGGCTCCCGTAAACGAGCCTTTTTCGTGCCCGAAAAGCTCACTTGCTGCGAGCTCTCGCGAAATGGCCCCGCAGTCCATCGCCACAAACGGCCCCGAGGCGCGTTTGCTTCGCTTGTGGATTTCGAGCGCAACGGCTTCTTTTCCAGAGCCGCTTTCACCGTAAATAAGCACGCTATAATTGGTCGGAGCTACCAAGTCAACCTGCTTGTAGAGATAAGTTGATTCGGGGCCTTCCCCAAAAATATAATGAGCTTGTGTGCTTTTTCGGCGCGTTGCGCCTCCGGGCGTCGCAGGGGTTGCTTCTTCGGCAAACTGCCCGCCCTGCTCATGGGTCTGCGAGTGATTGAGCGCTTTCCGAATCGTAAGTAAAATTTCATCCGGAAAGAGCGGTTTTGTGATATAGTCATACGCCCCCTGCTTCATGACATTGATGGCCGTTTTGATGTCAGAATAGCCCGTGATAATCAACACGGGCAGGTGAGGGAATTTTTCTTTAATGCGTGTCAAGATTGTGGCTCCGTCCATGTCCCCGAGTTTGAAATCGGTGAGGACCAAATCGGGATGAAATTCTTCCAAAATTGCCAAGCCTGTGACACCGTTGTGGGCCACCGCCACCTCAAAACCGTGTTTGCTCAAAAAACGACGCAATAGTAAGCAAATGTCGGTGTCGTCGTCTATAACCAAAATTTTCTGTGCCATCTAACTTAAACGTTCAAGAGGTTGTTTCGCTTTTATTGATAAAGGCTCGCTGGTTTGAGCAACGAAGGCCGTTTATACAGCTGCGATTTGATTTATTTTCAACTCTATTTTTCTCATCTGCTCAACGTATACGCGGTTGGCCGATTCAGGTTATAAAACTCTCCGCAACGAAGCGGCTTGAATATCCATTTGTTCGCGGTATTTGGCTACTGTCCGGCGGGCCACTGGATAACCGCGCTCAGCCAACATTTCAGCCAATTGAAAATCATTAAAAGGATGCTGCTTGTCTTCTTTAGACACCAATTCTGCCAATACCAACTGAATCTGACGATTGGAGACTTCTTCGCCACTTTGGGTCAGAACTCCCTCCGTAAAGAGGTCTTTGAGGTGAATAACGCCAAAAGGTGTTTGGGCGTATTTGCCGCTAGTCACCCTCGAAATCGTCGATACATCCATGTTAATGCGCTCAGCTACATCACGCAATACCATCGGTTTGAGCAATCTCACATTGCCCGTTTTAAAATAGTCTTCCTGAAGTTTTACGATGGTTCGCATCGACTTCAGCATGGTATTTTCGCGCTGCTGAATGGCTTCAATGAGCCAATTGGCGGCGTTTAGTTTTGAGTTTACGTACGTATTGGCGGCCCGAGTTCCTCCCACTTCTTTGGCATACGACTTGTTGATTTTCAAGGGGGGAATCCGCCGATTGTTGAGTTCTACATCAATCAAATCTCCGTCTACGGTGATGATGTAGTCAGGCACGATATTATCCTTAATGACCAAACTATCCGTTTGGCTACCAATTACCGGTTGTGGGTTAAGCGTACCGATGAGGGCTACAATGGATTTTAGTTGGTCGGAAGTGATGTTGTTGGATTTCATCAGTTTCTCGTAATTACGAGCCGCAAAATCCTCAAAATTATTTTTAATCAACTTCGTTGAAATGGCCACTTCAGGGCCTTGCAAACGCTCCAACTGCAACAACAAACAATCTTGCAAATCGCGCGCGCCCAGCCCCGGCGGGTCCATTTTTCGAAGCAACTGAATGATTTCTTGCACTTCCTCCTCTTCCACAAACATCCCGCTCGTAAACGACACATCGTCGGCAATGGCACCGGCGCTGTAGTTGAGGTAGCCGCTGTCGGTCAATGAATCCACCACAAAATCAGACAATAACCGCTGACGTTCGTTGAGCGCCAAGAGGTGAAATTGCTCTTTGAGTTCGTCGCGCCAAGTGGTGATTTCTGCCATCATGGGCGTATACTCGCTATCGTCATCCGAAAAATTATTGATTCGGGTGCGATAATCGGGGGTATCATCATCCCTAAACTCGTCCCAGTCCATATAGTCTTGGGTTCGGTCTTCGGCTTTTGTGATTAATCCGCCCTCATCAGCCGCATCAAATTCCTCATTCGAATCCTCCGGTCCTTCTTCCAGAATAGGATTGTCTTCGAGTTCATTTTTTATATGTTGCTCAAGTTCGAGCGTATTGAGTTGCAGAAAATTTAGCAGTTGTATTTGCGCTGGAGATATCTTCAGCGTTTGTTTCTGCGATTGAATAAGGTTTAGCATGGGAGCCGCCATGGTTGGACAACATTTTTTGGTAGTTAAGTACCAAATCGGATGCCTCAGAGATTCAATGAATTACGTAAAAGCCTTCTTTCTTTATGTAACTTTCAACAAAATACTTCTAATCAGGCATTTATACTTAAAAACTTTTTTATTAAAACAACGTTACTAATTTTATAGTTTTCTCATATTGCTGTTTTTTACCCAAAATGGGCAATTTTTTCCACAAAAATATGTGGACAAAACACCTCAATTATATTTTCTTATGATTTTACGAAATGCTCTTTTAGGAATATTTTTAGCAATGGGGGTTAGTTTAGCCATGCTGATTTTCTTAAGTTGGTTGGCTTATGATCGCAGTGTAGAGTCAAATAATCGTACTCAATCCGTCAATCACACCTACCGAGTTAGACTCAAAAACAAAGATATACTTGCCACCATTAATACAATCGAAACGGGCGAACGCGGCTATTTATTGACCAAAGATGAAAAGTATCTGCAACCTTATGGCGAAGGACGAAGCAGTATGAAAGGAATTTTGAGGTCGATGGATTTACTGGTAAGAGATAACCCCCGCCAACAAAAAAGAGTAGACAGTATCAAAAAAGAAATAAGCCGGCGGATTACCCTGATTGAATTTAATATTGAAAGAACACGCAACGGATACGGAATTGACACGGTGAAATTGAGCGACGGCAAAAATCACATGGAAAATATCAGAAGCTTGTGTAAAGAACTAGACAACGAAGAGCGGGAGCTTTTGACCTACCGGAGCATCCTGCAAAAAGAAGCCGATGAGAATACCAACTTTTTTCTGCTGCTGCTCTCGGCGGTTTCACTGGCGTTTTTATTGGTATTTTTTCGACTCCTGTACATTGAGCTACGTCGACGAATTGCTTTTCAGAAAACCCTCGAAGAAAAACTGACCGATTTGGAACGAGCCAACGCCGAACTGGAACAGTTTGCGTACGTGGCCTCGCACGATTTGCAAGAACCGCTGCGCAAGATAAGGGCCTTTGGCGAACGCCTGAAAATGAAACAAAGCGACCTGCTGACAGACGATGGCAAGACCACTCTTCTTAAAATCAATCAATCGGCGATTAGAATGCAGCAACTTATTGATGACTTGCTGATGTTTTCACGAACGGCTAATTTGCGCGAACGTATATTTGAAGAGGTAAACCTGAATTCTGTTTTTAGGGATGTAAAAGACGAACTAAACGATTTGATTGAACAAAAAAAGGTAACAATTATTTCTGAAGTTTTGCCTACTGTACAAGGCGTAGAATTTCAACTTTTTCAATTATTTAACAACTTGATTTCCAATGCCATTAAATACAGCAAAGCCGACACGCCACCCATCATTGAAATCGACTGCCAAAAAGTCAATGGCAGTGAGTTGCCCAATCTAGGAGATATCCAAAAGGATAACATTTACCACCGTATTTCGTTTATGGATAATGGGATTGGATTTGACCCCATCTATTCAGAAAAGATTTTTATTATTTTTCAACGTTTACACAACCGAACCGAATACGAAGGAACTGGCATTGGCCTTGCACTTTGTCGTCGGATTGTGACCAATCACAACGGATTTATTGTTGCCGAAGCAAAACCAAATCAGGAAGGTTCAATTTTTCATGTATATTTACCTACCTGAAACTCTGGCGATAACCCCGTCAATAATTTATGAACAAACAAGCCACGATTTTAATAGCTGATGATGACGCCGATGACCGTTTTTTGCTCCAATCGGTGTTTGATGATTGCGGATTGGTTAATCCTACCGTCTATGTGAAAGATGGGCTTGAACTCATTGAATATATTCGCCACAGTAATAACGAATATTCGGTAGGTCTGATTTTACTGGATTTGAATATGCCCCGAATGGACGGGCGAGAAGTGTTGAGAATCTTAAAATCAGAACCTCATTTACGAAAAATACCAGTGGTGGTTCTGACAACCTCTAAATCTGAGCAAGACATCAACGACTGTTATGAATTGGGGGCCAACTGCTATATAGCCAAGCCTTCGTCTTTTGATGTTTTTAACGATACCATCTCTACCCTCATTAAATTTTGGGTAAAGGTCAGCCAACTTCCCGTGGTTCCGGAAGCCGCTCGGTTTCTTAATTGACGCTGATAACTGGGGGAACAACCTGATTCCCAGCGCTTGATGTATATCCGTTGGCCACAACATCTTTAGCGGGCGGCAAAAATTTTTGCTGCCCATCGGTCTTTAGGTCGGGTTTCTTTTCGGTCTTCTTTTTCACCCACATCAGGGCGTTTTCAAGGAGCGAGGTCCGATTTTTATAGATAAGATTGGTGGCCAAATTTCGTGCAACAAAAGGTACAACCAATCTCGGTAGCCATCCAGCACGCGCCAATAGACCCCTTTTAAGTAAAATATCCACTCCGATACCTACCCCAACGCTGAGCAATCCTTTTTTGGGGGTTGTCAACAAATCACGTAATGCCCCCACCGCCTGACGCGCCGGGTTTATTTCGGTTTTAATGGCCGTAATATCTTTCCGCATTTTCACCTGCGACAGTGCGAGTTGGTTTTTCAAACGGGCCCGTTCGGCGCGTACATCGTCCAACGATTCGAGCTTAGTTTTCATAATAAAATCTTTTTATAAAAGCATTGACGACAGGCACTTTGATTAAACTGTCTTTCACCAAAAACAGGATAATGCATACAAGTGCATAAAAACCTCCTACAATCAAATACCCAAAGGCGGGACTGTTGAGGCGCTCACCAATGAGCCAAGCCACTCCCAAACTCACAAAAAGTAACGCAATAGTCCCGACGGTCCCTATAATAAGCACCGAAGCAAGGCTTGATACGGCACTCGCCGTTTTTTCGGACATATCCAAAACGCCCAGGTTCCAACGGGCTTCAAAATAATCGGAAGCGTTGTCAAACCAATCGGTTGCACGCTCTTTAATCTCATTGGCAGAATCTATTACTTGCATGGCTCAACAGGGGTTTTAATTTTTACGGGATGGCCAAAACAAAGGCCATCCCGCAGAAATTAATGGGTATCTCATTCACTAAGCGTAACGTTGCGCTTTATTTTTGACGTGGTCTACTTCATCGCTTACCCGGTCTTTTACTTCCGAGATTTTATCCTCTGCTTTCGATTTCAGTTCTTTTGCGGTGTCTTCAACATTGTCTTTTATTTCAGTATACTGTTGGCGACCGCGCTGAAGTGCATCCAGCAAATCTGACGCAAATCCATTGGCGGTTTCACGTACTTTGTCACGGATTTCTGTTCCTTTTTCAGGAGCAAACAATAGCCCAATCACTGCGCCCGCCGCCGCAGCGGTAACGAGGCCTAATACTATTTTTGAATTACTTGTCATGGCAATGTGCGTTTAAAGGATTTTATAAAAATTAAACAATTTGACATAAGCAGTAATAAAAACTTTATTCCACCCCTGACTTTGCCACATTATGCAGGCACTAAAAAAAATCCGTGGACACTTTTCCCCAAATTGGGATATATTGAGCAGCTTCTATCCTGCCCCTCCGATAGTCTGGCACGGTTTTTTTGATTAGACAATTCACAGTAAACTTAAAATGTAAAATGTATTTATTAACAACTTAATTAATTAACTAAAATGAGTAACAAGGCCTTTTCCAGTTCTAATCAAAAGGCTGTAATTATTGACGACGAAATAGATACTTGTCTTTTGTTAGGAATGGTATTAAAACGTTTCGGGATTGTCTCCCTAAGGGCGCATACCCTCGCCGAGGGACTTCAAAAAGCAACCGAAGAACAACCCGCTATCATTTTTCTGGACAACAACCTTCCCGACGGGATTGGAATTGAACAAATCAAAGAATTTCGTAAAAAAGCCCCTGCTTCTAAATTAGTCATGATTACTGCCATGAGTGGCCTGCGAGATCGGGCGCTGCTTTCAGGCGCAGACGGTTTTGTGGAGAAGCCGCTCGATATGACCAAAATTGAAAAAATCATTATCTAGATAAATACATTTTTATCTACGCGGCTACCGCTATTTTCCACACCTTCCTCTCTTTCGTTCAAATTCGACGACTTTCACGGATTTTCTATGCTGCTAGCTAGCTCACTGCCGAGACGCTTGTCTTGGTGGATTCTTGGTAAACAAGAATAATAAAATGGGCAATTGTGCCCATAAATCCCCGTCATAATGCTCAATGATTGGGCCACAAAAATGCTCCAGTACAATACTTAAAAGTACCGTCTGGAGCATCGTTCTATTAGCGTGGGATTTCGGGCCGATTTCAGCTCAAATCTTCTTTCATTTCTTTCTTTTTAGCCGCCGCCCGGTCGGCAATTTCTTCGGCTTTGTCTTTGGTATCTTCCCAGACATCTTTGGCTTTATCTTTGACATCTTCCCATTTATCTTTGGCTTTTTCGGCCAAATCAACGGCTCCTATTTTTACGTCGTCTACTTTTTCCTTCAATTCTGATTTTAGGACTTCCCCTTTCTTTTCGGCAGTCTCGGCTTTGTGTTTTGCCGCTTCTTCGAGCAATTCTTCTTTGGTCGTTTTCATGTAGTTTGAATTTATGGTGTATTGAAATAATTAATTCCCAATGATGGTATCACTTTTGTTGACCATCGCTGAATCTTGCGCATTTACGGGGCCCATTCTTCGGTCTCCTTGGGGGCCTCCAGCCGTGAAATAACCGCTTGCATACGCAAATATCATCAACACGATACCAATGATTATTACAAACAAAAAGATTGTTTGAGCGGACATTTTTTGGGATTTCTTATCGTCACTCACGCTCTCTTTTTCCAGCTCTTTTCTTTCCGCTTCTTTTTTGAGACCGCTATTTTCCAATTCGTCCATGATGTTGCTGCGTTAGGTAAATAGTCTTGTTGAACTGATAACACACAAGAAAATCAAGTGCCAGCGCCAAAATGTCTAAAATCAGGGGCAGAAACGCCTCATTAGCAGCGGAGATTTCCTCAATATTACCCTAAAATGGGCGGGTATTGATTTTTATGATGCAATACAACACCCTCAGCATCAACATCTCATGAATCCCAATCAACAAGATACAATCGGCATCCTTAATGGGCTCGTTCAAATCAACAATGATCGGATTGCAGGCTATCATCAGGCCTCTCTTGAAACAAAAGATGCCGATTTGGAACAGCTCTTTTCGAGCCGCCTCAACGAGAGTATTAATTTTTCAGAAACTTTAAGCGCATACATTAAGGACATGGGCGGCGAGCCTGCCTTGGGCGGCACAACCGCGGGCATAATTCACCGAACGTGGCTGAATTTTAAAGCAGCTCTCCAACAGCATGACCGAATCGCTCTTCTAGAATCTTGCGAGTTTGGGGACAAATCGGCCATTGAGGCATACGAAAAAGCCCTCAACGACGAGTCTATCAAAGCGGATGATGAGCTTAAAGGAGTGTTGCTTCGCCAACAAGCTGACATTGAAAGTTCTCTCAAAATTATTCAGACCCTTACTCCACGCACCAACAGTACCCAAGCGGAGCAGGATGCTTTGAAACTACGTGAGTGATAGGTTAAGTCTACAATCAAATAGCAACTAGACTTTACCTAACACCCACACCCCTCCTTAACAAATCATTAAGTACATAAACCTAGCCTTAACCAAGTACTCAACACCATTTATTTATAAAGAATCGCCCTATGAAAAACAATGTACTTATCTATTCAGAAAGCGAGCTAATCGGTAGGCTTCTCACCCAAGACCGCCATGCGTTTAACTATCTGTACACAAATTATTCAGACGCGCTGCACGGAGTAGTCCTCAAAATTGTGGCCAAGGAAGAGCCCGCCCAAGACCTACTTCAGGAAATATTTATCAAAATCTGGGCAAATATTAACCGATACGATTCAGAAAAGGGACGTTTTTTTACGTGGATGCTCAACATAGCTCGCAATAGCTCAATTGATTATTTGCGAGGACAACGCAATGATATTCAAGACCTTGAATCCTCTATTCATTGGATTGAGAGCAATCAGACGGTATTTGGTGAGATAGAGCACAACGAACTCCGGGAGTTGGTCTCACGCCTCAGTTATGAGCAAAAAACCATCATTGAGATGGTCTATTGGGGCGGCTATACACAAATCGAAGCCGCCAACCGCCTCAAACTACCGCTGGGAACCGTCAAAACCCGTCTACGTCTCGCCATCAAAAATCTGCGACTTCATTTGGCCCATACCTCTTCTTGTTCGCCTTCTATGGCAAGTTAGCGCCTCAACACTCTTCAGTCCATTATTTCTTCCGTTGTCACTTCAAGTGATAGAAGCTGCGCATTTCCAAATTGCGTAATCATCGCCACATCAGCCGCATCACGGCCGTATCCAATCACAATTCTGCTTCCGTGCGTTTGGGCCTGTACGGCATCAAACGTGTACCATTTTCCGCCCACAAAGGCATCAAACCACGCGTGCAAATCCATGTATTCCAGCTTGTCCAGATACCCCACTGTCATACGTGCCGGAATCGAAAGACTACGGGTTAGGGCAAGGCCCAGATGGGTAAAATCACGACATACGCCCACGCGCTGGTAAATAGTATCCAAAGCCGTAGTTACGGAGCTAGAGGTGTTGTATTGGTAGCTAATATTTTGATGAATCCAGTTTCTGATGGCTTCTACCTGGGCGTAGCCTGGGTCAAGATTTCCGACAATTTCAAAGGCTAAATTGTTGATTTCGTACAAATCTGATTGGCAATAACGGCTGGGCAATAAAAACATCATGACTTCATCGGGAAGTTCTTCTACGGGTACATACGCGGGCAACGGTTGCGGCGGAACCAAACCCGGCTCAACAAGCGCTTCTGCTTCCATGGTGATAGTAACATCACCAACGGGCAAAACGGCTCGTTGGCACTGATTGCCGAACTGATCGATAAATTCTACAAACGGTATGACAGGGTCAATGCTGAATTCTTCTCTGATGATTGATTGCCCTTCTTGCCGCCTCGACCGCAGCAGCATTTGTACGGGCGTAGGATTATTGACAGTGTATTTAAACACACTTTTTCCTTTGAGTTTCATGACGGTGGGTGATGCGTAAAATGAATAAAATTTAGAGAAGATAAAGGTAATGCAAAATGTTGAGTATCGTTTTGTTTACAATCCTGATGGGGTCAAATAACGCAATAATCGAAGCGAGGCCCTTATTCGGCTCAAATTACGCAGTAAAAAACGAGCCAATTCTGGGTATTCTAGCTCCCATGAAGCATCTGCCTGTAAGCCAGTGTAGGTCTTGAGTAGCTGCCTATCGGTATCCTGCAAACTTTTACAATCCTTGACAATTGGCAGACACACATGCCCCCTTACCCAATCAAACTGGCTAACTTCCTTCAAAAAAAGATCGGTTTCATTGTAAAAATGCCGGACAAACGCCTGCCTGTCATCAGAAAATACTTCTTTTTCGAGCTGCTTGCACAATTGCCGGCGGCACAGGTACAGCGACCACAGTTTTCTAAACTGCATCTTTATCGACTCTTTCACACTTTCCATTCTCCCCTTTCGATTTAATATTTATATTCTCAACGTTGAGTAATCTGTTTTAAATAAAGCCAAGCCGTGAGTGTCACAGCTTGGCTTTAGCTACGTAAGCATTACTTTTCGATGTCTTCCTGAATCTTGTCAATTTTGGCGTTCACATCCCGCTTAAACTGTTTCCAGTCGCGTTTTACGTCTTTTTTCACTTCTGCCAATTGCATATCCAATTCGTTCATATCTTCTTTCAAGTCGTCGCGGCGAGCCTGCCATTTTTCTTTTTCTTTGGCCGAAGTCGTTTTGATTTTTCCGTCAATCCGGTCCATTTCGTTTTTAAGAGCCACTTTGCGCTCTTCTATTTTTGCCGATATTTCCTTGCGTTCGGCTTCTATTTCAGCAGCCGTTTCATTGCCTGCTTCTTTGACATCTTCGGCTACGTTATCGGCCGTATTTTCTACTTTTTCCTGAGCGTCCTGTACGCTGTCGGCGGCTTCGCGCTTATCGTCGCGCGAGCAACCTGCCATCATCAGTACCCCAGAAACCATCATTGATATTGTGAGCGTTTGTACCGTTTTCATACTTTTTTGTTTGGTTGGTTTTAAGTGAAACATGCATTATTCTTTTGAATAAATAATTGTACTATACGGCCCAATGGCCACTGTTGCCACAAATAAGGTGTTCTCGCGATGGCCTACGGCTTCGGTATCGAAGCTGAAATAATTTTCAAAGTCACTGTCATAACCCTCCCAGTCGCTGTTGAATCTGATTTTCCAGACTCCCTCTTCAGGAAACGTTAAGGAATAATTGTCAATGGCCTGATGCGAGAAGTTCATCACTACCACCGTGGTATCTCCTGCGCCGCCGTCTTTCCAACGGTGAAAAGCAATCAGCTTACGGTCATTATCTACGTTTAATATCTGTACATGTTGCCCCGAAAGGCCCCGCGTATAGCCCCGCTTATTGAGCCTTAAATGAATCAGGTCGCGGTGCAGTTTTGTGATCCCTTTAAATTCCGAAAAACGATTCCAATCAAGGGGATCTTGGTCATCAAACCACCGATTGGCCAAAATTGTCTGCCCCTGAAACAACATCGGAATTCCCGGGGCGGTCATCATCAGTGCCACTCCGAGCGTGGCGCGTTTTTTGGCGTACCACGTGTTAACATCGTCCTGACCAGCTATTTCCTGTACCACCCGGGCCTGCCCGTTGGCTACTTCATCGTGCGACTCAGTATAAATCACGCGTTGAAATGCGTCATTGTTGTAACGATGCACAATAGACTCCGCCACCGCATTCATGTCGCGGCCTTCATCGTGCATGTCAATAATTGCTTTCCGAATCGGGTGCACAAAGCCACCATCCCACTGACTACTGTAGCCCAATCCGCCGTGTTCGACGGGGGCAGTGATAAAATCCAGGCAGTGGAGGTCTTCCGCTACCGTAAAACGCCCTGGAAACCGATTGTGAATTTCAGAATTAATCCACTGAATCAGGCTAGACCCATCTTTCAAATCGTTGGCAGGATTCTCATCTGCGTTCACATTCCTAATGTAAGGCACCATGTCCATTCGTAATCCATCAATGTGATAGTCTTCCAGCCACATCAAGGCATTATCTCTAATGTATTGACGCACTTCCGCACGGCCATAATCGGGTCGAGTATCTCCCCACGGGGTTTTGGCACGCCAGTCGTTGTAAAAATAAATACCGCCCATTCCATTTTCCTGCCAGCCGTCAAACTGCCACAAGTCCATATCGGTGGGGCCAAAATGGTTATAAACCACGTCAAGTATCACCGCGATTCCCGCAGCATGAGCAGCCTTCACCAAAGCTTTAAGCCCAGTTGGACCGCCGTATTCTGATTCAACCGCAAAAGGATGAGCGGGGTTGTAGCCCCACGAATGCCCTCCCGGAAACTCTGCAACTGGCATAATTTCGATGGCATTGACACCCAGCGCTTTTAAATAATCGAGGCGTTCGATGACTCCATAAAAATCTCCGGGCTTTCCTTTTTCCTTGACGTTGAAAGTGCCGACGTGGAGTTCATAGATTACCATTTCGTTCCAATCCGGAATACGAAAATCTTCGTCTTCCCAGTCAAAAGCAGGATTATGTATAATACTGTTGCCGATTGAATTGGTCAATTCGCGCGCATAAGGGTCATTTTTTATCAATTGTCCCGCTTTTGTCTTCAACACATACTTGTATTGCTGTCCAGTGGTTGCGTCGGGTACTTCTACCGACCAATAGCCGTTTTGTTCCTGCACCAACGGAATGGTACTTCGGTCCCAGTCATTGAAGTCGCCCATGACAAATACTTTTTGGGCGTTGGGTGCCCAAACCCTAAACGATACTCCTGTTTCCGTGGCAATTGCCCCCATACCGGCGACTTCGCTTTTAGGATACTTTGCTACAGATTCGATTTCCATGGTTGTGTAGTATTAAACATAAAGTTTTCATAATTATGCCCTAGAAATCAAAAATTTCATGCCAAATAAGTCCCGTTCCGAAAGTGGGGAAACCACATCAAGAATGGGCAACAATTTCCCCATCTTTACTAAACAGTCGATTTCCCAGCGCGTTTTTTCTTAAAAAGTGACTTTACTTCGTTGGTTGTATCGGTAATGGTGTCCACCACCTCGCGCTCGATTTGTTGTACTTTCCTGCTTTTTACGGCGCGTTCTTTCGAGATTTCTGGCTCTCCCATCAAGTATCCGTATGGTTTTAAATAATCTACGGCATCAAAAACCACCTTAATGATGGCCGTAAGTGGCAGCGCCAAAGCCAGCCCCGCAATACCCCAAAGAGAGCCACCTAAAAACAAGCCAACGATGGCAATTAGAGGGTTTACACTTATCTTTGAACCTACAATGTAGGGGGTGATGACGTTTCCTTCGAGCATTTGCACAAAAAAGAAAATTCCCGCCACACCCAACGCATACATGGGTGAATCCTTGGTAACTAACGCCACAACAATGGGCAAAATAGAGCCAATTAAAATACCTATATAGGGGATAATCAGCAACATTGCCGCCAGAAACCCAAAGAAAATCGCCGACGGAATTCCTAATATCAATAGGCCGACCGAATTGAGCGTACCTACAATGAGTGTCACAATAAACAGCCCTGATAAGTAGCTGTGTACCACTTCGTAGATTTTGTCAAGCACTTCATGGACTTGTGTTTTTTTGGCAGAAACAAACACTTTACAAAAAAACTGACGAAACATATCCCGATAATACAACAGAAAAAAGATGTAAACGGGCAAAATAGACAGATTGCCTAGCATAGAAGTAGTTGTAGTGACAGCAGTCCCTACCAGCGCACCGCCGCCTTCGGCCATATTTTGATAGTACTTTTGAATTTCTTTCAACTGACGACTGGGCGGAATATTGAACCTATCGTAAGCCCAAAGCTGCAGTTTGTTGAGAGAGGCATTTATTTTTTGAATCAATTGCGGAAGCATCGTCGTAAAATCAGTGACTTGATACACCAACAAAGTAGCAATACCCGCCGCAACCAGCGAAAACGCCAAAATAGAAACCGTAATGGCCAGCATTCGGGGAAAGCCCTTCCGCTCAAGCCAAGCCGTAAGCGGATACAGGGCAATCGAAATAATAACCGAGAATAAAAGAAGTGTTATAATCGAATCTAAAACATACATCCAATAGACCAGTATCGTAATACTGATAAGGGCAAAGGCCAACCGGGCAACGTACGGCAACTGAAAATTTTGAGGAATTGGAGGCATAGCTGTTCACTGTTTTGATTACCCTCTCAATAAAATTCCCATTCCAAAGCGAGAAAAAACGAATTTGAGGTAAATGTTCCCCAAAAAGACTGGCATGGGTTTTTGATTTTTCTACACATACATATCACTAAAATAAACACGAAAATCATGCAAACACCAGCTCCAGAGCCCACACCGCCACCTGCGCCACCGCACCCGTCGCCCGAGATTAAGCCACATCCGGCCCAGCCAGAGATACACCAACCTGAGGTGCCTATTCCCTCGGTTCTGCCCGAAATAGACCCCGATAAACAAACAAATCCAAACCCACAAAAGCACGAGATAAACGGGCAGGAAGAAATCCTAAACAAGCCCAACGAAGTGGTAAATGGGCAAAAAGAAGTTTTTGAGAAATAACCTTTTCAGGAATACAATAAAGAAGGGTTAAAGGGCCAAAGCAATTTCCTGCTTTCATCCCCTTTAACCCTTCTTTATTAAGCCATTAGGCTTTAAATATGTCGTCTAAAACGCAAAGCCAATGGTGGCTTGCAACAGATTGAGCTTGCGTTCAAATTGCGCCTGTGCCTGCGGGTTATCCAATTTAAGATTAACAACGTCCGTTAAATTTCCCTCGTAGCGCAGGTCAAAATTCAACTTACCAACGTCAATTCCAATCCCTGCCTGATACCCCAAAGATGCACGACGAAAAGCGTCGTCAAACGTATCTTCGTTGGTATAATCATTGAAAGCATCTTCCAAATTTCCGCTGTTGCCAATATTAAACGCCGCTACTGGGCCCGCATTGATACGCAAAAAGCGCGCAATTTTAACCCCAAACATCAACGGAAAATCTATATTGGACATTTTAAAACTCTTGGTAGTGGTGGCAGTGCCATCGTACAGGCTAAATTGTCCGCCTTTTTGGGAAAACATAATTTCGGGTTGTACATAAAAAGTACGGCCAATTCGCATAAAAATCCCGCCCGTAGCTCCCCATACTCGGTTGCTTTTATCACTCAATTGCCAGGTGTTGGCGTTATTACCGAGTGATAAATCATTGCCTCTCACCTGCGAAAGATTCGCCCCTGCCCGAAGACCCAAACTAAAAAATTTTGTTCCATCCTGCGCCCAAGATACTCCCTGAACCAAGAGTAATGCCAGCAGTAATACATTCGTTTTCATGATTTTACTATTTTGTTTCTATTCATCGTAAAAAACGCATTCCAACGCGTATCAGCCGTTAAACTGGGGAATTCTCTCCTCAAAAAAGCCCAAAAAAAACGCAGCCGGCTCTTTAGGATAAAGAACCGACTGCGCGTGATTGTACTAAATTACCAACGTAACCCCTTACATCGGTTTCTTTGCGGATTTACGACCCATCGCATACTCTATTCCCCCCAGCAAATGTTGCACAAATAAGGGTTCAACATACGACTCATCTGTATGGCCTCCTCCTGTATAGAAAGAACGGCCTCCATCAAACTCACGGTACCATATAAACGGGTGGTTTACGCCATTGGCACCTCCCTGGTACGTACTTTCATCGAGCGTAGCTAAGACTTTGATACCTAATATTATCTTTTTATAACTGTAAAGTTCGTCAAAACGCTTCCAGCGGTCGGGTAGCATCACCGTAGAAGGGTGCGTATGGTCATGGACTACCACATCCACATTTTGCTGCTTGGGGTGGCTCAAAAAATAAGCACCCACCAATTGATTGTACCAAGGCCAGTCGTATTCAGTATCAGCCGCCGCGTGGATGCCCACAAAACCGCCGCCACCGCGAATGTATTGCTCAAAAGCCGCCTGTTGCGTGTCGTCCAAGATATTACCCGTAGTACTCAAAAACACAACTGCCTTGTATTTTTTTAGATTTTCAAGCGTAAAAACGGAGGCATCTTCGGTAGTATCTACCGAAAATTTATTCTGTTGCCCCATCAGCACTAAGGCTTCTCTCCCCTTCGGAATAGACGCATGACGATAGCCTTTTGTCTTGGAAAAAACCAAAATGGCGTCTTTGGTCGCGGCAACTTTTTTCTTTTTCTGTCCAAACGAACTGATTGAAAGCGCAAAAAGTAACGCGCAGAGATAAAACGTATTTCTCATAATTGTCCAGTATTTTCAGATAAAAGAAAGGCCCTCAACAAAACTACTATTTGACTTTTAAAGAAAAAGGGCCGAGGTAAACAGCCCCACGATTCGGCCCCGCCCCTACGGTTTTTCGTATTTTTTGGGGGCGTATAGAAATCCGAAGGCTTCCGCGCCGTCGCGCTCATGCACTTTATGGTGTACATAATGCGCCCGAATGATGCGGTTTAGGTAACGATTTTTGGTTTTGAACTTGATTTTAACCCGCCGATGCACAATCACATCATGAAAAATGAAGTAAGAAATACCATAAAGCGTAATACCAAAGCCCACGTACATTACCCAACGAAGGGATTCTATCTCAGAACCGACCACAATCAGGGCCGTGGCCACAACCCCAAAAATAATCCCGAACAAATCGTTGGTTTCCCACCATCCTTTGTGGTGCACATGGTGCGATTCGTGCCAATTCCACATCAATCCGTGCATGATGTACTTGTGCGCAAACCAAGCAAAGCCCTCCATAAAAACAAACGTTCCGACAACAAGAAGAATAGGGAGCAACATAAAATAGGTGAATGAAAAATTTCAAATATAAAATAACAAATGTAAAAATATCGACACAAACAATTAACAATCAAATACTTATATAGTTTTTTTTACTTTTTAAAGTCACAATAATCAAACAAAGACCAGTACACTTATAGAAATGTTTATCAAACGCTTCCTTCACCTGACGAGCAATTTGAGGCTTCTCAGGTGCCGGCTTTCAATAAAACCATTTTTTGGCTTCCTTTGTTAGTGAACAAAACCAAAACATTGCAAAATTAGCTTTATGTCAGCAATAACCATCCCTCAACGTCCCGCACGTACCTTTTTGGGCGAAGAATTTGAATTAACAACGTGGGAGCAACTGCAACCGTTTTACGAAAATCTTAAAAAACGCGCAATTCATTCCGCTGATGACCTGCGCCAGTGGTTTCTGGACAAAAGCGAATTGGAATCCTACCTTTCCGAAAACTTTGCGTGGCGTTATATTCGCATGACCTGCGACACCACAAGTGAGCAATACCAAAAGGAGTTCAACGATTTTGTGGAAAATTTCCAACCCCACCTTTCCGCTTACGGCAACGAGTTGGACAAAAAAGCGTTGGAAAGCCCCTATTTGGGCGAATTGAAAGACAGCGGCTTCGACATTACGCTGCGGAGTATGAAAAAAGCGATTGAAATCTTTCGTGAAGAAAACATCCCGATTCAAACCCAAATCCAAACCGAGCAAGCCAAATACGGGGCCATCGTCGGAGCCATGACCGTCAACATCGACGGCGAGGAAGTAACCCTTCAAAAAGCCTCTGATTATCTCCAATCCACCGACCGTGCCCTGCGCGAACTGGTCTGGAATAAACTTCAGGTGCGCCGATTTGAAAGCAAAGACCAATTGGATGAATTACTAAATTCGCTACGCGATTTACGTCATCAACTGGCGGTCAATGCAGGTTTTGCCAATTTTCGTGATTATATGTTTGCCGCACTGGGCCGCTTTGATTATACGCCCCAAGACTGTTTTAACTTTCACGAATCAGTAGCAGAAGCCGTGGTGCCTATGCTCAACGACATGGCCGCCGAGCGCAAAGCAGCCCTCCAACTCGACAGCCTGCGCCCGTGGGATTTTAAGGTAGACCCGCAAAACCGCCCGCCGCTCAAGCCGTTCAGCACGGGGGAAGAATTGTTGGAAAAAACCATCACCTGTTTCACCCTTCTTGACCCCGAGTTGGGCGATTACCTGCGTGTAATGAAAGCCATGGGCCACCTCGACCTCGAGTCGCGCAAGGGAAAAGCGCCGGGCGGGTATAACTATCCGCTGGAAGAAATCGGTGTGCCGTTTATCTTCATGAACGCCACCTCCAACCTCCGCGATTTGGTCACGTTGCTGCACGAAGGCGGCCACGCCGTCCACAATTTCGTCACGCGTGATTTGCTGCTCAACTCCTTCAAAAACCCACCCGCCGAAGTGGCAGAGCTGGCCTCCATGAGCATGGAATTGTTGACGATGGACTATTGGAACGTCTTTTTTGACAACGAAGAAGACCTGCGCCGCGCCAAAATTCAACATTTAGAGTCTATCATCGAAACGCTGCCGTGGGTAGCTACGATTGATAAATTCCAGCATTGGCTATACGAAAACCCCGCGCACAGTATTGAAGAGCGCCAAACGATGTGGATTCAAATCTACGAGCAGTTCAGCGATTCCATCACCGACTGGAGTAGTTTTGAGGAGTTTAAAAAATACATTTGGCAAAAGCAATTGCACATTTACGAAGTGCCGTTTTATTATATCGAATACGGCATGGCGCAGCTGGGAGCCATCGGCGTATGGCGGAATTATAAGCAAAACCCGCAAAAAGGGCTGCACGGTTATCTCAATGCCCTCAAACTCGGCTACACGGCCCCTATCAGTGCCATCTACTCCGCCGCCAACATTCCGTTCGATTTCTCAAAAGAATGCATTACAGAGTTGATGAATTTTGTGAGGGAAGAATTGGAAGGGTTGAAGGGATAAGAGTTCTTAGGCCTGTGAGAACGTTCTAAGAAGATTCTCACAGGCTATACCGGAACTGCCTTGTCAGGCATTACGAAAAAAACATCAAACATTTCTACTTTACGAAACCCTTTTTTGCGCAATCCTGCATAAAGCGGAGCATCACGGGTAAGCAATGGAATATAAAGCTAAGGATACGTTAGAAATATCTTTGACATCAATATCATGGACAAGTTGAAAAGCTTTGTTATTTGCATCATTATCAATTAAATAACCGGGCATAAAATGTACATGAGTAAACACAAAATACGAAAATTGCTGAAAGATATCTATCTCTAAACGTGACTTTTGCCTAATGATACGTTGGTATTTTTCAATTTCAATAAAAGCAAAATCACTGCTGAAAAAAGTATAGTCCGAAAGCAGTGTTTTATAGATAGCTTTTCCACTAATCAACATAGACATCAATACATTGGCGTCAACGACTGCGTCTCTCATAGCGCCAAATTCTCATAAGTATGTTTATAGGTTTCCCAAGCCAGCAACCTCGCGGTCTGCCACTGCGGGTCATTAACAAGATCAATGGATGAAAGTTCGTCAGCAGCTTCCTGCAACGCCAAACGCTTCTTGTACTGCATTAGCCACTCCTGCAATAATTTTTCAATTTGCTCTTTGCCAAGACTCTCAATGAAAGCGTCGTCAATTTTTAAGGTAACCTGTGTCATCTCATTTCCTTTTTTTCAAATGTAAGATTTTTCTTTCAAATCCTGTTCCGGGCTTTTTAACGCACTGCGGCATGGGAAAGTTAGGAAACAAAGCCCTATTTTTGTGTGCATTCGATTCTCCAACCATAAACTGGCAATACCTTTGAAAAAATCACTCTTCCTCCTCCTCTTCATCAGCACAACTGCTTTTTCTCAGACCCGCGAAGACTCCATCATTATTCGCAAAATCTACGACGAAGTACTCACCAACGGACAGGCCTACGAATGGCTGCGGTATCTCTGCAAACAAGTCGGACCACGTCTCAGCGGCTCGGTAGGTGCCCAAAAGGCCGTTATTTACACCAAAGAATTGATGGAAAAACAAGCTTTTGACCGCGTGTTTTTGCAGGATGTAAAAGTACCCCATTGGGTACGCGGGGCCAAAGAAGAAGCGTACATCAAACTCGGTAAGCAAAAAATCAAAGTTCCTATTGCGGCCTTGGGGGGCTCGGTCGCTACCGCTCCCAAAGGTGTGGAAGCCGAAGTGATTGAAGTAAAAAGCTTTCAGCAACTGCGCGAGCTGGGCAAAGACAAAGTGAAAGGCAAAATCGTTTTTTTCAACCGCCCCATGGACCCCACCAAACTCAATACCTTTGAAGCGTACGGCGGGGCCGTAGAGCAACGCGCCAACGGTGCCACCGAAGCCGGCAATCTCGGCGCAGTAGGTGCCATTGTGCGCTCAGTCACTACTTTACAGGATGACGTGCCGCACTCAGGCAGTATGCGCTACGCCACGGGCGTACCGTTGATTCCGACAGCAGCCATCAGTACCAACGCCGCCAACTTATTGAGTGAGAAGCTGAAAGAAAACCCAAGCCTTACGTTCTTTTTCCGTCAACACTGCGAAACCCTCCCCGACGCTGACTCACACAATGTAGTGGGCGAACTCAAAGGCAGTGAAAAGCCCGAAGAAATCATCGTTGTAGGCGGGCATTTGGACTCGTGGGATTTGGCCGAAGGTGCCCACGACGACGGCGCGGGCTGTGTCCAATCCATCGAGGTTTTACGCCTTCTGAAAGCCATCGGCTATACACCCAAGCGCACGATTCGGGCGGTGATGTTTATGAACGAAGAAAATGGTCTGCGCGGCGGTGTGAAATACGCCGATTTGGCCAAACAAAACAACGAAAAGCACATTGCGGCCGTAGAGTCCGACAATGGAGGTTTTACGCCAAAGGGATTTGGTATTGTGGGTAAAGCCGAACAAAAAGCCAAAATAGCTGGATGGAAGAGTTTGTTAGCTCCGTACAGTCTGCACGAAATCGGGCCGGGCGGCGGCGGGGCCGATATTGGACCGCTGGCGCAGTCGGGCACGGTACTTTTTGGCTATAAACCTGATACACAACGGTATTTTGATTATCACCACGCTGCTAATGATAATTTTGAGAACGTCAACAAACGCGAGCTTGACCTGGGCACTGCGTCAATGGCAGCCATTATTTATTTGTTGGATAAGTACGGGATTTAAAACTGCCATGCTGTGCGTGCAGCAGGTTGCTTACAACCTGCCGAGGGAACTTGCCAAAGCTTTTCGGATTTGAGAATCCGAAAACACGCACGATTCAGACTTGGAAAGTCTTAGAGACTTTCCAAGTCTAACTGCTTTAAGCCAAAATCGGCTTGATGACCTTCCCCGCCACATCCGTCAGGCGGAAGTTTCGTCCTTGGAAAGGATAGGTAAATTTTTCATGGTTGAAGCCCATCAAATGCAGAATCGTGGCCTGTAAATCATGGACGTGCGTACGGTCTTTGACGCCATAATAGCCCAACGGGTCGGTTTCTCCGATGGAGAAGCCTTTCTTAACGCCCCCCCCAGCCATCCAAACCGTAAACGCCTCCAAATGGTGGTCGCGGCCTGAGTAAGGTAGCACCTGTCCATCGCGGTTTTCCTGCATGGGGGTCCGGCCAAATTCACCACCCCATACCACGAGTGTTTCGTCCAGCAAACCTCTCATTTTAAGGTCTTTTAGCAACGCCGTCACGCTTTGGTCGGAGGCTTGGCACTTTTTATGAAGGCCAATTTCTACCGAGCCATCTTCACTCGTGCCATGCGTGTCCCAACCCCAGTCAAACAACTGCACAAAGCGCACCCCGTTTTCGACGAGTTTGCGGGCCAGCAAACAGTTCATAGCAAAAGAACCTTCGCCCGGTTTTACGCCGTACATATCCAAAATATACTGCGGCTCTTTGCTCACATCCATCACTTCTGGCACCGACATCTGCATCCGAAACGCCATTTCGTATTGGCTAATACGCGTCAGAATCTCAGGGTCTTTGACTTCTTCATAGGTCTGTTTATTGATTTCGTTGATGGCCTCAATGGTTTGCTTCCGAATGTCGCGGTTCATGCCCTGCGGGTCTGAAACGTACAAAACGGGGTCACCGCCCGTGCGGCATTGTACACCCTGATACACCGTTGGCAGAAAGCCGCTGCCCCACACAGATTTGCCAGCGTCGGGCTGTTTTCCACCAGAGGCCAAAACGATAAAACCGGGCAGATTTTTATTTTCCGAACCCAGTCCGTAAACCGTCCAAGCGCCAATGCTCGGGCGGCCCAAACGGGCGCTTCCAGTGTGCATTAGCAGCTGCGCGGGTGCGTGGTTGAACTGGTCGGTATACATGGCCTTGACAAAAGAAACATCGTCGGCCACGGTTTGTAAATACGGCAGGTAATCGGAAATCCACGCGCCAGATTGGCCGTGTTGGGCAAATTTTCCCTTCGGCCCCAACATCTTGGGAACGCCTTTAATGAATGCAAACTTCTTTCCCTCCAGAAATTCCGCTGGACAGTCTTTGCCGTGGTATTTTTCGAGTTCAGGTTTATAGTCAAACAGTTCTAACTGCGACGGCGCGCCCGCCATGTGAATATAAATCACTTGTTTGGCTTTGGGCGCAAACTGCGGCAGTCTTACTCCCATGGCATCAGCTGACTGAAGCGGTGCCGAGGTCGCCTCTTCTTTTCCAAAATACCCACAACTGCTTAACAATGAACCAAATCCCAACGACCCGATTCCTGCGCCCAGTGTTTGCAGAAAATACCGCCGCGTTTGGCGCTCCAACTCGGCATCTTGAAGTTCTTTGAGTAGTTTTTCCATATTTTATAAAGCAATTGCGCTTTTAAAATTACCTAAAATCGACCTTTTTTATCGGCTCTCTGCCATCTCCCGCACCACCTGCGCAATGTACTGCGAATCATAAGCATAGCCCTGCCATTGCTCCAAACGCTTATCCATGACCGAAAACCACAGTGGCGGCACGCTCGCCATCAAAATCATGAGCGGATAGCCGAAAGGCAACTGCGGACTTTCGTCAAAATGCCGCAACACCTGATACGGCCGCGAGGCGTAGGCGTGGTGGTCGGAGTGCCGCTGAAGTTGAAATAATACAAGATTACTAAACAAATGATTGGCATTCCAGGAATGGAGTGGATTGACACGCTCGTATTTGCCCGGGGCCATTTCCCGACGCACAATGCCGTAATGCTCAATGTAATTAACACTTTCCAGCAGCAATACCGCCACCAAACTCTGCCCCCAAAGGAACGGAATCACTTCCCAAGCGAAACGCCCCACTTTCCAACTGCCCAGGGCGGTCAATATACCGCAAAACAGCAAGGGACACAGTACCGCCCAAATCATGTTGTTTTTGACACTCCAAAAAGGAAGATTAGCTTTTTTCAGCAATCGTTTCTCGATCGCCAACGCACTCCGAAAACTTCCCGTCACGCTCTGCCACCAAAACGCATACAACGATTGCCCTTTGCGGGCCGTAGCAGGGTCGTGCGGGGTAGCTACCCACACGTGGTGACCGCGATTGTGCTCAATGAAAAAGTGCATGTAGCACACCGTCATTAAGGTAAATTTGGCGTGAAACTGTGCCGTTTTGCTGGTTCGATGCCCCAACTCATGCGCTACGTTGATCATGGTTCCCGCAAAAATCCCCAGCGATAGCACATAGCCTATCCACTGAAAAAACGTCATTTCATAGGTCAGAATAGCAAATACTGCCAAAACCAATTGAATCAGATGTACATACACCAACGAAAACACCACCCCATCAAAAAAACGGTCGTACATTAGTTGTTCCATGTCTTCTTTACCAGCGTTGTTTTTGTCTTTCCCCATGAGAGCATCCACCAACGGCACCAAACCGTAAGCAAACAGCACGCCCGTCCACGTAAATTGTCCGTGGGTGAGAATGAATACACCGTTTGACAGCAGTATCATGAGGTAAATAGACAAAAAACCGAGTTTTTTAAAAGCGCTCATCGTTCATCTTAGGCTAAGGGTTGAAGCAGTGCTTATTTATTCAAAGTTACTGTAAAACAACCTTTTCACCTCAAAGTTATTGAGTTTGCCCACAAACTCCGCTGCTTTGGCCACAAACCTTTGCTAAAGCATCCATCAGTAGGTTGATTTGTATCGTCTAACTGGCACGCCTGTTAACAGCCCTGAAAAATTTCTACAATCCTTTGAAAGATAACCAGTACAACTTTTATGAAATTATTTTGTCTATTCCCCCTGATTGTTTTTAGCACGTTTATCAAAAGCAACGCCCAACAGGATTCTGTGGCCATTCCCGATCCTGATGAGTTTAAATGGCATTCACATATTTACATCGGAGCGCCGTTCGTCAATTTTAACATAACGCATTATCCACACCTGAGGCAGGCATTTAAAAGTCAGGGGGTTGGGTACTCAGCCGTCCAATTCAACACCATCGCTTCCTACGGCGGTGCTTTGCAGGGAGGTCGTTATAAGTTTGGGATAGAAGCCATCTATGGGCTACCAGGAAGCGATACAAAAAAACAAACCAAAGTCACTGGGAGTTATATTGCGTACTTGTTGAATGCTGGCTATGCCGTTTTTTTTGAGCGAAACCGGCAGTATTTTATCAACATAGGGGTAGGCAGGGTTGAATCCACCGCCAGCGTATATACAACCGATGCTTCCCAAACACTGGCCTTTAATAATCTCCTTTCCACACCCATCGTTGGGCAATCGCCCGCGTTAGTACACCGAAACACCTTTTTTGAACTTTCACTGGAGCGAACCATCCGGCCCACTCGCCCCGTCAGCCTAAACTCGGTCTTTCGGATAGGCTACCGCTTGGGAATAAACACCGTACCCTGGAAAACAGACAATAATATCCTCCTTTCCAACGCTCCCGTTGACCGCATACATCAGGTATTTATCCAAAGCATCTTCGTCATCAGCAAAAGCCATAAACGGAAGTCAAAAGTCTGATATACAGCCATGAAACTCCGAACAATTATGCTGCTTTGGCTTTACTTTCCTGGTTTTGGAGAGGAGCCGCCCTCCGCCGAACGGGCCTCAGTGGTACTGTACCGAAGAAAAGATTATTTTGGCTCAGACTTTACGGTGAAAATAAACAGTCAGGTGGTTACGCAACGGTTCAGCAATAACGAATACTTTCGGCTGGAAGTCCCTGCGGGGAAAATTAGGATAGAGACCGAAGGCGACTTTATTACCGAAAAGAAAAGCATGATATTTACCGTTAATGCCAACGAAACGCTTTTTTTGAAAGGCATTGTCGATTATGATTACCTGAGCAATGCCCTCTATTTTAAACGTACCGCCAGTGACCAAGCGGCCAAAGAAATGACCAAATTGAAACCAGACGAAACCGCCCTCAAAAAAATCGAATGAAACCCTTCCCTTACAGCCGCTTAGTGTTCCTGTTGTTGACGGTTACGTTCAGCGGTTACCTTGGGTTTTTGCTGTACGTAAGCCTAAAAACGCAATTCAGCAATGATGGAGAAAGCCTGAGCGGATTCGGTAAGTTTTTGGCGAGCTATGTACTGTTGGTCGCGGGAGTTTGGACAATAGGCTGGCTCAATTATCGCGGTCCTTTTCGGTGGTGGTTTTTAGCCTCCGAAAAACGTTGGTGGTATTGGACGTGGATAGTGGCCCTCACGTGGTTGGTGTTTGAACTACTGCAGTTCCGTCAAGACAGAGAGCTCGAATTTGTGGACGAAAACAGCCTTGTCACGCTGGTTCTGATGGGAATCATCATCGGTTTTGGCTACATCGCCGATGCTTTTCGGGCACGTCGGGAGCAGTTGGTGTTGCAGCAACAAAAAACGGAAGCCGAACTGACCGCGCTGAAATCGCAGATCAACCCCCATTTTTTGTTTAATACCCTCAATACGATCTACAATGAAGCCGCCGGAGCCAACAACGACACCGTTGCTGATTTGGTACAACAATTGGCGGGTATCATGCGCTTTACCTTGCAGGAATCAGCCAAACCGTATATCAGTATTGAAAGTGAGTTGGCTTTTTTGGACAAATACCTCACTCTGCAACGCGCCCGATTGCCCCACCGTGACAGCATTCGCTTAGACATCCGCATTGACTACGACGGCCAGCCTGCCCAAATCGCCCCGTTGCTGTTGATTCCCTTTGTGGAAAACGCGTTTCAGTACGGCATCAGCATGGAGCACCCATGTTTTATTCGTATGAAGCTATACGTTGAAAATCAGACCCTTGATTTCTATCTTCAAAATAGCACAATAGCAAAGGAAGCCCATCGCAAAGGCCACGGCGTGGGCATCGCCAATGTACAACAACGCCTGAAATTACTGTATGCCCACCGACATACGCTGAAGATAAAAGAAGAAAACAGCGTTTTTGAAATACATTTACAAGTGGATCTTTACTGATTTTGAAACGATGATTGCCATTGCCCTTGATGATGAACCCGCTGCCCTCGAAATCTTGCGCCGGCACGCCGAAAAAGTACCCTTTATCAGCCTCACACACACGTTTGTAAGTACGGCAGATGCTTTGGCATTTCTGGGCCAAAATACCGTTGATGTTTTGTTTTTGGACGTACAAATGCCCGATATGCTCGGAACAGACTTTGCCCGATTGCTCAATAATACTAAAACACACATCATTTTTGTGACAGCATATCCTGATTATGCCGTGGAAGGTTTTGCATTGCACGCCCTAGATTATCTGCTCAAACCCGTCGAGTTCGGGCGCTTTTTGCAGGCTTGCAACCGCGCACTGGGACAACACTCCAAAAAAACGGGTGAGTCGTCGGGTATCTTTGTCAAAGACGGCTACGATTGGGTCAGGGTCAATGTGGACGAAATCCTGTATATTCAGTCAGACACCAACCTGCTGTTTATCCACGAACGCACCCGCAAGGTTACGACCCGCATGACGCTCAATGAAATGCTGGCCCAGCTGCCGCCCGACCGCTTTTTGCGCATTCATAAATCGTATTTGGTGGCGCTCAACGCCATTCAGAAAATGGAACGCCATCAGGTAACAGTAGGCAATGTCACCATTCCGCTGGCGGGGAGTTATAAAGGAGAATTGGAAGCGCGGCTGTTGAAGTGACAAAAACAATTATATTCCTTTCAACCCCTTCTGATACACTTTCAAACACCGCTCCCGCGCAAAAGCGTGGTCAACGATGGGCTGCGGATACTCAAAACTATTGATTTCAGGAACCCATTTTTTAATGTAAACAAGCTGTGGGTCAAACTTTTGGGTTTGAGAAGTGGGATTAAAAATCCGAAAATAAGGCGCTGCATCCGTTCCAGAGCCCGACGCCCACTGCCAGCCACCGTTGTTGGCCGATAAATCATAATCCAATAGTTTTTGGGCAAAATAGGCTTCGCCCCAACGCCAGTCAATGAGCAGATGTTTGGTCAGAAAACTCGCCACCACCATCCGGACGCGGTTGTGCATAAAACCAGTGGCGTTGAGTTCACGCATTCCGGCATCCACAATCGGGTAGCCCGTACGGCCTTCGCACCACGCCTGAAATTGGGCATCATCGTGTCGCCATTCAATTTTATCGTACTCGGGCCGGAAGGCTCTGCCCTGCCCTACGTGCGGAAAATGCCAGAGAATCTGCATGTAAAAATCCCGCCAAATCAGTTCGTTCAGAAAGGTTTCGTTCAACGTTTGGGCTTTACGGGCCAATTCTCGAATCGAAATAGTGCCAAACCGCAAGTGTACACTCAACCGCGAAATGCCCTGAATCGACGGTATATCCCGACGTTCTTTGTAGTTTTCAATGAGTTCTTTTCGGACTTCTTTCCCCGGAAACGGCTGGCCTACTGCCTCAAATCCCATGCGTTGGAGCGACGGAATTTCCAACGGCTGCGTCTTCAGAAAAGCATCAAAATACGCCTCCGTCGGGTAAGAGCGCAGATAAAAATCGTTGACGGTTTCTTTCCACTTGCGACTGTAAGGCGTAAAAACAGTATAAGGCGTTCCCGCGCCGCTTAGCACTTCACTTTTTTCAAATATACACTGGTCTTTGTGGGTATAAAAAGCCGTCCCTCGACTGTTCAAAAACTCACCGATGGCTTTGTCGCGGGCAAGGGCGTAGGGTTCGTAATCGTGATTGGTATGCACTTCAGCGATGTCGTATTCGTCCGAAAGCTGCTGCCATACTTCTGAGGGCTTGCCGTATTTGACAATGAGTGTACTGCCGAGTTGCGTTAATTGCGTTTGAAGTTCATGAATGGCCAGATGAATAAACTCTACCCGACGGTCTTTTTTGTCCTCCAATTGGTCCAAAATCTCGGTATCAAAAATAAACACGGGCAAAACTGGATTGCCTGACTTGAGCGCGTGATACAATCCTGCATTGTCGTGTAAGCGCAAATCGCGACGAAACCAAAAAAGCGTAAGAGGAGTATGCATAAAAAAAACGGCGTATTTGTATTGCTACAAACCACGCCGTTTGGTAGATTGTTTTAAAAGCTAGTATTGTTCCAGCATATATTTTATCACGTCGGTGGTGGTCACGATGCCCGCCAAATGACCATTTTCAACCACTGGTAGAGCGTGGTATTCTTCGGTCGTAAGGATTTCGGCCACTTCTCTGATGCTCAGAGAAGCCTCTACCGTACGCGGCTTTTGGGTCATCACTTGTTGAATGGAAAGCATTTCTAAAATGGCCTCGTCGGCTCCCTCCTGATTCTCAAACAACGAACTGAATGTTAGCCGATTAATGTCCGTGCTACTTATGATTCCTACCACTTCTGTCCCGTCCAAAACGGGCAAGTGACGAATGTGATTCTTTTTAACTAATTCAATTACTTCGTGTAAATCGTCGGTTACTTTTACGGTAAACACGTTTTTGGTCATGATGTGCGAAACTGGTTCTCTTCTTTTCATTGGGAAATTGTTTTTTGTGATGTTCAATATTCACCATTTCCCGCCAAATGCTTTATGACCAACAACATCCCCAAAAAATGCTTTTTGTCATTTTCAATAAAAATCCCCCGACCGCCAAAGCAACCGAGGGATTTATTAATTGGTGTCAGTTATCAACAACCAAAAATCTGGTTTAATTGATTATGCTTCTGCCTGCGCGTATTCTTCAACTGGCACACATGCGCACACCAAGTGACGGTCACCATAGGCCGAATCGATGCGGCTTACGCTTGGCCAAAACTTATTGAAACGCAAATGAGGTAACGGGAAAGCCGCTCTCTCGCGAGTGTAAGGGCGCTCCCAATTTTCGGTCAATACCACGCGTGCCGTGTGAGGGGCATTTTTCAGAACGTTATCGGCTTTATCGGCAATACCTTCTTCCACTTCGCGGATTTCGGCACGGATGCTTAACAGTGCATCGCAAAAACGGTCTAGTTCTGCTTTTGACTCCGATTCTGTTGGTTCAATCATCAGCGTACCCGCTACCGGGAACGACAAAGTGGGCGCGTGGAATCCATAGTCCATCAAGCGCTTGGCCAAATCTTCGGCTTCAATACCCGACGCTTTGAACGGCCGACAGTCCACAATCATTTCGTGCGCACAACGATTGTTTGCTCCCGTGTACAGGATTTCAAATTGACCGTCTCCCGCCAAGCGTTGCTTGATGTAGTTGGCGTTCAAAATCGCCATTTTGGTGGCATTGGTCAACCCTTCTCCTCCCATCATGGCAATGTAAGCGTGCGAAATGGTCAGGATGCTGGCAGAACCATAAGGTGCCGCCGAAACCGCCCCCGCCGCTTTTCCGTCGGTGAGGGTAACGTGGCTTGGCAAATGCTGCACCAAGTGCGCGGCTACGCCGATGGGCCCCATACCCGGGCCACCGCCACCGTGAGGAATACAGAATGTTTTGTGCAAGTTGAGGTGACAAACGTCCGCACCAATCGTGGCGGGGCTGGTCAAGCCTACCTGCGCGTTCATGTTTGCCCCGTCCATGTATACTTGTCCACCGTGATTGTGGATAACTTGGCAAATTTCAATGATACTTTCTTCAAAAACGCCGTGAGTCGAAGGATAAGTCACCATCAAACACGCCAACTCGTTGCTGTACTGCTCGGCTTTGGCTTTGAGGTCAGCTACGTCGATGTTTCCGCGTTCGTCGCATTTGGTCACCACCACTTTCATACCTGCCATCACGGCCGAAGCTGGGTTGGTGCCGTGCGCCGACGACGGAATCAAGGCCACGTTGCGGTGGCTGTCGCCGCGCGCCTCGTGGTACGCCCGAATCACCATCAAGCCCGCGTACTCGCCCTGCGCACCCGAGTTGGGTTGCAGCGACATGGCCGCGAAGCCCGTAATTTCGCACAGCCAATCGTTCAAATGTTTGAACAACAATTGATAACCTGCCGTTTGATTTACGGGGGCAAAAGGGTGCATCTTACCGAACTCAGGCCACGTAACGGGAATCATCTCGGCCGTAGCGTTGAGCTTCATTGTACAACTTCCCAACGAAATCATGGAATGAACCAACGATAAATCTTTGCTTTCCAACGACTTCAAATAACGAAGCATATCGTGCTCGGTATGGTACGTGCCGAATACGGGATGCGTCAAATAATCCGACTGACGGGCCAAATTCTCGGGGAAAGTTACGTCCACTTCGCTCGGAACCGTCATCTCAACGCCTTCGCCTGAAGCCGTGGCGAACAAATCCAAGATAGCAATCAAATCACTAAATGACTTTACTTCGTCAAACGAAACACCTACGTGCCCATTGGCGCTGTAACGTAAGTTAATCCAACGTTTTTCGGCTTCTTCGCGCAAGTTATCGGCATTGTGCACCTTTACCGTAACGGTATCAAAATAGTTTTGAGTCAACACTTCATAGCCCATGTGCGAGACCGAATCGGCAAATGCTTTGGTCAATCCGTGAATTTTGGAAGCAATCGCTTTCAAACCTTCGGGTCCGTGATAGACAGCGTATGCCGCCGCCATGACCGAAAGTAACACCTGAGCGGTGCAAATATTGGAAGTCGCTTTTTCGCGACGAATGTGTTGCTCGCGCGTTTGGAGCGCCATACGTAGCGCCCGATTTCCTTCGGCATCAATAGACACACCAATAATACGGCCTGGAATCTGACGCTTAAAGGCATCTTTTGTGGCGAAAAATGCCGCGTGAGGGCCACCGTAGCCCATCGGAACACCCAAACGCTGGGCCGAACCTACGACTACATCGGCGCCCATTTCACCGGGGGCTTTCAGCAAAGTAAGGCTTAATAAATCAGCGGCAACGGCCACAAAAATATTCAGTTCGTGCGCAGCAGCGATAAAATCGGTATAATCAATGACTTCACCGTCGGTAGCAGGATATTGCACCAACACGCCATAAATGGCAGGGTCGGTCAAATCTACCTTGGTATGGTCGCCCACTACTACGTTGATATTCAATGGAGTAGCACGGGTATAGATCAAATCAATGGTTTGGGGATGGCAACGGTCCGACACAAAGAACGTTTCCGCTTTTTTCTTGGCCGCCGGGCGAAGGCTGTGGAGCATCGTCATGGCTTCGGCGGCGGCGGTGGCTTCATCCAACAACGAGGCGTTGGCGATTTCCATGCCCGTCAGGTCAATGACCGCCGTTTGGAAATTGAGCAACATCTCAAGACGTCCCTGCGCAATTTCGGCTTGGTAAGGTGTATACGCCGTGTACCAAGCGGGATTTTCCAGAATATTCCGTAAAATCACATTGGGTACATTGGTATCATAATAACCTGTTCCGATGTAAGATTGAAAAATGCGGTTTTGACGCGCTACTTTTTTCAAATCGTTCAAAAAGTCAGATTCTGACTTCGGTGCGGGTAAGTTTAACGGTTGGGCCAGACGGATAGCCGCCGGCACTGTTTGCTCTATCAACTCGTCGAGCGTAGCTACGCCGACCGTTTTCAGCATTTCCTGTAAATCTTTGGGACTTTGGCCGTGGTGACGGCGCTCGAAGGATTCTTGTTGGTGAAGACTGATTTTCATCCGATTTATCAGAGCGGTATGTGAGTGTAAATTTTCGCAAAAATAGTCAAAAAAGAGGCCGCTTGTTGCCTTCTTTTCTTGGAAAAACAAAATTCAGGAAGTAAAGTTTATTCAATCCTGCTTATTAATAAATAAAGTCACAAAAAGGCTTACTTGAACCGTCATTACGTTCTCCTTTTAGTAATACTAAAAAAATGAAAAACATACCCTTCGCCAGAATTTTGATTTTGTGGTTTTGCTGCATAAGTGGTTGGGGACAAAAAGCCACCATCACGGTTGATTTCAGCCAAGAAATCGGCCCCATGCAACCCGCCTGGGCGTGGTTTGGCTACGACGAGCCGAATTATACCTACATGAAAGACGGCAAAAAATTATTGACCGAAATCGCCGCCCTCAGCCCCGTACCTGTATACGTACGCGCCCACAACCTGCTCACCACCGGCGACGGAACGCCAGCGCTGAAATGGGGTTCAACCAATGCCTACACCGAAGATGCGCAGGGAAATCCAAAATACGATTGGACGATTGTGGATAAAATATTCGATACCTACATCGAGCGCGGCATGAAACCGCTCGCTCAAATCGGCTTTATGCCAGAGGCCCTTTCGACCAAACCGCAACCCTATCGGCACAATTGGGTGCCCGGACAACCTTACAATACCATTTATACGGGCTGGACTTATCCACCCAAAGACTATAAAAAATGGGCCGAATTGGTCTATCAGTGGGTCAAACATTCGGTGGCGCGTTATGGGCAAAAAGAAGTGGAAAGCTGGTATTGGGAACTGTGGAACGAGCCCGACAGCCCTTATTGGAGTGGTACGGTACAGGAATATTGCAAATTGTACGATTACTCTGCCGACGCCGTACGACGCGCATTGCCCACAGCCAAAATCGGCGGCCCGCACGTAACTGGCCCAGCAGGACGCAGAGGGGGAAATTTTCTCAAAACTTTTTTAAAACACTGCACCCAAGACACCAACTACGTGACGGGCAAAATCGGTACGCCCCTGGATTTTGTGGCTTTTCACGCCAAAGGCGCGCCCAAACTCGTGAACGGGCACGTGCAGATGAACATGGGAACGCAGTTGCGCGATATTTCGTCGGGTTTTGAGATTGTGGCTTCGTTTCCTCAACTCAAAAATACGCCCATCATCATCGGAGAGTCTGACCCCGAAGGCTGCGCGGCCTGCGGCATGAAAACTGACCCGCAAAATGCCTACCGCAACGGTACCATGTATTCGAGCTACACTGCCGCTTCGTTTGCGCGAAAATATGCCTTGGCTGATTTGCACCAAGTCAATTTCAAAGGGGCGGTTTCGTGGTCGTTTGAGTTTGAAGACCAGCCTTGGTTCTACGGATTTCGGGATTTGGCCACCAACGGCGTGGATAAACCCGTTTTGAACGTATTCAGAATGTTTGGGATGATGAACGGCAAACGTGTGGACGTCAAAGGAAACTTGATGTACCCCACGCTGACGGTACGAGATTCCAGCATTCGCCGCGCCACTCCCGACACCGGCGGATTGGCCACCAAAGACGAAGGCACGGCAGCCGTGATGCTTTGGAATTACCACGACGATGATGTCGCAGGTACGGCAGCCACAATTGACCTAACCCTCAAAAACATTCCGGCTAAAAAAGTCAACATCACGCAGTACCGCATCGACAATGAGCACAGCAACAGCTACGAAGTGTGGAAGAAAATGGGCTCACCGACCAATCCCACGGCGGAACAAATCACCGAACTGGAAAAAGCGGGACAACTTGCCCGTTACGGCGAGTCCAAGCGCCAAACCGTAAAAGACGGGCAGTTAATTTTTTCAACCACGCTGCCTCGGCAGGGTGTGGGTTTGGTGATGGTGGAGTGGTGAGAACCGTATTAAGTAGCGGCAACAGCATTTACGATTCGAACGCTTCATGATGCCGGCATTGTAGCTTCGATTACCGGGTTTGAGATACAAATAGAAACAATCAATGATGCAGATGAAACTAATACAGCTTATGCCGATATTCTCCAGGAAGGTAATAAAATCATTGAATGTAAAAGCTGGACTCTCACTGGAAAAGCATTCCAAAATTTTGTGGCAGGAACATCGGGAAGTGTAACGCAATTTAAAACCTATCTCTCTGACCAAGCACGTGTTACCTCTATGAACCAACTTGAATACTGGTTTGATGGGAAAAAAGGAGTAACCGAAAGTCAAGTGAAAGAGAAGTTTAAGCAAATGATGTATAACGGAACAACATTGACAACGCAGGGAACTGCCGTTTTTAATGCTATTTGGGGGAATGTTGGGTTGAGGGGAAGTTTGTTTCCTAATATTTCAGACCCTATTGCAGGCAAAGATCGGTTTGAAGAAATTATAGAAAGCACCTCCAGTATTTTTTATAACTTTATTAAGGTTAAATAAATATGTTTAAGCTAAAAGAAAAAAAGAGAGATGTATATTCCTTTGAAATGAGAAAGGATAAGCTTCTATATCTTTCTCGCCAAAAAAGTTTGTGTTTTGATGACATTCTAATAAAAGAAGAAAATGTTTGTTGTTTTACATATGGATTGAAAGAATTTGTAATTTTTAGTTCTTTGAATTTAGATATTTATATATATGTAAATAACAAAGTTTCCTTATTGTTAGAAGGTTACAGTTTAAGTGAAAAAAAATATGGGGAGAGTAAAATAATCATTTCTAAAAGGGTATCAAGAGGGGTATTTCATAAGTATGTTTTTGACTTAAAAACCAGCAGTATTCTTAATGAAATAAAAAGTGAACCAGCTTTTAAATATTCAAATTTTGAAATTTATCAATTTGATATTACCCTAAAATCCCTATCTCTACTAACAGGCGAATACGAATGGGAAGTAGATTTGAGCGAGTACGGAGAAATAAGGTCTGTTCTTGCGGCAGTACAAGATAATTTGTGGGTGCTGGCAAATGATTATAAAAATAATCGTCATAGCCTGCTTCACCTTGATTCTAATTCGGGTCGAGTAATGCAGGTTTTGGGAGAAGGTTTAAGACTTTCAGATGCGCATGTCAAATACATCGAAGAAAAACAAACATTGCTGAGTTTTAAAAGTAGTATCAGTTCTGTTCCTTCTCCGAGTACGCTCATTGAAATAGATGCAAAAACAGGGGAAATACTTCGCAATGTAACGGTGGAGAGTATGTTAGAACCAAATCTAAAAGTAGGTATGTGGCAGTACCAAGATAACCAACTTTTTTTTACAGCCAATACCACCATGATGACCACCACTCATATTGGAGTATTGGATTATAATACCCTCGAACTATTGTGGTACACCGAAGTACCGGACCGCAAAGGATTATTAAAAGATATTCAGGTCAGCTCAGATAAAATATATGTTTTAGACCAAGTAGGCACTTTACACATTTTTGAAAAAGAAAGCGACTAAAATACAAATAGCACGAACGAGACATTCGCGTCATTCATAAAATATAGATCTCAAGAAAATTCAAACAAGCACCCAAATCACTAATGAGATTAGCGAACCATCAAGCCACAGCAAAATCAGTATAAGGACGGTGTGCTTTGGGGAAATAAGCCAATACAATTTCCTGCTTGCTGATTCCTTTTTCAAGCAATAGGTTAGCAATACCTATTTCGGTATTATCCTGTTGAATATGGATTTTCTCTCCCAAAATGTCAATGTGAAATACCACACTGAAAATATGTCGCTCACCTCGCCAACCTGTCCAGAGAAACTGATAGTGATGGTTTGTATCATCAATGACTGTCTCTGCCCAAACCTCCTGACTTGTTTGATGAAATTGACTTTTGTATTCGTTTAATACTTCAATGATTGCCTGCTGAAACTGTTTTATTCTATCCATTTTTTACAGTTTATAAAGAAAAATTTAAGTCTTCAGGAACGACCTGACGACAAGTTTCTTCATCATGTAAATCATAAAAATCAATATTATCAGGAATCTTCATCCTTGACACACGGAAAGCTTCTTTCGTCAAAACATTCCAAATAATCAAAATCCCCATCTGGGATGATTTAAACCCAAAATAGCCATAATGATATGTTTGGTTTTTAAATAGAAAACTTCCTTGCGGTTTATCAAAATCAATAGAGATTAAATTTTTTTCCCAGTCGATTATTTTCATTGATTTTTAATATTTACAAATAACTGGCTATCAATGTGTTGACCTGAGAACACAAATACAGAGAAGAACATCGGGGATGAAATAGCCTTTTTGCTCATGCGTAACATGAGTTATGTAAAGTGCTATTATTAAAATTGGAGAGATCAATTCGCCAAAATATAAAGCCAACAACTATAACTACGATAACACCAATCATAACATTACAAATTTTGATTTGAAATCTAGTGAAACTATGAGTTGATTTCCCTAATAGTTAACAATTAAGCATCAATCCAATTTTCCAATTGGATGCGTTCGAGGTTTTGAAAATCCTTCGTATTCCTCGTAACGAGCGTTAAGCCGTGTACTATAGATGTTGCCCCAATCAATAAATCAAATTCGCCTACTGGCCTACCTATGCGCCTAACGCTCGCTTTTTGTCTGGCATATTCATAAAGTACGTTACTTATCGGCAGTGTTCGACCCAAAAAGAGAGAACGGAGATTTTCAAAGCATTCGATATTTTCCTTCCGTTTGGTAGGGGCGCTGTTCTCTATTCCGTAGAGCAACTCAGCTATAGTAATTTCCGAAAGGAAGCACGATTTTGTACCTACTGCGGCAATTTTTTCTTTAATCCCGTATTCATTTTTAAGTAGATGAACACAGATATTAGTGTCGAGTAAGAATTGGTTCATAACTCAATTTCACGGGGACTATCATAGCGGGAATTGTGAATCATTGCGTTTAATTCATCGCCAGTTTCTTCACCTTTCCAGCTTCCTGCAACGCGCTCCAGTAATATTAATTCTTCGGCTTCACTCAGACCGCCAATTTCTTTATGCTCTTCCTTAGTAGAAAGCCCTAATCGCTGCGCTAATCCCTTTAACAAAGCAAAATCATTGTCGCTATGCGTTTCGATGGTGATTATATGAGTCATAATAGCCTCCTTTCTTTGATAATATCAAGCCTTCAATTTAATGTCTTTTTGCCAAATAGGCAAATTAGCGCGATTTATGCGGTGGAAGAGCTTCTTCATGCTGGGTTTGGTTGCATCAGGTATCATGGCTTTACGCTTCTTTTGAGGAGTGATTATTAACATACGATTGTTCTATGTTTGCCCGCATCATTCGAATGACATCCTTCAAACTTTGGTCGCCTTGTTTTTAGTGATAATCCGTAAAATATCAACTCAAGGCAACTCAAATACCCGTCCAAAATAACTCCCCGCCTCTTCCACCACCGCCTCTGTATCAGCCACTTCAATCCCCGCCAACACTTTGGCCAGACGTTTTTTGTATTCCAACTGCATCAAACGCGCAATTTGAATCCGCTGGGCTTGGGGCGAACCGGCCCCGTGCATGGACTCGGTGAGGTAGCCCACGGCATTGCGGCCCAAGGTCATGTTTTCAATGAGGCGAAACATCCGGAAGCGGTCTTCGGTCGGTACGTTGGGTTTGCCTTTGAGGTATTTTTTGAGAAGTTCGTGGGTTTCGGGGTTGTTGTAATCCTGTTCAGAAGGCAGCGTGACCATCCACCCACCTGCCAAATCCTGTGCCAAACGGCTGATTTCGTAGGGGAAACGCGTCACGTGATGTTTGCAGACATTGGCCAATACATCATCGGGTAAATACGCCCCCGATTCGGTTGGGTAGCCTTGGTACGACGCCGCAATGCCTGTGCCGTAAATGGTTTCGTTGAGGTGCGTCATTTCCACCAATTTATCTTTGATGTGGCTTGCTTTTTCGGCTCCGTTCATTTCCACGATAGAGGCCGCAGCCCCAATCAACACATCGCCCACGCCGCTTTTGCAAACATAACTCCGACGGTGATAGCACGTAAAACGCTCGACCAGCATCGACGCAAATTCGTATTCACCATCCATGAAAATCAGGTGATTAGGAATGAATACATCCTCAAAAATTACCATCGCTTCCTGTCCGCCAAAGTTGGCATTTCCTGCATCCATGCTGCCGCCTTCCATGCTGCGCGTATCGCACGATTGCCGTCCGTAGATGTACGTAATGCCAGGCGCATCTACGGGGACTGCGCCTACGATGGCGTAATCTTTGTCTTTTTCTCCCAACCGCATGGTGGGCATCACCAGTAGCCAATGCGAATTGAGACAGCCTGTTTGGTGCGCTTTGGCTCCCGTGATGTATACGCCTTCGGAGGTACGGCGGGTGATATGTACAAACAAATCAGGGTCAGCTTGCTCGTGCGGGGCTTTGCTACGGTCGCCTTTGACGTCGGTCATGGCACCGCCAATGACAAAATTGCGACGGTGCATTTCGGTCAAAAAAGCCACAAATCGCTCATGATAAAACGTTTTGTATTTTTTATCCATTTCAAACGTTGTCGAAAACAGCGCATTGAATGCATCCATCCCCACGCAACGCTGAAAGCACGTACCCGTATTTTGCCCGAGTTTGCGCTGCATTTTGCTTTGTAAGACCAAGTCATGAGCACTCGTCGAAATGTGTAGAAAACGATTGATACGCTCGCCAGTAAAAGGCGAAATGACCGACGCCAATTCAGGTTCCCGAAGCGCCAAATCATAGGTTTCGGCCACAGCATTCACCGACGGACGAATCATGGGATGCTCAGAGGGCTCTTCCACCAATTCCCCAAACAAATACACTTTCAGTTTGCGGCCTTTGAGACTTTCGTAGTAGTCTTGGGAGGTTTGGATTTTGTTAGTTGAAGACATAGTAGATTTTTTTAACCGCTGCGGCAGACCGCCACGAAGAGCATAAAGAATTACACAAAGAATACGATGAGTAATTTCACCTTTATAACAAGGTAATGGTTATTTATTCTTCTCAAAATTCCTTAAAAACTCTTCTCGGTCCGTGATTTTAAAATCGGCGTCCCATTCGTATTCCAAGCCACGATGCAGGCCGTGATGGGCCCCGAAATAGTACATCTTTTTCATAGCGGCAATGGTCTGGGCCGAGTTTCCAATGATTTTTCCCGCTACTTGATTCACGGTGGCTTCCAACTCCGCCAACGGCACCGATTTATTGACTAAACCAATTCGCTCGGCTTCTTTCCCCGACACGGGTTGCGCCGTAAACGACATTTCCATGGCCTTCATCAAACCTACTTTTTGTTGCAATCGCTGAGTCATTCCCCACTTGGGAGCAATGCCCCATTTGGTGTGCGTATCGCCAATTTGTGCCTCGTCGGCGGCATAGACCAAGTCGAATGCCATCATCAATTCCGTCGCCCCAGTGTAGCAATGTCCATTTACCTGCGCGATGGTCACTTGAGGCATGGATTGAAGCGCCAAAATAAACGCAACGCCCATTTCCATCACTTCAAAATTGGAGAAATGCCCGCCCTGAATACTTTCGTTGAGGGCTTTTAAATCTACTCCAGCCGACCACGCTCTGCCCGTACCCGTCACGATGAGTACTTTGACAGATTCGTCCAAAGCTACTTTTTGGGTCGCGTCGGTGAGCTCGGCGATGAGATTAGGACTGAGGGCGTTGAGCACCGATGGCCGATTGAACGTGATGCGGGCAATGCCGTCGGCTTGCGAAAAAAGAATGTCTTGATACATGATTTCAGGAGTTAGAAGTCAATATTCAGGAGTGAGAATGATGTATTTTAACGATTGCGGCCGTATTGCTCGTGACTGCTGACCCATTCGTTGGCCACGATGGCCGCGCCCAGTGACAACTCACCGCAAAGCACCGTTGCGGCCACAATTTCAGCTAATTTATTCACTTTTCCCGCACCATAGCAATCCATCATTTGCAAACACTCTCGTTGCGTAGGCAAACCCGTTCCACCGCCGTAAGTTGCTACAATAAGGGAAGGAATAGTAACGGAAAAATAGTAATCTCCGTTGGGTTTCAATTCTACATAAACGATGCCCGCTGAGGACTCGGCAACGTTGGCAACGTCTTGTCCGGTAGCGATAAAAATAGCTGTGATTCCATTGGCAAAATGTGACCCGTTGCTGACAGCATTGGATAACATCGACCCCGCGTTTGAATATTGTCGCTGCTTAAATAGCGCTTCACTACTTACGTGCATGATACCTTGCAGCAATTCGTTCGGAAGCGTAATCTCCGCTACCACGCGTTTACCGCGCGTTTGGAGGGTATTTAGGTGCGAATGTTTCTTGTCGGTATCCATGTTGGCGGCCATCGTGAAATGCTCCAACCCTTCGATGTTTTGGTCAAACACCCAATGACAGGCTCGGTGCGTGGCTTTGGTCACCATGTTTTGCCCAGCGGCATCGCCCGTAGAATAATTAAAGCGCAGCCAATGAAGTTTACCAACGGTATACTGCTCAATATCAATCAGTTTCCCGACCGACGTTGTTTCTTCCGCTTTGGTTTTTAATTCGTTAAAATGAGCGGTTACCCATTCTCCGAACGCCTTTGAATAACGGGCATTTTTGAAGACAAACAAGGGTGCGCGCTGCATGGCGTCGTCCATGACGGTGGTGGTAATGCCCCCCGCTTCGCGGCAAAGCTTCATACCACGGTTGTAGCTCGCCACCAAGGTCCCCTCCGTCGTAGCCAAAGGCACGTAAAAATCGCCTTGGGCGTATTCGCCGAGCACTTTTAGCGGCCCAGCGAAGCCAATGGGTACTTGCGCAACGCCCGCAAAGTTTTCGATATTGCCTTTTAGCACCGACGGCTCAAACGAATATTGCGCAAGGTGCTGAAAATCAACTCCTGTTTTCTCAGTCACAAACGTCCGACGCGCCTGTGCTATTTCAGAAGTATAATTGTCGGTCTTATCAATCGGTAGTTTTGCGTTATTCATGGGTAGAGGGTTGGAATACCAACAAAAATACCTTTTTTCTTTTGAAGTAAATAGTGTATTGATAAACCCCTCACCAACCCTTTCATAAACCAAAAATGCGCTCATTCTCTGACACACGAGCGCATTTTTGGCGATTAATGATGCTATTTACCCTACTTTCACCGAAGTCATGGAAATAGCCCCTAACATGGTTTTATCGTTGAAGAAGCTTACTTTGTCTTTCTCTTCTTTAAGTCCCAAAATATACAACAGCGGCAGATAGTGTTCTGGCGTAGGAATGGACAGTTTTCCTGCTTGCCCCAAACGCTCGTAGTTAATCAGCGCATCATGTTCATTCTTGATAATCAATGATTTAAGAGTCTCGTTCATTTCAATCGCCCAATCGTATCCTTTATCACTCAGGTGCCAGTCGAGGATGCGAAGGTTATGAACCATGTTGCCACTACCGATAATCAGTACGCCTTTTTTGCGCAACGCCGCTAGTTCTTTTGCCAACTCATAGTGATAGCGCGGTGGCTTTGTGTAGTCGATACTCAACTGCAAAACGGGAATATTGGCTTTGGGGTACATGTGTCGCACCACCGTCCAAGTACCGTGGTCGAGGCCCCATTCATGGTCGAGTCCTACCTTTGTTTTATGAATCAGCGACGCGGTTTCTTGGGCCAGCGCTGGGCTGCCCGGCACGGGATATTGGACATCAAACAGCGCCTTGGGAAAGCCCCCGAAATCGTGAATCGTACGAGGAGCATTCATGGCCGTTACCTTGGTGCTAGGGATATACCAGTGTGCCGACACAACCAATACGGCCGTAGGTACAGGAATTTCGGTCCCAAATTTCTTCCAGTTTTGACTGAATTCATTGTTTTCAATACCGTTCATGGGCGAGCCATGCCCCACAAACAACATCGGCATCAGGCTGTCTTTAACGGCCAGTTGTTCGTTCCATTTATACAAATCTTTTAACGATTCCATCGCAATAGCCCCTCCCAGGGCACTTTTTATAAATTCGTTTCTTTTCATTTTGCGGTGCAAAATCAATTCTACAATAAATATATGTAGATACATATAAATTACAAAGCAATGCCCCATTTAGTTCCTAAAAATCCACTCCCGTTAAAATGAGTAAGTAGAAATTTCCGCGACAACCTATTAAATAGTAAACTTGAAGCGGACCATTAAAATTAATTACTGATGAATTATCGAAGATTAGGAAAGACAGGATTTGACATTTCAGAAATCAGCCTCGGTACGTGGCAGGTAGGCGGCAAATGGGGCGACGATTTCAGCCACGACAACGCCGAGAAAATCCTGCACGCCGCCGTTGATGCAGGCATTAACTTCATAGATACGGCCGACGTGTACGGCGCGGGAGAAAGCGAAAAAGCCGTAGGCAAATTTGTAAAAAGCCGCTCCGAGCGGATTTATGTAGCCACCAAATGCGGACGTCAGCTCAGCCCGCACATCAGCGAAGCCTATCAGCCAGCGGTGCTACGCAAATTCGTGGAAGACAGCCTTCAAAACATGGGCCTCGAAACCCTCGATTTGATTCAACTCCACTGCCCACCCACGGAAGTGTATTACCGTCCTGAAATCTTTGAATTGTTTGACCGCCTGAAAGACGAAGGGAAAATCCTGAACTTAGGCATCAGCGTCGAAAAAGTAGAAGAAGCCCTTAAAGGCATTGAATACGAAAACGTTACGACGGTACAAATCATTTTCAACATGTTTCGTCAGCGTCCTGCCGAGCTGTTTTTTGAACAAGCGCAGAAACGCAACGTGGGCGTCATTGTACGGGTACCGCTGGCGAGCGGCCTGCTCACAGGAAAGTTTTCTAAAAGTTCTTCATTTACAGAAGGCGACCATCGTTTCTTTAACCGTAACGGCGAACGATTTGACAAAGGAGAAACCTTCTCGGGCATTGATTACGAAACTGGCCTAGTGGCAGTAGAAGAACTAAAGGGCGTTTTCCCCACCTACGCCAACCTCGCACCCGTTGCCTTGCGTTGGATATTACAATTTGCGGCCGTCAGCACGATTATTCCCGGGGCCTCCAATCCCGAACAGGCCACTGCCAACTTGGAAGCATTGCGCATCCCTAATTTGAGCGCGGAACAACTCGCGGCCGTCAACGATATTTACGAAAAATATATTAAGCCGCAAGTGCATCACTTGTGGTAATAACGAAGTCTTTCCAAGGTTTCAAGACCTTGGAAAGACTTTAATATATAGTTAGTTAACGACCAATTCATCCGTAAAAAGCCAAGCTTCACCGCCAGCGCCATTGTGCCCAGCGGGGAGTTTGCCATACGGAATCGCTTCTACTTTCAAGTATCTTTTTTGAATAGGCTGCTTCGACTCATAGCCCACCGTTTCTTTCACGATTCCATCCAATAAGGGCTTCACGTCAAAGGTTTTCTCAATAAGGGTTGTAAAGATTATACCATCGTCAGAAGCGGAGATTTTGACGCTTTTAGGCAACAAAATCCATGATTTTGCTTCCTGAATAAAATCAATTTTTACCGAACGGAACGTTGTTTTTTCACCCATATCAACCACTGCATCCACAGGCCGCCCCGACCAACCCATCCAAACTCCGTCGCCAAAAGATTCTCCTCCTTTCAAGCCATCCACCAAACCGTATTCACCGGGTTTGGCGTACTGCGCATCGGGTTTACTATTCCAAATGGTCTTTTTGGCCACGGCCTTATTTTCAATGATTTGGTAGCTTTGAGCGTCGCGGTACTGTTTATCTCCCCTAAACGGCGCAAACGTAATCTTGCCGGGCTTCGTTACCGTCAAAACTTCCTGCGCCTTGGGCGACTGAGCGGTGGGCTTGGTGCCGTTGAGGGTGTACCGAATGGCTAAGTCTTTCATGCCCAAATAACTGCGCAGCGACCATGATTTATGAGCCGCGTCAAATTCTATTTTGGTATCAATCAAGCTTTTGTCTTCGGCACCGTAGGCTACTTTTAGGGTCGTCAGAATGGGATAATGCTGCTGCACTCGGGCCCGAAACTCCTCAAAATTGCGCGTACCGTTGTTCCAAAGGCTTTCGCTAAATGCCAACATTCTAGGATACAACATATATTCGGCGTTGTAAGTCGTGACGCGCTCGGTCCACAATGGACACTCCGCTCCCCAAACTTGAGTGCTGTTTTGTCGGTAGGCTGGGTCGCTGAGGTTATCGTACTCGTAGACTTTTTTGAGGGTCAAATTGGCGTTGGGAGAGTCGAAATAATAAGGCCCTGCGTGGATAATCCGATTGCCGTTTGCCAGTGCTTTTCGGCCTTCGGCTTCGCCCCGCCACACTTCCACAATGGCGTCTTTGTCGGCTCCGCCTTCCAAGATTTCGTCCCACCCAATGAGCGTTTTTCCTTTGGATTGCAGGTATTTTTGAATGCGTTTTATGAAATAACTCTGCAATTCATGTTCATCTTTTAAGCCTTGGGCTTTCATTAACGCCTGACATTCGGGCGAAGCCTGCCACGCAGTTTTGGGCACTTCATCGCCACCAATGTGAACATAGCGACTCGGAAACAGCGGCATAACTTCATCCAGTACGTTTTGCAAAAACACGTACACGTTCTCTTTACCAACGCAAAACACATCCCCGAAAACACCCCAACTGTTGGGAACCACTCGTTTTTCATTGGTACAGGCCAATTCGGGATAAGCCACCAACGCCGCAACGCAATGGCCCGGCATTTCGATTTCTGGAATCACCGTGATGTTGCGACGGCGGGCATATTCTACCACTTCTTTAATTTCGGCTTGGGTATAAAAACCACCGTGTATGCTACCATCGGGCTCTTTTCGCCACGCGCCTACGGAAGTTAGTTTAGGATATTTTTTGATTTCGATGCGCCAGCCTTGGTCGTCGGTCAGGTGCCAATGAAAAATATTGAGTTTATATAACGACATCAAATCCAATTGCTTTTTGATAAAACTTACGGGAAAGAAATGCCGCGCTACGTCCATCATATGCCCGCGCCACCGAAAACTAGGCGCATCTTCCATCATCAGACAAGGAATTTTGGCCGAAGTCGTTTTCTGAAAAGGCAACAATTGACGCAATGACTGCACCGCCCAGAAAAACCCCTGATTGGTTTTGGCCTCAATCAAAATGCGCTCAGCAGTAACCGTGAGGCGATAGGCTTCATCGTTTTGCAGAGAGGCATCTGATTTAAGATAAATAAAAGGCAACGATTTGGCGTTGGGCAAGAGTTGTATTCCCGTTTGTGCCTTGACCGATTCGACCAAAAAACGAACCACTTCTTCTGCTTTCACCTCAGGGGCGGTCTGAATCGCCGTGGAGGGCGTCAGGGTAAATTCTCCCGTATGAAGTTGGAGGAGTTGCGGTTTGGGAATGATTGAAACTTGAGCATTGAGTTGGACCGTCAACACAATCAATAATCCGACAAAAATCTGCTTCATTGTTAGGTAGTATGGTTTAAAAACAATGCGATTTTATAAAATATTTTTTATTTAAACCTATATTTTATAAAATATATTACAAATAAGAATTTTTGCGAATAGAAATTAATTTCAAGCCATATAAGTACAGGAGGGTTGGTTCAAAACATCCTTTTCTATTTGTGTTATAAACGCCTTGCCACTTTTAAAGTAATCCATCCGATACCATGCAAAAAATTGCCTTTTTGATGAAACTCAAACCTGGTTTTGAGGACGAATACAAAAAACGTCACGACGAAATCTGGCCCGAACTTTCGGCAGCACTGACCGAAGCTGGAGTAAGCGACTATTCAATTTATCTCGACCGTACTACGGGCGTGCTGTTTGCCGTTCAGAAACTAACGGAAAACAATACCGCCAATGATTTGCCCCAACTCCCCATCGTAAAAAAATGGTGGGCATACATGGCTGATATTATGGACACCAATCCCGACAATTCGCCCGTGAGTACGTCTTTAGAGTGCGTTTTTCACATGGATTGATTCAAATAAGCAAAATAATAACCTATTGTAAATCAAAACTTTCACACATGAATAATTTTCAAGAAACCCTTAATCGACGGGAGTTTTTACAAAAATCAACCTTGGCCAGCGCGGGCGTGTTGGCCTCTGCTTCCGTATTTGCAAGCGGTACTTCGGCCAAACGCAAAGTAGCAATGGTAGGTACTGGCCACCGTGGTACGAGTATGTGGGGCGTAGCAGTGGTCAAAGAATTTAGCGACGTCATCGAGTTTGTGGGGCTTTGCGACATCAACCCTGGCCGCGCCGAAACCGCCCGTAAAATGCTGAATGTGACTTGCCCGCTGTTCACCGATTTTGAAAAAATGATGCGGGAAACCAAACCTGACATCCTCATCGTCACCACCGTTGACGCCACCCACGACCAATTTATCATCAAAGGCATGGAAATGGGAGCCGACATTGTGACGGAAAAACCCATGACCACCGACGAAGGTAAATGCCAGGCCATTTTGGACGCCGAAAGACGCACAGGCAAAAAAGTAACGGTGACGTTCAACTACCGTTATTCGCCACACCGCCAAAAACTATACGAACTGCTGCGCGAAGGAGCCATCGGGAAAGTTACTTCCGTGGATTTTCACTGGTATCTTGACACCAGCCACGGAGCCGATTATTTCCGCCGTTGGCACCGTTTGGAAGAGAAAAGCGGTTCGCTTTGGGTACACAAAGCAAGTCACCATTTTGACTTATTGAACTGGTGGCTAGAATCTGAGCCCGAAAGCGTGTATGCCCAAGGAGCGTTGGAACACTATGGCAAAAATGGCACCATAAGAGGCACCAACTGCCGCAGCTGTGCGCATAAAGCCGAGTGTAAGTTTTATTTTGACGTCACCAAAGACAAACGCCTCACTGCCCTGTACGTGGACAATGAAAAATACGACGGCTACCACCGCGACGGCTGTGTATTCAAAGAAGACATCAATATTTATGATAAAATGGCGGCCACGATTCACTACGCCAACGGCGTGAACGTGAGCTATTCTCTAACGACCTATTCGCCGTATGAAGGCTACAGAATCGCGTTCAACGGCACCAAAGGGCGTTTGGAAGCGTGGGTTAAAGAATCAGGAAAAATGACGCGTGAACCCTACGATGAATTGATGCTTTCCAAGAATTTTGGCGAAGTAGAATACATCAAAATTCCGCAAGCCGAAGGGCACGGCGGCGGCGATGCGCGCTTACGAGATAAGATTTTCCGCAACCCCAACGCAGCAGACACCTTCCGCCAATCGGCAGGAAGCCGCGACGGAGCAATGGCCATTTTGGTAGGAATCGGTGCTCGTAAAAGCATGAAGACGGGCCAACCCGTCAAAATTGCCGACCTTACCGACTTAAAACCAGTAGCGGTAAAAGCATAATCGAAGATTTAGCTTCCCGAAAGTTGACTACTTTCGGGAAGCTATCAATTATTTTCCGTTCAAATCCCAGTCGTAATCCATGTGCGTAACGCTGGCTTTTTTGTCGGCTTTTACCGTTGAATATTTATTTACCCAATCAATAATGGGCATTGTCTTCGTAAAATCTCCCCCGTACCAAGACAAAATTTTCGATAAATCTGCCTTGTTTTTAGTGACGTTATTCTTGGTTTTATCGTTGATAAAATCCCGTCCTTGCTCATCCAACTGCTTATCCAAACGCTCCGCCACAAATGCTTCGTTGCGCAACGGCGGGCACGATTTGGCCGCGCACACCAGCGCAAAGTGAATCCGAGGCTCATCAAATTTTTTACGGATAATCCCGTGTTCGATGTTATTCAAATCCATTTTTGTACCGCCAATGGTAATAAATTTTATATCCCAAGGGGTATTAACAAACGGAATCTTGATTTTTGAGCCAATGTCTTTGATGCTCGTGATACCCGGATAATTGTCTAGTATCAACTGAATCGTAAATGCATTGTAGGCATTAATCCAGTACGCCAACTGCTCATCTTTGCTCCATTTGTCGTTGGGAGCGCTCGCACTGAGCATATCTAGGTATTTTTTAAGTTCGGCGTAATCTTTTTTGAATGCAGTGTAATTGACAAAACCTTTGTCGTTTACGTGTTTTTTCAGAAGTTTGTCCCAAGCCGCGTGGTCAACGGGGGCCGCAGTAGACGTGGGCGTAGCGGTACAGCTACTAAATACTGCCATCACTAAAAAAACAATTAAAGCAAAACAGCGCATAGTTTTAAGAAGTTGAGAGGTATGATTGATATGATGTTAGTACAATGTCACAAAGCAAATAATTCACCATCAGCAGAAAACGTTTTCAGAAATCAAAGCAGCATACGTTTTAGAATACATACTTAATTTTTAGCCAAAAGGATTTCCACCCGTAAAACAGCCCAAAAAATTGGGCCACTAGCTATGAATCTTGATTTAACCCAAAAAACCGCCATTGTCTGCGGCAGTACGCAAGGTATCGGGCGCGCATCGGCGGTAGAATTGGCCCTGATGGGTGCCAATGTAACGCTTATGGCGCGCAATGAAGCCGCATTGCAACAAACACTCAGTACGTTGGACGTGAGCAAAAGGCAAACGCACCGTTATATTGTGGCTGATTTTTCCAATCCAGAAAACGTAAAAAGCGCCATTGACACCTATTTGGCGACGTTTCCAGAAGTTCACATTCTCATCAACAACACAGGAGGCCCAACGGGCGGCCCCATCATTGATGCGACTCCAGAGCAATTTATGAAGACCTTTGAAATGCACCTCGTCAATAATCAGGTATTGGCGCAGGCGGTTGTTCCAGCCATGAAAAAAGCGGGTTTCGGGCGCATTGTAAACATCATTTCGACGTCGGTCAAACAGCCGATTGTAGGGTTAGGGGTTTCTAATACCATCCGCTGGGCCGTGGCGAGTTGGGCCAAAACCCTATCATTGGAGATTGGCAAATTCGGCATTACGGTCAATAACGTTTTGCCGGGCTACACCAAAACGGGGCGTTTGGACACCGTCAATAAATTGCGGGCTGAAGCAACAGGAAAAACCGTTGACGAAGTGGCAGACCAGCTCCAATCCGAAATTCCAATCGGGCGTTTTGCTGAGCCTGAAGAAGTAGCCGCCGCCGTGGCATTTTTGTGCAGTCCAGCCGCCGCCGCCATAAGCGGCATTAATATTCCCGTTGACGGTGGAAAAACGGGGTCATTATAAAACCATATTTTTATCAAACGCTAAAACCCAACTTCTATGAAACTTTCCCTCGGCGATACCTACGAATACGAATTCCGTTTTTCTCAAGATGATGTTATTGCCTTTGCCCAACTCACCGGCGACGACAATCCGTTGCATTTAGACCCCGAATACGCCGCCACGACGCCCTTCAAACGACCCATCATTCACGGAATGCTGGGCGCGAGCGTATTCACCAAAGTAATCGGCACAAAGTTTCCAGGCTACGGCTCCATCTACGTCGGACAAACTTTCCAGTTTCTGCGACCGATGTTTGTGGATACCGATTACAAAGTAAAATTTACGGTCATCACGCTCAATCCTGAAAAACATACGGGTGAGATTTTGGGCGAAGTTTTTGATGTAACTACCAATAAAATCACCACCAAAGGCGTGGCTACGCTGATGCACAAGGAGAAAATCTAACGCCTACTATTTAAATGCTGCTGCTCACCCACCCCCTCGTTCTTGCCTCCAACTCTCCGCGCCGTCAGCAATTGTTGCGTGAGTTGGGGTTTGATTTTACCGTTGAGGTTCGCCCCACCGATGAGCTTTTTCCCGCCGATATGCCCGCCGCCGAAGTGGCGGGGTATTTGGCCAAACACAAAGCAGCCCAATTTGAGTCAGATTTGAGCGACCGCCTCGTCCTCTGTGCCGATACGATTGTGGTGGTAGACAACATGATTCTCAACAAACCCGCCAACGCCATCGAAGCCAAAGCCATGCTCCAGCAGCTTTCAGGACGCAGCCACGAGGTCATTACGGGCATTTGTCTGTTGAGCAGCCGTGGTTACCAAACCGTCAGCGATGTAGCCAAGGTAGAGTTTAAAACCCTTACCGACGCCGAAATTGAGTATTATATTCAGCATTATCGCCCCTTCGACAAAGCAGGTGCTTACGGTGTACAAGAATGGATTGGCATGATGGGAATCAATCGCATTGAAGGTTCTTTTTATACCATTATGGGTCTGCCTTTGCATAAAGTATATGAACTGTTGCTGCCCTTTGTGCAGTCGTAACCGTTTATCAAAAATCTGTTTGAAACAGCGGAGTGAATATCTATTTTTGTCAAACAGCAAGACGATTGATTTTGAAACCATCAATCGTTCATCCAGAACAAAAAAGTATCATTCCTGCCATGAAAAACAAACTGAACATTCTTTTATGCGCGAGCCTTGTCTGGCTGGCGGGTTGTACCCCAAGCTTTTATCATTTACGCCCTGCTTCGGGCGACATCGCCTGGATTGATGGACGTGAGGTGACGCGGGTGGAGCAAAACGGGGTGGTATTGGTGGCTTCCTACGAGTTTGAAGATCCGCATCATTTGGTATTGGATGTCGAAATCAAAAACCGAACTAGCGCCCCATTATTGGTTGACCCCAACGATTTCACTTATTTTCCTTTTGAAGAAAAAAGCGACACCTTACTCAAAAAAACGAATTCTCCGTACGCCGCCACGTACCGCGCTACCGACCCAGAGCAAAAAATTGAACAGGCAACCCTGGAAATAAAACGCCAAAAACAACGCTTAGTCGCGGCATCTATTTTTAATGGGGTGATGTTAGTGGCGACTATTGCGAGCGATATTCACAGTTCAAATCGCAACGACCGCTCATGGAAGCAACAGGCCAACAATCGCTACAATCATGCGCAGGCGTACAATTTTATCATTCAAAAGCAGATTGCTGACGTACAGCTTCAAAAAATACGCACCGACCAATTGCAACATGAACGAGCAAATTGGCAAGACATGGCACTCCGCAAAACCACCTTGCCTGTGGGCGAATCAGTACGCGGTTTGCTGTTTTTACCCAAAGATACCCGCGCGTCTTACCTGTGGCTCAATTACGAAGCGCCCGCCGATTCAACGAATTTACGGGTCAAGTTTTTTCAGGAAAAAATTAAGCCTGAACACTAAACATCCTTTGTTGGAGCGTTCCAATCAATCCCTTTCACGAATAGCTCATACACCAGACAGCCAATCACCAGGATATACTCAAGCGCCACAATCCGCAGGTTTTCTTCATAAGGCTGCGAAGCGTACGCAACGTAAGTAAGCGGCAATAACGCCGACCAAACCACGGGGTACCAACGCCCAGTGAGCGCCCCCAAAGCCACCAAGGTAGTGATATACCAAGGATGGACGGTCGTGGCGCACAAAAAATAAACGGTCAGCACCAGCAGCATTTTTTCGGGTAAACTTCGACGCTGAAACGCTATTTGGGCAATACAACCCAACGTCACCAACGACAGCAACGGGCCCAATAAATGGATGATATTATAACCCGTAATCCAATAACCCACCTTGCGGAACAAATAGTAAAAGCTGGCGTTGAATTCAAATTTCTGAAAGTACAAATCAAGGCTTTTGCCGAAATTGACAACCAGTTCACGGCTCAGGAACGGAGCAAACAACGTCACTAAAATCAAACCTACGATTACACAATAGACAAGGCCTTTACGAAATCCAAATCGTTTGAAAATAAGCGGTAGAAAAATCAATGGCAACAGTTTTACGGCGGCTCCCATTGCCAATGCTCCTGCCGACCCGACGTTGTATTTATCTCCACGAAACGGCCTGTCAATCCACCTCACTGCCAACAAAACACAAAACAGCGTCACCGCTTCAAAATGCAAATTTCCCGTCAATTCAATGATAACGAATGGATTGAGTGCGTAAATCAGCACCGCGTTTTGAATGCCCTTTTCTTTATATTTAGGAAATCTGAAAGTAGTTAATAGGTAAATAGTCCCGAGCTCGGCCATAAGAATAAATGACCGCAACGCCACAATGTTGAGCAACACACTATCGCCCGCCATCCAAGCCGACAGCCCGAACATCCATTGATTCAGGGGTGGATAAACCGTGAAGTAATTCGGAGAATTAAGCCCCTGAAAAAGCGCTGCGTTTAGGTGCGCATCGGCGGCGACAGAAGTAGTGATTATTTCGGAAGGTAGATACAGATAGGGGTTGTAACTCACTGATAACAAACGTCCATCCCAAATAAACCGAAAATAATCGTCGGACAGTGCGGGCATCGAAAACAGCAGTAAAACGCGGAAGCCAAGGGCACCCCAAATCCATTTTTGGGTTTGGATTTTGTCCCATTTTTGGCTAATAACTAAGGCATACATCAAAAATAATACGCCAAATGTCAGAATAAGTTCTCCCGCTTGGGTTCGTTTCCAATGATACCCCACCAAGCCATATCCCGCCGCACTGACAAGGATAAAAAGAAGAAACCACAGAATAGAGGCACTTTTGGGGGCTTTGGGCATAGCAAACGCGGTATTTCTCCGCTCAATTAATGCCCGTGAAATAACAATTAATTCACAGTCCTTCCAAATTTCGACCGTTCAATCAAAAAATAGTTTGTAAACTTTTGGAAGTTTCCGTACCTTTGCGGACTCTTTTGAAATCAAGGATTTACAAGAAATAAAAGGTCAAAAAAATGAAACGTACATATCAACCTTCAAACCGCAAAAGACGTAACAAGCACGGTTTCCGTGAGCGGATGGAATCAGCCAATGGCCGCAAGGTGTTGGCCGCTCGTCGCAAAAAAGGCCGTTGGAAACTTACAGTTTCGGACGAAAAACGTCACAAGCAATAATTTGTTTGCGTGTTTGGGGAGTTTGTTTGTTTGAAAGTTGAAGAAAGCTTCTCAAACAAATGCAGTAGTTCAAACGATTCAAACATTGAGACAGACATTACAAAAAATAGAACGGTTAAGCAGCCCAAAAGTAATTGGCCGTTTGTTTGAAAAAGGTAGCACGGAAACCCAAACGTCCTACCTTTTTCCTTTTAAGGTATTTTACCTTTACGAACTTTCTCCTTCTGCACAGGCACTTCCTCAAGTGCTGTTTACGATTTCGAAGCGAAATTTTAAGCGGGCTGTTGACCGCAACCTCCTGCGCCGCCGCTGCCGCGAAGCTTATCGCAAAAACAAACACCTTTTTTTTGAAACACCCGCACACCGCGCTCCTTCCTACATTGCGTTTGTATTAATTGCCAAAGAAAAAGTAGAATACGAAGTCATTGAGCGCTCGATGCAAAAACTCATTGGTCGGATGGCAAAAGTGATGGATGAAGCAGCAAATCCTTCCCCGGAGCGTTTAGATGCTTAGAAAGTGAAGAAATTACCTTTTATAACCTTTTTTCAACCTTCCATTTATACAAATCTACTGTTAACTTTGTGTTAAGAATGAATAAGCGGTGTTAAAATTCCTGACACGTCTCGTACTTTCGTCCTCGAAATCAACTCCCATGCCATGAGCGCAGCTAAATCGGCTCAAATTGCACACAAAGTATTAGTCGTCGACGACGACCCGGATATTGTCGAGCTTCTTGCTTACAATTTGGAAAAAGAAGGCTACGAAGTAGCTACGGCTTCCAACGGAAAAAATGCGTTGGAAATCGCCCGTACTTTCATTCCTGAGCTTGTCGTACTCGACATTATGATGCCCCAAATGGACGGCATCGAAACCGCCCGACTGTTGCGGGACATTCCCGATTTTCGGAACACGTATCTCTTGTTTCTGACCGCTCGTTCGGAAGAGTATTCGGAGGTAGCCGCCTTCGAAATCGGCGCGGATGATTACATTACAAAACCCATCAAGCCACGGGCCTTGATGAGTCGTATCAATGCGTTGTTTAGAAGAGAGGCCCAAAAGGCCGAGCCTGAGTCGCAGATTGAGATTGCGGGTCTGTCTATCAACCGAAAAAACTACACAGTCACTAAGGCCGATAAATCGGTGGTTTTGCCCAAAAAAGAGTTTGAATTACTCTTTTTCTTAGCCAACCACCCAAACAAAGTATTTAATAGAGAAGAATTGCTCCAAAAAATCTGGGGAGCTGATATTTACGTTCTCGAACGAACCGTAGACGTGCACATCCGAAAAGTGCGGGAAAAAGTAGGCGAAACCTACATCAGAACGCTCAAAGGTGTGGGGTATATGTTTACCGACGAATAGTTTTAGCGTAGGTAGTTTGCAGTAGGCAGGTAGTAATTTTATCATGTTTAAATTGTCTACTGCAAATTGCCACTTATCTATCAACCTCCCCCATCACTACATCAATGGAGCCGATAATCGCTACCAAATCGGCGAGCATAGCACCACGGGAAATTTCGGCAATCACCGAGAGGTTATTAAATGAACAGGCCCGGGCTTTGCAGCGAACGGGAATATCGGATTTGCCATCTGTACGGAAGAAAAAGCCTAGTTCTCCTTTGGGATTTTCAGCCCGTACATAGTAATCCATCGCCTGCGGACGAATTTTTTTGGGAACAAAAGCCTGCGGGTCAAAATCAGGCGTACGGCAGTGTTCACCCAGCAATTTCTCAACGCATTGCTTGATGATTTTAACAGACTCTCTACATTCTAGCACCCGCACATAATTTCGGTCCCAACAATCTCCGACGGTTCCGACCAGTCCTTCTCCCATCGGTACGTCAAAATCCAATTCGGGATAAACCGAATAACCATCTACTTTGCGTAAATCCCATCTCAATCCCGAACCACGCAATACGGGTCCTGAGCAGCCATAATTTATCGCAACTGATAAAGGCAGTACACCTACATTAGCCGTGCGTTGTACAAAAATTTTATTGTCAATAACCAGTTGTTGAAGTTCTTCTAATTTAGGTTTAAGATAATTAACAAACTCCAAACAACGCTCCTCAAAACCAACGGGTACATCATAAAACAAACCGCCCACCCAGATATAATTGTAGAGCATTCGTGCGCCCGAAAGCCACTCCAGCATCCGCAAAATATGCTCACGGTCGCGCATCATCCAGAGAAAAGGCGTATACGCTCCAATGTCCATGGCGTAGGTGCCTATCGCTACAAAATGCGATGCCAAGCGGTTGAGTTCAGCCACCAATACCCGAATGTATTCGACGCGCTTGGGTAGGTCTTTATCAATGCCCAGCATCCGCTCAACGCCCATCACGTAGGCGTGCTCGGAGTTCATGGCCGCTACATAGTCCATACGGTCTACGTAAGGAATGATTTGATTGAACGGCAACGACTCCGCGTGTTTTTCGAAACAACGGTGCAGGTACCCAATATGCGGCACCACATCGACAATGATTTCTCCATCCGACACAACCTCCAGTCGCAGCACGCCGTGGGTAGACGGGTGTTGCGGGCCAATATTAATGACCATTTCTTCCGTACGAAGATGCTCGGAGGTATATTTACCAGGTTCCGAAACCTGTAAATGTTCGGGACTGTACGTATATTGAATAGAATCAGTAGGCATCTCAAAAAACAATTCAAACTGCTTTGATAAACCAAAAGTAATAGATTTTACCCAAGAACAGGTCCAATTTTTTAACTTGCTTTTGACTATTAACAGAAAAACAATGTCTCCCAAAGTAAGTGTCTACGCTTTTTTTTATAGCAACTGACTTCGAAATAAATAAGCCCTTCTCTCAGTTATCCATTCCTTCTCAGATTGTATATTTGTTATTATTTGTGGGATTGCCCACCTGAGCTTTGACCGTGGTGAACTATGCATGAAATTGAGCCTTTTTATAATTGGGAAAAACACTATGTAGCCGCTGAAGACCGTAAATCCCCTTTTTATGGCCGCGACTATAACATGAATCAATACGAACACGACATTTACGGCTATTATATTCATCCTCTTTGGGATGACATCGACTCTGAAACACTCTACGTGAAAATTCTTTTTGCCGACTATAAAAAGACGTTTGCGGTCATTGAGTTGTTTGGCGAATGGAACGATACCCTCCACAACGACATCATGTATTTCAAGCGTAATGTCATTGACCATTTATTGGCCGAAGGTATCAGCCAATTTATTTTGATTGGCGAAAATATTCTTAATTTCCACGGCTCCGACGACGAGTATTATGCCGAGTGGTTTGAAGAAATTGAAGACGGATGGATTGCCGTGGTTGGCTCCCGCGACCACATCGAGCGGGAATGGAAGCGCTATCGTTTAGATTACTATCTCAATTTTGGCGGCACACTCCACTTGGAAAACTGGCGTACCATGCAACCACAACCTTTTTATGAACTAGTCAAAAGTTTGATTATAAGGCGATTAATGTAAATTTACTCAAAAAATACACTTCAATTTTTGATACATTAACAACAGCTATGGCCAATGGAAACAGCTTCTTTGTAGCATTCTAAAGTAAGTTTAGGTGCATGTAGGCCTTTTTCTTAAAAATACGCACATGCATTACAATCGTCGTCATTTTATAGAAACCCTTGCCGCCAGCAGTGCGGTCTTATTGACCAACTCGGCCGCTACTTTTGCTTCCAAAGCGAGCCCTATTTCTTCCAACCAATATGCGTGGATTACATTTTATAACCGCGACAAACGCGATTGGAACGCCGATTTGGATGCGTCTTTGGCCGAATACGTCAAATCAGGACTAACGGCTTACGAGCCCAGTTTCTCTAACGTAGAAGAGGTAAAAAGGCTGGCTCCGTTGCTCAAAAAATACAATTTGACCATGCCTTCGGCTTACGTAGGCAGTGTCTTGCACGACCCCACGGAGGGGAAACGTTCTATCGAAACGGCATTGGCCATTGCTGAAGCAGCGCAACCTCTAGGACTGAAAATATTGGTTTCCAACCCCAGCCCGTTGAAATGGGGTAGCAGCGACATTAAGAATGACTCTCAACTGATTGAGCAAGCCAAAAATCTGGAGTTTTTAGGTAGCGAACTTCGCAAACGCAGCGTAACTCTCGCCTATCATACCCACGATGTGGAGCTGCGCGCTGGTGCCCGCGAGTTTCACCACATGCTTCAAAATACCGACCCAAAAAATGTAGGTTTCTGTCTAGATGTACACTGGGTTTACAGAGGCGCAGGTAACTCACAAGTGGCCCTCTTTGATGTAGTAAAAATGTACGGCAAGCGCGTAGTAGAATTGCACATACGCCAATCTGTCGGCAACGTTTGGGGAGAAATTTTTGGTGAAGGCGACATTGACTATCCACGTCTGGTACGTGAGCTGCAAGCGCTGAAAGTAACGCCATTGCTTGTATTGGAGCAATGTCTGGAAGGCCAATCGCCCAATACCGTAAAAGCCGTAGAAGCGCACCAACGCGATTTGGTCTACGCAAAACAAGTTTTTGCGGGCTGGCTGTAAACCAACGTCGGCGAGATTGATGAACCAACGTCGGCGAGGTTTGAAACCTCGCCGACGTTAAATTGTGTCAATATTTCTTTCTCTTAAAACTTCAAACCCACACTTACCAGAAAATTACGCCCAGCCTGCGGGTAGTAGAAATTTTCGGTGGTAGTCTGACCACCGAAAATATAGCTGTAGGTGTATCCGTTGGATTCGTACAACTCATTGAAAATGTTGTTGGCCAAGGCACTTACCGTGATTTCATTCATCCATTTAAGCTTAATGCGATAAATCACCCGAAGGTCATTGGTAAAATACGCGTCCAATTTACGGCCTTCGTTGGAAGTATTGTCTAAGTATTGTTTCCCTACGTATTTGGTCAACAACGCCACTTCTAGGTTCTTCATGGGCGTGTAAATAAGTTGGCTTCCTACAATCACATTAGGCGATAGCGCAATGCTTGAATTTCCGTGGTTTGTGGTTTGATAACCGCCATTTTCATCGTCGTAATTGACAATATATTCCGTAAAATTCTTGATTTTATTTTGGCTGAACGTCGCGTTGGCATTCCATTTCCATTGTTTGCTCAACTGCGCCCCAAACTCCAATTCAATTCCCGCGCGGTAGCTTTCTGGCACATTGATTTTAATGGGATTTCCAACGTCGTTCAACTGCCCCGATACCACCAATTGGTTCTTGTAATTCATATAGTACCCACCAACAGACGCCGCGACGCGGCCTTTTTGGAAACGATAGCCAAACTCTAAGTCACGCAATACCTCGGGTTGGGGCTGAATCTGACGCGTAGATTCCGTAAAATCATCACGGTTTGGTTCGCGGTGCGCCAAGCTAAAAGAGGCAAAAGCCGCGCTACTTTCTGACACCTGATAGGTTAAACCTGCTTTAGGATTGAAAAAAGTATAATTGACATCATGCGATTGCTGCCGTTGCTGGTTGTCGTCGCCTTTTACAAAATAACCGATTTTTCTGACTTGGGCATCGGCAAACACATTCAGTTTGTCAGTGAGTTGATAATACACCTTACCGTAAAGATTGAAATCCGTTTTCATTCCAACGTTTTGATAATACCGCTGACGAATGCTACTATTGCTCGCAAAGCGCGCCCAAATCACTTCCCCAAAGTGGTTACCATCGTATTGATTCCATCCTCCGCCGATGTTGGCGGTGAGCTTTTGAAAGCTGTTATAATCCAACGAAAACGTAGTCCCGTAGAAAGAATTATCCAACCACCGACGGCGAATCAAATCGCTGCGCGTAATGGTGTCTCCGCCCACAATTACTGAGGGTAATTTATAGTTTCTGAGCCTATCGTTGTCGCGGTATTGCTCATAATACCCACGGCCTTTCACCAAAAATCCATTAAGGTTAAACGTCCAGTTTTTGCTGAGCGTATGCGACGAAACCAGTTGATAATGGTCTTGCTGATAGTTATCTACTTGGTTATCGTACAAATAAAGATTGTACGTCCGACTATCGGAATTTAAGAGATTTTGGGCATCACGCTCATTCAGGCCGTTGCGGTCGATGTAAGCCAACATTCCTTCTCGGTCGCCTTTAATTCGCGCTTCTGGGGTTCCTTCCCATGCCTGATACGTTATTTCTTTCCCCGAAAACACGTTCAAACGCACCGAGCTTTTCTTTCCAAAATAAGCCCCAGAGACATAAAACGACCCCAAATCCGACTTAGCGCGGTCAATGAAGCCGTCGGAGGTGATTTTTGATAAACGAGCGTCCAACGTAAATTTATTGTTCAACAAACCCGTACCCGCCATAACGGTATGCTTACGGGTTTTGAAAGAACCCACCGAATTGTTGATTTCGGCGTAGGCTTCTTTTCTGAATTCGTTGGTGTTGATGTTGACCGTAGCCCCAAATGCGGCCGCTCCGTTGGTAGAAGTCCCCACCCCACGCTGAATCTGCACGCTGCTGACCGACGAGCTAAAATCGGGCATATTTACCCAAAACGTTCCCTGACTTTCGGCGTCGTTGTAAGGAATTCCGTTGATGGTCACGTTGATACGCGTGGCATCTGTGCCACGAATACGTAATCCCGTGTACCCAACCCCCGCTCCCGCATCAGAGGTAGTGACGAGTGAGGGCGTAAAATTGAGCAATACGGGCAGGTCTTGCCCTAAATTCTGCTTACTCAATTCAAGTTTTCCGACATTGGTAAACGCCACCCCAGAATTTTGATTGGCTCGCGTAGCGTTGATGACTACTTCGTCGGCCGAGAAAGAACTGCGGACTAATTTAATTTCTACGTTTGAATTCGAACTTTGAAGGGAAGCCAACACCATTTTCTGGTTCTCATAGCCAACGTACGAAAACTCCAGTAAATCAGTGTCTTTAGGAAGATTTTTTAGCGAGAATTCGCCTTTTTCGTTTGTCACCGTTCCCCGAAAACTTCCAGCTCGGATGGTTGCCCCCGGCAGTGGTTTGCCGTCTTCGGCGTCAACGATTTTGCCCGACACAGATAGTTGGGCAAGTGCAGGCACGTACAGCAACACTCCCGTTGCCACGGCCAAAAACCAAGATGTAAACTTTAGCATTTTTAATTCCCTCCGCCGGCATTACCCGGTTCAGGTGGTAAGGGTATAATCTCAGCCCGTCATGTTAGGGCACCCCGTTTTGTAAAAAATTCTGCGCGTCAGAACTGACCGCAAAGGTAAGAGGATAACTTAGAAAAATGCAAATATGTTTTTAGTTGGGTGTTTTTCGCATCTTTCTGTTCAACCATTTCTGCTGAATTTTGTACGAAAGCCACGCACTTGCCGCCCCCGCGACGGCACCCGCCAAAATATCACTCGGATAATGCACGCCCAAGCGCATTCGTGAATACCCAACCGCTCCTGCCCACGCATAAGCTGGCACAATGACGTACCATTTACGATAATTGATGGCCAACGTCGTAGCCGTTGAAAACGCCACCGTGGTATGCCCCGACGGAAATGAATAGTGCGACTCTTCACCTTCTACCCGCGCCGCAAAAAGCGTAGGATGCTCAATAAAAGGCCTGTCTCTCAAGACAATTCGTTTGGTCACTTGTGTGATACCCGTCCCAATAACAAACCCGCCCAAAGCCTGCCAGCCCTGCTGTTGCAAGGTCTTATTTTTGGTTGAAAAACCCGCAATCAACAAACCCGCTGGAAGCACCAAACTCAACGGCTTAGCCGTGGATGAAATGAACTTTGCCGTACTTACATCGGTCGGTTGGATGGAGCCATACACGTCTTGCAGCAGGCGGGTATCTAAATTTTGGGCGTTTATTTTCCACGAAAATAAACACAAAAAGAGAAGGTATTTTTTCACTGACAAAACGATTGTAGGCGAGAAGTTAGGTCAAATATAGTTTTGCTACCGCAATCAACAATACCGAAGCCAAAATATAACGCAATGTTTGCAGGTTAAACTTAAAACTTCCCTGATAAGCCCCAACAAACCCACCTACCAAAGCCGCTACTAGCCAAGAAGTTAGCTGACCATTGGGTTCAAATCCTTTTTGAAACAACCCGTACAACCCCGACATGGAATTAACAAAGATAAACAAAGCCGAAACTGCGGCCGTTTCTTTCACCCGTCCCCAGCCCAACAACAAAATGACTGGACTCAAAACAATACCCCCGCCAATGCCCAGCATCCCCGACAATAGCCCAATGACCGCCCCAATTGCCAATGCACCCATCAAAGGCACAGGTTTATTTTCGGCTTTTTCCACGGGTTGAAAGAGCATCCTCGCAATGGCAATGGCCAAAGCTACGGCCAATAATTTTTTATAAAGTGAATCTGTAATCGGCAGCGTAGCACCAATGTAGGAAAGGGGAATGCTCGCAAGGGCAAAAGGCCAGAATAAATTCCACCGAAAATGCCCCGCTCGGTAATATTGAATGAACGCAACGAGAGAAACAAATACGTTGAGAATCAAAGCCGAAGATTTCATCAAAGCAGGAGAAGTACCAAAAATAGCCATCAGCGCCAAATACCCGCTCGCCCCGCCATGCCCAACGGAAGCGTACAAAAAAGCCATGATACCAATCAACAGCGGTTGCCAATACTCTTGCATCATTCAGAAATTCGTTATTCCCTCAAATATATAACGCTTTCTGATTCTTAGCAACCCATCACCCCATCCTACTTTTTGCGACGTATGCGAAAGAGTTTAACCAATGGCTCAACATAGTCTTGTTGGGAATCAATAGCTACGTAATTGATGTCGTTTTGGCGGGCAAATTGTTCGATTTTTTTTCCCACCTGCGCAAAATCCTCCCGTACCCGTTTGCGAAACCACGGAGAAGAGGCATTCACCCAAACGGTTCGGTTAGATTCAGGATCTACCATCGGAATAATGCCCAAACGCGGCAAATCAGTTTCTCGTTTGTCGAGCAAGTGCACCATGACCAAATCGTGCTTACGCGCCAAGGCCCGCAGATTGTGCTCGTAGTTTTTATCGATAAAGTCTGAAATAAAAATCACTACGCTGCGGCGTTTGAGTACGTTGAGGGTAAAAAGTATGCCTTCTGCTAAGTTGGTTTTAGAGGAGACAGGTTTGAGTTTGTACAATTCAGTAATCACCTCGTAGCCGTGTTTCATGCCGTTGGAGGGCCGAATGTATTTTTCTTTTTGGTCCGAAAAACATAGCAAACCCACATGACTTGCTTCCTGAATCGCCGATAAAGCCAGCACGCCACAGATTTCTTTGGCGGTATCCAATTTTGAATGATTGACATGACCCACTTGTTGAGAGCCGCTCACGTCTAAAATAAAAAACACCGTTTGCTCTTTCTCTTCCCTAAAAATCTTCACGAACGTTCCGTGGCCTTTGGCCGATACGTTCCAGTCGATGGTACGCACGTCGTCGCCGTATTGGTATTCGCGCAAATCCGCAAACTCTACCCCCGAGCCTTTAAAAACCGACCGAAAGCTACCGCGCATGTCGGCATTGACGGCTTTTCGAATCCGAATCTCGTACTGACGAATCTTTGTAATAAATTGCTCAATCATGCGTATTTTTGTAGCTCAGTACCTCAAAAATACAAAATTCAGTCATGATACGCCGTACCCTCCTTTATTTTTCCGTCTTTACTTTGTTACTCTATGGCTGTCAGGATGAACCCGAAATCCCTGCGGGCACCGTACCCGAAGCCAAAATGGCGCAAATTTTAACCGATATTCACATTATCGAAGCAAGAGTGAGCAGGCTAGGAATGACATCACTCGATTCTTCCACGATTGTTACTGAGTACATGAAGGCTAAGGTGTTTAAAAAATACGGTGTCGATTCGGCAACTTACAATCGTAGCTATCAATTTTATTCCACCAACCCTGTTTTTATGGAGCGTATTTATGACACCGTGGTGAAAGATTTGGAAATACGCCAAAAGAAAAAAAATTACAAAGGTTTGTAAGATGACTATTCCAGAAGAACTAAAAAAGGCCATCGTCCAAATGCCACAAAAAGAAAAAGACAAACTTCTTCTTCGATTGATTGGAAAAGACGACAACCTTGTGCAACGGCTTGAATTTGAACTTATTGAAATGGGCGACACCGTTCAGAGCCGTCGCGACGACATCAAACGACGAATTCTGAAAAGCGCCCAAATGACCCACAATACGCCCGGCTGGATGATGATGGACATGCGAAACCTGTCGGGGGATATCAGTCAACACCTAAAAATCACCAAGGATAAATACGGCGAAATTGAATTAACCATTTACCTTCTTTTAACTTTTTTTGAACAGCAGTCTTCGCTCCTCCTGACTCATAACAGCAAAAGCGATTCTTGCGCCGAATACATTGCCAAGCGAACCGACAGCGTGCTGAAAAAGTTGGCAAAATTTAACCCAGATTACTACGTAGATTTTGAAAGAGACATGCAACAACTGCTGAAGTATGTTCACAGCCATTGTCCCAAAAACTACGCCCGCCAATTAGATATTCCCAAAAATTGGCCATAAAAAAGGAGCTTGTGAGATTCACAAGCTCCTTTTTTTATAATTCAACTAAAAGATAATCAAGTCTTTATTAGTCTTCAAGGCTATTTCTTCACCGCCATCACCATCTTAATATCAAGCTTGGCTCCTACCGCCAGCACGTCTATTAAATCTTGTACGGAAATACTTTGGTCTACCTGAAGAATGATTGTCTTTTCCTCAACTCCCGCAAAAGTAGACGCTAAAACACTTTCCAGCTGCTCTTTAGGCAATGGCTCACGGTCAAGAAAATAATTTTTTTCTGCATCTACCGAGAGGGTAGTCTGCTTTTTCTGCATTTGTTGGGTAGCCGATGCCTTTGGGAGCATCAACTTAATCACATTGGGGTTCACCATCGTCGAAATAATCAGGAAGAACAACATCAAGAAGAACATGATGTCGTTCAGCGATTGGGTGAACACTTCGGGGGCGAATCTGGCTTTACGGCGGATTTTCATAGTTTAGTCATTTCGGTCATGCATTATCTATCATGAACGACTCGTAATGGGTTTCTGTAAAACGTCAATAAAATCAAACGCCCCGGCCTGAAGTTTTAGCGCAATGCGGTCAATCTTCATGTTCAACAAGTGATAGCCCATATACGCAACCAAACCCACAATCAGACCCGCGCCAGAAGTCACCATTTTCTCGTACATCCCGCTCGCAATGGTGCTGATGTCAAAATCATTGGACAACGAAATGCTATAAAAGATGTTAATAATCCCTGAGATTGTTCCTACGAAACCCAACATCGGCGCAATACCCGCAATCACCCCAAGGTAGGCAAGGTTGCTTTCCATGCGTGAAATTTCAATATGGCTGGCGTTTTCGATGGTACTTTCAATGTCTTTGATGGAATAGCCAATACGCCCAACGGCTTTTTCAAAAATTCGTCCCGCGGCAGAGCGTTGATTACGACACAATGATTCGGCAGATTTGATATTTCCTTGCTGCACAAAATCTTTCATGTTATCAATAAAACTCTCTTCGAGTTTGCCGTTGGAATTGATGGCCAACCAACGTTCAAAAATCAAAAAAAGCGTCAGGAAGAACATAATCAGGAGGGGAATCATCACCCAGCCTCCTTTTAATAATAAATCGAATAACGAGATTCCTTGGGCAGAAGTAGCAGAGGTAGCTACGGAGTCAACGGCAGTTTGCGCTTGGAGTAAAATCATTACTGGTTTGGTTTTTGCTGTGTCAAAAACGGAATGGATTAAAGGAATATTGTTTATAAGGGCCAAATATACGAATTTCTAACCGTTACGGTCAAAAATACCTGTTGAGATACACGACAAGTAGAAACGACATTATAAACGAAAAATGTGGTAACACATTGGTATTTTTCATCTTCTATTGCCTTTTTTGTTCAATATAAAAAAAACCACATTAAGGATGAGCGAACCTTCGACCATCAATCAAAAAAACAGGCCGTTTGTTCGTTTTACCGGACATCCCACCCCACACTATCACAAAGAAGAAACTGGTCTACTTAACTCTGTCGACTGCGTTATTTTTGGATTTTACGGCACCGAACTCCATCTTTTATTGCACCGTTTTCCCTACGAACCCTTGGTTGGACATTGGGCGCTTTTGGGTGGTTTTGTGCATCCCGAAGAAAGCATCGACGACGCAGCGCGCAAAACCGTGGTAAAACTTACGGGCCTTCAGGATGTGTACATGGAGCAGGTATATACGTTTGGAGATGTGTATCGGGTTCCTACCGACCGGGTCATCACTACCTGCTACTACGCCCTTATCGAAGTAGAACCCACCCTCAATCAACTCTCCCACGAATACGGTGCTACGTGGCAACCGATTTCGAAGGTACTTCAGTTGGAATTGGTGTATGACCACTTTACGATGTTTGAGAAAGCCCTGGAACAGCTCCGCCGAAAAGTGCGCTACCAACCCATTGGCTTTGAACTTTTGCCCGAAAAATTCACCATGTTGGAGTTGCGAAATCTGTACGAATCCATTCTAGGACGTCCGCTCGACAAGCGTAATTTCAGCAAAAAAATCCTAAACATGAATTTGTTGGTCAAACTCAAAGAAAAGCAAAAAGGCACGTCACGACGAGGAGCGTATTTTTTTCAGTTTGACGAAAAACGTTACCAAGAGCTAGTCTCCAAAGGATTTTTGTTTGAAATATAAACGCTAACGAAACAGGTTACCCCAATTATCAGACATATCGTTTGTTTTGTCAAAACCCTCAACCCACTCAAGAAATAGCAGTCGAAACTCCTCGATGGCGTCGCGAAGCACTTGAAGATAACGCACGTCTTTAAAACCAAGCATTTTCAAGCCCGAAGTCTGAGCCAGCAGGTTGCGCGCATGGATTTTGATTAATACCGCATTTTCCATACGCAGGCTGTACAAATCTCCCCCTTCTGCCCCCGCAATTTTGGCACAAATGATGCTCGCATCTTCAAACAACATACTGCGGTAATGAGCGATAAACGCATCATCGTCGTCAATTAATTCGACGAGCGAATCCACAATATCGAAAATCTCCCGCGCTTTTTTCATAATCGGCAGATTGTCTACCCGCTCATTTTCCCGCTGAAATTCTCGCCTCGATTCTTCCGAATTGAAATCCTCTTCGTTAAATCCAAAATCCTCGTCATCGTCATCGTCAAAATTATCCATGTTGGTCATGATTTTATGGGCTGCAATTTCTAAAACTTTTGTTATGGAAGCAAAATGAAAGACTTTTTGTAAATTGAAAGCGTAAACTTTCCAATGCCCACTTTATGAACAAATTTTTCATCAACGTACTGGCCGTATGTATCGGCTTTTCTGCTTTTGGTCAAGAAGTAAAAGAAAACAAAGGTTTTTACCAGTTTCTCACCGACGACCCCAACCAAAAACCATTTTATTCAGACCGTCAGGGAGTTATTGCTTCCAATGGCATGGTCGCTACGGCTCATCCAGAAGCCTCACGAGTGGGAACCGAAATTTTAAAAAAGGGAGGCTCCGCTGCCGATGCGGCCGTGGCCGTTCAGTTTGCATTGGCGGTGGTACACCCCTCAGCAGGTAACATTGGCGGGGGCGGCTTTTTTGTCTATCGTTCCAAAAAAGGCAAAAACTACACCCTTGATTTTCGCGAAAAAGCGCCCATCCAAGGCCATAAAGACATGTATTTGGATGCCCAAGGCAACGTAATCCCTGGATTAAGCATGACGGGCCACCTCGCAAGCGGGGTTCCGGGCTCGGTAGACGGCATGGTGCAAATCCACGAAAAATTCTCAAAACTTTCTTGGGCTACCTTACTACAACCCGCCATTGATTTGGCGGAAAAGGGCGTCATTCTTACCACCAAAGAAGCGACTGGTCTCAACCGCATCAAAGGTGATTTGTTAAAAATCAACGCCGACACCACGTATTTTCGGCGCAAGGATGGCCGCGATTGGCAAGCGGGTGATACCCTCATCCAAGCAGATTTGGGGAAAACGTTACGGCGTATTCAGGAACACGGCAGGGCGGGTTTTTATGAAGGTGAAACGGCAGATTTGCTCGTGGCCGAAATGCAGCGTGGCAAAGGTTTTATTTCGGCCGAAGACTTAAAGCAATACCGAGCCGTTTGGCGTAAGCCACTCGTTGGCAAGTACAAAGACTACAAACTTATTACGATGCCGCCCGTTTCGAGTGGTGGCGTGGCTTTATTGCAATTGATGAAACTGGTTGAACCTTATCCTCTCAAACGTTGGGGTTGGCATTCAGACTCTACCGTTCAGGTCATGATTGAGGCCGAGCGTCGCGTTTATGCCGACCGTGCCAAGTTTTTGGGCGACCCTGATTTTGTGAAAGTACCCATCAAACAACTCATCGCTTCCAACTACCTGAAAAATCGCTGGAAAGATTTTGATTTTGCCAAAGCAACCGATAGCAAGGCCATCAAAGGCGGTGATATTTCGGGTTATGAAAGCATGGAAACGACACATTTTTCGATTGTAGACCGCGAAGGCAATGCTGTTTCGGTGACGACAACCCTCAACGGAGGCTACGGCAGCCGCGTGATTGTCAAAGGAGCGGGCTTTTTTATGAACAATGAAATGGACGATTTCAGCATCAAACCAGGCGTTCCTAACATGTTTGGATTGATTGGCAACAAAGCCAACGCCATTGCTCCTGGCAAACGAATGTTATCCTCCATGACCCCCACGATTCTCGAAAAAGATAAAAAATTATACATGGTTGTCGGAACGCCCGGCGGGTCAACCATCATCACGTCGGTCTTTCAAACCATCCTAAACGTGGTAGAGCACGGCATGACCATGCAACAGGCCGTAAATGCGTATAAATTTCACCATCAGTGGCTTCCCGATAAAACCACTTTTGAAAACGGTGCTTTTACGGAAGGCGTTCTGCAACGATTGCTCTCAAAATCATACATTCTTGAAATGCAACGCAATACCATCGGACGCATGGACTGCATTTTGGTGCTGCCCGACGGTCGTCTCGAAGGTGGCTCTGACCCCCGAGGTGACGATACGAGTGTTGGCTACTAAATCCTTCAAATGCGCCTCCATTATCAAACCTATGGCGAAGGCCCACGGCCTCTTTTGGCATTTCATGGCATTGGACAAGACCATCGCTGTTTTTTGCCCTTGGTCAATGTCTTGAAGAAACAGTACACATTTTACCTTTTTGATTTACCATTTCACGGAAAAAGCCCCGCCATGGACACCGAAAAACTGTCCATGGCGGAGTGGCAAGACACCCTAGAGGTCTTTTTGGCCGAAAATCACCTGCAAACTTTTTCGATTGTCGGGTTCAGCATGGGAGGAAAATTTGCCTTGGCTACGCTACAGCTATTCCCCAACCAGATTATCTCCTGCTGGCTGTTGGCTCCCGATGGAATTACCGAAAGCCCGTGGTATCGGTTGGCTACGCGATTTTGGCTAACAAAAAAACTCTTTAAATTCGTTGTTGGGAATGTCGAGCACTTTAAGAAGTTGGCTTACCCATTTCAGAAATTAGGATTGGTGGAGAAGAGCGCGGTAAAATTTGCCCAGTCCACGCTTGCCACTGCCACCCAGCGCGAGCGCATTTACCGCTCATGGGTAGGTTTTAGCACCATCCAGCCTGATATTCCCGCAGTAGCAAGTATCATTCTCAAATATAAAATTGATTTAAAGCTATTTTTAGGGCGGTTTGATGCGGTATTACCCGCTTCTTATGTGCAGCCTTTAATGAAACGCCTGCCAAATTCAGCGCCAATTATTCTTAAAACGGGGCATCACCGTTTGATTGAAAAAGTAGCGGAGTGGTTTGTTTAAAACCCTACTTTTACGACTCAAAGCCCGTAAACATTTTAAGGCTACCGCTTCACAAATACTCGGGTAAGGCCAATCACAGAGACAATCACTAGAATGATCACTACCACCCGGCTGGTTATATTTTCGTTGGGATTTTCAATCAATTGACGTAATCCTTTTGCTTCAAGTCCGACCCAAACTGCCAACGCCGTACGTGGAATCATGCCAAGGAAACCGCCCAAAATGACGTTGGAAAAGCGTATTTTCAATAGCGAAAATATAAGATTGGTCAATGCGAACGGAACAACAGGGGAGAGTTTGGTAAAAAAAACGAATTGTAATTCATCTTTCTGAATACGATTCAGCATCGAAACTACCCGCGGGAAATGCGAAAGATAACGCAGTAGCATCTCACCATTCAAACGTTTGGTGATCTCGTACACGAGGGCAATGGCCGCGAGATTGAGCAAAATCAACGGAACCAATGCCCACCATCCCAGAAAATACCCAAAAGCAAAAGCCAGCAAAGTAGGCGGAATCAATGCCAATGCACACGCCAATGCACATACAACGCACACAATTACCCAATCTTGTAGATTAAAACGCTCAATAAGCGCTTCATTTCTGATAATCCAAGCCCCTAATATCGAACTCGTGATGAAGGGTAATACCGTTAAAAAAAAAGCCGAGAGACTCGGCAGTAAAGGTGTTTTTTGCGTCGACATGGCCCGTAAGCTACTGAAAAGTTGAAGGTTAGAAAGCCCCGGTGTTTTCTAACCTTCAACTTTTATCCTTATTGATTAAGCATAGGTATTCAACATCACTGGCATGACCAGCATCAGAATATCCTCATCATCTTCTTTTTCTAACGGTACCACAAGCCCTGCACGGTTAGGTGCCGACAACTCAAATGACAACGTACTTGTGTCTAAGTTATTCAGCATTTCAATTAAAAACTTGGCGTTGAATCCAATCTCCATTTCATCGCCATTATATTCACACAACAGGCGCTCATTGGCTTCATTAGAATAATCTAAATCTTCGGCCGAAATGACAAGTTGGTTTGGTGGTGTGAGTTTCAACCGAATTTGGTGCGTAGTCCGGTTTGAGTAAATCGAAATACGACGCAATGAATTCAGTACCTCACCCCGACTGATGGTCAACACGTTTGGATTATTAGTGGGAATCGCGTTTTCATAGTCAGGAAAGCGCTCGTCAATCAACCGGCAAATCATGCGAATATTGGCAAAACTAAAAAAGGCGTTGGCTTGGCTGAACTCGGCTTTGACGGGTACGCTCTCCGAGGGGAGCGAAGTCTTCAACAGATTCAACGCTTTCCGTGGAATAATCATGGTAGTATCGACCAACGACTTGACATCATATCGACGATATCGAATGAGCCGGTGGCCGTCGGTAGCCACAAACGTGGCGTAATCAGCGCCGAGTTGCAAAAACACCCCTGTCATGGCAGGACGCAACTCGTCGGTACTGGTCGCAAATAGCGTATTGGCAATGGCATTTGAAAGGGCATGAGACGATAACTCAACCGAGAACGCCCGATTGACCGAAGGTATCTTCGGAAAGTCGATGGGGTTCTCTCCCGAAAGTTTATAACGGCCATTGTCAGAGATAATTTCAATGCCAAAGGTATCACCGTCTATGTTGAGCGTAATCGGCTGCTCTGGCAAGCCGCGCAGGGTATCTAAAAGCAGTTTGGCGGGAATCGCAATCGCTCCTTTATCAGATGACTCCACTGGCAATTCTGTTACCATCACCGTCTGTAAATCAGATGCTGTAACAGTAAGCAGGTTGTTATCTAGCTGAAACAGAAAATTTTCAAGAATAGGAACAATCGGATTGGTGGAAACGACGCCGTTAATCGCTGCGAGTTGTTTAAGCAAAACCGACGACGATACAGTAAATTTCATAGCTAGGAAAATATTTATTTATTAACAAATTTAGCAAAGATACGGCTAAAGTCAAACTATTTATGCCGGATTGTCCTATCTCTCAGGTAGAAATCTACCAAGACCAGCGCGGCCATTGCTTCCACGATTGGGACGGCTCTTGGCAACACGCACGGGTCGTGCCTTCCCTTGCCCTGTACCAAAATTTTCTCCCCTTCACGGTTGACACTTTCTTGCTCCTGCATGATGGTCGCTACGGGCTTAAAAGCCACGTTAAAGAAAATATCTTCACCGTTGGAAATTCCGCCCTGAATCCCTCCTGAATGATTGGTACGGGTACGTACTCTGCCGTCCTCGTCGGTATAAAAAGCATCGTTGTGTTCAGAACCTAGCAATTCCACACCCGCAAACCCACTTCCGTATTCAAATCCTTTGACAGCATTGATACTGAGCATTGCTTTCCCAAGCTCCGCATGAAGTTTATCAAATACAGGCTCACCCCATCCTACTGGAACGCCTTTAAGTACGCAGCTTACAATACCGCCGATGGAATCGCCTTCCTTACGAATAGCGTCAATGTAGTCAAACATTGATTGCGCCATCACTGGATCGGGGCAGCGAACGGCGTTAGAGTCAGTCAGCGATAGGTCAAGTTCGTGATATTCTTTATCCAATTTCAACTTTCCAACCTGCGAAACATACCCCTGCACCGTTACACCGAGGTCAGCAAGTACTAATTTTGCCAAGGCTCCCGCAGCCACCCTGGCCGCCGTTTCGCGGGCAGAACTGCGCCCTCCTCCCCGATAATCCCGAACACCATACTTGGTTTGATAGGTAAAGTCCGCGTGTGACGGCCGATATTGATCAGCAATGTGTGAATAATCCTTGCTGCGCTGGTCTTCGTTCCAAATCACCATCGAGATGGGGGTACCCGTTGTTTTTTCTTCAAACACCCCTGATAAAACCTGCACCGTATCAGCCTCGCGGCGTTGGGTTGTAATGCGCGATTGGCCAGGTTTGCGACGATCTAATTCCTGCTGAATAAACGCCAAATCAAACGTTACGCCCGCAGGGCATCCTTCTACCACTACCCCAATGGCCGCGCCGTGTGATTCGCCGAAGGTGGCTATTTTAAATATTTTTCCGTACGTACTGCTCATTATTTTCTAAACATAAAAATCATTACAATCAACATTATTACAATTAAGATGTTGGCAATATTGCGAATAATGGTCTGGTAATCAACCACTGGTTTCATACTGTCCCATTGCTCTATACCCGTATAAACCGACTCGGCATCCGAAGTCAACAATTGCGTATTCTGAACATTTTCTCCAACAATCGTCAGATTCAGCGTTGAACGCAGCGTATCGTATTTTTGCTTCTGAGGGTTAAAATAGACCCAAAATACCAAATTGTTTAACGAATAATTACCACTTTGTTTTGGAATCACCTGATACTGAAACGTTTTTGCACCAGCAATCCTGTTTTTTTGTCGCACTATGTTATTTTCTATATCAGGCGGGTATACATCAAATAATGCCATATTCGTAAATGTTGGTTCACGAACAGATTGAATATTCCCTTCGCCCACTATGCTAAAATTATACCGATAACTATTTCCAGTCTTAAGTTGGCTGCTGTTAATTTTTTCTTCTAATCTAAAATTCCCAACGATGACCTGATTTCGTAGCGGGTGAGGCGGAAGACTCATTACTTCAATCGTGAGCGGTTTAGAGGTATAGGTTTTTAATTCTATCACATCTTTTCCTTCTTCCGACTTTGTTATCATTTTCATCATCCAACCCACAGATGGAAGTCTAATAGATTGGTTATTTAGAGGAAAAAAGGAAGCCTGATAAATCCGATACTCAGTAAATCGTTTTCCATTAATAGTTATCGGAATATCAGGAATTTCCTGAATACCGAAATTCTCTTCCCAACAATTAGCGGGCTTGAGTAGTTTGAGGACTTTTTCCAGCTGCTTTTCTACTTCGTAGAAATCCATTTCTGCGGCATTGTTCTCAGAAACGAGCAAGGAAAGTCGCAAGTTAAAACCCTGTTGCACATATACCCGCTTTTTATCTACACTAACCGCCAAAAACACTCCTTGTGAAGCCTCTTTTTCCAATTCTGCACTTATTTCGGCCGATTCTTGAGAGATTTCTTCTGTTTCTTCCTCTGTGGCAGATTCAACCGTCACAGTAGTCCCTTCTGAGCGCAGGATTTGCTTATTTACTAAAATTTCAAGCGAGCCTATTGTAAAAGTCCCCGTTTTTATCGGATAATAATTCTGTGAAATGGTGTATGTCACAATCGTTTTCCCACCCACCTGATTTGTAAGGCTTGACCGCGAACTTTCTCGTTTTTGAAAATTTTTGATATTGTCAGGGAATGAAATCAATGGTACTTGTTCCAGTCCCGTTACTTTGACTGATATGGTAAAAGGCTCCTGTACGTTAATTTTGGTACCGCTAAATTCAATCTCAAAGGGGTTTTCAGGCACCTGAGATTGAGCTATGGATATAGTCCAAAAAAAAATCAAAAAAAGTATATATCTGTTTTCTTTTTTCATCGTTATATTTAATGCAAAATTAACAGACTCGTACGACATAATACCTACACCCAGTTCGTTAATTTACCAAAGGTCCATCCTCTTATCCATTTCTTTAAAATTATGAATCTACTATGGCGACTATGTTAGAGTTTATTAAGACTGTGCTTGTGAAAGTAAGTTTTGACAAAAAGCTGTTTGAAAAAGAGTTACGAAAGGCGCTGAAGGTGCTATTGCCCGAAGATGTAAAACGGCTTAAAACGTGGTGTTATGAACATTTTAATGAAAAATACCACGTTGTATTAAATCAGTATTTTAGTAGACAACAATTGGCTCTTTAATTTTTTAAGCGCCACAAAAAAGCCCCTCGTGAATCGACACGAGAGGCTTTTTTTTATGCATAATGTTTTATGCTTTTTTCTTCACTGGAGGCTTAGCTGCGGGTTGAGCAGGCTGCTCTGGTGCTGGCGGGTTCAGGAAGTCATTCGCTACTTTATTGCTTGGATCAATTTCCAGCAATTTAGTAAACCATTCTTTCGCTTTGGCTTCATCCTTTAGCGTAATCACACTATATGCCCCAAGTACTTGATAAAACAGCTTGAAGTTGGCCTTTATAGCATCATCCATGGGAGCTGCCGAAGCAAGCTTGATATAGTTTTCCATGAGCGGAATCGCAATACCATTTGTCATCGCTTCTTCACGGGTGTAGGCAAAGTAATTAGCTTTTGCCCGTTGGCCGTGAGCGTATAGATAATCTGGCTTACGCTCAATCATTTTCATATACAATGAATCTGCTGCCAAGAAATAGTTGCGCTTTTTCTCACGCAATGCAAGAGAGTCAGGTCCCGAAGCAAAGGTTCTGTTGGCAACGTTGTACAAAGGCAAAGAGAGGTTTACATAATCCTGCAAGCCTGGCGTTTTTTCACGAGCAATTACTTTCTTATAGTAAACAATCGCTTTTTCATAATCCTTAGCAGCATTATAGAACGCGGCAATTTCTTTGTAACCGTTATCAACGGTGTCCATTTCTGCTGCTTTCTCCAAATTCGCCACGGCGGCAGCGGTATCCGCTGGAGAAATACGCAACATCGCATTTCCAAGGTAGCGATAATCGTTATCAATTGCTTTTTGTGGTGCCTGTTTCAAAAACTTATTCAGGTTTTCGATGGCTTTCTCATATTGATTTTCTTTATACGCGGCCCATCCCATCATACGATACAACACATCGCTGGTGCGGCCACTGCTCATTACTTTCGCAATTTTCGAGTTTACTTTTGAGAACTCTTCCGCTACGAAGTTAAACTGCGCACTACGCAACACTTCATCATCTGAAGCACACGCCCCAATCTTTTCTATGTAAGCATCCATGTAACGAGATGCTTGCTTATATTGACGAACGTAGAAGTACAGTTCAGCGTATTCTTTGTTGGCAGGTGCATAATTAGGGTCAACCTCAATTGCTTTTTTAAAGTTGGTTTGGGCCAATTCGTAATTGCGGCCACCCCAATAAATTTTAGCCACTTTAGCGAAAGCTTTTCCTAAGCCTGGAGTGACATTAATGGCATCTTCATAAGCCGATACCGCAGGTCCTGCTTCGCCTTTAATGTAAAATGCATCTCCCTTGGCCATGTAAACTTCCTGATTTTTATCTCCGCCTTTCAGCATCAATGCAATCGCAATATCAGCTAATTCGACCGCCTTGGCTGGGTCAGTGGTCTTGTAGATAGGTTTCATTGAATCTATCACCACATAGCCAGTGTACGCTTCGCTGATACGTTGCAGTACATTTACATTCTTGTTTTTGGTTGCCTTCAGCACTTCGGCAAAAATCGTTTGGGCGCCTGTACGGTCACCTTGGGCCAAAGCAACAGCTCCCATTCCTACCTTATTGAGGTTTTCTTTGCTCTTGGGGTCTGCGGCTAAGCCTTTTTCAAATGCAGCTTTTGCGAGATCAGGCTGCTTGGTGCGGAGGTAGTAGTAGCCTAAGTAGAACTGGTTGTCGGCAGAAGGGGTGGCAGTGGCCAACTTCTCAAATGTTTCTTTCGCCAAACAAGCCTGGTTGCCGTCCAATTGCTTTAGACCGGTGGCGATGTCTTGAGCAGAAGTCTGACTGTAGACAAACGCACTTGCTGCAAACGCTACCAACCACGATTTGAATCTAATGTTCATCTTTCAGTAGGTTGAAAATGGAGGTGATATAAAAAAAGTTTAAATGACTCAAACAACGGGTAACAAAACTATGAAATTGTTAGATAACCGAAAAATTTTATATTTCTTTCTTTAAAATTACTTCCCGATTAAATGGTTTTGCGGGCCAAAGACCGCACTTTTCAATAACTAAACTCCCTACATCCCGCATAATATAATTGACCAATCCACTCCCTAAGCCCGAGTGCATCTCACGACTTATAACGTACACTTTCCGATGCAGCGGATATCTTCTCCACTTTAAATCATCTTGAAAAGGCTGATAATAGTCTTCTTTGGCAGGATTGGGTTTTTCAGCCACTCCCATTACGCGCAGCCCTTGCGAAAGTTCGGCCGTAAGTGGCGCCTCTCCGTCGCTTATCCAACTTACCCCAATAAACCCTAAAGCATTGGGGTGTTGCTTTACATATTCTATGACTTTTTTGTTGGAACCTGCCGAAAAAATATTAAGTCCTTTCACATCCGACAGTCCAAATTTTTTCATGATAAAATTAAGATTACTCGAATTGGCATTGTCAAATACCAGAACAATATCTTCCGCATGACTAGCACTTCCAAGCTGTGCCCATGTTTTAACTGTTCCTTTAAATATACCTGATATTTGCTCTAGCGTAATCAGTGTATCGGGATTAGAACGATTTATTAACAAAGCCACCCCATCCGTGGCAATGTGTTGAGGATTGTATTTTATTCCTTTAGACTTAAAAACTTTCTGTTCTTCGGACGTGAACTCACGGGTCACAAATGCCAGGCGAGCGCTGTCTTTCAACATAAAAGCAGCCGCTTGATGTTCAGGGAGATACCGAACATCAAAATGCGTTTCTGGAAAGGTATGCTCATAAGCCTGATACACCTGATCAAGCATGGGTTGGAGAGACTCATCCGCAGTAATAGTAACCCGGCCGTGAGACGTTGAATCTTCTGGCCTCTTGCAGGAAACTGCCCAAAGTACAGAAAGTATAAATAATGAGGCTCTAAACATCTTCATTTTGGTACTGAACATATCCACGATAAAATCGATATCCACCATACACAACCAGCATTCCCCCAAATAGGTACCTGATTAATCCGGAAGGTAACATCCCAAAAGTAGCAGAGGAGGCCACCAAAAAGAGGCCTCCTCCGAAATATGCCAGCCCTATACTCATCGAAAGTATCGACGAAAGTTGCCGGTAAAATGGTTTACGCTTCATGCTACTTATTCCAATACAAAACTGATTGGTAAGTTGTATTTTACCCGCACGTTACGGCCAGACTGTTTTCCTGGCTTCCATTTAGGCATACCTTTTACAACTCGCATAGCTTCTTCGTCGCAGCCGAATCCCAAACCTTTGAGTACTGCAATATCCTGAATACTACCATCCGTATTTACAACGAATGTTAAAAATACTCTTCCAGATACGTTAGCACGAGAAGCAGCAGCAGGGTATTTGAGCGTTTTCTGCAAATACTGCCCTAATGCAGCCATCCCACCTGGGAATTCTGGGTTTTGCTCTACGACTTGGAAAACTTGTTCTTCAACAGGAGCGGCTTCCACAACTTTTACCTCTTCTTTTACAGGAGCGGTTTCTTCAGGGGCGATAATTGCCTCTTGGGCATTCTCATCACCTTCCTGTGTTTTGTCAGCAACTACTGCTTTTTCGAGTTCTTCCACCACTGGCGGTGGCGTTTCTTCTGGTACTTCTTCATCTTTCTTCACTTCAGGAGGAAGAAATTTGATGGTAGCCACTTTGGGCACCTCAATTGGCGGAGGTGGCGGCGGAGGTGGCTCGTTAGGGTCGATTGGCGGTGGCGGAATCTTCATCAAGTCAATTTCCGACATGAATTGTTCTTCTTCTTTCTGCGGAATCAGACTGATGAGGGCCGGAGAAAGCATTGCCAGTACAAACAGACCGATACCAATAAACATGGATTTAGTCAGCGTTGGACGGTATACTTTTCTCAGGTCATACGCACCATACGCTTTATTGCGGTTCTCGAAGATAATATCATCAAGGGTCACCGCGGATGCTTTATTTTCAGCCATTGCGTTTGGTTATTTTTTTTAATAAAATAAAATACAATTATTCTGCTTTGTCTCCTAAAAGTTCTTTCTCAGCAGTCGTAAGTGCATCTACGAGGGCGTAACGTTTACTTCTAGTTACCGCCATCTCATCCAGAGCGTCTACCATATTTTTGTAGGTACTACTCTTTAAAGGCTTAATAACGACTACAAATTGACTTAAGCCTTTATCATCTTTTCCATGTTCACGGTCTACCTGTGCTTGTGATTGAAAAATCAACGTGCGCAAATCAGGACCGAAAGAGACTTTCTTCAAGTCGGTTTTGGCTTTGTCGTCGTCAGCCGCAATCCGATCAAGTGCCCATACGGTATTGTCTTTACCCAAAAACAAAGTCAATACTTTGGAAGCTTTTAGAGGCTCTGTTTCTTGAGGAGTGTCTTTGTTTTGCTTATCAGGCACCGCCAATGACATCGAAGAAGGCTTGCTGAGCGTAGTAGCCAAGATGAAGAACGTAATGAGCAGGAAGCCCAAGTCCACCATCGGGGTCATATCTACGCGTGTAGAGGCTTTTTTACTGCGGACTTTCTTATCACCGTGTCCGCCACCACCACCTTGTGCTATATCTGCCATTTCTTAAAAGAGTTTTAATAGTGGTTTGGTTAATTATTCTGCTTTCCAGCCAGCGGGGGGGGCCTCCGTTCCTGTAATCAAGTTAAACTTGTTGATGTTTTGTGCTTGTAGTGAGCCCATTACATCTTTAAATACAGCAAACTTAGAAACGTTATCACCTTTGATAGCGATACGAAGTTGGGGATTGGCACGGCGTGCCTGATAAATCCACTTAGCCAACTCGTTTTGTGCGGTTGAATCAGTTGGAATACCCGGTTGTGGTACATCCTTCATTTTATCAGGATTAGTCACACCTACGTTAAGCCACTGAGGTAAAGAACGGATTGGAACACCAAAGTTAGCTTGAAGAGAAAATACTTTTTTCTGTTTATCAGTAAATTGTACTCCTTCCGTTTGGGTGATATTATCCAGCATGGCAAGGCGCGTCTGCTGATTATCCACTCCAAAATAAACTTTTCCGTCTTTGCCTATGCTAATAATCATAATGTCCTTATCGGGAACTTTGATAGCCGATATAGACGAGGGCGTTTCGATGGTTGCCGCATCTTGTGCTTTGAACTGAGCCGTCAAGATAAAGAAGGTCAGCAGCAGAAAGGCTACGTCACACATCGCCGTCATGTCCATCATCGGATAATTCCGCTTGGGTTTTAGAGCAGGCATATTACTTTCGTTTTAAATTGACAATACAAATGTAGAACACGAACAAATACAAAGCAAATATTTATATATAATTTTTTTATATATAACATTTGCCCTGCCAACTCTTAGTTATGAGCTGAGAAATTTTGCTGGATGCTCAAACCGATTTCGTCAATTTTGTAAGTCAACGTATCAATACGGCTTGTAAAGTAGCTGTACATGATTGTAGCAATAGCCGCAGTACCGATACCGAGAGCCGTGTTTACAAGTGCTTCCGAGATACCTGTTGCAAGAGCACCAGTATCAGGAGCACCAGTGTTACCCATAGCGGCAAACGCACGAATCATACCCAATACCGTTCCAAGAAGAGCCGTCAAGGTAGAAACAGAAGCCAAGGTTGCGATAATGGTCAAGTTTTTCTCAAGCATAGGCAACTCAAGGCTGGTTGCTTCTTCAACTTCTTTCTGAAGAGCCGCCAATTTTTGATCTTTTGTCAGTTCGGTTTCTGTACGAAGTTCGATAAACTTGTGAAGCGCTGTTTTTACAACGTTACCAACTGAACCTTTTTGTTTGTCACACTCTTTGATAGCCGCTTCAATTTCATTTTTGTCAAGAAGGCTTTTCACTTTGCGAACAAACTCATCAATTGAACCTGAACCATTGGCACGGCCAAGAATAAAGAAACGCTCAATTGAGAAAACTAATACCGTTAAGAAACAGGTAAACAACAATGGTACGATAGGTCCCCCTTCATAAACGATACCGAAATAATCGCCAGATTTTGGTCCTTTTTCGTGGTCTCCATCTACAAAGTGACTAGGGTCACCGCAGATATACTGATAAACGAGGTAAGCGATAACCAACAATACAGGAATGACCAGAATGGGGTTAAGACCACCAGCTGATTTTTTGGGAGCGGCCGCCTTGGCCGGTGCGGGAGATGTAGCCTTCTTTTCCATCAGACTTACTTTTAGGGTTTAATTGAAAAATAGTTTAAGTGTTTGCGCTGTAAAGAAAACGAAAATTTTAAACGGTTAATGCTTTAACCAAGAAAATTTTTGTTGGTGATTTCTTAAAATACTTATAAAAAATGCGGTACAAAGCTATAAGATTTCAGAAAAAAAACTGTCAATCTGATGGTTAGTTTTTTTAAACTTTTTTAAAATCTTTCTCTTTCAACCATCCATTAAACAAAAGATTTCATCTTTCTAAGTACGTTTTACCAATTGCCTCCTCCAACGTAACTGCTGTATTATCAAGCAAAATACTTAGTTTGACAATAATATCAGGTACAATTTCAAAAGCTTATTCCAAAGTAATTGGAAATCATATTTTACTCTATTTAAATTTCCTTCCTCACCAAAAAAACCAGAAAAGTTCCTTTGAGGGCCAAACCCAACAGGAGGCTTTACTAGTTTAAATTAAATAAAAAAATCTGGCAACAGTTCACTGTCATTCACTTCTGTGTACTTGTACTTGTCGAAATTTGTGATTCCACTTTCACGCAAAACTTCTTCATCAATGAAAAAATTGCCTGTACACTCGCGGCTGTGTTTGGTCAAGATTTCATAGGCTGCATCAGCCATAATTTCTGGTTTCCGACATCTTTGAATGGACTGTTCGCCGCCCAAAAGATTACGAACTGCGGCCGTTGCGATGGCGGTTTTGGGCCACAATGCATTGAAAGCCACGCCTTGTTTTCGAAACTCTGCCGCCATCCCCAAGACACACATGCTCATACCGAATTTGGCCATGGTATAGGCTACATGAGGAGCAAACCAACGAGCCTCCATATTGAGCGGCGGCGATAGGTTCAGTACATGGGGATTGTCTGCTTTGAGTAGATAGGGCAAACAGGCTTTACTCGTAAGAAATGTACCTCGGGTGTTGATTTGATGCATTAAATCATACCGCTTCATGTCAGTCATTAGGGTGGGAGTTAACTGAATAGCGCTGGCGTTATTGACCAAAATATCAATTCCACCAAAAACCTTTACGGCTTCTTCTACCGCATCGTATACCTGTTGCTCTTCTCGAACATCCACGATTAAGGGCAAGGCTTTGCCGCCGGCAGCCTCAATTTCCGCCGCTGCCGTGTAGATGGTCCCAGGCAACTTGGGGTGGGGTTCGGTCGTTTTGGCCGCAATGACGACATTGGCCCCCTCCTGCGCCAAACGCAGTCCAATTGCTAATCCAATACCTCGGCTGGCGCCCGTAATAAAGGCCGTTTTTCCTTGAAAATGGTTCATGTTTCCGTAAATAGTAAGGGTTTTAACGCAATTATGAAAGTACTATTGGCACGATTTATGATTTAAGTTTAAACAATGTTTACACGAAGGTAAGTGACCTCAATTATAGAAAAAATATAATTCTAGATTGAGTCTAAAAATCAAAGTATGAAATTACGCTCGGCATCATATCTGGTTGTAATAGCTGTCCTGTTTAGTTACCACTCCTCCGCAACCGCGCAGGAAAACTGTGATAATTTAGCCGCGCCTACTATCAGTTGTCAAAAACAAGTCAGTTGTGCAGGGCAACCGGTAGTGTTAAAGGCTACGGGATGCGATGGAACTGTTGAATGGTCAACTAAAAAGACGGGAGCAACCCTCACTGTTTATCCGACTCAAACCACGACATTCCAAGCGGTGTGCCTAAAAGGAGCATGTAAAAGCAAAGCCTCAAATGAGCTAGCCATTACGGTCTCCACCCCCGCTACTCCAGTTGTTGAGGCTACAAAAACCAAACTCTGTTTCGGCGATTCTGTTAAATTAACCACGAAAGGATGCGCTGGTGAGGTGATTTGGTCTAATGGAATGGTGGGGAAAGAAATTATTATTTATCCAGTAGCAACTACTAAATACACCGCTACATGTCGTACCGAAGGATGCGTCAGTTGTTTTGCGGATGATATCATTATTGCGGTTATGGGAGGTGAACCTTTAAGGTTAAAGGCATCTCAACCTACTATTTGTGAAGGACAAAGCACTATTTTATCGGCCACCGGCAACTGTGCAGGGCAAATAAAATGGTCAACAACGGAAACGGGGAGCGCCATTACGGTCAAACCCAACCATACCCCTGAATACTGGGCCCGTTGCGAAACAGACGGATGCGAGCCCGTCAAAAGTACCCTCATTATCCAAGTTGCACCTCCCAAACCACCCGTCTTAACATCCACTAAAAGTGCCGTTTGCGTTGGTGAAAGTCTCACAATTACGGCCGAAGGCTGTTCGGGAATCGTCAAATGGAACACGAAAATGGAAGGGCAAACCATCACTGTCTCTCCAACCGAAACAACAACATATTCAGCCGTTTGTGAGCAAGGCACCTGCCAAAGCAATTTCTCTTCTCCTATTATAATATATACCAAAGGGTCAATTCCTGCCAAACCACTGACCGTACCAAAATTGAGGAATGAATGCCCTTATACAACTGTTGATTTATCTTCGGCTATTACAGTAAAAGCAGTGACAGGGGTTTACCATGAGGCCCATACTGGCGATTCTCCCACTTCGCCTTTGGTCGCAGAAGTAGGAGCCATTGCCGAAAGTCGGACCTTCTACTTGTTTGCTCGAAGCAAAGAAGGTTGTTACAGTGAAGCAACCCCTGTCAAAACAATAATCAATGCCTGTCAAAATGCCTTGCCACTTTGCAGTACAAACCCTGCAACGGCCGCAATTGCCAAAGCCGAGCTAACGACAGCCGGCAATTATTCACTGGAAGGCAAAATTGGGGGCATCGCTGCTACTGGCCAATGGAAAACCAACGGCACGGGGGTCTTCAATACGTCGGTTGGGCTATCGGTGATTTACACTCCGTCCCCAGAAGACCGTCAGGCAGGAAAGGTATCCATTCATTTTTCTAGCGACGACCCTGATGGCGAAGGCCCCTGTAAAGCAGGTGTGGATGTAAAAGAATTGGAAATTAAGGCGGTGCCATCGTCCACCAAAGAAATTATCGGCGTCAATAAATTAGTAAAAGGATGGTCACAACTTTCGGCACAACTGTTTGAAATTGAGTACGCTATTCAAATTGTCAACATGGGCAATAATGAACTTAAGCGAGTTGAACTCATAGACAGCTTAGATAAAGTTTTCAAAAATGGCCCAATTATTGTGGGAAAACCAATAGTAAAGGCCGTTGACTTTGTTTCAGCATTTACCATTGACACCGCTTACACAGGGCAAAATGGTCATTACAACCTCTTGACGCCCGATTCAGGCTCTCTGTTGTCAGGGCAAACTTATAGCGTAACCATCAAAACCGTTATCAATACTGCCAATGCAAAAGATAGTTTGTTTTACAATACCGCTTATGTAAGGGCACAGGATGTCAATGGGAATTTTTGTGCCGACAAATCGACCAACGGAAATTGGCCTGACCTTAATCAAAATGAAGACCCAACCGACGATTCAGTGCCTACCGTTGTGGCGCTAAATACCTTAAAAGATGCAGGACTTGACTTATTTTTTCCCGAAGGATTTTCGCCCAATTCAGATGGCATCAACGATTTTTTTGTCGTAAAAAAACCAATCGGCCTGACCGCCTTGCTGGAAGTTTATAACCGATGGGGTGGCCTAGTGTACCGAAACGAAGATTATAAAAACGATTGGAACGGGGGTATTGATTCCCAAAATAATATCCCTACTGGTACTTATTTCTATATTATAAGACTAAGCGACGGACGGGAATTTTCGAAATTTTTAACAATAAATCGCTAAAACCCGTACGTTAAAACAATATCTCAATTAGCTGATATGCAAGGGACTTAAAAGCATATACCCATGATGATTAAACTTAAATATCTTTGTTTGGCACTACTTTTCTCCGCCGTTACACTGGCACAAACTCCCGGGAGAGAATCGTTATTACAGCAAGCCAACCGGCACTTCGACACCCAAGCTTATGCCAAAGCAGTAGCTCTATATCAGGAGATACTGAGTCAAAATCTATTACCTATTCCCCAGCGCCAACAAGTATTATTGAACTTAGCTTCATCTTACTTCAACCTAGGAGACCACGTAAAATCGGAAGAGTTTTATAAAACCATCCTCAGCGAAGGCTCCCTTAGTGAGTTGCCAGCATCCCACTATCTAAATTTTGCAAAAGCGCTTGCCAATAATGGTAAAATGCAGGAATCCGAAAAATATTACGACCTCTATCAAAACCGTAAATTGGCTGAAACTCAAAGAAGTCAGGGAGCAGAAAACTATACCAAGAAGCGCATAACGTATCGTCTTGACTACCTTTCCATCAATACCTCCAACGCCGAGTTCAGTCCCATGTATTACAAAGATGGATTAGTGTTTGTTTCGGGGAAAGCCGCAGGGGCAGTTTCTTCAGAATCTACCGAAAAAGGATATTTAGATTTGTTTTTTGTCAACAAAGAAAGTGAAATCAAATCCTTGACTACGCTGAATGCCGATGGAACCGAAGTTGAAATAAAAGATGCACGCCAGATACCCACTCCCACTCAGCCAAGAAAGCTTGGCAGTGACTCGTACACAAAAAGTACTTCCAATGATTCCCGTACCCTTGGCTCTTACAGCGGCTATGGCTTGAATGACGAATCAACCAGAGGGCAAAAGTCAACGGCTAAATCAGGAAAGGCAGTCCCGTTTAGTAAGGAACTGAATACAAGGTTTCACGAAGGTCCAGTCACGTTTTCGGCCGACGGCTCCCAAATAATTTTTACGCGAAATAACTTTAACGAAGGCCAAAAAGGAGTAAGCGACGATAATAGTATTAAACTCAAACTCTACAGTGCGCAGTGGGGAAATGGCGACTGGACCAATGTGCAGGAGCTCCCCTTCAACAGCAACGATTATTCTACCGCTCATCCTTCGTTGAGCAAAGATGGCTCGCTACTATATTTTGTCTCAGATATGCCCCAAGGAATGGGAGGCAAAGATATCTACGTGTCGAGGTATAATAATGGACAGTGGTCGACCCCTATTAATTTAGGAAAAGAGCTAAATACAAAACAGGATGAAGTCTTTCCTTTTGTCGACGCCCGTGGAAACCTGTATTTCTCAACCGCTGGCCGCAAAGGAGGCTACGGTGGTCTGGATTTATACTATGCAATACTGAGTAAAGACGGTACAAAAGTCATTGAAGTGATTCATTTAGATGCGCCTATCAACTCCAAAGCCGACGATTTTGGGCTCATCACTGATGCATCCCGAACGACAGGTTATTTAAGCAGTAATCGCCGCGAAGGAGATGACGATATTTATCGCTTCACGCGTGAGAGTTCCCTTTATGAATGTCGTGAATTGCTTGTACGGGTCTTTGATAACCAAACCCAACAGCCTCTCGACAGTGCCACCATCACCATTAAATCAAAATCAGAAAGCCCAGAAGCCGACAAACCGTTGCAGACAGACGCCAACGGTTGGGCTCATTTATGCCTCGCCTCCAACAACGATTTTATCTTTAATATTTCTAAAAATGGTTATTTGGACAACACAATCGGTTTTTCGACCCGCTATTTGACCGACGATAAACCAACACGTTTAGAGCTCGGCATGGAGATTTTCACGGCAAGCAATATTATCTCTTCGACTACTACCGAAACTGGACCAAACAAGACACCAATCGGTGACGACGTTTCTGAATTAAAGCACTCTCGGGTAAGGGGAATCGTCCGCACCGAAACCGACCGGCAGCCCATCGAGGGGGTTTTGGTCAAGCTACGAAACGAATGTGATAAAAAAATATACGAATCTATTACTGGCCCCGACGGTCGTTATGACTTTGAGATTGCGGAGGGATGTGATTATACTTTGATTTATTCCAAAGATACCTACGGAACAAATACGGTTAAAATCAACCGAGTTCCCAAAAAAGCGGAGCCCAAAGTGCTCTCCAAAGATATTGGCCTTTTGAAAAAGGGCGATATTGTCAAACTTGACAATATTTATTACGACCAAGGCAAAGACGGAATTCGTCCAGATGCGGCTCGTGAATTGGAGAAGGTAGTTGCTACGATGAAACGTTATCCTTCTCTCCAAGCCGAAATCCTCTCCCATACCGACAGTCGGGGCGATGCCAACTTCAATCGGGTACTTTCTCAAAAAAGAGCGCAAGCGGTTGTAGATTACATGGTTTCGAAAGGCATTAGCCGAAATCGCCTTAAACCCACAGGAATGGGCGAGAGCACTCCTGTCAATGGTTGCGTAGATGGCGTTATTTGTACGGAAGCTGAGTACCAGAGAAATCGACGCACTGAATTTAAAGTACTAGAAATCAGATAAATAAATGTTTTTAACTTAAAAAGAGGGCCCCTGATTAGGACCCTCTTTTTCTTTTTTATTGAGCGTAATCCATAAAACGCCTATTTTTGAGGTTTCGGTCCGTGTATTTATTTTTGCAAAGACCCCAAACCATAAAGACTCAACAATGGGCTTCCGCTCTTTTCTCAGCAAACCGCTCGCAAAATACATTTTTAACAGTCAGCAAAACTGGATGTATAATGCCCCAGCAACCCAAAATCAATGGCGCACAAAATTGGTCTCAACTGCCGCAAATACGGCCTTTGGGCGCGATCATTTTTTTAAGGATGTGGCATCATACGAGGATTTTAAGCAGGCCGTTCCCGTTCGGGATTATGAAGACTTAAAAGGATACATTCAACAGATAATCGACGGTAAAGAAGATATTTTATGGCCTGGAAAACCTATCTATTTTGCTAAGACGTCGGGCACCACATCGGGCACAAAATACATCCCAATTAGCAAAGATTCTATCTCTAATCATATCAATTCCGCCCGCGACGCACTGCTCAACTATATTCATGAAACTGGCAAAGGGGCATTTTTGGATAACAAACTCATTTTTTTATCGGGCAGCCCCGTGCTAGATACCAAAGGAAGCGTGCCCACGGGGCGGTTATCGGGTATTTCTAATCATCATGTTCCTGCCTATCTGCGTACCAATCAACTGCCAAGCTACGAAACCAACTGCATCGAAGAATGGGAAGAAAAATTGGAACGGATTATTGACGAAACCATTTCGCAGCCCATGTCGCTCATTTCGGGGATTCCCCCGTGGGTACAGATGTACTTTGATCGCATCATTGCCCGAACTGGCAAACCCATCAAAGATGTTTTTCCCGAATTTCAACTCTTCGTGTATGGAGGGGTCAATTTTGAACCTTATCGGGCTAAGCTATATGAGTCGATCGGAAAAAAAATAGACTCCATTGAGATGTATCCTGCCTCCGAGGGTTTTATTGCCTATCAAGATTCCCAGTATGCAGAAGGGCTACTATTGCTGGCTGATACGGGTATTTTCTACGAATTTATTCCTACGGAAGAATTTTTCAACGAGAAACCAACGCGGTTGTCGCTGGAAGAAATCGAAGTAGGCAAAAACTACGCCCTCATTATCAACAATAACGCAGGTCTTTGGGGCTATTCCATTGGTGACACCGTTAAATTTGTTTCCAAAGACCCCTATCGTCTGTTGGTCACGGGGCGCATCAAGCATTTTATTTCTGCTTTTGGCGAACACGTCATTGGTGAAGAAGTGGAAAAAGCGCTCAAATACGCCATGGAACGACAACCCGAAACCGAAGTCGTTGAGTTTACGGTAGCTCCGATGGTTACCCCGAGAGAGGGACTCCCCTACCACGAATGGCTCATTGAATTTGCCACCCCACCCAGCGACATAGAGCGTTTTTCGCTCGACATCGACCACCGGCTCGCTGAGTTAAACGTTTATTATGACGACCTCGTGTCGGGCAGCATTTTGCGGCCTTTAAAAATCACAACATTGGCAAAAAATGCCTTCATTGACTACATGCGCTCACAAGGCAAATTAGGGGGACAAAATAAAGTTCCTCGCCTAGCAAATGACCGAAAAATTGCTGATTTTCTATCCGTAGGCTAACAAAATTTTCTCTAAATCTTCATTGCCTAAGCCGTCGTATGCGACGGCTTAGCTGTTTTATTCCATCAATTATTTGTTAATTTCTTCCCAATACAAATTTACAAAAAGTACAAGTTTGGTCCGTTTTTTGCTATGTATCTTTACCGTTAAATAATTATTTTACTACGATAAAATATAGACCGCTATATTGCAAGTGCCTGATAATCTATTGGTAAATTTTTAGGACATTGAACAATTTTTACGTATCTTTACGTTAATGTAGCTTTACAGCTATTGAAAAGCGAGGTACTTTACCCTTCTTAAAAGGCATACCTAGCAATGTTTCACTAACCAAAAATCGTTTTGAAAAGAAGACAATGTATCATTCTATCAACGCTTTTGTTGTCAAGTTTAGGAGCTGAAGCCGAGGGCTTCAATGAATCCTCATGTATTCGCTTTTGTAATGAGCCACTCCCAGTTTATGAAAGCCAAGTACTCAAGTATTTTCAGTCTGCTTTGCTCCACACGGCCAGTATGCCACTGCATCAAATCAAGCCAAGAGCGCAGAAATTCTTTCAGGTCATTGACCCAATTTTAAAACAATATCAAGTTCCACTGGATTTTAAGTACTTGTGTGTAGTAGAAAGTGCGCTCAACCCTAAGGCCATCTCCCACAAAGGAGCTTATGGCTATTGGCAGTTTATGCCCCACACAGCTCGCGCGATGGGCCTCATTGTTGACGGCCCCAAGGATGAACGCGAAAATCTGGTCAAATCTACCCACGCTGCCTGTCAGTACTTTTTAGACCTTCATCGTCAGCTCGGCTCGTGGTCGTTGGTAGCAGCTGCTTACAATGCCGGTCCTACAAAAGTGAAACGGTATTTGTCAGCGCGCGGCAAAACAAGTTATTACAACCTTCGCATCAGTGCCGAAAATCGCCGTTATTTATACCGAGTTTTGGCCGCTAAGGAGCTTTTTACCCGTCCTGAACTGTATAAGTCGGTGATTAGTGAGGAAATGACTCTCCAAAAATTTATTCGACAACACGGACTGGCACTGGGCTTGATTGCCCCATTAAAAATAAAAGTAAAGTCTCCTAAGACAAACGAGTTTCTTACCGAAGAAACGACCGCTACCTTGGACGAAGGACTTTTAACAGGTTTTGACGATTTGATTTCGTTGTCGTTTAAGCGAAACGGGACTTTCCGTTACACGCCTCCTGAACCAATCGACGAGTTGGAGTTTGCCCAAAGTACTGATTCTAAAACGAATCTGTACTGGTGGAGAGCACCCCGAGTTAATACTCGCCGACGAAACGACCTGAAAGCCTTATTGGCTGAGGCGCGTAGCCGAGTGGCACGTACTCCTCAATTAAACTCCGGTTTAGTTTAGGACACTGTATTATTCAAACAAAAAGCGTCATCTCCTTCGAGATGACGCTTTTTGTTTGAACCAGAAGTTCTAATTCTATTAAGCTTGCTTAATCAATTGAATATTGATGTGCAGCTTTACTTCGTCGCTTACCACAATTCCGCCCGCTTCAGTGACAGCCGCCCAGTTTAAACCAAATTCTTTACGGTTGACCTTACCCGCAATTTCAAATCCCACTTTCGTATTGCCGTAAAAATCAACCATTTGTCCACCGTACTCGGCAGAAAGGGTTACCGATTTAGTAACGCCCCGCATGGTCAAGTCGCCCGTCAAAACGTATTCATCATCACTTTTTTTAGTCAATGAGGTAGATACAAACGAAAGCGTAGGGAAATTTTCAGCATCAAAAAAATCGGCACTTTTAAGGTGAGCATCACGCTGTTCCATGTTGGTATCAATGCTGTTGACATCGGCACTGAACTTAATAGACGCCCCTTCAAAACTATCGCCATCCGTTTCGGCAGATGCTTCAAACGACTTAAAGCTCCCCGTTACGGTCGAAATTACTAAGTGCTTTACTTTAAATTGTACTTCTGAGTGTGTCGGGTCAGCTACCCAAGCAGTTTTTAATGTTGCCATTGTCTTATGTAAGTTTTATGTAAATCAAAATTGATGATGCAAATTTATATGTATATACATTAAATGTCAAGACATTTTTTAAATATTTTTTTTGAACAAAAAAAAAGTTGCTAGTAAGCGTTTACTTACCAGCAACTTCGGAGAGGAACGACTGCCGTCGGTCTTTATTTATACCATTTCTGTGACGGAGGGAGCGAGCGCTTCCTCGGCTTCTGTTTGCGGAATGTAAGTCTTAAAAAAACTTCTGATTTTTAAATAGAGTACCCCCAAAACCGCTTCTTTAAAAATCTTAGTAGACATTTTAGAAACGCCTTTGGTCCGGTCTGTAAAAATAATCGGCACTTCGGTCATTTTATAGCCATATTTCCACGTATTAAATTTCATCTCAATTTGAAAAGCATAGCCTACAAATCGAATATCGTTTAAACCAATCCCCTGCAACACTTCACGTTTATAGCAAATAAACCCCGCTGTGGGGTCCATAATTTCCATCCCCGTAATGAAACGAACATAGACTCCCGCAAAATAAGACATCAAAACGCGCCCCATTGGCCAGTTGACCACATTTACCCCTTTGATATAACGAGAGCCAATCGCTACATCATTTCCATCTTTTGCACAGGCTGTATACAAACGAACCAAATCGTCGGGATTATGGGAAAAATCGGCGTCCATTTCAAACAAATAATGATACCCTTCCCCAAATGCCCACTGAAATCCGTGAATATAAGCCGTACCAAGCCCCTGCTTACCTTTGCGCTCAAGCAAGTGCAATTGGCCCGAATACTCCTGCTGAAGCTCTTTCACTTTCAGCGCAGTGCCATCAGGAGAACCATCATCTACAACGAGTATATCAAAAGGAAGAGACAAACTAAATACCTTACGGATAATAGCCTCAATATTTTCAATTTCATTATAGGTAGGGATGACTACAAGATTCTCTTTGAAGATTCCCATATATTTTTTCGTTTTAAATTAATATCAAATCTGTTTAAAAAAGGCATCGAATAAAGACCAAACATCAACATGACAAATATCAGGCCATTTCGTACGTTAAGCATTACTACCCACAACAACTTCATTTCGACCATGCGATGATAGGAGCCTGGGTAAATCGCTATTGTTAAGATAAACGCTACCCCAAAACAATAAATTATCGTGGGACGCAAAAAAGGGACAATCGGCAAAAACCAAATCAGGTATTGTGGAGAAAATACTTTATTACTTACTAAAAACAAAAGTAACACTACTCCAAAAGCAATCAGCAACATCTCCGTAGAAACGCGATTTTGCTTCTGAAAAAAGGCGTATATTACCCCCAAAATCAATAAATACGCCATAGGAAACCCCCACGATAATACTTTCAACAATGGAATAGTCAGGGGAGTAACCAAATGAATAGCTCCAAAATTAGCGATTGTTTGCAGGGGTGTTCCTCCCATTTTATTCCAAAGCACCAGCCATCCTCCTACCAAACTTTCAAGCTGAATACCTCTTAATTGGTGATATTTGAGGAAAGACCACACATCCTCGCCCGCCCAAAAATACATTCCAACAATTGTAAGTACCGAAATCACCGAAACGCCCCCTAAAAAAAGCGCTAAAAATCGGTATTGCTTATTTACAAAATAATAAAAAACGATTGGCGCTACAAAAATAACTGGGTATAGTTTTGCAAGAATACCAACCGCCAGCCATACGCCAGAAGCCGCTGGCGACTGCTTTACGACGTAATAAATGACCAGAATCGTAGAAAACGCCACAAAGGCATCATACCTGAATAGAAAGATTGGCAAACTGATTACCCATAAAACCCAATAAATCAGCCGTAATTCTTGGACTCTAGGCGCTTCTAAAAATGTATTCGCTATTTTGAAAGCAATCGTCCCTGTATAGAAACCGAAAACAATATTTTGCAGCGCAAAAAAAACGACAAATCCATAAAAACCTGTTTCCCCAATTTGGCACAACAATTGGGGAAACAGCATGGTAAGAATAGCCAATGGTGGGTATTCCAGTTTAAAATCATGGTAAGGCACTAGCCTATACACAATTATATTTTTGGAAAGATCATAGTAGACCTGCAAATCCCCCAAATGCACCGAGAAGTTACGAAGGGTTACCACTACCTCAAAACACAAAAACAACCCTACAAATACAAGTATATTTTTTCTAAACAGGGCTGAATTCATGCATATTAATTAAGTGGAATCAGTACGATTTTACAGCATTAATAAAACAACGTACCTTTTCAGGATCGGTGTCCGGATATACTCCGTGGCCTAAGTTAGCAATATAACGCTGATTACCAAAGGCATCCAGCATTTTTCGCACTTCTTTTTCAATTTGACTAAAAGAAGAATAAAGCACACAGGGGTCAAGATTTCCCTGTAAGGTTTTGGTGGGAATCAACTGGCGCGACTCCTCAATATCCATGTTCCAGTCCAGCCCTACCACTTCGCAGCTTAATTCGCCGATTTCTTTACGCGCAAAAAAGGCCCCCTTGGCAAACACTGTAACGGGGACTTCGGTGATTGCGTCACAAATTTGTTTGATATAAGGCAACGAATACTCTCGATACTGCGTGGGCGATAAGATTCCTGCCCACGAGTCAAAGATTTGAACCAAATTTGCCCCCGCTGCGATTTGTGCTTTTAAGTACAGAATGGTGCTATCTGTGATTTTTTGGAGCAATTTATGCGAAAATTCAGGCTCAGCATAAAGGGCTTTTTTGGCCACTGAAAACGTTTTTGAACCTTTGCCTTCCGTCATGTAGCAAAAGATGGTAAACGGTGCACCCGCAAAACCAATCAAGGGCACGCGGCCGTTGAGCTCTTTTTTTACAATACGAATGGCCTTCAGCACATACCCTAAATCAGCTTCAGGGTCAGCGATTCGCAATTGGTCAATATCGCCCATTGTTTTCACCACCTTCGGAAACACTGGCCCGCGTTTTTCTTCCATTTCATAAGGTAAGCCCATCGCTTCGGGCACCACTAAAATATCGGAAAAAATAATCGCCGCATCTACCCCCAGCAAATCTACGGGTTGAATAGTGACTTCAGCGGCCAGTTCTGGCGTAGTAGCAAGTTGAATAAAACTACCGGCTTTTTCGCGTACGGCGCGGTATTCGGCCAATATTCGCCCTGCCTGACGCATCATCCAAACAGGTACACGTTCGGTTTTTTCTCCTCGCGCAGCCCGCAGGAGAAGGTCATTTTGTAATAATTCCATACTGCAAATGTACAAAGAAGCTGGTAGTAGGTTGGGGAGATGGGGAGAAATATCAACAACTCTGCCTAATAAAGCTCAAAAAAATTTAACTGTTATTTTACCAAAAGGTTTTTTGCAACTTCATGACTGACAAACAATGTACGTGCGTTGTCAATCAAAACGCTAACTGATTTATCAAAATCGCTGATTTCGTTCACTTTCAGTTGACAACCGAGGGTGAGGCCCGCTTTATCCAAATGCTGCAAAAACGCGGGGGAATGTTCCGATACTCCCGTCATAACCACCGTAGTTCCTTCCACAATTTCTGAGAGTTTACGGTAAATAAAACGGGGCATTTCGCCAGCAGCGTTGGGGATTGGGTCGCCGTGGGGGTCAAACTTGGGATACCCCAAAAAAGCGTCCAGTTTTTCAATCAGGCGCTCTGAGCGTATATGTTCCAGTTCTTCGGCAATTACGTGTACTTCGTCCCAACCAAACTGAAGTTTTTCGGCCAAAAAAACTTCCCAAAGACGGTGCTTCCGAATGACCAACAACGCAAGCCGCTCACCTTCTTCGGTCAAGGTGACACCCCGGTATTTTTGATAATTAATCAATCCTTTCTCTGCCAACCGCTTAAGCATATCTGACACCGACGCCGCCCGCGTATTGGTACTGTCGGCGAGGGCATTGGTTGAGACACCTTCTTGAGTCCCGATTGACAGGTAAAAGATGGTCTTGAGATAATTTTCTTCCGTGAATGAATACAAGACTTTACAGTTTGTTTCAACAAAAAAACAAAATTTAGCTCACTTTTCTGCACTCAATATTTCAACATCTTTGATAAAGCCCTGAATTTCAAGGAAAAATACTTGACAACTTTTATCAAGACAAAAAATTTAGAAACGATAAATAAAAAATTTAGACTAATCTAAAAAAATTATTTGAAACCCCTTATATTTGTATTGCCTATTATTAACAAGCCATAAAAACACCTCGGTGGCACAGCTGTTTTGAGTACTAAATGCTGTGCCGCCACAAAACGAACAAAAACAATGAAACTAATACTGTCTACCCAAAATATGCCTCTCGACCGCCAATCCCTTTCCGAAACCAACGCGAGCATTGCCGTACACACAAAAGGCAGTTTTTGGAAAAAAATGTCGGCCTATGTTGGGCCAGGTTTAATGGTTGCCGTTGGATATATGGACCCTGGAAACTGGGCGACCGACATCGCAGGCGGAGCGCGCTTTGGCTATACGCTGTTGTCTGTTATTCTGATATCCAATCTCTTTGCCATGCTTCTACAACACTTGTCACTCAAGCTGGGTATTGCCACGGGCATGGATTTGGCGCAGGCTTGCCGCGCTTATTTTCCCAAAAAAGTAGCCCTCGTTTTGTGGGCATTGGCCGAAATAGCCATTACAGCCTGTGATTTAGCTGAAGTTTTAGGTTCCGCAATTGCCCTCAATCTGCTATTTCATATTCCGTTATCAGTGGGGGTAGTCATTACTACTTTGGATGTATTGCTGATTTTATATTTTCAGAACAAAGGGTTCCGCATCATCGAAAGCATTGTGGGTGGGCTGATTGCCGTCGTATTGATGTGTTTTGTGTACGAAGTCATCGTTTCTCACCCCGAATGGAGCCAAGTAGCGGGTGGATTGATTCCGCAAAAAGAAGTGATTACCAACCCAGGGATGTTGTACGTAGCCATTGGTATTTTGGGCGCTACGGTCATGCCGCACAACTTATATTTACATTCCAGCATTATCCAAACTCGCGCCTACGCACGCACGGATGAAGGACGTAAATCGGCCATCCGTTATGCCACTATCGACTCAACGGCGTCGCTCGGCATTGCATTTTTTATTAATGCGGCCATTTTGATTTTGGCGGCGGCTACATTTCATACCACAGGCAACCAACAAGTAGCCGACATTACCGACGCCCACCACCTCCTCGACCCGCTTCTGGGTAGTCGATGGGCCAGCGTGCTGTTTGCCGTGGCTTTGCTGGCCGCTGGACAAAACGCCACCATCACGGGTACCATGGCGGGGCAGATTGTAATGGAAGGGTTTTTGAATCTACAAATGAAACCGTGGCTTCGCCAGCTCATCACACGGCTGATTGCGATTGTTCCGGCGTTGTTTGTTGCTATCCAATACGGCGAACATGGCACGAGCGAACTGCTTGTTTTTAGTCAAGTTATTCTCTCCATCCAATTGAGCTTTGCCGTGATTCCACTCATTCTTTTCACCAACAAACGCGACTGGATGGGTCGTTTTGTCAACTCACGTTTACTTTCGACGGTTAGTTGGATAATTGCCGCCATCATTGTAGTACTGAATGTATATTTATTGATAGATACTTTCACTTAGCGGTATTTTACCTAAAAAATACCTGAATTCCGGTATTGTGCACCGCCAGATAAACATAGATATTTGCGCTCATAAAATCTGGTCTCCTTTTTTGAAGGGCCACTAACAACATTATCATTTTTCCTATTAGCAGCCTTTTTTACTTTTTTCAATCGTTTTCAGCACCTTTATGATGTTGTATTACATTTGAATCACAAAACAAATCGGCCAGTAATGAGCGTGGTTCATCACTGGCCGATTTGTTTACTCTTTTTTCGCTAAAACCCTTCTTTTTCCTCTTCCTTCTCTTTTTTCTTAGCAGGAACTTTAGCGGGCGTCTGCGCTACTTTTGTTCCTGGCTTGGCTTTCGGGTCAGTCGGCTTGGCCGCCGTTTTCGTATCCTTTGCCGTTGACGTTTTTGGGTCTTTCTTGCCCTTGTCAGGAGTTGCTTTGTCGGCTACTTTTGTATCGGTTTCCTCCGCTATTTCTTCTTCGGCCTCCGTTTCTTCTACTTTAGGTTCTTTGGTTTTGGCGGGAGCGGCGGCCGCAGTTTTGGTTCCGCCGCTAGGAGCGGCTTTGGTAGGAGTACCCTTGGCGGGTGCCTTGGTATCTTTGGCCAATGTAGGCTTTTTAGGTCTCGGACGGTACATTGACATGAACCTACTCACAAACATATCGCGCTCTTCTAGCCCGATGGGCAGTACCGTTGACTCCTTTTTATCGCGTGATTTGACCGTAATAAAATCATTCACCTCCTGTACCGACGATACCATTGCCAGTTTTCCTTGCTGCCAGTCAAAGTAATACCAAACATCTTCCGACGACTCAATGTAGATACTCACTTCATCGCCCCGGGCGTTTTTACGGATTTCAACCATCCCTTCCAACTCCGCATTTATGTCGGTGTTACCGAGGTTTGACACCCCGATTTTTCCCACACTATAAAACGCATTTTGCGGCGCCGACCACCTCAAATCAACATTTGATAGTACCAAGGATGCATTAAATTTGGGCGATGCATCAAACAGCGGCTTATACGCCGCCGCCGTACGAGCAATGTAGCTATCGGTGGCTTTTCGACCGATTAAGGCGGTTAATTTTGCTCCTAAACGTTCAAAATCAGGTTCTGCGGAGTCGCTGTTTTGTTCATCCAAATTCGTTTGAACAATATTCTCTGCGGCTTTGGTGATAATCTCCCGATTGGCGGGGAAATTCATCGAAAGCAGGGTATTAAAACGATACGAAGTACTGTCAATGTTTGTTTGCACACTTCCCGACGCCAAAATCATCTCTTCTCCTTCTTTCTCGCCTCGTTCGTTAATCAAGTTAAGTTTTCCCACATAACTGATGGTGCCTTTGGCATCGTTGAAGGTGTACGCATTTTCCTCATCCACTAGCTCATCCGCTGATTTGGTCTCGGGAATGATTTTAAATAATTTGCTCTTTGCATCAAAACGTAACAAACCATGTGCTTCAAAAATAGTCTGGTCATTGCGGGCTTCTTTGGGCGATAAGAACGTACTGTATAACCCATCAGCCCCCGCACGATAGTGTAATCCGACCGAAATCGGCAAATCAGACTCGTTTTTGAGAGAGGGGGTTACTTTCAACGCCACATCTTTGGTCGGTGTTTCTTTGAACGGAATCCAAGATGCAACCAAATCGGGTCGTTTTTTTATGATGGGCTTGATGTAGCCGTCAAATTGCAGGTTTGGTTCGGGAGCCAACATTGTCATACCACCTTTGTACTGCAACCTCGGTCCCACCACAAAATTATCGGCCTCCACAATCTCTGCCCGGGCAACGGTCGAAAATACCTTTGTTTTGCTTTGTGGAGCGCGGGTACTGGTTGAGGCCGACGCCGTGGCAATCTGACGCAAATCAAAATTGCCCATTTTTACGGGAATGGTGTCATTGGTTACCGTGGCATATAAGTAGGTGGCATCGCCCGAGAATTTAGTGCGGGACACAATCTGAATATTTCCGTTTTTCAGGCGGTGGTATTCATTCAATGTATCAAGAACCAAACGTGCGTTTTTAAACGGTGTCATTTCTCCGTTGCGACGCACCACCACCAAACCCTTGTCAGGTAGCACCTTGGCATCAGCGGCTTTGATAAACGGAACCCCTCCGATGTTGAGCGTCATTTTTTCAATCTCATACAATGCCGACGAGCCGTTGAAGGTCAAACCTTCTTGTTCGGGTGCGGTCGCTGTAAAGGTCGACGTAGCCACATCGCCTTTCATCGCAATGGTTTTGGCATTAATATTCCATTGCGCGCGGTTGATAGACGTTCGATACGCGGCAAACGGAAATTCCATTGATGTGTTTTCCAACGAATTTTTGTTCGTAGCAATCCCCACCAATCCTTTCACGATGTTGAAATCAATGTCTACATTTTGCCCTAACAACACTGGCCGGGTGGCGTTGGTAGCGGAGATAATTTTATACTGCGACTCTCCCGCCAAAAACCCTTCTTTGTTAAATTTAATATCCTGAGAAGTGAGCTCGGAGTCATCGCGACGTAGAAGGCCCTTGCCGTATAATCCCGTAGAGCGCAGCACAATACGCCCGTCTAGCTTGGTGGTAGCGTTATAAAAATTAAAGGTATTTCCCTTGGTAGTCAGCGACATACTATCGGCTTTTGGCATCCAGCGTAGGCTATAATTGCGCAGCTCTACTTTCGGAAAATAGGCTTTGCCAATGGTCGCTTCCTTGATTTCTGCCTCCGCTCCGCTGGCAATCAATGAATCAGGCATAAACAACATGGCTTGGGTCGGAATGCGCGCACTCAAGTGGGCAATTTCGCCCTGCGAGCGCAACCCTTGCTTATCCATTACCAGTTCTTTTGTAAACTTTACGGTGGTATTGGACCCGTACACTTTATAACCAGCCGCGGGAGGCGTATAGTTAAATCCTAAGGAATTGTCGGGCATGGAGCGCAGTTGTGCCTGAAACGGCGGGAAAATCCCCCCCGAATTAAAAGTCCCGATAAACACAATGTCCTGCGTACCGAGGCTGTCATAATCCAATGAGGGTATCTTGAAAAATACTTTTTTATCGTAGATGAGCTCTCCCCGATCGGGTTGGTCAAAATAAACCGTCATTCCTTCGGGCACACTCAGGCGCGGAAAGACCGAGTTTTTCTTACCCCCTGATTTATTTCCGGGGTCGTTTAGATAGATTCTCCCTGATTTTTCGTAGACAATATCGCCGCCCACTTCGGTCGAACTTCCTTTATCGTAGGCTTCTTTGGGGATATACGTAATCTTGTCAATTTTGTTCAGGTCTACAAAAAACTTGTCGTAATTAAACATCAAATCGCGCCCATTGAACCTAAAGTTGGCTGACATCAGCAAGCCATTCATCATAAAATCCCGATTCTTGTAGACTTTGATTTGCTTGTCTGACGGAATAGCCACGATTTTCAGGGAATCACTAATGGTAAATTTATCAACCCCCCGAATGGTTAACACATTGTCTTTAAGGTCAATAGAAGCATTGGCAGTGGTACTGTTGGCGGGATAGAGCGACGACACCAGAAAATTGTCAAAGTCGGTTTGTTTGTTATTGGCCAACACGTACAAAAGCCCTTTGCTGGCCATTCGGTACAGTCCCGTCTTGGGCTCAATGGCCAAGTACCCATCGACATTCAACTGACTAAAGGCCGTACGCAGCGCCGCGGGGTCACGTTTATAAAACAGTGCGACATCTTCGGCAAAAAAGGTCGGTGTTTTTTGTTTAGAAATATAGTTGGCCACCATCAGCAACGGATGAAAACCGTATTGCTCGCTCATGGCCCGAAAACGCTCTGGCTTGAAAAAACTAAAAGATTCAAAACGGACAGGAACGACATTTTTTCCCGCAATGACCGAAAACTCAATTTCATTTTTCACAAAACTCCAGCGTACCATTTCGGCGTCGATGTACATTTTATGGTACGAATCGGTAAAAGGGGTATTTTGATACCCCGTTCGCTCGGCTTTTTGAACCTTCACCAGTCCTTCAGAATCGTTGTAAGAAAGTCGAATGACGGGGTGATACAAAGAATCTTTATCGCCCAAATAGGTTGCAAAACTTGCCAACGGCGACGTAATGAGGGAGTCGGCAAATTCGAACCGACGGCTCGTTGATTTAAACGCTGTTTTGTTGCCATTGCTGATAATCAGCGTTGAAGGCTCCTGGCTTAACGAACCGCTCGACAGTTTCAAACCTACCAACGACACGCCGCCTTTGTAGCGCATATTTTTGCTCAATCCTTTCAACTGCGCGTCGTTCTGATAAGACACAAACCGTGGATACGGCGACGGCTGCCCCTTGGGCCGCCGCTTGCTTTCGTACTCAAAAAGTCCATCAACGGGTTGGGCAAGCTTGGCCGTATAGTTCAGCTTCGCGTCGTCGGTAATGAGTTTTGGTAGACCTACGTTAAAACTATAACCACCAAATGTAACGTAGACATCGGGCGTGCCCGCCATCTCCCAGGTCATTTTCCCGCCTTTTCCGAGCCAAATTCCTTCTTTGACCGCCAACTGCCCGTTGGTTTGGGTGATGGGAACGGAGTCATTGGCCGTGGTCATGACTAAGTTTACATTTTTAAATTCAACAAGCGCTCCCGTCACGGTGGGCAAAGGCTTTTTTTCGTAAGCGGTGGCGCTGCTGAGCAACCCCGTCGAATCGGCAGTCACACTTCCCCATCCGTCATTGGCAGCGGCAGGTTTGGTCGGGTCGGTGGCTTTGGCGGCATCGGCAGCCGCATCTACAAAGCGAAAGTTGAACGTACCCTCGAAGGCAAACAAACGGTTAAAATTTGAGAGATAAATCAGGCGATTTTCGAATAGGTTTCGCGCCGTTTCGAAATATTTAAGCGCGCTTTTTGTATCATAGGTTTCTACCACTTGCGTAGCCACGGTCAGGTAATTATCGATTTCGGCGGGGTTAGCGTAGGTTCCGTTAAACGCCGCATTGATGCCACTAAAAAACTGCTCAAAGTGCGGCATAGCGGGTTTGTAGCCTTTGGCCACCATGCGCCGCGAGAGCGCAATGATACTTTTTTGGTGGTTTTGCGTCAAACGACTGTCTAACCACAGCGTTTCTAGGTTCTTAGCCGCTTTGACATAGGCTGGACTGCCACTCATCGCCATCATTTTTTGCGCATCGGCAACGAACTGCGCGGGGTCTTCTGAGAGCTTTACAACTTGGGCTTGCACACGCACCCCAACCAACAGCACCGAGACGAAAAATATATATTGAAACTGTTTCATATACAGGCTTTTTGCTAACACTCTAAAGTAACGTTTGAGGAGTCCCAATCATTTTACCAAGGCTGGTATTTGCGCTTTTTTTTCGACGACACCCTTCAAAATTAGCAAAAAGCGGCAGTATAGCCAAAGTGAACGCTAGTGCCACTGCTCAGAAAACAATTTCCTACTTTTATTTTACAATCATAAACTTGCGGGTTATGGTTCGTTTGTCTGCCTCAAACCTCAGCAGATACGCCCCATTGGGCTGGTGGGACAAATCTGTTTGGTCCTGCTGCCAGCCTCCTTCTCCTACCAAAGTCTTCTGCGTAATGACACTGCCGGTGAGATTGCTAAATCGCAGCCTCGCTTTTTGCCCTTTCTCCAAATAATACCGCAGCGTTACCTTTTCGTTATACATTAAAAAGCGGTGGCACTCTTTCAAAATAAATTCTCTATAAAATAATTAGACTACATAGATTGCTTATATCTTTTTTAATGCTGCGTTGTCCTCACGCAGGTATTTGGGCTGGTACTTCGAAACGCCGTTCGTTTGCGCTGTTAGTCGCCCCCCCCCCATAGATTAAAAGAATTAACAGTACTATCTTTTTCATTGCCGTATTTGTTTAAAAATGGTTTATGGAATTCTTTCAACTTTATCAATTTGAGTAGCTAATACTGGAATACCAGTAAATCCCCCAATACCTCGTGCCCAAAAGATACGTCCCCACACCCGGTAGAGGTAGCGCGGGTTTTGCATGTATTCATTGGTAAAAATATAGGTCTGTTCTAAACCTTCCACTTTGACGCCACTCAACCCGCATACAAAAATACTATGCTGAGGAGGGTCCGGGCTGTATCCTCCCCCTACGCTGAAACCACGCTTAAACAGCAAAGCACTTCGGCTTACGTCTGCGGGTTCGTTTTCAAACTTGGTAATCAATACCCAATCATATAAATCACCTGCGGCACAGGAAACAACCCCTTCGTCTAAGGGGTTGGGCTCTTCCTTCTTACAACTCACGCTCATCAGCAGCACGGCGGCGGCGTAACAAGTCCAAAGTCTCCAAGGGCTTGATTTTCTTTCTTGATGGTTCATGTTTTTAATGGTTTAAGTAATAAAACGGTCGATAGCCTGAAAAAAAACATTTTTAATGACTCCATAAATGTGATGGTTTGAGGGTGAAAAAATAACTATTGGTTCATCAAAAAACAGAGCGTTTCAAACGAGGAGTAAATTCAAAAAAGCGGTGGCGATGAGAACACCACCAAGGGCGGAAACGATAGCAATACCAGAATTCCAATCATTTTTATGGCTGTCATCAAAAAATCGCTTGCCAAACATACCTCGCCAACAAACCAAAGTCAATAACTACTCAGAAAAGTCCAAAGCGCGTGCTCTTGATAAATCATCCATAAGCATAAAGCCAAAAAGGGATACAAAAGCACCGCGAAATCACCACAAAGTCTGGTGAATCCTACCAAACTACGGGTAAACTCAACAGATAACTAAGCAAAAAATATACCCGAGCGCCTCCTTAACGCTAATTATTATACGTCAAAAAAATCATCTAAAATTTTTATTCTTTACCGTCTTGAGCCATGTCTTTTTTGTTTTCTGTCACAAAAAGCAATGATACTTTTTACCCAATTTTCCGTCAAAAAACTGCCCTGCTTTCACATTTTCCCTATTTGAATCAACGCCCATGTCTGAAGATTTTCTGTATTTCCTGTGGCAATTTCAGTATTTCCAAAAAAACAACCTGCAAACCGTTACGGGTGAGGCGCTTCAGATTTTGGCCGTGGGGCTGCGCAATACCAATGCAGGGCCCGATTTTCTGAATGGGCGGGTGCTCATCGACGGATTGGAATGGGTGGGCAACATCGAAATGCACCTGCGAAGCTCCGATTGGCACCGACATACCCACACGCACGACCGCGCCTACGACAGCGTGATCCTGCACGTGGTCTGGGAAAACGACGCCGTCATTGCCCGCCCCGATGGCTCGTTGGTGCCTACACTCGCGCTCAAACCGCTGACTTCCTTGGCATTGCTTCAAAAATACCATTCGCTCATCGATAACCACGAGGTGATTCCGTGTGCGGGTCAATTTGAACACGTACCCGAACTCCAAAAACGCTCCATGCTCGACCGCGCCCTCCTCCAACGCCTACAACGCAAAGCCGCCACGGTACATGAAATGCTGGTGCGAAATCAGCAAGATTGGGAGGAAACCACTTATCAGTTGTTGGCCCAAAACTTTGGCTTTAAAATCAACGCCGAGCCGATGCTTAGATTGGCGCAGGGACTCCCCCTCAAATTCTTGCAAAAGCACCGCGACAATCGTACCCAACTGGAAGCGATGCTGTTGGGCCAATCGGGGCTGCTTACCAACGCGCAAGGTTCTGACGATTATTCCCTTACGCTAGAACGTGAATATACTTTTTTAGCGGCCAAGTATGGCCTGAATTCCCAACAACTCCGCCTACACGAATGGAAATTTTTACGTCTGCGTCCCGCCAATTTTCCAACGGTGCGCCTTGCCCAATTAGCCACCCTGATTCAGCAGCAAACAAGTTTTTTTTCGTTGTTCATTCATGCCGAAAACGTTGAACAATTGAGTCGGTTGCTACGCGTTGAGCAATCCGCTTATTGGCAAAAACATTATTTGTTTCAGAAAGAGGCATCGGCAAAAGTAGCCCTATTGGGCAAATCATCGGTTGAAAATATCGTCATTAATACCGTCATTCCGCTTTTAGTGGCTTATTCGGAAGCCCGCGACAATCGCGTTTTTCTGGATAAAGCGATGGACTTTTTAGAACAACTCCCTACCGAAAAAAACCACATAACGGAGATCTGGACCACGTTGAAACAAACCACGAAGACGGCATTTGATTCGCAAGGGGTTATTGAACTTTACACGCATTTTTGCCAGCCCAAACAGTGTTTAAATTGCACGATTGGCACATCCCTTTTGCGCCATACCTAACCGTTTGATAATTACTTTTGGCACGACGAAACGATAATGTCTGCTTTTTTGTATTTTTATAAGTTCTTAACGCTTCCACAACCCCGTATGTATCGTCAAGTTTTATCTGCTTCTTCAGTAAGCCTTTTGTTGGTCGCTTTGTTGGCTTTCCGAGGCGACAATGAATTCGTTTCTTCCTTCCAAAAAATCAACGAAGATGTCCTTAAAAACAGCCGAGCGTACGAAACTTTAGGCCATGCGGTATCTACTATCGGCCACCGACTGACGGGCAGTGTCAACGGTGCCAAAGCGGAACAATATGCTTTTAATCTGTTCAAAAAGTACGGTTATACGGATGTAAAATACCAACCGTTTGAAGTAGAATCATGGATGCGCGACACCGTTACGCTGGAAGTTGTCCCCAATAAAAGCGATAATTTTCGCAGTGTACCCGTCGTGGCCTTGGCGCACTCGCCCGTGCAGGCGCGGGTCAATGGTGCCATTATTGATGTTGGCAACGGCTTAGAAGAAGACTTTGAGGCGGTAAAAGAGCAGATTAAGGGCAATATCGCGATGGCAAACATTGGCTTGGTCAATGGAAAGCCGGGTCAAAAGAATCTACACCGCTCCGAAAAAACGGCCTTGGCCATTCAATACGGCGCTACGGCGATTATCACGGTCAATCAAGTGCCAGGCAATGTACTCCTAACGGGAACCGCCTCCGTGACTGGCTCACTGATTTCCATTCCTGCCGTGAATATTTCGAAAGAAAGCGGCGAAGAAATCAGGAATTGGATAAAAGTAGACACGGATTTGCACGCCATTGTGGACATGCGCAACGTCAGTAAAAAAATCAAAGCCCGCAATATCATTGCTACTTTGCCCGGAAAAACCGAAGAGCGTATCATCATCGGAGGGCATCTGGATTCGTGGGATTTGGCCACGGGTGCTACCGATAATGGCCTTGGTTCCTTTACAATTATGGACATAGCCCGTGCCTTTAAAGCCCTTAAATTAAAGCCAAAACGAACCATTGATTTTGTACTTTTCATGGGTGAAGAGCAAGGGTTATTGGGCTCGCGTCAGGTGGTGAAAGAACTCGTAAAAAATAAGCAGATTGACAAGGTAAAATTCATGATGAACCTCGACATGACCAACAATGTACAGGGCATGAACGTAGGTGGACGTGATGAGTTAGTTCCTTTTTTTCAGGCCGTTGGCGAACAAATAAAGAAAGTAGACGCAAACTTTGCCAACTTGGTCGGCAGTCGTGCGGCACTGCATTCAGACCATCAGCCTTTCATGTTGGAGGGCATTCCAACGGGCGCCCCTGCGGGTCGTTTAGCGCCTAATGTTTTCGGCTGCTACCACGCCGACTGCGACAACTTCAACCTCGTCAATCGAGAAGAAATGACCAATGGTGTGCGTTTTTCGGCCATGTTGCTCTACGCCCTCGCCAACGCCGACGCTCTTCCTGCCAAAAAATTGGACAGCAACAAAACCCGCGATTTGCTCGTAGCTCAAGGCCTTAAAAAAGAATTGATTTTGGGAAAAGACTGGAAATGGAACGATAATTAACATCATTTATTTTCGGGACGCCCTAATGACGTCCCGTAATAACCTCAATCCACTTTTACCTTCCCACCTCCCGAATAGCTTCTGAAATCGGCCGAATACATCGCATCGGCCGAAACGGGGCCGAGCGTAAATGTACCTTTGGTAATCACCCGCACCATGTAATAAAACGTCTTCGGGGCGTTATCGGCTGTAGTATAATAATTGATGCGGTCGTCGCGAATATCGAAATGATTTGGGATGCTCGGCGCTTTAATCCACGGCATGTCACGCGGTTCGGTCAGGCGCGGATTTTCAATTTCAAAGGCTGCGGGAAGCAAATCCGTTACCACCACATTTTCCACGGGCGAGCCATCGGTACTCGTCAGCGTGATTTTCACCACCACTAAATCATTTTGACGGAACGTACTCAAAGGTTGGCCGTTGCGGCTCAAAAACTGCTTGCGTACCCGCAACCCTGCATCCTCTTCTACATACGCACCCGTGGCGCTCAGTCCTTCGCTTTGCGCAAACCAATAAAGAGAACCCTTGCCGGAAGCTGTAATTTGTAATTTACGGTTTGCGATTTGTGATTTTACTACCAAATCTTTTCCATCAAATGCCGCCAACTGCTTACTGCCTGCTGCCAACTTAGCCGTTACCGTCGAGCCCGCATTTTTCTTAGCCAGTTTGCCCAGTGCCAAAAACGAGAACGCAGCCTCTTGCGTGTTGAGGTAGGCGGTCGAATTGAGCGCCTGCGACAGGCGACGCGCCAACGTCGGAATTTGCAGGTTACTCGCGTCAGTTTCAATCAACGTATTCAGCGTCAACGCCAAATTCCGAATAGGCGACGCAAAACTGCCGCTTAGTTGGCGCGCAGAGCGGGTCTCGGCCAAAGTGGCTGGCAACAAAGCAACGTAGCTGCGCTCATCCCCAATCTGCTTAAAAGTCGCCGCCAGCAGATAGCGCGTATCTGATGTCAACAACTGCTGATTTTGTTTGTAATAATTCATAGAAGCACGGTTGGCTTTTCCGCCCAGCGCCAAGGCATAAAGCGAGTACAGCGACGAACGACTCGCAATCGTCACCTGCGTGTAGCCACTTGCTTCGTCGTAGGTGTAATCATACTCGGTAGCGGGTGAGCCCGTTTTAACGGTCAAATAATCCAACATGCGCCCCAAAGCCGATTGATTGATTTCAAATCCAGCCCGTTGAGCTTCGATGAGAAAATGAGTAGCGTAAGCTGTTCCCCAAGCAGACTCTTCGGTGCTTGCGGGCCAGTAGCTCACCGCACCGCTCGGCAACTGCATACTTTCTATTTTTTGAATGGCCGCCTGTACGTTGAAAGTGGGATTAAAATCACTCTCTCCGCTTTTGACCACGTAGGTCTTTGGCGCAATCGACTTGGCGATGTCGGCAAAATACAGTTGGGGGAATGCTTTGGAGATTGTTTGCTCAATACAACCGTGTGGATAGCCCAACAGATAATCCAAGGCTTTGGCGTATTGCACCATCGGCGAACGACTCACCACCAACTTACTGCTGACCGTTGAAGGAATAAAGCCATTTCCACTTAAATCAACAGTTCCTGCACTCCCACCTGCTATCACGCCTGATTGTGATGTTTTAAGCAATGAAGTGGCAGGACGTATGGTCAATTCGGTTTTTTCGACAAATTTTTCTTTACCGTTGTTGACCGTCACAGTCACACTACCCGTGCCCATTACTTGTGCAGCTTTTACCACAAATGAAGTACGACTTTCTTTTTCGGGTGCAATGCTCAGCGTTTGACTTTTGGCTTGCAGATTCTGAAGCTGACCGTTTACACTCAGGCTTACCTGCACGTTGGCCGCCGTTTTTTCAGTGTTGGTTACGTTGACGGGAACAATCAGTTCATCATCTGGACTCAAAAAGCGCGGCAAAGCAGTACTGATCACGATGGGGTCTGCCACTTTCATGTTTTTGTTGCCCGAACCAAAACCATTGTCTTTATAGGCCACGGCCATGATGCGCAGATCCCCCGAAAACTGTGGAATATCGACTTCAAATTCAGCTTCCCCGTCCATACCTGCGTCCAGTTGACCAGACCAGTAGGCCACCAAATTGACCCGTCCGTTGGAAAGTGGATTGATGCGTTTTTCTAAATCATAACCATCTCCCCCCACGCTGCTGATGGAAGCCAGTGAAAGTTCGGGAAACAGAAATGGGTACAAATCGTGGCTACTAACCTCCAAGGCACGTTTTTGGTAAAAGAACCCATGAATATCTGGCGTTTGAAAATTCTTGATTTGCAAAATCCCTTCATCCACCACCGCCACGGTCACCTGCGCATTGCGAGCCGTTTTGATACGAATCTTTTGCTTGGTTTTAGAACGGGATTTTTCCACGGCAACAATCTCCACGGGCAATTTCGTATCTTCATCTTCGACTTTGACCGAGGCAAACCCGTGCGCTACGGTCAGCGGCAGGTTAGAGTTGTCCAACGGTCGAATCAAAGTTGCGGAAATAAAGACATTCGGCAAATGATTGCTGCCCACGGAGAAACTGAATTCGGCAGATTTGTTATCGGTCGTTAAATAGGTGTGTTCCAGTATTTTATTGCGTTCGACCGTCACCAGCAATTTGCCCACAAACGGTGTTTTGAACAAAACCGTGGCTTTGTCACCTACTTTATAACTTGGTTTGTCAAACTCCATCAGCACTTCGCCTTCATTGCTCACTTCAAACGACGAGGCTGAAGTACTTCCCCAGCCGTAAGCGTAAAAATTGACCACCGAATACCCCGTGGTCGGTGTCCCCACCACCCCACTCGTACGCCGTATCCGCACTTCATATTCGCCCGATACCGTAGGTACGTAACGAACTTCCGCCAAACCGTTTTTGAAATTCACAACGTTGGAATACACTACTTTTTCGCGTTTTTTAGAAGAATAACGCAATTGATCATTTTGTTTTTCCACCACCGTCTGGTAGTCCATGCGAATCACCTCTACTTGCGCCTGCGCCGTTGCTTTGGGCTTGCCATCCTTATCGACTGCCACCAATCCAATAGGCACGGGCGCATTAAGCCCCACGTAGTTATCGGCCATTTTTACCCCGTAAAAAACCTCCTGCGTAAACACATCAAAGCGCTTGAGACGGTTGACGGGGCGCCCCGTTTCGTCAAAAACCGTCACGTAAATTTTTCCTTCTAATACCCCCAAATCCTTGTATTCGGCAGGGAGTGGAAATGCTTCTTTCGCTAATCCATTATCATCGGTCACGCCCTGTCGCAGTACATTTTCAAATTTAACGGCGTTGTCGGGCATGTCGAAAATGTAGTCTTTGTAATTGGCGGCAAAGAATGCTTTGCGCTTGAGCGAAAACTCCATTTCATAATTACGCCCCGACGCGGGCGGCCCAAATAGGTTGAGCGCCGTCGCGTTGAGCGTAATGGTTTGGCCTGTTTGGTAAAATTCCTGATTGGTTTTGGCATCTACCTTGATGCGGTCGGGCATAAATTCCTCAATATTGAGCTTTTTAGAAGCCAGCAACACCTCGTTTGCGTTGTATACTTCCACGCTGTAGCCACCCGTCACGGCGGCTTTGTCGAGTAACAAAGAAGTTTCTACCGCACCTTCTCCGTTGGTCGTTACGCGATAAGTTTTGAGTTCTTTTCCGTTGGGTAGCAGCACTTTAATTTTCAGCGGCACCTCCCCCACACTTTTCCAGTTTTGTTGACGCACCACGGTATTGAAGTGAACCGTCTCGCCAGGGCGATAAATATCGCGGTCGCCGTAGATAAAAGCTTCAAAACCCGAATTATTGTCGCGCTTACCCTCCACTTCAAAACGCGACGTTTCAACCTGCGTATCTTCCAGAAGGAGATAATTAAAATCAGCATCGCGACTTTGGGCTTCACCGCTGTGAGCCACGACCATCGCGATGGAAAAATTGGGGGCTTTTTCCGATAATTTTTCAAACTTAACCACGCCTTTATTGTCGGTCTTTCCTGTCAACACCGTTTGGTTATTGGAAGAAATAAGGCTAATTTCTAGCTTATCTAATGGCTCGGCGGTTTTGATGGAATTGGCGAATACCCATAGTTCATCCTTTCCCTGCTTCGCAATCAACCCAATATCCGACAATGACACCAATTTATTGGCGCGTTGGTATTGCTCATCTTTCGACTGCACGCTCACCAGATAAATTCCACGAAAAGCATTGGGCGCATCTGGCAAGCCCAGATTGAGCGCCGAAACACCTTTGACTTTGGGCAGGTTATCTGTCTCAACGGTTTTGTCGACAATTAGGTCGCTGTAAGATTGGTTGTCATCCTCCTGATAATTATACGCACCCGTAGGCCCCCAATTGTCGTCGCCGCCCAAGTAGCCGTATTCTTCATAACGATTATTTCGCAGGTACTGTAAAATATTATTTTCATAAATCTTGGCAATTTTTACCTGAACTTTAGGCACGTTCACAATTTGCACCCCCACGTTGCGCGCGCCTTTGGACGACAGATACACCGCTTTTTTATTGGCAAATGCAATGCTTGCCGGCATCATGCCAAAGAACAGGTCTTTACTAACCACTTCTTCTAAATTCGCCCCCAAAACGCCTTTCACTTGGTCGGTGAGGGTCATTACGTACGTATCCGTTTCATTAAAATCTCCCCGAATGATAAAACCATTTTCCGTCAGTTCAGCCTTAGTTTGTACAGCGGGCTGAATGGTATAAAAAGTCGACAAATCCACATTTTGGAGTTCCTGCGTGGTCACGACGCGCACCATGCCCTGGTTGTTCTCAAAACCCGTTTTTACCTCTTTTACTTCGAGGGTCGTGGCTGACGGAATCGTGCCAGAGAGCGTAATATCTTCTTTGCTGGTATATGCGGTATTGGGCACTTTCAATCCTTTTTCGACCGACACTTCCAGCGGTTGCTCGTTTTTATCAGCAGCGGCATCAGTCAACGAAACCGTAACGGCCTCCGAAGTTTGCGATTGCGTAATGGAGGAGCTAAGTGCTTTCTCCTCACTTTTTACCTTCAATTTTCCGCCTACGTCGCTCCCATTGACGGCGTAGTTGAAATGCAGTTTGGCTTTGGCCAAAGCTTTGCCCGTTTCGCGCGATTTGGTCCAGTAGGTTTCGGCGTCGGTGAGTTGGAGATATGGCGTATGAAATTCGATTTCTTCACCCGAGACGTCGTATCGTTTTTCAATGGTTTTCTTCGCCAGCTCTTTGCTCAGTTCAGCGCGGTATTCGGTGGCGGGCTCAAAGCCGCTTGCGGGCGAAAAGATCAGTTCGTTGGGCGCGGTCCACTTAAATTTCCCCGCCACGGCAGGGATAAATTCCACAAATTTGGTCGACTCCCAACTGTTCAGTTCCGATTCGGGAACAATGTCTTTGTTGAACGTAAAAACCAGATTTTGGGCCAGATTGATCTCATCCTCAAAATTTCGCCCCACCACCCGAATTTCGTTGAGTTTTCCACATTGTGTGAAGAAAAGTGTGGAAAAGAGAAGCGTAAAAAGAGAAAGACGAACAAATTTCATTTTAGGACGATAAGTATCTTTGTCATTCTGAAAAAAACTGCTTTTAGACCCTTTCAGGGATAAAAAGAAGGCTTGGAAGCAACTGTTAAACAGGGAGCTCATTAGGGTGAGAGGTTTAGAATTTAAGCGTATTAACGCTAAAAGTACGGGAAATTGTTATCACAAAACAACAAAAGAATTTCCCATTTATTTGGCGGCGAGAGTGTTCACTGAACTGTGTCAGTAGTTAATTTTCGAGTTTGTCAATCTGAATTCTATCACCAAATGTAATCAACAATTCAGATAAAATAGATTTCCAATTAAAGGTGGCCTTATTCCAGATTTTTTCCATGTTTTGGATGGCTAAGAAGGCCAATTTCAATAAGGCATTGTCTGAAGTAAAGGCCGCCTTTGTTTTAGTAAATTTACGAATATTTCGGTGATACGACTCAATGGTATTGGTCGTGTAAATGAGTTTACGAATAGGCTCCGAATAGTCAAAAAACGTTGAAATATTAACCCAATTATTGGTCCATGTACCAACTGCTTGCGGATAGATTTTTCCCCACTTTTCTTCAAGGATTAATAAGTTGTCTTCGGCTGTCTTGAGATTAGAAGCCTGATAAACAGCCTTTAAGTCGACCATAAACTCCTTGACATTTTTATCGGGAATCAGTCTCAGTGCGTAACGAATCTGATGCACGACACACAACTGAACCAAGCTCTGAGGGAAGACCGTTTGAATTGCCTCCGGAAATCCTTTTAGACCATCCACACAGGCAAAAAGTACATCTTCTACACCACGTTGTTTGAGGTCCTGTAAAACCGATAGCCAAAACTTAGCACCTTCACTTTCTGAGAGATAAATACCTAAAACTGCTTTCTTTCCATGTAAGTTCAAGCCAATTACACTGTATAAAACCCGAGTGACTACTTTGCTGCCGTCCAGTCTCACCTTATAGTACATGGCATCTAACCAAAAAGCCACATAAACACTGTATAAAGGGCGATTTTGCCACTCTTTCAAAACAGGCAATATTCTGTCGGTTATACTGCTCAATTCTCCTGCGGACAGACTGAATCCATAGAGTTCCTGTAAATGACCTGAAATATCCGAATAGCTCATCCCGCGGCCATACATAGAAATGATCTTTGATTCTAACTGATCCGTTAAAACCGTTTGACGTTTGGGGACGATGATTGGCTCATAGCTACCGGCTCGGTCGCGAGGTGTTTCCAAGTCGAATTTGCCCATGCTACTGCGTACCTGCTTTTTACCGCTTCCATTCCTACGGTTGGAATTGGATTTAGCCTGTTCTTCACGTAAATGAGTATCTAACTCACCTTGAAGAGTAGCTTCCAGAAAGTGTTTTAATAAAGGAGTGAAAATACCATTCTCGCCCATTAAAGGCTTGCCTGCATAGAGTTCCTTCAAAGCTTCCTGCTTGAAACTCTCATAATCGAACGAGTCGTTTTGCATGTTTGTGTCGTTTGTGTAAAGTTATGAATTTGACTTTACTGACACAGTTTGGTGAATACTCTCTTGGCGGCCTGTAAACCCGCTCCATCCTGCCGTCTGTACCTTTACGCCACGTCATTCAGGGTGTTTGCCACCTTTATTTTCAGGCTTCATTGGGTTGTTTTTGATTTGCATCATCCTCCTTATATTTACCCGCGTGCACAAATCGTTCATTGTTGCGATTGAGTCCATTCAGAAAATAGAGCGCCATCAACTCACTTTGACCAAAGGAAATGTGCCGATTGGAGAACTGTACCGCGAGGGCTTGGAGCGGTTGCTGTTGCGATAAAAAAAGAGAGCCGCCCTTTTATTTGGCGGCTTAGAGCTCTTTTCTGCAAAATATTCCCTATAAATGACTTGAGATAGCCAATTTATCAACTTTACGAGAGCGTATAGAAGTTGATTTAAAGAGCCTCCTTACATTAGAAGTTTCAAAATCATACGTCAAAGTCAAATCAATAAATTGATCTTCTTTTATCAATTTGTCATATTTAGCTTTTAATTTTTGGTATGCGGTATCACTCCGCTCTATACTCCCTCTTGGAATAGTATAATGCCTTAAAAAATGTTTTACCCGTGGAGTTAAGGGAGTATCACCAATAATCTCTTCTGTAAATTTACTATCGTGAATGATTTTTTTTGCTAATTCCCATTCTTCAGGGTAGTTAGTTTTTAAATCTTGATATTCATTTTTCCAAACAGGGGTATAGCCAATTTTATCATCATCCCTAAAATCATAGCGGTAAACAATATAAGTTTCCGGCATATAAAGTATTTCAAAAAACTCCTCTAAATTCTTTCCAAATGCTGCCTCAAAAAAGGAGGTTTTTTCATTCTTATTAGCAGGAGCTACGATTCCTTTGGTCACATTAAGGATTGATTGTATTGCTCTAATGTACTTTTTATTCCAGTGAGTTCCTGTAAACTCCCTATGTTTTGCTTCTTCTCCAAACAAAGGTATATACTTCATTGGGAATGAAAAAATGGCAATATCAAGTTCCTTACATAACTCTACATTAATTTTCAGCCTCTCATATAGGTCTTCGGGCTTATCTTGAAAGTTGTAAAGTATATAATTCGATAACTCTTTAATTCCATATTTTGCCGCAAGTTTTACTGCGGCCACATATTGTTTCTTCAAACCGATATAGTCAAAAGCAATGCGTAATGGGCGAATAGGTATTTCGCTCATTTTCTGCATGATTTCTTCTGTTACATAACGGCAATCCGTACCTTGATTGAAATCAACGTACCTCAATTTTGGTGATTTTAGACGAAACTTTTCATAAATAACTTCAATTTGTGGGTATGCCTTCAAAATACCTTCTTTGGTAGTTGTATCAAAATCCAACAAATTATTTTCTGCAAGTACATTATAATAAGTTTGCGCTACTTCTTTTTTCAATCTTGGCACTAACTCATGGAGCAGTCGAAATGCCCTTCGCATGAAACTGTTGTCATTATAACCGCTCTGAAGGTTTTTAATGGCTATTTCTAATTGGTTAGGCTCTATAAAGGTTGCTCCTTTATAAAAACCCATCGCCTTTATTTCATCAATAATCTCAAGAAATTTGGGAGAAGCTAAAACGTTATTGTCCATTAAGAGAAGGTTTTGTTGGTCTCCAAACCTTTCTTTAATATCCATAAACTTATCAATTGTCTCTATTTTAGGCTTGTATGTAGGCTCTAATATTGGAACCGAGCAAAAGGAGCACTTTCTGGTGCATCCCTTTGTCATAAAAGTAAAATAAGCACTCCGTGTTGGGTATTCGTAGTCAATTTCATCCAATATCGAATAATCCAGCGGAAGGTTATCAATAACAATACTTTTCGCTCTTGGATTTCCGGGGTCTAATATTCCCGGTTTATCCAAAAGGCCCTTCATAGGCTTAATACCTGTTTCTTTTTCCAATTCCTCATGCAATAAAGAAGCAAGAACCCCTCCAACGTGCAATTCTTTAGGATTTTTGACTAATTTTTTACAGAACTCTATTGTTTCTACTGTTATTTTCCAGTAAAAAGTAAATAAAGTGGTGACGTAGATTCGGTCAAACTTAGGAGACTTAGTATAAATTTTTTTTCTGAAAATATCTGCATAGTTATCTAACTTGCTAATAATCAATAATTCAGATTTACTTTCTTCTAAGTTTAACTCACTTAAGATTTGGCTATTTTTAGTCTTGATAAATTTTTTAATAATAGCCTGTTTAATATTCCAATTTATGGAATTGTCAATAAAATTCAAATCGTTTAAACAATCTTTCCAAAGCTCATCAATGACCAAATCTTTTAAATCTCCTTTAAAATAACGCACCTTATCGCCAAGCATACGATGGTATGTGGCAATTTTCATCAGCCCGATTGGTGGGTATTTATTTGAGTAGTTGGGTTCTATAAGTAGTATGTTACGCATTATGGCTTAGATTTAAAAAATCGAATGTGGATAGCAGGTCTTTGCGAAATTATACGCCCAGATCTAGAGTCTAAGTTTTTGAAAATGAAATTATTATGATAAATTATTCTTTTATCATTTTTTCAGTTATACTTTTGAACAATTCGTTTTTTAATCATCTCAGATGTATTAAAATCAAGTACATCTTCCATGATATCAAAGATTTCTAAAACGACTTTTTCTTGTTCAGTATTAAGTTTGGTAAATGTTGGCGGATCATACTGTGAGACTTGTGCCTCTTGACTATCAAGAGGTTGTACAGTAGTATCATTATTTCCAATAATATTTTGATATAGATTTTTTACAGGTGTAATATCTTGAGATTTTTTTTCAATTTTCTTAATGACATCTATTGCTTTGACAGCCTTTTTTTCCATTTCCTTTAACTTGTTTAAATGGAATTTTTCTGTAGCTTCATTGCCAAATGAGCCTTTTTTGGTCATAAACTTTTCACGCTCTATTTGATAAGCTTTTATTTCTTGTAACCTGTTATACAATTTTGACGCGGTTTGAGCAAGCCTGTTTTCTAAATTCTGTGCGGTGAAAATCTTCTTTGCATTTTCCTCAAATTGTTGACAAGTCGAGTTTTCGTTAAAATAATCTCGTCTAGCATTAGGAACGAACCCTTCATTTACAGTGTGAATCTCTCCTATAAACCTTAGATTAGTTCTTTCTGCATCAAAAAATCTTTTACAGGTAGACTCGTCTCCCAAAGCAATGTTTTTTGTCCGTATTCTTATTCCTCGTTCAATATTGGACTCCGGAATTACAACATTGCTATTATTTCTGTATCCGTACCAACAAATTGCCAACAATTCCTGTGAGTCGTTTGTAATATCCACGAAGTCAACCCCGATGATGTTAGAAGCGTCTTCGTTTTCGTCATTGAATTTGTCTTTATACGCTTTGAAAAGTGTTACATTATTGAGTACTATATTATATTCATCTACTATTAGGTTTCTGGTTTGGAGATGATTTTTTATTTCATTGGCGTAAGAGAATGATGAGCTAAACGGGACGGGAGCCACCATTGACAGGTATTGCTGAACCTTATTGATGTCTAATACTTTACTACCTACGTTCACATCTTCAAGAATTACCCGAAAATAATGTTTATCTGCATCTTCCACTGTTTTGTCAACAGACGTAATGATACTGATTGCGGCAGCAGCGTCACTGGTGTCTTTGCTATCCTCAATTATTCTTTTTAATAGCTTTGCATCAAGCACCATTTTACTGCGAACCGCTTCATCTTTGTAACTGGTTTCAAAGATTAGCCTATCGCAATATCCTAGACCGCCAAGCCGTCCGATTCCTCTGAACCCCCTCTGCTTAGTACTGTCCTTTTGAGAGTTTGCAACATCCCCCAGGAACTGTAATGCATCTTTTTGAGAAACCCCAGTTGCATTATCACTAATTACAATTCGTTTTTGCTCAACATCAATCTCAATTTCGACTTTTCCATCACTTTTAGAAGATAAAATACCCAATTGTACTGCTTGGTCGATCTGGTCGACAGCATTTTGTATATATTCACGGAAGATGAATCTGGCATCATCATACATACCTGATGTCAGCGTTTCCAGAACCGTTTTACCTATTGTAGGGTTAAAACTTTCTTCCATTTTTATTAAATTTATTTTTTATCTTATTAGGAATGTTGCCTCCTTCGTCAGACACGTCAAAACCATGATAGGTTCCGTCATTTGAGTCAACAAACCTGACGTACACTCTATTTTCTGCATCAAAATTATAGTAATCATTGTCTAGTAGGTAGGATGTCCTTAAAAGATTTTGTGCTTTTGTTGTGTCACCCTCTCTTTCATTGTAGCAACTCAATGGAGAAACTTTACCTCCTGCCTTGTACTGGTCGTGCTTGGGATTATGTTTGAATTTGATTTGGTACTTCTCAAAAAACTGTACTACATCATCTTCTGATTGATACCAAAGTGAGTCTATCTCAACTGGTTTTGTTTGTTTCGTTATACGCAGATTTTCAGCATGGTTGTGAAAATAATTGTAAGCGATGAATTTATATCCAGTAGCCTCGTTCACGCATAAATGGAGTATTTGGCTGTAAGATTCATGTTTAAGGTCATCACTAAAGTAATCTTTCACGATATTGGGGCTTATTGAAACCGTTGAAGCATCTCCGTCTTCGTATGGAAACCAATCAGTAGAAGCTAAAAAAGAGAGTGTTAAGGTGCTGTAGTCTGGATTTATCTCATTGATGCTACAGTAAGGAAAATCCGACATTAACAAGTAGTATAATTGTTTTCTCAATAAGATAGGTACCCGATTATCCTTAACCTGTTTGTACACAGTAGGTGCTAAACTAATCAGATGATAATAATAATGCTTGTTTTTGTTGAAATCCTCTTGATTCCAAGCAAAAGTAGATATATCTAAAACCGCTGCAAAATGGGTCATTTTTTAGAATTTAGTCGTTTATTCATCTGTGCTTTTAATATCGCCCTTATTTCTACATCTGGCTTTTCTATGAAATCTTCGGGGAAATAATCCAATATCCCCGTATCATCAATGTTGATATTTCTAAATATTAAATCGGATGATGACGCTTCAATAAAGGTCAAAGCAATTTTATCCTTAAGCAAATTACTTGAGTCCTCGGCAATTCTTCTTCTAAGCCTTGTAATAAAGTGGTCGCTATGTGTCTCCACTATAACTTTTTTGCCTTGCTGTACCATACAAATCATGAAGTCTTGCAAATGACTTTGCAATTTTGGGTGTAAGTGTACTTCGGGCTGTTCTATAATTAATGTCTCGCCAGCAGAAAGCCTTAAACCCTCTATAATGATTGGCAATATCTGGCTAATTCCGAACCCTACGTGCCTGATACTAGACTCTACCCCCATCAGGTTTTTTACATATATGATATAGGAATCGCTTAGTTTTTTAGAATAAATATCAGCGCATAATTTGAATTTTTCACATATCCAATACTTAACAGCCTCCATGAATGTCCCTTCTTGCTTAACAAACTGCACTGATTCTGTAATATCTTCAACTATCCAATAGATTATTTTTTGACTTGCAAGTGCTTCAAGAACTTCTGCCGTGTATTCTCCGCGAGTGCCGACAGTTGTGTGTTTCCCTACACGTCTATACTCTTCTTTAGGTTCTTCTCTTGAAGGTCCGACATAATTAAGACTGGTAAGAAAGTCCTTTAATATAGTTTTAATACCATCCAATTTTAGAACCTCTTTTACAACATTTCCCTTACTATCATCATACTCGATTTCATAACTGGTTGGAATAAAAGCAGAATAGCTAATACTTTTTATCTGATACTGTCCCTGTTTTTCGTATAGATTTTCATTATTAAAAACAGCTACGTTAGTTTCTATATCATATCCTTTAGAAGTGTTGATCAATTTTACAAATTGCTCTGGTTTTGATGTACTATCAGGAATGAGAAATTTAGCCTCAAAAAAAGATATATAAATATTATTTTCTTTTGTATCAAACTCAAAGGAAATAGATAAATCATAGTTCTCGAATACGTTGTACAGCCTGATTTCGGGGAAGCCTTCATATCTCTTAAGTTCCGATTTATCAAAAAACAGAGATACTTTGAGTTTTGCCCCATTTGCTCGGCTATTCAAAATATCCGAGTATTGCCTCACTGGAAATAACTTCCCGTCTAAATACAATGGAAACTGGGCAGAATCGAGCTCAATTGTTTGCTTCAATAAAAGTAATAGCTGTATAAAAGAAGACTTGCCAGTGCTATTTGTTCCAGATAAAATAGTCAAGGGAAGCAGTTGATATTTTTCTATCGAACCTATAGATTTAAAATTATTTATTGAAATTCGCATTTTTTACGTTTTAATGAAATTCAAAATTTATTGGCTATTTGAACTCCTCTTCAATTTTTTGTATTACTAATTCAGCTCGCTCATTATCCAAAGTACGCTTAATTATATCATAAATCCTTGAAACCAGTTTACGTTGCTCTTTTGAAAGTTTACTCAACTTATCTGTACGATAAACAGGCTTATCATTAATTTCAGGCAGTACAGTTTCTATTAATCTGTCGGTTTTTACTACCCTGTCTAACACTTTAAACAAAGTACTATTGTCTTCTTGTTCTGCCTGTTGTTTTAGCCTTTGAATTGTCTTTTGTCCTTTTTCAGCTTTTTCCTTTTTAGTATTCAGCTCATAAATTAACTTTTGCTGTTCTTCCTTATTGACAAAACCCTGCCTCTGCTTCTCCTCATACTTTTTTTGTTCCTCTGCGAAGTTATCAATATCCCTTTTTGCGCTAAGGCCATCAGAGGTTTGGTTGGCTAATTTCTTTATTTTCAAACAAGTCGGCTTCAGCTTGTCTTTCATTTCAGAATAGGTATAACTATCAACAAAGTCATCTCGTCTTCCGTTAGGGATAAGTTGATTGTGTAAAGCATAAACTTCTCCGACCACATAAAAATTAAATCGTGTATCCGTTGGATTAGAGCCAAAAAGGCTTTCTAAACGATTTTCATCTCCTATCTGTATGTTATCCTTCCTAACTCTTAGTCCTCGTGCTTTGTTCGACTTGTCTAATTGTCTCCCCTGAATATCCGAAATACTATGCCAGCCCCAAAAAATTAATTGACCATTTTTATCGTAAGACTTAAAAAATGTCAAATCTAAAATATCTCCTGTCTTCTCACGGAAAGGGTGTGTGTTCTTACTTCGATAAAGTGTCGTTGTGTAACCTTTATAAATTTGTTCTGTTCCAACAAACACCTTATACTCGTCAATTTTGATGTTTTCTTTTTTTAGCTCTTCGTAAATTTTACTCTTATAATAAAATCCGCTGTCAAAAGGAACCGGTGCCACCATCCGCAAATAATCCGTAATTTCCTCTTCATCTAAAATTTCAGCGTTAGTTACTCCCGTCATTATTACTTTAAAATAATGCTTCTCTACACTCTCCGGTTCTTCATGAAAACCTGTAACCGTTGTTATTACATGCTCGGCTTCTTCTTTCTTGGTTCTGTCATTTACAATCTCTTTGAGGCGTTTTGCGTCCCATGTCATGATTGACTTTACATTCTCCCCTTTGAATGACGTCTCAAAAACAAGTCTGTCACAGTAACCAAGCCCTCCTAAGCGACCAATGCCTCTAAATCCTTTTTCTCTTCCGATTTCCTTCTCGGATTGTGCCACATTCTGCAATATTGGTACTATTCGACTACTTGATATTCCCGTCCCATTATCTTCAATTTCAATTGATTTTTTCTCTTTACTAATTTGAATATGGATAGCCGCTTCTTGTGAAGTAAGAAGCTCCATAGAAATGGCTTTATCCAAAGCATCAGCTGAGTTTTGTATGTACTCACGATATACACACCGTGGGTCGTCATACATCCCTACAGTTAAATTTTCAATAACAAACTTCCCTATAATTGGTGTAACGGGTTTATCCATTTTTAAATTGTCGATAAATTGGTTTGGGGAACTTGATGTTTAGTAATGATCTGAATATTGGATTTTGCAAAATGTACTCACCTTGCTCCAGCCTTGTCATCATCGACTTATAGACTGCTGGAACATACTGGTAGTCACTTTTTGATACTTCAATAGCATTGGAACGCCCGTATGCATGAGTAGCACAGTTCCCTTTTACCCTGTCATGGATGTCACTTTTGAACTGTTCAGCTGAGAACAGAACAATACCTAACGAGCGACCTCGCTCAGTTACCTCCAAGACCCGTCTCAAAATAGGAGAGTTTTTGGGGATATCCTTTGAAGCATATTTGTTCAATTCATCAATGAAAATGATAATTTTAGACGGTATATCATCTTCATTTCTCCCTTCAACAGGCTGCCCTAACTTCAAATCATAAATAGCACTTACAACATCTCCGAAAACAAATCCTTGCATTTCTTCGCTCAGTTTGGCTATATCAACTACCAAAACATCGTTTTTATTAATCTTTTGAATAGCATCTTGCAACCTTACTCCCCCTTTTATGTCCTCAATATTATCGTTGAAAAGGTGATGATTCTTTTCAAATACCCTATTAAAATGGCGACTGAACTTTCGCCAACTCAAAACCGTAATTTCCTTATCTTTGCCTGTATTGCCGCTTTGCTTGTATTCACCCAACTTTGTTCTAAAATCAGACCATTGGGTAACGGAACTGAACTCGCTATTTTCGGAGGCGATTTGAGCGACAATACTTGACATGGTTTCATTAGTGTCATCAACATTGGCAAATAGCATTTCTATTTTCTCTTTGTCGCTTTCGTAAGTATATGCGTATTGATATGCTTTTCCTGCTCCTCGTTGGCCTTCGAAATCACGGCCATATGTAACACTTTCAAAGTTTTTGGCGTAAGGGTAAAAATATTTGACATTCTCAAAAGGTGTAGGAGGAATCCCCAATTTCTGTAAATAAATTTCTCTGTCTGCCTCGTTTAATTCATCGTTTTCTTCGTCCAAACCTAATAAATCCCTGCCTTTTACATTCAATACAACAAAAGCCACACTCTCATTCATGCCACCAGTATTTCTAATGTATTTGTCCTGTATAGCTTTCATTAGGAACATGGCATAGGAAGTTTTGGCAGCCAAACCTGATATACCTGAAATATTCAAATGCGCTCCTTCCGGGCCAATCAAGAAATGTGAATTGAAATGCACAGGAATAGTAATGGGGTTTTCCTCGTACATTTCAATGTAACCGCAGGGAACAGGATGTTTTATATCAGAAAGTCCCAACGCCTGCCTTATATCGTCTTCGTTAGCTAATGAAACAGGCTGGCCGTCTAAAACAGGTGTGTAAATACTGCCTGTGTTGCCAACGACTCTGGCTTTTACATAGTTCATACCTATTCTGTCTGTGTTAGTCGTTGCGTCAACATCACCAAAATCACTTGAAATAAACCCTGCTAACGAACTGGCACTATCTGTTATGTGGGAGATTTCCTCAACTACTCCAAACGTAGTTGAATGTTTGATATGCTTTACTTTTACTACATCAAAAGGTTTAATAATCAGATTTTTTTGCGTCCAAAAGTAAAATTCATCTACTGTTGATGGTGCACGTTCAGTAGCAACTACTTTTCCTATCTGTTGTATCATGTTGTTCAAAATAAATTAATAAAATGAAGGTCACTCAAATACTGGCTTTTGAGATAACTCTCGGTTAAATATATTGGGTATAAATGGTTTGCCCAACGTTGGTCCTTTCCATAGCAAACAGGGTTTCTTTCATTGATAATATTGGCTGTTATTCTATCAACTTCTCCGCTATCTAATCCATTTTCTTCTTCGTGTTTTGTAACCAGTACTTTTTCGATTTTAACAATACCAGAGAATGGGCTATCAGTAACCTTCGCATCTCTAATTCTCACATACCAAACACTAAAAAACACATTTCCAACCCTACTTTCCTGAAAAACGGCCGCTGGTGTTCGATGATATAAAGGTAAATTTGCAATTGCTGCTGCATTGCTTCTACCTTGTTTGTCTTTTGAAAACTCTGGATTAAAGGATTTTGACACACCAATAACTCTACGATAATTTGCCTTATATTTTGCTAAGTCTTTAAAATCACTTTTAGTCGCTAATGGATACTGCAATGAGCCGTCTTTGATTAGATAGCAATCCTCATGCAACAAATTTTTTCTTACTAATTCATCAACCACTTGCTTTTCGCACTCTATCATTTTATCCTGAATAGTGGCAGTCCCTAAATTCATATATTCTTCCTTGTCCTTGTCTGCTTTTTTTGCCTCGTATTTTAAAATAGCAGAGAGATGTAAACCTAATCTTTTTAACCTTTCTGAAGAGTTGACGTCTTTTACTAATTTCCCCAAGGCTAAGTCATGATGTAAGCCTAAATCCGCTGCACTCGGAACAGAAAGAACTAAATGCTTTTCTAAAATTGCTTTTCTGAAAACATCAGGTGATTTTCTTTCGCAACAGGCAACACCAATCTGGCCGCCAACAATTGGAAATATCCTTTTTTGGTACTCAATATCATCCACTTTGTAAATTCTTCTTGAGCCGTCTAAAAAGAAGGAAAAAATTGGTTTTTCTTGCTTTTGAAGAGTTTTTGCAAGGATTTCAAGCGATGTAGTTACCTTTTGGGGCGCGGTTTCACCATATCTATCGTTCCGAATCGTAAAGGTTTGATTATCATCGTATGTCAATGAAGGAAACGGCAATTCTTTATCAAAACAAAATCTATGAGATTTATAAGCTTTCCCATGCGTTTCCTTCGCTATGTATTCGATAATACTATTATTCATATATACAGGGCTTTCTCATAAAACTTGTTTAATTTTCAAAAATTGAAACAACTCCTTGATTTTATCACGAAACAGATCAATCAGAGTGTTCATACCCTTGTTTTGTCCGCTTAGGAGGCTCAATGCCATAGTCAGGGCTTTCTCATAAAAATGACTGAATGCTCGCAACCCAAAATAACTCGAGTTTTTTTAGGATTTATTATAGCCCAAACTTAGATTTTGTAACTCATTTAGCTATTTTAATGACAAACAAGTAATTTATTTTCAACATTAAAGCATTGATTTACAGAGATTTAATTTTTATGAGAAAACCCTGTTCATATATTAATTGCAATCATTACACTCTACAAGTTTAAAACTGTGTTTTTCTATCGTTAAATATATAAAAAGCCCGTCTCATTATTGACAAGACGGGCTTCTATACCTTCATCAGCAACAATTTTCATGAGGCCAATTTGTAAAACTTCATGTCACGAACCGCTTCGGCTGCTAAACTCAATGCCGCGTGAATAGCTTCTCGTGTAAGCCTGGGGTAATCCAATAATAACTCGTCTTCCGTTTGCCCAGCGGCCAGTTTTTCCAATACCAGCTCAACAGGAATACGAGTACCCTTAATGACGGGCTTTCCAAGCATCACCTCAGGTTTCGATTCGATATACTATACTGTGAATAGTCCATGGATACAGCTATTAGATTACCGATAAGCCTGCTCACACCAACTCCCCATACAACGCCTCACGCTGCGCTTTTACGCGGTCGTCGGTGATGTATTCGTCGTAGGTCATGAGTTTATCAATGATACCGTTTGGCGTAACTTCGATGATGCGATTGGCTATTGTTTGAATAAATTGGTGGTCGTGCGAATAAAACATCATCGCACCTTTAAATTCAATCAAACCGTTGTTGAGCGCAGTAATAGATTCCAGATCCAAGTGGTTGGTGGGGTCGTCGAGGGTCAGGAAGTTGGAGCCCGAAAGCATCATTTTCGAGAGCATACAACGTACCTTTTCACCTCCTGAAAGCACACTGGCTTTTTTGAGCGATTCTTCGCCCGAAAACAGCATACGACCTAAAAATCCGCGAATAAAGCTCTCGTCTTTTTCTTTGGAAAACTGACGCAACCAATCCACTAGGTTATCGTCGGTTTGGAAATAATGGTCGCTGTCTTTCGGGAAATACGCATTGGTGACCGTTACGCCCCATTTAAAATCGCCCGAATCAGGTTTGATTTGCTCCTGAAGAATCTCAAACAAGGCCGTGATGGCCAAGGTATTGCGCCCGATAAAGGCCACTTTATCTTCCCGATTCAGACGGAATGTGACGTTCTCAAACAGTTTGGTTCCGTCTTCGGCGGTTTTGGAAAGACCTTCTACGCTCAATACCTGATCGCCGATTTCGCGCTCAGGTTTGAAATTGATGTAAGGATACTTGCGCGACGAAGGCTTGATTTCGTCGACGTTGAGTTTTTCCAACATTTTCTGCCGTGCCGTTGCCTGCTTCGACTTGGCGACGTTGGCACTGAAACGACGAATAAACTCTTCCAATTCCTTCCGCTTCTCGTCCGATTTCTTGTTTTGGTCGGCGCGTTGTTTCAACGCCAATTGGCTTGATTCATACCAGAAGGTATAGTTACCGCCGTACATCTGCACCTTACTGAAGTCAATATCTACCACGTGCGTACACACTTGGTCGAGGAAGTGGCGGTCGTGGGAAACCACGATAACGATGTTCTTGAAGTTGTTCAAAAAGTTTTCCAACCACATCACCGTTTCCACGTCAAGGTTGTTGGTAGGCTCATCCAACAGCAAAATATCAGGGTTGCCGAAAAGAGTCTGGGCCAATAACACCCGCACTTTTTGGCTAGGATCGAGGTCGGTCATCTGGGCATAGTGAAGGTCTTCTTTGATACCCAAACCGCTCAATAGAGAGGCCGCTTCGGGCTCTGCTTCCCAGCCGTCCAACTCGGCAAATTCGGCTTCCAAGTCGGCGGCTTTTTCGCCGTCGGCTTCCGTAAAATCTTCTTTGGCGTAGATGGCGTCTTTTTCCATCATGATGTCATAGAGGCGTTTGTGCCCCATGATCACCGTTTGCAACACCTGAAACTCGTCAAACTCAAACTGATTTTGTTTCAGTACGGCCATGCGTTGGCCGGGCGTAATGGCTACCGTACCCGTCTGCGGGTCTATTTCGCCCGACAAAATTTTCAAAAAGGTGGATTTCCCCGCCCCGTTCGCCCCAATGACCCCGTAACAGTTGCCCGGGTTAAATTTAATATTTACTTCGTCGAAAAGCACCCGTTTACCGTAGCGCAACGACACGTTTGATACCGTTATCATTAATGAATTGAAATTTTCTGTAAAAGATGCTGCAAAAATACAAAATTTTCGGGGGAATACGGATTATAAATATCCCTGTTCAATGGCCTTGCTTGTTCTGGCCATCTCCATTGGTCAGCGAAAGAGATAACCCATTTGGGTGACTGGCAGATGATTTATGATTCATCACAAATGCCCCGACTGTTACAGATTTTTTTGTAGGTTGACGCTTACATCTGGATACAATAAAAATATCTCACTATGTCATGCCAAAACGACACATTGAGACGATGATTTATGAGACGATTCGTTGAGACAATTTTGAGAGTTTATTTGGAAGAGTTTTCAGGATTGATTCCTGTCTCACAAAATGCCCGTTTTGTGAGACAAGTAACCACACAGGAAGGAAGTTATCAAGTGAAGTTGTGATTGACACAAAAGTGTCTTTGCTTACCGCGCGGGCGGCCCCGATCAATACCGACACAGTAGCGTAGTAAAGCAGTTGAGTTTTGGTTCTGTTTGTTCATCGCAGGGAGTGTTTAAAGCTTTATCTGCCCGACGGTTTTTCTGGAATTTTGCACATAAATGCAGGATTGTAATGTAAGAATTACATCCATAGGTACTGCCGCGGTGGCGTACAAGTTATAGAGAAAAACAGCGGTGCCGATGCGGTGCTCTTTGTCAGAGGTTTTAATTCAAAGATTTAAAAGATGTTAAACAAATTATGAATGATTTTAGAGGTTTTTATAATTTTGAAAGAATTCACGGGGGCATCGGTTTTCAAAGTCCCGCTGACTTCTTAAAAACCAAGGGGTTTGATATGAAAAATAACCCCATTAATCAAATCAGTATAACTTAAAATAAGGATAGTCCTGTGTCTAGTTTTTAGCGGTCAGCACACCATTACTTACAAAAACATGAAAAGAATCGTCCTTCAAGAAAAATTACGCGAACTCGTTCCCATGACCGAGCAACAGTATGCTTACGTCTTAAGCCATTTTTCTTGCAGACAATTAAAGAAAAAGGACTATTTGTATACCCATGGAGAGATATGTAAGTATGTGGTTTTTTGCGAAGAAGGATGTTTTCGAAAGTTTTTTCTTGATACAAATGGCAACGAAATAGTGGTTGAATTCAATATTGAAGGCTATTGGATTGGTGATCTTCACAGCAGAGTCAATAAGGTGCCCACCAAATTCTTCTTTCAGGCCCTGGAGGACAGTACTCTGCAAGTTGCCGGCGTGGCTGACTGGGATAAACTGGCCAGCGAAATCCCTTCGCTGGCAGAGGTGCGTACTAAGGTAGAAAAAAGAAACCATCATGCCGATATTGAACAGTTAATGCTCCAGAAATATGGTACAGCAGAAGAAAAACTCGACTTCCTGATGAAGAAACTTCCCGGAATCACCAACCGCATCGCCGGTAAATACATTGCTTCTTATCTGGGTATCGAACCAGAATCCTACAGCAGATTAAAAAACAAACTTACCAGAAAAACATAACATACATCAATCTTTTCTGGAAGGGTCAGATGGTAGCTTTGCATTATAAACACAACTGATTATGAATGCAATAGCAGAACAAACCTACAATCGGATCGACAATCATCTTTACAACACACAAGGCGATTCCTGGTGGCAGGAAAATGCCGTACTTTACTTTTTGAAAACGGGCTTGAACCCCTGTCGATTCCCTTATTTCCTTAATGCATATACCCAACAGCTAAAAATGAGCGCAGTGGGTAAAACAGCCTTGGACATTGGCTGCGGGGGCGGAATATTGGCCGAAGAGTTTGCCGCAGCAGGCTTTAAGGTAACAGGGATTGACCCTTCAGAGGCCTCGCTCGAAACCGCTAAAAATCACGCCAACTATTCCGGGTTGGACATTGAATACCAAACAGGCACAGGTGAAAACCTTTCCTTCCCAGACAACTCATTTGACGTAGTTTATTGCTGTGATGTGCTGGAGCACGTGCGTGATCTGCCTAAGTGTATGTCAGAAATAGCACGGGTGCTGAAACCCGGGGGAGTATTTTTCTACGACACCATTAACCGGACTTTCCAAAGTAAACTGATTGCGATTAAAATTATGCAGGAGTGGCAATGGACGGCTTTTATGCCCCCTAACCTGCACGTGTATGACATGTTCATCAAACCCAAAGAACTTGATGCATTGATGAAATCCAACGGACTTCAGCCCAAAGATGTGAAAGGGATGAGTCCTGGAGTGAACCCGTTTGAGATAATTTCTCTGTGCCGCCAACGGATAAAAGGGGAAATAACCTATGGAGAAATGGGTCGCAGGATAAGGTTCAAAGAGAGTAATGATTTAAGCATGAGCTACATGGGCTTTGCCATTAAAAACAGCATTAATTGACAAACTCAAAAACAACACTGGACTGTGTCTTATACTGAAATAGATTGTCAATTTTAAGGTAAAATTGACAATCTATGCAAGACCACATTCAAGTACCAAAAATCAAGTGTTTTTAAGACCATCTTGTAAAATAAACTTGTATGCCAATCTATGTATAATTAATTTAAATAATCGATGAATAAACCTATACAAATGTTGGTTGACTACCCCAGAGTGTCAACGACCGACCGTAAAAGACTAAAATTTGGAATTGCAATAGGATGTCCTCACCAAAGACACTTTTTTGTCAATCAAGACTTTAATTGACAAATGAAAGGCTGTATTGCCCTGAATAAATAAAATTGGTTGAAGCTTTAATTTTCTTTGCTGTATTTTGAAGAGCATTCTACTTATCATAAATCCTATTATGATACTACTTGTATATCCCTAAAATAACTTTACACTAACCATGTAAAGTTATAAAGGCGAACCGCTTTTTCTGATTTAACTATCTGTATTTTAGATAATTAATCTACACTCAACACATTAATTCCTCCCGTTTCGTAAGACACAATTATACAGAAAATGCTCTGATGTAGTTGAAAAAGATGTTCGCCCGATTGAACACTTTTTGTCAAGCCCTATTACTTGGAAGGCAGGGCCTTCACATTTCACTCCCCTCCTATTAAATCTGACACAACACTTTCTACGCTTCGTCGGAATTTGCCAGCGTAGCACTCGCCCATCTGCTACTTTTGATTCAACAAACAGCCAAAAGCACATAATTAACCAAAACATAAAACCTTTATAACCATGAACACAACCTTCACCTCCGCTCCCGAACGCAATGAATTTTTAATGAAAATTGCCCGCCGTCGGGTGAAATTTCAAAAACACGCCATCGTTTATTTAATCGTTTGTTCTGTTATTTCGTTGCTGTGTCTGGTCTCAGGCGGCCGAGTACCTGTTGATTTGTGGTGGGCGTGGGGTATTGGCTTAGGGTTTCACGGCATCGGAGCTTACGGCCTGCTACTGGACGAACAAAAAGCCACGGAAGAAGAATACCGAAAACTGATCCGTCAGGAAAGAGAAAACTAAAAACTGCTCACCATTATTAGCCAATCTCAGGGTAGAGTTGCAAAAAAATGGGGGATGAGTTTAGCTACAAACGTTAAACTTATCCCCCATTTTCATGATGAAAAATGAAGAATAGGTTGCATTTGCTAATCATTTAGCCAACATTTGTATCCGTCAACACCTTAGTTTTGAAAAAGCGGCGGCTACCCAAAACGATGAAGAGAACGTTAGTAATTGGTGATATACACGGTGGACTGAAGGCTTTGTTGCAAGCGCTTGGACGCGCGGAGATTCAACCCAGCGATACCCTTATCTTCTTGGGCGACTACGTAGATGGTTGGAGTGAATCTGCCCAGGTTATTGAATTTCTGATGGAACTTGCTACTAAGCAAACCTGCCTTTTTATAAAAGGAAACCATGATATGTGGTGCGAAAACTGGCTCGACAGCGGCCTTGCGCCCCACGTATGGCTCATGCACGGCGGAAGCAGCACCGCAGAGAGCTACCGCTACATGGATTTTCAAACTCGCCAAATCCATTTATCATTTTTCAACCAATTGAAAAGTTATCACATCGATTCCCAAAACCGTCTGTTTGTACATGCGGGGTTTGGCTCCATTCACGGCCCCGAAGATGAGCACGATGACAACAATTTTTTGTGGGATCGAACCCTCTGGGAAACCGCGCTGACGATAGAACGTCGGAACCAAAAAGACGAAACCATGATTCCCAAACGCTTGAAACTCTTTAAAGAAATATTCATTGGCCATACCCCAACGCTCAATTATAACATAGAGGTTCCGATGCACGCTGCCACCGTTTGGAACATCGACACGGGGGCTGCTTTTCACGGCAGACTCAGTATCATGGACATTGACACCAAGGAGTTTTGGCAAAGCGACGTAGTGCAAAGTTTATACCCCAACGAAAAAGGGCGAAACAATTAAGAATACAATAAATTTACAATCAGATACTTACCTCATCAACTCCCGTAATACATCCAACGATTTGATTTCGCCCAAGCCTTCTAAATGGATTTTGAAGTAAAAAATAAGGGTATCCAATAACTGCCCCCGACGCTGTCGGTCCAACAACACGGGGTAATCAAACGGCATCAGAATGAAGTTTTGAGTGACTTCGCGGGTGGGAGCATCTAGCGCGTAAGGATAAAGATTTTCTTTGAGTTGCTGTTCCATTTCATAGACAGTTTCGGCCCCAAACCCCAGATAAAACGCGTATTTAGCCAGAAACTGCAAGTGAAAATTCTCAAAATGTTGGTCGGCTTCTTCGAGATAGATAATCCCTTCCATCAAAAAATGAAAAAGCGGCTGATTGGCTTCTTCTTCGCGCAGGGTTTTGACCAACATTTCCGTCACAAACAACGCAATGCTGGATTTGATAAAATCAAACGGCAAACTTCGAAACGGCAAACTGCACTTCACTTCCGAAAGCCGATGAATGGTTTGCTCTTTGTTTTTGTGATAAACGACCAAATCCAATAAAGTAAGCGGCTGAAAAAGAGCGATGCGGTTGGTTTTGGATTTTGCACTGCGTACGCCATTGACAATGTAACTTTGAATGCCAAAATCTTCGGTGTAAATCTTAACGATAATGGAAGTTTCACGGTAGCGAATATAATTGAGAACAATACCGCGTGTTTTGTGGAGCATGAGTGTAACTTTGAAGCGAAAATAACACAAAATGTACAGATTCTTATGAAACCAAAGCTATACGTTGTCAAGATTGGCGGAAATATAATCGACAATTCCGAGGCGCTACGTTCTTTTCTGACCTCTTTTGCGGCGTTGAAAGGCAATAAGATTTTGCTCCACGGAGGAGGTAAAATCGCCACCCAAGTGGCCGAAAAATTGGGAATCCCTACCGAAATGGTGGAAGGGCGCCGTATCACCGACCACGCCATGCTCGATGTGGTAACAATGGTCTACGGAGGATTGGTCAACAAAAACATCGTGGCTACCCTTCAATCATTAAACAGCAACGCCATCGGGCTTACGGGCGCCGATGCGGGCCTGATTCGAGCGCACAAACGCCCCGTCAACGACAAAGTAGACCCCGTGATTGACTACGGTTTTGTGGGAGATATTGACGCGGTCAATGGCAAACAATTGACCGCCTTCCTGAAAAACAAACTCCTGCCCATCATCGCACCTTTAACGTTTGACCCCGCCTTGGGCGTGATGCTCAACACCAATGCCGACACCATGGCCTCGGCCGTAGCCGTTGGTTTATCAGAATTTTATGACGTAAATCTGGTTTATTGTTTTGAAAAAAACGGCGTGTTGCTCGATGCCGACAACGACGACACCGTCATTCCTGTACTGACCCCTGAACTCTACGCCACGTGCAAAACCGCAGGAGCTATTTATAAAGGCATGATTCCGAAACTGGACAATGCCTTTGCGGCCCTGCGCAACGGCGTTGCGGAGGTGACTATTTGCCACGCCGACCAACTCGGTCTGGCATTAACCAAAAAAACAGCTGGTACAAAACTTACGCTTGGCTAATTCAATCTATCGTCATTTTCATTATCCTCATTTTTTCATCATCCCATTAATTACATGACTCCCGAACAAAACCTTGCCAATCTAGGCATTACGCTTCCATCACCTCCCGCCAAAGGAGGCGTTTATACCCCCGTCGTTGTAACGGGCAATTTGGCCTACATTTCTGGACACATCTCTTTAGACCTCGACGGCAGCCTCATTGCGGGCAAAGTAGGCCGAGACCTCACCGCCGAAGAGGCAAAAGAAGCCTCCCGCAAAACGGGCTATTTGTTGCTTGCTACGCTTCGTTCTTATTTCGGCAGCCTCGATAAAATCAATAAAGTTGTGAAAATTCTGGGCATGATTAACGCCGTTCCTGAATTTGAACAGCACGCCTTCGTCATGAACGGTTGCAGCGAATTATTTGCCGAAATTTGGGGCCCTGAAAAAGGCGTTGGCGCCCGTAGCGCCGTAGGAATGGGCTCTCTCCCGCGCATGGCGGCGATTGAAATAGAAGTGATTTTTGAACTGGCGTAAATATCTCACCGCATCTGTTTGCTGTCTTACATTTAGCAGCCCTCTCCTTGTTTAAGGAGAGGGCTGGGGTGAGGTAAAACTTACAACTCTGCTACGTTAAACCGCACCTGGATTCCTCCTGCGGTGGTAGCCCTTCTGAAAGAGTTAAGTACGTACGGATTGTTGAACGTACGGTCAAAATAAAGCTGCAAACTCCACAATTTACTGACGGTATAATTAAGTTGCGGACGCAATTGGAAGTTATAATTACCCGCAATCGCCGTGGGCGGCTCGTCAAAACGCCGCTGTATGGCGCGCGTGTCGCGAATGGTAAAGTTGCACTGAAACTGCAAATCGTTCTTCAATTTTTTGAACTCCCCATTGATTCGGAACGGAATCCGCACATTATTTCGGGTCAGGCCCAACGTGATGGTTACGTCGCGGTTAAATAATTCTGCCACCTGCGAATTTGACAGGTTGAGTGAAATATTCCGGTCTTGGTTATAAGCAAAACGCATATCAATCTTGTTTTGCGTCCGCGCTCGAATGGCAATCAAAGGAGCAAATTTCTCTGACAACGAAATAGTGCTCATTACAAAAATAGGAAGGGCACTCCCATTTTCGCCCGACAATAACGCAAGTTGGTAATCCCGATTGTCGAGGGTCAAGTATTTGGTATACAAATCATTGTAATCTAAAGAAGAAGTAAAACTCCCTACACTGTACGTAGATTGGTAACTGTGCTCTAAGGTAAACGAACTGAAAATTTTCTTAAACCCGGGCAACTGGGCAAGTCCGTTGTAATCGACTCGCCAATTGGGCAGCGGAAAACCCAAAAAGGGATTGGTGCGGGCTTTGGCTGGGTCTTTCTTAGGGTCACGTCCGTTGTAAGCGGCAAAAAAGGCCGCAATCAGCACGTCCTGTGAGTTTTGATTATATTCTCCCCCTTTGTATTCAGGATTAGAACGTTGTTTTTCGGTAAGGATTTGGACAAAATCTTCACGGTAAGCCTTAAATTGCTCAAAAATCGGGGAACTGTTGTCGTCATTGATTTTAGCAAAAGCCGTTCGGAACGACATGAATGACATCTGAAAGTTTCCAGTTCTGACTGGGCTTTGAATTTGGTAACTGTTGCGATTGGTGGAGTCAACCACTCGGTAAAACATGCGGTATTCATCACCGCGCGTAAGTTGGGCGCTGATCTGAATTCTGAAATCTTTAAACGGCTCCAAACGGGTATTTATTCTGAATGTCCGATTGTCGGTCTGTACAAAAGGCACGTTCAGCATGGTGCTTTGTGTCAAATCGCCTTTCGCCGCCGCATCGTAAAGTACTTGGGTGCTTTGACTGCCCAAGATAAATCTTGTTAATGAACTAGGACGGGTGCCGTCTAACCCCCAAAAACCTGTACTAGAAGGTAAAAACCCAGGAAGGGTGGTGGTAAGCATTCGAGTATAATCCACGTCTATGCCACGCACGGTCATCAGCAGACGGGTTAGGTTTTTAAGCACTTTACTAGGCTCACGGCTAATGTCTTCGTCGTCTCCTGGGCTACGGGCAAAGTTTTTACGCGGTGGTGACGGATTATTGGCAAAGCGCAGATAACGAAGTTTATTGTACAATTTAACAAAATCGACCTTTCCCCGAATTCCTTGCTCTCTACCGTTACGAAGGATATTTCCCAAAAGAAAATTTTCAGAATCGGTCAAGCGATAACCGCCCGCCTGAAACGCCAGATTTTGGTTTGCGCCATAGCCATAGCCGCCAGTGTTGCCTGCTCCATAGCTATTATTTCCACCAAACATCGACATACCCGGTGAGCCTGACGAAAAGGACGGCCCCGAGGAAGAATACGATGTAATCGGCGAAAACTGATACATAATGTTATGGTTGTAATCAGCCGTCATCCAATCCAACAACGGAATTTTTTCCAACGGCAACCGGTAGGTCAGTCGTATTTTCTGGTCAAAATTTTTCATTCTTCCCAGATTTCTAAAATTACGCCAGACGACATCCTGCTTAGCCTCCGTATTAATATCCCCTTCGGGCTCATCAATCACGGCATTGGCCAAAGCGCTGTAGCTCAGCACCACATTTTTGGTCAAGTTCCATGACAAATCATAGCCACGGTTGAATAGGAAATATTTTTCAAACAAAGGTGCCTGATTGGCATCCGTCAGGTCGGCACTACGGTACAGGGTGCGGATAAAACTCCGGTCGGCGTCAAATCTGATGGCTACTTGGGTAGGGAGCAATGAAAGATTGAAATCTTTCAGTAGTTCCAAATAAGGCCGCTCAAAACTCTTCACTGTACGGAAAGGCTCCCACGAACGCTGCGGAAAGCCGTATTGATACACAATGCCGCCACGATACTGCCGTTGGGCGTAGTCAGCAATGGTACTGGTTCGTCGGGTTTGTTCGTTGTAGGCATACGTAAACGATAGATTCTCAAAGTCCCAGAAATGCCGCTTGGCGTTGGGGCCTAGTTTGGTTTTACGTACATTAGAAAAGTTAAATCCGCGCCGCTCGGCTTTTTCGGTAGAGGCATTTTCGAGTTGCGTCCGTCGTGGGTCATTTTCGGCGTAGTTTGCCAACGACATCGCCAAAGGTGTATCAGGATCGTAAGGATTGAAATGCGGTTTTACGTCGCGCAGGTCGTAGTTGACATACAACGGAATTTTAAAGCCCCATTTTTCAGGCAAAAATTTATCCAGCGCCAGCGCCGCCGAAAGGCTAAACTCGCGCGAATTGTCGCGAGAGCGGTCAGTTAGTTTTTGTTGAACCCCACCAAAACCAAACGTGGTGTATTTCCCTGCCACTTGTACCGTACCTAAATCGGCAAGTTTAATATCCGCCCGCGCAATCGCCGCCGTTCCCGACTGATTATCAAAACCCTGCACGTGCATTTCGTTGACCCAAATACAAAAGCTTTTGGGTTGTTGGTCGGGCGTGCGTGGGTTTCGCAACCCAATCATGATAATCATCACGTTGCTCAAATCGGGCCGGCCCACCACAGTAATCCGATACACTCGCCCAAGGGCATCTGTCTTGGTGACCGTATAAGGAGCCGAAATCGTCCCACTTGCCTGACGGTCACGCTCGGCTTTGGCCTCTATCAGCCAAGGTATTTCAATATCAATTTCGTTTTGTTGGGGCCAAACTCGCTCAGGGTCTGCTTCATTGGGCGGCGTGGCCTGCAAATTAGTCACCTCAATTTCGTAGTAATGTTCCGAAACGTCCGTTCCCAAACGCATAAATGCCGACACCTGACCATTTTCATTTTGGTCATTTTGCATGTGTACAAACATCTTCAGGCGTTCACGGAAAAGTAAGTTTTGGCTCGTTACATTCTTAAAAGCCGCTCTTGAGTCCCCATCCCGCAAGTTGGTCACGCAGAGGCTCATAGATTGCTCGTTCAACGGGCGTTGGTTGGGGGTGGTATAGTCCACATCGCGCTGCCATCCTGGAGGTACAGTGTAAATATTGCGCCCTTGTCCCTGTCCGCCCGTGGTTACGGGAGCGCTGTTTTCTTCCACACTGACGGTAGCAATTTTAAATTGCGCGTCGTACGGCTCGGGTACTTCCTGCAAACCGCGGGCGTTGAGGTCGCCCGTGTACTTACGATATTGCGTGGCAACCATTTGCAACTGCGCAAAACGCAAAACCACCGGCTGTTCCCAATCGGTCATGTACATCCGCACAAAACGAATGGATTTAAACCCGTTGATGTTTCCGACTTTGCGCGTAAACTCCCGCACAGGGATACGGAACAAGTACCAATTCACTTCTTCACCAGCACCGTTGGGGGCACTTACTTTATCCACAATATACGGCTTTCCTACATCCAACTGCCCAGGCTTCAGGTCTACTTCGTATTCATAATAAGCCTCTTGGTCATTGATGGTATTGTCGGTATTGAGGTCTTCAATATCGGGTAAATTCGTGGCTGCGGCAGTAATCTCATTGTTGCTCTGAAACTCTGGCGTATTGTTTTCTACCCCCATGTAATTTTTATAACGCTCAACAATTTTCTTGTTGGCGCTGTCGGCTTTGGCGCTGAAATAAAACTCAAAGTCATCCCCCGACGGGTCGGTCAGGATTTGATTACGGGCTTCTGTTTTGAGCGTAGGCGGAAGGTTCTGAATGTAATTTTGGAAGAAAGTCCGCTCTTCTTCATTGCTCAAGCCATCCAATCCTACGTCCTGCTTGGGCCGAGCGCCTGCCTCGTTGGTAAACGCATTGATAATATACTGCTGCCGGGTCGAATAGCCCCACGCCGATTGCGCCACGTTAGCAGGAAGGGGGCCCGTAGTAGAGGTTCTTTTTTCGTCCAAAGGCAAGCCGTTCTCGAAATCGTACCGTCCGTTTTTAACGACGTCTTCCGAAACCTCACCCAAGTTAAAGTACAATTTCCCACCCGTCGTGTTATTGGTATTGGTCACCCCATCACGAACCACCCCGTTGGGGCCTTCTTTAAAGGGATCCATCAACCAAAACTCCATGATTTCGACGTTGGCATTGTCAAAATCAACGTCTGACCCAATGGCCCGCGTAATGGCACCAAAGTTTTTTCGTGGATTTTTGAGCCTTCCGTCGGGGTCAAGGTCGGTATTAAAATTATACATTCCCCGTTCACGCGGGAAATACGCAATGTCCAGAATATTTTCGGGCAAATTGACCAAGTACTGCCCGCGTCCTTTAAAAATATCTTGCGGGGTAAAAAGCCGCTCGTAGAAATTATTAAAGTCTTGGGTCGTAATGTTTGGGCGCACGCTCAACCCCACTTGTGCTTGGGGCGAAAACGTGATATCAATGGTATAGGCCGATATTTTGGCGCGGTTGTAGGCATATTCCAGCGGATTGGTCGGAGTGCCTTGCGGGAATTGCTGCGGAGTGCCCCCCAAACGCCAGCGCGTCGGTTGGCGAGTTAGGTCAAACTGCGTACGAGCCGCTTCAAAATCATCAATCATGATGCGGTTTCTAACCTGTGGGTGCAAGCCCGCAAAAGACTGCGCGACTTCACCCTGAAACTGAATAGCCGATATCTCTTTGGTCTGCAAAAGAGGCAGTTTGTCCAACAATTTTGTCAGAAAACGAGACTCTTTCCGAAAAGTAAGGTCGGCCCCAATGATGCTGTTGTTGACGGGGTCGTTGCCCAACGCGGCGCGGGTCAAAAAGCCCGGCGGCGTTTCGCGCATATTCATGGCGGTAAGCCCAATCTGCATATCGCGGTTAACGACGTAGTTGAGGCGCGTACCTAACAACCGACGAATTTGGTTTTGAAACAAGTCTGGTTGTTCATAACAAATTTCAATATCACGACCTGAGTTCAGCACACTTTCATTAATCAACCGCACCGAGCCCGATTGACCTTCCACGGCATAATCAATCCCTGGCTGGAGCTGAACACCACCCGCACGTACTGTTACTGATTTTTCCGATACGCCAAACGGTAATGGAATTGACGCCCCACCCGACGAGCCTTGAAAAGACCCTTTCAGAAAGAATTTATTTTTCTCGGTTACCTGCTGGGCGTCGATTTGGGTAGTACGATACAGTTCATTAAAGACGTATTTGTTGGCTAAGACGGGATCACTGTTGAACTGCTTCACCAGATTTGAACCGAAAGGCTCCAAAACGGGAAAAATAATACGACCAAAACGACTGTCAATCGTGACATTGTCTACGAAGTCAAAGTTACCATCACCAATGGCTTTCCCTGAATTATCCAAAACGGGGTCATTGAGCGGGTTCAACTTATCCAATCCCATCACGCGCAACAATGGCACGTTGGCAATCGGCCCTTCCTGCAAGTTAGGGTTATCAATACCAGTTAGGTCATCTTTATAGATAACCCGCATCTGAAAATTTTGCTTTCCTACCTGCGTGGTATTCAATGAGTAAATGTTCTTCATCATCAAATTCCACATCGGATGGCTCGTATTGTTACGAATCGTTGATGATTTCAATAACTTCAACACCAGCACTTCGTCGTCGCGGCGGGCTTGATAATCTTCGGTGAGTTCCCCTACTTTATATTTTTGTCCGTTAAGGGTGTATTCATAGGCCACGGCCAATATCTCATCGTTACGAAGTGGCGTTAATAGTGAAATATAGCCCAGTTCGGCCTGAAATTTATATTCGCGTTCGTTCAGTTTTCGCGCACCGCGTAGAAGGTCATAATCATCGCCCCGACGGAGGTTGTAGCGGCTGTCGAGCGCAAAACTTGTTTTATCTGCTTCGCGAAGTTCGGGGTCATTGGTTACTTTTTGATACAGGCCGTTGCTTTTGTTGTTGACGGGCTGATTGGCCACAATCGGCGCCAGATTTGGATTAGCGCTATTGACGGGGGCCGATTCTCCCAAATCAGAAAAAGCGACAAAGTTTCGCAGGGTTTCGGTATTGTTGGTGCGGTTTGTTACGTACACTTCCAGACGGGTAATGGTCACCCCCGACATGACCAGCGGGATATTGCCCAACCAGCGTTCATAATTATTGCGGAAGAAGTACGACAGAAAGAAGTGGCGATTTTCGTCATAAGCATCGGCTCGTATTTCAAACGGACGATTTTGCACCCCTCCTCGCAACGTAATACACTGTTGTTTAGACCGTTGCTGTGAAGCCACCACCGTTGTAGTCAAACGCCCGAAACGTAAATCAACCTTGGCTCCGAATAAATTTTGTACGCCCGGAATCAACTGCGAAGGAATTTGCCAGTTGATATTTCCCGCCTGAATTCCCTGAATAATGCTTTCATTTTCGGGAATATAATTCTGCGGCCCTGCCCCCAAACCACCGAACGGATTTTGACCTGCACCACCATTTTGACCCAAGCCTTGCACTCCGTTTTGACCTAAACCTGCTGCATTGGGAAGATTGGAAGCATTCGGAAGATTGGCGGAGTTGGTGGGAAGATTTCCTGGACGATAATCCAGTTTGAACTGATTCTCAAAATTGAAACTCGACTTAGTATCAAAGTTGGTCAACATTCCGAGTTTATCGCCAATCTTGCCGTTAAAGTTAATGTTGATTTGCTCATTAAACAGGAAGTTCGTCGATTTCCGCTGACGGATAGGCACTTGCGGATTGTCAATATTTTGATGCAACACGCCAAAATCCAACAGTACAAAACCATTGGGCTTAAAGTCGACAAGATTGCTGCCAAAAATACGGTCAAGGCCCGGAGGCAAGTCCAATTTGGGCAACAAGCCACGCGCACCGAGCGCGCCTTTGCCATCCTGTTTAGAGGAATAATCGCGCCAGAGGTAGTTGAAGACCCGCTTGTCCTGCAATTTCTGGAAATCTTCGTAACTCATACTCAGCGGGTCGCGGTAATTGAGGGTCGGCAATTTAGCATCGCCAATGCGCTCATAAACCGAAATACGGCGGGTGGTATCCAACCGAAATTCATTGGAAAGCCCTTTGGGCTCTTTCAGAAAGAAAGTGGAACGGGGCGGTGTATAAATGAAACGATTGCCGATGCGGTCGTTCCAACGAGAATAGAGCAGCCGCCGACTTTGACGGTCGTTTCGACTGGTATCCTGAACCACGGGGCGTCGGTTGGTCGGTTGTTGAGCAACCCCCACGTACGCAACTAACCACAGAGCTGCCATGAGCCCGATGATAAAGTATGATTTGGTAGAGATAAGGTAGAGCTGTTTTCTGATAATTCCCACGATTCTTCAGCGGTCTGGGTACTCAAATCCTTAACGGCTAAAACCTTGCCAATCGTCTCTGAGCGTTCAACTATTTTTAAGAATGTGAGGTAAAGATAGAAACAGGCACGAGATAAACGCAATTTTTAGCCAAAAAAGGCAGATTTGTACAACTAACGGGTTTGTAAGAAAAGCTTGAATAGAAACAAAAAGAGACTACCCTTTTGAGATAATCTCTTTTGTCAATCTGATTTTTTTAAATACTAGTGCTTAAAGTGCCGTACGCCCGTGGTTACCATCGCCATGTCATTTGCATCGCAATAGTTGATAGAGTCTTGGTCACGAATGGAGCCTCCAGGTTGCACAACGGCTGTTATACCCGCCAAACGGGCAATCTCCACACAATCGGCAAAAGGAAAGAACGCATCAGATGCCATCACCGAGCCTTTCAGTTCAAACCCAAAAGCCAAGGCCTTGTCGATGGCCTGACGCAACGCATCCACGCGCGAGGTCTGGCCCGTTCCGCTGGCAATCAGGCGGTTTTCGGTGGCCAACACAATCGTATTGGATTTGGTGTGCTTGCACACTTTCAACGCAAACTCCAACGCCCGGACTTCTGATTCGGTCGGTGCTTTGACGGTTACGGTTTTAAATTGTGAAGCCGTTTCTACTACCAAATCTTTGTCTTGCTCAAGCACTCCGTTCAAGATGGTTTTAAACATCTTAGCGGGCAATTCCACATTTTTACGCTGAAGTAAAATGCGGTTTTTCTTCGATTGCAACAACGCCAATGCCTCAGGCTCATAGGCGGGAGCAATCAATATTTCCATAAACAATTTATTCAATTCTTCGGCCGTGGCCACGTCAACGGTAGCGTTGGTAATAATCACTCCCCCAAAGGCAGAAACTGGATCGCAGGCCAAGGCCGTTGCGTAGGCTTCTTTGGCAGTAGCTGCGGTGGCCACGCCGCAGGCATTGGTATGTTTGATGATGGCGAAGGTAGGTTCAGTACCAAATTCATCAATCAATGCCACGCACGCATCTACATCTACCAAGTTGTTGTAAGACAACTCTTTACCATGAAGTTTATCAAACATTGCCTCTAAATCTCCGTAAAAAGTGGCCGCTTGATGCGGGTTTTCTCCGTAGCGCAATGAATTTTGCGGCAACTCGGTAAATGAGTAAATATCCTGCGTCGATTTCCCCAAAAACCACTGATTGATGGCCGTGTCGTAATGGCTCGTGGTGGCAAAAGCCTCTTGCGCATAACGACGGCGGTCTGAAAGTTCAGTGCCGCAATTTTTCTCGGTCAAAATGCTCAACACATCCGCGTATTGCGTGCGTGACGATACGATGAGTGAATCTTGAAAGTTTTTGGCACCCGCCCGAATCAACGAGATTCCTCCAATGTCAATTTTTTCGATGATGTCTTCTTCACTCGCTCCCGACGCCACGGTTTCTTCAAACGGGTACAAATCCACCACCACCAAATCAATGGCAGGAATATTGAATTGCGCCGCCTGCGCTACATCGCCTGCATCTTGGCGACGGTACAGAATACCACCAAAAACCGCAGGGTGAAGGGTTTTGACACGCCCTCCAAAAATGGAAGGATAGCCCGTAAGGTCTTCCACCGCCGTCACGGGAATACCCATGTTTTCGATAAAAGTTTGCGTACCACCCGTTGAGTATAGCTTAACGCCATTTTGGTGGAGAAGTTGGACAATAGGTTCGAGACCGTCTTTGTAATAGACCGAAAGTAAAGCCGATTGGATTTTTTTCATTGAATTGAGTGCTTCGGCACTGTTGATTATTTATCGTGGGGAATGAATTAATTATCCTGACGAACAAATCGTTAGTGCAGCAAAAGCGGTTAATTAACAACTGATTACATCACTGATAAAAAATGAAGCCGCAAAATTACTGCTTTTAATGTTAGAAAAGGAAGAATGAAAAAAGAAAACCTGCAACAAGGCGGGTCTTTAGGAAACCAGCGTTGGTGAAACCACTTATATTCGTCGTGAAGCTGCCAACCCAACAACTCCTCCCAAGCCCAATACGACCAGCGCAAAGTGCCCATAAGCATTAAAAAGCCATTGGGTCAAATACAGGCTCGGAATGGTAATAAAGAACCCAATCGAAGTAACCAACGTCAGCGCCGTAGCCCGATAATTTGAGGGGGCATTTTGTGAAACCAAGGTCGAAAACTGCGGCGAGTCTCCCACCACACTGACGCCCCAGATAAACATAAATACCAGAAAAAAGACCACAGAATAGACTGGAAGAAAAACGCACAGCCCACAGCAAATACACGAAATCAGCAGCGAAAACCAAGCCGTTCGGTGACTTCCCCAACACCGCGAAAGCTCACCCGTCAGAACGCACCCCAACGCCCCCGAAGCAATGATACCAAAAGCACACAGCGGAACAGGCAGATTCTGGTGAGCAAGCTGATTATAAGAAGTAATGATGACCGGAACGAAAGCCCAAAAAGTATAAAGCTCAAACATGTGCCCGAAATAACCGAAAGCCGAACGTCGAAAAGCCTTATCCTTAAACACATCTCGCAAAACGGCGGGATTAAAACCTCCAGCTACGCGCCTAAACGGGCCATTTTTTACAAACAGCCAAATCACAATTCCTCCCAAAACGGCTAGGCCTGAGGTAACTATAATGACATATTGCCAAGGCAGGCTGAGCGAAAATGATTTAAGAATATACGGGAAGGCCGTTCCTAACACCAACGCACCCACCAAATAGCCCAAGGCTTTTCCTAATCCCGTTTCGTACCAATCACTGCAAATTTTCATGCCCACGGGATAGACACCCGCCAGAAAGAATCCAACACCCAACCGCGCCATAAACAGCCCTTCGAGCGACTGATAACTGACTAAGACTGTCAGATTACAAGAAGCCGCCAGCCCTGCCGAAATCATAAAGACTCGCACGGGAGAAAAACGGTCGGCAATGGAGAAATAAGAATAAAAAAGAGTACCCAACACAAACCCCAACTGAACGGCGGTGGTCATGGTGGGCATAAAAGCCGACGTTTGGGGGTGAAATGCCTGTAATGTTTGCATGACGGCATTGACCGCAAACCACAGCGATGTGCCCGCAAACTGCGCCACCACCACCAGCGGAAGAAGGTAAGAAGGTCGTTTCATTCAATTCAAAAAGCAATGTTACCAAAGAATAAGCGCTTTCTCAAAAGGAAATAGATTTTGATTCGTTTTTACTTTCATAGAAAAACCTTTTGACCTTTTTCTTCATGATGCTTTCTAAAATTACGCTGATTTTTGGCGGTCTTCTGCTTTTTATACTTCAATTGTCCTATGGGCAACCCGCCGCCGAAATGGATATTTTTCAGTCCTTGCCCCCCGAAAAACAACTCAGTACGTTTAGCGGATTTCCTTGTGCTTCGTTTATCTTTATCGGCCGCCAAGCCAAAGTTGTGAAGCCAGTCAAAGTGGCAAGAAATGCCCCTTGGGTGTGGCGGGCACGTTTTTGGGGGCATGAGCCGCAGGCCGACAGTGCGCTGTTGGCTCGCGGATTTCACGTAGTGTATTGCGACGTAGCGGAGCTCTACGGCAACGCCCACGCCGTTGAAATCTGGAATCAATTTTACGCTTTCTTGCATAAAGCGGGGCTTTCATCCAAAGTTGCTCTTGAAGGGTTCAGCCGCGGCGGGGTGTATGCCTACAATTGGGCCATCGCCAATCCCGAAAAAGTATCTTGCGTCTATGCCGATGCGCCCGTTCTCGACCTAAAAAGTTGGCCAGGCGGTAAAGGCCGAGGCCCGGGGAGCGCGAAAGACTGGGAGGTATTCAAACAAGATTATAATTTACAAACGGAAGAAGAAGCGGCACAGTTTAAAGGAAGCCCACTCGACAACGTGGAAAAAATCGTAAAAGGAGGCTATCCGATGCTTCATGTCTGTGGCGATGCCGATGAGGTGGTACCCATTGAAGAAAATACCACATTGTTTGAGCAACGCGTAAAAGCCCTCGGTGGCAACATCACAGTTATTCACAAACCTGGCGTAAAGCACCATCCGCACAGCTTGAAAGACCCCTCGCCCATCGTAGCGTTTATCTTAAGGGCTACATGGCGGGATTAATGCGTGGCCGCCCTGAAAGGGCTTAAAACACCTTAAAAGTCAGACAATAAATGTCAAAAATCCTTTTTATCCCAATCCTTTTTGCGGTTTTAAACACGGTTGCGCAGGTAAAAATAGACAAATCGGCGACGATCATTTCGACGCGTTTTGCTCCGCCCGTTGGTTTTGAACGCAAGGCTACAGACTCCAACTCCTTTGCATACTACCTCAGGCGCCTGCCACTAAAACCTTGGAACAGCAACGTGTTGTATTTTGACGGCCGAACCAAAAATACGCCCAACGTATACGTCTCCGTCGTAGATTTAGGCATCGGCAAAAAAGACCTGCACCAATGCGCCGACGCTGTGATGCGCCTACGGGCAGAATACCTGTACGCCCAACGTCGTTTCGAAGAGATTCATTTTAATTTTGTGGCCGACGGTAAGCCCCGCTTTTTTAAGAATTACGCAAAAGGGGATTACGCTTACCCGAAATTCTGGAAATACATGGAATACATTTTCATATCGGCCAATACCCGTTCTTTGCACGGTGAATTAGAGCCCGTTGCGATGTCAAAAATGCAAATCGGCGATGTTTTTATTCAGAAAGGAATTCCATTTGGCCATGCCGTCATTGTGGTAGATATGGCCGAAAATCCCGCAACGGGGCAAAAAGTGTATCTGTTGGCCCAAAGCTACATGCCTGCCCAAGAAATTCAGTTATTGGTCAATCCCCAAAATAACTCGCTCAGTCCTTGGTATGAACTTAAAAATGAAACAATTACTACTCCTGAGTGGACTTTCGAGCCTGCTGACCTCCGTCGTTTTGCGGGTAATTAGTCCATTTTTGGTCCGTAAAAATCTGCATTCTCAAGCGCTTTCGTTATTTGCGTTTTTGGTTTGTTCGACGGCCTATGCTCAATCTGAATACCTCAAAGCTTATCCTGACCACATTGTTAGATTCACCAAAAATCAACTTATTTGGAAAGACTCAACAGCCATGCCCTTTGATGATGGGCAAAAAAAAACGTTTGCTCAACTCCTCCAAAACGCTGATTTAGAAGACCAATTAGCCCAAAAATATCCTTTAAATCGCGTTCAAAATCCGCCTACCATCAATCAAGACCCCGGTCGTTTTCGTTACGAGCCTTTTTTTCGAAAGATGTACGGACACACGGAGGCCGAAGTCCGCAAAAACTTAACGGAGATTATCTGGCTTCCCAAAACCCTAAAAAAGAAGTTATTAGTAACAAAAGTGAACGAAATTGATAAGCATTTTCAGGCCGTTTCTGATGAACTGGAAAAACATCCTGAATTACTAAAATACGTCAACAATCCTGCTGGAACATTTTCGTGGCGGGTCATCAGCGGCACCAACCGGCTTAGTATGCACAGCTACGGCACCGCTATTGATATTAACTTAAATCTTTCGCATTATTGGCAATGGGACTGCCGCTGCAAGGATGAAGCCATCCAGCTCAAATACCGCAACCTTATCGCCGCCCAAGTTGTTGAAATCTTTGAAAAACACGGCTTTATCTGGGGTGGCAAATGGTACCACTACGACACCATGCACTTCGAATATCGGCCCGAATTACTGCTGAAATGATTGGGATTCGGCAAAAATGACCAAAAAACGATAGAGAGATTCTAGCAAAAAATCCCCCTTTTATAGCAGACAGGCACTTGGCAGTCTTCCATAAAAGGGGGATTTCTAGTCTTATAACGCGATTTATTATTCCGCTAAGAATGGGTAACGATAATCCACTGGAGAAACAAAAGTTTCTTTTATGGTACGTGGTGATACCCAACGCAACAGGTTTAAAATAGAGCCCGCTTTGTCGTTCGTTCCCGACGCTCGCGCCCCGCCAAAGGGCTGCTGTCCTACTACCGCGCCCGTTGGTTTATCATTGATGTAAAAATTCCCTGCGGCATTTACCAGCTTCTTACTTGCCTGCTCAATTACGTAGCGGTCTTGGGCAAAAATAGAGCCTGTGAGCGCATAAGGAGATGTTTTATCGACCAATTCAAGGGTTTCTTCAAATTTATCTGGCTCGTAAACATAAATAGACAGCACTGGCCCGAAAATTTCTTCACACATCGTGGTGTACATTGGATCGGTAGTGAGCAGTACCGTAGGCTCGATAAAATAGCCCGTTGATTTGTCATAATTTCCACCCGCGATGACCGTCACACGGGGGTCATTTTTGGCATTATCAATGTAACCTGCGATTTTATCAAACGATTTTTCGTCAATGACGGCGTTGATAAAGTTAGAAAAATCTTCCGTAACGCCCATTTTCATGCTTGCCAAATCAGCAAGCATATAGCCTTTTACTTCTTCCCATATGTTGGCTGGGATGTAAGCCCGCGAAGCAGCTGAGCATTTTTGGCCTTGATACTCAAACGCTCCGCGCACCAGTCCTACGGCCACAGCTTTGGCATTGGCCGATGAATGAGCTACGACGAAGTCTTTACCGCCCGTTTCGCCCACAATACGCGGGAAGGATTTATAGATAGAAAGATTATCGCCAATGGTTTTCCAGATATGCTGAAACACTTTTGTACTGCCCGTAAAGTGAATTCCCGCAAAGTCGGGATGGCTCAAAATGACATCACCCGCTACGGGGCCATCTACATAAATCAGGTTAATAACGCCATCGGGTACGCCTGCTTCTTTGAATACTTTCATCAAGACGTTGGCGGCGTACACTTGCGTAAGCGCGGGTTTCCACACACATACATTGCCCATCAACGCTGCCGAAGTAGGCAGGTTTCCCGCAATCGCCGTAAAATTGAAAGGCGTTAAGGCAAACACAAACCCTTCCAACGGACGGTGCTCCAAACGGTTCCAAACCCCCTCCGACGACTGCGGCTGCTCACCGTATATTTGGGAAGCATAATATACATTAAAACGCAAGAAATCAATCATTTCGCAGGCCGCATCAATCTCAGCCTGATAGGCATTTTTGGATTGTCCAAGCATGGTCGCTGCGTTGATTTCGGCGCGGTACGGACCCGCCAGTAAATCAGCCGCTTTCAAGAAAATGGCGGCCCGATGTTCCCAACTTAAATTTGCCCAATTTTCACGCGCTGCCAAAGCTGCATCGATGGCTTTTGTCACGTGCGACGCATCCCCCAAAGAATAATACCCAAGTACGTATTGGTGGTCGTGGGGAGGTGTCACGGCATGTTTATCCGCCGTCATTATTTCCTCGCCACCGATGTACATTGGTATCTCTATTTGGCGACTTCGTGCTTCCACAAGAGCCGCTTTGAGCGCGGCCCGTTCGGGCGAATTCGGTGCGTAAGATTTGACGGGTTCGTTTTTGGGAACAGGTACGTTGAAAAATCCAGTAGCCATAATATTGTGTTTGTTGATTTTTGGATGAATGTTACTTCCAGCTAAGTCCCATGTTATAAAACATAAAAGCGTAAATATCAGCCGTTTGCTCCAACGACTTAGCGGTATTGCTTGCACCGTGTCCACTGTTTACGTCAACCCGAATCAGAAGAGGATTTGTGGTGGTTTTGGCGGCTTTGGCCTGCAATTCAGCAATGTATTTAAACGAATGCGCTGGCACCACGCGGTCGTCATGGTCGGCGGTAGTAACGAGCGTTGCAGGATAATTAATGCCTTCTTTGATGTTGTGCAAAGGTGAGTAGGCGTACAAATTTTTGAAATCCGTGGCATTGTCGCTGCTGCCGTAATCGGCAATCCAGTTCCAACCGATGGTAAATTTATGAAAACGAAGCATATCCATAACGCCCACTTGCGGAAACGCCACTTTGGCCAAATCAGGCCGCTGATTCATGACTGTTCCGACCAGCAGGCCGCCATTAGAGCCACCACGCAATGCCAAACGGGCGTTGGAGGTATATTTTTGGGCAATGAGGTACTCCCCTGCCGCAATAAAATCATCAAACACATTCTGTTTTTGAAGCCGCATTCCTGCTTCGTGCCATTTATCACCGTATTCGGCCCCGCCGCGCAGATTGGCCTGAGCATATACGCCGCCATTGTCCAAAAATGGAATCAATACGGGACTGAAACTAGCCGTCAGGCTGATGTTAAATCCACCATAGCCGTACAAAATAGTGGGATTCGTTCCGTCCAATTTTAGTCCTTTTTTATAGACAATAAACATCGGAATCTTGGTACCGTCTTTGCTGGGATAAAACACCTGCTTTGTCTCATAATCAGCGGGTGTAAAGGCCACTTCAGGATTACGGAACACGGTACTTTTCCGCGATGCAATGTCATAACTAAAAATCGTGGGAGGGTAATTGAAAGAAGAAAACGTATAAAAAACCGTTTTGTCTTCTTTTTCACCACCAAAACCACCCGCTGAGCCTAAGCCAGGGAGCGGCACTTCATTTTCGAGCTTTCCGTTCAAGTCGTACACATAAGCGCGGGTCGTTACGTCTTTGAGGTACGTCACAAACATCTTCCCACCTGCCGTACCTGCGCCCTGCAATGGTTCGGGTTTTTCAGGGAGAATTTCTTTCCAATTTTTTTCGTCAGGATTGGCTGGGTCAAAAAGTACGACACGCTCGTTTTTGGCATTTTTATTGGTACGCAGCAAAAATTTATTGCCCACGTTATCGACAATCGAAAACTGATCGTCTGTAATTTCAGCAACTACGGGCTTAAACTCTTTTTGGCCATTTTCGCGATAATAGAGTGCATTTCCATCTTTTCCTTTGCCTCTATCTGAAATATTCAGGAACGAAAACCGCTCATCCTCACTTACATACACCCCGTGAAAACGCTGAGGGTTCGCTTTGTCTTCATACACCAATTCATCCGCTGCCTGCGCGGTTCCTACTTTGTGAAAAAACACTTGGTGATTTTCATTTTTTGCCGCCAATGCGCTGCCTTCAGGTTTGGGATAACGGCTATAGTAAAAACCATTTCCTTGCCACGAAGCCCCCGATACTTTTACCCATTCGATTTTGTCGGCGAGCATTTTCAGGGTTTTCATATCCATAATTTGGTATTCCTGCCAATCGGAGCCACCCTGAGAAAAACCACAAACCGCATAATCTCCTTTTTTGGACAAACTAAATACCGTTAGCCGGGTGGTACCGTCGGCCGAAAGTTTGTTTGGGTCCAGCACCACTTCGGGCGCACCGCTCATTCCTTTTTGGCGGTACAACACTGACTGATTTTGTAATCCGTCGTTTTTATAAAAATAAAAATACTCTCCCTTGCGGCGCGGAGCCGAATATTTGGGGTAATTATATACTTTTTCCAATTGCTGTTTGATGAGGCCTCGGTAGGGTATTTTTTCCAAATATCCGAAAGTGACCTTATTTTGCTCCGTTACCCAGGCTTTGGTATCGGCGGCGTTATCGTCTTCGAGCCAACGATAAGGATCGGCTACTTTTGTACCATGATAATCATCGGTTTGTGCTACTTTTCGGGTAGTGGGATAGTTCATTTGGGCGTGTAGAGTGACGGAAAACAGGGCGAGAAAAATAAAGGGTTTTATCATTGGGAATACGCGTTTGGATGAAGTGTTTGGCAAAAATAAAAAATGTCGCCCTCTTGTCAGAGAACGACACCTAAATAGTTTATTTTGATCCCCTTTTTTAAGGTGATACCAATGTATAGTTATTAATGGTTCCGCCCGTTTTTTGACTTCCAGAGGTGCGGGTCATAACAAATTCCGTTTCAGTGGCCGAGTTTATCGTAAACTGAATGGTTCCGTTGGTGCCTGTTGGCTGTGGTGTCAAATTCTTTAATATTAGGGTGTTACCAGCAGTTGTTTCCTGCACTTCCCACTGACCCGTAAAAGTATTTCCATCCCACTCTTTCAAGGTCGCGGAGGTAGGGCTGCTCAAATCCAACCGAAAATTAAGATACCCTGGTGTTGGGTTAGTAGCGGCGCCCTTGGTATACACTACGCTCGAACCATGCTTAATCAATTGCGCGCTCCACACTCGTCCGATAATTTCGCTTAAAGGTTTAGGTTTCTTCTTGCAGCTTGAAACCACCACGGTACCTACCACTGCAATCATTACAAAAACCGTAAAAAAACGTTTCATAAATAGTTACTATTTTAAGTAAAATTGATTCTTCACAATTAACTCACTATACAAAACCCACGCCAAAGGTTTAATATTGCGCTCGAATATCAGTTTTTTTCAAAAAACTTACAAGCTTTCGACGCAAAACCTATTCAATGGTACTTTTAACTCGTCTTATATAACCAAGACGAAAAAAAGAGGACATACGTTGCAGGGCTACGTCTTTTTTAATTTAGGCTAGTTCTCACGGCAAACGAAGTGATTGCCACGTAACCATTTGCCACCCTTCCTTGCGCTTAACGTACACATCTGTAAAACGAAAACGAGTATTAAGTTGTTGGCCATTGCTGACTACTTTGGCAGTACATACCCCCGTAATCACGGCCGTTTTATCATAAATCCGCACTTTCAGCTCATCAGGTGTCATTTCGTTGTAGACTAATTTACCGTCTTTCATAGACTGAATGAAGGAAGCCTTTGTGTCAATCAATCCGCTGGAATGGCAGTAAACTATATCTTCACCCATTACTTGGTTCAGGTATGCATAATCTTTGCTGACCAATGCGGCAAAACGTTTTTTCTCAATATCGGCAACCAATGTCTCTTTGGATGTTTGAGACAACGCCACGTAACTTTTAAATACCCAGAGCAGCAAAATGGCCCCGATGAGGGTAAACCTTGATAGATTTTTCATTTTCAATCAAATTATTGGAAAACTAATGCACAAAACTACAAATTCTTTTTCTTCATTTCCTCAACGGCGTGATTAGCCGCCCGGGCCGTAAACGCCATAAACGTCAAGGAGGGGTTCTGGGTGCCGATGGAGGTCATGGCCGCCCCGTCGGTAACAAATACATTTTTACAGGCGTGCAATTGATTCCATTTATTGACCAGCGAGGTTTTGGGGTCAGCCCCCATCCTTACACCACCCATTTCGTGAATATCCAGTCCAGGATTACGTTTATCATCTACCAAACGAATATTTTTAAAACTTGCTTTGTCCAACATTTCGGCCACTGTGGTATGAAAGTGTTTAATGATTTTCAGGTCATTGTCATCATATCCTACCGACGTAATCAACTGCGGAATACCGTATTTATCTTTGTGGTCTGGGCTGAGTCGTAAATGGTTTTCAAACTTCGGAATTGTTTCGGCCTGAATCTGCACGTACAAATGCCACGGACCAGGCTGGCTATTTTTCTCTTTCCAGTCGGCTCCAAAGCCTTCTTGCCCCGCTGCATTTCCCCAGCCACCACGGGCCGCACTCAGCGCCACGAGATACCCCCGCAAGAAGTCAGTTTCTTGTTTATGCACATTCTGATAACGTGGCATAAAACCCGACGTTGGCCGCCGACCAAAATAATATTGATCTTCAAAGCCATCAATATCGGCATAAACGTTCCCGCGATAATTGTGAAAAGCCACAAAATGGCCGAGCAGTCCATTGTCATTTCCCAGCCCTGCCGAAAAGCGGTTGGAGGTTGAATTGAGCAAAATCTGGTTGCTTGCCAAACAAGAAGCATTCAAAAAGATGATTTTTGCGTAATATTCAATCACCTCTTTGGTATTGGCATCAATAATCCGGACGCCTGAGGCTTTACCCAGTTTTTCGTCATAAATAATGGAATGAACCACCGAATGTGGCCTAAGTGTAAGCTTTCCCGTTTTGCGTGCCGCTGGCAAGGTAGACGATTGTGAACTAAAATACGCACCAAAAGGACAACCCCGGTAGCACAAATGCCGCGCCTGACACTGCGCCCGGCCAAGGGCCGTATGCCAAGGCTGTGGCTTGGTGAGGTGCGCACAGCGACCAATGATAAGGTGACGGTCGGTATAATTAGCGTTCAGCGATTTTTGCAGGTGCTTCTCAACGCAGTTTAATTCCCACGGGGGTAAAAATTCCCCATCGGGCAACCCCTCCAATCCGTCTTTATTGCCACTGATGCCAGCAAAACGTTCTACATAACTGTACCAAGGGGCCATTTCATCATAGGTAACAGGCCACGGAACAGCAAAGCCGTCGCGGGCGGGCCCTTCGAAATCAAACTTACTCCAACGCTGCACTTGCCGCGCCCACAAAAGTGATTTACCGCCTACCTGATACGCCCGAATCCAGTCAAAGGGTTTTTCCTGAATATAGGGTTGCTCAGCATCTTTAGTAAAAAACTGCTGTGTGGCTTCGTCCAACGCGTAGCACTTACTTGCAATGGGGTTCTCTTCCCTAAACGACGGTGGAAGGCGATTGTGGTGCTCAAACTCCCACGGATTTTTCATGGCCGTGGGGTAATCAGTGATGTGGTTTACATCGCGCCCACGCTCTAACATCAGCGTACGCAAGCCTTTTTCACAGAGTTCTTTGGCCGCCCAGCCGCCCGATATACCCGACCCGATAACGATGGCGTCGTAAGTGTTTTGTTTTTGAGCGTTGATATTCAAATACATATAGAAACGGTTTCTTTTATAAACAACTACAAAAAGTAAATTCAGGAACTCGAAGGTACTAAGATTTATGATGGGAATAAAAAGTGTGGATGTGTAAATAATTCCACATTTTCCTGCCCTACTGGCACACTTTTTTAGAGCATTCTCTGTGCAGCATTATTTATTCGCTGCCTTATTCGAAATTCACTAATCTCTACATCAAAATGAAACGATTCATAATTGCGTCTATAGCATCGTTGGTTTTCGTGGTTGCGTGCCAAAAAGTGCCCCTCACGGGCCGTAATCAGTTGATGCTTATCAACAGTAAAGAACTGTTACCCATGAGTTTTACTAGCTACAAAGAGGTGCTCGACACCAGCAAAGTGCTACGAAGCGGCGCTCAGGTAGAAATGGTCAAACGCGCTGGGCAACGCATCAAAAAATCCGTTGAAGCATATTTGACTGCTAATAACTACAGTCAGGTATTGGAAGGATTTCAGTGGGAGTTTAACGTCATCGAAAACAAAGCCGTCAACGCTTGGTGTATGCCCGGTGGAAAAGTGGTTTTTTACACAGGTATTTTGCCCATTTGCCGCGATGAAACGGGTATTGCCGTGGTTATGGGTCACGAAATATCACACGCCATTGCCAGTCATGGCGCTGAACGCATGAGCCAGGGATTGCTCGCACAAGGAGCGCTCACTGCTGGTCAAGTGGGCTTGGGTGTTGCGATGGCCAACAAGCCCCAAGAAACCCAAAACATTTGGATGGGACTGTACGGGATAGCGGCCCCAGCGGCGGCCAGTGTGGGGTATATTTTACCCAATAGCCGCAATCAGGAAAGTGAAGCCGACCGTTTGGGACTTACGTTTATGGCTATGGCTGGCTATGATCCACGCGCTGCCGTTGATTTTTGGCAACGGATGGCGCAGGCAAGTGGTGGTCAGAAACCTCCACAGTGGCTCTCAACCCACCCCGCTGATAATAGCCGCGTATCCAACCTTCAGAAGTTGATGCCCGATGCAGTGAAGCTTTACAACAAATCGACCGGAAATACTAAATCAACGGGAAGACGATAGAAAATACAACGTCGTCGAGGTTTTGAACGGGGACGCCTAATCCTCGACGACGTTACGACATTCTCTTAACTTTTCAAAAGTCGTGCTCTGATGGCCTCTGGAATAGGGGCTTTCTTTTTTTGGGCATAGTCATAAAATACCACCCGGGCAACACCCTCGGCAGCGATGCGCTCATGGCGCGTACTGATAATCAGTTGTTGCAATTGTATACTGAATTCATCCACCGACTCAGGTTTGACCCGCGACGCCACCACAACCGTATCAGGATACGTGACAGGAAACTTATAGCGGCAGTTTATTTCGGCTAAAATAGGTCCAATTCCTTCTGGTAAGGCCGCTAATTGTAAAAAATCACTAAAAAAACGAATTCGGCCCGACTCCATATAACGCAGGTACGAAACATTGTTTACATGCTGCATGGCATCCATATCCCCCCACTGAACGGGCAGTTCGAGGTAAGAAGGATAGTCTTTGATAAATTCCTGAATAAAAAGCATGTTTTTAGGGGTGTTTCAGATTCAATCAATTATTTTCCTGAGCAGCCAAATACGTGTAATCGTTGATGATGGTCAGCAGAAAAGTACGCGGCTCGGTGATATTATTGATACTCAGTACATTCGACACCTTTTCGACCGTTTGGGCCGTCAATTCTTCATTACGTCTTCTAAGTACCTGCCGAATGGTTTCAATATCACGGTCAGTTAATTGTGCGGCTTCTGCATACGTAACTTTATAATCTTCAGGAAGTTCCTGATATACCACTTGGCTGAGCTGTACGCGTTTGGTTGTTTTTATGACAGTAGTACCCGCCGCAATGTCGCCTATTCGCTGGCCCTTTCCATTGGCCGCTATTGCAATAATGGCCACAATCGGCGTAAAAATACCCGTGTCAATAATCAACAATAGCCACCGCAACAGGTAGGCGCTAAGTGTTGGTTTGTTGCCGTCCAAGCGCACCACCCGAATATTCATGGCCCGTTTTCCCAACGTTTGCCCATTTAAAAAATATTCGGCAAGCAAAGGATAAAGTAAAACGGGCAAGATGATGGTTAAAACCATCAAAAACATGGATTGATCATCGCCCAGTTTGAGCAAAGAAAACAACCCAAACCACGCCATAGCCCACCCCAAATAAATCAATCGGTCGATGATGGTCGCCAAAATACGGTCTCCCACACTGGCTGGTTCATATTCTAATTCAACATTTTGGGAAGTTTGGATACGGACTGACATTTTTTCGGGTGGAAAAGGATGAATTTGTGAATGAGTGAATAGTTTTTTATAACTTTTCCGCAAAATAGACAATTCGTTTATTTACTCATTCTATCATTTATTCATTTTAATGAAAGAAGCTGTTTTTGTCAAACGAAATACGGAAAAGTGGCACGAATACGAGTCTACCCCCGCCCACGACCCCGACCAGCTTACGGAGCGATTCATTGAGTTGACTGATGACCTTTCGTACGCCCGGACGTTCTATCCAAAGTCCACCGTAACGCGTTATCTCAACGGGGTGGCGGCTCAGTTTCATCAAAAACTCTATTCCAACCGCCAAGAAGACCGCAACCGTATTGCCGCTTTTTGGAAATACGAACTGCCTCTGTTGCTGTTTGAATCGCGGTTTAAGTTGTTGTATTCATTCTTGTTTTTTTTCGGTGCGTGTATTCTGGGCTGGCTATCGGCAGCCCACGACGATACTTACGTAAGACTCATCATGGGCGATGCGTACGTAAATCAAACCCTCGAAAACATTAAAAATGGCGACCCGTTAGCTATTTATGGCGGTACAGGCCAAGCCGATATGTTTATGCAAATCACCGTCAACAACATTAAAGTTTCGTTTGTTGCGTTTGCGCTAGGGGCTTTTTTCTCATTTGGCACCATCGCTGTACTATTCCAAAATGGCGTTATGTTGGGTTCTTTTCAGTACTTTTTCTTTGAGCGCGACCTGCTATTGACTTCTGTTCTGAAAATATGGATTCACGGTACGCTCGAAATATCGGCCATTGTGATTGCGGGATCTGCTGGATTGGTAATGGGCCACAGTTTACTTTTCCCCGGCACTTACAGCCGGCTAGAATCCTTTAAACAGGGCGCAAAAAAGGGCATGAAAATTGTAATTGGCTTGGTACCCGTCTTTATTGCTGCGGGTTTTTTAGAAAGTTTTATTACCCGGCTTACCCTGCATCCCGTAGTTAGCAGCGTCATTATTATTGCTTCGGCCCTGTTTATCGTGTGGTATTTTGTTCTTTACCCGCGCAAAATTTACCGACAAACGACCCTCTCTTAATTTCCTCCTAACGAACCATCTCCTCTTAACTTTCTAACCGATGAAACCACCTATCCAATTACAACAGGAGCGCGATTTTGGACAAAAAATCAATGTAACATTTGAGTTTATCATCCAGAATTTCAAGCCGTTGATGCTTTCTCTTTTGTACATTGCGGGCCCACCAGCGCTGATTGGCGGCTTTTTTATGGGCGCGTACCAGTCCAATATGCTCTCACTCCAACAGCAAATCTTAGGCTCCGACGACGTCGACAGCTCCCTTTCTAGTATCTATTCTATGGGTTCATCCATGTTGCTACTGTTCATCTTTTTGGGAGCGGCGGGGCTAGCTGCCACGCTAGTGGTCAACGCTTACTTGATTGAGTATGAAAAAGGAAACCGAGATATTACGCCCGAAATCATGTGGAATCGGGTGAAAGAACACATTGGAAAAGGCGTAGGATTCAGCATTGTGATGGTAGCAGCGGTGATTGTAGCAACGATGTTTTTTCTCCTTCCGGGCATCTACGTGGGAGTTACGCTCTCGCTAATGTACATGGTCATGATGCGCGAAAACCTGGGTTTGGAAGCTACGTTTCGCCGGTGTTTTTATCTTATTAATGATAAATGGTGGTCTACATTTGGGCTGTTGATGATTATGGGAATCATCTCAGGTATTATCGGTTATGTATTTCAGATTCCGACGATGATTGTTACGTTTTCTTCTATTCTTCAAATCGGCGATGGCATCAATACTTTCTGGACTACCGTGGGCGGGGTAATCGGAACCGTGGGTTCTGTTCTAGTGCGGTCATTGGTGCTGGTAGCAGTAGGATTTCAGTATTATAATTTAGTAGAACGTCGGGATGGTTCGGGGATTATGGGCGCGATTGAAGACATCGGCAAAAACGACACACCGAGAATTGACCGCCGAGAAGAAGAGTTTTAATAATGAATGGAGGATACGTTTTGTCAGAAGAATTACGGACTTCACCCCCTCGATACATTGATTTGTCAAAAACAAACCGCCTGTTTGCTTATTGATTTTTATTTTTATTGAAATACATGCACCACGAATCCGTTGTACAGAAATGAAATCGGCCTCGCGCGACCAAATTTACGAAGACCTCAAAAATGCCCGTTCCAATTTTCGTAAAACGGAGATAACGGGCATGGATTTGAGCGGAATGGATTTGTCGGGCGCAGATTTTCGATTTTCTGATTTGTCAGGGGTTAATTTCAGCAATTCAATTTTAAAGAAAACAAACCTCAGTTTTTCCAACCTTGACGATGCCAATTTTGAAAATGCTGACCTGACCGATGCCAATTTGAGCTTTTCGTCATTGGTCGAGACCAACCTCACCAACGCCAAAATTGCGGGTGCAAATTTCAGTTTCTCCGGCATCAGCAAACGAAACCCCACCGACCGTTTTGCCTCTCTTACCCATTTTTTATATCGAACAGGCTGGTTTGGGACCGTCATCGGGATTTTTATCGGGGCATTTATTTTCTACGGAGTCAGTGCGGTCATTTATTTTACGCACCAGATTCTGACCGCCTCCGACCCGCGCTTGGCCATGCTCAACCAATACATTGTTGGCAATAATATTTCTGGTGGAATCATTACAGTCCTCATAACCAATTGGCTCTCTGGCCCATTAGAAAAGTATTTTAAAGCCACTTGGATTCAACACTTGACACTGTCGTTGATTGTGGGAATTGGCTATTTGGGCTTAATAACATTTTCTTATTTTCAATTCGGCGACAAAATCATTAGCGATGTGCTGGAAAAATTCCCCAATCAAGTCACCAACAGCGCTCCTTGGTACGTGTACGTCCTGTGCCCGATTTTTGTCGCCAACGTTTTTCATTATTTTCAAAAACAGGGCAAACAGCTTACGCTCATTATTACCGAGCAAGAACTGCAACTTTCGGAATTGGAAAAATCAAAAACCAAAGCCGAATTGGAAGCGCTTCAGGCCAAAATCAACCCTCATTTTTTGTATAACTCTCTCAACAGCATCGCAAGTTTGGTTCATATTGACCCCGACAAAGCCGAACAGATGACGTTGCTGTTATCGAAATTATTCCGATACGTGACCAATAAAAAAGCGGATTATTTTGACTCCCTCGACAACGAATTGGAAATGGTCGCAACCTACCTCGAAATTGAGCAAGTACGCTTCGGTGACCGTCTGTCCTTTAAAATAATTGTTCGCGACGAAACGCTCCGAAACATACCCGTTCCCCGTTTTTTAATTCAGCCCGTGGTTGAAAATGCCATCAAACACGGCATTGCGCGTATTGCCGACCGCGGCGTGATTGAAGTCCGAGTCACTAAAGAACAAAACCTGCTGCGAATTACGGTCCATGACAACGGCCCTAGCTTTCCCGAGCCTATCAGCGGCGGGTATGGTTTGCAAAGTGTTCAGAACAAACTCAAGCTGCTGTATGGCGACAAAGCGGCGGTGTCCCTCCAAAATCTTCCCCTCAAGCAAGTCATTCTTGACTTGCCTTTTGCGCCGTAGTTGGTAAGTCGTCAAATAAAAGGCTAATTTTGTGGCAATTACTAAAAAACGCACCATTCTAAGCAAGGTTCGGAATTCCCAACCGCTTCTTTTGGTTTTGATTTTATCCTCCCACAATAGCAGGACTCCCAATAAATGACAAAATTTGATTTTAAAGATTTGATATTGTTTGAAAACGAAGATTACATCGTTATCAATAAACCACCGCACGTAGCCACCATTAATGAACGTACCGCCGACAAGTCGGTGAGTATTCTTCGGATGGCCAAAGAATATAGTTTTGACGCCCAGGTAGGACACCGATTGGATAAAGAAACCTCTGGTGCATTGGCTATCGCTAAAAATCCCGAGGCCTACCGCCATTTGGCCATGCAGTTTGAACACCGCGAAGTGACCAAGCGCTACCACGCCGTGGCCAACGGCCTCCACGATTTTGACAGTATTTCGGTGTTTTTACCGATTTCACCCGTAAAAGATGGCACCGCCGTAAAGATTGACCGTCAAAAAGGAAAGGCGGCCGAAACCGTATTTTTTACGCTCAAAGCCTTTCGCCGACACACATTGGTGGAATGTATTCCCATCACGGGCCGAATGCACCAGATACGTATCCACTTGCAATGCCTCAAAGCACCCATCGTGTGCGACCCAACCTACGGCGGAGCCAACGTGCTTTTGTCTTCGTTGAAAAAGGATTATAAATTGAAGCAAGAGACCGAAGAGCGTCCCATCATGCAACGAGTAGCACTGCACGCTTTTTCGCTGTCGTTTCAGTTGATGAATGGCGCAACCATTAAAGTAGAAGCCCCTTATCCCAAAGACTTTGCAGTATTGGTGAAGTTGTTGGAGAAGAATAGTTAAGTAGGCAGTTTACAGTAGGCAGTAGAAAAACAAAGTTTTGTATTAATTACTGCCTACTGTAAACTGAAGACTGATTACTTATAAATAGAGAGGCACTTTTGCCATCCAGTCGTTTACTTCCTGCTTTACGGCTTCGATTTTTGCGTCGTTGTCGGCATTCATTAATACCGTATCCATCAAATCAACAATGCGCTCCATATCGGCTTCTTTGAGGCCACGAGTGGTCATGGCGGGCGTTCCGACGCGCATTCCCGAGGTGACCATCGGTGATTTAGTATCAAACGGCACCATGTTTTTGTTTACCGTAATATCTGCCTTGATAAGGGTATTTTCGGCCAACTTACCCGTCAATCCTTTGGAGCTCAAATCAATCAACATCAAGTGGTTATCTGTACCTCCTGAAATAATTTTGTAGCCTTTTCCTACAAACGCAGCGGCCATAGCCTGCGCGTTTTTACGTACCTGAACGGCATATTCGGTATAATCATCGCTCAACGCTTCGCCAAAAGCTACGGCTTTGGCCGCAATCACATGCTCCAACGGGCCGCCCTGCGTCCCTGGAAATACGCCAGAGTCAAGCAACGACGACATCATACGAATCTCTCCTTTGGGGGTAGTGATACCAAATGGATTGGGGAAATCATTCCGCAACATAATCACCCCACCGCGTGGTCCGCGCAGGGTTTTGTGCGTAGTCGTGGTTACGATGTGGCAATGCTCAAGCGGGTCATTCAATAGTCCTTTGGCAATCAGACCCGCTGGGTGCGAAATATCCGCCAAAAGAACCGCGCCGATTTGGTCAGCTATGGCCCGTAGACGTACATAATCCCAATCGCGGCTGTAAGCAGAAGCCCCGCAAATCATCATTTTGGGACGCTCTTTGAGGGCAGTAGCCTCTACTTTGTCCCAATCAATCAGTCCGGTTTCCTGCTCTACTCCGTAGAAAAACGGCTGAAAATATTTACCAGAAATGTTGACTGGTGAGCCGTGGGTCAAGTGACCACCGTGCGCTAAGTTGAAGCCTAAAATTTTATCACCGGGCTGCAAGCACGCCAAAAACACTGCCGTGTTGGCCTGAGCTCCCGAGTGGGGCTGTACGTTGGCCCAAGAGGCTCCAAACAATTCTTTGAGGCGGTCAATCGCAATCTGCTCAATTTGATCTACTACTTCGCAGCCACCGTAGTAACGTTTGCCGGGCAAGCCCTCGGCGTATTTATTGGTCAACACGCTTCCCTGAGCTTCCATTACTTGCTTAGAAGTAAAGTTTTCGGAAGCAATCAGTTCAATACCCGACTCTTGGCGGTGGTGTTCTTTAGCGATCAAATCAAATATTTGGGTGTCGCGCCCTGTTGTCGTAGCAACCATTGGATTTACAATTTGGGATTTACGAAATACAAAATGGGGAAATGTTTCGGCAAAGGTACAAAGACGCGTTAAAACTTACAGTGTTATTCTGTAAACCTTTGAAATTCATATTAACTTAAATGACATCCGATGGTGTGGACAGGGGCCAAACTCCTCAATGGCTCGCCGATGAACAGGAGTAGGATAACCCACATTTCTGGCCCAACCATACTGTGGGAATTCTTCGGAAAGCCGCTCCATGAGGTCGTCTCGGTAGGTTTTTGCCAGCACCGACGCCGCCGCTATACTCATAAACTTAGCATCTCCTTTCACAATACAAGTATGCGCTACAAAAGGGTAAGGCGTAAAACGATTGCCATCAACCAACAAATGTTCGGGGCGCAGCGCCAGCTGATCTAGCGCACGGTGCATAGCCAAAAAACTAGCTTTTAGAATATTGATTTGGTCAATTTCTTGATTAGAGACCTCCGCTACGGCCCAAGCCAATGCCACTTCGGTGATTTCGTTACGCAATTGGTTACGCTGCACTTTGGTGAGCTGCTTAGAATCATTGAGCAAAGGATTCGTGTAGTCTTTTGGTAAAACAACGGCCGCCGCAACCACGGGGCCCGCCAAACATCCACGGCCTACTTCGTCGAGCCCAGCTTCAATGAGATGTGGATGATAAAAAGGTTTCAGCATGTTATTTTTAGAAAATAAAACGGTTGCAATAACAGACATTGACCTTCAAACAGACGTATATAATTTAAGGTCATAGCTTTGACGTCGGTCGCAATTTTGGTCTGGCGGGCAATTTACTTAATTTTGTTTCGAGGTTATATCTCCTTTTCTATTTTTGCTATGCGTTTAACATTATTATTTATACTGTTGTGTTTTCAGGTTGTGGCCCAAAAAAGCGCCACTGACACCCTAAAAACAAGCGGAATTATCAGTACAAACTATTTTGGGATTCCCAAAGACACCTCCGTTTATCGTATTAAAGTGGGCGATAAACTCCGTATTCAGAGTCTAAATGCCCTCGAAATCATCTATCCGCAAGGTGGAAATATTACGGTGGGAAATTCTCCTATGACGGGCGGACAGGCAAGCGTTACGCCCGCGTATCTCGCTACGGTAGATTTAAAAGGCCAAATCATTTTGCCCCAAGTGGGGCGCATCAGCCTGACTGGACTTACCAAAGCCGAAGCGGCAGCGGCAATAGAGAAGCAATATCAACAATTGATAAATAACCCCGTTTTTGACGTTGAAATCACCAATCGTCGTATTCAGGTGTTGGGAGCGGTGGCCAAGCAAGGAGTCATTACGATGGATATGGAAAAAATAACCCTGGGAGAAGTCATTGCAATGTCGGGCGGAATTGATTTTACCATCGCTGACAATACCATCAAGTTGATTCGCACCCGCTCAGGTATGCAACAAGAAATCAGTTATGATGTTCGCAATCTGAGCGACCCAGCCGTGGCCAACATCCCGATTTTTGATGGCGACTATGTGTTTGTGCCCCCATCCAAAAGCAGTTTAAGGGTGATAAAAAACCAAAAATTCTCCAGCATTTTACAACCTATTGCCCTAACTTTAAATGCAATAGCTATATTACTGGGGCTTTACATAACCATCAGCCGAAACTGATTCCACCCTCTATGTTTTCGTTTTTAAAAGGTTCCAAAAGCAAATCTCCGCAGGCCGTATCGCTGGCAGCCATCGAAAGCGATTGGCATTGCCACATCTTGCCCGGAATTGACGATGGCAGTCAAAACGAAGAACAGAGTTTAGAAATGCTGCATTATTATGTACAAATGGGTATCAAAAAAATAGTGGCTACCCCTCATGTACGGGCCGATTTTTATAAAAATACCCACGAAACAATCACAGCCGCTTCTCAAAAAGTACAAAACCTGATTCAAACGCATAACTTGCCGTTGGTTTTAGAAGCGTCGGCGGAGTATTATGCCGATGAAAACTTTTTTGAACTCATCACACACGGTCAATTATTACCCATTGAAAATCAGTACATTTTGTTTGAATTACCCATGCAAAACGCCAGCCTTTGGGGCGTTAAGTTGGCCGAAATGCTTCAGAAAAAGGGTTATACCCCCCTTTTAGCCCATCCTGAGCGCTATCGTTATTGGCACAACAAACCCAAAGAATGGAGTCTTTGGAAAAACAGCGGGGTCTGTTTTCAACTCAATCTATTATCCTTGACGGGGTTTTACGGAGCGGCCGAACGGCGGGCCGCCGAGCAATTGCTGGAAGCAGATTACATTGATGCCGTCGGAACGGACGCCCACGGACTACGGCATTTGCAAAAATTAAGTGAATTGACGCAAAATCCTCTCTTTGAGAACATACAACAATTACCTTTGCTCAACCGTCTGGGCTAAAAAGTTTTGGTGACGCCTCTATGCAGAATGAGAATAAATCGCGGGATAGATATGTAGAAGTATCCGCAGACATTGACGTAAAACGCATCTTGCGGGTCCTTTGGAGTCGCTGGTACTGGATTTTGGGGGCTCTAACCGTCACCACCGTTAGCTGTATTATCTTTTTACAAGTAGCCAAGCCGCGCTATGTGGCCGAAGTACTTTTGAGATACAATGAAAAACAGACGGAAATAGATGAGCTAAATAAACTCATCCAACCTGACGCAAGTGTTCAGGAATACCTAACCGAAAAATACGTTATCAAATCAGAGGAGGTTATCAACGGCGCCGTAGAGCGCCTCAAATATCCTTTTACGTTTTATAGTGAGTCTACCTTCCTGACCGAAGATGTTTATCCGTTTAAGCCGTTTACGGCCGAAATCGTCTCGTATGAATCGAGTGAATATGAGTACGGCAAGTTTGAAATCCAGCCCAGTGGAATAATTACATATAAGACAGAATTAAGCGAAGAAATCAGTCGTTTTGACTTAGCCAAAGATACCTTAATTGCGGTCAAAGGCCTGTCGTTTAAAGTCAATTCAGTAGCTACTTTCACCCAAGATTACGGGTTTACTTACAATGATATTTACGCCATGCGCGAACGCATGGACGACCTGATTTACGTAGAAGAGGCTGAGCAAAACATGCCAATTCTGACGATTTCTTTTACGTACCACAATCGGAAATTCACGCAGGATTTTTTGCAAAATCTGATTGAATCCTACCAAAAATACAACCTCGAACAAAAGAAGCGCTCTTCCAATCTGACCATTGATTTTATTCGTGAACAAATCAAAATCTACTTTGATGCGCTGCGAAAATCATCTTCTGAACTGGAAAAGTACAAACAAGGCCGGTCAGTGCCCAATTTACAGGCGTCGATGTCGGACGTGATGAATCAGATTACGGGTTTCAAAACCCAAAAGAATATGCTCGAAATCCAGAAGTCATACATCAATCTTCTCGAACAAAGCCTTTCTAACCGTTTTGAACCCATCAATATTGGCAACATTGGCCTTGACAACAACAGCGACGGCGTATTGGTAAGGTTGGTGACAGAACTAAACAAACTGATTTTGGACCGCAAAGGCCTCACCATCGGCAAAAACCTGAGCGTAAACAATCCCGTTGTCAAAGCCACCGACGATGAAATTGAACACCTGCGCGAGCAAATTTTGAGTAACATCAAGCTCCAACGCCAAAAAAACGAAGGTACGCTTAAAATCATCAACGAAAATTTATCCCTGCTCGAAAGCCGCATGAATGCACTGCCTTCTGTAGAGCGCGAGTTGAGCTACCTTCAAAACGACCGCGACGTCAACGAAAAGATTTACCTTCTTCTAATCAACAAAGAAATCGAAACCTCCATCGTGAAGGCAGGGATGTTACCTTCCTTTACGGTATTAACCAGAACCGACTCCTACAAAGTATACCCCCGATCCGCCCGATTGCTATTATCATCTATCCTGCTTGGCTTGCTTATAGGAATGGGGTCTATCTTTTTGGCCCGCTACCTCAACGGGAAGTTTACTGAGATTCCCAAAATCGGTCAAAACAGCAATGTCAATTTACTGGGCACTATTCACCGCTACGGAGAAAAGGTCCAAAATAACGAAAAAGACCTTTTACACTTCTTAGACAATCGCTCGCTCTTTGCCGAATCGGTCAATAGCGTACGAACCAATCTAAATTTTCTCATCAATAGTGAGGATACGAAAGGAAAATTGATTGTGATTACGTCGGAAGTATCGGGCGAAGGAAAATCTTTTGTTACCATTAATCTGGCAACCTCACTGACCAAAGTAGGCAAAAAAGTATTAATTATTGTCTCGGATTTACGTCGCTCAAAACTGCATCGATTCTTCAACAACAGCAATAAAGTTGGCCTCAGCACCTTTTTGACAAAAAAAGTAGAAGATTACACAAAGGTGATTCAACACTCTGTGATTGAAGGCTTAGACTACATCCCTGCGGGGCCAGTGCCTTTTAATCCGACAGAACTCATTCAGAATGAACGCTTCGAAAATATGATTGAAGCCTGCCAAAAAGAATATGACTTTGTACTGATTGACACGGCTCCCATCGGTTTGGTTTCCGATAATATTCCGCTGCTAAGAAAAAGTGATTTGGTCATTTTTATTATTCGTTGGCTGTATTCAAATGAAGAATCGTATTTGCTCGCCGACCAAATTACGGAAGAATTTGACCTCAAATCGGTGGGCGTCATTGTCAACGATTTTTATAGAGATAATCTTTATGCTTCGCTAGCGTCTGCTTCTTATTATGCTTCTAAGGGCTATGGGTACAGTTATAAGTACACGTATGATTACTACGGAAAAGCCAACGGCTATTACACTGATGAAGGCGAAAAAGGCAAATCGTTGCTCAAAAGAGCAGCTCAATGGATAAAAAAGCCATTCAGTCGTACCTAAATATTTATCAACCCCTATAATTTGCATTTGATTCGCCTATTTGCCACCACACAAGTAGTGCTTTACGCACCAGATATTATGCTAGAAATAAGGAAAGGGCGTAATTAGTCCATTTTAGGCACTTGCGCACGCCAAAATGGCAAGTCAACAATCAGAGACGAAATAACTTAACATCAAGCGATTAAGAAAATAATTAAAAAAATTAGTGATAAATGGATAGAATTCACGAAAAAAATAAATAGTTCTTTTTGACTTCCAACAGTTTTCCTAATTTTGCAGTCCAATTTGAAATCAATGGTAATGAGCAACAAAGACACAGATTCTGGTTTAGAGTTCTTGGAGAGCCCGGAAGGCTTAGCGGGGGAGTTAACCAAGTTCGAGAAAAACCTCGAAAAAAACCGTAATATCTTTTTTATTGTAGGTGGCGTAATAGTAGCAGCTTTGGCAGGATGGTTAGGCTATCACTGGTATGTGAACAGCCAAGACGAGCAGGCGCAGGCGGTGTTATTCAATCCTGTATTTGCCATCGAATCTGATTCTCTCAATAAAGCCCTCAAAGGTAGCGGCGGGAACCCTGGCTTGCTGGCTATCGCTGATGAGTACAGTGTTACTCCTGCGGGAAATCTGGCCAACTTTTATGCGGGGACTGCTCTTCTGAAACAAGGTAAATTTGACGAAGCCATTGAGCGTCTAAAATCGTTTAGTTCTTCTGATTTGCTGGTACAGGCTCGCGCTTACTCGCTCATCGGCGATGCTTACATGGAAAAAAACAATGCAGAAGAAGCTATCAGCTATTATCAAAAAGCCGTTGATTATAAGCCGAATGCCTATTTTACACCTATGTACATGGTTAAATTAGGTATTGCGTACGAAAAAGCGAAGAAGAATCAGGAGGCCATCGAAGTATATGGCAATCTCATCGAAAAATATCCACAATCGTCCGAAGTTCTTAACGCGAAGAAGTTTAAGGGCTTGCTCGAAAGTGCAGCAGAATAATCATTTCATGATGAAATAAAATTGTAAGGGATAAGACTCACCAGTTTTATCCCTTTTGCTTTTTCAACACACTTTGTCCCACATTTAACACCCCAACATTTCCCATGAGTTTACTTACGGTTGGTTCCGTTGCTTTTGATGCGCTCGAAACTCCTTTTGGCAAAACGGATAAAATTATTGGCGGCGCCGCCACTTATATCACCCTTTCGGCTTCTTATTTTTCAACAAAAAACAATTTGGTCGCCGTTGTAGGAGACGATTTCCCCCAAGAAATGATTGGATTACTCCAAGAACATGGCATTGACACCGAGGGATTGCAAATCAAACAGGGCGAGAAAACGTTCTTTTGGTCGGGCAAATACCACAACGACATGAACAGCCGCGACACTGTCGAGGTACAACTCAATGTCATGGAAAAATTTGACCCCATTATCCCTGATTCTTACCAAGACTGTCAATACCTGATGCTTGGCAATACCGCCCCCGCCATTCAACAAATGGTGCTGGAACGTATTACAAAGCGCCCAAAATTGGTCATGCTTGATACCATGAATTTTTGGATGGATATTGCCATGGATGACCTCAAGTCCGTTTTGAAAATGGTAGACGTACTTACCATCAACGACGAAGAAGCCCGTATTCTTTCTGGCGACTACTCGCTGCGCCGCGCGGCCAAAACCGTCATGGCGATGGGGCCTAAAACATTGATTATCAAGAAGGGTGAACACGGTGCACTGTTATTTCAAGGCGACCAAGTGTTTTTTTGCCCTGCATTACCTTTAGAAGATGTATTTGACCCAACGGGCGCAGGCGACACATTTGCGGGTGGTTTTATCGGTTATCTTGCCAGCACCGACGACATCAGTTTTGAAAACATGAAACGTGCCATAGTGTACGGGTCGGCAATGGCCTCTTTTTGCGTTGAAAAATTTGGCTCCGAGCGAATCGTCGGACTGACTCAGGAGGAAATCACGGCTCGTGTGCAGGAATTTGTACAGTTAGCACATTTTCAGATATAAAAAAATCAGTGCTCTCAAGTCTGATGAAAATCGGGCTTGAGAAATTTCATCTTAATCGTTCGATGTTATGAATTATCCCATCATTCGCCGTCCGCGTCGCAATCGACAGTCGGAGGCCATTCGAGCCTTAGTACAGGAGACAGCCGTATCGGTCAATGACCTTATTTACCCTATGTTTATCATGGAGGGTCAGGGCATTAAGAGTGAAGTCAAATCAATGCCGGGTATTTATCGATACTCCCTCGACACGTTGTTGGAAGAACTTAAAGAAGTAACGGATTTGGGTATTAAGTGCATTGATTTGTTTCCTAATTACGCAGAAGACAAAAAAGATACTTTCGCTACTGAAAGTTACCGAGAAGGCACCTTTTATCTGGACGCGCTGAAGGCAGTAAAGGATAATTTTCCAGAGTTGGCCTTGATGACCGACGTTGCGATGGACCCATACAGCAGCGACGGGCACGATGGCTTGGTTAAAAATGGAAAAATCCTTAACGACGAAACCCTCGATATTTTAGCAAAAATGGCCGTGGCGCAAGCCCGCGCCGGGGCTGATATTCTCGGCCCGAGCGATATGATGGACGGGCGCGTTGGATATATCCGTCAGGCATTGGATGCAGAAGGTTTTACCGATGTCAGCATTATGTCGTATTCGGTCAAATTTGCCAGTGCTTTTTACGGCCCTTTCCGCGATGCACTCGACTCTGCACCGCGTTTTGGCGACAAGAAAACCTATCAGATGAACCCCGCCAACGTTCGCGAAGCCCTCATCGAAGCGGCACTTGACTACGAAGAAGGTGCTGATTTTCTGATGGTTAAGCCCGCATTGGCGTATTTGGATGTTATCAAAACCTTAAATCAAAATTTTGATTTGCCCATTGCTGCCTATAACGTATCTGGTGAGTATGCTATGATTAAAGCCGCGGCCCAAAACGGGTGGTTGGACGGCAACCGCGCCATGCTCGAAACCCTGCTTTCCATTCGTAGAGCGGGAGCCAAAATTATCCTGACGTATTTTGCCAAAGAATTTGCCCTTTTGCAAGCGTAAAGTGCAACAATTTTCGGCTTTTCTAAGCGTTTAGACATGTATTAAGGTTGAAAGCTAAGGTCATTTTAACTTTTTAGCCTTAACAACGTTTATTTTACACCTAATCATTGTTTAGTGTAATGAAAAAACTCATTGGTGTTTTTTTTCTCGCAGGATTTTTAGCAGCAGGCTGTAGTCAGGATGAACCACAACCCAAAAGCATTTCAGATATCTTACTCGAACAAGACGACCTCAGAATGCTGCGTGCAGCCATCAGCCACGCAGGTTTGCAAGATGCCTTTAAAACTAGCACTGTAACGCTTTTTGCACCGACCGATGAGGGATTTAAAGCGGCAGGATTTGCAGATGCTTCGGCCATTACGGCCTTACCCGCCGAGCAAGTCAGGGCGTTGATTACGAACCATGTCATTACTTCCAATTACCCTTCGACAAGCATGGCGCTTGGCACGCACAATCCCGTTAGCATGATGTCAAAATCCAGACTTTATTTGACATACAACGATGGAATTGCGTACTTGAATCAGGCGCGAGCCAGCAAATTGGATTTGAATGCGACAAACGGCGTCGTTCACGTAATTAACGGTCTCATTCGGATTCCTCAACAAACCGTAGGCCAACTCCTCAAAAATACGCCGGAATTCAGCCTTTTCCGCGCGGCTCTCTTGAAAGCCGTGGCCAGCGAAACTCGTTTGAGAATATTCGCTGATTCTACTGGAGCCAACCCCATCGACCCCTCCTACACGCTATTTGTACCCACAAATCAAGCCATGGAGGCGGCTGGACTCAATTTGGCAAGAATCAATTCATCGGCGGTTTCTTCCGCGGCACTGGCCAATCTAGTATCGTATCACATTGCGTTGAGTCGGTATTTTTCACCGACACTGCCTTCTGGCAGCCTGCCAATGTTTAATGCCGTGTACGTAACCCGTATTGTAAAGTCAGCGACAGGGATAAAAATTGCGGACGAGCTAACCGCTGCCCCCGCCACCACAGCCAATGTTGTCAGAGCAGATATAACGGCTACCAATGGCGTCATTTTTGCCATTGATCATGTTTTATATACTAAACCCTAAATCGGGAACATAATTACCCTAAAAATTGTATTAAACTTGTTGCCAATCAATCAATAAACGCATGAAAAGTTTAGTCGCTGCCCTAGTCCTGTTTTCGGTTGTCCTCACAGGATTTGTAAAATCTGAACAACCATCTGAATCGGGTGATAAATTTCGCTATCGGGCACTTACTGGAAATAACCCCGTAAAAATCACCTGGGAAACCCTGCGGGATGTTACTTTCAAGAAAAAATGGTACCCTGAGGAGTCGGTTTACATGCTTTACCCAACATTTGGACCGAATGTCAATAAACTCAATGGTAAAGAAGTACTGTTGACAGGGTATATTTTGCCGATTGACGTAGAATCAAACTTATACGCTCTTTCGGCCTTTCCGTTTAGCGCGTGTTTCTTCTGCGGCGGGGCAGGTCCAGAATCAGTGGTTGGCTTGAAGTTTAAGAAAAACGGACGTAAATTCAAAACCGACGAACGGCATACCCTACGCGGCGTGATGAAACTCAATGCTGATAACATCTATGAATTAAACTATAATCTAGAAGGGGCTGAAATTGCAGAAGAGTAATACTTCTAGCGACTCAGCACTTTTATAAATACGTCCACGTTTCGGCCTTTATCGTCGCTACAGGATATTTTTACCTTACCCACAGGTGGCTTTACAAACAAAGCAGCCTGTGGGTTTGCTTTTTGAATCAATTTATCATTGATGTACCAGTAGACTTCCCGCACGTCATTGCTGGCCTGACAGGCCAACTGTAACTCCTGATTTTCGAGAAAGTATTCACTCCCATCATTCGGACTCGTAATCACGGGGGCACCTACCTCAAACACTCTGGTACATTTCGGATTATGCGGCGGAATTCGTTGAAAAGGAATATGATTTAATTCATTGTACGCAATTAATTCGGGGGCCATATTGGGGTATAATTTTCGCACGTAGCCGCTGTCGGGAAGACACTGAGTGCAGTACGAAATCTCAGCGTTTTTATCGGTCAATACCCATTTCGAATGTTGGCATCTGCGTGTTGGCGAAATGCCCATAATGGCATAATCCAAGACCTGATGCGTGCAAAATTCAGCGGGCAAATCCCCACTTTCGGCGCATACTTTTCGGCGCGTAATATCGGTGGTCGGTTTGAACCATCCCGTGGGCGAATTATAATCGATGGCGTTGAAGACATCAAACAGCAGCGGGGTGGCAATGTTGGCCCCGTTGAGTTCGGGCACGCCCACACCCGAAAAATTTCCCACCCAAACACCGACAGTATAACGACGGTTGTAGCCAATGCTCCAAGCGTCTTTTTTACCGTAAGAAGTCCCTGTTTTCCACGCAATACGCGGCAAATGGTAGGTGTTATCAAAATTGTTGGGCAAATCAGGTCGGGTAATTTGGGTTAAAATCCCGTTAATCAAATACGCCGATTCGGGAGAAACCAGCACTTCTCCTTTTGATTTTTTGGCATCTGTCGAATAATTTAAACCGTATATTTTTCCTCCATTGGCAAAACTTGTAAAAAGGCGCGTCAGTTCTTCCAACGTGACTCCGCAACCGCCCAAAATCATGGAAAGCCCCAAGTCTTTGGACTGTTTTTTCACCGTTTGAAAATCTGATTTTTTCAGATAACCAATCAAAACACTCGGAGTCAATTCCTTTAACACCTTCACGGCAGGAATATTGAGCGAATTAGCCAAAGCAAACTCAATCGTCACTTTGCCATTGAACCGGCGGTCAAAGTTTTCTGGCTCAAAACCACCAAAATTGGTCGACACATCATTGATGGCTGACTTGGGCGTAATCATTCCTTTGTCAAACGCAATGGCGTAGAGCAGGGGCTTTAGGGTACTACCCGGCGAGCGCACCGCCCTGATACCGTCCACCTGTCCCCCGTCGTACGGATTATTAAAATCAGCCGAACCTACGTAGGCTTCTACACGCATGGTCTCATTATTAACCACAATAACCGCCGCATTGTGAATATCCATACTTTGCAGTCGATTGACATAATTTCGGGTCATTTGCTCTACCTGTGCCTGTCGGGTCGGCAAAATGGTGGTTCGGATAATGGGCGTATTTTGATGTTCTTTTTTCAAACGAAATGCCAAATGAGGAGCCAACTTGGGTGCCTCACGACGATAGGCAGTCAAGGGTTCGTTGACGGCATCGTCAATGACTTGTTTATCAAACAAGGCGGCTTTTTCAAATCGACGGAGCCATTTGTTTCGTTCCTGAACAATAAAAGCATTTTTTTGGCCCAATCGCAAACTGGAAGGACGATTAGGAATGATGGTCAACGTTGTGATTTCGGCCAAGCTCAGCAACTGCGGCAGTTTCCCAAAATACAGCAATGACGCCGATTTCATGCCTTCAATATTGCCACCATACGGAATCAGATTGAGGTAGAGTTGTAGGATTTCGTCCTTGGAATAGTGCAGTTCCAGCTGTACCGCCCTGAAAAGTTCGATTGCTTTACTCAAATACGTGCGTTGGCGAGGCTCCAGCAAACGCACCACTTGCATCGTAATTGTAGAAGCCCCCGAGCTTCGTCGCCCTGTCGCTGTGTTTTTAAGGAAAGCACGTCCTAAGGCAACGGGGTTAAATCCAGGATGATAATAAAAATAACGGTCTTCTTTTTGGAGAATAGTTTGTCGAAGTACTGGCGTAATCTCCTCCAACTCCGTATACAGTCTCCATTTGTCATCATCATTCAGAAAGGCGTGCAGAATCGTCCCGTCTGAAGCAGCAATAAGCGTTGAGTAACGCGGCGAAACCTTAAAAGGAATCGCAACATCCAACAGTAAAAAAAGCAAAAAAGGGGTTATCAATAGCCAAAAACAGGAAGAACGAAGCCATTTTTTCAGTACGTTAGAAGATTTTTGGCCACCTTCTTTCATTAACTTGAATGCCTTCCCCATCGCTACTGCCCCAATTAAAATTATACTTCCTCCAGCAACGTTCGGAAAGAAACGTATCTATTCAGAAAACGTACGTGATGTTTATCCTGAAATTCTTTTGCGTGAAGTTTATCGTAGGTAAAATAATCTTCCATGGTCTGAAAATAGTACTGACACGAAAAGGTCGTTCCTTCGTTGTCTATTTCAGTCAACAGTTTTAATATCTTATTGCCCATCGGCAATCCGGTAGCCATAATTTCGGGGATATGAACGTTTTTCATCCATTGTAGCCATTCCAACTCCAGGGTCTTATCTATGTTTACAGTAACACTGTGAAGAATCATATCAATTGTTTTTTTGTTCTCTAATTAGCGCAATATTTAAAAAAATGAGCGATTATTCGTCACAACAAAAAAATAATCTTGATTTCTTTGGCGTTTCAGGAGAAACTGGTAGCTTTATCAACTGCTCAGGCAGTCTAAAGCGTCCCTCCAATTTTAAGACCTGTCCAATGGACTATAAGGCACTCAAAGAATTGGTCAGACAGGGTGAAGGCAAACGGGTAGAGTTTAAACTCAAAACCAATCACCCCGAAAAAATCGTCCGAGAAGTGGTGGCTTTTGCCAATACTGACGGCGGGCGCCTCCTCATCGGTATCGGCGATGACCGCACTATCAAAGGCCTCAAGTACGTCGATGAAGACGAGTACCTTCTGACACGGGCCATCGAAAAATACTGCTCCCCTGGCATCGAATACTCCATTGACCGCATTCCCGTCGGCGAAGAGCGCGACGTGCTGGTGTTTACGGTGTATCCCAGCAAGGGGCGCCCGCACTACGTGTTGCAAGAAGCCGAACACCCACGCGTGAATACGACCTTTATCCGCAAAAAATACGTTCCCCAAAAAAACACCAATCAGGTTCGTAAGGCCTATGTACGCGTTGCGGATAAGTCTATTCAAGCCAGTTGGGAAATGCGGGAGATTTTACGCCGTAAAAGCGACGACCGCAATGTTCAGTTCAGATACGGTGAAAAAGAGCGTAAACTCATGCAGCATTTAGACCAGCACCAAAGCGTCACGGTCGATGTATTTGCCACCATTGCAAACATTCCCCGAAATTTAGCTTCCAGAACCCTCGTATTGTTGGTTCTCGCCAATGTGTTGGAAGTGCATCCCGACGAAGTGGTCGACCGTTTTACAGTGGCAGGGTTTTAATAAACTAAAAATCCATCACCCTCAGGAAGGATGATGGATTGTATACTACCTAAACCTCTACCATTATATTTTTTTCCGGAAAGCTCCGAAATTAAAAATACTTGGTTGTACCTCTTATAACTTCGGTACGTCCAAATTTGTTCCATAAAAACAAAAAACACCTCCTTTTGTTACCAAAAACCTCTAATTATTGGTTTTTAAGGGATATTTATTTTTTGATTTTCGCTACGCTATTTTGCTTTTACGGTATCCATAGCCGAAATAAATGACTAGTCCAGCAGCCATCCATGCAAAAAATACAAACCATGAATTGACGGGAATTTCAATCATCAAGTAGCTGCAACAAAGCACTCCCAACACTGGAATCAAGGACCATTTACGCAGAAAACTAAAAACAGAAAAGGCAAAAGAGAGAAATACAAAAATCAAAAACAGGTATTCTTGATGTTGTTCATTGCCAAAATGCGAAAAACCACCAAAGATTCTTTCTCGCGTAAGAAAGGCAAATACAATCCATAAAACAGGCACAATAAATTGACCATTGATGTAAGGTAAACTAAAGGATTTTTTGACCGTACGGCTTTCTCTTGGCAGCACCAAGACTCCACCACACACCAGCACAAACGCAAACAACGTACCGATACTGGTCAAATCGGTCACCAAAGAAGCATCCATAAACAGCGCGGGAATCGCTACCAAAAAACCGGTTATAATCGTTGCAAAAGAGGGCGTACTGTATTTGGGGTGGATTTTACTGAAGGCCTTAGGCAACAGCCCGTCGCGGCTCATGCTCATCCAAATCCGCGGCTGACCAATCTGAAATACCAACAATACACTCGTAGCCGCCACAACGGCACTAACTGAAACAAAATAACCTACTTTCGGCTGACCAATCTTATCAAATACATACGCCAATGGGTCGGCTACGCCCTGAAACTCCGAATAATTGACCATGCCCGTAATAACCAACGCAATAACGATGTAAATCACGGTACAAATAATCAACGAATAAATCATTCCTCGGGGTAAATCGCGCTGCGGATTGGCGCACTCTTCCGCAGTGGTTGAAATGGCATCAAAACCGATGTAAGCAAAAAACACCGCCGATACGCCTTTCAACACGCCCCCAAATTCGTTGGGGAAGAATGGGGTCCAGTTGTCGGTATTGATAAAAAACACCCCAACTACTACCACTACCAGCAACACAAGGAGCTTTAAACCTACCATTGCGTTGGCGCTTTTCTTACTTTCTTTGATGCCGATGTAAGCCAGAATCGTAACCAAAATCACGATAACAAAAGCGGGTAAATTAAAGATCAGTCTTGTATCTCCCAACATAGGAGCGGCCGTCCAAGCCAGATTTTCGAGCGGCTTACCTGCTGCCTGTGCTGCTTCATAAAGTTTAAGGGCTGTTGTGGTGTCGGTCACCATCCAACGCGGCAAAATAATGCCAATTCCCTGTAAAATATTATCGAAATAGCTACTCCACGATATTGCGACCACGATATTGCCGATGGCATATTCTAGAATCAACGCCCAGCCGATAATCCAAGCGACCACTTCGCCAAAGGTGACGTAAGAATAGGTATAGGCACTTCCTGATACGGGTACTCGGGAGGCAAATTCGGCGTAACACAGGGCCGTAAATCCACAAGTAATGGCCGTAATCACAAATAAGAAAATAACGCCCGGCCCTCCATCATAGGCGGCAGCGCCAATCGTTGAAAAAATCCCTGCTCCGATAACCGCCGCAATTCCCATCGATACCAAATCACGAACCCCAAGGATTTTTGACATCCCGCCGCTAGCATGACTCTCGGCTTCGGCATTTTTCAGAATTTGCTCTAATGATTTTTTTCGAAAAAGGGAATTGTTCATTTGAAGTGTTGTTTAGGGTTTAGCTTGCTTTTAAAGCGGGTAAAAATAGGAATTATTACGACAAATTTCGCCAAAAACTGATTTTTCGGTGTAGAAGACACTTTTTTAACAATAAAATTAAAAGAGCTAACCGAGAAGATAAAACGGGTTTTCAGCCTACAAAAATATTCATTTGTCCAAGCTGATTCACTGGTTTTTGGCCGCTACATAGTCTTCCCACGTATCAATATCTGACAGCGTTTCTAACAAATAATACCTCGCAGAATCAGGGTTATGTGGACTTGTTTGCACTAAATCGGCAATGGTTTCTTGTAAGAGCGTGGGCTGACTCCATGATTTGTTTTCAAACAAATTTCGATGCAAGTTTTTCATTCCCAATAAGTAATATCCTCCGTCGTCGGCAGGGCCAATGACCACCTCATGGGTTTCCAATGCGGCAAATGCCTTTGATAAATGCTCAGGCCGAATGGCCAAACAATCACTTCCTACAATAACGATACGGTCAGCGGTTTTCAATTCCGTTGCAAATGCCGCTTTCATTCGGTCGCCTAAATCACTGCTTTGACATTGTAATTTTTTCTCAAAAAAAGGTTCATTCCACAGGTCATCGTGGTTGATAAAATCCCCGTAGTAAACACAAACCAGTTTTTGGGTAGACCCAACGGCCTCACTTACCCATTCCTTCATGACATTTTTGGTATGTTTAAGCAACTCGACGTATACCTCTACGGCTTTTTCATTGCCTACACTAGCCGCCACCCGCGTCTTCACTTTACCTAAAATCGGGTTTTTAACAAAAACAATAACTGAGCAAATCATTCGTTTGGGTTGGATAGTTGAAAGAAAGATAGTAAGATTGATAAAAAAATAGAACAATTGAGCAGTTCATACGCATTTATGAAACATTTCTTTTGGATAGCCCTTATCCTGATCACCGCCACATCATACGCCCAAGACGTTGCCTTTAAGAAAATCATTGCCAATCAAAAAGTTGACCCCACGCTTGCTACCCTCACCGAAGCCGAACAAAGTGAGTCGGGCGTAGTGCTCAAAAATCAACTTTTTATCGAATATACGTTTGATTCGCTGGGGCAGTTTTCCTGCATTCAGGGAATTTATAAGCGGATTCGTATCAATGACTCCAAAGCCATTGAAATGTACAACAAAATCATCCTTCCTGTTCCCAATACCAATGACCTCCTTTATCTGAAAGCCCGAAGTATCAGCAAAAACGGCACCATCAAGGAAGTCGGGCTGGAAGCCGTAAAAGAATTGGAAGAACAGGGCCGTGTATATAAAATTCTGGCCGTTGAAGGCATAGAAGCGGGCGGAGAATTGGAATACATCAGCCTGTTCAGACGTAACAGCACGCTTTTTGGTTCCGAAATCCTGCAAAGCGACATTCCCGTTCGTAGCTCTGAGTTGAAAATCATTACGCCTTCTTACCTACAATTTGAGGCCAAAGTATACAATGCACCCGCTGCCATTGGGACGGACACCTTGAATGAAAAACGAACCACCACCGTTTTGGTTAATAATCTAAAACCCATTCACGAAGAAAAATACGCCAACATAAAGGCCAATTTGGTACGAGCTGATTATAAATTATCGTACAACCTCAGCCGAGGCGAAGAACGACTGTATACGTGGCAAAGTGCCGCCGAAACGTTTTTTGATTATTTAAGAACGGGCCTCGAAGAGTCTAAAAAGGCCGTAGATGCGGTATTGGTCAAGGAAAAAATCAAAGGACTTGCGCCAGAAATTGCGATTAAGAAATTTGAAAATTACGCCAAAACCAACATTGCAGTCAAAGAAGAGGAAGATGCCGAAACGGCCTCCGCTATTTTACAAAAGCAATACGCATCCAAAGCAGGCATGATGCGCCTGTACATCACGGCCTTGGAGTCGCTCAATATTCCGTACGAGATTGTCGTAGGAACCAGTCGTGCCAGTGCGGTTTTTGACAAAGAATTTGACTCTTGGAGTTTTTTGGATGAATATTTACTCTATTTCCCCACCACAAAAAAGTTTCTTGATCCTGGCAGTCCTATTTTGCGGTACGGCATGATTGACCAATTTATGGAAGGGAACTACGCGCTCTTTATCAAAAAGAAAAAAGCGGGCACCGAAACAATTCCCGAAGGAGAAATTCGGCTCATTCCTTTTTCCACAATCGCCGACAACCACGACGACTTGGCCATGGAGGTATCTTTTTCTCCCGCTATGGATCAGGTTCAGGGGAAAGTAACTCGCCAAATGACGGGGCATCAGGCGGCACAATTGCGCCCTTACTATCATTTTGTAAAAGCCGAAGAAGAGCGCAAAAACCTGACCAATGAAATCATCAAATCGACACTCAAGCCTGATGTAACCTACTCCAACGTCCAAATCAAAAATACCAATCTCAACAGCGACGAAGTATTTAAACCGTTTATTTTATCTACCGATATGGTACTTAAAAGCGTTTTGGAGCGCGCTGGCAAAAAGTATTTATTTAAAGTAGGCGAGTTGATTGGGCCACAGGTTGAAATGTACAACGAAGGCGCCCGTCAGTTTTCGATTGATATGGGCAATGCTCACTCGTACAAACGTGTGATGAAGATTCGGATTCCAGAAGGTTATAAAGTAAGCGGCTTAGAAAGCCTAAAGCGTTCTATTACCGATGGTAAGGCCGAGCCTATCATGGGTTTTGTGTCTGATTATAAAATGGAAGGAAATTTATTGACCGTCACGATTGATGAGTACTACAAACAGGTTTTACAACCGCTTGAAACGTACGAAATTTTCCAGAAGATTATCAATGCTGCGGCCGATTTCAACAAAGTGACGCTCTTATTAGAGAAAAAATGAAAGAATCATCCAGAATCTATAACTTTGTTTTCCAATCACACCAGCGCAATTCTGGGCGATTTTGGACCTAAACATTCATTTTTCCTTCGCTTCCAATGAACTTGAAATTTTTTGTCTTACTGCTCATTTCGGGGTCTGTTTTCATGGGTTGTGCATCTTCCAAACCTGTACGCTCCACCACCGTTGATGCTTACAGCAATTACGACGAGGATTTGTCTGCAGTAAGGCCAAAATACAAAGAATCAGCCCCTGTCGAAACGGCCAAAAAACCCGAAGTAAAACGGGTTTTGTCGGACCAACCGCTGCACGTAAATCGTAAATTGGATGCCGTAGTGGACACCATCGCTTCCAAAAATCGCGCCATTCGTTTCGCTTCGGGGTATCGTATTCAAATTTACGTAGGTAATACGCGCAAAGAAGCCGACGATGCGCGCTTGTTTACCTATCAAACTTTCCCAGAATTAAACCCCTACTTGGTCTACAGTCAACCCACTTATCGCGTCAGAATCGGCGATTTTATGACGCGTTTGGAAGCAGAACGTTATCTGCAACAGGTACGCAGCCGTTACGAGAGTGCGGTCATTTTGGCTGAAAAGATTGATTTAAAGAAAAGTTTAATGGTAAAATAGCTAAGTTTGCTGTTTCGTTGTTCAATAATTCTATATGAGAAAACGCGCACTAATTACAGGGATTACGGGTCAAGATGGTGCTTATCTGGCCGAATTTTTACTACAAAAGGGATACGAAGTACACGGTATCAAGCGCCGGAGTTCTTTGTTTAATACCCAGCGGATTGACCACCTTTATGCCGACCCGCACGAAACCGACGTTCGTCTTTTTCTTCACTACGGCGACCTCTCTGATTCTACCAATATCATTCGCTTGATTCAGGAAATTCAGCCCGATGAGATTTATAACCTTGGGGCACAGTCACATGTCCGCGTCAGTTTTGAAGAACCAGAATATACCGCACAAGTGGATGGGTTGGGTACTATGCGTATTTTGGAGGCCGTTCGTTTGTTGGGTATGACGCAAAAAACGCGTATCTATCAGGCTTCTACTTCTGAGCTATATGGCTTAGTACAAGCCGTTCCACAGTCAGAAACCACCCCTTTTTACCCACGTTCTCCGTATGCCGTTGCCAAGTTGTACGGATATTGGATAACGGTCAATTACCGCGAAGCTTACAACATGTACGCCGTCAACGGGATTTTGTTCAACCACGAATCGCCTTTGCGCGGAGAGACGTTTGTGACCCGTAAAATCACCCGTGCCGTGGCGCGGATTGCCTTGGGCTTACAGGAAAAAGTATTTTTGGGCAATCTAGACGCGCAACGCGACTGGGGCCACGCCAAAGATTATGTAGAAGCCATGTGGCTGATGCTCCAGCAGGATACGCCCGAGGATTTTGTAATTGCCACTGGAGTCACAACCCGCATCCGCGATTTTGTGCGTATGGCATTTGATGAAGTAGGCATTGAACTTGAGTTTGTGGGCGAAGGCGTTGACGAAAAAGCAATTGTTTCTAAATGCAACAACCCCGATTATCAACTGCCGATTGGAAAAGAAGTGGTAGGAATTGACCCGCGTTATTTCCGTCCTACCGAAGTAGAATTGCTCATTGGCGACCCCACCAAGGCAAATACAAAATTAGGCTGGATTCCTAAATATGATTTGCCTGCTTTGGTGAAAGAAATGATTGAATCAGACTTAGATATATTCAAACGCGACCAGATTCTAGAACGCGAAGGGCACCGTCCGTTGAATTATTTTGAATAAACGGACTGGGCTTTTAGAAAACAGTTCACAGTGAGGAGAACCTCTGGCTGTGAACTGTTTTTATTTTAAACAATCTCTTGCATCCGCTGCCGCGCAGCTTCATAAATCACCATTCCCGCCGCTACCGATACATTCAGCGACGCAACTTTACCTTTCATCGGAATTTTGATATTCATATTCGACCGGCGAATCAGTTCAGGCGAAACCCCGTCTTCTTCCGAGCCCATGATGATGGCCGTGGGCGTTGTGAAATCAACATTGGTCAAAATCTGGGCGGCTTTTTCGGTACAGGCAATGACCTGCACCCCGCTGTCCTGCAAGTACTGTACGGTGTCCATCAAATTATTTTCACGACAAACAGGCAAGTGACTCAGCGCGCCCGAGGAAGTTTTGATGGCGTCGCTATTGATTTGAGCCGCCCCACGCATCGGAACGACAATTGCATGAACGCCCATGCACTCTGCTGAACGGGCAATGGCTCCGAAATTGCGCACATCCGTAATTCGGTCTAGCATTAATAACAATGGCACTTCGCCTTTTTCAAAAATGCCTGCCAATATATTATGCAGCGATACATAACGGATAGCCGATACAAAGGCAATAACACCCTGATGATTTTTACGCGTAATCTGGTTCAACTTTTCCATCGGAACGCGCTGAACGGGAATACCCCGCTCAATGGCCATTTCCAGAATGTCGGCAAAACTTTGCTCCCGAAACACGATTATTTTGTCAATTTCCTGTCCTGCCTTTAGTGCTTCAATCACCGGCTGAGTACCGAAAACCAGTTCTTTCTCCCGCGTTTTATCCACGGGTTTTGTGGTATGAATTGTCCTTTTTTTAGGATATTCGTTTCTTTCAAATGCCATTTTATTAACTTTTTTTTGCAATCACCATCGCCATTCCGGGGATGGTAAAATATCGAATCGTTTTATATATTTTCAATCCTGCGGCCCTTTGCCACGCCTGAATTTCTTGCACTGTCCAATTTCCCGACGTGCTGGTCAGCCCAAAAAATAGGCTACTTGAACTGCCCACTAATTCGGGCGTACTATCCAACGCAGGACGAATAAATTCATTGACAATAAAAATGCCGTCTTTGCGCAAACTACGCGCTACCCGAGCGGTTAGTTCTTGATTTTGCGCCTCCGTAAAATGGTGGGCCACATTTGACAAAAGAACGGCATCGTACTGGTTTTCCCCAAAATCATCCATCAACGCGTTTCCTGCCTGATACGTAATTTGACTCTGAACATCAGTTGGAAGCGATGACTTCTCAATAGCTTCGGGCAAATCCAGAATGACCGCTTCCAGATTAGGCAATTTACGACAGAGAGCAGCGGCATATTGACCGTTGGCCCCGCCAATATCCAGCAAACGCGTTGCTTTTTTGGAAATGGGCACTCTTTTTTCAAACTCCCTTACCTCCGACTTGGCCACCGATTGCATAGCATCCTGATACAACTGCCATTGTTTTTCGTCAAATACCTCATGCGACTCCATTCCTTGTCCGGTGCGAAGATAATTCCCTAAATTGCTTACCCAATCCCAAGCTACACGATTATTATAAACCGCAATGGCATGTACCGAATGAGGACTTTCTGATACAATCCATTTTTGGGCCATCGACGTTAAGCGAAATTGGTCATTATCAAATGACAGATACTCCATCGACACCAACAATGTCAGCAATTGTGCAGTAGGTCTCGGATGTAAATGGCAGGCTTTGGCAATGGTCTCCGACGTATTTTTTCCCTGATGAATGGCATCAAACACGCCCGCGTCCGCCGCTTCCATCACGGCTTTGGCCATGATAAAATACATCTGAACGTGCAACAGCGGAATGGGCACCTGATTGGTTTTCAGGGCCAGCCATTCCAACGGATTTTCGGGAGCGACGCGGAGTTGCATATAATAGCAGTTGGCCGTAAACAGTTTTCGGTGAGCAGAAAAATTGTTTTTCAGCAAAAAACCCGTCCGAATAAATTCAGACGGGTTTATGCCAAGTTTCTTCTGTAAATAATGCTTATGCTTCGGCTAGTTCAGGCAATTCAATGTGAACGAATGACTTGTTGTCACGTCCGCGAGAGAATTTCACTGTACCGTTTGCCAATGCAAACAACGTATAGTCACGGCCAACACCTACGTTGCGGCCTGGGTGGTATTTAGTACCACGCTGACGCACGATGATGTTACCGGCTGTAGCAGGCTGGCCACCGTAGATTTTAACGCCAAGGCGTTTACTTTCCGATTCACGACCGTTTTTCGAACTACCTACACCTTTCTTGTGTGCCATTTCTTTGGGTATTTTAAAATTTTAAGATGCGATTAATTAAGTAATTAGCCGACGATTGCGTCAATTTTCACTTTCGTTAATGACTGACGGTGACCGTTTTTCTTCACGTAGCCTTTGCGACGTTTTTTCTTGAAAACAATCACTTTTTCACCTTTAAGGTGCTCAACGATTGTGGCTTTTACACTGGCACCGGTTACCGTCGGTGCGCCAATGCTGATGGTTCCTTCGTTATCCACCAACAATACTTTTTCAAATACGAGCGCAGCGTCCACATCTCCTTCCAAACGATTGGTAAAGATTTGTTGGCCCTCTTCAACTTTAAATTGCTGTCCCGCGATTTCTACGATTGCGTACATGTTATTTTCGATTAAAACAGTTTTTTCCAAAAATGGAGTGCAAAAATAGCGGTTTCGAGAAAAATTACCAAGCTATTTCAAAAAAATATCGAGTTATACTGGACATTTCTCCCGATTTATCTTAAAACCTGACACTCAGGGCAATAATACGTGGTGCGCCCTCCTACTTGCATATGTTCAGTTTCTACTTTATCGCACGGGCAGCGTTTGTGACGCCCAGCATCTTCATAAGGAGATACATCCCATTCTCGGGAGTGAATCAGAAAATGTTGGGGGAAACGTCCGTAGTTGGCTTCGTGCTCAATAGCCGTTTCGAGCACATACCGCGTAGCGCTGAAAATACGTCCGATTTCACTGTCATTCAATTGGTTACTCAACATTTCAGGATGAATTTTCGCCTGAAACAGTACCTCATCCACAATCCAGTTACCAATGCCCGCCACCGTACTTTGGTCAAGCAAAACGGGTTTGATAAAACTCTTGCGTTTTCTGATGTTGTACGTCAACTCCTCTAAACTTATGTCAAGCGCGTCGGGTGCGATTTTCTTCTTTTTGAGATAAGCATCTACGCCTTCTACCAAGCCGATACGCTCAAATTTGCGCGGACAGATAAACCCCAAATTGAATCCTGACTTAAAAATAAACAGAATCCGCGCATGGCGCGGCCGGTCGAGCGACGAATGATAATACTCCAAATCGCCCGTCATGCCAAAGTGCATGTGGAGCGTCGAGCCGCCGTTGGTATAAATAAAGAGATTTTTTCCGACACGTTTGGTACTGACAAAGGTCTGGCCAATAAGCGTTTCGGTAAGCGTAGCGTAATCGGTGGTGAGGAGTTTTCGGTCTTCTACATCGATGGCTTCGATGGGCTGGTGAAGACAGGTGGCTTCAAAATAGCGTCGATAGGTTTCAACTTCGGGAAGTTCGGGCATGGCGTAGCGTAAAAATAAGTGCTGATATCTATCAAACTCAAATTCCCGCCATTTTGATTAAGCTATCCAATTCTTTTTCGTCAATGGCATCCTTCTCACTTTTGTCATATACTGAAAGAAGATACACAACATCATTAATAATTTTGACACAGGTAATAACGCGGGCCCCGCCTGACTTTCCCTGATTTTTGGAAGCAATGCTCATCCTAACCTTGTAGCAATTTTTACCAAGCGGCGAACCTTGGAACGGGTTTTGTTCCAATGATTCTATCTAATGCTTCAAAATCATTGATTACAGAGCGATACTTTTTGGATAGTTGTCTAAGTTCCTTTTTACATCTTTCTGAGATAATGATGTTCATATCTGCTCTTCTTTAAGTTCCCTTAAAAAGTCCCGTGCAGATTGAAGTTGTTTTTTTCCCTGCTGATGTTCTTCTACTTCTTCCAATGCCGATTTCAGTCCCTCGACCCATTCCAATTGTTCAGGCGTTGGCACACACTCTTTTACGGTTTTTGTTTTTTCAATTTTTACAAAACTGAATGCTTTGATCACCTTGATAAAAAAAGTGTATTCACGATCGGGGACACTCAACGTTATTTGTTTCATAATGACCAGTTTTAGTGTTGCTGATTTCCCAATTTCTATTTATTCGATCACTTTAGGCACTCTGAAATAGGTTCCATCCTGTGAGGGAGCATTGTAGAGGCCCTGCTCACGGGGCAGATGATCGCCAACCGTATCTTCACGCATAACATTGATCTCGGAAGAGATGTGCGTCAGGGGGGCTACATTGTCTGTATCCAGTTCGTTGAGGTGCTCCATCCATGACAGTACATTTTCCAAACTTTGGAGTAAAGGGGCTTCTTCTTCGGGCGCAATTTCCAAACGCGCCAGGTTGGCAATCTTATGAAGGGTGGCTTTGTCGATCTGCATTGCTTATTTTTTTACAAAATTAGGACTTTATCCACAATTTGGGTGGATAAGTGTTAAATTCCCCCAAAAACTGCAACCTTTCTTAGCTTTTAAAGCTCCCGAAGTGGATGCCCGTTCACCTTAGGTAAGTGAGGTATTGATTAAGCGGATTTTCAGGGTCATTTTGGTGGGGTTAGTTTATTCCATTATCGCCTATTTTACATCACCCAAAGAGTAGTTTATGTCTGTTTGTACGGTGCGGATTAAGGAGTTTGTTGTATTTTTGTAAATACGGCACGGCTACTTACATTTTCAGGCTTTTGTCACAAAAAAACTTGGAAACTTTAAACCCACCGGTATCAACAAACGACTTTTTCATGAATAATAAATACGATAAAAACCTCGGTACCAAACAAAAAGCCCTTCGCATCAATTTAGACCGACGTATTTATGGCTCTTTTGCCGAAATCGGCGCAGGGCAGGATACTGCGGCAAATTTTTTCAAGGCAGGCGGCGCTTCAGGAACCATTGCTAAAACCATGTCGGCCTATGACATGAAATTCAGTGATGAAATTTACGGCCCTGAGCCAAGTGGCCGCTACGTGGTTGAATCGCGGTTGATGAAAATGATTCAACACGAGTACGACCTTGTGGAGCAACGACTCGCCGAAAAACGCGGTGCCGACAGTTTATTTTTTGCCTTTGCCAATACCGTTGTTGCCCTCAATTACCAAAAAAGCAATGAAGGTCACGGCTGGCTTGGTCTGCGATTTCAGCTTACTCCCCGCGCTCCCTACAACGATGTGGTTATCCACATTAAAATGCTTGATAACGACAGTATTCTGCAACAGCAGGCCTTGGGAATCATCGGCGTCAACTTGATTTATGGCTGTTTTTTTTACCATAAATCACCCGAAACCCTTTTGATTTCTTTGATGGACGACCTCAGCCCTGACCGTATCCAAATTGACATGATTCGCGTTCAGGGGCCTGATTTTCAAAAAGTTGACAATCGACTCATGAGTCTTTACCTCGTCAAACACGGGTTTACCGAAGTAGCCATGTTTGGCCCTGACGGCCACGTTTTACAACCGTCGGAAGCACTTTACAAGAAAAATATCCTGCTCTTGCGCGGACGCCTGCGGCCCATCACCAACGTACACGTAGATATGCTGCGCAACGGCCTCAAGCAGTTCAAGGCAGAACCCGACGTGGATGAGAAAAAGGTGGTCATGGTGGCCGAACTTACGCTCCACAACCTGCGCGGAGGCGATCAGGACATCAACGAAAAAGACTTTCTGGACCGCGTGGATATTCTGATTTCGTTGGGACAAACTGTGTTGATTTCAAACTACTACGAATATCATCGTTTGGTAGCTTTTCTGGCAAAAACAACCCGCCTCAAAATCGGACTGGTGTTGGGGATTCCTAATTTGGAATACATTTTTGAAGAAAGTTACTACCAAAAACTGCCGGGCGGAATCTTGGAGTCGTTTTCGACTTTATTCAGCCGAAACGTTAAACTCTTTGTTTATCCAACTTTCAAAGATGGAAAACTTTCGACCTGTCAAAACTTTGCGTTGCCCACCAATCTACACCCCCTTTTTAACTTTCTACTTTGCAACGATAAAATCGAAGACATTCGTGATTTCGACGAAGATAATCTCCGAATCTCGACCGACAGTGTGTTAGACCTTATCAAACGCGGCGAACCAGGCTGGGAAGATAAAGTCCCCGTCGAAGTCGCGCAAATGATTAAAGATAAATGTTTGTTTGGATTCCCGTGCGTGGTATTTGAACCCAAACAAGCAGCACACATCCATCAGGCAGTGGGAAATTTATAAGAGATTGTCTTAACTTTGCGGGTCAATCGGAAGAGGTATGTATCATAAATTCATTATTAGTTGTTTCGTGGTGACTTGGACGAGTCTGGGGCTGTGGTCAGGAAGTGAAAATATCGGCCAATTGAAGTCCACTCAAAACGCTTTGCGTGCAGATACGATTCGCAAAGACACGCTTAAGCCCACGCTCATGGGCTTGCAGCGTGATACTACTTTCAAGCCAGATACGGTGATTAAAACCGAGGTTCGTATCGGCGACCTCTCCTACCTATCGGTTTGTCCGGGCAGCCCCGTTCTGATTCCTTTTACAACCGCTGGGACTTTTAAAGAAGACAATAAATTCATTGTTCAGATAACCAATGCTTCGGGTAAGTTTGTCAACCTTTCTGAGCCAGCCAAAGAAGGGCCTGTTGCAGTCACTTTGCCCACTAACCGCTCAGGAAGTGTATTGGTTAGAGTTATATCTACCAATCCTGAAATTATTAGTAAGCCCACAAGGTTAACGATTTTGCCCTTGCCTCACGCCCGTATGGAGCTGATAGACGGCAGTACAAATACCAAAATTGGCCCAGGACAAGCCGCCTCCTACCGCGTGATGCTCACGGGCGCTGCACCTTGGTCGTTTACCGTTTCTGACGGCACTACGGTCACTAATACGTTAGTGAATCCGTTTACGGCGCAAGTGGCTCCCGAGCAAACGAGTTCTTTTAAAGTAACAAGCGTCAATAATACCTGCGGAAGCGGAACCACCTCAGGCGAAGTTGTGGTTCAGGTAAGTCAGGATACGCTCCCCGTTATTGCCCTCAAGGCCATTCCTCGCGTCGGTTTTAGACTTTGTACCGCTACACCTTTTCAAATTAATTTCAGTGCAACAGGAAAATACGAGGCTGGCAACAGTTTTATCGTTCAATTGAGCGATACCACTGGGCAGAATTTTAAGAATATTTCGGAGTTGATTCCGCAAAGTCCCATCATGGCTAAAACACCCGCAGGCTTAGAGCCAGGGATTTATAAACTGCGCGTTGTTTCGACCTTTCCGACCATCATGAGCGACACCGTCGACGTAGCCATTTCGGCCCCTGCCAAAACCGTTTTACGTCGTGACACGCTTCAAATCGCCGAAGGAGAATCCACCAACTTAACCCTAGATTTCAGCGGTGGTGGTCCTTGGTTTGTTTTGCTTTCGGATGGAACCTACCAAAACGACATTCGGACCACCCCCTATACCGTAAAAGTATCACCGCTCAACCCCACAGCCTACACAATCACCTCAGCTGGTGGATTTTGCGGCGTGGGCGATTTGTCGGGGACGGCGTTTGTTAACGTAAAAATACCCCCGCCAACGATTGCCACTGGGAATTTATCAGATAAAACGATTTGTTCGGGCACCGAAATTACGGTTCCTTTCAGTACCACGGGTCGTTTCAACAACGCCAATAAATTCTTGGTACAAATCAAAGATACCAGCGGGCGTTGGGTGTATTTACCTACCATCGGTGGCACCAGTTCACTACGAGCCAAGATTCTACCACCCTACCTGAAAGACACACTTTCAACACAACAGGTACGGGTTATTTCTACCGACCCACTCATTGAAGGAACCCCAACCACGCTTCAAGTGATGATGCCCAACGCCGCCCAAGCCCTCGTGACGGGCGGAGCTGTGATTCGTCCTGGAGGTGCGGCACGCCTGCGCGTATCGTTCAAAAATGGGCTACCACCTTGGTCCTTTGTGCTTTCTGACGGCACCACCATCAACGGAACCTTTATCAATCCGTATCAACTCACGGTAAATCCCCGCACAACAACCGAGTATAAAGTTGTGATGGTAAACAATACATGCGGCACTGGAACTACTGATACAGTACCAGCAGTTATTCGGGTGGAAACAAACTAAGAAAGAAAATTATTTCTGCGTTTTTTTGCGATAATCCCCGCGCGAAAACGTCTTTTCGATGAAGCAGTACATCAAAATAAAGAAATAGCGGCTGCCCATTTCTTTGATTTTCAGCTTTGACTCCCCGTATTTTCGGTTTGTCCAGCTATTGGGGACGATGGCAAATGAGTAGCCTCGTACAATCGTTTTGAGCGGTAGTTCAACCGTCAGGTTAAAGTGAGCCGAAAGAAAGGGTTTCAGTCCTTCCATCGTTTCTCTTTTATAAAGCTTAAAGGCATTGGTTGTATCGTTGTACTTCACCCCCATTATGACCCGAATGATAAAATTTGCCATCCGATTGATAACTTTTTTTACCATTGGATAATCGTACACTTTACCTCCTTTGCCCCAGCGGGTTCCAAACACGGCGTCATAATTCCCCTCCACCATTTTTTTATAAAACTTCACCAAATCTTCGGGGTCGTCCGATAAGTCGGCCATGAAGACCGCCACACAATCGCCCGAAAAGCGTTCTAGGCCATAGCGCACCGCATAACCAAACCCATTTGGGCCAGGGTTCGTTTCGTAAACCAACGTAGGGATTTCTTTTGACAAATTTGCCAAAACCTCCAACGTATTGTCTTTAGAGTTATCATTTGTCACCCAAATCTCATGGGGTACATTATGTTTAGACAAAGCTGCGTAGAGAGTCTGCAACGTTTGCGGTAAAGATTCCTGTTCGTTATAGGCGGGAATGACAACGCTAAGCTTCATTTAGTGGCGGAATGACCGGGCTGCCGGTACGATTAGGTAGTTGTTAAATTAATGACGGTGAAGGCAAAATTGGTTGGTTTTGCTTTAATTTCCAATTTCTTCTATTAACTGGTCGTATTTTCGGAGCGTTTGCTGCACGGTATCATTGTATTTATATGACAGCCATTCATTGACATCGGCAAACATTTGGCGGCGATTACGCAGAAAATAAGCGTTAGTTACAGCATGGACGTTACTTAAACCCCCTCGGTGTTTTCGATAGTTACCCATCACTTCTGGAATATACCCGATACCGCCCCGCGCCGCCAATTGAATCACTAACGCCCAATCGCCAGCGGCGGCCCGGTGGTGCCAATCAGCAAACTCTTCTTCCTGAAAAAAATTGCGATACATCAGACTGGCAGTACCTACAAACCAACGGTCTTCCAATAAATCTTCAATCCCCGAAATCAACTTTTGTGTTTTAGGGTTAAATGAATGGCTTTCGGAGCCATCCTCATAAATTACCTCCAAATCGTGGTGGCAAATGGCAAAGTCAGGATGAGCTTCCAAAAAATCAACCTGTTTTTGAAGTTTAAACGGGTCGGTCCAGTAGTCATCTCCTTCGCAAAGCGCCACATATTGACCCTGACAGGCTTTTAACAAAAAAAGAACGTTATTGCGGCCTCCAAATTCTTTGGGCTCTTTAGGACCTAAATTTTGGGGATGAAGATAGGCCCGAATTTTATCGGGAAAACGCTGGGCGTATTCTTCAATAATAGCGGGGGCTGAATCGGTCGAGGCATCGTCGCCGACGACAATCTCAAACGCAAAGTCGGTTTGCTGCATGAGCGCACCATCAAGCATCTGAGCAATATATTTTTCGTGGTTGTAAGTGGGAACGCAGACGCTAACTTTCATCGAGATGATTCTTTCAAACGGTGGGGCAACAGCGCAAAAAAGCTATACACCTGCAACAGCCACTTGGGCAAAATATAGTCGCGAATGGTCTCTTTTGTGGTTTCTTTATTGGGTTTTCCTAAGTACAGGTATTTTAACGCCAATCCAGCCCGTTGGAAATACCGCTTCTGGTATTGGCGAGCATCCAACAACATACGATAATAGCGGGCAATGTTTCGTTTGAGCAACGCATCGTATTGATGTCCAAGTTCTTTGTTGATTCCTTCATACATCCGAATACGATTGTATAAAAATCGAGCATCCTGATAATGGTCCCTAAAACTAGCACCGCCTCGGTTTTTACGATATACGGACATAACACCCGGCACATAACCGATTGGCCCCTGTTTTGCCAAAATCACGTAGCGTGGAATATCCCCACTGGTTGATTGCAAAAACCATTCAGGATAGTGCATAAGCCCGTTTTTAAACATCACGGCGGAGGTAGCCATAAACCAAATCTCATCCTCCCCCACGAGGTCTTCCACGGTAATAACGGCTTTTTGGTCGGGCGGATTCAACACATGAGACGAGCTTCCATCTTCGTAGGTAATCAACGCATTGTGAAAACAGGCCGAAAAATCGGGATGGGCTTCCATAAAATCCACCTGCTTTTGGAGCTTCGAGGTGTCGGTCCAGTAATCGTCGCCATCCATGGGAGCAATGTAGCGCCCTTTGGCCAATTTGAGGGTTTCTATGGTATTGAAAAGGCCATTTTGACCCAAATTTTTGGAGTGCAAAACAGCCTTTACTTTATTCGGATATTTGTCCTGATATGCTTGAATCACTTCTTGCGCACCATCCGTTGAGCAATCGTCGCCCACTAAAATTTCAAAATCGAAATCAGTTTGCTGAGCAAGGGCGCTGTCGATGGCCTTACCGATGAAATTCTTTTGGTTGTACGTAAGAATCGTGACGCTTACTTTCATTGTACTGCCGGGGCTGGTGAAGACGCAAAAACCGTTTCTAATTGTTCCACTGACGGGAAGTTGGGCGTGACCAATTCGGCTTCTGGTTTGTAAATATAAGCCATCGGGTATCCTCTTTCAATAAAAGTAGGCTCAGCTAAATTATTGAAACGTAGTTGTACCGACCAACGAATGTTGCGGGTAATATTATTTCCAGACTGGTGTACCAGAAAAGCCGAGAAAATTAGCAAATCTCCTACCTGAAACTCGGTCTGTACAAAGTCTTCGTCTTTCAAATCGGCCGTAATTCCTCCCTGATAGCCCGAGGTGCTTGATTCCAACAACCCCGTTTTATGACTGCGGGGAATCACCTGTAAAGCACCCAAATCGGCGCCAGCATCCACCATCGGAAACCAAATAACAGTGCTATCTAGCGAGCCTTGGCCCGTTCTCCAGTCTTGGTGGGCGTCGAGTTTCCAGTGTTTGCTACCATCTTTTGACAAAAAACGACTGTTGAATTGCATGGCTGGACGTGCTCCGATAACGGGTTGCTCAATCCCCACTTCTTTCAGCAAATCACTGATTTTTTCGCTGACCGCAAAACGGTGAAGCGACAAGCTGTGTTGAACCGTCACTCCTGTATTACGAAAAGCGGGAAAGTCTTTTTCAAAAAACTCAAACATTGCACTTTCAAACTCATCACGATTGTCAATATCAACCACACGGCCCGTTACACGCTTGATTTGAACGGCAAATATTTCACGAGCCTCACGGTAAATATTTTCTACCACGCTCTTGTCTAAGAAATTACGAAGGAGTAAAAAACCCTCTTGGCGAAACTGTTCTGCTAATGTTGCCATTTTACTTATTTGTTTGGTTTAACACCCAATTCTAACACACAACTCCTTTTGAAAGAATGACATTGGTCAAAAATCAAAAGGTAAAATTACAACAATCGTTCCAATCGTTTAGTCTTCCCATACCGCATACCCAAACCCCGCCGCACCAAAGCCATTACCATTGTAAAGCAAGTACTTCTTGCCATTATGGGTATAGTAATTTGCATAATCAATCATCTGATAATCAAAATCTTCTGGATTTTCAGATTTATGAATACCAACCAAATTATCCTTCCGTTCCCAATGCTCTCCATCAACCGATTCGGCGTATCCGAGGCGATAACTTTGATTGCGATCAATACGATAATCGCGGGTATGACGGTACGAGTAGTACATTTTATAGATTCCGTCTTCTTTAAAAACGCTCGGACGGCCTACCGCGTGTAAAAAATCGTCAAAATCTAGCGTAGGCACATCACTGATTTTCCAGTGAATACCATCGGTCGACGTTGCTGACTGCCCCCGGTAATAAGGTTCTGGATATCCGTGTATGTACTCACATTTGTGTCCCGAAATGTACCACATCCGCCACGTGCCATCGTCTTCACGAATGACTGACGGTTGAGCTGCCCACAGCGGATTCTCAATGCTGCGGTCCATGATAGGTCCTCTGAACATTTTGGTAAAAGAAAGCCCTCCGTCATGACTTACGGCCAACCCCATTGAAAGCCGGTAGGAGTTCCAAGTACGGTTCCAACCCGTGTAATATAACCAAATATCACCGTTGGGCATATCGACAAACCACGCGGGCATCGCTCCCGTTTCATCGTATTCTCCCGGACCACCAAGCTCCAGTACAGGGCGGTCGTGGATGTATAATATCTTGGTAGGGTCGTCGTAATCAACATCAATAAAGGTTGGACGAGAATACCCATTATCATCGCGTGAGGAAAAATAAACCCGTAAAAAATCGGGGTGCTTATATGCAAACGGTACCTGTGCGTGCGAGCGACTGTGCGCCAACGAGCCATCAGGTTTATAAATTACTCCTTTTTTTTGCCACATAGTTTATCGGTATTTGTCGTGCTGAAAGCGCCTAAAATCTAACTAACAACCGTAGGCACTAGGCCCTTTCAGGGTGACAAAACATTTATTTTGAACTTCCTTCCGCACGAATACGCCAGTTATCAATAAAATCTTTGCCAGGAATCGGCAACTCAACGTCAATTTCAGGCGCTTTGGCTGCTACGGTGTATTCCATCACGTAGAAGCAATTTCCAAAAATGTAGTGAAGCTTGAAATTTTCAACGGTCGCTGGCAAATCTTCGTAGGGTATTTCTGCCCGGAAGAGTGGGTTGGCTTTCCAAAGAATCTCATACGTGGGTTCTTTACGCAGCCACGGAGCCATGCTTTCATCTCCGATAACCACCTTCCCTCCTACTTTCACCACGCGCGTAAGTTCAGCAAACGCTTTTTTGCGCTCGGAGAAAGTGTTGATACCGCCAAAGTGAAATACCGAGTCAAAGGTTCCGTCGGCAAAAGGCAAATAAGAGCCATTTCCTAGAAAAAAATGAACATCTACGTCTTTTGGTTGCAGTTTTTGCGTAGCCAGACGCAACATATTGGGCGACAAATCTGACAACACCGCCGTTCCACCGGGGCTAATTTGGTCGATAATCAAAGCCGAATCTTTGCCCGTTCCCGCTCCTACTTCCAGCACTGTTTGCCCAGGTTTAAGCCCCATCAACCCAATCATAAACTCACGCGTAGCGGCTTCGTCGGAGTGATTGAGGGTTTCAAACACCCACGATACACCACGGTCATAGCGCTGATAGGCTTGGTCGTACAGGTACTGCTCGCGGGCATCGTCTTCAAACAATTCGCGAGGATGAACCATGTCTACAATTCCCGAATCCAATACTGGATAAACAGTGCCATCGGGAGCGGTAAGAGATAAGCCATTGTCGGCTACTTTCAGCGGTTCTCCTGTTTTTGGGGAAACCAGCAATTCGAGGAATTGATTATGTGTCATTATGTATTACTATTCAAAATTCAAAATTAGCGTAACTTTCATAAAGTTAGCGCATAAGTCAGCGGTTAACATTTTCAAATTTATTGTTCGGTATTCCGTAAGTAGACGCGTGTACTTTCTACCTCCCCTACGAAACGATAGTTCTTCCTTATAAAATCGTTTAATTCAGCAAATGCCTCATGCGCCTGCGTGGGGCGATCATTGAGCCATAAACTGTTTCCAACGGCATCCACAAACACTTTGGGATGGTTTTTTTTCAGGTCATTCAAATAACGCTGGTAATATTTTTGGCGCAATGGGTGCGGATAAATAGACCGTTCGGAGTGATTCTCGGCCGTCCCCTGCGGCATTTGGGTTTCGACGTGGTAGCGACACATCCAACCCCAAACCACCAAACGGTCTGTGGGTTGAGCGTATTTAAGAATTAGCTTAGAAACAGCACTCACGGGCACTCGATAGTCATTTCCTGAAACATACACATTGAGTGGACGATGCTGAATAGCTTTCAAACCAAAACTCACAAGAAATGGAATCAATACCGCCAAAGCGGCTACTGGCACAAGTGAACCATTTTTTTGGCTCTTATAAATGAATAAGGCTCCTAAAAGCGCCAATGGGTAAATACAGAGATTAAGATAATGGACAAAGTCATTGCCCGTTTTTGTAGCCGCATAAAGCGCCGCTACCAACCACAATACAACAAACGCTCCTAGTTGAGTGGAGGCAGAAAGCCGTTTGTCTTTTTGAAAAAAACTAAGCACGCTAATGAGTCCCAAACTCCCTAGATATAATAAGAAGTCGGTACTTTTCGCAAAAAAAGAGGGCAATCGAAAAATGGCATCCACCAATGAGCTACCGCCCGCGTAGATGAGGTTTCCGAGCACGTAATAATCCCACAAATCATCCAACACCCCCAATAATCCAGCCAATGCAACAATAAAAACGGGCACAGCCAAACCACCCGCCACCAAGACTAGCACAGACTTCAAAAAGTGTTTATGCTGATAAAGGCTTATCACCGCCCAAAGGCCTATCACAGCCACCTGCGGCACTACCTGTATCTTGGCAAAAGGGTTCAATCCCAGTACTACTCCCAGCAAAAAAATGCCTACAAAACTGTTTGAGCGAGCCGCATTTATTTTGGAAACGCTCCACAACGCAACATTCAGCAAAAAAAGCGGCAATTGTTCACTCGAATAGTGTACAAAATCGGGGTCTTGGGTAAACGCAAGAAAAAACAAGGGGGGAAGAAGGCTCAACTGAGCCGTGGGTGCATCAAAAAAGTTTTTGACACTTTGATAAAAAAACCACAAGCTCCCAATAACCCAGACCAAACCCAACAATCGAATAGCCGTATAATCAAAACCCAGCCCCAAAAAGGCAGGAATCAAAAGCATATAGTTATTGATAGGGCCAATGGTCGTTCCATCCACTGATTCCCAATAAGTTGGATACTGGCTTAGGGTAATGGCATGGGCAATAATTTGACTCTCATCTGGATTGATTTCCTGATTGAAAAGCAGAATCGGCAGACGCATCAATACCACCAAAACAGCACTTAAAATCAGTAGTAATGTAGGAAAAAAGGGGATATTCTTTCGAAGAAAAAAAAGCAATACGACTCCAGCGGCCAATGCATAGCCCAGTGCAAAATAAACTACAGGGAAATCATCGAAGCTTATCACTTACTGTTTTTTACCAAGTTATGACTCGTATTAATTCGTTTACAATTCTTCCACTTTTTCAATAAAATCACGGTATTGAAGTACGGGGATAAATTGCTGTTGGGTACGGTATTGCAGTACCATAAAAACTAAAAACAATGAAATTAGAAAAGATTGCAACACCACAATCAACAACGCCGAACTCAGCGTAGACGCCCAGCCGGGAGTAGCATGATCCATCCATTTCAAAAATAATACCACAAAAATAATGAACAGCGCAACCAGTGACATTCCAATGGAAAATATCAATATCCGGACCGCCGCTACATCAATCAAAACTGATACCGTACTTAATCCGTGCAACACCAGCGACACAAAATTCATTTTGCTTTCGCCAGCCAAGCGTTTTCCGCGCTCGGTGGGTATTGCTTCGTACGGAATCCGGGAACGAATGATACCACCCGGAAAATTATTCCAGATTTCGGATACGCGCACCAAGTTTTGTAGGCGACGCTGGGGGATAAGTGAAAAATTACCAAACGTAATCACTTTTCCAGTCAATTGCCTGAAAATGAACTTATAAATGCCGTAAAAGAACCTAAAAAGAAAACTTTCCTGCCGCTTAGTCCGCTGGGCAAAAATGACTTTGTCGGGCCATTTTTCAGAAGCCTTTACTAAGGCATTAATATCTTTGGGCGCGTCTTCGCCATCGGCATCCATGACAATGACCTTCTCGCAGGGTAGCTCTTTGGCAATGTACGACAACCCGATAGTAATGGCCCGCTGATGGCCTAGATTACGGTACAGCCGCACGATTTGGACTTTTTGTCCAGCAAAAGGCGCTATTTTTTCCATTTCCTGACTCGAACAGTCATCCACTATAACCAAAGACGTAGCGGCCAGTGTGTCGGTCGCTACGTCTTGATTAATGCGCTCGATGAGCAGGTTTAGCGCCTCCCAATCGTTGTATTGTGGTATGAGTATGACGTATTTTGGGGTCATTTCTTTCGTTATCAGTTATCTATCGAGCATAAGCTGTAGTTACCCGATAACAATTACGCAGGCATTGCCAAACGAGCAGCAATACCATCGTGAATTTGAACCAATGTCTGCTCAAGGTTATAACTCCAATCCCAACCTGGATAATGACTCTTAAATTTGGTTAAGTCACTCACGTACCAAATATGGTCACCAATACGGTTGGTTTCTGAATAATGATAGGTCAATTTCTTACCTGCAATTTGCTCACAAATTGCGATGGCCTCCAACATAGAGCAGTTGGCATGACGCCCGCCACCTGCATTGTAGGCTTCACCTGGGCGTGGGTTTTGATAAAAATGCCAGAACATATTTACCAAGTCGTAGCTGTGAATGTTGTCGCGCACTTGCTTTCCTTTGTATCCAAAGATGGTGTAAGGATTGCCCGTAATAGTACACTTCATAAGGTAAGCCAAAAATCCGTGCAATTGCGCTCCTGAGTGGTTCGGGCCCGTCAAACAGCCACCACGGAATACTCCTACTTTCATGCCAAAATAACGGCCATATTCCTGACACATAATATCCGCCGCTACTTTGGACGCGCCAAAAATAGAGTGCTTGGTATGGTCAAGGCTGTGGTGTTCATCAATCCCGTTTTTGTAATAAACGTGGTCTTCCGAAATTTCCCAGCGGGTTTCCAATTCTACCAATGGTAGATAGTTAGGATTATCGCCATAAACTTTATTGGTAGATGTAAATATGAACACAGCATCAGGACTATGCAAACGTGTCATTTCGAGCATATTGAGGGTACCTACGGCATTTACCCCAAAGTCAGTAAACGGCTCACGGGCCGCCCAGTCGTGGCTAGGTTGCGCCGCTGCGTGTACGATAAGCTTAATATCGGTGCCGTATTCTTTAAAAATAGGCTCCAATTGGCTCACTTCCCGAATATCAGCGCTGTAGTGTTTATAGTTGGCAAAACCATCTTGGAGACGAGTTCGATTCCATTCGGTGTTTCCGTCTTGCCCAAAGAAATATTGACGTAAATTGTTATCTACCCCAATCACGAGGTCAAATTTATCAGCAAAAAAAGCGACAGATTCGCTCCCAATCAATCCGGCCGAACCGGTGACAAGTGCAATGTTCATAGAAGAATCGTCTTTTTGAAGTGTGATTAATATTGGAAAATTTCTATTTTTCTTGAATTAAGGGCGTAAAATAAGTCAAAAAAGTTCAATCAGCCTAATCCGTAAAATAAGTCATACATCTAGAGACCATGTTTATGAATAGGATAAATAGTGTCTTTGAATCAATCCGCTTTGTCTAATTTAAACGTAAACGTGGTTCCTTTATCTATCTTACTCGTAACCGTAATTTTTGAACCGTGAGCGTTAATTATATGCTTTACGATGGCTAATCCCAGACCAGTTCCTCCTTTTTCTTTTGAGCGACTTTTGTCTACCCGATAAAATCGCTCAAAAATCCGCGACAAATGTTCGGGCGGAATCCCCGGGCCATTGTCACGCACGGTTACGAGATAATGTTTTTTATCTTCCTCAAAATGTACAATTACCTTGCCATTGTCATTTCCGTATTTAATGGCATTTTCGATGAGGTTTGTCATTACCTGGCTTATCCGCTGCGGGTCTGCTTTTACCCACACGTGCAGCATTCGGTCGGGTTTTATTTTAAGAACTGTATTCCGCTGATTGGCCTTGTTTTCGAGCTGCTCGCACACTTCTAGGGTAATTAGCCGCAAATCAACGCGGTCTTTGCGCATTCTGATTTCGCCCGTTTCCATTTGTGAAAGCGCCACCAAATCTTTGACCAAGGCATCTAGTCCGTCTAAACTTTTAGCAGCTTTTTGCAGAAATTTATCCCGCACTTTCTCATCATCCATGGCCCCGTCCAATAAGGTATGAATGAACCCCTGGGCGGCAAAAATGGGGGTTTTCAGCTCGTGCGAAACATCAGCCAGAAACTCCCGTCTAAAAACCTCCATTTTCTTCAATTCATCTATTTCCTGCTGTTTGCGGGCCACATAGACAAAAATCTCCTGATTCAGTTTTTTGAGGGGATTGGGGTCACTGACAATGTTTTTACGGGGAAAACTAAAGTCCTTCAATTTAAGGCGCTGAATGGTTTCATGCATTTTGGTGACTTCGCGGTACACCAAAATCTCAATAGCGTATAAAATCAGAAAAAATGCCCCAAAAAAACCAGCAACTCCCGACACAAAAAGCATGCTCAGCGTGGTGCCGCTGACAAACGAAAGGAAGGCCACTGTGATGCCTGAAATAGCCAAAGCCAGCAATAAAGCGGTGATACGCGGGTTGATACGCATAATGAATGATTTTCAGCGCAAAGGTAGATAAATATTTTTGCTGAAATTTTAAGAAATTATTTTGTCTTCTGCTTGACTATCTGTAACTTTGCACTCCGTTTTCAAATTTGACGTAAAGCAATGGCAAAGAAAGGTAACAGAATACAAGTAATTTTGGAATGCACAGCGCAGAAAGAATCGGGCGTTCCAGGGATGTCACGTTACATCACAACTAAGAACCGCAAAAATACTCCAGGACGTATGGAGTTCAAGAAATACAATCCGTATTTGAAAAAAGTAACGGTTCATAAAGAAATTAAATAATTCGTTATTTGTTCATCGTTAATAGTCAACAAGTGCTGTTAACTGACTGACCGTTAACAATTAACAATTTTAACTTATACAACAATGGCAAAGAAAGTAGTTGCAACCCTGAAAAAAGAAGGTGGTAAGACTTACGCCAAAGTGATTCAAGCAATTAAATCACCAAAGACTGGCGCTTACACATTTAAGGAGGTTATCGTTCCTACCGACGAAGTACAGGCTGCGTTGAAAAACTAATCCGCAACCTCTGTTACCATAACGATATTTGATAAAGTCCCGATAAGGGACTTTTTTTGTTTTTATATTTGTGCGTTTTCTATTTGTGTGTTCTCCAGCAACCCTCCGAATTTATTTATTCTGCCGAGCGTTGTTGGCCGTAAACTATAAACTGCCGCACGGGCCGCTACGTACTATGGGTTTATTTGATTTCTTCTCTAAAGAGAAAAAAGAATCGCTTGATAAAGGACTGGAAAAATCTAAGGAAAGTATCTTTGGAAAAATCAGCCGGGCAATTGTAGGGAAATCTACCGTTGATGAAGACGTACTCGATGAATTGGAAGATATTCTAATCAGTTCTGACGTGGGCGTGGGTACAACGGTCAAGATTATAAAGCGAATTGAAGAGCGCGTAGCGCGCGACAAATACACTGGCACCTCAGAACTTGACAGTATCCTGCGCGACGAAATCGCCACTTTACTGACAGAAAATAAATCGCTGGATTTTAAAGACAGTTTTGAGACCGAAAACTTGCCAAAACCATACGTCATTATGGTCGTAGGGGTAAACGGCGCGGGCAAAACCACCACCATCGGTAAGCTCGCCCATCAGTTTACAAAACGCGGGAAAAAAGTAGTTTTAGGCGCGGGAGATACCTTTCGGGCGGCCGCTGTGGACCAACTCAAAACTTGGGGTCAGCGCGCTGGAGTATTGGTCATTGACCACGGCATGAACACCGACCCTGCCGCCGTGGCGCACGATGCTGTAAAAAAAGGCGTGGAAATGAACGCCGATGTAGTCATCATTGACACCGCAGGTCGTTTGCATACCAAGGTCAACTTGATGAACGAGCTGTCAAAAATCAAACGCGTCATGCAGAAGTTTCTGCCCGAAGCACCGCATGAGGTACTGTTGGTGTTGGATGGAAGTACGGGCCAAAATGCCGTTATTCAGGCCCGTGAGTTTACCAAAGCCACCGACGTAACGGCCTTAGCCATTACCAAACTAGACGGCACGGCCAAAGGTGGCGTAGTAATCGGAATTTCGGACGAGTTCAAAATCCCTGTCAAATACATCGGAGTAGGCGAAAAAATGGATGATTTACAGGTATTTGACCGCGCTCAATTTGTAGATTCGTTGTTTAAAAAATAAGCGATAGCCCGCAAATATAATAGTAAAAACAGAGCAGGCACTCACGGGTGCCTGCTCTGTTTTTTGTTAGAATACGTAGGATAAACGTAGATTGGGTCGAAGGCCGCCGCTTAGGTTTGCGCTCCAGTTTTTATACTCTGAATTGGCCTGGGTACCATAACTGACCAATAGGTCAGCCAACTGGGTTTCCACTAAAAAATGGTTACTGATCAAATAGGCCAACCCTATATTGGGTCGGAGTTCGAAGGTATTAAAGTGAGTAGTTGAAAAATTAGAAGCATCTTTTTGTTCTTGATTATTGCGTATATAGTTGAGCTCAACTTCCCAATAAGGGGTAAGACGCGTAGCAAAAAGATATTGCTTCCTAAAAATACCTACTCGATACATACTTCTTTTAGTGAGAATTTGGGGCGTAGAAGTGACTTCAGAATAATTTTTACTATATCCCATTCTTATTCCAATCATCGTTTTATTCTTGATAAACTTTCCTACCTGCAGAGATATATTCGTCTCACTTTCACCAGTTTGCATTGGATTCGAGGATTGGTTAGAAAGATTATTTCTTAATCGACGCGTATCCACATCAAAACCTGCACCCAAAGTCCATCCCCCTTTATTTAAAATAGACAGCTCTTTGGTCTCAGCCTCAAATGAAGTAGGCTTAATCCAGTAAAGTAATCCCGTAGAAAAACCATAGCTGTTGAGAGGAAAGGTATTGGAGGTAGTTGATAGTTGGATAGCTAAATGTTTATTAAAAAAATAAAGTGCACCGGCTTCAAAAAGAGGTTGAATTGAAAAATTTCGTTCTTTAGATATCAGCTCCTGTTTACCATCAACGCTTTGCTTAATGTTAAAAAAGCTTCCAGAAATACTAAGCCCCCCTCCTACAAACCCTCGCCAACGCTCTTTCCCAAAAAAATAAAGCCCGCTCGAATTAAGTGAAAGTGAGCCATAAGGGTTAGAAAGTTTTGAATTATTATTTTTCCAGTAGTTCCTACTAAAGGTTTCAGATACTCCGATACGCCATAGAACATCATCTTTAATAAACTTTCCGTAGGAAATTCCCGAGGAAAGTGAAAAGGTACCGGATGTATTAGAAGTATTCTTAGGGTAGATATTTGAAGAATACCCCGTTGAAATATTGCCGGAAATAAAAGAATTTCCTTTTTCGGTTTGGGCAAAGGCCGCAGTAGCAAGTAACAAAAGGCCTAATGTAAAGCTGTGTTTCATGGCGAGTAAGATTAGAGTGGATAGTTCACTCTAACAACGCCCGTTTGAAAAAATTATTGACTCCTAAACGTCTAAAAAAATGTTAAAAAAAGCACAAGAATCACCCCTGTGCTTTTTGACATTTGAGCGTGAGAAAGTTACGCCAAAATAGGTTTCACAACTTTTCCGTGTACATCGGTCAGGCGGTAGCGTCGGCCTTGCGACTTGAACGTAAGCTGCTCATGGTCAATCCCCAACAAGTGCATGACCGTGGCCTGAAAATCATGTACGTGGACTGGGTCACGTACAATATTATAACTAAAATCGTCGGTTTCTCCATGAATGTAGCCCTTTTTCACCCCAGCTCCCGCCATCCAAATGGTAAAGCAACGCGGGTGGTGATCGCGGCCGTAGTTTTCTTTGGTGAGTTTCCCCTGCGAATAAGAGCCTCGACCAAACTCGCCGCCCCAAATAATGAGGGTATCATCCAACAAACCACGCTGTTTCAAGTCCATCACCAACGCTGCCGAAGGTTGGTCGACCGACTTAGCCATGGTTTTAATGTCATTAGGGAGATTGCCGTGTTGGTCCCATCCCTGATGATAGAGCTGAATGAATTTCACGCCTTTCTCGGCCAGTTTTCGCGCCAACAGGCAGTTAGCAGCAAACGTCCCCGCTTTTTTGGCTTCGGGACCGTACATATCAAAAATATAGTCGGGCTCTTTGGATATATCCATCGTTTCGGGCACAGCCGTTTGCATCCGATAGGCCATTTCGTACTGCGCCATGCGGCTGTTGATTTCGGGGTCAAGAATCTGTTTGTATTGTTCCTGATGCATTTTTGCCAAATAATCCAACATCCGTCGGCGGCTCATGCGGTCGATACCTGCGGGATTGTTAAGGTAAAAGACTGGGTCTGGCCCTGAGCGAAACACGACGCCCTGATGCACAGAAGGCAGAAAACCGTTTGACCACAATTTAGCGTATAATGGCTGATCGCCACCGCGCCCTTTGGACAACAATACCACAAACGAAGGCAGATTCTGGTTGTCTGAACCCAAGCCATAACTTACCCAGGAGCCAAAAGAAGGCCTTCCGCCCTGCTGACTCCCCGTTTGAAAAAACGTAATGGCGGGGTCGTGGTTGATGGCCTCAGTATGCATGGAACGGATAAAAGTGGCCTCATCGGTGACTTTAGAAATATAAGGCAACAACTCACTAACCCACATTTTGCTTTGGCCGTGTTGGGCAAATTTATAATACGATGCCGCCAACGGAAAGCTACTTTGCCCCGCCGTCATGCCCGTGAGGCGTTGGCCTTTCCGAACAGACTCGGGCAGGTCCTTGCCCCACATTTGTTCCAGTTTTGGCTTATAATCAAACAGTTCCAACTGCGAAGGCGCGCCGCTTTGGTGCAGATAAATGACGCGTTTTACCTTAGGAGGAAAATGTGGTTTCCCCAAAGCTCCCCCAGGACCAGTCGCAGCCTGCGCTTGATTTGTTCCCAACAACGACGAAAAAGCCGCCGCCCCTAAGCCAATGCTGGTACGCGACAAAAAATTCCGACGACTGAGTTGGTCGTGGGTATGTTGTTCGAATTCTTCCAGTGCGTTTTTCATCTCTTTATCACAAACTCATCAAAATTCATTACGGTACTCGCCACGATGGTCATGGCTGCCAATTCCAGTTTATTCAGGGACATATCCACAGGATACTCACCTACTTTCAATAGCTCATCTGCGCGCTTAGGATTTTTCAGAAAATCCTGGTATTCTTCATTGTACAACTGCGTCATGGCTGCCAACTCACCCGATCGCGGTGGGCGGGACGTGAGGGCCATAAAAATACGAGTGATAGATTTTACGTTACCATCAGCCCCTCGGTTTAACAGTAAACTCCGCTGCGCTAATACTCTCGCGGCTTCTACAAACTGGGGATCGTTAAGCGTGACCAGCGCCTGCAAAGGCGTACTGGTTTTTTGGCGCTTTACACTGCAAAAATGGCGCTCAGAAGCATCAAAATTGAGCATCATCGGCGGCGGTGAACTGCGCTTCCAAATAGTATACATACTTCGTCGATAAAGTGTATCTCCATGACTTTGAACATATTGCACCGCATTCCGCGTAGCTAACGCTTCCCAAATACCATCGGGTTGGTAAGGGTGTACACTTGGGCCGCCGATGTGAGGACTCAATAAGCCGCTTGCTGCCAAAGCAGCATCCCGCACTTGTTCGGCCGAAATACGGTAACTTGGACCTCGGGCGTATAATAAATTATTGGGGTCTAACTCCAATAATTCAGGTTTAGCCACTGAAGACTGCCGATAGGTGGCCGACATGACAATTTCCTTTTGCAGCAGTTTATAATTCCATCCGTGCGACGGACCGCCGTGCGACGGACCGCCAGATTCTCTGAACTTTACCGCTAAATAATCCAACAATTCGAGGTGTGTGGGTAAATCTCCCTGATTACCAAAATCTTCCGCCGACACCACTAGCCCCTTTCCAAAATACCGTTGCCACATTCGATTCACCATTACGCGCGCAAAGAGCGGATTTTCTTCGTGGGTCAGCCATTGAGCTAACCCTAGGCGGTTGCGCGGTAATTCTTTCGGAATCTTAAAAAATTGGTCAGGCGTATCCGCCGTCACTTCTTGGTCAACGGCATCATAGGCACCGCGTTTGAGTATGTGCGCTTTGCGAGGGTATTTGCGTTCGCGCATCACCATCACGTCAATCTCTTTATTGAGTAACTCCGTTTCTTCTGCCAACAAGTGCTTGCGCTCAGACAGTAGCTTCTGATTTTCTGTATCTATGTTGGTAACGAAATACTCAAAAAGACCCTCTTTTTGAAAATCGGTTCGCTTATCGTTTGGAGTTTGAAGGGCAATTTTCACAAAATCTTTTTGACCAATCACACTGTGGACTTCCAGCGGTGTTAGCTCACGGGCAAAGACTTTGAGTTCATCCACCGCGTAGCCTTTGTAGTTGTAATCGTGGCGCTGGCCGATGGAAAAATTAGGTGCGCCGGCTCCCCAATTGGTATGATTTTTCCCCCAAAGCATACTTTCCCGCAGTCCATCCGACATGACCCGGCCCGTGGCTCGTTTTCCATTAACATATACTTTCAGGCCGTTGGCTTTGCTTGAACCATCGTAAGTCATGGTAAGATGCGCCCAACGATTGGCTTTAAGCACGTAGTCAGTTTCAAAATCAATGGCATTGTCGGGCCAAACATTGCTTAACCGAAACGCCAGCCGCCCGTCTTCCAAACGCTCACATTCGTAGCCTCGAAAGCCGTTGAACGGCCCTAAATTGCGGTTAAAGAGTGGCCCTTTGAACTTAGGATCAGTGATACCCACCCACAAACTGACGGTAAAAGGTTGGTTTCGTTCAAAAAAGCCCGAAATGGTCGGCACTTCTTTGTATTGCCCCCAACCGTTGATACCGCGCATTTGCATATAGCTCTCTCCCACCAAACGTACGCCTTTTCCGCGTGGGCTTTTGATTCGCACGGGCAGAAAATCCAAATCTCCGTTGGTTTCAAAATTGAGGGTATCGTTGGCTAAATTTGTAAATATTGGCCGTCTTTTGTCTTTCTTTTCTCCCGCTGGGCGCACCGTCATGGAGTCAAACGGCACATCAATCATCAAAGCCGTTTTGGGCGCAATTAGCGGTGCTTGTACAGATTTCGCTAACCATTTTTCAAACCGCTGACGAAGGGCTGATGCATTTTGCAACTGCGTTTTTTCAACGACAGAAAGTTTCTCTTTGATAAATCGTAGTTGTCTTTCCGTTGCAGGCTTAGGCAGGGTGATGCTTGGGCTAGGCTCGCCGTTGTAGGGGATTTGACCGTATTCATTGTTGTTATTGAAAAAAGCAAACAATGAATAGTAATCTTTCTGACTGATGGGGTCGTATTTGTGGTCGTGACAACGCGCGCATTCGACCGTCAGTCCCAAAAACGCCTTTCCGAAGGTATTGGTGCGGTCGGCTACGTATTCTACAAAATATTCTTGTGGCACAATTCCTCCCTCCTGACTCTGCTGATGATTGCGGTTGAAGGCCGTAGCTATCAGATGTTCTTTTTGTGGGTTGGGCAACATATCCCCTGCCAATTGCCAAGTCACAAAGCGGTCAAACGCTAGGTTTCGATTGAAGGCCTTAATGACCCAATCGCGGTAAGGCCACATAGTACGCAGACCATCGTCTTGATAACCGTGAGTATCGGCATAGCGCGCCACATCGAGCCAATCGACGGCGTGATGTTCACCAAAATGTGGGTTTTTCAATAATTCATTAACGACTTTTTCGTAAGCATTGGGAGACGTATCTTTTACAAAGGCTTCGACTTGTTCGGGCGTTGGGGGCAACCCGATTAAATCCAGATATACGCGTCGAAGCAGGGTGGTTTTTGGTGCTTCGGCGTTGCCAGTCAGCTTTTTATCTTCTAATTTTTTAAGGATAAATCGGTCAATATCATTTTTGACCCAACCTTCATTTTTAACCTTTGGCAACGCTGGCTTAACAGGAGCCACAAATGACCAATGCGGTTTATACTCCGCCCCTTGCTCAATCCATTTGATAAGAATGGCTTTCTCTTCTACCGAGAGCGTCAGGTGAGAAGCGGGCTCAGGCATCACATATTCAGGGTCTTCTGACAAAATACGATGCACTACGTCGCTTTTGGAAGGATTGCCCGCCACGATGGCTTTTAGGCCGCTTTCGCATTCTTTGTCGTAGGCAGCGTCGGCAATATCCAAACGCAAATCCGCTTTTTGTTTATTCTTATCAGGACCATGACACGCAAAACAGCGGTCTGACAGAATGGGCTTGACATGTAAGTTATAGTCCAATTTTTCGGGCAAGCTCGCCGCCGCTTTTTCGACGTCCTGCGGTATTTCAATATTGCCACCACAAGCGCCTACCAACGCCATTATTACAATCCCGAAACTCCAATGATAGAAAGCTCTTTTTTCCATTTTTACAATAATGATACGGCCCTTGAAACCACTTATTATAAAAAGTTATCACTAAAGTAAAAGTACTTAAAAAAGCGCGAAAAATTTAAAGTGTTATAACCTTACCAAATTTATCCAGCAATCCACGCTGTGATAAAATTAGGCTTTTCCTGTATTCGTTCTATCATCCAAGCCAACGCCATGAGTAGCATCAATACGGCACCCACTTGCCTAAAAATCGCATAATAACGGGTTTTAGAAAGGAAGAGCAAAACAGGAAAAACAAGCAAAATGATAAATAACTGCATGAACTCAATGCCTACATTAAACCCAAAAACACTCAAAATCATTTGTTTGACAGACAGTTCTAGATTTGTCAATGTTTGGGCAAAAGCCAAACCGTGAATTAACCCAAAACCCCCTGCAATCAGAACCTCCCATTTTGGGTAGATAGGCCGCAAAGCATGAAAAGCCGAAACCAAAATCGTAAAGGCAATCAACACTTCAATGGGCTTACTCGGAAAATGGAGCCATTGTACCGAGCCCAGCAGCAATGTGAGCGAATGCCCAATGGTAAAGGCGGTAATAATCTTGAGGAGATGACCCAAACTCGGCTTCAATCCACTAAACTTCCCCCATCGGCGCCCATCGGCGGCGAGCATAGCTGGCAACAGTAAGGTAAGTACAAAAAGTATATGGTCGGTACCTTCAGCAATGTGCTCTATGCCTAGTTTCACCATGTTTTGGAAGCCTTTCCAGAGGCTTCCCTGTTGCAAACTAACTTGGAAAGGTGATAGTTTCCCGTTTACAATATCCCATTCAATAACCCCCACTTGTTGGGTAGTGGTATCTTCTCTAACCAGTCCCTGCGCCCAGTCTTGTTTGACATGAATTAAAGCACGGTGACTGGCTACTTGGTGCAAAATCACGTCATAATCGAAATAAAAATTCCGAAGGTCATAATTCAGAGGCGGGGTCATTTCAAATGCTACCACCAATTCTTTGTATTGGCCTACGAGTTGGTCTGTACTCTCGATGACCTTCATTTCGCCCAGTTTTAATGCCCAGGGCTTCCCTTCAAAACTCTTAGGGCGAATGTGTTGTGTCAGATAAATCCGAAGCGAATCGCCTAAGCGCTCCACCAAACGAGATGAATTATCATTGACTCCCATTCCAATGGCAGATTGCAACTCGCTCAGTGGAAGCATTATTTCCCCCGAAATATGTTTTTCGTGGATATTCAGTACCACCATAGAGTTGGGCATGGGATGGGCCAACGTTGGCAGCGTTTGGAACGCTGCCAACGTTATTACTATCCAAAATCTGATTTTAATTGCCACCATAATCTGACTTTCTATCTCTCCAAACTGAGTGAGGGTGTACTCCGTTTCTGATGATAATGCCGCCTTGCATTGACCATTCAATCCATACGCTTGGGCCATCAATCAAGATATAATCGCCTTTTGCGGCCATGGTTGTTCCGCCGTAGTAAGATACGTAGGTTTCATCCAATTCAGACTTATACTTTGCCAAAACCGCGGCCGCCGCTTTGTCGTCCAAATCGTCCACGTAAGTTTTGATGGCTGCTAATAACAGGTCTTTTTGAGTAGTGGTGAGGTTTCCTGCTTTTACGCCTGATTTAGTAGTGGGGAAACTTCCATCTTTTTGAGGCCCTACAATGATGTCATTTTGAGCTGCCGCCCGTTTGGCCGTCGTTAATTCCGATGCACTAAGGCTTTTCAAGAAATTGGCAAAGGCAGCCGTTTCCTGTACCAAAGGCTGTACAGTTTTGCTGGTATTGGTCGAAACCCAAGTTGGATAAGGTTCGGTCGAACGGAAAGAAGGCGTTCCGCCCGTCATTTTGCCACCATTGTAGGTATAAATGATGGTACCGTGGTGACCTCCGATTTGCAAACACCATAGTCCTGTTGTGCTTGGCGTGCCAAGGAAGCCGATATAATAATTGCCCGAACCATAACCGCTGTCGCCACCATTGGCTCTGAGATAATCGTCGGCGTCCACAATCCCAGCATATTCTTCGTTGCCCTCATTGGCTCCCGTACCCGTTGCGGCTTTCAAAAGATTATAAAATGCCGTCCATTGAGCCGCAGAAAACGTGCTTGAGGCCAAACCTACGCGTCCTTTGTACAACGATTGAGGCAAATTGCTCCAGAGTTTTGCCTGAGCCACGGTATAGCTATATTGAGCCGAAGATACCTGACTCGACGAAAGTGTTGCTTTGAAAGCTTCGGCAGCCGCTACAATTTTCGCAATGTCGGTATCTACCGACCAAGCTGTTCCACCCGTTGAAGTACTTGCAGCATTGACCGTCAGCGCTAATGTACACGACTGGCCGCCTAATGAAATCGCAAACGACGCCGTACCTGCGGCCGACGGTGTACCCGTGATGGCAAAAGTAGCTGAACCCGCCCCCGAAGCCAAAGTACCCGCGGCTAAGGTCGCCGTTAGGCCCGTTACGCCCGTAGACGCAATGGCGGTTCCCGTGGAGTAGGCGGCACCGTTCCCACCCGTATAGGGTATGGTAGCCGTACCTGTATAGGCGGCGCTTGCAGTAGCGGTAGCCGAAAACGTAGCCGACGAACAACTCAATGCACTAACTGCGGCAGTGGTGGTTGGCGTAACGCCCGTGTCGTCAGTTTTGTTGCAGGCAATAATGAGAAAGGTTGTACTGAGCACAACACTTGAAAGAAAGTTATTTACTTTCATAATAAGGTAGTTTTAATGGTTACTTACAACACTTATGACGCTCAAAAGTGCTTAGGTGTTGAGGCAATGAGATGTTTTGGAAGTGAATCGGAAAAAATAGGAGGTGAATCGTCGTTTTTAGTGTTCTTCAAACCACTTTTTAAAAAGCGTTACCTTTTCTTTGCTTATAATAACTGGAAACGAAGCCACAGGCTGCACCTTTACATTGACCCGACTATTGAAATGCGATTCGATTTCAACAATACATTTCCTTGAAAGAATATACTGACGATTTGCTCTTATAAAATCAATGGGGTCGAGTTGATTTTCGAGGTCTTCGAGTTTAAAATCCATAATGTATTTTTTACCGTCGTGGAGTTGGCCAAAAACCAAGCCATTATCAATGAAAAAAAAGGCAAATTCGTTGGTTTTGATGGGCAATAATTTATCTCGGTATTTTATCAAAAAGCTTTTACGGTAATTTTTGGGTACAAAAGCCTGTTGTTTGAGGAGTTCTTTGAGGATTTCTTGCTTTACTAACTGCTGGTTTTGGTGTTTTTCTAGTGCAAAACGAAGCGAATCTTCATCAATCGGTTTGAGTAGATAGTCAATACTGTTGAGCTTAAAGGCCCGAATGGCGTATTCGTCAAAAGCGGTAGTGAAAATAATAAGTGTTTGTAGTTGAATCTGCTCATAAATCTCAAACGAAATCCCATCTGCGAGTTGAATGTCCGAGAAAATCAGGTCAGGACTTTCGTGGGACGTAAACCATTTTATACCCTCCTCAACGGTTTCAATAATTGCACTGATTTGGTGCTCTATCCCAAGTTCCTGCAACAGAAATTTTAGTTGGCTTGCGGCGGCGGGCTCATCTTCAACTATCACTATTTTTATCATTTACTTCGGGTTGAAAATCTCCAAATTCTTAGGCTATTAATGGCAACACCACCCAGAACGAGGTATCATTTTGTTTAATCTCAATTTCACGATTGGTCAACAGCTTAAAACGCTGATTAAGGTTAGCCAAGCCAATGCCTGTCCCTGCCGAATTAGCCTTGATATTGAGCGAGTTACGGACCAAAATCGTTTTGTCAGCAAGTTGTAACTCAATACTAACCTCCAACGGATTGGCTGTGGAGATGATGTTGTGCTTAATGGCATTTTCGATTAATAACTGAAGCGAAAGGGGAGGAATTTGGAATCCTTCCAACGTTTTCACCTTTTTGCTGACGTTCAGATTTTCCCCAAAACGCATTTGGAGCAGAAAAATATAGCTTTCTACCAGCGCTAGTTCTTCTTTTATGGATACCAACGATTGCTCCTGCATACTCAACGAATAACGTAACACCTGCGAAAGTTTTTGGAGATAAAGTTGGCTTTTGGCTTTGTCTTCATTAATCAACCAACTGAGGGTATTGAGCGAGTTGAATAAAAAATGAGGATTGAGTTGGTTTTTAAGCGAAGTGAGTTGCACCAGCAGACTCTCGTGCTTGAGTTGTTCGTTCTCAACTAATATTTCATTTTTCTTCTCCGTTTCGGTCATAAAACGGCTAAAAAAATACGTAATCATCGCCATCAATCCCCCCCGTGTCACTACCGTTGACGCGGTTTTGAGAGGTAGCCCTATGATAAATGTATTTGCCGACGTTAGTACCACACAGTAGACAATTAGCATCAATATCGCCCCAACCCATTGTTTTGTAAGAGAGTCGTTTCGTTTAGTAGCTTGGTAAATCCATCGGATAAAAACCAAGGCGTAGATAAAACTTATAACCACTTGAAGAACAACATCCAACTGTACAATAGGCTTAGACAGTCGAGGTAAGTTCAGAACAATAATGGGAAAATTGACAAACACCGCCACAAACAGCGATACACCCCACACGAATCGTTTCAAAGCTGTATTTTTAGCCATTGGGTACATTTTGCAAAAACATTTCAAATGTACCAGTTTGCACTACTTAGCCCACAGAAATCAAAGTAAAACGGAAATATTTACCTCCGAAAAGGTGGCGTCACTCTATATAATTGACGAAGTAACTTGCTTTTCAAAATCTTTTAAGGCACAAACAATTCCCCTTTACTCAACAACCGGGCCGTGCGAATGACGCCTGATTTATAAATAACAATCTGACTATCAACAAGTTCATACTCAAGATTTACCGTAAATTCACCCGAAGGATGCTCAATACTTAGGGAAGAGTGTCTATCATTTGGCGTATTCAATTTATAACTCATCACCCCTCGTTTATCATTTATCACTGTATCAGGAACCACGCAAGCAGTAGCGACCGAAACCGCCGCCAAAACACCGATAGCTTCGTGAACTACGTGGGGAATGAACATTCGGGTATTAACAACTCCGCCCTTTTCAGGGGGCGACACCAAACACATTTTGGGGATGGTTTGGTCTTTGACATCACCCAAATTCATCAAATGCCCCGCTTTCAAGCGGATTGCTTCAATTTGTTGGCGGAGAGGTTCATTGGCTTCTAGAACTTCTTTGGTTTCATTGCCCAACAAACCAAAATCTCTCGCTCGCATTATCACAATGGGCATACCATTGTCTATGCAAGTAGTTTCTACTCCGTCAATTAAATCCTTTGCGTGGCCCGTGGGCAACAAAGCCCCACAGGTTGAGCCTACGGTTTCTAAATAATTACAAATAATAGGGGCGGCTGTGCCCGGTACGCCATCTACTTTGGCATTACCTTGAGTTTCGATTTGACCATTGGGGGTTTGTACCACCACTTCACAAATTCCGCCTGTATTGACGATATTAATGCGAGCCACAGTGACTGGGGCAGTAGCCTCAATCATGCCCGATTCAATAGCAAAAGGCACAATACCCGCCAAAATGTTTCCGCAAGTTTGGGCAGTCGACACTTTGCCTTTGCCCACTACTACCTGTACAAACAGATAGTCTAAATCGGCTAGGCGGCATCCCGCTTCGGGCGTTATTGATTTGCTGACAATGGCTACTTTGCTGGTCAAAGAAGTAGCTCCACCTAAGCCGTCAATCTGACGAGGGTCGCCCTCGGTAGTTCCTTCCATCGCGAGTAGAAGACAACGGTTTCGCTCGTTTTCATCGGTAGGCAGGTCTTCGGCTTTGAAGAAAAGTCCTTTGGAGCTTCCGCCCCGAAGCTGCATGAATGGAATGGCCGTTTGCATTTAGTTCATCAGTTTTACCAAGTTATCTCTCGTAGCACGGGTGACAATCGGGTCCAGATTTCGTTCTTCCAGCATTTCAATCACGGCTTCCATTTCGTGCATTCGGCGCAAGGCGTGGGTTTTGCTTCCTTCTACAAAACGGTCAATCAAGTCGTCGTTTCCGCCAATAATTGAACTAATTTGTTTTCGGATATACTCAGGCATTCCGAACACATCCCCCGCTTCTACGGCCTCACAGATAACCGCCGCCACGCCTTTGTAGACAATCGAGCGCAGCAGTTTCATGGTAGCGGCATCGCCTACGTTGCCATTTTCGACGAACGACAAATCCAACTTCAACGGTTTCATTTTTTCCAAAAAAGCAATAACCTCCTCTCCCGCCGCCAAAAATGGGGTTTTGATACCTTTGGGCGGCACAGGGGCCATGATGGCCAAATCAATGAATTGGACACCCGTTGGCTTCAAAATCATATCAATTTTCTTTTTCTTGTCGGGCGAAGAAGTATTCATTTCCAGATAAAACTGCGTGTTTTTAAGGACTGGAAAAATATCCTGTGCCACTTCTTCTGATACCGACGATAGGTTGACGCTGAAAATCACATCGGCGTCTTTAGCGGCGTCGGCATTGCTTGAAGCAAGCGTCACAGAAGGGTGTAATTCTCGAACGGGATTGGGGTCGTAGCCCGTCACGGTCACGCCCATTTCGGCCAAATCATTGGCAAAACGAGCACCCGCTTCGCCCAAACCCAAAATAGCAATTTTTAATGGCTCGTTCATTATTTATTCTATGAAATCTAAATAATTGGCTTTTGAAATAACCTGAAACTTAGCTTCGGGATAGCCTTTGGCAAAGGCTTCTGGGATTTTAGAAGTATTTTTTTGCCATTTGAATTCATAGGCTTCTATTTCCCCATTTCTAACCTCAATCCAGTCGATTTCTTGCTGATCGTAGGTTCGCCAAAAGTGATATTCTTTATTTTCTTCCCCGTAACTGAGGCGCTTAAGACGTTCTGTAATGAGATAGTTTTCCCAAAGTTCTCCTACATCCTGTCGTAAACTCAATGGCTTAAAGTCGGTAATTAAGGCATTACGCACACCGTTATCCCAAAAATACCACCTCGAATTTTTCGATATTTCTTTTCTTAGATTTCTACTAAACCCCCTGACTTTTTTGAGAATAAAGGTTTTTTCAAGCAAATCCAAGTACTTTTCAACTGTATTTTTGCTCATGCTCAACTGTCGGCCTAACTCATCGTAGGAGACTTCTTTTCCCAGTTGGAAAGCAATCAGTTGGAGTAAATCGCGGACTTTACTAGCGTTTCTAATTCCTTCAAAGCTCAATATATCTTTCAACAAGAAACTATTTATCAGACTGTTGACGTATCTTTCTTTTTCAACAATGGTTTCTAACTGAAATAGCTCTGGATAACTGCCATAAATCAACCTTTCTTCCAAGTTTCCGATGGTCTGAAATAAATTTTCATGGTGTTTAAGTTCAGTTTGCGCGATTGGAAACAACTCATGCCAATACGCCCGTCCAACTAATGGTTCGCCTATCTGCGCATTTAAATCAAAAGCAGATGAGCCACTTGCAATAATTTTCAAGGTTGGAATTTCATCAACCATCAATTTGAGCACTTTACCGATTTCTGGTAGCACCTGTGCTTCATCAATCACTAATAATTCAACTCCTGACGTGAGCCTTCGATAATTTGCCGCACTTCGTTCAGCAAGCACCTTTTGAGCATTTATATCTTCACCATTAAGCCACAGATGCGGTATGGAAAGTTCTTGCATTAATTGTTTAAGCAAAAAGGTCTTTCCTGTTCTTCTTGCTCCAATCAAAACATTTACTTTTCCTGGTTTAAGGGCGTTTTTAATCGTGGTTAAAAGATATCTTTGAATAATCATTTTGGTCGTGGTTTTTCTCAAATATAAAGAAAATACCACTTATTGACGATTTTTACATTAATTCAGTCAGCACATTGACTTAATTTGCACTAATTCAGTCAATAGCAGACTAGTACCCAAACTTCTCATCCCAGCCATATATCTGAAGAGAAGTTCTTCCTTTTCTAAGTTCGACTCTGGTTCTTTCTTCTTTGGCTTCTCTTGCGGCAGCTTTTTCGATTGTTTCTTCCAGTTTATTGAACGGAACGACTACGACTCCATCACGGTCACCCACCACAATATCGCCTGGATGGATCAGTACATCTCCGATTGTAATGGGTTCATTGAGGGTTCCCTCACCGTGGTTTGACGTACCACGAATGCATAACCCTCTTGAAAAAACAGGGAAGCCCAACGCCTCAATGTCGTCGGCATCACGCACGCAGGCATCAATAACTAGGCCGTTGATTCCTTTGGTTTTTGCCCCCAAACTCATCAAATCACCCCAGTAACCAGCTTCATAAAAACCTGAACAATTGGCAATTAAGACATCTCCCGATTTAGCATATGCATACGCCCGATGCAGCAAAACATTGTCACGAGGCATGGTCTGAACCGTATAAGCAGGGCCGCAGACTTTCATGCTTGCGGCGATTGGCTTGATGGCCGAAGGTAAATTACCTTTGTTTCCAAGGGCCTCACAAATCGTAGCGGCTGAAAATTTCGAAAGCTCTTTTAGTAACTCCATATTTTACAATGGCTTATCAGTGGTAATTCTAGGAGGTTTTCTGATGCGAAAACCTCCTAGAATTCAAAAAATTACGCCAATGATTTTCGGGCATCGCGGTCGGGGTCGTTTACCAACGCAGAGGTATCGTCCAAAATCATCGTTTCACCATTTTGAGTGGTATATGATTTCCAAGGGGGCAAGCCGCCACCGTTTGGATTTCCTGTTTTGACAAAATTGAGAAATGATTTTGCCATTTTTTCCGATAAAGCCCGAGGCCGTTTTCCGCCACCCGTATGGGTAAGCATCAAATCGGTGTTATAAAACCAAAAACAAATATCGTCGCAGTGAAAAGCCCGCATTCTGCCGTCAAAAAGAGGTGGTTGCCAGCCAAACCACGCCAAATAGACCGGTGCTTTCCGTTGCGACGTCTTAGCGTCGGCGATGGCAACGGCATTTTTTCGGTTTGAAAGTATCAAAGACCAAATCTCAATGGGACGGGCTTTGGGAAAACTCCGGGCATAAGCATCGGCTATTTCGCCAGATTTTTCTCCAAATCGAGGCTTGATTCTTTCTTTTACATCCGCCAGTGTCAGTTTCTCCAACGTCGCATCTGTTCGACTTGGGCTTTGCTCATTAAATGTCGAGCAAATAATCAGTGGAATATCACTTGAGAAATGCGTTGCATCGCTGAAAAACGGGCTATCGTTCAGGTATTCTCCGTCGGCTACGGGTGAGTAACCTCCCCTTTGCACGTTGAGACGTTTGGCTTCGTCAGCCATTTTGACAACGGCTCTGTCGGCGATGTCTATGTATTCGCGCCACGGAATTTGTTGTAACTTTTCTATCTCCCCAGCTTTCAGACCCGCTTCCTCCATTATTTTCAGCCCTAATTTTTCGGCATATTCTTTATTAACACCCGCCAATGAACCGCCGCTCAACACCACCGCCTTATGGAATAATCCTTTAGCCGCTGGCATATTCATCAAGGTTGTAACTTTAGAGCCTCCCCCCGACTGACCGATGATGGTCACATTGCTTGCATCGCCCCCAAAATTGGCAATGTTATTTTTGACCCATTCGAGCGCAGCTACCATGTCCAAATTACCCACATTACCCGAGGCAGGATGTCCACCCGCTGCTTTTAGGTAGCTATACCCCAATGACCCGAGTCGGTGATTTAGCGAACAAAATACGATATTGCCAAGGCGAGAGATATTTTCGCCGTGATAGCCGTCTTGCTCAATGCCATTTCCATTGACAAATCCACCGCCGTGTAGCCAAACAACTACCGGGCGTTTTTGGGCATCTAGGGCAGGTGTCCAGACGTTGATTTTCAAGCAATCTTCCGATACGTCGTCGTAGTTCCAGTGATCCACAAACGACGCATAGGTGTTTGCATATCGTTTTTCCATGATTTGCGGGGCCGAGTTTCCCCACCAAATAGCGGGCCGAATTTCTGTCCAAGGGGCAGGTTTTTGAGGCGGCATAAAACGATTTTTGCCCGACGTATCGGCGCCATAGGGTACTCCCAAAAAAGTATGGATGCCGCGAAGGATGAAGCCTCTCACTTTGCCATACTCGGTATTGGCAACCGCGATGTTGTCGCCCACAAACAAAACTTGGTCATCTGCGTTGGGCTTTGATGATTTGGGCGGCTCGTAGGTATGAGCCGTTGATTGATGCGCAACCCCCAAACTAGCGGCCCCAACCCCCAAAGACTGAATGAAATTACGTCTTGATGATTTCATAATTTAACTGATATTAATAGGTTAAAGAAAAAAATAGACAGGACAATAATACCTTAAAATAGAGCGCCTTTAGGGGGCTTTTTTCTCAAAATCCTTGAATCAGTCTTTTTAATCTATCAATAGTTCAAAATAGTCGACATTCGGCTTTTAAAAAATGGAAGAAACCACCCTCGGTACCTGGCTCTGGTGAGCTTCGGCAAATTTGATGTCCTTCTTTCCCGAAATGCGGCGGGCATGATTGGCCCGACGGGAGGCCAATTCTGCATAGTAGTCTCTCAAATAAGTTTGCGCACCCATACAGCTCATAGCCGCCAATTTTTTGTCCATAACCGACGAAATATCAACGAAAGTATCGGGCACAAAACCACAAAGTTCGGGCTGATGTGGCTCGAACGAATACCAAACGGGCGGGTCAATATTTTTGAAAGCACTCGGCACACCCGCTCCCGACGACAACAATCTTGCTCGTTGGGTGGCCTGAAAAGCCAACGGATGGTCGGGATTGAAGGGGTCTTTTTCGGAATGGGTCAGAATCACCGTAGGCTCAAAATCGCCGATTATTTTAGTCAGTTGCGTAATACGTTCGTCAGAAATCAACATCGGATAATCGCCCCAATCTAGAAATTGAATGGACGTTGCGAGAATATCGGCAGCTTTTTGTGCTTGCTCGTGCCGAATGATTTTGACGCTTTCTTCGGTGCGGTTGGGATTTTCTTTCCACAATTCGCCTGATTCGCCGCGTTCTCCGTACGACATGGCAATGACCAAAGTGTCAGCCCCTTCTTCAATGGCTTTGGCGATGGTGCCAGCGGCTCGCCACACAAAATCGCCCGAATGCGCTCCGATTACTAACAATTTCTTCTTCATAATACTAAATGGGTCATAAAAAATCAATCCAATTCCTCTGGCATGGGGGTACCTTTGGTATGAAAACTCGGCACAGTAGCCAAGCCCCACGCCTGCCCTTTTTTTCGCTCTTCCAACGTCCAGACGACGGTTTCGTAATCAGGGTCAACAATCAATCGGGCGGTGGTATTGGCAATTTCTATCCGGTTGCCGCCGGGTTCATACACGTACAAAAAAAATGTTTGCTGAATGGTGTGCTTGTGAGGGCCTGTCTCGATAAAAATGCCGTTTTCAAGGCAAATATCGGCGGCAATCAAGACCTCTTCGCGACTGTTGACGGCATAAGTAACGTGATGAAAACGGTCATTCATTCCTAAATAATCTTCGGTCACTGCCAAATCGTAGGATTTAGAATTGACCATAAACCAAACCGCTTTGGGGTTTAAATCCTCCAGATTATCGACGATGGTCTCGGTCAAAATTCCTCCTAAATTTTCCAGTTGAAAATCCCGGAAAGCCCTAACATCTTTGGCAAACAAATTCAGATGGTCTATTCGTCTGACGTTGATGCCTCTAGCGGGAAACTTACTGGCCGTATTTTTCAAGGCCGAAGTATCAGCGGCGCCCGATTTATATTTTTCTGTTTCAAAATAGATTTCTGTCAAATGCCCACTTGGCGAATGATATTCATACGCAGGCCCGTGGCCAATATCCCCGTCGTTCCAACCCATGCCATAACCGCTTTTTTGAAGGGACGCCACGCGACGTTCGAGCGCCTCGGGGCTTTTGGCCCGCCACGCAAAGTGCTTCATACCAGCGTGTTTGTGGGCAGTCAGTTTCAGGGTATGATGTTCATAATCGTCGTACGCCCTCAGATAAACCGAATCGCCTTTGACGGCCGAAATAGACATGCCCATAATGTCGGTAAAAAAGCGTGTACTAGGCTCCAATTTGGGCGTAAACAGCTCTACGTGCGCAATATGGGCCACATCCCAAAGGTGCTTTTTCATTGATTTTGAGAACAGAAACAAAGTGATTTTTCAGTTTGCAATGTTAGGCAGTGAGGGCCAATGTTTTTGGATATTATTTTTAATATTGCAGATAAAAATCAAACATTTTTATGGGAAACGATAAACCCATTCTCAATTTCGAAGGACTGTATGGAGACCTAAACAGCCGCAATCCAGCAGAATACATTTTTCTCGAACTGATTTCCACCCGCAGCCAAACTTTCAACTGGGTAATTCAGCCTCACATTCATGCCCATCTGTTTCAGTTATTTATCGTTAACAGCGGGCAGGTTACATTTCAGGAAAGCACCAGAATTAACACCTACACTGCCCCTTGTATTTTTCTCATTCCTCCCACGGCCCTGCATGGCTTAGCCTATACACCAGATGTATCTGGACATATTCTGACGATTTCAGAAACCATCATAGAAGATATTTTTCAAACATCCTCGACCATTTGGCAATCATTCCATAAGGTTCATATCATCCATCATTTTGACGAAAAAGAATCGTTTCAAGCCGTCACAGAATTGATTGGTGCCATTGAGACAGAGTTGTTTGAAGAGCAATCAGAAAGGAGGGCTATGCTTAATGCCTATTTTGCCCAGTTATTCGTAAAACTGCACCGCATGGTTCGGCAAGGAGAAGAACAAAAAAAAGACAACGTGACGATGAGTCACTTTCGGAGATTCCAGAAGAAAATCAAAGAGGCAAACTACCCAAAAAGTATCCCTGAATTTGCCGCTGAGCTTAACATCACCCCCATTCACCTTAACCGAATCTGTCGTTCGGTTTCAGGCCATTCGGCCATTCAGTTGGTTCATCGCTACCTCATCGGCGAAGCCCAAAAATACCTTACGCACACCTCTTATTCGATTTCGGAAATTGCGTATTTATTGAAGTTTGAGTATCCAAACTACTTTGCCAAACTGTTCAAAAAATACACAGGTTTATCGCCCGTCGAATTTCGTAAAAAGCAGCGAAGTTAGTGATGACCAGAATCCCCCATTTTAGGAAACAGTCACTTTCGGTACTTAGTCTAACCGATAAATCTCCATAATATCTTTCAATATGGTGGGAAAATCAATTTTTAGGTCTATTAATTTACCCGAATGAATATCAAAAACCCAACCATGGACCGTGATTCCCCGCTCGCGATAGGCTTCCTGCACGGCCGCTAGTTTAATGACGTTGATACACTGTTCTTGCACATTCAACTCCACCAATCGGTCATAGCGAGTCTGCTCATCTTCAATCGCATTCAGTACCTCTTTGTGCGTCCGGTACACATCCCGAACATTGCGCAACCAAGGATTCAAAATCCCTAAATCGGCATGTTGCATGGCGGCTTTAATACCCCCACATGAGTAATGACCACACACAATGATGTGTTTGACTTTGAGGTGCCTGACCGCATAATTTATCACGCTCATCACGTTCAAATCAATGCTTACCACCATATTGGCAATATTTCGATGAATAAAAACTTCTCCCGGCTGCACGCCCATTAAATCTTCGGCGGTCACTCGACTGTCTGAACATCCTATGTACAGAAAATCGGGGCTTTGACCTTTCGAAAGTTTTTCGAAATATTCGGGGTCTTTTTTGAGTTTTTCGGCAACCCAATGTTCATTGTTCTCAAAAATGCGTTGAAATTTATCCATGATAGAATGAGTGTTTAGTGTAAATGCAGTAAATAGTACTCTATTTTGGGGCATGGCTTTGCTCTAACTGAGCATATACTTCCTCAAACTCTCGGCCTTCGGCTACTTGTTGAACCAAAGTGGGAATTTTTTTTTCTCCCACCCCTGCCAGCCACCGCGCCACTTCCATTCCAGATGTCATATAAGCCAGCATTACGTGCCCTTCATGGCCGTTGAAAAAACCCCGCATAGAAGCAATTTCGTCTAAATCAAGGGCTACTTGCCCACCCCGAGAAAGATACAAATATTCGTCTTTGTAGTCAACGTACCGTTGGAGGCTGTCGGTTTTGGGCACAAACCGATAATCGACCATCAGCGCCAGACCTTCATTAAACCACTGCGGAATCTGCCGGGTAGTTTTCCACCAACCTAAGCGACTAAAAAGCTCATCATGGCACATTTCATGGGCTATCACATCGGCATTGAGACCATCCATGTTGAGTACAATGTAGGAAGTTCCCCAAGGAGTGCCAATGCTGCACCCCGCCCCTTCGCCGCTGTTGCAATACCGACGGTATTGGTCGGCGCGTTGGCAAAGAATAATCGTTGGATTCCCTACCCGACTCCCCCAAAAAGTCTCAATACGCTTCTGAGCTTCTTGAATAAGGGCATTGGCATGACCTTGAACCCGGGGCGAGAGCTCTGGACTGACGTACAGCCGCTCGGCAGAAAGGCTAAAATCCGAATATTGAACGGCAAAACAACGAAATACATGCGGAAACAGGACGAAGTAACTCACGACGAAGGCAACACTTCCCATCAAAATCCACAAAAAAAGGCGACGCAAGGGCATTAGTCCAATTCTACGTTCATTTTTGCCAGAGAGGCGGCTACTTATTACAGCCAAATATACCAGTTTCTCCAGTCAAAATCAGCTACTCAAACGCCGAAATATCTATATTCAACGTCTGTGCCGCTTCTCTGATAATGCTTTGTTGAAATACGGGATTTATTTCTGAAAGCTTCATTTCTCCCCCAATCAAAATACCAATAGTTTCATTGCTCAATATATACGGTGCAAAATGCGCCCCGTAGCTTTCTTCAATCCAGCGTTTGATGGGCAAAAATACGTGTTCACGCAGGCGATTGTAGCGGGTCGATTTGCGTTGCCATTCCGCAATTTCCTGTCCAGTGGGTACCCGTTTTTGGGTAGATAATAACTGTGCTTTTGCGGCAGCTTCGGCTTGCGCCAAAACTGCTCTAAATTGCTCAGCCACGGCTTCGTTCTGAATGCGGTAATGAATGCCTTTCAAGTTCATCCAGTCATTCAAGACAACCGGATGCTCCATGACCTGATAGACTATTTTTTCGGAAAAGACTTGGTAATGAGGCTTATTGATGCGTTTTGCTTGTTCATCCCGAAACCGATAGAGTTCATTCAGAATGTATTGCTGAAAGGGCGCAAAATCACGCTGCTCTTTGGGACTCAAAAAGGTTTCTTTAGATTTGGGCGAATAGTCTTTTTGCTCCACTACTCGCATCATTTGCTCAAACCATTCCCAGCGATTTTGCGCTTGCAAACGCTCGGCAGTCAATTTGCGCAAGGCTGGCAAATGGATGACATCGTTAGCAGCGTATTCTAGTTGCATCGGCAACAGCGGGCGTTTAAGCCAGTTACTTTGCTGTTTTGTTTTGCTCGATTCGACCCCTAGCAGCTCATATAGCACACTACTAAGCCCGATTTTCTCCAAACTCAGCATTTTGGCGGCCACACTGGTATCGAAGATATTGCGGGGCGAACAGCCGTGCAAATGAAGCAAACGTAAATCTTCACCGCAATCATGAAAAATCTTTTCGGACGTTTCGCTCTCCAAAACCCGCCAGAGGGGGGTTAAATCAGCGACGGCAAATGGGTCAATCAAATAGCAAGTATCAGGAGTAGCAATTTGAATAAGACAAAGCGTAAAACCGTAGGCATAATGGTTGTGATCAAACTCGGTATCAATAGCAAACGCCTCCAAACCGCTTAGATGCTCAACCACTTTTTCAAACGCCTCTTGGGTCTGAATAATTAAAGGTATTGACATAGCGTCAAAAATAGCAAAAACAACGTCATTTTGTCTACGTTTCCACCCAAAAAACAAAAAAAATATGCCAAAATTACCGCTTTTCAGAACAGGCATACTCCTTGTACAGAAGGTGTTATCTAAATCACAATCACTAAAATATTAACAGAAAAGCCGCCATGAATTTTAATCAATATACCATCAAAGCGCAGGAGGTAATCCAGCGTGCGGTACAGATTGCCCAAGGAAACCAACAGCAAGCGGTAGAAACAGGACACGTTTTGCAGGCCATTTTAGAAGATGACCCCAACACTTCACAGTTTTTGATGAAAAAACTGAACGTATCCCCTCAGCTACTGCAAACCAAAATCCAAGCCACCGTAAACGCCTACCCAAAAGTGGCGGGAACGGCCGCTACTGAATACATAAGCAATGACTTAAATGCCGCTTTTCAAAAAGCCCAAACCTATCTGAAAGAATTTCAGGATGAATTTGTCAGCGTTGAAATGCTTTTTCTTGGGTTGGCTACTGGCAAAGACGCCACCGCCCGGCTCATGCAGGAGGTTGGCTTTAAAGAAAAAGGTCTGTTGGCCGCGATTAAAGAACTAAGAGGAAAAAATAACCCTGTGAAAGACCAAAATGCCGAAGCTAAATATCGCTCTCTGGAGCGGTATAGCAAAAATTTGAATGAATTGGCCCGTGCTGGAAAAATTGACCCCGTCATTGGCCGCGACGACGAAATTCGTCGGGTATTACAAATTTTGGCGCGTCGTACCAAAAACAACCCCATGCTGCTCGGTGAGCCCGGGGTGGGTAAAACCGCCATTGTGGAGGGCCTCGCCCAACGTATTGTGCAAGGCGACGTGCCCGAACAGTTGAAGACCAAAGAAATTGTGTCCCTTGACATGGGTCTGCTCATAGCAGGGGCCAAGTACAAAGGTGAGTTTGAAGAGCGCCTGAAAGCGGTGATTAAAGAAGTAACCGATTCGGAAGGTGAAGTAATTTTGTTCATTGATGAAATCCACACGCTCATCGGGGCGGGGGCTGGAGGTGAGGGCGCCATGGATGCGGCCAATCTACTCAAACCAGCCCTCGCGCGGGGCGAACTTCATACCATTGGGGCTACCACCATCAAAGAGTACCAAAAGTACATCGAGAAAGATAAGGCCCTCGAACGCCGTTTTCAGGTCGTAACCGTCGACGAGCCCGACGAAGCCGACGCTATCAGTATTTTGCGCGGTATCAAAGACAAATACGAACTTCACCACGGAGTACGGATTCAGGATGATGCCGTCATTGCGGCCGTAGAGCTGTCGAGCCGCTATATTTCTGACCGTTTTCTGCCCGACAAAGCCATCGACCTCATGGACGAAGCTGCCGCCAAGCTACGTTTGGAGATGGATTCGGTCCCCGAAGAACTCGACGACCTCAACCGCCGCATCATGCAGTTGGAGATTGAGCGAGAAGCCATTCGTCGCGAAAACGACAAGGACAAAGAAACCCGCCTCAACAAAGAAATTGCCGATTTGAGTGAAGACCGAAACGCCCTCAAAGCACAGTGGGAACTGGAAAAAGGCAAAATCAGCGAAGTACGTACGCTTAAAGAGCAACTAGACCAACTTCGTCTGGAAGCCGAACAGGCCGAGCGCACTGGCGATTACGGAAAAGTAGCCGAACTTCGCTATGGCAAAATTCCTGAAATTGAGAAAAAATTGGCAGGGGATATTGACGACAACCATTCCAACCACCAATTGCTCAATGAAGAAGTAACGCCCGAGCACATTGCAGAAGTAGTCGCCAAATGGACGGGTATTCCAGTCAGCAAAATGCTGCAAAGCGAGCGCGACAAACTGCTTAATTTAGAAACAGAACTTCAAAAACGGGTAGCTGGGCAAGAAGAAGCCATCGAAGCCGTTGCTGATGCTGTTCGCCGCTCACGGGCGGGATTGCAAGACCCCAAACGCCCCATTGGTAGCTTTTTATTCCTCGGCCCAACAGGCGTAGGAAAAACCGAGTTGGCCAAAACCCTCGCCAATTACCTGTTTAACGACGACAACGCCATGGTACGTATCGACATGAGCGAGTACCAAGAGCGCCACTCGGTCAGCCGTTTGGTGGGAGCGCCTCCCGGCTACGTGGGCTACGACGAAGGCGGTCAGTTGACCGAGGCCGTCAGACGCAAGCCGTACAGCGTGATTTTATTGGATGAAATCGAAAAAGCGCACCCTGATGTATGGAACATCATGTTGCAGGTATTGGACGACGGCCGCCTGACCGATAACAAAGGACGGATGGCTAACTTCAAGAACACCATCATCATCATGACCTCCAACATCGGCAGCGACATCATTATGGAGAAATTCAGAGAAGCAGGCAACAAAACCGACAAAGGCTGGAAACTGTACTTCAAAGAAGAAGCCAAAAACGATGTGTTGAGCCTGTTGAAACAAACCGTTCGGCCCGAGTTTTTGAACCGTATCGACGAAATCGTACTCTTTGACCCACTGAGCCACGACAACCTCAAGCAGATTGTACGGATTCAGTTCAACCATATCAAAGGTTTGCTCGCCGAGCAGGGTATCACCCTCGATGCCACCGACGACGCGCTGCTCAAACTCTCGGAAGAAGGCTACGAGCCCGCCTTTGGTGCCCGACCGCTGAAACGAGTACTCCAGCGCCGTATTCTGAACGAGTTGTCGAAACAGATTCTGAGCGGTAAAATCACCAAAGATTCTGTCATTATGATGGAACTCGGCGAAAACGGAGAAGTCGTTTTTGAGAATATAACAGAAGCGAAAATAGAACTATAAGTTGCACTTGATTGAATAATAAAAACGCCCCGTTGACATTTCAGCGGGGCGTTTTTATTAGTTCTCAAACTGAATATCTTTATAAATCTCTGCCAAGGTAAGTGGCTGCCCCATGATGGAGAACGAATCCTCTAAGCGCGTATAATCGCGAAGTTCCCAATGATGAATACCTTTGCGCTCATAGACCGTCACAAACGGCTGATATTGACTTACAAAAATGGCGTATTGTAAAGATTCTATTTTCTTGTAAGCCAACAATTTATCCCCAAAATCGTGAGAAATGGTGCTTTTTGAAGTTACTTCTACCACCAACACAGGATTCGTAATGGTACTAGTCGACTTTTTACCAGAAGGCAATGTCACAAATTCAGGATTCCCCTGTACTACTGAAACATCGGCGTTAAAATCCGTTGGGGAGAGCACATCGGCAATGTGAATTTTGATATTGCTGCCTATTACTGAAAATCCCTTTAAGTTTTCCAAAAGTATCGTCAATAAGTAACCGATACGTATCACTAATTTTTCGTGGTAATAACTCGCATTTCCCATAATAACAATCTCATTGTTGAAGTACTCAATCGTAAACTGACACTTTTCGACCCATTCGAGGTATTCCTCAAATGAGGCAGGAATGCGCAATATTACGTCTTCCCCAAGAGCTTCCAATTCGGCGAGTGTTGTCGGTATTTTTTGGGTTTCTATCCTCATTCATTCATATTGTTTGTTAAAGATACCGAATTTTCATTGACAAAAAAATCCCGCCGACGTTCGGCAGGATTCTTAAAACAAGCCTAAATAAGCGCGCATTACAACTTATTATCGGCCTTCAAATACGTTTTATTACCGTTTGAATTGATGTAATACTGACCGCCTTTGGGTCCCTGATAGATGGTACGGCCTTTGTCATCTTTACCAATGGTTTTGTCAGCACCCGCTACTTTTTTACGAGTTCCGTTGTCGGCTTCTTTACCGTCGTCGTCTTTTGGCGTTACTTTGGTTTTGGTAGAAGTCGTTTTTTTGTCGGCTTTATCTTCTTTTTTATCCGCCTTGCGGTCTGCAACTTCAGTTTCTTTTTTCTCTTTTTTATCTACTTTCTTGTCGGCCTTATCGGCTTTTTTGTCCTCTTTCTTTTCAGCTTTGTCTTTTGGGTCAGATTTTTTACCCTTGCTCGACTTACCTTCCTTCTTATCGTCGCCAGTTTCTTTTTTGTCGGCTTTGTCTTTCGGCTCCGATTTTTTTCCTTTGCTTGACTTGGTCTCCTTCTTATCGTCGCCAGTTTCTTTCTTGGCCTTTTTCTCTTTTTTAGGTTTTGTATCGTCTTGGGCAACGGTATCAACAGCAATACCGAAGCAAGCCAACGTAATCAACAGGACAAACAGGTTTTTCATTTTGATAAAGGATTAAGTTAAATTATTGGTTTGATTCAAAAGTATTGTAAATTTTCAAAATTTACAGGAAAGATTCTGCTTTTCTGTTCCTTTTAAAATATTAGACGATTGTACCATTAGGCCAGTCACTTTCACTAAATCCAAACAATGATGAAAAAGTCTTTTTTATTCCTTTGCGGATTAACTTCCTTTTCGGTTTTTGCCCAAACAACCACGCCCAACTTTAAGATACAAGTAGTTGATAATCAAATCAATATTGGCTATGGGCTAGCCATTGGCGATGTGGACGGCGACAAACGACTGGATATTTTATTGGCCGACCAAAAAGACATCGTTTGGTATAAAAATGAAGGCACTAAAAACGGAGCATCCTGGAAGCGACACGTGATGGTTTCGAACGTAACTCCCAAAGACAACGTATGCATCGCAGCACGCGACATCGACGGCGATGGAAAGGTAGAAGTAGCGATTGGTGCCATGTGGAACCCCGCCGAGACGAACGATATAACAAAATCAGGCGCGGTTTTTTACCTGATTCGACCGCAAGACCCTACCCAGCGCTGGGAACCCGTGCCGCTTCACCACGAAATCACGACGCACCGGATGCGCTGGGCACAGGTAAGTAAAAACAAATACCAGTTGATTGTGGTCCCATTGCACGGTTTAGGCAATACCAACGGAGAAGGCAAAGGCGTAAAGGTACTGGCGTATGACGTCCCCAAAAACCCAAGACAACCTTGGCCGTATCAGTTAATGGATTCAACCTTACACATCACGCATAATTTTGAAATTTGGGAAGATACCGACGCCACCAAGGTACTGATTGGCAGCAAAGAAGGCGGCAAAGTGGTTTCGTACCAAAAAAATCAATGGAAACCCACTGGACAATGGATTGGCGAAGGTTTGGGAGTGGGCGAAGTACGCCGAGGATATTTATCCAACAAAGACCCTTTTGTAGCGGCGGTAGCTCCTTGGCACGGCAACCAATTAGTAGTTTTGAACCCCAAAACCAATGATAAAAAAGTCCTGACCGACCGCCTGAGTCAAGGCCACGCGCTGGCTTGCGGAGATTTTCTGGGATTGGGCTACTCACAAATAGCGGTGGGCTGGCGCAATCCCAACCCTGACAAAAAGGTAGGCGTACGGTTGTTTGTCCCAAAAGATGCCACCGGCGAAAACTGGGAAGAATTTGTATTGGACGAAAGCGTCATGATGGCCTGCGAAGACCTTTTGGCCACCGATTTGGATGGCGACGGCGATTTAGACATCATTGCCGCGGGCCGCGCCACCCTCAATGTGCTGATTTATTGGAATCAACGAATCAACAAATAGCTTTACTTTTGAAGATTGACAATGCCTTGAAGCATTTCATGGGCTACTTTTTCGGGGGCAAAAGGTGCTACAATCTGTCGGGAAGCGTCGCCCATACGTGATAATAATGCCGCATTCTGAACAAAATAACGCATTTTGGCTACTAAATCCTGTTTTTGACGCGGGTCGAAGGTAAAGCCGTTCTGCCCCGTACGAACCAAATCTTCCACGCAGCCAGAAGGCGCTGAGACCAATACCGGCAAGCCACAAATCATGGCTTCGTTGACCACCAATCCCCACGGCTCCGAATCGCTGGGTAACACCAACACATCCGCTAAAGCCAAATATTCGGCCACTTCGTACCAAGGAACCCCAGCTTCAAAGCGAATATTTTTTATCTTTTGAGCTTGCTGTTGTAGCATTGATTTTTGGTCTCCTTCCCCCAACAAAACTAAGCCCCAATCGGTGGTTTCGGCACTGATTTCGGCAAATGCTTCCAGCAGCATCGTTAAATTTTTGGGTGGAATCAGCCGACCTACAAAAATGAAATTATAAGTGGCCCAGCCTCTTCGGTGTTTTTGTTTTTCACGTTCGGGAGTTGCTTTTTGATAATGTTCCAAAATCACGTCATTATCGACCACGGCCGCTTTTCGGGTCAGAATTTGGGAAGGCTTTACCCCCAATTTTTCCAAATACGCCGCCGATGATTGTCCGAAACAGAAAAAACCGTTTGCCTGCTTCAACAAAAATTGCTTAAAACGCTCCTTGGCTCCCATCCGCACGTGGTCGCGCACGTTGGACTCATTAGAAATGATGACTTTAATACCCGTCAGTTTAGCATAAAACAGTAAAACCCACTGCGCAGGGTCATACCAGCCCGTCAGATTCAACACATCGGGACGATAACTGCGGATTTTTTTCAACAGTGCTTTGGTTCGCGGCCACAGTTTGACTTTGTCGAGCGACGTATTAAAAAGTACCTCGTAGTTGTAGTCGTACCGAAAGGCTTCGGCATCGCCCATGTTGGCGCGGCTTTTTTCGGAAAGGGCAATTTGAACGACGTGAATTTCAACACCGTACTGCGGAGAAAGTCGGTGTAATTCGCTGAACAATTTGGACTTATAATGTGCCCAAAGCTGGTTATGGACGATGAGTACGCGCATGGCGGGCAAAATAAGCGTCAAGGTATTGTTTCAATAGCGGGTATAAATGTTTGGCCATGTAGGCCTGTCCTTTGGCGTTGTAATGGATACTATCAAAGTCAGGATTTCGAAAAAGGTCGTTGGTCAACGGAAACCCGCTTCGGTGCAATTTCAACTCATCAATCACTGGAATGCGGTTTTTTCGGGCAAACGCCAATATCTCTTCGCCTTGACTATCGTAGCGATTTTGAGCTATTTCGGGCAATTCAGGGTGCAAATAAATACAAAAAGGAATATGCATTACTTTAGCAGTATCGGCCAGATGCTGAAAACCAGGATTGAATACCGTTCCGAATTTATGAATCACATCGTTGGGGGCGTGTTGCGCGGCTGGCGAGAAAAACTCCTTCAAAGGCACTTCTACGTAGTGATACACAAACAACGTATAAATATAACGGTGCCAAAACTCGTACAGCGCCACCGTGTATTGTTTGTCAGGATAATTGGGATTCACCCCTACCAATTTATGATGGCTCATGTTGTCGTAGGCATCGTGGCTACTGGTGACTAGGCACATCACATCGGCGCTAAAAAACCCTTTCTTTTTCAAAAAAGCAAACACATTATCTGGCCCCCAAGACCCTGCCGACACATTCAGTACGCGCACGGGCTGATGATAGTGTTGCGTAAATTGTTTTTCGAGAATGGTCGAGGCCAAATCGTCGTGGTCGGTTGGGTTTCCGCCGTTGATGACCGAATCCCCAACCAGTAAAACAACCGTCGTATCGGTAGGATTGACGGGGTCGCTGCGCATCGAAAACGCATTGGTACGCACTACATTCCTAAAACGAAAACGGTATTGATCAGGGGCAAAAACGTATTCAAAATCGGGGTCCTCTACATACAGCGGAGCATTGCAAAATCCAAACACAAAGCGTAATAATAACTCAGCAGTTGAAAGCAAAACCAGTAATAAAACGAGTATTTTACGCCATTTTTTCATTTCAATTCTTCCTAATTTCAGGCTTTTTCTTCTTCTATCTTGTCTACAAACCTACGAATCAATCGGTAGTCAAAAAAATAAGAGTGCGACAAAATTGTCGTCACTCTCATTTCATTAATGGTTATTATTGAGGAATCCATCTTTTTGGTTCAACTGCCCCCTCCGCAACCTTTCAAAACCAACCCGATAAAATTTGCCACTCTGCTCGCGGGAGCAACCCAAAGGGTACTTTCATCGCCATCCAGCGCATTTATAAAATTTCCACCCCTTCCCAATGGAGTACCCGTCAGTTTTTTACTTCCATGATAAAATTCTATTTCAGCCAGATCTCCATTTCCATTTTCGCCTGACACAAATCGTATTTGGGGATAAACAGCCCCATTATTAATCTTAAACTCCTGCCAAGTACCGTTTCCATTTTGAGAAATCGTATACAAACTATCCCAAGTCACCCCATCAAAAGAACCTTGAATCTGCGCCCCAACCAAGTGGTTTTGACAACAATCATCCCTAAATTTAAGTCGTACTCTATTCACCGCGCAGAGTTCTTCTTCTCCGCACTCCGCCACGCTAAGGGTCGTAACGGCCTGACTGTTACACCCTTCTTTGGTGGCCGTCAGGGTATAGGTGTAGTTCCCTTTTTCTGCTGGTACGTTCACGCTCACAAAATTCCCGCTGCTATTGATTCCCTTGCCGCTCCAGTTGTAGGCCACCCCAGCACAGTTGCCTCCCGTGCAATTTGCCGAGAGCGTAACCTCTGAACCGCAGGTTGGGTTGGGGTTATCTGCATGGATACCCAACGTAAAATTGCAGGTGTTGGGCGAGCACTGCGGCAGTACATCGTCATTCAATACGATATTTTTGGGCTGCGAATACGCCGATAAATTATACCCAGAATTATTAAGGATACTTAGCAATGAGTACGTCGTAGTACTTGTCGCACTGATAGGCGACATAGGAGTAGTTAGTAGCTGTTGAATTTCTGCGCTTTGCGTTGCAGGAGCAAAATCGTTAATTGAGTTGGGGGACCCAATGACCAACGTTACAAATTTAGCCCCGTGTTCGTACGATTGTTTTAGAAAATTAATTTTATCAGTTGTGGTTCCTTGCGGAAACATCTCATTCATAATCCATTTATTGGGAACATTGGTTCGTAACAAATCCATCGAAAACCGGTGATTATAGAACATATCATCATTGACTTTGACCCCATCAAATCGACAATTCAACTTTTGAAAGCCTATTGTTCCTCGATTTTTTGAAGCTCCGTCAAAAACCGACCCCATATCCAACACAAACTTTATATTTGAGTCAACGGCTTTGACCGCGTTTCCCATTTGGTCGATAAATTCTTTCAATTTTAAATGCCTGAATATATACCAACGCCTTCCCGCCTCATCATTTTGGTTGATGGGGGGTTGGGCTGCCGTTCCGTACTGCGCTAAATGCCAGTTACTAAACGCATTTTTCATGTGCGACGAATAGTCAAAAAGAGCCCCATGCGGGTATTCTCCTTCCTGATTTGACGTAATAGAAACGCTTATAAACAACAACTTGCCTTGTTCCTGAAGGTATTTGTAGCGTTGGGTCACTTCCGTCACAAAAGCTTTGGCTTTTTCTACCGATGGCTGATGGGCAAGGCTGAACATTTTATCGTTGTAGCCGTCGGTGTACACATTTCCTGCCGCGTCCCGCATTTCATTTGCTTCTCCTCCCCAGATAAACCCCGACCGGTTTATGCCGTAGGCATTATTGGCACCCAAATGAATTCGTAGCGCAATCTTATCCATTCCTTGTTCGAGTGCCTTGGCAATGACGTTATCTACGGGCCGCCATTCTGACGCAATATTTGGGTTGGAAAGACACTGAAATGAAGGGCATTTGGTGATATCCCACCGTACTGTTATGTACACCGAATTGCACCCTATCGACTTTGCCCCCGGAACCATATCAGCATAGTGTTCATACTGATTATCTTCCTGGATATTAAGGACTAACATGGCCAAGTAACGTTTATTGTCTTGGCTCCATCCTGCAAAACTCAAGGAGAATAAAAAAATCTGCAGGCAAACAAATGTTTTTTTCATGCTTCCAATTCTTTTCAAAAATGAGTAAAAATTCTTACGAAGTCTCAAAGAGGGTAAGCATGTAGTAAAAGTCAAACGACAAGATGGTAATTAAACTAACGATAATAGTGGCACGATGTTATCTGTGAAGGGTTTCTAAAATTTCGTTTTTGCTTTAATAAATCATTTGACAACACCACAACAAAAGTAGCAAAAACGCCTATACAGGATGCTTTACGATAAAATAACCCATTTTTTCAGCCCTTTTGTTAAGCACAAATCAGCATACGTAAACGTAGATTATATCCCTTCATAGATTTTAAATTTTTTAGTTTGCCTCACTAATCTAAACCGATAAGCTGGAAACTGATTTTCTAACGTGGGATTGGTCGGAATTTGTTGATAGGCTTCGTGTACAAACGCGTATATTTTCCCCGCTTTCCCGTCGTATTTTTCGGCCAAAAAACCACATCCTTTGGCAAATTTGAGGTCAATGCTCCCCACCAATTTCCGCGCCTTTACGGCATCTACGTTGAGTGAACCCGAGGTAAAATAGAGGATATTTTCTGGTTTGTCAACGGCATGGATAAACGCCAAATCCTGCTCGTCGGCATGTCTTAATGCAAAACCTGAGCTTCCCGTCGCTGACTCATTGCGGATTTCAACTTTTTTGAGGATAAATGTTGAAAGCCCATAACCACTGTTCAAAATAATTAATGTTCCAAGCACCCATTTAGCCGAAACCTGCGACCGGCGCGATACCCTCAACAACAATGGCAGAAATAAGTAAGCCACTACTTTGGTATGGCGATATTCTACAGAAATTTCAGCGCCTTTGTTGTACAATAACAAAAATATGCCACAATAAACCAGATAAAAACCTAAAAACAGCCAGCGGGCTTCGTCATGTCCGGATTGTTTCATTACCCATATTAACCCCAGAAAACTGACCGCCATCAGGGAATAATACAGGCTGTGCCCCCATTCAGGAAAATCCGTACGGACCAGTAACTGAGGGTATATTTCGGCAATACTGAACCAGTGCGTAAGTGGATAAGTAAGGGTTTCAAACGACGTCCACGAAATATTAAACGGTTGGTTGGTACTCGTGATGGGGCTCGTTCCGAGGTTGATAAATCCCAACTGAGTGATAGCCAGATAAAAAATCATGCACAACCCTACCGCTAAAGCCGTCCAAAAAGCAGGTATAAAAAGTTTTTTTTGCTTTCTAAAATCATTCAGGAAAGCAATGCCTGCACAACCGCACAAGGCAGCTAAGCCGATGGTATAAGCCGTTTTTAAGAAGAAGGAGAGCAACGACAACAGCAACATCCCACCAAAAAGGATAAAAGGTTGGCGGCGATATTTTAAGAAACACCAAATAGTCCAAGGCTGACTTCCAAAAAGGAGCAATTCACCCCCAGTATAATTGAGAAAGTTGATGGTAAATAACCGAGAAGTAGCAATAAAAAATAGCCCAAGCGCAATGGTTGTTGTATCAAATTCTAACCCCTGATATACAAAATACCAACCCATTAGCCCCGCCACCGAAAAAGCCAGCGTTATCCACAAACTTGCCATTCCAGGCGAAATATTCAGCAATTCGCTCAGCGCCCCTGGCACCATATACTGACCAGGGCTCCACCACGTCAAAAACAAGGATTGATTTTGGGCAATATTTACAGGAGACGGTATTAAAAGTGTATTGAATTGGCCCGTACTCAGCATATCATTCCAAACAGCTAAACCAAAACCTGGATCTTCTCCCAACACCAAGGGAACGTAATACCCAGCCATTGTCATCAACAACAATACCCCGATTACCAAAGAACGACGCGTAAGTATTTTCTCAATCAAAGCCATGAAACAATCTTAAACTTAACTTATGCAGGTTGAGGTTGTAAGGTACTTTGGGCTTTTTGTGTTGAATAAACGCCAAAAAAACGGATAAACATTACATACACCAACCACATACTAAGATCTTGTGGACGTGCTCCTGAAAACAGAGCAATAAGAACAATGATTGAAAAATAAGCCAGAAACAAAGACAAATCGTTGGCAGGCCTGAAAAATTGCTGAAGGGCCGTAAAACCCATCACCACAAAGAAACTATTAAACAGAATAAAACCCAATATACCCTGATTTACAAGCGCTTCGATGGCGGGCACATCAAAAAACTGGGCCTTGTAGCCTTCCCCAAATAGGATAGTTCCGAGGGAACCTTCTCCCAGAAAAACCTCGAAAACGTATTTAAAACTGTACACCCTGTTGACCGAAGAGTGGTCAATTGATGCCGTTTTTTGGTCTACTTCAACGCCCGTAACGGTATAAATAACACTACCGAAGCGCGACATAAAAGTGTTAAAATATACCCCAAGCGCATACGACGCAAACTGAAACTGCGAAAGTAAAAATGCAACAATTCCGTACACTACGGCGGCAATAGCCAACACACGCGGCTTAAATATAGAGACCACCATACCACGACCGTGCAACGTAACATAAATAAGAATCATGACACCTAAGCCAATCAAACTCATGTTGGTCCGGGCCAGAATTAAGACTCCAACGGAAAAAATGGCAATCAAGAAATAAAAGATTTTGAAAATCCAGTTTTTGGTACGCCCTGCCACCAACAATGCCGAAAGAATAGAACACAACGCATTATTTGCATAGGCGTGGGGGTTACTATTTTGGGTATTGGCCGCAAATTTAATGGCTGCACGCTCCCCAAACGTCCAGTGAGGGTCTTTGGTCAAACTGTAAAGAAGGCCAATACTGGCTACCAGTGTATAAAAGACCATGACTTTCAGCACAATATTTGCTTTATCATTGGGGTAATACATGGACGCAAAAAGAAACACAACGGGTATGATGTAAGTCAATGTTTCTCGTAGCCTTTCTGGCGAACCCGCTGGACTAGGGTAATATTTCCAATACACCCATCCCAACACCAAAAAGCTAAACCAACAAACAAAAAGCGTTTGGTTAGGCAAAAATACAGTTCGGAAAATATTCAGAGGCATTAGCAATGCCAACCCAACTGCCCAATACAATATAGTAAACGTACTTCCCTGAGGTCCAATACCGAAACCATCCCGAACGATAAAAACAATCGGATATGCGTTCCAAAGCATGTTAATCCCAAGCGCCTGGCGATAGTATTTTAATTCCTCCCACATTGTTCCGTCACTTATTTGAATAATCCATATCTAAAAATGCAGTAAATAGCCCGAAAGCCGTCCTTCCAGTTGATTTTCTTGCCTTCTGCATAGGTTCGGCCATAATACGAAACGCCTACTTCGTAGATTCGTATGTTGGGTATTTTCGAAATTTTGGCGGTTACTTCTGGCTCAAAACCAAACCGTTTCTCGTTCAATTCCAGCCCCTGAATCAAGTCAATTCTGAAAAGCTTGTAGCAGGTTTCCATGTCCGTCAAATTCAAATTGCTGAACATGTTGCTCAAAAACGTCAGGATTTTGTTTCCAATTGAATGCCAGAAAAATAAAATCCGGTGCGCTTTACCACCCATAAAACGTGAACCATATACCACATCGGCGTGGCCATCTACGATGGGTTGTAATAAAATATTAAATTCTTTGGGGTCATATTCTAAGTCAGCATCCTGAATAACGACATAATTGCCCTGTGCCCTGCGAATCCCCGTATGTAAGGCGGCCCCCTTTCCTTGGTTTACTTCATGCTTAAAATAAGAAACCTCCACGCTGGGATTCATTGCCTTAAACGCAAAGATTTGTGCTTCTGTCTCATCTTTTGAGCAATCGTTTACCACGATAATCTCTTTCTCAAAACCACCAATCAACTCCACAGAGGCAACTGCTTTCAAAACGGTTTGAATCGTTTTTTCTTCGTTATAAGCGGGAATTACAATGCTAAGTTTTAAACTCACGATTAATTATTTTAAATATTTCTGCACTGATTTAATAGTGTCTTTTTCTCATTCTCAAGATACAGTCAGTCAACTTTTTAAGAGTGGTAACGTAGTCGTAAATAGTTTAACGCTGGTTTTTCGACCAGATACGTAATCCCCACCGCTAGCACCAAAGCCCCCACCAACGCCACAAGGGCCGCTGGGATAAATTGCCAGTCTAGTTTGTCGCGCAGTAAAGTTACAACTCCATTCATAAAATAATGGTGAATTACATAAAGGCTGTACGAAATTGTTCCCAAAAACCGCGTGATACGGTTATTAATCCACTCCAAACGTTGGCTTACAAACAAAAAGAAACTCCCAAAATAAAGCGTACTAACGGCAATATATTCGGGCCAGCTTAAAAACAAATTGCTCCGACCCGCTTTTTCAAATAAGAATAGCGTAAGGAAATAAGCCAGAACAATGCCCCCAACGCGCTGCAATTGGTAACCTTCCGTATAAATTTTATAATAAAGAATACCCGCCCAAAAAAGTTGAAAATGATTAATCAACGGAAAGCCTTCACGAATAGACGTATACAAAGAAGGATACGAAACACTGACCCACCCATGAACAATCGCCTGAATAACGACCAACGCAAATCCGTACCACTCAAGGTTTTTAACTTTATTGAACAAAAATGCCAACAGCATTAATCCATAAAAAAGCATCTCAACAATCAGCGTCCAGTAAGATTCGTCCAAATCTCTCACTCCAAAATAATGCTGAAACATGGTCATATTGGCCAAGTAATCACCCCAAGAGATGTCACTGTAGCCCCAATATTTTCCGATGAGCATCCAACCAGCAGTCAATGTAACGGCGACCCAATACACTGGATACAGTCTCGAAAAACGGGCAAATACAAAATCTACGGCCCGGGTGGTTTTATTGAGCGTCATGTAAATCACAAAACCGCTGATAATAAAAAATAAATCAACTCCAGTCACACCCCATGAAAAATGGACTGGAGCTTCGGCCTGATGTAACGTAAGATGGAAAAGAACGACCGCCAACGCTGCAATGCCCCTAAATGTATCTAATGTAGCTAACCGCTGTTTTTTATTAGACATAATTGATTACAGGTACAATTCACTTTGCGTTACAAAGTTGATTTTTTTACTTTGTATTTCAAAGTGAAATTTAATTTTCTCAAAAAACTACTCTTTCGAAAACAGCAACTTTTGACAAAATACCTCCGAACGGTAGTCCTGAAGGTATTTATTTCCATCAATTACGGGATTCTTTTGTGATAAATAAGTACTCATGGCATCGGCAATGGCTTCAGCCCGGTGAGGAGCCACCGTTATACCCAGTTGATATTGGCTGACCAATACCCCCATTACCCCAAGTTTAGAGGCAATCAGCGGCTTACTGTACTTAGCCGCCAAGCCCAGAATATTGCTGGAACTGAAAAAATTGATGTAAGGGACCAAGACAATATCCGCAATTTTAAAGACTTCATTGGTAGCAGCAGGGGCAAAAAAGTGAAAATGCTTGATAAACAACACCTCTGGGTATTTTTTTTCGGCCTCATTAATAGCCGCAAAAAGCGTAGTATCGTAGCCTTTTTCGGGCTCTCCACAAATCAAAATACTCAGTTGGCTGCGCTCTTGGTGAGTCAATCGCTGCAACGCCGCCAGAATGGTAGGAACGTTTTTGCGGGCTGATAAATGTCCATATATCAAGAAAATTCGGCGGCCCTCCGCTACGCCGTACTTTCTTTTTAAGTCTACTACCGATGTAGTGGTAACTTGCGCCACGTCAATTGGGTCTGGCAAATGCTCAAATCGCGGGCCAAAACGCACATTGTACTCTTCTACGCCCTGTTTATCGTTCAGAAAGAAAATGCGTTCTAGCTGTGGATTGCGCAGCATCCATCGCATTTGCCATCCTTTCCGCCATCCTCGCCATTCGCGGCGCAATTTGTCGGTCAGGGTTGAGTCGTCTTCATAATATTTACGGAAAGGTAAAAATAAAAGCCCCGAAAACTTCACGCCCAAATTACTTATCGAAGTCCTTCCCAGCTCATATTGAAAGGCGTCAATGTGCATAAAAATCAGCCGCTCAACCTTATATTTATGAATCAAATCGGTCAGGTAGCGCATTTCGGCCGCCGCCCGTCGCAATACACTGGTCAGGGCTAAAAAAGAGGCTAATTGCTCTGAATCTATGTAATGAAACTGCACTAGCAATTCATCCGCACGGAATCGGTCACGAGCCCCTTCGTGCAATACGAACACAAACTGGCTCCGAACTTCTTCAGGCATTTTTTTTAAATATTCTACCAAAAACTGCAAGTAATCTAAATGATGCCCGCTGATGTCTCGGTCGTAAATAAGGGTGCGTACTGGGAGTTGCATCATGCGTTTACCAATTCTTTGTATACTTCTAGCGTTTGTTTAGCCGTTGTTTCTGCCTTAAAAAGCGGCACTCGTTCATAGCCACGTTGGCGCATTTGCCCTTGAAGCGTTTGACTATAAACCACCTTTTCGATGGCGTCTTTGATAGAATCTTTATTTTCAGCTTCAAAATAAACGCCTGCTTCGTCCGCAATTTCATCAAAAGAAGTTCCCGCAGTCACTGCCACTGGACAGCCACAACTCATAGCTTCCAAAACGGGTAAACCGAAACCTTCCATCAACGACGGAAACACAAATAACTGCGCTCGCTCGTACAACTGAACCAACGTAGTATCATCAAAAATGGGGTGATAAAGTACTTGCTTCTCCACTCCCGCTTCGTTTATTGAGCGAATTTCTTCATTTGAAAATTTTCCACCACCCGCACAAACCAGATGCAAATCTTTGTCTTTGAGCAGAATAGGCGCCATAGCGGCCAGAAAAGTATCGAAGTTTTTGTAATAATCTCGTTTACCAACAAACAAAACGTAACGCTCAGGCAGCGTCAGCGTTTTCTGTCCGATAAGCGCGGGTTTATCAAGGTAATTACCCAAAGGAACCACTTTTATTTTGGTTTCGTCAACGTCAAAATATTCCAAAATACCCCGTTTGGTAGCTTCTGAAACCGAAATAACGATGTCGGCACGTTTAAGCAACTGTTGTTTCAAATCCGAAAGGCCTTCGCCCAATACTGGAAACATTTTTCCGTATTTTTCACTCAATACATCATGAAAAGTCAGCACCATTGGCTTTTTTCCTACCTTATCCAAAAAGTAAGAATGATAGTAAGTAGGATGAAAAATATCGAAATTTCCCAGGCTCAGCTTGGTAGAACTATAGAGGCGATTGAGCCGTGAAAATAATTGATTGGCGCGGGGATTATTGGCAAATTGCTGATAACGAACAGGATGTGAGTAGTTTACATCCCGAAGATATTCATTATTTGAAAATTTTAATGCTAGTTCAAATTCAATGTCCGGGCATCCCGCAAAAGCATTCATCAGCTCATAAAAATACCGTGAAATACCGCCATACTGGGTGCCGGTAAAGGTCTGGTGGTCATAAAGAACTTTCATGCAGCACTCATTAAAGATAATAAATAGGCCGCTATTTGCGGTTATTTCCCGCAAAAGTACAAAAAAACTCTATCTGAATGGTTATTTACTTATTTTATGGTAAATCGGAAAATAAGTAATCGTATCCACAATTGTTCTCAGAGTATCCTTTAACCCTTTTCTGAAGGCAGAATCTGGAGAATGAAGTGATTTTCGTAATGAAAATACGGGCGGTATAACAGCTGTATATTGCTTAAGCCTTTCTTTATACCTGCTCAACAACTTAGTCGCCCCCGAGTCTTTTATCATTTTTTTTACCTCTGTTCCTTCTTCCAGACATTCTTTAAAATTGAAAAACACCAAGGGTTCACTTAGATTAACAACCCATTTATTGTCTTTGAAAGTGAGCACGCGTTCGTGTAAATTTTGCAAACCCACATTCCAACCGATATTCTTATAAATGCAACTATTCTCGAAAAGAATGGGGACGTAATTCAACCAAAGTTGGTCATGATTCATGCCGTTGCATAGGTCCAGATAGGCTCTGTCGGTGAGTCGCTGCTGCCACCACTCCAAAAAACGAAACGTATTTTGGCTTTTACGTACGGCAAAAAAACCGTTGTCGTACATTCCAGTATTGAGAAACATTTTCTCATCTCCGTAGGTCGATTTCCCAAACTTGCGGGTCAGCCGGGGCGTCAGAACAATATCATAAGTGGTTGATTTCTGGAGAATATCGTCAAAATCACCGAAAGTGAACGTGGTTGGGTCAAAATAAATGACGTTTTCAATGCCGTTTTGTTGCAAAAAATAACTCGCAAAAAAAGGCTTTGCCGCGGCCACAAGCGCGGGTTTATCGTACCGTTGCTGCATTTCAGGAATCACCTCAAACGGTAATTCTCGAAATTGAACCACATCCAACTCACCCGCCGCCACCTCTCCTACCATCCCCACCTTAAACGTCAATTCCTTCGGAAGGCTATCGGCCAACGCCTGCGCAAAGGGGTAATGTTCTGCCGTACAAACGGTAAATATTAAAGTCTTGCCAGCCATTTTTCAAACGGTTTTTTCAATAATGCCCTTATGCGTTGGTACTTGTACAGCGGCTCGGACTTGATGTAATAGCACGGAAACTGCCGATAATACGCATTATGATTACGTAATAATTCGTCGCGATAATAGTCAAACAACGGGTTTAAATCGGGTCGTTTTTCAAAGGTAAATCGGTTTTGGTATTTGGAAATAACGGACGGCTTAGCTGGGTCGTAGCCGCTGTAATGAAAAAATACGACTGGCTGTCCGTTTACAAAGTGTCCTTTATCTTCGTTTGTAAATGTACGTTCGTGGAGATTCCAGTAGGCTGCATTCCAACCAGGGTGCTTTTCTACGTGCACATTGTTCCAAAACACGGGCGCAAAGTTGACCCAATGTTGGTCCACAAAAAGGCCGTTACAGAGGTCTATTTTGCACTCGTCAAATAGTTTCTCTTCCCACCACTTCACAAAATCCAAGGCTTCGGGACTTTTATGAAGGGCTATAAACCCAAGATTATAAACACCCGTGTTGAGGTGATGTAACTCATTGGGCGTGAGTTGGTCTTCGATAGGCGTAGCCAAATGAGGCGTTAAGACAAAGTCATTTTTTTCGAGCAATGCTTCCAACTCAGCGAGCGGCTGATAAACGATAATATCAGGGTCAAAATAAATGACGTTTTTCACCTGAGGAACTTTACCGAAAAAATACCTAAAAAAATAGGGTTTAACGGCCGTATTTAGCTCTGTAATATTATAGTGCTTACACATTTCATCCAGCCCGTCGATGCCAATACGGTGCAGTTCGAGCAGTTCAAACTCAGGGAGTTTATCTGCCGGAACATTGGCCGTATCCAAACGGTCTACCAGCCCAATAACAAAGCGAATATGCGGATTGGTACGCTTTAAAGAATCTCCAAGCGTACGGGCTTGGGCAAGATAATTGATAGAGCAAAGCGTAAAAGCTAAAGTCATTCTTCCTGTGATATACGTTACGGTTCCTGTTCGTCTTTCGGCCCCGTCATGAGAGACGGCCGAAGGGTAGAGCTAATAGTTATACAATTGAACCGATGGTTTCTTTAATTTGACCAATACCAATGAACCCGTTCGATAAATGGCCTCGATTTGTGTTTTGGGCAGGTACCTGTCAATAAATTTTTCATTGTCACTCAATACATAATCGTACGCAAATATCTGACGCGCATTGGGCAATGCCAAATAATCTTTTTCAAAAACAATGTATCTCATTTGCCAATCTTCTGACATCCGAGGCCGAAGGATGCTCCAGTAGCGGTAAAATCCTACGCTTTGTTCCAACAACATTCCTACCCCTTTTGAGCTTGGCTCAATGCGTTTGGCAAGCTCCTTAAAATCGTAATAGGTATTGGGATAATCATGGTCGCAGATAAAAAAGTAATGCGCCCGTTCGTATTTAAAAATATGCTCACTTTCCAGCTTATAATAATCCAACGCGTTCAGTTTTGTCACAATTTGTTGCCTTTGTCCATAGGGCAAATCCTGCTTTAAAGGATAACAAGGCTCAGGTTTTGCGAAATCATAGTAGCTTCCCAGTGCTTCCTGGTACTGATTTTCATTGGCACCAACTGGCACGCAGAGGTGGCGCGGGATGTATCCCAACCAATATTTTGACGCATATCTAATTGGGAAAAGAGGCTTATTAAAGTTGTCAACAATATAGGGTATTGCGGTCAAAACGAAGAAATAGCCCACAAGAATCCGCCCTCTAGCGGGCCAATTGGCCACTAAAAGCCCAACCAGTAAGGTTCCCTGCGCAAATACTGGCATGTGGGTTCTTGAGCTCCAAAATTGAAATTTAGCCGAACTGCAAAAAATAACAAAACCAACCACCGCACAAACCAATATCCCCTTAAATACACCCTGTTTTTTCTGAAAAAGTAGCCAAACTGCGGCGATACAAATGGCAATCAATAGTAAAAGATTTCCCGACATATCTTCCTGAATCACAAATTGCGTCCGGTAGTTATCCAGCGACAATTGTGGATTGTTGATATCCTCTCCAATCAGGGCATGAAATTTCGCCATCACGGCATCTATTTTGGCATTGTAACCCGCGCTGGGAAGGCCTAAATGCAACCCAATATTTTTGGCGACATTGCTCAATGTGCAGGTGAAGCAGTATTTCTCAACGGCAATGTTTTCAACAAACAAAGAACTACCAATCTTTGGGCTTAAGATTGACCCAAACAAGCCGTAATTCCGACTAAAAAAAGGGCCGAAAACCAATAATAACGTTGCTAATGCAATCCCAAACGTTGAGACAGCGGTTTTGAGTCCTTTTTTTCGAAGTACTTGAACCCCAATCCAAAGGCAGTACGGAAACGCATAAAAGAAAACAGGATATTTAGTAAACCCGCCCAACGCCAAACAGACACTCATCCACCAAACATCCTCCCACCTGAATTCTTGCAGCAGTTTTATCCCAAAATACATGAAACAAGTAAAGAAGAACACCGCTACGTAATCATTTTGGGTCGTAGAAGCCTCTAAAATTCCGATGGGTAAGGTAAGCTGTAAAATACTGACCAAGACTTGTACGCCAGGTTTAAGCCCCAATTGTTTGGCAATTGCCCCCACACTAGCGACCGTACCAAGCATAGCCCCCCATTGTACCACATTGACAAAATAATCGTGACCGCTCAGCGCCAAAACATGAAGCAGCAAATATTCCGACATAACATTGTGATACAACTGCTGAACATGAATCGTAGGGAAGTGATTTACATTGTGGTTTTGTAACCAATACACCACCCGCGTAAGATGATAATTGTTGGAGTCCACATTGTTGGGCGGCGCATAAATGGCCAAAAACAACAACGGCAGAACAATAAGCACACCGCACAAAATCAACATAATCTGCTCACTGACAGAAAGTTGACCAAACGTCCGTCCCCCTACTATATCATGCGGTCGGTTTCTCCAAAATAGATAAAGTCCCACGCCCAGCGTCACTAGCCAAAACAAGTACAGGAAAAAGGGCGTCAGTACATTGAACACAGAAAGCAGCTCGGTCGAAACATAGACCAAGGCTCCTACACTCACCAAAAACTTGATAAACATTACTCGCATAGGCCTTGAATGATATGCACCACTTTTTCTACGCTTTCGTCGGTAGGGTGCCGTTCTAGGACTTTGCGTTTGGCATTTTGTCCCATTTTTAAGCGCAAGGCATCATTTTCAACCAGTTCGATGATTCGATTGCTCATTGCGACACTGTCTAGATACGAAACTACAAAACCCGCATCCTCTTCGACCAACTCGGGCGCGCCACCTGCTTTTTCAAAACACACAATCGGTTTTTCGGCCAAAGCAGCCTCCAAGACCACCAACGGATATGGGTCTTCGCGAGAGGTAAGCGCAAAAACGTCAAATTGGCTTAAATAATGGAACACCTCCGAGGTCAGTCCTACGTGGATAATACGTTCTGAAAGCCCCATTCTTTCGGCGTCGAAACGTTGCACTTCGTAGAGTTCAGAATCAACGGGCATTCCCACCCACACAAAATAAACGGGTTTGTTACCAAAATGCGTGATGACCTGCTGCGCCACCATCATAAAAATATCATTGCCTTTACGCCACTCAGCATGGCCACAGCCGCCAACCAAAACAGCCTCGGCTGGCAATCCCATTTTTTGACGGATATTTACTTTTTTTGCTTCTACAATATTCTTAAGAATCAGTGGGGTATCTATAATTTGAAACGTACTGATTTGATTTTCAGGATACAAATATGTTTTCTGAAAATAAGCCGCCACCGCTCGCGAAACCACAATCAGATGATTGGTACGGCTCATGAGATAAGCCATGTCCTGTGGGTCGCTGTATTTTTTGATTGACATTTCCAGCTCATGCGCAAAGAGGACAGTGGGCGCCGAAATAAAATCCAACTGCCGATACGCCGCTGCCGCGCCGATGGTATTGGCAAAAACAAGCCCAAAATCTTGCGCCATAAACAGCTCTTTAAAGCGCCGCCAGCGGCGTTTCAACACTTTCTGTTTTACCCAATTATCCAACGACAGCAAAGAAAGGAGTTTTTCCACCAAAGGGTTGAAATGAACATCCCCCAATCGAGGTAAACGGGTAGTGGAAACCAACGACCTAAATTCCTCTTCCAACGGCCCGTCGCTGCAAAGAAGCAGGTGCATAGGCAAATTATGCTGTTTGAGTTGCCGCAACAACTGTAACAATACAATCTGTCCGCCAGCACGATTGGCATCGTGGCTTATGAAGAGGATTTTTTTCATTAAAATTTCGTCAACAGTTTTTGCCAATTATCCAATTGACGATTTACATCAAACGTTAATGCTCGTTCGCGAAGCACATTTTTATCAATAACAATGGACCCGTTCATGATTTTTTGCATGATGTCGGCCAGTTTGGGAATATCAAACGCGGGAGCTACCTCGCCCATTCCGGGCTGTACAAACTCACTGATTCCGCCCGAATTAAAGCCTACCACTGGTTTTTGTAAATAAGCCGATTCAATCATCACCAACGGGAAAGGGTCCTCGCGAGAGGTGAGCACAAAACCGTCACAGATGTTGAGATAATCATAATAGTCTTGTCCACCTTTGGCCCCTAAAGCAATAAAATTGAGACCTTCCCTTTTTACCCGTTCTTCCAAATAATACGAAACCCCGTACTCGCTGCCACTTCCCAGCCACACCAGATACGCATTTTTGGGGAGGTGTTGTAGCAAATCGGGCACCATATCGTAGCCCTTACGCATACACATCGTACCCGACATCAACCACACGAAAGCATCTGCTGGCAATCCTAGTTCCTGTCGTAAACGAGCCCGGTCTTTTTGAAGATTTATTTTTTGGGTATCAATAAATGAGTGCAAAAGATGGAGATTGGGAGCGCCCATTTTTTGAAGTTGGTCCACCACAATTTGTGAGCATCCGAGCGTAGTTTGCGCATAGGTAAGCATTTCTGCAAAAGAATCGGCCCGGAGCGTGTCAAATGTTTCTAGCAATTCATGCACGTGTACCACATAGGGCACCTTCCATTTACGCGCCAACCGCGCAAACTGCGGCATCGTAATTGTATTGAAATACCATACATCTGGCTTAAACTCTTGGTGAATTCGCTTGATATAACTCTCTTCTGGCGTCAATCCAAACACCCGATGATAGACCGCCTCTACCGAATAATAAGGTAAACCACGGTGGAATTTATGAATATAGGTAGCGTCGGCTGGGGAGTTCTTGGCAAACAGCTCTCCCGCCTGACGCGTATAAACTGCTGTTTTTATATCGCTTCCTGCCAGATGCTTAATCAGATACCAAAGTACCATCTCCGAACCTGTCCGCGCGCCGGTAGGGGTAAAAAATAAAATTTTCATGCGTTAGACATGGCTCTTTGGATCGAGCTTATAAAAATAAGGCTTGTTACGAATGATTTTCCAAAAATAGGTAGAAAACAGCCAAACTTTACGTGTGAAGTCTTTTTGTTGCTCCAATTCACCAAATGGATTCCGAAACTTACTCGCATTAAGGGCTATTTTCCACCCAAAATAGACGGGAATCATCAAATAATAGTTGAGCATAAGACCCAGAAAACGCCCAATGCCGAATTCTTTTCTCACCCAAACCAAGTTTGAAAGTTGAATTTGGGGATAAAAACGATTGATAATGGTAATCAGCACTTCTTTCCTTTTGGGATTACTTCCCCACTCATGGTGGATGTAGCCGCAATCTTCAAACACTTTCAGCTTTCCGACGCGCCCCAGTCGGCAGTTCCACTCCACATCTTCACCGTACAAAAAGAAGTCTTCATCCAATAATCCCGCTTTGTCGACCGCTTCTCGTTTGGCCAACAAAAAGGCCGCTGGAATCCAATCCACTTGGTCGGGGTCGTCGTAATGGGTTTCGGGGATTAATTTTTCGAGCAATGTCTTAAAAATTTGCCCAGGCGGCAACACGTACAGTGTCCGCTTAAATACGGCTAAACTGCGGTAAAAAGGGCGAGGGGTACGGTCCGAAAAAAGCTGAACACCTCCGCAAGCAACGGTCTCTGGTTGCGCATCTAAGCGCTGCACACAACGCGTAATAGTATCTTCAATAAGCTCAGTATCAGAATTAAGCAACAAGTAATAACGTCCTTTTGAGGCCCGAATCCCCGCGTTATTGGCCCTCGAAAATCCCGCATTATAACCCATATTGAGCCATTGAACGCCGCTAAATTCACGCGTTATGATTTCCCCCGCACCGTCTTGCGAGTCATTGTCGACCACGATAATTTCAAAGCTAACTCCTTTGGTATGCTCATAAATTGAGCGGATACAATCGGTGGTTAATTTGAGGGTTTTATAATGAATGATGATAATCGAAACGTCCATTCAAAAAACATTTATCATTTATCAGCGAACATTTATCATTGAATATCAGCCATTTTTGGCAATTTGGAAGCCCTCTATGCTGAAAGATAATTGTTAAATGATCAATGAATTAATATACTTTATAACTCGGAGTTGGTCTTTTTTCCGCAGGGCTTCCCATATACACCCCCCAAGCTTCCGTATTTTTTGTAATAGAAGCAGACATTGCCACGAGTGTACCTTCGGCAATGACCGTATAATCGCGAATCGTGGCATTGACCCCAAAAAACGAATACGATTCTACTACGCAGTGGCCCGAAAGCACCACATGCGACGTAAAAAATACGTGGTCTTTAATGACTCCGTGGTGGCCAATGTGGTTGCCGCTCCACAGTACGCAATTATTACCGATTTTGGTGAAAGGTTGAATAGTATTATCCTCTAAAATGAAGCAGTTCTCGCCAATTTCATTGCCAAATAACGTGGCTTTTGAACTAATATAACTGATAAACTCGTAGCCTTTGGCTTTGGCATCGAGGTATACTTTTTCGCGGTTTTTGTTCATTTTCCGACCCGTCATGGGGGCAAAAAACTTAAACTCCGACGGTGGGAAGAGGGTTTCTACTTCTTCAAAAGCAACAACGGGTAACCCCCAAAACGTGGCTTCCTTTAAATATTCCCGATTGACCGTAAAAGCAACTACCTCGTGGTCGGAGTCGTGGGTTAAATAAAAATGCGCCAGTTCCGCCGTGTCAAGCACTCCAAAAATTACAACTTTAGCCATTTTTTTATCCTTAATTGTCTTTGGTTAAGCATTATGCACCCTGAAATTCTATTTGCAATTAACGTTTAACCAATGACTTTCTTCTAAACTAATTCATATTCGTTCAAAAAACCCTGAATTGTGGTCACGTCATTGAACATCATAATGTCCACAATCGATAGCCAAGGCACAAATTCATTTTTGAATTGGGGATATACAATCGGCTTTGCTTTGATAAAGTTTAACCGAATGTGATTTTGCTCAAACACGGTTTTATCGTACAACTCCATACCCCCAATGGGATTAATGTAATGCACCGCTTTCTCTTGCTTACAAATATCCAAAATTCGTTCTTGCGCCTTCAGATGGGTATTTTGATAGAGACTAGAACTCGGCACAATCTCGGTTTGAATATCGAGATAATCAACCAAAATCCGAAAACCATCGGCAATCCAGTCGCTCAGTTTTTCGGCATCTAAGTTGATAATTTTTTCGGTGACTGCAAAAGCCGTTGAATAAAACGGCGCCTTTTTATAGGCTTGTTCAAGCGTTTTGAGCAGCTTTCCCCGCCATTTGGGATCATTACTCAGGAAAATTTCGTTGATAAGCTTATTTTGGCTGGCCTCTTTGAGGGGAATCGTAAACAAATACTCCTGACCATTTACCAATATCCGATTCCGGTTAATCCAACCTTTATTGATGTAATTGACATCATCATACAACACAAACTTATCGACGCCATTCAGCAGTTGCAGGTACCCAAGGTAAGGCAAAAAATAGGGTTGCATAATGGCAAGGCGCATAAGATGAGAGATGTTAAGTTTATAATCAATACTAAAAAAAACCGTTCGTATAAATTATACGAACGTTCGGAAAAAGGATATTTATCGAGCCAACGCTATTTCAGCTTTCGTAAATAATAATCTTCTCCCTTCACAATCATTCCCTTCATGGTCGTATCCGTTCCTAATCTAATATCCGTTGGCAAAGGCTTAAAAAGGTCAATGGTATCGCTTTTGGCATACATCAAATAGTCGGTTCCTGGCGGAATAGGCCGCAGAGGTTGTTCAAAAGGCCGAATCGGAATCAATCGCCGGGTAAGGTGTTTTCCGTAGAGCGGGTACTCAAAATCATCATTGATGGTTCCCAACGCCACGGTGGCGGAGTCTGGCACCAACTCATCAAATTTCAAGTAAGCCTGCGTAATATCGGGCCGCGCAAACGTCATCATCGGAATGCGCTCCATTTTAAAGGCTGACTTTCTGCCCAAGGCATCAAAAGGCAAACAGCGGAAATTGAGAAATACCGCCAATAGCGCTGAAATACAGGCTAAAACGGTCACAACACCCACGTATGTTTTCAACGCTACCGAATACCCTGATTTTTCGAGGCTGTATTTATGGGTAAAGAGTAACGTTAAGAATAACACCCCAAAAACACCCGTTTCCTGAAAATAACGTCCTTTCCAAGGGTCGTAGGGGGCAGAATAAGACAATGCCGCAAAATGAAGTAATAACGCAACGGCCAAAAACCAGTGAGCCGGCGAACGGAGGATGCCAAACAACGCTAAAAACAATAATGGAAACACCAAGGCAAAACCGAAGATTCCCCAATACGGGTTGCCATTAAAAAATTCAAACCGGCGCTCAAAAGAAAAAGGAACAATAGAAAATTCTGTAGTTTCGTCCAGCCGCATCCGCAGTTTATCTTCTAACCAAACCAACGGAATACGCATCCCACGATTAATATCCTGCCCTATTTTTACATTACGCAGCCCGTCCAGATTGACAAAATCATAGGCATATCTGACCACATTGCGCGAGCCTTGCTCAAACAGATTTCGGTAGCCTCCATTGGAGGTAGCCCGTTCGATAGACTGGTGTTTGAGTGAAGTCGGTGGCCCAATGGGATGCCCAAATACCTGTATATTTTTAACGTAGCCCGTTGGCAATGTCCACAGGCAAAAGCAAACTACAATCGCAATTCCCAGTTTAAAAATAGCGGGCCAATTGATATTCAGTGTTACATTTTCTTTCTTTTGACCTCTTCCCTTTTGCAAAAACACCGTATAAATCATCACCACAAAAACCGAGGGCAGAAGTAGCGTAAACGTCACTTTATGACCATAAACGACTCCAAAACTCAACGCTGCCAGATACAAATAGCGGTTTTCGTAGGTTACGCGGTACGTAAACAAAAAATAAAGCAAGCAGCTCAAATAAGCCGCTAGTACAATGTCTGTTTCGGTCGTAACGGCCTGCATCAAAAAATCCAAAAACAATGCAAATGCTAAAGCACAGAAAAAACTTGCATTAAGACGGTTTTTGGTGATTCGCTGGGCAATCCCAAAAACAGCAACGAGGGTAATCCAGTACGAAAGATGATGGATAAGCTTAAAGGCATTTTCAAATTTTCCCGTAATCAAATACGAATAAATCTGAATGGTACACACGCTTTTGGGATAGGTATCAATGTTCCAATTGGTGCCTCCAAAATGCGCCATGGTACCGCGCTGAATGTACTGAATGACCCGATTCAAGTGCCCTGTCATGCTATCCCATTCATTAGGAACCGTGAAAAGCACTAAAAGTAAATTGGTAATCCCGATAATGGCTACCGAAAGAATCATGATTCCAAACAGGAATCTCAAATATATAGTCCCACTGACATACCAACGCTGGGCGGCGTGCCAACGGCTCACCACCATTTTAAGGGGTGAAAAAGCCGTTGTTTGGGGAGCTATCTTACTAAAAACAACTCTTAGAATCGTAGGAGGAATAAAAACCGCAATTGCCCACGCCCAAGTATTACCTGTCAGGTCGAGCGCTGAGAGGCAATATCCAGTGATAATAATGCTACCTGCAAAAAGGAGAAATGATGTAATCAGCCATTCTATCAAAGATGGACGACAAATACCGGCAGACGTGCGTCCGATGTATCCTAAAAAAACACCGAAACTTAGTAAGCTAATCAGCACCATACTTACAGAATTTGGTTAATCAATTCCGAAATGCGCCTCACGTCTTCGTGGGGCAGTTCGGCGTGCAGAGGTAAACAAAGCACCCGCAAAGAAATATCTTCAGAAACCGGGCAGGATTCCGCATCCTTCAAAAAGGGCAATTTATTGAGAGAAGGATAAAAATAACGACGCGGAGTAATTTCGTTTTTGACCAGAAAATCACGCACTTCCAACGTTTTACTTTCTGATTCAAAAACCACTGGATAGTAGGCATAATTACGTCCTAGTCCTTCTACCCATTGAGGGGCTTCAAGGTGATTCCAGTCGAGTAGCTCAGTATATAAATCACAAACCGCTTTACGAGCGGCAATCAACTGCGGCACAAGCGGCAGGTTGCAAAGCCCCATGGCGGCATGAACTTCGGAGTTTTTACCGTTGATTCCGACAAAATAATAGTCATCACCCCGATGGCCGAAAGCACGCAATAGGTGTAATTTGTCGTGCCATTTGGCATCATTTGCAATAATTGCTCCTCCTTCTACCGTATGAAAAAGCTTGGTAGCGTGGAAGCTACACGTAGAAAAATCGCCGTAAGAAAGCAAAGAACGCCCATTTAAGGTAGCCCCGAATGCATGAGCACCGTCATAGATAACGATGAGGTTATGCTTCTTTGCAATTTTTTCAATCGCTTCTACATCACAGGCATTACCATAGACGTGCGTCGCCAAAATCGCCCGCGTACGTTCGGTAATGGCGGCTTCAATCAGGTCGGGGTTAATACAATAGGTCTGGGAATCAATATCGACAAATACAGGCGTAGAGTTTTCCCACAATATGACATTGGTGGTTGCAACGTACGAAAAAGGCGTTGTAATAATCTCTCCTGGCTCATCAAGTAGTTTGAGCGCCATTTGAAGTACAATAGTCCCATTGCCACAAAAATACAGATGGTCTACATTCAAGTATTCTTTAAGCCCCTGTTCCAATTCCTGCGCCAAAGGCCCATTGTTGGTAAGCAGGGCCTTGTCCCAGATTTTTCTTAAATAAGAAACATATTGATCAAAATCGGGAAGGTATGTTTTAGTAACGTTAATCATTCGCTTCGGCGAGCCGACCGTTTAGACCAGTACTTCTGACTGAGAAATTTGAAAATTTAATTGAGGACGCACATACCCTGGCCATTTGCCGTACCAAGTAACACCCTCCCGGTGGTCTTCCACCTCAAAAGCCAGTGCATCGGGCAACTGAAATAATACAGTAGAGGTGTCTTTTACGACCATGATTGAAATCACGTACGAGCCGTCATTCAGGAAGTTACCCGGAATCTCCAGCGTAGCAGCCACCAATCCTTTTTCAAAAGATTGGGAGGTAGTTCCTACGTTAAAGATACATTCTCCCGTAAAGGCATATAAGTGCAGACTTAAGTTTAAATCGGCACGCTCGGCCATATTCCAAAATTCAATATGAACCCGGACCGGTGTAGTTACATCTATGTAATGTTTACCTCCCTGATACTCAGGATCAATACGGACCGTCCGAAAACGTACTTCGTCGCTACCGGGGGCTTCCTCGGGGGTTTCCCAAAAATGCTCCAAGTTCGTTTTGGCCACATGGCTAAGGTAATTATTGACGACGTGCGTGGTATCGCCCTGCATTTTTAGGCGACCGTGCTCAAAATAGAAAGCACGATTACAAAGAGATTGCACGGCGGCAAGGTTATGACTTACGAATAGAATCGTCCGGCCACTTTCAGATACATCGCGCATTTTGCCGAGGCATTTCTTCTGAAAATCAGCATCGCCTACTGCAAGCACTTCGTCGATTATGAGGATTTCAGGACTGAGATGAGCCGAAATGGCAAAGCCTAGTCGTACATACATCCCTGAAGAATACCGTTTTACGGGAGTATCTAAAAATTTCTCAACTCCTGCAAACTCCACAATACTCTCAAACGCACTCTTGATTTCCTGACGCTTCATCCCGAGAATAGCGCCATTGAGAAAGATATTTTCTCGCCCCGTTAACTCAGGGTGAAAACCTGTTCCGACTTCTAGTAAACTCGCAACACGTCCTTTTATCGTTACTTTTCCGCCCGTAGGCTCAGTAATTTTACTGAGGATTTTCAACAAAGTAGATTTACCAGCGCCATTATGGCCGATAATTCCTACTCTATCACCTTGCTCAACGGTGAAATTCACATCGCGAAGCGCCCAAAACTCTTCTTTTTCTACCTCATCCTGTTCACCTTTACCGAAAAAATGCTTGAATTTCTCCGAAAAAGTATCGCGTAACGTCGAACTTTTACGCATCGCTTTTTGGTGATCGATGATGTATTTTTTGCTTATATCTTCTGCTACAATTACCTGCATTGAGCGCGCCAAAGTTTATATAGGTTCAAAAGTAATCAAATGTAGTCAACAAATGAATTTTCTTCCTTACGAAAATAGTAAACGGAAATTAGCAACATTACCGATATAACTCCCACCGTGCTGTACAAACTACTTACCTTGAAAAAGGAACCATCTCCTAGCAAAGACCACTTAAATCCGTTGATGATACTCACCATCGGGTTGAGATAATACAAATCGTACCACCACGCATCTTGGCTGGCTTCCACTAAAGACGCACTATACGCGATCGGACAGGCATAGAACCCAATCTGCACTAAGAAAGGAATGAGTTGGGCAATATCACGGAAGCGAACATTCAAGACCGAGAAAAATAGCCCAAATGATAATGAAGTCAATAAGGCCAATAACACAAATAACGGAAGAAAAATAATCTCCAAACCAGGCAAGTGGTTTTTCCAGAGGGCAATGATGAAGTATAAACCCAGCGATACGGCAAAGTCTATAAACCCAACCAAAACCGAACTTAACGGCATAATCAGTCGGGGAAAATACGTTTTGGTCACCAAGTTGGAGTTCAGCAAAATGCTGTGGCTAATTTGGGTAAATGTATTGGCAAAAAACGTCCAAATCGTAATACCTGCCAGTACCATCAAGGGATACGGGACACCCGCATCTCCCTCAAATTTACCCACCATTTCAAAAACAAAAACCATTACCGCCATGGTAGCCAAGGGCCGTAAAACGGCCCAAGCGGCTCCAATAGCGGTTTGTTTGTACCGAACCGACAAATCCCGCCGGGCAAGAATCCACAGCAACTCTCGGTTTTTCCACAAATCTTTCCAATAGTTTTTGGCGCCGTGGCCAGCCTCAATCACTACTTCATTTATATATGCCATCTGTAGTTATTGTACGAATTAAGAGTTAGTACCTTCAAAATAAGGGAATACCAACTCACTTTTTCTTCATGTCTTTCAGTGCCTCCGAGTACGTCTGCTTGGCTAATACAAAAATGACAGCAACAATGAAGCCAAGAATTGCCCCAAATTTAGTATTCTCTCGGGTAAAAAGCTTTGTTTCTAGCGGCAAAACCACCGGTTCAATAATCGTAAACAAAGGAGACTCTTTCACGATTGACATTTGGAGACTCTCCAGGCTTCTGGAAGCTTCCAAATACAATGCTGTAACAAACGAAGTACTTCGGGTGAGTCTTCCCTCGGCTACTTTAGCGGTAGGAGCCACGGCTTCTACATTGATAGCGGTCGTTTTGGCAAGTTGGCTTTCGGTTCGGTTGAGTACTCGTCCCAACGAATCTACCCTAGCTTTCATTATTCCCATCATCTCCCGGGATTTCCGGGTTTGGGTTTCTTGGTATACCCTTTCTACCGTTGAAAGCAAAAGTTCGATAAATACTTTGGATACACCCTCATTTTCCATAGAAACGGTTAGCTCATAAAATGCCGTTTTTATATTAGGCTGCCCAATGGTGATTTCACGATCCCGAATTTTGTGCAGTACACCATCAAATACTTGTCTTTCTAGCCTCGACATTGAGTCGCGCTTGGTGTGCTGAATACGTACAGGCAACCACTCTTTCAAGAAATCACCCCAATCATCTTGACGAATAAAAGTAGAGTCAAGATAATAATTGACAAAGAGCTCTTTTTTACCGTTACTCAGTGTTATGGGGGTTAATAAGGCCCTTTCCAACACAGGGCGTGTTTTGATGACATAGAAAAGATTTTCTCCCGTAAACAAGCCTGCGTCACCACGCCCTCCTCCCATGCCACCGAGCAAACTTCCTAAGCCTCCTAAATCTTGGGTTGCACCAGCTCCAGTTACGTTAAAGATGATTTCGGAGACGTATTGTACTCTTTTGTTTTTCTCAGAATCGACGTAATAACCTATTGCGGTACCAACTCCGACCAAAATCAGGATAAGCCACCAGTTTTTCAGAATTAAATCTTTGGCCTGAATTATTTTCTGAAATATAAGTTTCGGACTAAGTGTTACTTGTTCTTGTTGTTGTTCCATGATGCTTTTAAGCCTGAATAGCTTCTATTTTTTTACATCTTATTTATTGATTCCCCAAAAATCTAAAAGCTATTACGGTCGTAATTAAGGTCATTAATGTTGAAGATATACCAATAACCGATTGAATAGCACGTTGCGCTTCAACCAAATCAGACTGAGTTCTTTGTGGAACGTGTATCTCTGAGCCTGGTTCAACTTTAGGGTAAATATTAAAGAAAAGGAATTTACGCGTTCTGTCAACAGAGCCATTCGGGTAAATCACGTATGACTTTCTTTTTAAGGAAGTACGTGTAAACCCTCCTCCCTGCGATATATAGTCCATAAATGAACTACCACTGCGAAACTTAACGGTGGTAGGAAATAATAACTCACCCTGTAAGCGCACCGTTTCTAGTCGCTTTGGAATGTCTATTATGTCACCGTCTTGTAAAATAATGTCTTCTCTCCCACCAGGGTTTTGCAAAATTCGTCTCAAATCAATTCCAATGGCTTCTTCCTTATTCTTATCAATTTCGCCGCCTACAAATTGGCCTTTCTTTGCATCATCCGAAATCTCCGCCACGGCCTTATTGCGTTGTTCTAATTCTTCATCTGTCAGGGTTACTTTCCGTAACAGCGTAGCTCCATTCACATACGCTTGGGCGGTTAAGCCACCAGCCCGCACGAGCAAATCCGACAATTTTTCATCTTTACTCTTGATACCGTGCATTCCAGGATTTACCACTTCGCCCTGAACCGTAACAAAAGTTTGGGGTTGGTAGTTAGATGCAGCCCTTACCAAAATCTCGTCATATGGCTCCAGCATAAAGCGACTGTCGTTTCCATCAATCGTCAAATCCCGGTTTACATCGAAGGTGAAAATATCCGCAATTTGCGCTGAAGCAGATTGTACATTCACATCCCGACGGCGACGCACAACCTCTACCTGCGAATTTGCCGCTGATTCTTTAAACCCGCCCGCTCTGATGATGGCGTCTTCTAAAGTTAAATTTGCGGTGTAAGGCAAACCTACGGCTGGGCCTTGGTTTACTTCTCCTCTAATGTTGATAAAAGCCGCTTCGCGTAATTCAAATTTGGAAGGAATAATCACTTGGTCTTCCCGTCTTAGCAGCAAGTCATCGGTTTTGCCGTTAATCATATCGGCTAAATTGATAGAAATATTCTCTACAGATAGGTCATCTCTGGTACGAATAATATTAACCCGTCCCGTAAATGCCTCTCCTGTTAGGCCTTCAGCGCTTTTAATTAATTCAAGCAAAGATTTGTTTTGATCTAATGAGTACTGACCAGGCCGAAAAACCGCGCCGTTAATCACAACCATGTTTTCAAAACGAGCCAGTAGCATCTCTGCGCTTATTTCATCGCCGTTCTTGGGAATATACTTATCAAATTCGCTGATTTTTACGTCAATTATTTTGCGCTCTTTGGTGGTTAGTCCCAACACTTTTAAACGATCCGTATAGGCATTGTCAGTAAATCCACCAGCATATTCCAGCACCTTACTAATGGTTTCGGTCGGAAGCAACTCATAAATACCAGGCCGTTTTACATTGCCTTTTATTTCAACACGTTTGTTGTAAACACCTACCTGAATAACGTCATTATCCTGAAGGCGAATGTCGCTATTCAACGTGCCGTTCATTAATAATTCGTACAAATCAAGGGTGGCAATGGTCTTATTTCTGCGAACCACTTGAATTTGGCGAAATGAACCCAGTTCATTAGGACCACCCGTCAAATAAAGGGCATTAAGTGCCGATGATAAAGAAGATACATTGTACGTTCCTGGCGTAGCTACCTCGCCCAAAACAGTTACCCGAATGGTCCGGATTCTGCTCAAACGAATTTGAAGATATGTACTTGCACTGGTATTGCCAGGAGTCCCCAAATTGTTGTAGTAAGGGGCCAATCGAGTAATCAACTCTTTCTGAGCTTGTTCAATAGTACGTCCACTCAATTGAACCGTTCCGACGGGTTTAATGAATGCAAACCCATCCGAGTTTACCACCATTTCAATTTGTGATTGCGAGTACCCATAAATATAGGCGGTCAGCTCATCCCCTGGCCCAATGGTATAATCGCGAGGAGTGGCAATGTTTTCAGAAGGAGCAAAGCTTACTTTAGAGTTATTAAAAAGCTGTGTACCAAATATTTTACGACGCAGTTTAACCAACTGTGCCTGCCGATACGCTTCTTCTGGATCTAATGCCGACGAATCTGCCTTTACAACCGTCGGATTCACGGGAGCGTTGGGGTCTTTAGCTTGCTCTGCCTTTTTAGACATCGCATTGTTGATGGCACTTTGTTGAGCAGCCGTCGGGGTATTGCCAGCATTGGTTGCCGAAGGTTGTCCTTGTGCTGCTGCGGGAGCTCCCGCCCCTGCCGAACCGCTTGAAGTTGAGCCTGCCCCCGCGGGAGTTTGAGCATTTATGCTCATAATGGCGAGAACACTTACCAGGCAAACGTTGAAAATGGTGCGCCGAGCGCTTGATAGAGATAAACTTCCAAAAAACTTCTTCATGCAAATTATGTTCAAAACAAAATTCTTAGATTCTGATTAACAATATCTTAACGTATTCGCTAAGCCGTTCGATATGTAAGAACGAATCCGGCCGACAAAGTAACGTAACTTTTTGTGTTTTTTAAACTTTTTTCTTTTTTACGGCCATTTTCGCGGCTTATTGTATAATTTTTCCGATATTTTCATTTTCGTAAATGATGTATTTTTCCTTTTTTAGATTATTAACAATCAACGTATTAAGAAATCGAAGTGGAGTATAAAAAGAACTTTGTTTTACAAAGTAAGTTAAACTTCCTTAAACCTCCCAAATATTTAGCCATAATTATTTTATGAACACTGTTTTTCACGTTTTAAACGTTGTATTTCGTACATTTAAAATCGTAATTTGTAACCGCAGCGCTTCCGAAGAGCGTCCTTAATCTATAATTAAAGTAATGGCAGAAGAAGTAAAGTACGACGAAAGCAGTATTAGGTCTCTTGATTGGAAGGAGCATATTCGGCTCCGTCCAGGAATGTACATTGGAAAACTCGGCGATGGTTCCGCCGCAGATGATGGCATATACGTGCTGGTTAAGGAAATCATCGACAACTCCATTGACGAGCACACCATGGGTCATGGGAAAGCCATAGAAATAAAAATCATGGACCACCGCGTCGAGGTTCGAGATTATGGTCGGGGCATTCCTTTGGGGAAATTGGTTGATTGTGTTTCTAAAATCAATACTGGGGGCAAATACGATTCAGGTGCCTTTCAAAAATCGGTCGGCCTTAACGGCGTAGGTACCAAAGCAGTGAATGCCCTTTCCAGTTATTTCAAAGTTCAGTCGTTTCGGGAGGGAAAAACCCGGTGGGTAGAATTTCGCAAGGGGGAAATAACGGCCGAATCCCCAGAAGAAGCAACGAACCAACGCAATGGCACGCACATGATTTTTGAACCTGATAATACCATTTTCAAAAATTACCACTACATCCCCCAGTTTCTGGAAAACCTCATTTGGAATTACTGCTACTTAAACGCTGGGCTAACCATTAATTTTAACGGGCAAAAGTTTTTTTCGCAAAACGGGTTATTAGACCTTTTGCGGAACAAAACCGACGAAGACGCCATTCGGTACCCCATCATTCATCTGAAAGGCAATGATATTGAGATTGCGCTTACGCATGGCAACCAATACGGAGAAGAATATTATTCCTTCGTCAATGGTCAATACACCACGCAAGGGGGCACACACTTAGCAGCTTTTCGCCAATCGCTGGTCGATACTGTCCGCGAGCACTTTAACAAAGATTATGCAGTTGAAGATGTGCGGGCGTCCATCATCGCGGCCGTCAGTGTGCGGGTACAGGAGCCAGTATTCGAATCACAAACCAAAACAAAACTGGGCTCTAATAATATTTCTCCCGATTCCAACAGCCCCACCATTCGTACGTTTGTCAATGATTTTCTGAAAGCAAAGTTGGATAATTTTCTGCACATGAATCCATCAGTGCGGGAAGCCATGAAAAAGCGAATTGAGCAATCGGAGCGGGAACGTAAGGAATTGGCGGGAATTAAAAAACTGGCTAACGACCGCGCCAAAAAGGCCAATTTGCACAACAAAAAGCTCCGCGATTGCCGCAATCACCTTCCCGATGCCAAGTCGGAAGACCGCTACGAAACCACCCTTTTTATTACCGAAGGAGACTCGGCCAGCGGCTCGATTACCAAGTCACGAAACGTACAAACCCAAGCTGTATTCAGCTTGCGTGGAAAGCCGCTCAACTGCTTCGGAATGACGAAAAAAGTGGTGTATGAAAACGAGGAATTTAACCTTCTCCAACACGCCCTCGACATTGAAGACGGTCTCGACAACTTACGCTACAACCGCATTGTGATTGCCACCGACGCCGACGTAGACGGGATGCACATTCGTTTGCTAATGTTGACATTCTTCCTGCAATTTTTCCCCGATTTGGTACGTAATGGCCACGTGTATATTTTGCAAACACCTTTGTTTCGAGTACGCAATCCGCGCAATCATAAAGAAACCATTTATTGCTACAGCGATGAGGAGCGGCAGAAAGCCATCAAAAAACTCGGCGGTGGCAAAAAAGTAGAGATTACACGATTTAAAGGCCTGGGTGAGATTTCTCCCGATGAATTTGGTCGGTTTATCGGAGAAAATATGCGTATTGAACCCGTTATTTTGGACAAAGAAGCTACCATCCCCAAATTACTGAGTTATTACATGGGCAAAAACACCCCTGACCGTCAGCGATTTATCATTGACAACCTGCGGATAGAAAAAGATATTCTGGAGGAGGCTTCCATAGCAGAGGTAGCATAAATTCGCTCAACATTAAAAAAGGCCCAGAAACAATATTTCTGGGCCTTTTTTAATGTCTTTATACGTTTATCCAGTGGCGTATTTGCGCTTCCGAATCCATTGCCAAGCTCCCCCCAAAAGTCCGATTAATACCAATGGAGCCAATAGATTAAGCAATTGCCATTGGGTCCGCTCTTCCTTCAACCTGATTTTATCCAACGGACGCAGCGTTACCTGTTTGTTTCGCGCCGTAATCAATCCTTCCGAATCCATCAGATAATCAATGGCGTACAATACAAAATCTTTGTTGGCAAAAGTTTTTCCCGACAAACGGTCATACCCCAGCGGAAAAGGCGCATCGCGGGCGTAATCAATGTCATTGACCAACATATCGCCGTCAGAAACGACCAATATTTTGGCGGGTTTTCCCTTTCCCACAAAAGAACTCATGCGCGGGTCGTTGGGAAGAAGTCGGTTGTTGTAAAGCGATGAAAAAGACCCCTCCAAGAGCAGAGCCACATTTTTTACACCTGCATTATATTCTCTCGGGTCTGGTTGTTGGCGCGCTTCATTGTAGGCCACCAACGCGGGCGCTTTCAGAAGCTTAGTGTATTGGGAAGTAAGCAAAAGCGGCGTTTTGACAATGCCAGGCGCATCGACGGTATCGATACTACTAGGAAAACGCGTGTAAATAGCATCTAAATTTCGGACAATCGGATGTTTGCCAAAATTATTAATCAACGGAAAAAACCGCCACGGCAGGGGTTTAATCTGAGGTTTGTCGCCCATGTTGCCCACATTGAGCGGAAGTAAGGCACAGCTGAGGTCTTTGATAAGATTTTGATTGATGCGGCATCCGTATTTAAACAGCAAATCATCCAAATTCAGCGCCGAGGGCTGGGCGAATGTACCTTCCAAACTAACACTGTCGACCCGCGCCCCGTCGGCAAAAATCACTAATTTTCCACCCCGCATCACAAATTGGTCGAGTCGGTATTTTTCATCTTCCGTAAAAGGCAAATCGGGTTTGGGAATGATAAGCAAATCGCCTTTCTCCCAAGAGTCTGGATTCTGAACGTCGAAGTACAAATCATAGTTTTGTTGGAGTGTAGCCAACAAATCTGAAAAACGCGGCGGGGGTACTTTGGTATGCCCCACCAAAATACCAATGCGTTTGTGTTCCTTGAGCGTCAGTCGACGAATAGCCGACGCCAGTTCAAACTCCACTCCTTCATACGACTGATTCAGCCGTTCTTCGGGAGAAGCAGATTGATTTCCTTTCAACAATTGGACGGGATATTCTTTGCCTTCGTAAACCAGCATGGCTCCCGGAAAAACCAGTCGCTCGGTGCGTTTTCCGTCTTCATTGGCAAACAAATTGGTTGGAATAAGCCCTTTCTGCGTGAGCTCTTCCTGTAATTTGGGATCGTTGGGTTCAATAAAACGATAGGCGATATTGGCGCCTGCATAATCCGAAAACGACTCAAGGGTTTCCTGAACCGCGCGTTCGAGGCGTTCAAATCCAGCGGGAAAATCGCCCGTCAAATAGACTTTTACCACCACTTGTCCATCCAGATTCTGGAGCAATCGTTTGGTGGCATCCGAAATGGAATACCGTTTTTCTTCCGTCAAATCCCACCGAAAAAACACAAAAGAAGCCAAGACATTCACCCCGATAAGTGCAATTAGAAAAACCGCGATTTTTACAATTCGTTGTTTCATTCAAAAACGAATAAGCAATTGATAATTAATTATTTGAAAAAGAAGTTACCATTTTTTGAAAATAAAAAAGACGGCCAGAACTATGAAGCCGAAGCCTACTAAATAATTCCACCGTACTTCTTCTTTAAGGTAAATAACGGCAAAACCTACAAAAACGGTTAAGCTGACTACCTCCTGAATGGTTTTGAGTTCAAAAGCATTGAACTCATACGACCCGATTCGGTTGGCAGGAACTGCAATACAATATTCAAAAAACGCAATGAGCCAACTAATCAAAATTACTTTCCAGAGAGAGGTGTCTTTGTATTTTAAATGCCAATACCAAGCCGTGGTCATAAATAGGTTTGATAAAAACAGCAATAATGTGGTACGCATAACAAAGCTATAGGTAATGATTTTAGGACAAAGATACCATAAACAAAAAGCGTTAGCTGATTTTCTGACCAACTAACGCTTTTGTCTATGTAAAATTTTATAAAGTCACTTTCTAAAAATGCCAACGCACAAATGCTTCCATGGCTTCATACTCCGCTAAGCCCAGTTGGTCGTAGAGAAGTGCTGTTCCGCTATTGCGCTCTTCGGCACGCTGCCAAAACTCACGAGAGTCCTCTCCCTGAAACACCACACCGTCTTTCTGCGATTGGTGTTTGAAAATTCCGTAGCGTTTTTTGACAACCTGATCGGGGCTCATCGGAACCGCCATTTCGATTTCGTGAATATCCCACTCCGCCCAGGCACCGCGATACAGCCACACCCAGCAGTCTTTCATAAAGTTTTTGTGCTTGAGCTGCTTAAGCGCCGCCTCGATAGCATCCCAGCACACTTTGTGCGTACCGTGCGGGTCGGCAAAATCGCCAGCTGCGTAGATTTGGTGCGGTTTCACTTCTTCAATCAAATCGGCAATAATTTTAACATCGGCTTCACTAATGCCTTTTTTCTGAATCGTTCCAGTTTCGTAGAAGGGCATGTCAAGAAAATGAAAATGCTCTGTTCCCACAAAACGGCAGGTAGCTTTGGCTTCTCCGCGACGAATCAGCCCTTTTACGTATCGAACTTCAGAGGTGTCAATCTCGCTGTCTTTTTTCTGCTTCAAAAACGCCTTGGCATCGTTAAATATCTGCATTGCCGCCTGACTTTCAATCCCAAACTTGTGGTTGTAGTCTACCACAAAATCAATGAAACGAAACGCCTCATCATCGGCTACGGCAATATTTCCCGAGGTTTGATAGGCTACGTGCACTTCATGACCCTGATCAACCAAGCGCTGGAAAGTACCTCCCATCGAAATAATATCATCGTCGGGGTGCGGGCTGAAAATAATAACCCGTTTTTTGGCAGGAAGCGCCCGTTCAGGACGGTGGGTATCATCGGCATTGGGCTTGCCGCCTGGCCATCCCGTAATGGTATGTTGTAATTGATTGAAAACGTTGATGTTAATATCATAAGCTGAACCATGAGCGGCCAGCATATCGCTCATCCCGTTGTCGTTGTAATCTTTGGTGGTAAGTTTCAAGATAGGCTTTTGCAGCGTAAACGACAAATGAGTTACGGCCTTCTTAATCATAGAGTTATCCCACTCTACGGTATCCACCAACCACGGCGTTTTTACGCGAGTCAGGTCGTTGGCCGCTCTTTCATCCACAAAGAAGGCCACATTGGGATGGGCCTGCAAATACGACGCTGGCACCAATTCTGTTACTGGCCCTTCAACTGCGGCCTTAATCATGGGCGCCTTGCGTTCACCCCATGCCAACAACACCACTCGTTTGGCATTGATGATGGAAGCTACCCCCATGGTGATGGCTTTTTTGGGCACTTGGTGTAGCCCACCAAATTCCATGGCTGCCGCCGCACGGGTCGAGTGGTCGAGCGTCATCAAACGAGTACGGGAATTGATTAATGAACCTGGCTCATTAAAACCAATGTGCCCATTTCCTCCAATCCCAAGCAACTGAAAATCAATACCTCCCATGGCGTTGATTTTGTTATCATAACGATGGGCAAAATCAGCAATCATCGTTGGTGGAACGGTGCCATCAGGGATGAAATAATTCTCTTGCGGAATATCCACGTGGTCAAAAAGCTGCTCCCGCATGAAGCGAACATAACTGTGAATCGAATCCGGCTGCATGGGATAATACTCGTCTAAGTTGAACGAAATTACGTTCTTAAAACTTAGTCCTTCTTCCCGATGCATTTTGATGAGCTGCGCATAAACCGTTTTGGGCGACGAGCCCGTTGCCAGACCTAACACGCAAGGTTTACCTTCTTTTTGCTTGCTCCGAATCAAATCAGCAATCTCTTTTGCCACCGCCGCAGATGCGTCTTTGGCATTAGCGTATATCTGCGTTGGAATCTTTTCGTAGGTAATGGCTTGACCTACAATACCGCTATTAGCGGTTTGGGCTTGAATCATTAAAGGTTCAGTAATCATGATCAAGAAAAAATGTGATTTTTGCGTCCAAAGGTAGCTACTTGTAAGATAATTAGCGAGTTAAATTAATAAAAAATTTTAAAAATTAACTTTTTCGTCATCCAACCGCTCAATTAGCCTCTTAACATTTGCCTCGTTTGTATAAATAATTTCGTGTTCATCCGCTGGTAAAACAGATGCCATACTTACCCCTTGTTTGTGATAAGTCATTGCTCCTTGTCTTACCGCTTTTCCCGTTAAATGTAAGGCGTTTGCTCCTGTCTTAGCTAAAAGCACGGCGTTGTCAGCATTTACGCCACTCCCCGCCATTATTTCTATTCTTCCATTTGATTTCTCCACCAGTTGACCGATTAACCCCTTGCCTTCTATCGCCGTATTTTGTTGACCCGAGGTCAATATACGCTCAGCCCCCGTTTCAATAATCGCCTCCAATGCTTCCAAAGGGTCAGAAGCCACATCAAAAGCCCGGTGGAAAGTTACGCCCATGGGCTTAGCCAAAGCAACCAATGCTTTTGTCTGTTCGATATCCACTCGTCCATCAGGCTTCAATAATCCAAACACTACCCCATCAGCACCTCTTTTTTTAGCGGCCAAAATATCCAGTCGCATTACTTCAAGCTCTTCTTCATCATAGCAAAAATCTCCTCCGCGCGGTCGAATCATGACATAGAGTTGGATGGAAAGCACAGACCGAGCCCGTTGAATCAGCCCATAACTTGGCGTGGTTCCGCCTTCATATAAGCCTCCACACAACTCTACCCGGTGCGCACCCGCTTGTTGGGCATTTAAACAAGATTCTATCGAAAAAGCACAAACTTCAACTTGCATAAGCAAACGATTAAATTCAAAAATGAGAACAAGTCCAAAATTATAATAACAACTCGACTCTTTTGAGGTCTAAACAAAGATATTAAATACCCTGCCCAATTGGAATATTTATTAGCATCTCTCCCCATTTTATACATATTCCTGAAAATCAACAAAGTAATGTATTAGATTATTAAACCTTTTTTGTCCAATTTTGTCAATACATTTTACCAATACCATCTACTTGAACGTTAAAAACTACTCTTATGCCTGTTTGGGATATATCAAACGCTAAACATCTGCTTTCGCGGTGTTTATTTGGCTATTCTCGCAAAGATTTGGAGCAAGCGTTATCTTACCCAACGCTTGAGGAGTTTGTGGAGAAATCACTTTTAGCTTCGCTTCCACTCCCCCCTCCTCCGGGTGATTGGGTCAACGAAAACCCCGTTGCCAATAATGGCACGGCCGACGGTGACCGTTATCGAAGTATGACCTACTGGTGGTATAACCAACAACTGGGAGAAAAGCTGAACATGCGAGAAAAAATGGTATTGTTTTGGCATAATCATTTTGTTTCAGAACGTGACAAAGTCAATTTTCCACAGCACATGTACCGACAAAATACGCTTTTTAGGCGCAGTGCTTGGGGAAATTTCCGGCAACTGACCAAAGAAGTCACCATTGACCCCGCCATGCTAATTTATTTGGACGGCCGACTGAGCAGCGGCAACACGCCCAACGAAAACTACGCTCGTGAGTTGATGGAGCTGTTTACGTTGGGAATTGGCAATTATACCGAAACCGACGTCAAGCAAGCCGCTTTGGCACTTACGGGCTGGCAAGTAAACGGTTTAAATGCCACCTTCAACCCCAACCGTTTTTCGAACACTACGAAGACTTTTTTGGGCAAAACAGGCAATTTCGCCTACGGCGATATTGTCGACATCATTTTGGAAAAACCTCAAGCGGCCGAGTTTATATGCCAGAAGCTTTACAAAGAATTCATCTTTTATAAGCCCAACGAAACTTTTGTGAAGCAAATGGCCGATGTTTTTCGTAAAAACAACTACGAAATTCGTCCAGTCCTATCTTTCATGCTTACCAGCGACGAGTTTTATAAAACCGATTACAAAGGTGCCAAAATCAAAAGCCCCATGGAAACGACCATTGGTATTTTAAAAGCTTTTGACATGACGCCCGCGCAAATGAACCCTACCGCCGACTGGGCCTATGTATATACACAATCACAGGCGCTACAACAGCAACTCTTTTTCCCGCCGAGTGTGCAGGGATGGGTGGGCCAACGCGACTGGATTAACTCCACAACGTTTGTTGTAAGAGGCGGATTTTCTGACAACGTGGTCAATATGATGGGTAATGCGCGAGCGGTTCAATTCAAAAACATAAGTGCGCCCGTTGATTACGCCCGCTCATACAAAACCTCCGAAGATGCCGTAAAATTTGTGGACGATGTCGTGACGCTCTTCTTACAATTTCCACTCAGTGCGCAGAAAAAAGACGCACTCGTAAGAACACTCCTCGGCGGTACTATTTTGGCCAATTGGTCTACCAGCACGCCGGGCGCTGATGTTCAACTCAAAGTTTTTTTTAAGGCTGTAATGCGGCTCCCTGAGTTTCAACTTGCCTAGTCTTTTATCCATAACGAAAAGAATATGAACCGTAAAGAGTTTATACAACAACTGAGTCTTATTTCGGGAGGAGTGGCGTTTGGGATGGGAAATATTCCAGTAAAGGCCTTTGCTCACAATCCTTTTGCGCTTAATCTGGAGGCCACGAATGGCAAAATCTTTGTGCTGGTTCAACTATCTGGCGGCAACGACGGCCTCAATACGGTGGTGCCTTATGAGAATCCACTTTATTATAACAAGCGCGCAAATATTGCCATAAAAAAAGAAAGCGTACTCCCGCTTACCAGCCAAATGGGGCTAAACCCCGCCATGAGCGCGTTGAAAGCGCTGTACGACAATGGGAAAATGAGCATTGTTCAAAATGTAGGGTATCCAAGCCCTAACCGTTCTCATTTTCGTTCCACCGATATTTGGCTAACTGCGTCTGATGCCAACGAAGTATTGGATGAAGGCTGGGTGGGGCGGTATTTGACCCAACTTTATCCAGGTTTCCCACTCCAAATTCCAGACCAGCCCATGGCGATTCAGCTAGGCGCGGTAGAATCACTCCTGATTCAATCTGATTTAGGATCTACGGGGGTTGTTTTTAATGACCCCAACAATTTTTATAATTTGGTAAAAGGCACCAGTGTTGACACAGACCCCATTCCCAACACACTGGCGGGCGAAGAGCTAAAATTTATGCGACAGGTGGCTTCCCAATCCGTTGCTTACTCCGACATAATCAAGAAAAAGTGGGATAATGCGACCAAAAACGTTACGTCATTTCCCAGCACTAATTTGGGGACACAGTTAAAAATTGTGGGAGAACTCATTTCGGGTGGACTACAAACACCTTTTTATTTAACAACCATCGGGGGCTTTGATACGCACGCCAATCAGGTAGTGGCCAACGCAACCACCACGGGAACCCACGCCAACCTGCTCAAAACCGTCTCTGAGGCTGTCGCGGCCTTTCAAAAAGACATGACTAAAAGAGGCTTAGGCGACAAAGTAGTCGTCATGACCTTCTCCGAATTTGGCCGAAGAGTAAGCCAAAACGGAACCATGGGGACCGACCACGGCTCAGCGGCTCCTTTATTCGTGGTCGGCAATTCAGTATTAGGGGGGTTAATTGGAAAAAATCCCGTTTTAAGTGACGTAGACAGCAACGGGGATATTAAATACGAATTTGACTTCCGTCAAGTTTACACCAGTGTATTGCAAGACTACCTCGGGGTAGAGCGCGCCATGGCAACGACCATTATGGGCAATAAGGAATTTAAAACGGTGCCTATTTTCAAACCTGTACCCGATACCACGCTGGCGACCAATCCTGACTTTAATTTAGAACAAAACTTTCCCAATCCATTTAGCGACTTGACTAGAATCACCTATACTATCAACAAACAGATGTATATAAAGCTGGCGCTGTACGATTTGATGGGAAGAGAAATAGAGGTGTTGCGCGAAGGTATGGCACAAAACGGAAGTTATACCATTCCCATAAACGGCCTCAATTGGACACCCGGGTATTATCTGTGTATGTTAAGATGCGATGCAGGTCAAAAAGTAATTCGATTGGTAAAAATGTAACCTCACCATCCTTTTCACCGAAAACCAGCATCAAAATTCTTGCTTTAACTCTCTCTTTTTCATTACATTTATCCTCCTTATACCAAATTATAAAATCGAGCGTTAAAAGTTTGGTATAATTTTGGAGGTTGAATATCATCATCTTAAAGAGAAATTACAGCAGTTAGCTTATACTATGAAAAATTACTTCCCAGCAGCGGTTTTTGTCACCCTGCTGTTTTCTTTCCAGCTTTCTTATGGGCAGTCAACGTCTGAAAAAACCGACAAGCGAACCCAAAAGTTACAGGAGAGAAAAGCCAAAGCCGATAGCTTACTTCAAAAAGCAGGACTTTCAACCGCTGCTGCCCCGAGCGTTGGGGCAACCGTGGGTGGAAAAGCCGTAAAACCCGCCGACGCCGTGGGCTTTTTCACGGAAACGATTCCTGATTTAGGCCTTAAAATCAAAGAATACCGGAAAGCAGAAAAAGCTAAACGCAAGAAAAAGAAGAAATTCCATACCGATTATGAGGGGTTGTCTATTGTTCGCATGACTTCCTCGACTGGAAGCGGTGACCGAATTACCCAGATTGAATTTCACGTATTGAAAGAAACCCGTCCACCGCGCCAATATGATGGAGTTGACGTATTTTGGTACGATTCTCGCAACCGAATCATCTCAAAAGCTGCCATCAAGGACAAAGAATCGGCCCTTATTCTTCACGGCCCTTACAAACGTTATGCCTCAGGAGCCTTGGTCGAAGAAGGCAATTATTACATCGGCACCAAAGACGGACGTTGGGAAACATACGACGCCAACTACCGCTTACTGGACAAAACAAAATGGTCGCGCGGGTTCCCCGCCGAATCAGTTATCAGTTATTATGACTCTGCTCACACCAAAGTCCTTGAAGTGATTCCTATCCATTATGGAAAAAGAAAAGGGGATTATCTCAAATATTACGACGGCGGTCAATTAATGGTCAAAGGCCAATACGACAATGACCTTCCGATTGGTACTTGGAATGAATACTACCAATACCGACGCCAACGCAAGAAAGTGACACGTTATCCCCGCTACTGGTACGAAGACGGCGAAGGAATTTTAATCAGTGAATGGGATGACAAGGGAAAACTTATCTACGAACGTCCCAAAGACCAAACGCCCGCCGAAGAATCTGAAAATTAATATTTGCAACAAAGTTGCATTTAATATACTTTTGTGAAAAATTCACAAAGGGTGGTTCGTCTATTTATTATATTATTCTTCATTGGTTTGCTTGACTTCAACACAGTATACGCCCAAAATACGGCGAACTGCGATTGTTTCGTCAAAGGCGTGGTAAAAGACCGTGAGACCAACCTCCCCATTGTCGGTGCCGTACTAACCATCAAAAACACCTCCAAAGTAACCACTACTGATACCGATGGTCATTACAAATTTGACCGATTGTGTCAGGGCAGTTACGTACTGGAATGTAAAATCATTGGCTACAAAACCACCCGCACCACCATTGCGCTCCAACACAGCGCGGAAGAGAACCTCAATCTCAGCGAAGATGAAGTGCACTTGCAGGACGTAGAAATCGTAGCACGGCGCGTCACTTCGCTAACGCAACCTTCGGGTTCGTTACAAAATCAATCGTTGGAACAAACCCGCGGCCAAACCTTGGCCGAAGCACTGCAAAAAATTGTGGGCGTTACTATGCTACAAACGGGAGCTTCCATTGCCAAACCCGTTATCCACGGACTACACAGCAATCGGATTCTAATCATAAATAATGGAATACGGCAGGAAGGGCAACAATGGGGTTCCGAACACGCACCCGAAATCGACCCCTTCATTGCCAAACGCCTAACCGTTGTGAAAGGAGCTGCCGGGGTTCGGTACGGTTCGGATGCCATCGGCGGGGTTATTTTGGTAGAGCCCGCAGAACTGCCTTACACAATTGGCTCAATACGAGGCGAGTTGAATACGGTTGGATTTACAAATGGACGTACAGGGGTTGTGTCGGGAACATTTGAAGGCGGGCTCAAGAAATGGAAAGGGTTTGGCTGGCGTCTGCAAGGAACCCTCAAAAATGGCGGCAATATTCGAACACCCGATTATTTTTTGGCCAATACGGGTGTACGTGAACAGAATTTTTCGGCAGCGGCGGGTTATCGTTCTGTCAAATTCGGTGCCGAAGTTTTTTATAGTCAATTCCACACCAATTTAGGCATCTTTTCAGGCTCGCACATCGGAAGCACCTCTGATTTACTCAGCGTCATTCAGAACGGAGAGCCCTTTATCAAAGCGGATTTTAACCGCGCCATTGAGCGTCCGAATCAGCTCGTTGACCATGATTTGTTAAAGATAAAAGCCTACCGACAGTTTTCAGGGAATCGTCTTTCGCTGACCCTAGGCAGGCAGCACAACCAACGTGCCGAATACGACCTGCACGGTCCGCAGGCAGCCCTAAAGCCCGCGCTGCTGTTTAGGATTACAACCTTAACTGGTGATATGGTTTTGGAACATAAGCCCATTGCCAAAGAAATTACAGGTCAAATCGGATTCAGCGGTTTGCACCAATACAACTTTACCGATGGCCGCCCCTTAATCCCTGATTTTGAGCAATCCAACGCGGGTGCATTTGTGATTGAGCGCTGGATTCGGCAAAAATGGGAATGGGAAGCGGGTCTACGATATGATATGCGTTGGCTTCAAGTGTATCGTTTTATTGGGCAAACATTAGACCAACGAAACCATCAATTCAACAGTTGGTCGGGTACCGTTGGGAGCGTATTTAATGCCAATTCCCATCTCTCTGTAAGGGCAAATTTTGGCACTGGCTGGCGCCCGCCGAGCGTCAACGAACTGTACAGCAAAGGAGTACACCACGGCGCAGCCGCCTATGAAGAAGGCAGCGAAAGCCTGCGCCCCGAAACCGCCTATAATTTGATGGGAAACGTGGAATATACCTCCGAACGTTTTAGCGCTGAAATAGGCCTCTACCACAATTCCATTCAAAACTTTATCTACCTAAAACCGCAATCAGAACCCATTCTGACCATTCGCGGAGCTTTTCCATATTTTAAATACGTTCAAACAAACGCAACATTTTCAGGTGCCGACGTCACCACCGAATGGAATATTACTCCCCGCTGGGAACACACCGCAAAAATTTCGTACCTGAGGGCTTACGACCAAGCCGCCAACGATTATTTGGTGGCCATCCCCGCCAATCGCATTGAAAACGGCTTGCGGTACAAAATAGGGACAGTGATTCACTCCCATGATTCGTTCGTTTCCATTGGGCATTTATGGGTCGATCAACAAAAGCGCGTTCCGCCCAATAGCGATTTTATGCCACCGCCTTCTGCCTATCATTTATGGTCAATCCAAGTAGGCGGCGACATAATTTTGACCGAAAAACAAAAAATAACGTGGGGTATTATGGGACAAAACCTGTTTGATACCGCCTACCGCGACTATCTTAACCGATTCCGGTATTATTCAATAGAGCAGGGTCGCAATTTTTCGCTGCGTTTAAAATGGATTTTTTAATTTTTAACTACATATCAACATGAAACCTGCACATTCATTATTAACCATTACATTGGCATTTACCATTACTGCGGTAATTTGGAGTTGTGGAACGAAAGAAGCGCCCGCCCCAGAAGACGAAAACGAGCTAATTACCACCGTACGCCTGACTTTCACCGAAGACGGAACAACGACTCCCCAAAAATTTGAATGGAAAGATTTGGACGGCGACGGCGGCAATGCCCCAACAACCTCACGGATTACCTTAAAAGCAAGCCGCAGCTACAAAGTAGATGTTGAATTTTTGGATGAAAGCAAAACACCGACTGATAACATAACCGACGAAGTACGGGAAGAAGGTGATGAACATTTGGTCGTATTAACGCCCACGCCTTCGTCGCTGTTTACCTACACGGCAAGCGACAAAGACAGCCGTAATTTCCCAATTGGATTGTCTGGAACCGTGGCCACTGGAAGCATCAACCAAGGTTTGCTTCGCCTTCAGTTGCGCCACCAGCCCCCCGTAAATGGACAATCCGTTAAAAATGGTACCGTTGCTCCTGGAAGCGACGATGTAAATATCACCTTTGATGTAGTAGTAGCTCCCTAATAATTCCTTTGGTTATAACACACCCCAAATAGGGCTGGCTCCTGACCATGCACTAAAAAAAAAGACGAAACTAGCTGATAATAGCCAATTTATTACTACTTTTGCGGTCTTATTTTTTTTTACGGTGTCTTTTAGCCAAAAAGATATATGAAACTTTCCGAGTTTAAGTTTGACCTTCCTCAGAGCTTAATTGCTCTCTATCCTGCAGACCGCGGCGAGTCCCGTCTAATGGTGGTAAATCGTCAGACCAAAAAGATTGAACACAAAAAGTTCTCCGAAATTATAGACTACTTCGAAGAAGGCGACGCAATGGTCGTCAACGATACCAAAGTTTTTCCAGCACGCTTATACGGTCAAAAGGAAAAAACAGGTGCGAAAATTGAAGTTTTTTTACTTCGTGAGCTCAACCGTGAAATGCGGCTTTGGGATGTACTGGTAGACCCTGCCCGTAAAATTCGAGTAGGTAATAAATTGTACTTTGGCGATAGCGACTTGGTTGCGGAAGTCATTGACAACACCACCTCTCGTGGGCGGACCATTCGATTCCTGTATGACGGAAATCACGACGAGTTGATGCGTGCCATCGACGAGTTGGGAGAAACTCCCCTTCCTCGTGACATTAAGCGCAAGGTAGAAGATGCTGACCGTGAGCGCTATCAAACCATCTTCGCTCAACACGTTGGTGCGGTAGCTGCGCCAACGGCTGGAATGCACTTTACGAAAGTGATTCAGCGGCGGATGGAAATTAAAGGCATCAACTTTACCCCCATCACGTTACACGTAGGGGTAGGCACATTCCGTCAAGTTGACGTTGAAGATTTGACCAAACACAAGACCGATTCCGAAAATTTTGCTATCACCGAGGCTTCGGCCAACGTAATCAACGAAGCGCTCGACAAAGGCAAACGTGTTTGTGCCATCGGAACAACTTCGCTCAAAGCACTTGAATCATCGGTATCGGCCAACAACCGCGTAAAACCTTTTGAAGGATGGACGGATAAATTTATTTTCCCACCTTACGACTTCAAAATTTCCAACGCATTGCTGACCAACCTGCATTTACCTGAATCCATCTTGTTGATGATGACTTGTGCTTTTGGTGGCCATGACCTTGTCATGGAGGCTTATGAAGAAGCAATGAAGGAAAAATACAAGTTCTTTAGCTATGGCGATGCCATGCTTATTATTTAAGTTAAGTTCATAATTGGTCGTTAGTAAATAGTCCATAGTTACGTTTTTGTATTAATACTGACGGCTAACGACTGTTTACTAACGATTTTTTTATGACCAAATTTGCCATCATCGTCGCCGGCGGAAACGGCACTCGCATGGGGAGTAAAACGCCCAAACAATTCATGCTAGTAAGGGGTAAACCTATTTTAATGCATACCATTGAAAAGTTTATCGCTTACGATTTTTCGTTGCAAATTCTGTTGGTTCTTCCCGCCAATGAGATGAAAGCCTGGTATGCACTTTGCGACAAACACGGATTTTATCCAGCCATTGTCACCGTAGCTGGTGGAAACACCCGCTTTCAATCGGTCAAAAATGGCTTAAAAAAAATAAGTGCCAAAGAAGGGTTGGTTGCAGTCCACGACGGAGTCAGACCCTTTGTTTCTCCAAGTATCATTGCCCAAAGTTTTGAAGTTGCCGCGCAAAAAGGCACGGCAATTACGGCGGTCTCCCCCAAAGATTCCATTCGTTTTGTCGACGCCGACGGCGCTAATCATTCCGTTGACCGGGCCGCCTATCGTTTGGTACAAACTCCTCAAACTTTCCGTTTAGACTGGATGCGCCCCGCTTTTGACACCCCTGAGCAACCGTCCTTTACTGATTGTGCTAGCGTTTTGGAACACGCGGGGCACCCCATTACACTCATTGAAGGCGGTTATGAAAACATCAAAATAACCACTCCTGAAGATTTACTGTGGGCAGAGGCATTTGCCGCCCAGCCAGAAGAATAACATTGATAAATCGGTAACTAAGGCGCAAAATTTTATCTTTATCTTCAGGTTTATAGGCAGTATTTACCACAAACCAATCTCTACGCTGTTGCAAGCTCGTCTCTCCGTTGATGCGTACGTCGAAGGTATATTATCAGGCAATCGGCTGATACTTAGCAGAGCTATTACATTGATTGAGAGCCAGCTACCTTCCGACAGAATTTTAGCCCAGCGGGTTCTGGAACAAATATTACCCCATACAGGCTCCGCCATTCGGGTCGGAATCACGGGGGTACCTGGGGTTGGAAAAAGTACATTTATCGAAGCATTCGGCAAAACACTGACCGCTGACGGCAAAAAAACGGCGGTATTGGCCATTGACCCAACCAGTCAACGCTCCAAAGGCAGTATCATGGGCGATAAAACGCGCATGGAAGAACTCGCCCACGACCCAATGGCGTACATTCGCCCTTCACCTTCAGGAGGCTCATTAGGTGGCGTAGCCAACAAAACCCGCGAAACCCTGCTGCTTTGTGAAGCGGCAGGGTTTGAGATTATACTGGTGGAAACCATGGGAGTAGGTCAATCCGAAACCGTCGTAAAAGGAATGGTTGATTTCTTCCTTTTATTGATGCTTGCAGGAGCAGGAGATGAACTCCAAGGCATCAAAAAGGGAATTATGGAAATGGCTGATGCCGTAGTAATTACCAAAGCCGACGGCCACAACCAATCCGCGGCCCAACGGGCAGTGATAGAATACCAAAATGCATTTCATCTATTTCCTCCCAATGAAAATGGCTGGTTTCCGCCCGTACTGACCTGCTCGGCACTAGAAAAGCGAGGTTTATATGAAATATGGAATCAAATTCTTCAATTTGATTCACAATCCAAAGCCTCTGGATTCCACGTTAAAAACCGCCGACAACAAAATCTGGAGTGGATGCACAGCCTCATACGCCAGACCTTGGAAGAACAATTTTACAGCCATCAAGCAATCACCCAACAACTCCACGAAGTTGAACTAATGGTACAAAACGAAAAGTGGCTGCCTATGAGAGCCGCCACTTTTTTGATGGATATTTTTCGTTCGTAAATTTCTTAGTTGATTATCCTCACTGTCAACGGGATACACTTAACAGGAGGGCATTCAGGAGGAGTGACTTCCTGTACCGACACCTTCGCTTGACTTTTCCCAGGAGCTGCCGATCCAGAACCACAACTACCTGTAACGGTCAAAATTTGATAAATTGTGTCAGTGGCTGGTGATACTGATACCGTTTTGACTGGCTCTGCCTGGGTTAATTGAATGGGGGCTTGCCCTGTAATTGTAACCGTAGCGGGAAAGACTCCATTTTGTGACGAGAGCGTCAGAACCGCCACTCCACCCGCATTGATGGTGGTATCTTTTGCAATCGCAACTACTGGAAGCGAACATTGATTCGTAATGTTGGTAAATGTCCCATTTATTTCTGCGGTCAGCGTCCGATTCGGATCCTCCATCGTTGGGGAGGCATAAGCACGGGTTATTACGGTATTGGGCAGTGAACTGGACGCACCCTTTGGCAGAAAAAACAAGTCATAGCATTTAGAAGTATTTGTTCCAGTCAACGCAAATTTGACGTCAGCGACTGAAATCCAAGAAGCCCCCACGGTAGTTCCGCTCCCTTGCTCTCCTCTGTACAAAATATTCAGCGTAAATACAGAGGTGTCTACCCCAACATCTGTCAATGAAGTTATACTAAAGTAATCTCCTGAGGAAAAGTTATTTCGACTTTTAATAGACGGGTTTGCGAGCTGAGCAGTTTTATAGAAAATCCTCAAATTGGCATTTCCCATTACAAATGCACTGTCGGGGGCCTGAATTTCTACGCTGACAATGGCACTATCGCAAGCGATTACTTTGGGGACAAGTCGCAACTTAAAACTTGTCTGGGCAAACGCTCCCGTTGCGTAAAAGAGTACTATCCCAACAAAAATTAGCCCACGGCCAATGACTGGACTTTTCATGACAATATGTATTTATAACTATATAATTTCATTAAGACTCTATGATGAGTGATTACATATCATTTATTCTTTTTTTATTTTCTTACTAACATAGATTTTACACGTATCGTTTAGTAAGCAATAAACGTGCCATTAATAGAAATTTACGCCCGAAAACCGACCATTATTTAAACGCCATAGCGTATTGTCATTAGCATCAGGAGCACCGTCCATGTTAAAATCTGTTGTTAGATAACGGCCTACTTTTCCATTATCTACTCGCCATTTACTAGTATCGTTTGCGTCAATTTGTGAAAGCGAATTTTTAGTACAGTCAGCGGCATACAACACGAAGAATCCCGGCGAAAGTTGCTTTTGTCCATTGGCGGGTGAGCCAACGGGAATGTAGGATTGCTGCGTTGAAAAGTTGTAGTTAATGCTGTTATTAACAACAGGAACGGCTTGATGAGAAATAGCCCCTATATGATTACGGTGCTCAACTACAACAAAATACGATTGATTTGTCGACAACACAGGGCAAGGGCTTATCAATGAAACGCTGCCATTGGAAAGCAACAAAGCAGCGGTACGAAAAACGGTTGTGAGAGGATCTAGGGCAACAGTACGCAAGGAAATCAAAACCCAATCGACCGCATTAGGAGGATAAGAAATTGCGGTCTCCGAACCCGAATAATTCCACGGTGCTCCTGAATACGGCTGCCCTGCAGGGGTTGGGACACCAAGTGAACTAATGGGTGTCTGCCCTGGCAAAAGTCCTTGCTGATTGAGCTTGTTTGTCATAGTCAGGCTTCCTGCATAAGGCCCTTCCAAAAATAATGCCAAATTTAAGCAAACAGTAGTTTGTGAAGAACCAACGACATTAATGACCTCAACCTGAATCGTAGCCCGATTACTTTCACAATTATTCACTGTCTGAGTGACATAATATTCAGTCATTCCAGCATCAACGGTTGATGGAGTTGGCGCAACCGTACTTCCAACACCCCCAGAAGCAGTCAAATACCATTTTAGGTTTGTGCCGACAGCGCTTAAAGGAGACGCTATTCCACCTTGTGGATAGTCTATCGGCGTGGTAACCTCTGGAGGGGAGGGAGTGGCCGTTACAACCACGTCTATCTTTGTGCGAGTGCTTTCGCAGCTGTTCACCGTTTGGGTTACCCAATAACTCAGCGTTCCACTGCTGGCCGTGGAGGGCGTGGGCGCGGTACTGCTGCCAAC